>NZ_JBALDG010000001.1:0-91197 GCF_036917195.1 Nostoc sp.
ATCGCTTAATTTGTGATTTTTCTACTTTTTTGCTTTGGCTGTTCTCAACTCAGCTTCTCTGAGTTATTTTGTGCTTCTTAGTCTAAAGTCCAGTTTCAAAGCGGTTACTATAATCAGCCCAAAAATCTCTGCGTCTACATAGCCGATTTGACTCGAAGTCTTGCAAATCGAGCTTGTTCAATATGAGATTTACTAACTTTTGGAAATCAGTATAATTGATACCTCCAATCCACTCTCGAAGTCTTTGTCTTGCTGGATCTGAAAGTTTATACCAATTTTCACCATTTCTATAGTTCTTTCGCAACCAATCAACCAGTAAATAATGATTGGTTGCTATATTATTGGAAACATTAGTGAGTAAATGATTAACAGCTTTTATTTGCTGACTATTTGACATTTCATCCAAACAAATTAACAGCCATACTGTGAACTACGGCTCGATTAATTTCCTGTCCTGTTTCTTGTAAAACACCTCTTGTATCTGTCTGTAATTGATTGAGAGTGTCTCCCAAATTCTTAGCAAATCCTTTAAGTTCTACCAAAGTTTCTTTTTGAAAGTTCTCAATTGTTAAGATGGAACTTGCCAAATTTTGAGAGATACCACCCAATTCTCTATGCAGTGTTAGCACTGCGGTGGAAGCTTGCTGTGTTAACTCTGCACTTCTATCGAGTCTATCTGCAATCGGTTCAAGTACCTGAATTCGTAGATCCTTGATGAGTTCTTCTAAAACTTTCTGTCCCTGATTTTCTTGGACTTCTCGAAGTTTTTTCTGTTCTTTGAATATTGCTTCCAAGGCTGGGAACATCTGCTGGCCTACGGCTTTACCAATAGCTTGGGCTGATAACTGATTTAAACCTGCAAACTGTTCTGCAATACTCTTACCTACAGCTTCACCAATGCCTTCTGCATTTAGCTGCTTTAGCCCAGTCAAATTTTTTGCTACAAGACTAAGTGCTTCAGCTACTTCACTATTGGCGTTTTCTGCTGTTTTTAAAGTTGTGATCGCCTTCAATTTCCGACGCAAACTATCACGCCGTTTCTGCCGTAGCGAATCACACCCAAACAAAACTAGAGTAAACAAGCTACCAGAACCAAGCCCAATCATGGAAGTGGAGAAAGCTGTTTTCATTCCCACTAGTAGCTCTTTACTGGCAGTCATCAATTCTTGGGTATTTTCTGTAGATAAATTGATTCCTTGAAGTCCCTGCTGTATACCATAAAAGGTTCCTACAAGTTTTTAAATCCCGCGAAGAAATAGATAAGTGCGAATCTTGTCCAAACAATTCACAAGCTACTTTCCAAGCGTGATTAACGGCCACAATCTCTTGAACTAACTTTTCAACAGAGGGATACAACAGTTCCGTAGTTTCATCAGTCAATGCTTTTATCCTACTTACCTGCGCTTTAGTGAGTTTATTGTTCCCAAATATGAAAACTTATTTAACTTTTTTACTAAAGCTATGGTAATAAAATAAATTTATGATGAAAAACCGCTTTCTGAGCATTGACAAATTAAGACTTACGCACGAAACCTGAAATTTAAATTTCCCCAAGCAATCTTTAAAAACGGGATTCGGGTATCTGAGTGCGTAACTCTTGGGAGATTAGGCACTGGAGTTTCATTACCAATGCCAACATACACAAATCTCAATATTTTTATTATTTATATAGAAATATTAATAATCCTTAATAGTTAATACTATTAAGGATTGTTGAGAGGAGCAAAAACTGCTCACAAAGCCGATTGTTCCTTAAAAATCATCGAGAAACTGACTAAGGCGACTGATTACGGGGTCAACCTCTTGAGGAGGGGTAGCAACAGTATAAGAAGTATTATTTACTACTTCTAACTGAGTTGGAGACTGAATGAATGATCGATCATTGACTATGAGCGCCAATTGTGCAACTTGTTGAGAAAGTTGCAGAAGATGATGTTCCATCGCCTCCAAACGATTAGATCCCTTGGCAAAAAAACGTTCCTCAAGTCCAGCCACTTGACGTTGCAGTTCACCGATTTGTTGTTCAATCGGTGTTGTTGCTGCTGTTTGTGGAGCAGGTTGTACAGCCGGTACACATAAAGATTGCCACAAGGCTTCTTTACAGAGGTCACTGAAAGTCTTGTCTGGTTGTTTTTCCAAATAACTTTCTACTTGCGCTAACAAGCTTTCATCAGCAAGCTCTGGGTTGAACGTGACGGATTTAACTACCTTTTTTGACCATTGGAACATCAGCTTTATGCCCTAGCAGCGCGATTGGAGGATAATTGTGCCTCTCCATAAATATACTGCCCCAAAGCATTCGCCTGTCGGGAAGGTGCTGCTAAATGAGCATTAATCTTTGCTTCCTTGAGTAGACGTTGAACGTCGTCCCAGAAGAACTCACCACCCCCGCCAGTGAGAATCACATCGGTGACGCGTTCTGGCAACCAGGCTAGCACACGGCTACAGATTTCGCGTGAAAACATCTCTGTGAGGTTGGGAAGAAAATCGTCTAGGTTGGTGGGCTTGCTAGCACCTTTAGGACGGTAATAGCGTTCACCTCTGGGTTTGTTAACAGTGGAAATCAGCGCTAGAGATTGACTATCTGCTCCCTCGATTTCGGCGGACACCAATTCATAAAACTTATTCATACCGAAGTCTTCGCTCTTAGAAGCACCTCTGGCAAAACGGAAGTTATCTACCATCAAAAGATCGACGGTTTGATGTCCAATATCAACAATCGCTACCGATATTTTTGTAAAATCGGGACTGCCTGGACTTTTCTTCGGTTGAGCTTCAGACCACAGTAGGCTGCCGTAGCCCTCTGGCATTACCCATACCTTACTGACGTTCAGCGACACAGATTCGCCTCGGAAATTCAACACATGAGGACCACCTACTTGGCTAATCAACTGTGCTTTTTCCTTTTCAAATTGCTCTAAGGAAAGAAAAGGTAGACCCAATACGACTGAAATATCATCTCTGAGTTTGAAGTAGCCAGCACTTGCTAACACTTTTACCAGTGCAGCTTCTACCTTAGATTGTCCCACTCCTAAATTCGCCCCAAAATCTGCTGCCAGTTGACCAACAGCATATCCATTTCCTTGATACTCCAGCCACAAATCCATTAAGGGGTCAGTAGCCCTAGCTTCAAAAACACCGCCGCGTACTTGTTCTATTGACATCTGCTTCACGTTGGCAGGTACGAACACCACATTGTTTGGTTCGCGACTCACACAAGTCTTGGTGGAAGTTCTGCCTAAATCAACACTGAGAATGGTTTTCCCAGAACCACCGCCTGCCTTGTTGGGATTGGTAATGGAAGGATTATTAACAGCATTTATGGGAGTCGTCGATGCTAACGGCTGCCTATTCATGGGTATAGCAGCACTATTCATAGGGTTAGCGGCGGAAGGTTGGTCTGTCATGAAAGCTCCTAGTTCAAACTTAACTGTAAAAAGTTGTCATGCTCATCTTACAAAAATGCGAGCAACCATAAATTCTAGGTTGCGTCAAGTGTAGCTAGAAATATGCCAAAAATTAATTCCGGCGATACCTCCGATAAGCTCTGCCAACGCACATCTAGTATTATTTGGCATAGTGTAGGCGAATTTTGGCCAGATGTAACCCCTGCTTTCACTGCTTTCAAACCAAAAGCGTCCGTGTTTCATCTTCTAGTACGTCTTAGCTGGCGCTTGAATATCCAGAAAACAAATGCCAAAACAAAACCCCCAAGTACGATTTTGGATACAGGAGCAAGGTACTTATCCACAAGTTCATACTGACTACCCAACGCGTATCCTGAGTATGTTAGCAAACCCACCCAAGCAGCGCTACCTAAGGTTGTGTAAAACAAAAATGGTAGCAGGGGCATATTGCTGATACCTGCGGGAACAGAAATCAAGGTGCGGATTCCCGGTACAAGACGACCAATTAATACTGCTTTTCTACCTTGTCGGTCAAACCACTCTTTGGCCTTGGTGATATCTTTACTAGATGTAGCTAGCCATTTACCATACTGATCAGCCCAAGCTTTCAAACGGGTTTCGCCAAAAAGCTTACCCGGATAATACCAAATAAGTGCGCCCAATACAGAACCCAAAAGTCCTGCAAAAAATACACCAATGATATTCAGCTTTGCCCCTTCTGGTTGATATGGACTTGCTGTAAATCCAGCCAGTGGCATGATCAATTCTGAAGGAATGGGGGGAAAAAGGTTCTCTAGAAACATTAGTAGGGCAATTCCCCAATAGCCAAAATAGTTGATAGTATTAGTTATCCATTCAAGCATTGAGTCAATTCCTGAAATTGCTGCACTGCTCTAGCCTTTAAAATTGAGCGAGAAATCGCTCACAAGGAACCTCACAAAATTAATGAAACGAACCACTAGGTTTTGTTTTCTAATTTTTTAGATCCCCCTTTGTCAGTTTTTTAAAAGGACTAGGGAGGATCTAAAGATTTGATAGCAAGTTAAAAAACATACTTTAGGGTTTTCTTCTCAGGTTGGGGGTGTAGTGGAGATGAGGCAGAAAAAAAAAGACAAGGGAGAAAATTTTACCTTGTCCCCCTCATCCCCCTCTGCCCCTCTTCTTGTTCTAGGCTGTCGGGGTCAACGATTGTACTCTTGGTTCCGATTGCCAGTCTAATGGATTCCAAACTCGATCTTCCAGCGCCATCTGCTCAATCAAACTTGCCAGTCTCAGGGCTTTGAGAGCTTGTTCACCACCTACTGAGGGTTGATTGCCACCATGTACACAGTTGACAAAATGTTCTAATTCTGCACTTAAGGGTTGAATATTGCTGGTGTAGACTTTTTCAATTACACCATCTTGCCTATAAAGTACTTGTCGGTGGTCGGTGAGAGAATTGGCACTAGTTTGTCGGTGAATCAAAATTTCATTCTTGAGAAAATCTGCCTCAGTAAATGAATTTTTGCAATGGGCGACAATCCGGCGAATTTTTCGGTGAGTGACTTTACTAGCAGTCAGAGTAGCAACAATACCATTGGCAAACCCCAAGGTGGCAGTTACGTAATCTAAATAACCAGAGTCTAGGGCACGAGTACCGCTAGCAGTCAATTTCGTTACTGGGGAAGCAGCTAATTCCAAAAGTAGGTCGATGTCATGGATCATTAAATCCAGCACAACCGAAACATCGTTTGCCCGATCTGAGTAAGGACTCATCCTGTGGGCTTCTAGCGCCAGCAATGCCTCAGTTTTCAGCACTTGGCTCAATTCTTTAAAAGCTGGGTTAAAACGCTCAATATGACCTACTTGCAGGATACACCCAGACTCAGCTGCGGCATTTACTAAAGACTCTGCCTCAGAAATACTGGCTGCGATCGGTTTTTCAATCAAAACATGAATTCCCGCTAACAGACAGTTGATGCCCACGGCATAGTGCAGACGGGTGGGAACAGCTACACAAACTGCTTCCACGAGGGGTAGCAGGTCACAGTAATCTTCAAAAAAACGCACCTTGTAGTTACTGGCAGTTTCTAACCCTCGCTCAACGTTAATATCTGCCACTCCGACTAGTTCAACATCTTTCATTGAACTCAGCACGCGAGCATGGTGTTGTCCCATGTTACCCACTCCAATCACGCCTATGCGGATCGGTCGTGGCTGGTTGCGCTGTGTATATGGATTCGGTTCTGCCACTGACATGCTATCTTGCACTATTATTATCTCCTCAACCACCAAATATAGAGACGCTACGGCCGTTGGCGTTTATACTCGAAAGCCAGTTACGATCCGTCTAAAACCATCCAGATGGTAACATAGAGCCTATGTTTATGAAGAATTTCAAAGTTTGTGATCGGTTCCCGTAATCCAGATATCTTTTGTATAGATAGTTCGGGTTTACTTTGTATTTTGCACTTTCGACAAAAAATATATGTCTTTTTATTAACTTTAAAAAATTCAATCAGACCGAAGTCTAAATTCTCCTTGACATTGCTTTTTGGCATTTTGTTAAGGTGTAATTTGGCGATTTGAAATCCAAAATTTGCAACCGAGATGAAAGCTGTAATTTTGTTATCTGGGGGATTGGACTCTTCCACAATTTTGTACAAAGCTAAGGCTGATGGCTGTGAATGTCATGCCATTTCCTTTGATTACCAGCAGCGACACCGACGAGAGTTACAGTCAGCCTTTTTTGTTGCTCAAAAAGCTGGGATCGTGAAACATCAGGTGGTTAATTTTGACTTACGACAATGGGGCGGTTCAGCACTTACGGACGACGCCATTGATTTACCCCAGGAACGTTCCCTGGATGAAATGTCTCAAAATATTCCTGTCACTTATGTTCCGGCTCGTAATACCATATTCTTAAGCTTTGCTCTTGGTTACGCTGAAGCGATCGCAGCACAACGTGTCTATATCGGCGTCAACGCCTTAGATTACTCAGGATATCCTGACTGTCGCCCCGACTATATCCAAGCAATGCAAGAAGTTTTTCGCCTGGGAACCAAACAAGGGCGTGAAGGACGACCAATTAATATTGTTGCACCCCTAGTCAACTTGAAAAAAACCGAAATCATCCAATTGGGGAACCAATTGGGAGTTCCTTGGGAACTAACTTGGTCTTGCTATGCCGGCGGAGATGTCGCCTGTGGTGTGTGTGATTCTTGTCGCTTGCGGCTAGCAGCTTTTGCCGAATTGGGACTCGTTGATCCACTGGTGTATGCTTCTTGAGTTAGGAGTGAAGAGTTTTAATTCATAACTCCTAACTCTCAACTCCTAACTCTTCTAACCGTTGCAGTTGAATTTGATGAAGGCGTGGACCAACAATTGACACCACGGTGAATTCGAGATTTTGATAACAAAAGGTTTCGCCTTTGGCAGGAATTTTTTGTAACTGATACAGCAAAAAGCCCCCTAGTGTTTGGTATTCTCTTGTCAAGGGCAAATTGAGATGCAAAACCTCGTTGAGGTCTTCGAGGTTGATTTGTGCCTGCACTAAAAATTTCTGCTCATCTAACATCTGAATCAGTAAGTCGTCGCTGCTTTCAGGTTCGCTGGCGTCGCCAATGATTTCGGCAATGACATCTTTGATTGTCACTAGTCCCACAGTAGAGCCAAATTCATTCACTACCATGACCATAGCTGGTTTCTCTTGCTGCATCAGTGGCAAAAGTTCACTCAAGGGCGTGTGTTCTGGAACAAACCGGGCGGGACGCATCCAAGGTTGGATCTGTGTCTCTAAACTGAGCTTTCCTACAGCCAAAGGTTGTGCCAAGTCTTTAAAATAAATAATGCCGCGAACATTGTCCAAAGATTCACCAATCACCGGATAGCGAGAGTAACCAGTAGAAGCCATTTCTCTGAGTAATGTCTGGAAGGTAGCATCTTTTGGTAGCGCGATGATACTGGTGCGGGGGATCATCACATCTTGGGCCATTACATCTCCAAACTCAAAGACATTATTGAGCAGTTCTCGCTCCGCACGCTGTAAACCAGTAGACCCCCATTCTGTAGAGATAATCAGTTGCAATTCTTCCGGAGTTACAGGGGGTCTCCAGCCTTGACCTGTGTATTGGATGCCAAAAATCCGCAAAAAGCAACGAGTTGATTGATTAAGAATCCAGATGAAGGGGCCAAAAAAACGCACGATCGCTTTTACCGAAGGTCCTAAAAACCTAGCTAGCTGTTCTGAGTACAGCATGGCTAAGGATTTGGGACATAGTTCTCCGATCACAATTTGCAAATAGGCAATCAAGAAAAAGGCAATGGGAATTGATAGAGAATGCGCCAGCAAGGTAGTGATGTTACTTGGTAAAGGCCAGGATTTTAACCATGCATTCACTAGCACGACAATCGTACTTTCGCCAATCCATCCCAGTGCCAAACTAGAAAGGGTAATACCTAACTGGGTGGTAGATAGTAGTCGGTCAATACTACGTTGTAGCATCTCGACAGCGATCGCTGGAATATCCCCAGCCTTAACTAGCTGGTGAATACGCGATCGCCGCACACTTACCATCGAAAATTCCGCCGTCACAAAAAAGGCATTTATGGCAATCAGTAGTAGCACTGACAATAACCGCAGCGCCACGTCTGTCCAAATTAAATTAGGAAAACCACTCACTGCCAAAGCTCGTGTAAAACTCACGCCCTCCATTTTTGGATTTTGGATTTTGGATTTTGCGGAAAGTCTGAGCGCCGATTTCGGGCGATCAAAACTTTCCAAGACGGATTTTGGATTAAGTTTTGGGGATTAGGGATTAGGCAAATTGTCTAGTACCATGTGCCCAATCTCAAATCTCAAATCTCAAATCTGAAATTGTCTCTCCTACCTTTCTACAGGAATATTCGATGCTTCTAGCTTCAATTTTTGAGCGGGATAATCAGTCAGAGCGAGTGATATCTTCTTGACATCATCAAGTAAAGCTGTAGGAATACTCACTGTACCGGAAAATGTTGGTCCATTTGCAGGCAATTCTGTTGGTAAACCCTCTGTACTAGCACTCAGGGTTCGTCCTTTATCATCGGTAACATCTAAAAAACTATACAGGAAGCGCACAGAATCCTTACCTTTGTTCTGCATTTTCACTTTCAATAGCAAATCACCACCAGAGTAGCGGACAGATTGCACAGCCATAGTTACACCTTCGCTCTGGGCAGTAACTGGAAAACCTGGCTGGGGTTTTTCTTCAACTACTTGTGGGGGTTTTTCCTCTGGCTTCTGCTTGCTGCTATTGGTTTCTTCATCATCTTCCTCTAGCTTTTCCGATTTAGCAGCCTTGGTTTTACCGTCAATTCGCGCCTTGACAATTTTCAGGATTTCTTCCTCTTTTAATAGCACTAGCCCTCCCTGTTGGGAGCTATTTGTCTTATTGCTGGCAAATTTGGTTGTGGGACGCCCATCTGGTGTGGTAACGCCTTTAAGTGCTGAACTCCCCAGTTCAAACCCCAAAAAAGCGCTTACAGAACCTGCTCCCATCATCAGGATTAACAAAATCAAAGTAAGAAGTACAGTAGAATTTATCTTCATCGCTGACAAGCTATCACAAAAGAATGCTGGTCTATTTAAGGATAGTGAAGCTTTTGACCTCAATCCTTAAAGGAACTTAATCAATATTAGTTTGCACTATTTGATGATCAAATTATGTAGTATAAAAATCTGGTAAACTATTGTTGAGTATTCACAGGTGGTAATTTTGTGCTATAATTATACAATTGACTAAACTCAATGTATGAGGAATTTTCCTCACTCTAATTAGCAAATAAGGTTGACCTAAGAGTTGAAGTAATTGACTCACAGGAAGCCGAAACCCAAGGAAACACGCGCCTTTGGCCGATTGGGGAGGCAGCGAACTCATAATTCGCCTTCAGGCTGGTTCGATTCCAGCAGGGCGCACTGAATCAATAAAAAGCAATAATATGTTGTATTATCAGATACTCAATGATCATTGGGAGATCAATAATACTACATTATCTTGAGCATTGACATCCTGGTTCAACTCCTCCAGTCAGGATTTAATGAGTGCTGAGTCATGAGTTATGAGTTATGAGTTTTAATTAACTCCTCACTTTTTCCCATCCTTAAAACTTTAGGCTAACCTCACTTTTAATTTTTAACTCTCCTCTCAGCACTCAGCACTGTTACCGAGATGGTAAAGTTTCAAACCGGAATTCAGTTCCTAGTTTGAGTTTGTTGCTATTCAAACGAGGAGACATCATCAGCGACGTGTCATAAGGATTCGGTAAATCAAGAGTACGAATATAAGGATCGTTGCCAACTTGCTGAGTTAGGACATCATGATATAAAGTGTTAACCAACTCAGCATCGTGGGCAATTTCATTTTCTGGGAAGGAACCACCGAAACTAGAACCAGATCCTAAAAATGAGTCTAGCTGACGCTTGAGGCTGCCATTTTCGTAGAAATTGCGATCGTGACGAAAAAAAGCTCTTTCAAATACATCATTGGTAGTTTGATAATTGGGTGTTGCGGTTTGGGCAGATGCAACAGAGGGAAAAGCAATACAAGCAGCAAGCAGCACCAATAAACCACTAAAGGTTTTTAATTTTATAGGCACGTTTCTGACTCCTCAATTTTTGTTTTGGGCGAATCTTAATTTATGCTTAAGTTCAGAACTCTGATGAGTTCAACCTTTGGTGTAGCACAACTTTTAATGTTTTGTAATGACGTATCCTACTGAAACTCTTACCCACTCAAATATTTGGGCAACCACTGCTGATTTGACCACATTGCGTCACAAGCTACTAGATTTATTTTGCCAACTTGCTTATCAAGAGGGTGATTTTCTCCTCTCTTCTGGGCTACGTAGTTCTTATTACGTCAACAAGACACAGGTAACACTCCATCCTCAAGGCGCTTTGGCGGTCGGACGCTTGCTGTTTCCTTTGTTACCTGTAGATACACAGGCTGTAGGTGGTTTAACATTGGGGGCTGACCCAATTGTGACAGCAGTGAGTGTAGTTTCTGTTTATGAAAACCGACCGATACCAGCGTTGATTATTCGCAAGGAAGCCAAGGGTTATGGGACAAGAGCTTATATAGAAGGCCCCAGTTTACCAGAAGGTGCAAAAGTAGTAGTCTTGGAAGATGTGGTAACAACTGGGCAATCTGCTCTGAAAGCGGTTGAGCGTCTTAAAGATGCAGGTTATATTGTAAATCAAGTAATTTCACTGGTAGATCGACAACAGGGAGGAGGTGAGTTGTACCAGTCAGCTGGGTTGAAGTTTGAAACTTTGTTTTCGATTCAGGAAATTCAGGAACGCTACCAACAACTTGCGAATTCATGAACAATAGGACTTCTACTAATTTGTAATTCGTAATTAAGAATTACAAATTAGTAAAAGTCCTTAATATGAAACAATCGGTGTCGGCTAATACCAAGCTTTTTGTGGAGTGCTGGATTAATCAGTGTAGCGATGGTTTCTACTTCATTAAGTTTACCGTTTTCGGTATATTCCTCACTCAACAAAATACTTCTTCTCCGGTAAAAAATATTTCCCTATATCCTGGCTGCGATCGCTTGCCTCAGTCAAGCTTTAATAGGATACTTATTGGCTTACTTAGTTAAGTTGTGATTGTAACTTTGGTAATTTTTGTCTAATCACACGGAAATAATTTCTTTTAGCTTCGTTTAAGGATGTGATCACAACCTCTTACTCTTAGAGGAGGGTAAGCGCATTTAAATTAAACTTGACAAAAAACATCGTTTATACATAAATGAAAAAATCATTATTTATCGTCACAAACGATAAATAATGACTCGACATTTGTTCAGGCCAGCAGCGGGATTTGAACTCGCGACCTTCCGATTACAAGTCGGATGCACTACCACTGTGCTATGCTGGCGGGTTTAGCGATCGCTCTCAAATAGCAACCACAATTTCTAATTGTACCATAATCAACTTATTTGTCTAGCTATAATTCCTAAAAAATATCTCTTTCTTCCTAAATTAGGCTAAAAGACCAGAGATTTTGGGAATATCACTGCTTTTGTGCCCCCTAGATGGTTTAAGCTGCGTAGCAATTGTAATCAAACAGAAAAAAATCAGTGATCAGAATCACTGATAAAGTTGATAAATTAATATTCTTATACCAATTCGCTATGAAGATGCACTTAATTATTAAACGAACCGCCCTACCCTGCGGGAACGCCTTGGGCGAACGGGTGACGCTCGTTGCGCGGCATCGTCTCCCCTTGGGAGAAGACTCGCTCTTTGTGGCGCTAACACCAGTCGCCTACGGCGGGAAACCCGCACTAGAGCGCTGGTTCACGCCTTGTACGCCTTGTACGCCGCCTTAACAGAAGGAGTAATCATTAAGTGCAAGCTCACGGAGAATTGATATTAGCAAAAGCTAACTCAAATTCTGGGCTGGACGCAAAAATATCTGGTACAGTTTTAAAACTGTATTTTTTTGATCCGGCTGGTAAAGCAACAGAAATATATAATTGTTCTTTACACATCGGAAGCATGGCAGCGTTGATCGGACGAGATTTATTAAGTCTGGCGGACATCAGTCCTACAGAACTTCAAGAACTTCTGCAATTGGCAACTCAACTTAAATCACAACAGCTGAAGTTGCAGTGTAATAAAGTTTTGGGGTTGTTGTTCTCCAAAGCCTCAACTCGCACGCGGGTAAGTTTTACTGTGGCGATGTACCAACTGGGTGGACAGGTAATCGATCTCAACCCCAATGTCACTCAAGTTAGTCGTGGGGAACCTTTGCAGGATACGGCGCGGGTGTTAGATCGATATTTGGATATTTTGGCAATTCGCACTTTTGCACAGCAGGAATTGGAAACTTTTGCTCACTATGCCAAGATTCCGGTAATTAATGCGCTTACCGATGCAGAACATCCTTGTCAGGTATTAGCGGATTTATTGACGATTCAAGAAGGCTTTGGCACCCTTGCCGGGTTAACTTTAACTTACGTGGGTGATGGAAATAATGTGGCTAATTCTCTGATGTTGGGCTGTGCTTTGGTGGGGATGAATGTTAGAATTGCCACCCCTAGCGGATATGAGCCAGATTCTAGGATTGTAGAACAAGCAAGAGCGATCGCTAATCACAAAACTGAAGTCCTCCTCACTCATGATCCAGAATTAGCCGCTAAGGGAGCTGCTGTACTTTATACTGATGTTTGGGCGAGTATGGGGCAAGAAGCAGAAGCAGGCGATCGTCTGCCTATTTTCCAGCCTTACCAAATTTCAGAGCAGCTATTGAGCCTTGCTGATTCAGAAGCAATTGTTTTACACTGCTTACCAGCCCATCGTGGTGAAGAAATTACCGGATCTGTTATTGAAGGTTCCCAATCACGAGTTTGGGAACAGGCAGAAAATCGCCTCCACGCCCAAAAAGCTTTACTTGCCAGTATCTTAGGGGCAGAATGAAAAAAGACGCGATTAATCGCGTCTGTACAGGAGTTAGGAGTCAGAATAGCTAGTGTGCGATTGGCTCCTGACTACTATCTTGGTAAAAAATCCAAAATAAATGGGTAAAAGAAAAGAGAATATTGTTTCTTTTGCCTTTCATATTTTTACTTTTCTCTTGTTATGGGGAGTTTTTTGTAGTACTAATGTTCTAGAGACATTTATAATTACTTCCCGCAAATTTATGGAACGTCTAACGGAAGCTCAACAAGAACTTTACGAATGGTTGGCAGAATACATCCGATCGCACCAGCATTCGCCTTCAATTCGGCAAATGATGCAAGGGATGAACTTGAAGTCACCAGCACCAATTCAAAGTCGCTTGGAACATTTACGTACTAAAGGATATATAGAATGGACTGAAGGCCAAGCGCGAACGATTCGGATTTTGCGTCCTGTAAAGCAAGGTGTACCAATTTTGGGGACGATCGCTGCTGGTGGTTTAATAGAACCATTTACTGATGCTATAGATCATCTAGACTTTTCTAATTTATCATTACCTCCCCAAACCTACGCTTTGCGGGTAGCTGGCGATAGCATGATTGAAGATTTAATTGCTGATGGCGATGTGGTATTCCTGCGTCCAGTAGCAGAACCAAATCATTTGAAAAATGGCACCATCGTCGCCGCCAGAGTTGATGGATTCGGTACCACTTTAAAACGTTTTTATCGCCAAGGCGATCACGTTACCCTCAAACCAGCAAATCCTAAGTACAATCCCATTGAAGTCAGTGCTATACAAGTGCAGGTGCAAGGTTCTCTCATTGGTGTTTGGCGCGGTTACAACTGAGTAATAAGAAAGTGATCAGTTATGAGTTTTAAATTACTAACTCCCAACTCCTAACTCCTAACTTATTACTTAGGTTCATCACCACGTTTGTGCTTAACATATGTACCTGACGCAAAATCCAGTGCAGCAACTGCCCACTTTCCGCGAAAGTGACCACGGGGATACTCCCCGTGGCGCATTTCGATTAAAATTACCATTTGCAAGGGAAAGTAAGGGCAGTTATCACACTTCGCAACCATTACCAGGATGCCCAAAAATGCCTCCATCTCTGCAATTGCGGGAATATCAGCGACAAGCGATCGCTAGCTGGTTTACCAACAATGGCAGAGGGACGTTGAAAATGGCTACTGGTAGTGGTAAAACGATTACTGCACTAGCGATCGCTTGTGAATTATATCAGCAGATTAATTTACAAGTGTTGTTGGTGGTATGTCCCTATCGCCATCTCGTCACCCAATGGGCGCGAGAATGTGAAAAATTTAATTTGCAACCCATTTTAGCTTTTGAGAATTTACGCACTTGGCAAAGTCAACTTTCCACGCAAATTTATAATCTGCGTTCTGGTTCTCAACGGTTTGTGACTGTGATTACTACGAACTCCACATTAATTGGAGATGGATTTGGGTCTCAACTCAAATATTTTCCCGCCAAAACTTTAATTATTGGGGATGAGGCGCATAATTTAGGCGCACCCAAGTTAGAAGAAAGTTTACCGCGTCGCGTTGGGTTGAGACTGGCTTTATCTGCCACACCGGAGAGGTATTTTGATGATTTTGGTACGCAATCTATATTTGATTATTTTGGCCCAGTTCTCCAGCCAGAGTTTACTTTGAGGGATGCGATCGCTCAAGGTGCTTTGGTACATTATCTGTATTATCCGGTGCTAGTGGAATTAACTGAAGCAGAAAGCATTGCTTATCTAAAGTTAACTAAAAGAATTGGGCGATCGCTGCTTTATCGGGATCGAGAAAATGGCGAATCGGGATTTGAAGACAATGAAGATTTAAAGCCGTTGTTGATGCAAAGAGCAAGATTAATTGGTGCAGCAGAAAATAAATTAACCGCCTTACATGAATTAATGGCAACTCGCCGCGAAACTACTCACACTCTTTTTTATTGTAGCGATGGTTCACAAGATGCGGGACAACGTTCATCCCTACGTCAAGTTAAAGCTGTGGCTAAAATTTTGGGAGTGGATTTAGGGTACAAGGTAAGTACTTATACGGCTCAAACAACTTTACAAGAAAGGGAAACATTGCGCCATCAATTTGAAAGTGGCGAGTTGCAGGGTTTAGTCGCAATTCGTTGTTTAGATGAAGGTGTTGATATTCCGGCAATTAAAACTGCGGTGATTTTATCAAGTTCTGGTAATCCCCGCCAGTTTATCCAGCGACGGGGGCGAGTTTTACGTCCTCATCCGGCTAAAGAACGCGCGACAATATTTGACATGATTGTTTTACCACCAGATTTAGATAGAGAAACGATAGAAGTTGAGCGCAATCTGTTGAAAAAGGAATTACGTCGGTTTGTAGAATTTGCTGATTTGGCTGATAATGCTGGTGAAGCAAGAATGAAGTTACTTGATTTACAGAAGCGATATGGGTTATTAGATATTTGATGATCAACCAGAGAATAGTTGTCTTCTTTTGTAAAATTTTTCGAGTTTTGAAAAAAGAAGCATTAAGTATGAAATAATAAAATTATGAATTTGATTATAATCGGATGTAAGTAAAAATTTTAAAGTTATTTACATCCCATTATTATAAAAATTATTAACATTGATAATAACAGAAAACAATTAAATAATAAAGTGTTTTTTAAAGAAAATTAGGATTTCAAAGATAACGCAAACAGTGGCTTTACTGAGGCGATTCCAGCACTAGAGAAAGTTAAAATATAGAAAAAGTATATTTCAAAACTCAATATGTCACAAGAGGCGAATATCGACGATGTACAGGAGCCAATAACCAGCGCTCCACCGGAAGTACGGCAAATTATTGAGCGGGTATGGAAGCTGGAAAAAGGCAGGCTGGATAAGAAGATTAACAGCCATATAAATGATAATATTTTGGACATTATTAAGGAAGAGGTGCGATGAAGCTGACTTCAATGAAGCTATGCAACTTTCGCTCCTTTTATGGTATGACACCAGAGATGATCCTGGCTGGTGGAGATGCTCAAAACACGACAATTATTCATGGCAATAATGGCTCTGGTAAAACTAGCTTGCTGAATGCCTTTACGTGGGTACTGTATGATAAATTTAGTGCAGCGTTTGCATCGACAGAGCAGTTAGTAAATAAGCGTGCGATCGCAGAAACTCAGAAAGGTCAAGCTGTAGAATGTTGGGTAGAAATTGGCTGGGAACATGAAGGTAAACGCTATCGAGTTAAACGCGCCTGTCGGGGTTACAAAAACGAAAGTGACTTTGATGCAGGCAAAACTCAATTAACCATGTGGGTTGGTGGGGACGATGGTAAATGGAATATACCAAATCAGCAACCAGACGATATAATCAATCAAATTTTACCAGCTACTTTACATCAATATTTTTTCTTTGACGGCGAACGAATTGAAGAAATCGTTCGTTCTGACAAAAAAGCTGAAATTGCCGAAGCTACAAAAATTTTCTTGGGTGTGGAGGTAATCAACCGTTCCATTAGACATTTAGGAGATGCTAAAAAAACTCTAGAAAATGAGTTAAAAGCTATTGGTGATTCTGAAACTAAACAACTGTTACGACAGCAAGAAAAGATAGAACGAGAGCGTGAACGCATTATCAAACGGCAAACGGAAATTAAAGAAGAGTTAGAATATCAACAAACTTTTAAAAAAGAAACAAGTAATCGTTTGCGAGAACTGAGTGCTGCTAAGGAATTGCAAGAAAGATGGCAGAATTTAGAATCTCAGAAAGTGGCGAATCAAGAAGAATATAAAAAAACTAAAGAAGCGCTGAAAAAAGTTATTTCCGCGCGGGGTTATAGCGTTTTACTGTCGGAGACTACAGCACAGTTCCGAGGAATTATCAATGATTTGAAGCAGCGAGGCGAGTTAACATCAGGAATATCGCGGGAATTTGTGAATGATTTACTCAATTCTCAGCGCTGTATTTGTGGCGCAGAATTACACGAGGGTAATCATTCTCATACTCATGTGACTACCTGGTTAAATAGAGCAGGTTCCTCAGCAGTGGAAGAAACTGCAATTCGCATGAGCGCACAAGTAGATGAAATTGATAAGCAAGCGATAGGATTTTGGGAAGAAGTTGATAGAGAACAAACTAGGATTAATCAATTAAGACAAAGCATATCCCAAATTGAAGGCGATTTAGACAATATTCAAGAACGGTTGCGAAAAGATGCTAATGAAGAAATTAGCAGTTTGCAAAAACGGTTAGATGAAATTGAAAGTAAAATTGATGAATTGAATCGAGAACAGGGTGCAAATCAGCAGGAAATTGCTCAACTCACAACTGAAATTGAAGGTTTAAATAAACAAATTGCTAAACAAAAGCTGAATGAAGACAAGCAAACTTTAGCACAGCGACGGATTAACGCTACTCAAGATGCAATTGAACGTTTAACAGAAGTCCGAAATCGTCAAGAACAACAATTTCGTCTGCAACTAGAAAAGCGAGTCCAAGAAATATTCACAGAGATTTCTGTAACTCCATACATTCCTAGAATTAGCGATAAATATGAACTGACATTAGTAGAAAATACTACAGGTATAGAAGCACCAGTTGCAGCATCCACTGGGGAGAACCAAATTCTTAGTTTATCTTTTATTGCCAGCATCATTGACAAAGTAAGGGAATGGAGTGAGAAGCGGAAAATGATGATGATTCCCGATAGTAGCACTTTCCCAATTGTCATGGATTCACCTTTTGGTAGTTTGGATGAAAGTTCGCGGCGACATATTGCGAAGACAATTCCGCAATTAGCGAATCAGTTGATAGTTTTAGTTACTAAGACTCAGTGGCGGGGTGAAGTAGAAGCAGAAATGACAGACAGAATCGGTAGAGAATATGTGCTTACGTATTATTCATCTAAGCAGGATTGCGAACAAGATTATATTGAGTTGGCTGGGGAAAGATATCCTTTGGTGAAACAAAGTCCGAACGAGTATGAATATACTGAAATTATCGCGGTTGAACGTAATGTTTAAAGGATGAAGTTATGGTTGCGAGTCCAGACGGAAAGTATATGACTCCCCAGGAATACTTGGAATGGGAAGAACACCAAGATATTAAATACGAATATATCAATGGTGAAGTTTTTGCCATGACTGGGGGTACTATTCCCCATACTACTATTGCTCTCAATTTGGCTTCGGCATTAAAAAGCCACTTACGAGGGGGTTCATGTCGCGCTTTTATGGCGGATGCAAAAGTAGGTGTATCTGAAAATGGGCCGTTTCACTATCCAGATGTTGTGGTGAGTTGTGATGAACGGGACAGACAAGCTATTAAATTTATTCAGTATCCTTGTCTAATTGTCGAAGTTCTCTCTCCTAGTACAGAAGCTTACGATAGAGGTGGAAAGTTTACACAGTATCGCCGTATCGAGACTCTGCAAGAATACGTCCTCATTGACGCTGAAAAAGTCAGTTTAGATTGTTTTCGGTTAAATGAGAGAGGAATCTGGGAGTTACATCCTTATGAAGAAGGGGATGAAGTTCATTTAACTAGTGTTGATTTTCACTTTCCTATTTCTTTGGTTTATGAGGATGTTCAGTTTTCAATATAAGTTTTCAAGAAACGAACCGCCAAGGCGCAGAGGACGCAGAGGGAAGAGAAGATGGTGAAATTGAGATTATCCCTAACTAATTAAAAGATATAGTGATCGCCTGCATACTATCATAAAATAATACCTTGGCAAGTGCGTAGGCGTAGCTAGCACTTCTCTGCGAGACGCTGCGCGAACGGTAAAGCTCAGTGACCATCGTAGGCATCGCTTTTGGCTGTCGGTTAAGATGGCAACAATGTAGATATTAATATTATGGCTGAAACTGGCAGAATCAGGGTTGCTAAAGATAAGGCTGAGTTGGTGAAAGATTTAACATCTTCAGATGGTGGAACAGGGCCTTTTAATACTTTTGCTGATGTGATTGTGTTTGCAGCAGCTTTGGGCGCAAAGCATAAAAAACGTGTGGCTTTGGGAGAGATTTCTAAAAGGGAACCATCGCCAATACCCCAAGAACAGTTTATAGTTAGGGGATATAATACGGTAATAAATTTAATAGCAATTGCTGAAATTCAAGATATAAAAGTTTGATCTCTCAAAGAAGGAAACAATAACGAAAAACGTAATTATATCTTTGAAGAATATGCCAATGGTGGACTTGAAATCTTACAATCAGAAATCCGGGGCGCAGTAGATTATTCTGAAAGAATTTTATTGATACTCAGTTCTGAAAGGTTTCAAGATAACTCTGAAGAAGATTTTGATTTAAGCAAATTTCTTTCATAAATCACTATCAATCCACGCTTACTAATTACAAACAGACTGAGAAAATAGTTGTGATTTATATAAAAATTAAACAATGAGTAAAGTACAACAGCCAGCAAATCAGAGAAATTTAGTTTATTATTGTGAATGTTTCTCTAATATTAAGGTATATAAAAGTCATAAAAAGGGTGATGCTCTTAATAAACCCATATTACTTTTATCTATAATTGATCTAATTACACAAGATTTAATTATAGATAATCGTATCACCATATCAGATAAATTGATTGATACCTTTAAGAAGTATTGGGAAGTACTTACTTCTAGTACTTTTAAGGGAAGTGATTTTGCACTTCCTTTTTTTCATCTAAAAAATGATAATGGTAAATTTTGGCATCTCAAGTATAGTTCTGGATATGATGGCGGTCGTCCGCAAACAATTCCTAAACTCAAGGAAGATGTTGACTATGCATATTTGGATGATAAACTATTTAATTTCATCTTGAATGAAATTTCTAAGCAAATATTAATTGATGCACTTGTTTCAGCTTGGCTCCCATCTGAAGATAATTCGATAGAAAATTTTTTAAACATTAACCAAAATTTTCAACATGTCCCCTTAAAAATAGAAAAAACTATTGAGTTTAGTAATTTAGATACTAATCCTATATGGAACTTAAGAAAAGCAGTAATTAGAAATGCTTTTTTTAGAAAAGCAATTGTAAATATTTATGATTATAAATGCGCTTTTTGTGGCATAAAAGTAACTAAATCTGTAAGTCAAAACATTGTTGATGGCGCACATATAAAGCCATTCTCACAATTCTATGACAGTAGAATTCATAATGGAATAGCACTGTGTAAAAACCATCATTGGGCATTTGATCGCGGTTGGTTTGCTGTAGATGAGGAATACAAAATCATAGTTAGCAATGATTTGGAAGAAGCATCTCCCCATGCTAAACCTATGAAATATTTTCATGGTGAAACAATACTTCTACCAAATACAGAGCAACACTTTCCAGAACTGGAAGCGCTGCAATGGCATCACCAAAATATATTTCAATCAAGATGAAATTCAAACTATACCTATATAAGAGTTTAACTCCCAATATCAGGGCAAACGCATCTAAAGTATAAGAATCCTTTAATAGCAAGGGTTTCGGCGTTTTTTAATTGAGCCGATTTTTTCGTCAATATCCTTATCCAGCAAGGGTTTCAGAAATCTCGTGCGTTCACCCTGCTCCCAATATAGGTATAGTTATTAATGCTTAGGTAAGTTTAACTATTCAGTTAACTTCAACATCGGAACTAAAAGAAGGTTAGACCATGTTGAAGCAGAACGCCCAAAGGCAGCTGGATTTCCCCTCCCCTCATTTCTGTAGGCGGTTAGCAAGTTATTCAGGAGAGTGTTTCCCATCTCATCCCATAGCTTTTCGACAGGACTCTCCCACTTTCCATCTTTGATAAATACACGGAAGGCTGCAAGAATAGGAAATACGAAAGTAATGGGAAGGGTGTGATTAAATTGCTTACCTGTGATGAACTGATAAGTCTTTTTTTCAACGCCGTTTAACTTACTCAGCCCTTTTTGCCGATCATACTCATCACGAAGACACTCCTCAATATAGAGTACATCTTTAAGTAAAGGCACAATCTCATTAAAGTCTTCTTTTTTCCAATTCTTAATGAGAGTTCCGTATGCAGAGCAAGTTGCACTAGGATTTTTAGGTGAACCGTCTGAACCTCGCCAGGGATACAACTTATTATTAATGCAAGCAAGGCGACGAACCAAATCAGTCACATCGAATTGCTTATTTTCGCCCTCTCTGAAAGCAACATAAGGTTTACATCCAGCAGGAAGGTATTCTTCGATGATGTCCCAATCTTTAGCTAGGTTTTTAAGACTAAACTCCTCAACACTCTCACTAGTATTACGATACCTACTGATATTTGATATTTCTTCTTGGCTGATGTTGACCAGCACAAAGATTTGCACACTAGCATTTTCCAACTCTGAGTAGTCAGCCTTACCAGTTTGTTGGTTAAGTTTTGGTTTAGATCCTTTTGATTTTAATTTATCGTAATGACTGCGGGCTTTTGTGATAGCAGTGTAAGTGTGCCCACCATTTACAATACCATTACCGATGAAATTGTCTTCCTGTCCTTCCTCAGGACTAACAAGTAAAAGCTCAACATCAAACCCTCCACCGGCACCATGACCTCTAACCTGTATTGAGTCTGCAACAATTAAAATTCCATTGTTGTAGAAAATAAACTCTTCTGGCTTTTGCGCCAGAGTAGTCAACATACTCTTAACAGTCCGCCGGTTTTCGTTGGCTAGTCTGGCATTGGGATCTAAAGGCAAACCTTGAGGCACTTCGCATAAAGGGACTGTCAGATTCCAAATTACTCTACTGGACTCTTTATCCTCTTTATATGCTTTACAAGCAGCAGTAGCAAAGAAAGGAGCTGTTATTTTTGTAGCCATTTATTTTTCCTGCGCTCTACGGAACGCCTTGCTTATGTTTTATGCCCAACTGGACACTCACAAAATTATACACTTATACTTTGGCTAAATGCAACTATAGAAACGTCACTTTATATACATCCTTACAGGAGAGATGGAAGTCCTACTTGCTTAGGTTCAACAAACTTGCCATCAAAACCTATAGTTTTATCTTCCACGGTTCTAGCATCTGCCAAAGCCTTACGTAGTTCAGCACGTTCCATCTGTTCTTGAATTCCACCCAGAATATAAACCAATAACTTCGCCGCCAAATCTCGTCCAGCAACTTGCACCCGCTTTTTATTTGGGTCATACAAAATCCCATACCAGAGAGATTGGGGATATTCCATACCACTAAAACCGCCTTGCTGGTCAAACTTCCGCAGTTTCTTAAAAATATCTGCTAGGGAAAAACCTTTTTTAAATACCAAAATTCCCAAAGCTTGCGCTAATGCAACTTGAGCAACTGGACGGAAAAGCATATTTCCTTCACCTCCATCCTTCTCAAAGCTGAAGCGCCGTAAAGCTGGTGTATCCTCGTGTTCTAAAATTTTATAACTGGAAAGACTAGCCAAAGAATCAAATAGCTTGCTAAATTCCTCAATTCCCTGCTCAAGTTCTTCATCCTCTGGACGCATGGGAATTAGACCTTTCTCCAAGGGTTTCCAGTGAGGGAACTTTTGAGCCAAATAACGCTCAGACATGTCTTGTAGAGCTTGCAAAGTCGTCAAAACTGTAGAATTGGAAGCTACTGTTGCACTATTCCAATTAACACGGGGATTGCGTTCTTGTTTTTGTTCTAATAGTGGATGTGTAACTGCAATTTTTCTAGCAACGATTGCAAAACCATCATCCTCATTCAACTGTGTTAGCTGCCCTTTAGTCAACGGTGCAGCCATCAGGTTCACATGAACAAAAATCGATCTCACCCTCCGCCTCGCCTGGGTGCGAGTTTCCCCAGCCGCTACCGCACAGATGAATTCAATACCAATTTTTTCCTTGGGTAAATTTTGCAAGTAAGCAAGGTCTATTTGGTACTTTTCTATCAAATCATTTACTGTAATAAAGCTGTCATCAACACCTTTATCTTTTTTATAACGCTGAAGTTTACGAGTTTTGATTAACTCCATCAACCCCTGAACCCCCATGAGTCGATGTTGACCATCTAGTGCATAAATGGTTACATCATCTTCAGAAATATTTAGCAGACCTACCTTACCGTCTTTATCTAGAGGGATGAAATCAGTCGTAGACTTGGTGGCGCGTCCTTCGCTATCCCACTCAGCAGCTTTGGGATTATCTACCCACAGTTGATTAATCACCACCAGTACCGGCGGAAACTTGTGATTTTGTCGAGCCGCTAAATACTGCACTAGCGGTGCTTGACGTGACCAATCAAGGGGACGCTGCTGAATTTCATCAATACTATCCGCGTCAATCTCGACATTATCAGTCTCAGGATTATACTTTTTTTGAAACAGAGGTAAGCCAGAGGCGAAGTGAACCCGACCTGCAAACCATTCCAGAGTAACAGAGCTAATATAAGCCTCAATACCACCCATCTCGGTTTTTTGAACGAGAATCTGATCTTTTCTCCCTAAAAACTTCTCCAGGAGTAAAGCTAGTACCTGTTTTTCCTTGTTTTCCCGTTCCAGGTAATCTTTAGCGATGTCAGCAGTTGGGTCAGATGTACTATCTTTCATGTTAAATTTTAAAAACAGAATAGGATTATGTCGTTTAATTATCCAAAAAATTGGATATTAATAGTAAAGTTTTTAAAAACTTTTATTTAACCCACCTGCGTGGGTTTTGTCTGTGTAGCCAAGCCACTGCGCCCTTGCGGTTCCCCGACTTGTTCGCGCAGCATCTTCGACAGGAGAGGCAAGTAGCGCGCGAATTCTATTCGCCCAGATATTACGCCAGTGTTTTCAGAGAGAAGGAGAAATGACTACAGCACAACAACCAGAAAATAAAGTTCAGCAAGCACGTACTGTAGCAGAGTTAGTGGATTACATCCAAGCTCTCAACACTGAAATTCAAGAATTGTATTGTTTAGATGAGATACCTTGGGTGGTAGGCTATTCGGGCGGAAAAGATAGTACCGCAACCTTACAGCTTATCTGGAATGCGATCGCAGCACTCCCCAAGGAAAAGAGAACTAAAACCATCCATGTTATTACAACTGATACGCTGGTAGAAAACCCTGTGGTCTCTGTTTGGGTACGTAACTCTTTAGAACAGATGAAAGTTGCTGCTAAAGAGCAAGAAATGCCAATTGAACCCCATTTGCTTTATCCTGCAATTAAGGATACCTTTTGGGTAAACTTAATTGGAAAAGGCTACCCAGCACCGCGAAACAGATTTAGATGGTGTACTGAACGCCTGAAAATTCAACCATCTGACAGCTTTATCCGTGCAGTTATTAGGTCTAGTGGTGAAGTAATTCTTGTCTTAGGTACACGCAAGGCTGAAAGTTCTAAACGTGCTGCTACGATGGCTAAACATAGAGAATGGCGGGTACGTGATCATATAAATACTAATCCCAACCGACCTAACTCATTGATTTATCTTCCTATCGAAGATTGGCGTACTGATGAAGTTTGGATTTACTTAAATCAGTGGCAAAATTCTTGGGGATATAGTAACAAAGACTTATTCACTATGTATCGAGGTGCAACAGCCGATAATGAATGTCCACTAGTTGTTGATACTTCTACTCCTAGCTGTGGTGATTCTCGATTTGGCTGCTGGGTTTGCACAATCGTTAGTAAGGATAAATCGATGGAGGCAATGATCCAAAATGATGAAGAGAAAGAATGGATGCAGCCATTATTAAATATCCGTAACGAATTAGATATTAAAGATGACTGGGACAAAAGAGATTTTAGAAGAATTTGGGGAGATGTCCAACTATTTGAACGCAATAAAAACGGGGAAATATCCGTTGAACCAATACCTGGCCCTTATACCAAATTTTGGCGAGAACATTGGCTAAGGCGATTATTAGAAGCGCAAACAAAAACCCGTCGTACAGCGCCAGAAAACATGTCCGACATCACCTTAATTACTCTAGAAGAAATGAGCGAAATTCGCCGCATTTGGCTAGAAGATAAACACGAATTTGATGATAGTTTACCCCGGATTTATCAAGAAGTGACTGGTGAAGAATTTCAAGACCCCCGTCCTGGCGCTGACCTTAGCTTATTAGGTAGCGATGAATGGGCAGTGTTAGAAGAAATCTGTGCAGATGACGCGATGCACCTAGAACTGATGGCGAAGCTTTTGGATACAGAACGTCAATTTCGTAAAATGTCACGTCGTGTGGGAATCTACGACACATTAGAAAAATGCTTTATTACTAGTTCGCGTTCTAAAGATGAAGCGGTGAAAAATGCTCATTTGAAACGGGATTTGAAAACAGCAGTTGAACAAGGTGATATTGAAAAGGTCAAGCAGCTAACTTTAGCAGATTTTGTCGTCACGAATGCACAAGCTGACGTAACGACACAACAAGCTGACGTAACTAATGCTACACAATCTCCTGATGAGACTAAGACTTGGGCAAATATAAAATTTAAAAATAGAGAGACGAAGCTTTAAGTTTGCTGTTCATCTTTATCAGCATCTCCCAAGTACAGCCTGATAAACTCTTCTGCTGCGGCTGGATTAATTTTCTTGAGTGCATCCCGAATTTCTAGCACTGTCTCAGCAACAGGATCTCTAATCTCGTTTACCCATCGGTGAACATTTGGCCGTCCTGTTCCCATCGTTACTGCTAACTTGTTTTGACTAATACCGTAGATTTCCAACACCTGTTTCAGCGCTTTTCCTGCTTTTCCCATGCCTTTGATTGTGTCAAAGGCACATAACCAAGTAAATGTTACCTATTGGTAACTAAGAGTGTAAGATAGTTATGTTACCATTAGGTAACATAACTATCTCACCAACAATCAGGTAAATCTCAATGACTAAAAGCTTTTTGGCAGATACCTTTCCAACCATCTTGCCGCTTGTTTTTGCCAACGAATCTCAAGAAACAACACCAGGGAGAGAGTTTGTAAAACTAGTAATTTATGGTTCTAAAACAGGTGTTAACAACACAATTTTGACCCTTTACAAGCTGGGTTTTGCTCAAGTTAATGAATGGAGTCCTTTATTACCTAGTCCCAACCCTGGAGAAGTCATGAGTATCTTAACTAGGTACATTCTGACAACGTGACTGTAATTCGATTAGTAAAAAATATGGTAGGGTGGGCAATGCACACCCTACAAAAATAACGGGACAATACTGGGTGAATTCCATTCGCCATATATTTTATTCTTAAATATCAATGATATTTCTTGAACTTGTACTACAAAACTTTGGCCCTTACTCTGGAAGACAAGTAATCAATCTTGATCCAAGAAAAGATGAAAATTCGCGCCCAATTATTTTATTAGGTGGGATGAATGGTGGGGGAAAAACTACACTAATGGATGCTATACGCCTTACGCTTTATGGTCATCGCGCTCAATGTTCTACCCGTAGTAATTTAAGTTATAATGATTTTTTGAACCAATGTGTTAATAGTAAAGCTAACCCTACTGATAAAACCCGGATTGAATTAGTTTTTGAACACATCGAAGATGATAAACCAGTAAAATATCGGATTGTTAGAACTTGGGAAAAAAATCCTAAAGATGGTAAAGATTCTTTAGGAATTTTAGGCGATGATGATACTTGGCCTGTTGAGTCTTTGGTGAATATCTGGGATGAATATATTGAAAATCTTTTACCATTAGGTATTTCTAATTTATTTCTCTTTGATGGTGAACAGGTTAAAGAACTTGCAGAGCAGGAAACACCACCACCAGTTGTAATAGATGCAATTCGCGGACTTTTAGGGCTAGAGTTAGCAGACCGTTTAGCTATTGATTTAGATATTTTAGTTAACCGGAAACTTAAAGAATTTGGTAATAGTAAGGATTTAGCAAACTTAGAGGAAATTGAAAGTAGGTTAACCCAACAGCAAGAAGATTATCAAACAACAGGAGAAAAATTAGAAACTCTCAAAAATCAGGTAGAAGAATTAGAACAAAAGCAGCAAGAAGCCTTTGATAAATTTATTTCTGAAGGTGGGAAGATTGCAGCAGAACGCAATCAACTAGAACTACAACAGGATACAAAAACTGCGGAAATTGAACAAGTACGTCAGTCGATGTGTGAATTAGCGGCTGATGTTTTCCCCCTAGTATTAATTCCCAATTTGCTTACTCAGGTGCAAGCACAGGGAGAAAAAGAATTTCGCCATCAACAAGTACAAATCTCTAAAGATTTGTTAATTGAGCGAGATCAGCGCTTACTCAGTTGGCTAAATCAAGTGGAAATTTCCTCGACACAAGTTGAAAAAATTCAATCTTTTCTAGTCCAAGATGTAGATAGTTTATATGCAAAGACTATCCAGATAGAAGCACCTTGGCTATTAGCTGATGATGAAACTTTAAGTCAGCTAGATAATCTCATATATCATTTACAAAATTCAAAAATTTCTGCAAAAGATAAATTAGCTATTCTTAAAAATAAAGAAGAAGAAATTCATACTCTAGAAAGGCAAGTGCAGACAGCAGCAGCACCAGAAGATTATACAAAGCTGCGTCAAGCACTAGAAGCGGCACAAAATCAAGTTGTTGAAGCTAAAGCAAATTACGAAACAATCCGCCGCCGTTTAGCTGAATTAGAAACTATTATTGCCAAGTCCAAAAAAGAATTAAGTGAATATACAGTAGAAAACATTAAACATAAAAATAATGAACATATTATTACATCAGCAGCAAAAGTTCAAGACACACTCAAGATTTTTCGTGAAAAATTAACTCTGCGAAAACTCAATAAATTAGAGGAAGAAGTTAAAAATTGCTTCCTTTATCTCCTCCACAAATCAGATTTAGTACATCGCATTACCATTGATACCAAGACTTTCAGCCTTTCGCTTTACGATTTAAATGGTAAACCTGTCCCTAAACATCGCCTCTCGGCTGGCGAAAAACAACTACTTGCGATCGCCTTTCTCTGGGGACTAGCAAAAGTCTCTGGACACCGACTACCAGTAGCAATCGATACGCCATTAGGTAGACTAGACTCTTCCCACCGCAGTAACTTAGTTGAACGTTACTTTCCATCCGCCAGCCACCAAGTAATCCTGCTATCTACCGATACCGAGATTGGAAAGAAAGAAGTAGAAACACTACGAGAAAACGAAGCGATCGCCCGTGAATATCTTCTCAAATATGACTCCGCCACCCGCCAAACTACCATACAACCAGGATATTTTTGGTAGTAGATATTGTTAAAAAATTGAGCAACCGCAATTTTTTTAAGCCTATCACTATTTATAAAAACTATGGAATCACCAATAGAACGTATTCGCCTCTCCCAAACAGCCAAAGACCAACTTACCAAACTCAGACGCAGCACCAAAATCGACCAATGGAATATCCTATGTCGTTGGGCGTTTTGCCGTTCCCTTGCAGAATCAACCGCACCCTCCCCCGTCCCAATTCCCCAAGATAGCAACGTCGAAATGACTTGGCGCGTCTTTGGTGGCGAAATGTCCGATATACTCCTCCTCGCCCTCAAGCAACGCTGTCACAATGACGGTTATCCCACCGATAAAGAAACCCTTGTCACTCAATTCCGTCTGCATTTGCATCGGGGCATTGGCTACTTAGCAGGCGATCCAAATATCAAGAAAATTGAAGATTTAATCGAACTGGCCATTAAAAATTGAAAGGATATTAGTTGACTGTTAACTGTTCACTGTTAACTGACAACTAATATTATGCCTGAAGCGCTAGAAATCGAGCGTCATAGAGCTGCAATCGCTCGCACTGACATATCTCGCCCCGTGCGATTGGCAATAGAATGGGCAATCCTGAATCAAGACACCACTTTTTTTGACTACGGTTGCGGCTACGGTGGTGATGTCTGGCGAGTAAAAAACTTAGGCTACACCAGTACAGGCTGGGACCCTTACTACCATCCGGATGTACCACTCACCCCCGCTGATGTGGTTAACTTGGGTTACGTCCTCAATGTCATCGAAGACCCAGAGGAACGTCGTCAAAGCCTTCGCCAAGCTTGGGAACTCACGGGGAAAGTTTTAATTGTCGCTGCTCAAATACTGATTAACGCTCCCAGTAAAACCCAGCTTGCTTACAATGATGGCATTGTGACACGCCGCAATACTTTTCAGAAATATTACGAACAAGAAGAACTTAAAACTTATATTGATGAAGTTCTAAATGTAGATGCAGTACCGATCGCTTTAGGTGTCTACTTTGTTTTTCGAGATGAAGCCGAAAAAGAAAGTTACAAAGCTATCCGCTTCTTTTCTACCACTTCTACACCGCGAGTCCGCATCCCCACTAAGCGGTTTGAAGACTATCAAGAACAACTGCAACCTCTAATGGCTTTTTTTACCAAGCGCGGTAGATTACCAGCCAAAGGCGAATTGGAAAATGAACAGGAATTACTCAGCGAATTTGGTAACTTTCGCCGCGCCTTCGGTGTAGTTTTACAAGCTACCGATGAAGCAGAATGGGATGCGATCGCTTACCGCCGTTCTTTGGATATCCAAGTTTATCTTGCCCTCACCCACTTTGATCAACGCCCCGCATGGCAGAAGCTAGCAGCCCAAATGCGTCACGATATCAAAGCCTTTTTTAGTAGCTATGAAGAAGCTTGTCAAGTAGCCGACCAAAAACTTTTCAGCTTAGGCAAATCTGGGGTGATTCAAACTGCGTGCGAAAAAAGCAAAATTGGTAAACACACGCGCGGTGCCCTTTACGTCCATGTTTCGGCACTAGCAGCACTTGACCCCGTGCTGCGAATTTGTGAAGGTTGCGCTAGCCGTACCATTGGGCGTGTAGATGGAGCCACATTGATAAAATATCACACTGATCAGCCGCAAATATCCTATCTGTGTTACCCTGATTTCGACACTGACCCCCATCCAGCATTAAAAGCTAGTATAACTATTGACTTAAAAACCCTAGTTGTCACTCACCGAGACTATGCAACTAGAGCAAATCCGCCGATTTTGCACCGTAAGGAAACATTTGTTACCAGCAACTACCCTGGTTACGAAGAATTTGCTCAACTCACCCAACAAGAACAGCAATTAGGATTGCTCAATCACAAAAGCGATATCGGTACGCGAGAAGGTTGGGAAAAATGCCTTGCTGCACAGGGAGTAAAAATCAGGGGGCATCAGGTTTATTCAATTAAGGAAAATTAAGGAATAATCATACTGTTACAACATTGCTGATATGTATCTTAAATAAAGAAAATCTTAGCAGATTTGTGTGCTTACACGAAATTACACAGCAGCTATGGCAAGATAACTGCAATTCAATTAGATAAAAAGGAATCTTCAAGATTGTGGAAGTAAATAAATCGCTGCTACGAATTTTTGGCAGCCCAAAGATGGGAGCTTTGTTATTTCTTGGCTTTTCATCAGGGTTGCCGTTGTATTTAACCAGTCAGACATTACAAGCATGGTTAACCAAAGAAGGAATTAGCTTGGCAGCGATCGCTGCTTTTAGTTTAGTAAAGCTCCCCTATTCTTTAAAATTTCTCTGGTCGCCTTTACTAGATAGATTTGTACCGCCTTTTTTGGGACGACGGCGCGGTTGGTTAGTAATTATACAAGTAGCATTACTGTTAAGTATAGCTGCAATGGCTGTATTTAAACCATCCCAAGGGCTACAACCTTTAATAATTGCTGCAATAGCCGTTGCTTTTTTTAGCGCCAGTCAAGACATTTTAGTTGATGCTTACCGCACTGATGTAGTGGAAGTGCAAGAAAGAGGTGCGGGAGCATCTATTTACTTATTGGGTTATCGTATTGCCGTTTTAGTAACCGGTTACGTTACCTTATTTTTGGCAGACAGAATGCCTTGGCAAGCTGTTTACTTGTTGATGTCGCTGTTGATGCTCGTAGGCGTGGTAAGTTCTATTTTTGCACCAGAACCAGTCCTACGCGATCGCCCGCCTCAGACTTTATCCGCCGCTGTCCAATTACCCTTCATTGAATTTTTCCAGCGTCAGGGCTGGTTCCAAGGGCTTTTAATCCTAATATTTATTGTGATCTACAAGTTGGGGGATTCTTTACTAAAGAATGTATCCACCCCATTTTTGTTAGATAAAGGCTTACATTTCACTCAAACCGACATAGCATTTCCTGGTGCATTGGGAATTTTCGCCACTATTGTTGGCACCTTGGCAGCAGGAGCAATAATGACCAAAATTGGTGTTAATCGCTCGCTCTGGATATTCGCCATCCTGCAAGCTGTAGGCAACTTGGCTTTCTTTGCGTTGGCAGTAGTAGGTAAAAACTTCTATCTAATGTTAGCTGCCGTTAATATAGAACAATTTTGTGCTGGTCTAGAAACTGCTGCTTTTGTAGCATTTTTGATGAGTCTTTGTAACCAAAGCTTTTCAGCTACACAGTACGCCTTACTTTCGAGTTTGCAGGCTTTTAGTAGAGATATTCTCACGGCTCCAGCAGGTACATGGGCACAAGCCACCGGCTGGTCTACATTCTTTTTACTGACAGCAATAGCTGCTTTACCGGGATTACTATTATTGCCATTCTTTGCCCCTTGGAATCCAAAGCCAGTGGTAGTATTATCCAGACCAGGATTGGAGAACGAAGAAGAGGATATATGGGGAATCAAGTAGTTATTGCTGTCGGCACATTTATTCTCTTACTCACTGGTTTATTACTTGGCTATGTTCTCTCGCAGTTAGTTCTGGGATTTCTAGCATTTAACCTCCTAACTTTTTTCGGAACACTCAGCCTAATTTTAATTTTTGGTACACTTTATTACGTTTTATTTTGGCAGTTGCGGAGAGAGCAGTCCCGGCCATCAACTATAAATGAAAGGATACCAAACCAGGTAGAGGAGGGTGTATCTGATAGCTATCTCAAAAACAGGCTAATTGCTAAGTTATCCGGTGATACCGTCGCTGCTGAAAGGTTAATTGAACAGGCAAAAGAGACTTATCCTGGGATGCCGGAGAATTGGTACTGCGAAAGAGTTCTTGATGACTTGGAGCGCGATAGCCAATAATCTGTTATTTTCCATGCCCGGAAAATCGCTAAAATAAATCAAGAATACTTCACAAATATTCAGCTAGGTTCTCATAAAAGTTCCGAGCTTGTTTGCAATCTAAATATGGCTATATTTCGTCAGTACATCGCCCCCTTGCTTGCAGTATTAGTATTTTTCTTTGCCTTAGTGGCAGTCAGCGCCCGGATCTTTTTACCCTCTGATATGGCAGCACCTGCACCAATTGAAGAAGTGGGGATAAGTTCTCAACCGACTCCTGCTAATTTGCCACCAGCAGCATATAACTCAGCTAACTAAGGGACTTCCAGTAAAAAAAACATCTTATCGTAGGGGATCTTGGCCAAGATCCCCTACAAATGTACAAATAATTTTGGATAATTTATTTTTTGTCAGTCCCTAAATACAATAAACATCAGCAGTGTCTGAGCAATTACTACCGGGGTATATTATTCGCCGTGGCTCCGCTTTGGATCGGGCGCTGCTGCTTAAATTCATGCAGCGAACTTACCAGGATCTTTTTCCTAATGAGGATTTTTCTCACCTGGAACAAACAGTTAAGCAATACTTTTCTAGTGATACGCCCTTGTGGTGGGTCGAAAAAGAGAGCGGGGGAATCAGGGGGAGCAGGGGGAGAGAAGAGTTACTGAACAATGATTCTTCCCCACCGGCCTCCCCAGCCCCCCCAACTTCTACTTCCCCTATAGCCTGCCTTTGGGTAGGCAATGCCATAGATCAAGTGCAGGGTAATCGTCATGCTCATATCTTTATCCTCTACGTTGTGCCAGAACATCGGCGGCGAGGTATTGGTACAGCCTTAATGCGATATGTGGAAAATTGGGCTATTCAAAGAGGCGATCGCCAGATTGGATTGCAAGTGTTTCAATCAAACAAACCCGCATTAAATCTTTACAATCAGTTAGGTTATCAAACCCAATCCCTGTGGATGGTAAAATTCCTGAATGCAGAAAAATAAACTAGAGGATAGCAATAATATACTTTAGCGTCTGAATTATAACGGTTCTCGTTTGGATAAAGCTTAACGAGGGAGAATGGAAAGTGGATAATAACGCAACTAATATATATAAGGCTTTAACTTCTTGGCACATCGCGTTATGTGTTAATCCCAAAAAGGGATTCAAATGAAATTATGTATGACGAAGACGATCTAAGCCTACTTGATATCGAGCAGGAACTAGAAAGCCCCTTAGATAAAATAGAGCCGCTGACTACCGAATCAGTTGTGGCGAAGCCTGATCCAGAAGTGATACTAGCCCTGCTGACAAATCCCCAGCCCCAGCAACGAATGTTAGCGGCGCGTGCTTTTTCTGATATTGAAGATGCGCGGGCTATCCCCCATTTGATTCGCCTGTTAACTGATACCTGTCCCTTAGTGCGGGTGAGTGCAGCTTATGGACTTGGACGCAATCCTAGTTCAGAAGCAGTGAGTCCGTTAATTGCTCAACTAAACAATGATTGGAATGGCTATGTGCGTAAAGGCGTTGTTTGGGCTTTAGGAAACTGTCGCGATCGCCGTTCTTTAGCGCCCCTAGCAGACGCCTTAAGAACTGACATTTCCGCAGTGCGTTTGTGGGCTGCTAGCGCCTTAGCACAGATGGCAGAAGTAGGTTATGAAGCAGTTATAGGGGCAATGCCACCATTAATTGAAGCCTTAGTCCAAGACCCGGTGGCAGCAGTGCGGAGCAACAGTGCTTGGGCAATTGGTCAACTGTGCCGCGAACTCCCTTCTAATGTAGTTTATGCCACAGCGATCGATGCCCTAATTCAAGCCTTTGCTGAAGACCAAGATTTGGGAGTCCGGGAAGACGCGAAAGCCTCACTGTTAGGAGTGGGTGATCCCCGTGGCTTGCAGCTGATTGAAACCCTGGAACAAGAAGGGTGGTTTTGATTGGGCATTGGGCAATTCAATTTTGGATAATGGAATTGACAATTTTGGATTAAATTTCAATTCTTTAATCCAAAATCGTTCGACTGAGCGTAGCCAAAGTCTAAAATCTAAAATTATTACTGACCTTCAGCTACAGGTTTGACCAAATTTAAGTCATAAGGACGCTCAGTATCATCTTCACCCAAATACTCACCATTTTGAATTTCCAGAATAACTAGCGGAATATGTCCAGGATTTTCTACTTTATGTAGTGTTGCAGCAGGGACATAAGTTGACTCATTTCGATTCAGTAATATTTCCGCATCGCCACAAGTCACCTTGGCTACACCAGAGACTACAACCCAATGTTCATTGCGGTGATAATGAATTTGTGGTTTAATGCCGTGCCTAGGCTTAATTTCAACACGACTAATTCTATAGGTTTCTCCCTCCTCGATCACCTCCACCTCACCCCAGTATCGTGTACCTGAATGGGGAGATAATTCGTTGATATTTGACTGAGTATTATTTTCATTCTGAGCCATAATTAATTTCTCAACCAGATGATTATGAGTATTTTTAAGTAATCTAGCGTAAAGGCAATAAACCTGCGAAGGAAATGGTCACAGCATCTCTATTGATAACAACTGTTCTAAGTTGCCCCCAGATAAGAGATTTTACTCCTGAATTTTTGAATGCGTAAATTTTGAATTGTTTAACTCCCCGTATACTGAATTCTATAAATCCGATTATTAACTTCTTCTGTTAGTAGTAGACTGCCATCTGGCAACACGAGTAAACCTACAGGTCGTCCCCAAGTGGTTGGTACAGAAGGATTTAGCAAAAATCCTGTGAGAAAATCTTCATAGTAGCCTTGCGATCGCCCTTTAGCATCGAAGGGAACAAATACAATTTTATAACCGGTGCCGCGATCACGGTTCCAAGAACCACGAAAAGCAGCAAAAGCACCGTTGCGGTATTTTTTTGGAAACGTTTGACCATCATAAAACTGCAAACCCAACGCTGCTGAGTGCGCCTGGAACAGCACATCTGGCGTTTGGGTACGGGCTGCTAAATCGGGGCGTTTACTTTTACCATCCGTTTTTTGACGAGGGTCAAGGTTGTTTGGCGTCAAATAGGCATAGGGCCAGCCGTAAAATTTCCCCTGTTGAACGCGTGTCAGATAGTCTGGAACCAAGTCATCACCGATTCCATCCCGTTCGTTAACAGTGGCGTAAAGTTGCTTAGTTATCGGGTGAAAGTCCAATCCCACAGGATTACGCAAGCCGGAAGCGAAAGTCTGCTGCTGGGAACCATCTAAATTCATCACCTGTATCGAAGCCCGTGGTAGGGGTTCTTCATCCACATTGGTTCCTGAACCAACTGAAACATATAATTTCTTGCCATCGGGTGAGACAACCACATTGCGCGTCCAATGGTTGTTATAACCTTTAGCAGGCAAGTCAGCAATTTTTTTCCCCTTACCTGTAATCTTGTTTTGACCTTGAGTATAGGGAAAACGCACCACAGCGTCTGTGTTCCCTAGAAAAAAGGAATTACCTGCAAAAGCCATCCCAAAGGATCTATTGAGTCCGTTGTCCCTACTAGCAAAGGTTTCTCGAACATCGGCTACGCCGTCACCATTGCTATCACGCAACAGACGAATCCGATTTTGCTCGGTTTCAGTCACTAGGACATCACCACTGGGGGTTAAAGCTAGCCAGCGTGGGGCATCTAGACCTTCAGCAAAGACGTTAACTGTAAAGCCTGGTGGCACGCGCAGCACCGGATTTTGCGGAATGGGCACAACCTCAGGTCGCTTGGAGGCACTTTCTGTTGCGAAGGGTGCTGGTAGATTCTTCAGATTGATCCGGATGGGTGTGGGTGAAAGTGCTTCAGTTCGGACAAGATTTTTTGGCTGTGTAGGATTCTGTGTCTGTTGGGCAGAAGGTACAGATGCTTGCGGCGTGGGATTGTCTAAGGAGGCGCGAGTTTGGTTACAGGCTACTGCAAAGGTCAGTAAAAAAACTGGCAGCAAGAAACGCCCAGAGACTTTCATGATTGCAGACACTATACACAATTTTCCTATTCTAGACTTGATACTTAATAATTGTCGCCATTCTAAAGTCCGATTTTTCTTAGTTCCAAGACTTACGCAAAATTATGAAAAAACGAACCGCAAAGGACGCAAAGGACACGAAGGAATAAGAGTTTCGGAGAGTTATTGCGTAAGTCCTAAACTTGCTTCTTCACTAAGGATGCAACTGCACCCGCCGTTCCCCATAGCGCAATAGCCTTTCTATAGTTACAAGCCGATTTTCCCAGACTTTGACTTGATAGGAGTTTGACTTAAGCTCTTGGCTCATCAATACCCGAAATTCAGACTGGAACCGAGTTAGAGAGGCTCTCGCCACTATTAACTTACTAGCAGAAGGGGAAACGGCAAGCTGATTTAAAGCACTGCGTAAAACTTCTGCCTGGTTGTTAAAATCTGATATTGTCTGAGCAGTCCTTTGTAGTTGGTGATTTTGGAAAACAAATTTCCATTCCCGTTGCAGCGCGGTGTAACGGATGGCGGCAGTTTGAAAAGGCTGGCGATGAGGAATCGGTTCACTTGCTGTGGATTGAACCTTACCTTGGGTGCTAATAAAAAGTTTTTGTAGCTCGTTGTTAAAATTCTCTGCGGCAAAAAGTGCGTAACCACTAACTGGCAAGTCCCTTACCAACTGGAGTTGATCAAATGCTCCAACTGTTGGCAAAGAAAGTAAGCGAATTCCCGGCACTAACAATGTAGCTCCCAATTGTTTAGAGGCGATCCAGGGTTGGGCTAGTCGTTGGAAGCGCGAAGTATCCAGAGCATAAGTCATCGGAACGATTAAATCTACATCTCCCCGCCTTGCCCAAATTTCCCAGTTTTGTTGAATTTTCTGAATCCGCTCTAGTTCTGGCAGAGGAAATACTGCAACCGACAAAATTAAATTCGGTCGTTTTTGTCGCAACTGCTGTGAAACTTGGGCAACAAAGCTATCAACTTGCTCGGTGCGAAATGTCGTCCACTTTTGCCACAAGTCTGGTTGGCTGGGGGAAATATTTATCGGATCTACACCAGTAAGTTGCTGAAACTGCGCTCTTGCAGCTTTGCCATAGCCGTAGGTTCGACCTGCTGATGGGTCTTGAAAGGGGTAGCGAATGTAATCTAGCTGTAGACCATCCACGTCATAGCGAGTAACGATTTCCTCGTACAGCTTGAGTAAGTACTGCCGCACTTCGGAGTTGGCTGGGTCAAAGAATGGCTTAGTCTGACCAACGGGAATCATGTTGCCAAGATTATCGTAGTTTGCCCAATCGGGATGAGCCGCCAGTACTGGCCCTGGATAATCAAGATTAACGTTGATAATCTGATTGTGCCGTTGGTTACCAGCAGCAAAAGTCCAAACCCAAGCGTGTAATTCTATGTCTCGCTCATGGGCTAATTTCACCGCATCTGCTAGTGGGTCCCATCCACGAGTTAATGGGTTTTGCTCTTTTGCCACTTGGCTGGGATAAATGGTATAGCCAGCATTAACAGTTTCAAAGAAAACGGTATTAATCCCAGCTTGGGCTAGGCGATCAAAAATCTGGGCTAGTCCCGCCTTGCTACCAGCACGGACAATCGTCCCCCGATCTAACCAAACTGCTCTGATTTCTGGTTGAGCCAGCCTTTGATTAACGGGAAACTGCTGCCACAAAATCGTTTTCGCTACCAGCCACTGCTGACGAGCTAGAGCGTAGTTTTTTTGGGCAATCAATTGGGGTAAGTTTTTGGCAATTACCCTTACCTGTACCAAGGCTTGGTCTTTACTTATGCCTAGTCCCCCCAATTTAGTTGAGGCTAATTGTGTCGGCTGCTGCTTGACAGATTGGGGGGTATAGGTATCCAGATGCCTAGAGGACTGCTTGTCGTCAGATATCGCAACACCTTCATCAGCTGCATCAGCTGACACCGCTAAATTAGCGCTTTCCACCCGACCAATTAGATTTTCTAGCTCTTGCTGGAGAGCGATCGCTTCATTGTTGTCAATCGGCTCATTGGAGTTAGGTGCAACATCTAGACGCACCGCTTGTTCTAACTGGTCAATAGCCTCAGTTGGGGGTTTGACTGTAGTCAGCGCTCTAGGGATGGGAGCAGTGGCAGTTTTAAAAGGAGTAGGAGATGACGGAGATGAACTGCCCCCCTGCGCCCCTGCCCCCCGGTCACTGAGCGTAGCCGTTCGCGCAGCGTCTCGCAGAGAAGTGCTGCCCCTTTGCTCCCTTGGCGCAGCCGCCACCGTTGTAGAACAGTTTTGGGAACCTCCTGCTATTTTTTTCATGCGATTTGATGGTGCTAGCGCTGTCAAATAGTGATTGAGAGCAGCTTTTAACCAGGCATTATCTAAGTCGGCTGCTGAGGCTGCATCTGTTCCCCAGCGCCAGCCCAAAAGGGTGGAACGCTCAGTTGTCACTACTGCGGCAGGATTATCTTTGGAATTCCAAACAGCAGCAGATTCAGTGCCCATATCATTAGGAATCACAACGCCGCCGCGGACTTTGCCAAAGAGTTGAGTTTGATTTGCCCATTCAGGGATATTGGTTTTTGTGGGTTTGATCTGTTCTGTGTCACTGAGGCTGAATCCCCAATAACCTCCCAAAAGCGATCGCAATAACTGCCGCACTCCGGGCGCTGATAGACTACCTACGGGGCCACTAGCAATCAAGCGCCCACCTTTACTCATCCATTCTTCGAGAGCGATCGCTTGGGTTGGTGTTAATGTCTCAACATTTGGCAAAAATAATACCCGGCGATCGCCCCAATCTGCCACACTTTTGACATCAGTTAGGGGAATTACACAATATTTCACTCCTATTGCCTGTAAGCGGTCAGTTATTCCTGTCCATTGATTTGCATTTTCTTGGCTATGGACTACGCTCAATATAGGTTCTTCAGTCGCCGCCGTTACTGGCAAAATACTAAAACTATTTAAGATTAAAAAATTAAAAATTAATATGAAGAATCCGGCTTTTTTTATTTGTAAATCTGCCTTTTTCTGATACTTTTCCCGATTCTTCACTAGTGACTCCTGAATGGATTAGTTATTAGACATTACTTCTTATTTATCATCCAGCATAACAAGAAATTACCTCAGAAAAACAACTGAACTTTGATAACTAAAGCTGAACATAATTGAAAATACATGTTTTGATTAAATCTTCAACTCCTGCTACTGGAAAAATTTTTGTATTTAGTCTCCCAGCTAATTCTTCAATATTCATATCATCTAAAAATACTAATTCACCATTTTTTAACATGATATTCGGTAGCAAAATCCCATCACCTAAATCTTGTCCTTCTAAATTTAAAAGCAAATCATGACCAGTTAGTAATCCGGTTACACTGATAGTTTGTCCCCAATAATCACTACATAAAGCACGCATATTGACTTCTAAACCTTCAACAAAATTTAAGCGTTTCAAAATGGGTTGAAATGCTTTTTCTACGGCGTTGCCCACTACCCAAGTAAATTTTCTTTGAGGATATACTTTTGGCGGGAGTAATTCTGCTGCAACGGTGGCAAATTGCTTGAGAAATAATTGAATCGAACCAACTCCGTTATCAATTTGGGGATATTCTTCATATTCAGATTCGCTGGGTAATTCTTCACCTGCAATCAAAAACCACTCATCGGCTAACCAAACAACGCTGGAGGCGAATTGTTGACGAAATTGTCGCGAGAGCGATTGCACTTGGGAAATCACTTCTTTTGCTTTTTCCTTAGTTACGGGTGTGAGTTCGTCTTCTGAAGGCCGAAACCGTGTCAACCCAACTGGCACAACTGCCACCGATGCCACCGCAGGCACTTCACCAGTATGAAAGGACGTTAAATCTTTGAGAGTTTGTTCCAGATGTTTGCCATCATTTATACCAGGACAAACAACTACTTGAGCATGAATTTGTAGTCGCCTTTTTTGAAACCACTTGAGTTGTTGCAAGATTTGTCCCGCACGCGGATTTTTTAGCAGTCGAATTCTGACTTGGGCCTCCGTCGCATGAACAGAAACATACAACGGAGACAAGCGCATTTGCTCAATCCGCTGCCATTCTCTTTCTGGCAAATTGGTTAAGGTAAGATAAGAGCCGTACAAAAAGCTCAGACGGTAATCATCGTCTTTCAAGTACAAGCTGGTGCGCTTACCTGGTGGCTGTTGGTCGATAAAGCAAAATGGACAGCGATTATTGCACTGAATTAAGCCATCAAATAGGGCAGTTTCAAATTCTAGCCCCAAGTCTTGGTCGTAATCTTTTTCGATTTCCAGGCTATGAGTTTTACCTGTAGCATCTAAAACTTCTAATTCCAAAACTTCATCAGCACACAAAAACTGATAATCGATTAAATCGCGGGGACGTGTACCATTGATTGCAACGATCGCATCCCCAGCTTCAAAGCCAATCTCTGCGGCTATTGAATCTGGAAGAACTTTGGTAATTCGGGCAGGATGAATTGTAGTCATAGGGCATGGGGCATGGGGGAGCCACTGCGTTGTCCGGGTTTCCCGGCTTGTACCCCGTAGGGGATCTTGCTAGCAGCGTCTCCTTTAGGAAAAGCAAGTGGCGTCATGGGGCATTGGGCATTCATCGTCTGCTTTGGAGAAATGACAAATGACCAATGACTATTAACTATTTTTCAACAATCCAGCCGCGATCGCACTGAGGATTACCGATCCAAATGCCAAACGATACCAGACAAATATCCATGTGTTCTTAGTTTGAAGATATCGCAACAACCAGGCGATCGATAAATAAGAAAATGCAAACGCTGATAATGTCCCTACTGCTACCACTAGCAAGTCAATTTTGCCTAGTGCTTCTTTAAAAAATTCATATAAGGTGGCAATAGTCAGGGTGGGAATTCCTAAGAGAAAAGAAAATCTTGCTGCTGTCTGCCTCTCCAGCCCCAGAAATAAGGCGGTTGTTAAAGTTGAGCCAGAACGAGACGCACCCGGTACTAAAGCCAGCATCTGACCTAATCCGATTAGCAGTCCATCTAGAATGGTTATGTCTTTAAAATCTCGCTTGCGACTGCCTAATTTTTCCGATGCACCTAATAAGAGTGCCATCACAATAGAAGCCACAGCTATGGTAGTCATGCTGTTAATCCCGGAATTTTCATTATTTAGTGCCTTCTTCAGCAGAAATCCCCCGACTAGAGCAGGCAAGGTTCCTATTGCTATTCCTACCAATAATCTCCATTCTTCTCGCTGCCAGTCTTTTTCTTGAAAAGCCGCCCAGCCTCCACTTAAAACTTGAGCAATAATTAATCGAAAATAGATTAAGACGGCAATCACACTGCCAAATTGAATTGTCGCTAGAAAAGCTTTCGACCCCAATTCTTCCCAGTGGAACGCCTTGGTGAACACTTGTAGATGAGCAGTACTGCTAATGGGCAGAAATTCTGTGATGCCTTGTACAATCCCTAGAATAAATGCCTCAAGCAGTTGCTGTATCAAGTTCACTTCAGTTGCCGACCCTCCTACCTGTAACAGTTGCGAGAAGAGTAAATTCATCCCGCCCACTTCTAAGATTGTCACCATCAACTAGACTCCTAAAATGGATGCGTACTTTTACGAATTATCCAACTTTACGTTGTTGTACTCAGTTTTTCCGGGTGACATCCAACCTTGAGAAAATTTTGATCCAATCAAAATCCACCCTATGGGGATTTTTAGATGTGATATCTTAAGTAAGATAAAGTTTAGTAACAAATATTAAAAACTTTGATAAATAATACACTGTCCTCCTACAGTGCTTCTACCCCTTCTATTGATACCGAGTTGGATTTGGCTGATCTTGGGCAGAAGGGGATCAGGCAATTGGAATCTACACTCTCCTTTTCTCCCTCGCTCCCCTTATCTATTTCTGCCCGACAAACTTGGTTAGTGTTTGCGGCGGCAGTGTTTTTGGTAACAGTACCAGTATTTGTAGAAGCGCCAATAGTGCGATCGCTACCAAGTCTAAGTTTAGCGCTGACAGCATTTTGGGTGTGCCTAAGTTTTACCTTAATGTCACGGACTGCAACTTATGTCTGGGGAGATTTGCTCTTAGGATTTAGCTGGAGTTGGTTAGCAGGAGCGATTTACTGGGGCTGGTTACGTTGGGAACCCTTATGGCATCTGCCAGTAGAATCTATAGGCTTACCGCTTGCTTGCTGGTGTCTGGCGAAGAATTGGGGTAAGGTGGGTAGCTGGTTTTATTTAGGTTCTTTACTCGGTACAGTTTTAACAGATGTATATTTTTATCTAGCAGACTTGATGCCCTATTGGCGGCAAATCATGAGAGTAGATGCAGATGGCGCACCACAAATCTTACAAAACGCCCTAATGCAAGTACAAGCACCTTGGGGACAAACTTGGGCGATAATTTTCGCCTTAGTGCTCTTAACAGTTGGGATTTTACCTTTAGGTCAAAATCAAAGACACTGGTATGCCTTTAGTGGCGCAGTTTTAAGCACAATTTTGGTAGACAGCCTATTTTTGTTAGCTGCGATCGCAGCCTAAATATTCAAAATTGGGTAATATCAAAACCGAAACTTTTTCCAGCCCAGTCTACGGCACATCAAGAATGATGCTGTAGATGATTGATTAGTTAAGAAATATTACATAACAATCGATCAGCATCAAGTCTTCTTGCTAGGGTTTTCGGTATTAGACATCGCCCGGTTTCATGTCTGCTTGGGAGGTAGAATCAGCCACCCCGAAAAGATTTCGTCTAGCTGGGAATGCTACAGGATCATGGATGGAACGCTATTGCAGCTATGCAGGCACTCTTACCACTATGAAAATTTTTGGCAAAGTACAGTCAAACCCAGTAACGGCAAATATTGTGGATATTAATCCGCTGTATATTAGTTTCTGATGACTGCTGTGTTGATTAAGCTATCAGGTTTTGTCTAAAGTCCAATTGTCTTTAGCACTCTGACTAATGACTAATGACCGCTGACGCCTGTTAGCTTAAAACTTTTATTTCTGTTTGATGGAAAGAGGTAGAAAATCGTGAAAGGATTGGTGCGTTTATTAACAGTGTTTAGTTTGTTACTTAGTTGCTGGGGATGGTTGGGAACAACTCAGATAGCCCAAGCTTCTAGTTTCAACAGTTTTGCTTTTCCTCAAGTCCCAATTCTGGCAATTCAGCGGCAGAATCGGGCAGACGCTAAACTAGGAACGGAATTTGGTAAAAAAATTGATTTAAATAATACCAACGTCCGAGCTTTTCAACAGTATCCAGGACTTTATCCCACCTTGGCTAAGAAAATCATCATGAATGCTCCCTACCAAAAAGTAGAGGATGTATTGGATCTTCCAGGATTGAGCGACCGCCAAAAAGAAACCCTGCAAGCCAACTTCGATAAATTCACCGTGACAGACCTAGAGCCTGCCTTCAACGAGGGAGATGATCGCTTTAACAACGGCATCTACAGATAACTGCACGTTGCAGTTAATCTAGCAAATAGCAGCCCACTTCTGATTCTAGGGAGTGGGATACGATTACCAGTTAGGAGTTAGGAGTTAAAAATTCTAAACTCCTCACTCCTCACTCCTCACTTCTAACTCCCTCATTACCTTGCCTCAGATAGATATTCCTAGCCAATTTGATGTTGTAGTAGTCGGTGCTGGTGCGGCTGGACTATACACAGCGCTGTGTCTACCAGAGTCCTTGCGAGTCGGTTTGATTACCAAAGAAACTGTTGCTTTGTCCGCCAGTGATTGGGCGCAAGGTGGCATTGCCGCAGCCGTTTCCCCGGAAGATTCTCCCACGCTGCACATTGAAGATACGATCCGGGCAGGTGCGGGTTTATGCGATCGCACCGCTGTAGAATTTCTCGCCCAATTTGCCCCTAACTGTATTCAATCTTTAGTTAACTTGGGGGTTGCTTTTGATCGTCATGGTCAAGCCTTGGCTTTAACTTTAGAAGCTGCCCATTCTCGCAACCGCGTTCTGCACGCCGCTGACACCACAGGGAGGGAAGTTACCACTACCCTCACCGCCCAAGTATTACGTCGCCAGAATATTCAAGTCATTCAGCAAGCTTTGGCTTTAAGTTTGTGGATCGAACCCGAAAGTGGTCGCTGTCAAGGAATAAGCCTGTTTTATCAAGGTGAAATCAGATGGGTAAGAGCTGGTGCTGTGGTATTGGCAACTGGCGGCGGCGGTCAGGTATTTGCCCAAACCACTAACCCGGCTGTGAGTACGGGTGATGGGGTAGCGATCGCAGCTCGGGCTGGGGCGATCCTCCGCGATTTGGAATTTGTGCAATTTCACCCCACTGCTCTGACTAAACCTGGTGCCGATCGCTTTCTGATTAGCGAAGCTGTACGCGGCGAGGGGGCACACCTTGTCGATAACGAAGGGCGGCGTTTTGCCTTTGACTATCACCCGGCGGGTGAACTCGCACCCAGAGATGTAGTCAGTAGAGCAATTTTCAGCCATTTACAACGTACCGCCGTTGATCTGGCGACTGCCCATGTGTGGTTGGATATGCGCCCTATCCCCGCCGACAAGATTCGTCACCGCTTTCCCAACATCATCAAAGTTTGTCAGCACTGGGGCGTTGATGTTTTCCATGAACCAATTCCTGTGGCCCCTGCTGCCCATTACTGGATGGGTGGGATTGTTGCGGATCTGATGAATCGCACGAATATTAAGAGTTTGTACGCGGTGGGTGAAACCGCTAGTACCGGGGTGCATGGGGCAAATCGCCTTGCCAGTAATTCTCTACTGGAATGTATTGTGTTTGGGGCCCAGATGGGCCAAATTGAGTTGGAAAATATTGGGCTGCCGTCAGAAACACCAGTGCTGCCATTACGGAAATTTAGTGCTGATGCTAGTGAGTGGCACATCCAGCAAGCACAGCTAGAAGCGCTCAGGGAAAAGTTACCACGTCTAGTGTGGGAAAGTGCTGGTATTTGTCGGGAGCAATCACGGTTGGAAACTGCGATCGCCACTATTGAATCTTGGCAGCAAGATTTCACGGCTTTGCATTTAAGTCAATTCTTGCTTGCTTTACGTCCCGCAGAACCAGCTAGTTTTGACTTACCAGATGTTGAACGGCAATTAGGACTTTGGGCAGAAACCCGCAATTTATTAGATGTGGCTGATTTAATTCTCAAAAGTGCTGTTTTTAGAACCGAAAGCCGAGGTGGACACTACCGTTTAGATTATCCTCAACCAGACCCAAATTGGCAAGTTCACACACTTGTACAAACACATCATTGGTGGAAATCTCCACTATTGTCTTGATTGTAGTTTTCATAACAGGCTTTTAGTAAAGGCTTTTAATTCTTTATCCTGTGGTCGCTGCGCCAGGGGCAAGTGATGCTCCTACATCGTTACTACTAGTCCCCCCATGCTCGATAACTCGCTAGCGCTATTGCTATCAGCGGGTGCCGCTACCATGCTGACTGTCGGGACCACCATAATTTGGTGGGATATATATGTCTTTTAAATTTTGAGAATTGACCTTGGGAGCGATTAAAGCGTTGCTGCTAGTAGCGGGCAAAGTATTAGCACTTGCACTGCTGAAAATACATGTGTAAGTGGCAATTTTAGGTAGTAGGATATAAGCACTTATGCACAATATGATAAACTTTGTAATTCGGAAGTTAGGTTTCATAAATTTCAGTAAAATTACTAATTTTTAATTTCAAAACGTATTTTTTATGGTCTTTCGTATATCTACTTACTTTTTCGTAAAAAGATTTCAACTTCATTAAATTCTTACGGTTACTGTACAAGTCATGGTGGTATCTACTTGTAGTTAAAGATTAATCTGCTGGTATTAAATAGTTTTGATACTTAATTGGTATTCTTAAATATGCTGTTTTTACATCAGTCTAAAGTTAGATATGTTGATGAATTCTATGAGAATTTAGCCTAAATCACTATTTTATTAATAGTATCTTCATCTTCATCAGTATAAACACTATGTTTTTCAAAAAACGTAGCTCATCAAAATCTCAAAAAATACTTATTTCTTCGTAGAGTTTGAATTTAATTATAGTAAAGATAAAATAACTAAATTCCCAGATTACAAGAATTTTAAAAACGTTTGAAGTATAAAATACCGTAATAAAGTGAGTAAATATAAGTAGATTTTTTGAAATTAAAAATACTTTTAAAATTAAGTTAGTTTCCTAATTACCCTAATTCCTTTGCTGCCTATATTCTTATGTTTAGTCTTTAGGTAAAAAAGCCATGCTAGGTCTCCATATTGCCTAAAAGCCACCTTTAGGCATATACACAATCCTTTTCAAGACAGAGCCTTGAACGTGTTTTAAGTCCACATTCCTAATTTTAGGGTAAAAATATTGACTAAAGTAAGAAAAGTCTGGAGGCTTGACTCTTGACTAATTAAGCAAACTCGTAGCGATTTTTACCCAGGCGCTTGGCACGATACATTGCTGCATCTGCTTGTTTTATCAAAGTTTCACTGTCTTGACTGTTGTATGGGTAGACACTAATGCCAATACTGGCAGAGATTCGGATTGCATCGCCGTCTACCACAATTGGCTTGATAATACTGCTTAAAATTTTTTCAGCGACTTTAGCAGCTATTTGGACATTAGGAATTGCCCGTAAAATTACAGTAAATTCATCGCCACCCAAACGAGAAACTGTATCACTAGCGCGTAAAGAGTTGCTAAGTCGTCCAGCGATAGTCATTAGCAAGCGATCGCCTGTCTCGTGCCCTAGAGTATCATTGACTTGCTTAAAGCCATCTAAATCAATAAACAGCACTCCCAGCAACAAGTTATCGTGTTGCGCCCCATGTAATGACTCGTAAAGTTGTTCGGTAAAAAATTTGCGATTGGATAGACCAGTGAGGGGATCGTGATATGCTAAATAACGCAAATGGTCTTCTTTGAGTTTTAATTCATCGTTAGAGCGGGATAGTTCATCAGCAGTACGCTTGAGATGTTCCTCCATGAGCTTGCGCTGAGTAATATCTCGGATGACCCCAACTAAAAATAAATTGCCAGCTGCATCTTTATGAAGCGATCGCTTAGTGGCAATTTGATGAGTCTGACCATCTGCATTTGTAAATTCTTCTTCATGCTCCTGGGGTTGCTGAGTCTGGAAAACAAGATCATCCTGTTCTCGAAAGACATCGGCTTCATGTTTAGGGAAAAAGTCATAGTCTGACTTTTCATTTAAGAACTTATTCGGATAACCGATAAATCGACAATACGCCTCATTTAAAACAATCCACTGATGTTGTTCATTTTTCACAAAAATTGGATCAGAAATTGTGTTGATTACATGATACAAAAATTCTTTGGAACGTTTCCACTCTCCCTGCATGTGGGCAATATTACTGGTCATCCAAATAGCTGAACTTCCAAAGCTAAACAGTGAGGGAATAATCGGTATCCACCAACCATACAAGAAAGCAAGGTACGCACTCAGGGTTAATACAAAACAAGAAACCAGGATACAGAGCAGGCTCCTAGTTGCATGTCGTATCCGCCATGTCGTCACGGCTCCCAGATAAGACCAGATAAAAATCCATAAGTTTTCCACAAAGTCAGGCCAGACTTTGAGTAAAGGTCGTCCTTGCAGAGCAGCGGAGATTAACTCACTAATAAAATAAGCTTGCAGTTGAATACCAGGTACAGACTTTGCTGTACCCATCAGACTGCTGGAGTAGGGAATAAATACAAAATCCTGAAGACTGGGTGCAATGGAGCCAATGAGTATAATCCGATCTTTAATTAAGTTTTCTTCGACTTTATCTGCCAGTACATCTTTCATCGATACCTGGCGAAAACTATAAAATTCTCCACATGAACTTTGACATTTGGGTTTGGGAAAATTGGTCAAAATTTGGTAGCCTCCAGCATTAGCTCCCACATAACCACCATCATTAGCCTGAAAACGAGTAAATACTGCCTTACCCAATTGCAAATACTCAGGGTTGCTTTTTGCTTTGCTGGGAGTAATATTTTCTGACTTTAAATACAATAAAGCCAACTTCAGGGCAAAACTTTCGTGTACCTGATTATCAACGTGCCAATACAACAAACTGCGACGGACTTTAACATCAGAGTCAAACAGCACGTTGTTAAAGCCCACTTGATTCTGATTTAATCCCAATGGAGGTAAAACACTAACGTTTTTGTCATTTGCTAGTTGTTCAATACCAATCAAGTTGGGCATTGACTTATAAGCATTAGGCAGTTCTTGATTAACAGGCTTTACTGGCAAATTTCGGTAGATATCTAAGCCAATAGCACGGGGTTTGTGAACGTTTAATTTTTGCAACAGCTGGGCAATATTTGTATCTGGAATCGGCCAACCTACTTCGTTTAAATAAGCCTCATCAATCACTACGATAGTAATACGATCTTCTGGCGATTCATATGGACGTAAGCGAAAAAATTGATCCAAAACTGCTAACTCCAAAGATTGCAATAATCCGATGGAGTGCAAAAGCAGGACGCAGACTGCAACGCTGGCGGCAGTAATTAACTCCCTGTGTCCTCGACGAAGCGATTGTTTCAGTCCAAAGATTAACTTCACACAATGCTTGCCTAGCTGCTGATTCATTCCCATTACCTAGTAGTCTGTCAAGAACTAATTGACGGATAGAGGCGCTAATGTTAATAACAATACTTTTCAAACATCCTCTAAGCTCGACTTTATCCATTTTTTGAAAACATCAACGCTGAAGGTGAAACTTTTGTGTGACAGTAGTTTTACTTTATGAAGTTCAACGATAATTAGTGACATGGAAAAAGTTTGTGCTAAAAAGCTAAGGTTTTTGCCGGATAAAGAAAACTTAGGTGCTCATTTTGGATAAAGTCGAGCTAAGGTGTTTACGGATAAAAGCCGCTGGGAAATTGGGAAAAAGCTTATTGGACAACACCTCTTGTCTATTACCAAAAATAAAAAAGCCAACTGGAAACAAACTTTGCTGTATTCATCCAGTTGACTATGGGGTGCGAACTACACGATACCGCTAGGTCAGTGCAGGCTTCCTCAAGGCAATTACTTAAAATACTTGAAGTTACGGGGGCCTGTGTAACCAGAAACTTTCGCCAGTTCCTCTAAGTTTTGGACTGCGCTATACTTTGTACCATTGATGATCCAAGTGGGAAAGCCTTCAATTTTTGCAGCTTTACACTCGTCCGCTATCACGTTTGGATTATTAGCAGAAGCACACTCAACCTTAGCAATTTCCTTGTAAGCTTCTTGGCCAAAGATGAGCTTTTGTTCGTGGCAATGGGGACACCACCAAGCAACATATTCTTTAGCACCAATGTTTGTCAAGTGACGCGCCAGCTGAATTTCTGCCTCACCAGAAGTAGTAGTAATTTCCCAACCAACTCCAGGTTTAGGTTCCTTCTTGTTGGGATCAAAGGAAATTTTTACGGGTTGTCCAGAAGTTGATTCAACTGGGTTATCAGCTACTGGATTCACGCCAGCATAGACGCCTAAAGTCCCAATCAGCGTTACCATCCCCACAATAATGGCGGTAAAGAAGATTTGCCCAATATCCTCCCAAGTCCGACCGATAATTGTCAGTACCAAAAGACTAAGAGAAAACAAAGCTGAACCGATACAGTAAGGACAAGTGGCTTTGATTTGAAATGCCAGTAGGTACATTAAGTAGCCACTAAAGACAGACATAGCGATCGCTCCAGCCAGCAGCAGCAACCAGGTCAAGTTTTCTAAATTTGAGCGCGGCTGTTTATTTTGCTCTCGGTTAACTGCCAAGGGAGCCAAAGCCAGTACTACCATACTGGTGTATGCCAAAAACCCAAACAAGGCTAATGGCTGACCAAAAACTGTTGCCCAAGCACTGGAAAGCACATCATTACAGCCTTTGACACCAGCCTGTGCCACACAAGCTGCACTGTTTCCTGTTAACTTTTCTATGGTGAGATAACCTGTTGTCAGGGCACCACATCCAGCGATCGCGGCAATCAATGGCCGCGACCATCTATGAATCCAAGGAGTAGAACGGCGGCGAATCATAAACTGCTATTGGGGATTGAGGATTGGTAAAAGTTAGGAGTTAAAAAGTTAAGAGTGAGGAGTGAAAAGTTAAGAATAAGGAGTTAGGAACAATTAATTTAAAACTTATAACTCATAACTCCTAACTCCTAACTCTCTTTCGCCACTCCCTAAGAATGTAACTTCACTTGTTCTGCTGATTTGCTTTCACCTTTGGAGTTCCAATTGTGACGTGCGGCTTCCACAAATTGGCTGACGCGAATTGGGTCTATTGGTTGCTCTATGCGTCCGTGACGTTTCAGGGAACTGGAAACTATTACACCATCTGCTGACTGCATCAATGTATCAATATTTTCCCAATTGGCCCCACTACCGATGAACACTGGCGTGCCAGATGCTGCATCACAAGCTAGTTCCAAATCTTCTAAGTTAGGAGGGCTACCAGTAGCCCAGCCTGACAAAATCACCCCGTCTGCTAAACCCCTTTCAATGGTGTCTTTCACGGCGACTGTGAGATTTGGAGAACTCAAAGGACGGGCGTGCTTCACCAACACATCGGCCAGGATTTTAACATCAGAGCCTAACTCCCGTCGATAGCGGAGTAGTTGATAGGCTTCTCCCTCAATTAATCCCTGGTCGGTTGCCATCACCCCTGTGAGAACGTTGACACGGATAAATTGCGCTTGTACACAGCTAGCGATCGCCATTGCACTTTTGGCGTCGTTTCGCAAAACATTTAAGCCTATAGGCAAAGGCACCAAATTTTGTATCCGCTGCACCACAATGGTCATGGCACTTACAACCACTGGATCAACTTGGTTTTTGGTAAACGGCGCATCAAAAAAATTCTCCACGATCAGTCCGTCAACCCCTCCGCTTGCCAGGGCTGCGGCTTCTTGTTCAGCGCGGTCAATCACCGTTTTTAGGCTACCTCCCCAACGAGGTGAGGTCGGCAGTGGTAGTAGGTGAACCACCCCAATAATCGGTGAGCGAGTTTTAAATAGTTGATATAAGTCCACGTCTTTAATCCGCCTCGCAAAGTCCAGAGTCCACAATTTTTTGACTATTGACTATATGACCCTTGACTCTTGACTTCTCATTAACTAGTCAAATGTGTTTTATGATAGTCGGTTTCCTGCCTCCTTCCTCAGATGGAAATTGGCGTCAAACCTCCCATAAGATATGTTAAGATAAAACTTGGCTACAAGAGGAGTTTGCCACTCACTAGACGCGAGGCAGCTTTCCGTGGTTTAGGCGTCTTGTCCGCGCACTGTCGTAGGACTTGCCAATCGCCAGGGTAGCATTACTGCTTTATAGGCGTAGTCGCTTTCGTCGATTTCCCTGAGGGTAGCGACTTCTCACAACAAGCCCTTTGGGCGGCTTCCCGATGGGTAGGTTAACAACGCACACGCTGCGGTAATGTAAAATACCAATAGGCGAATTGTTAAAAAAGATTAAGAGTGTCAAATGTACCCAAAGACACTTCAATTTACCCTGGGGAACAGATTGATAGGAATATCATAACATGACCTCTATTTTTATTTATTGATAGGGTTATGAGTCCACAGACAGTTACTGACAGTGGGAATTTGCCCCTGAACTGTTTTCATGAAGATGCTGATAGCAAAAAAGCGAAGTTAGCACTGGAATGTTTGACTACAAGAAGAAAAAAATGAAGATTTTTTCAAAATATGGGTGACAAGCCAACAATTGCCATTTCTCACTTGGGCTGCGAGAAAAATCGAATTGATACAGAACACATGCTGGGAATGCTCGTAGAAGCAGGCTACGGTGTAGATACAAATGAAGAGTTAGCAGATTACGTTATTGTTAATACCTGTAGTTTTATTGAAGCAGCGAGACTTGAATCTGTCAGAACTTTGGTAGAACTGGCAGAGGCAAATAAAAAAATTGTAATCACTGGCTGTATGGCGCAACACTTCCAAGAACAACTTTTGGAGGAGTTGCCCGAAGCAGTAGCGGTGGTGGGCACAGGCGATTATCACAAAATTGTAAATGTAATTGAGCGTGTTGAACTTGGCGAGCGGGTGAAACAGGTTAGTATCGAACCAACCTACATTGCCGACGAAACTACACCGCGCTATCGCACGACAACCGAGGGCGTAGCTTACCTGCGGATTGCAGAAGGATGTGATTATCGTTGTGCATTTTGTATAATTCCTCATCTTCGAGGAAACCAGCGATCGCGTACTATTGAATCTATAGTCGCCGAAGCGGAGCAGTTAGTTAGTCAAGGAGTAAAGGAAATTATTTTAATTTCCCAAATCACCACTAATTACGGTTTGGATATTTACGGTAAGCCAAAGTTAGCCGAATTACTTCGCGCTTTGGGTAAAGTAGATATACCGTGGATCAGAATGCATTACGCTTATCCCACGGGACTGACCCCAGATGTGATAGCGGCGATCCAAGAAACACCCAACGTCTTACCTTACCTGGATTTGCCCTTGCAGCATTCTCATCCAGATATTCTCCGCGCCATGAACCGTCCTTGGCAAGGACGGGTAAATGATGGGATTATAAATCGCATCAAAACGGCGCTACCAACAGCCGTACTGCGGACAACATTTATTGTTGGTTTCCCAGGAGAAACAAGCGAGAATTTTGAGCATCTATTAGAGTTCGTCCAGCGGCATGAATTCGACCATGTTGGTGTCTTCACCTTTTCCTCTGAGGAAGGAACCCCAGCTTACAAGCTACCAAATCAGTTGCCCCAATTGGTGATGGACGAGCGCCGATACCAACTTATGGAACTCCAACAACCGATTTCTCAAAAGAAAAATCAACAGGAAGTAGGCAAAATTGTTGATGTCCTGATTGAGCAAGAAAATCCTGAAAGTGGTGAATTAATCGGTCGTTCAGGTAGATTTTCCCCAGAGGTTGATGGTCTGGTGTATGTCAAAGGTCAGGCAAAGTTAGGAACCATCGTGCCAATAGCGATTCACCACGCTGATACATACGACCTCTATGGTCAAGTAGTCAATAACTAAATTGTCATTTGTTTTTTGTTAAATGACCCTTACGGTTCGCCCTTCTAGTGAGGTATTTCCTCATGGGGGTTTCCCCTAAGATTTTGCTGGCTGACTAATGACTAATAACTAATGACTAAATGACTAATCCAAAAATCCTTACAAAAAATTTAGGAGAATTAATGACTCTTTCATTTCAAGAATTAGGCATTTCCCAAGAACGTGTCGAACAACTAGAAAAAATCGGTTTTACCGAACCAACTAACATTCAAGTGCAAGCAATTCCCCAATTGCTAGCTGGTCGTGATGTGGTAGGTCAATCTCAAACTGGAACAGGCAAAACAGCAGCATTTTCACTGCCTATTTTAGAGCGGCTAGATGTTAATCAAAAAGCCGTGCAAGCCATCGTTCTAACGCCAACTCGTGAATTAGCAATGCAAGTTCACGATGCGATCGCTCAGTTCATCGGCGACGAAGGATTGCGAGTGTTAGCAATCTACGGTGGTCAATCAATTGACCGCCAAATGTTACAACTCAGACGTGGCGTTCACATGGTAGTGGGCACTCCAGGACGGGTGATCGATTTGCTTGATCGCGGCTGTTTAAAGCTCGATCAAGTGAAGTGGTTTGTATTGGATGAAGCGGATGAAATGTTGAGTATGGGCTTTATCGACGATGTGATAAAAATCCTCTCGCAAGCGCCCGTAGATCGCCAAACAGCTTTATTCTCGGCAACAATGCCACCATCGATTCGGATGTTGGTGAACAAGTTCTTGCGATCACCTGCAACTGTCACCGTTGAGCAGCCAAAAGCCGCTCCCAACAAGATTAATCAGGTAGCTTATCTGATCCCCCGTCACTGGACAAAAGCCAAAGCTTTACAGCCGATTCTGGAAATGGAAGATCCAGAAACAGCTTTAATCTTTGTTCGCACCAGACGCACAGCCGCAGAACTCACCAGTCAGTTACAAGGCGCTGGCCACAGTGTAGATGAATACCACGGTGACTTGTCCCAACAAGCACGGGAACGGTTATTGAGCCGATTCCGTAACCGTCAAGTCCGCTGGGTGGTAGCAACTGATATTGCCGCTCGAGGGTTAGATGTCGATCAACTCTCTCACGTAATCAACTACGACTTACCCGATAGCGTAGAAACCTACGTCCATCGCATTGGTCGTACTGGTCGTGCTGGTAAAGAAGGAACAGCAATTTCTTTAGTTCAGCCATTTGAGCGGCGCAAGCAGCAAACATTTGAACGTCATAACCGCCAAAATTGGCAAGTTCTGACGATTCCCACACGGGCACAGATTGAAGCGCGACACATCCTGAAATTGCAAGAACAGGTGCGGGAAGCTTTGATGGGTGAGCGTTTGGCTTCATTCTTGCCGATTGTCAGCGAACTGATTGAAGAATACGATGCTCAAGCGATCGCCGCAGCTGCACTGCAAATCGCTTATGATCAAACTCGTCCCGCTTGGTTGAGTTCAGACGTAGAAATTCCCCAAGAGGAATCTTCCGCTCCCAAACCCAGACTCAGTAAGCGTCGTGAATCTACCAGCGATCGCCCCCGTTCTGCATGGAAATCAGACAGCAGCACTGGAGAAGAAGAAAGACAGGCTTCTCCCAAGCCCAAACTGCGGACAAGTGGTCGTGAATCTTCTGCATCCCCTACGAGTAAAAAGCTAGGTTCACCTACAGCTAGAGAATCAGCTTCTTAGTCAACAGTTACAAGTTAATCAATTTTGGATTTTAGATTTTAGATTTTTTCTTCAATCCGAAATCCAAATTTAAAATGGGAGAGTTGAGAGTTAAGAGCGGAGCCGGAGACGCTCCGCCTCCGGTCAAGATTTTGACTTTGGCTCTTGACTTTTTGGCTTTTTGGATAACTTTTTCTACCAGTTTCTAGGAAGATAAATTAAAGATGCATTCTTCGTGGTCTTATGTTCACTATCCCAGACTTAGAGCAACTACAAGCAGAGCATCCAGAATGGCAGATGGAGCTAGTAGACGGAAATATACTGGTTATGGGCCCATCAGATTATGAATCAGAAGAGATAGGTGCTGAGTTAGCTAGATTACTCGGCAACTGGGTGCGCCCACAGCGTCTAGGACGGGTGACTGGTTCAAGTGCTGGTTTCATTTTGCCTAACTTAGAAACTGAAAACGGAAAAGAAGCTGATAACGAAAAACGAAATCTCCGCGCTCCCGATGTATCTTTTGTTCGGGCTGATAGACTGAAAACAAGTAAGCGCGACTTTGTGGAACTGGTACCTGACTTAATGGTAGAGATAAAATCTAAGTCAGACCGCATCAAACCACTGGTAGAAAAGATTCAGCTATTCTTACAACTTGGAGCTACGGTTGGTATCCTCATTGATCCTGACAAATTGACGCTCACCGTTTATCGACTCAACCAAGAACCAATAGTTTTGCAGGACAACGACAAACTGACACTACCAGACTTATTACCAGGTTGGGAGCTAGTAGTGTCAGAAATTTGGCCTCCTGTGTTTGAGTAGTTCAAAAATATTACAGCCAAGGACGACTAACTAGTTCTAACTCTTTAATTTCATCGTCGCTCAATCTCCAGCCCAAAGCACCAGCATTCTGACGCACCTGTTCGGCTGTCTTCACTCCAGCAATAGGAATAACGTTCCCCTGAGCAATTAACCAGTTGAGAGCAACTTGGGCAGGGGTGCGATCGTATTTTTCCCCGAAGTTGCGTAGCAAAGATATGACTGGGGCAATTTTTTGCAGACCTTCTTTCTTAAATCGCGGGTCTATTTTCCTCGGACCAGTGGGGGTTTCAGTACTATTAATAGTGTACTTACCTGTAAGTAATCCTTGTGCTAGAGGACTATAAGCCAAGATAGTCACACCCAAATCACGCGCAGTTGCCATAATACCTTTGCTTTCAATTTGGCGACTGAGTAAAGAATAGCGTACTTGGTTCACAGCCAAAGGCACTCCACGGGCTGCCAATATTTGATGCGCGTCTCGCATTTGCTCTGCTGAGTAATTACTCACACCAACTGCGGCAATTCTGCCCCGCTTCACTTCATCCGCTAGGGCATTCATCAAAGTTTCTTGGCTTAAAAAGAAGGCAAAAGGCCAATGCACTTGGTACAGGGCAATTCGCTCTAATTGTAAGCGTTTGAGGCTTTGAGTTAAGGCATCAGAGACGGATTGGGCTGTAAATCGCCACGGTAGGGGGCCAAATTTTGTGGCGATTTGTACAGGTTGTTGTGTCTGTTGCAAAAATTGTCCCAAAAATTTCTCTGATAGTCCCATTCCGTAGACTTCGGCAGTATCAAAGAAGGTAACACCAGCCTCTAAAGCTGCTGTAAAGGCTTCTTGTAACTGTTCTGGGCCATAGGCGTTGCCATAATTCCAAAAGAGTTTATCACCCCAAGCCCAAGTGCCTATGCACAAAGGTGTAACAACTGGGCCATTTTGCCCCAATGTGATATTTTCCACGGTTGCAAAATTTAATTTATTTACATTTCTTTACTTTTCTAGTGTATCGTTACAGCGCGATCGTCAGCACTTCGCCGCAACCCTTGTTGCGAGGTTGCAGCTTGCATAAAGATTTAAATCCTGAATCAAACGCACTGAAACAAGATCCCCGACAACTTTTACGAAGTTAGGGATCTGCGGGCTGCAATTCTCACAAATCAAATAAGATTGCTATAGTTGAGTGTATTTACTTGTATTTATGAATTAGATGATTTATCCTGCTTGGCTTTTTTGATTAATTCCATGTAGACATTAATCTCACTAATTTCTACATCATGCTCAACCCTGGTTACTTTCCATCTTTCCTTTTTTAGGTAAACTTCCTCTCCTACTCTGGGAGTAAATTGGAGATCATAGAACTTTTTTAGAAAATCTTTTTGATTTTCTTCCCATAATATTACTTTTACTGCTTCTTTACTCATTGCTTATGCCTTTTTTGTAACTAGATGAAGGTAAGTAGTTTGATGACATACATAGGGCAAGTTTATCTTACTAATTCAATGGAATAGCGTAGTTAAAACCACATTTTTATATTGATATTTTTATGTGGCTTGATTACATCCGATAAAGTTATTTTGCGTTTGCTATTACATATAGTGGAATTCTGAAGCGTTTTTTAAGTCTTCCATTGCACCTTGGTAATCTTTCAGGGCAGCACGAATGCTACTTCGTTTGTTATAAGCTTGAGAATTGTTAGGATTAATATGCAGTAATTGATTTAAATCTTCAAGTGCTTGTTGATAGTTTCCCAAATTGTAATGAACACTACCCCGGTTATAGTAAGCTTCGGTAAAGGCAGGATTGATTTCCAAAACTTGGTTATAGTCCTTAAGTGCTTTCATATAGTCATTTAAGTTCTCATGCACAAGTCCACGGTAGTAGTATGTTAGAGTATCTTCACAATTAATTTGGACGGCTTGAGAATAATCTTTAAGTGCTACTTGGTAATTTCCCAAGCAATAGTGTGCAAGCCCCCGCCGACTGTAAGCTTCAGCAAAGTCGGGATATATCCGTAAAGTGTAATTGTAATCCTCAATTGCTCTATGTAAGTCTTTTAAGCGATAAAAGGCAACCCCTCGGTGAAAATAAGCTTCAGCAAGGTCAGGCTTAATTTTCAATGCTTGGCTGTAATTACCAATGGCTTCCTGCATCTCTCCCAGATTGCTACGGACAAAACCACGGTAGAAGTAAGCTAAGGCTTCATTGGGATTAAGGAATATTATTTCGCTGTAATCCTCAATTGCTTTTAGATTATCTCCCAAACTGTAGTGAACATGACCCCTCTGGTAGTAAGCATCTATATATTGAGGGTTTAGGTTAATAGCTTGAGTAAAATCTTCAATCGCCCCTTTCTGAAATTCTCCTTTAGTCTTGGCTAGCCCTCTTTGGTAGTGTAACTGGTCATTATTGGGGTTAAGCTTCAGTGCTTGGGTAAAGTTCTCAATTGCTCCCAAAAAATCCCGATTTCGATGACATATCAACCCTTTTTGAACGTAATTAGTAGCATTATTTATCTTTTGTATATAATTCTGGTTCCCTTTAAATTGTTGCTCATATTTTTTCTGTTGCAAGTCATGTGGTTGGCAGCCACAAATATACTCTTTAAGAATACTATTACGGTTGGGGTGGCGTAACTTGCGGAGTGCTTTCGCCTCAATTTGACGAATACGTTCGCGGGTGGTGTTAAAAATCTTACCAATTTCCTCAAGAGTTTTCATGTGTCCATCATCTAAGCCGTAACGCAGTTTTATAACATTACATTCACGAGGACTAAGACTGTCGAGAACTTTTTCTAAATCTTCCCGCAACGTATTTTTATAAACTTGTTCTTCTGGGGTTTCCTCATCTGTTTCTATAAAATCTGCCAAGCATAAATTTTCCTCCATGTCTCCCTTATGAAACCAAGGGTCTTTATCTAGCATTAAATAGATAGGCGTTTCTAGTGAAATGGGTAGCTGGGCGGATTTAGCAATAAACCGCAGGCTTTGAACCCTCATTTCCATGTGAACGGCTATTTCTTCTTCAGTAGGTTTTCGACCCATTTCTTGAGATAGTAGCTTGGTAGTTTTCTTAATCCGAGAGATGGTTTCGTAACGGTGAACTGGAAGGCGAATAGTGCGAGATTGGTCAACTATAGCCCTAGTAATTGCTTGACGAATCCACCATGTAGCGTATGTAGAGAACTTATAGCCTTTTTCGTGGTCAAACTTTTCAACGGCGCGAATCAAGCCAAGGCTACCTTCCTGAACTAAGTCTTGGAAAGACAAGCCGCGATTCATGTATTTCTTGGCAATTGAAACCACAAGGCGCAGGTTGGATACCACTATCTTATCTTTTGCTCTGCGACCAACATGCAGCCGATAACGAAAGGCTGGTAATGGCAGTTGTACAGCTTCTGCCCATTCACTATCTTTAGGATCGCTATCCAACTGTTCACAGAGTCTTTCCCGCACCCTCTCCATTTCCATTAAGTCAACTATTTTCCGCGCCAGTTCAATCTCTTCATCCGCACGCAGCAGGCGAATTCTACCAATTTCTTGCAAGTAAAGGCGAATTGAATCTTCCGTATAATGCTTTTTTTTACTTTGTGTCCGATGACGCGATTTAGGAGCTTCTAAAAATTTGTCTTCACCTTCATCGATGATCAGTAAGTCCTCTTCTTCGTCTGTTAAGAGTTCTTCTAACTCGAACTCAGGCTGATAAATACTGTCGAGTATTTTGTTAGCTACGTTGTTAGTCTGGTAATCACAAATACTAGGAAAGCTATTAAGAGGAAACTTATAACGAGGCAACTTGATTATTTTACAGACAGGACGAGGGGTTTTTGAGTCATCTATTTTGTGCGTTTTTTATTTTTCTACAGAGATGTGTTTGGATATTGAAAATGATGCTTTGTCCACAGGTGTCTGATTAGTTCCACCAAAAACACACATCAGCGATCGCCATTGTTCATCGGTTAAATCTCTTCGTCTACTTTGAACACTCTGAGTAAAATTATGTTTTAAAGTATAAGGTTTCAAATCTTCTCTAGTCAGTACAACACCTTGAATATTTGGCAAATTATGAAATCCTTTATTTTGCCACTGTTCTTTGCTAATAAAGGGAATAGCAACTCTAAAGTTTAAGTTTAATGAGGCGCAAAAATCTAGCTGTTTACGTAAATGGTTTTTAAGCGCAAACATCTGGTATTGTGCTTGGTTAACTGGTTTTATGCGGTCTTCATACCAGTTTTTCATTTTCCATTCAGCACCCTTAATAGCTTCTATATCATTGATGTAGCATCCTTTACATTCAATCACCCATAGTCCTAGCTGACGATGGACAATAAGAATATCAATCTCTCGCTCAAGATTTCCATATCTGTCAAATAGCTGATAACAATGAAATGCCTCACCAGAATCATCCCTGAAGGCAGATTTTACTTGTTGCCAAACTTCTTTCTCAGCGTTATTATTGGCATCAAAAATATTGTCGGGATAGAATTCCATAGAATCTCTAATTTCATAAAACGTTACTAAACTTAATTATTTGGGCGGATATCATCTGCACAAAATGTTGTATTCAGTAACGGCTATTATTAGGGTTCCCAGAACTGAAGTTGTTATTAGGGTCACTTGCTACCAAGTCTCAACTCCGATGAAGTCATGAGCATCGTAATCGGTCACATTTTGGCGCGATCGCAACTTTCACTTTTCGTTCGCTGATTTCGAGCAGGTAGGGTTTATCTTTATTTAAAGAGAGAGAGATTAAATCCTATAAACCATACGAAAAAGTAGCTATGGCAAGTGGTGAAGTATTTGATACCAAAACAAAATCCCTATCTGTGCCAAGGGTAAACCTGCTGACAATGTTCCGGCTGGGTTTATTTCAAATGGGGTTGAGCATGATGTCCATTTTGACTCTGGGCGTACTCAACAGAGTCATGATTCAAGAAATAGCAATTCCGGCGACGCTGGTATCAGTAGTTCTAGCACTGCCTTTATTTGTTGCTCCTTCCCGTGTCTGGTTCGGCCAGATATCGGATGCCAAGCCGTTATGGGGATACCACCGCACAGCTTATGTTTGGGTGGGAGCGGCAATATTTGCGATCGCAGCATTTTTAGCTGTACAAGTAATGTGGCAGATGAATCTTGCCGCTACTAATACAGGTGGCTGGGTATGGACAACCCAAACAATCGGCTGGACAGCACTTTTGGCTTTAGTTTTTGCTGTATATGGTCTAGGAATTTGTGCTAGTGGTACTGCCTTCGCTGCTTTGTTGGTGGATATATCTGAAGAAGATAACCGTTCCAAAGTAGTTGGTGTGGTCTGGTCGATGCTAATGGTGGGTATTATTGTTGGGGCAATTATCAGTGCCAGCTTGCTGAAACAGCTAACGCCAGAAGCAACCGTAGAAACCTTGCAAGGAGCGGTCAACAGGTTATTTTTTATCGTCCCAGCAATTGTATTTGGTTTAGCGATCGCAGCGACATTCGGCGTAGAAAAAAAGTACTCCCAATACTCAACTCGTTCCACACTGGTCAACCGGGAAGATACCATTACTCTAGGCAATGCTTGGAAAATATTGACAGCTAGCCCACAAACAGGTATATTTTTCACCTTTTTATTGGTAATGACTATCAGTTTGTTTATGCAAGACCCGATTTTGGAACCTTATGCGGGTCAAGTGTTTAAAATGCCCCTAGCGGAAAGTACCAAATTAAATGTTTTTTATGGAACGGGTCTGCTGATTGCCTACGGTGTTACGGGCTTTTATATTGTCCCGCGTTTGGGTAAGCGCAGAACTGCACGTCTAGGCTGTATGTTGGTAGCATTCTGTGCAATCTTGCTAGCTATATCAGGATTCACAGCTAATGCAGCAGTTCTCAAACTAAGTTTGGTCTTATTCGGTTTAGCCACAGGTTTCCTAACAACGGGAGCAATTAGCTTGATGTTGGATCTTACCGCAGCAGAAGCCGCAGGTACGTTTATTGGGGCATGGGGATTAGCGCAGTCCATCTCTAGAGGAATTGCGGTGGTAATTGGAGGTACAGTTTTGGATATTGGACGCAACTTTTTACCAAGCCAAGAACTAGCTTATGGACTGGTATTCGTTCTAGAAGCCGTGGGAATGGTGCTATCGATTTGGTTTCTCAATCGGGTGAACGTCACAGAATTTCAAACAAGTACTAAGCAAGCGATCGCTTCGGTTTTAGAAAGCGATTTAGATTAAACTAGAAACTTAAACCAACCCGAATCTACCTAATCTTGGCTCAGGAATATCTTTGCGCGAGAATTAATCAATGAGTGATTTTTGGACAACAATTCTTGATTTTGCCCAAATTACCACTACCAGAGTGGGCAAGCAGCTTATGCAAGATTTTGGGCAAGTACAGGCTGCCCAAAAAGCTGATGGTAGTTTGGTGACGCAAGCAGATAAATGGGCAGATCAGGAAATTCGGGATGCGATCGCTTCTAATTTCTCTGGTTACGGCATTTTGAGTGAAGAGAGCGATCAGTTATTTCCCGGTACGGAGTGGTGCTGGGTAATTGACCCTTTAGACGGAACAACCAACTTTACACGCGGCATTCCCATCTGGACAATTTCTCTGGGTTTACTGTATCAAGGTACACCCATTTTTGGTTATGTTTACGCACCACCGTTGAATCAAGCTTTTCATGGTTTCTGGGCAGGTTCATCTGGTTTAGCAACGCCAACAGGAGCATTTCTCAACTACCACCCAATCTACACCAGTGCTGATAGTCCCAGCAACAATCACTTTTTTAACCTCTGTTCTCGTAGCACCGCAGTGATCAAAAACGGCTTTCCCTGCAAAATTCGGATGTTGGGTGTGGCTAGCTATAACTTTTTGACAGTTGCCACTGGGGCTACTCTGGGTGGTATTGAAGCGACACCAAAAGTTTGGGACTTAGCGGGGGCTTGGGTAATTGTCCAGGCTGCTGGTGGGGTTTGGTTATCGCTCAATTCCGAGCCGTTTCCGTTGTCACCAGGAGAAGATTATAGCGATCGCTGTTTTCCCACCCTTGTTGTCAGTCGTTCCGAATTAGTTCCGGTATTTCAACCTTTTCTAGATGGCGTAAAAATTTAACTAATCTGCCGCTCTTGTACCTGGAAAGAGTGATTTTGTCAACCAGCCTAGTAAACGGCGACATACCCGACATTAAAGTTAACAAAGCCCTAGTCAGACAGAGAATTGAGTATAAATAAAACTGGTAATAATTCTGATTTTAGTTCAATAACAGTGTAGTTACTAATCTAAGTATCGTTGTGACTTACATCACACTGCTTGATTTAGTATAAATAATTTTATGTTGTCTAATTTAGATTTAATTCGAGAGTTTGTCCAAAACTCTATCCAGAAAAAAGAAGTTTTGTTGTCAAATCCTTCTTTGACAGCGCAAACAGTGTACAAGACTAACCAACTGACAGCAAAAGCTGAAGGTGTGATTGCCACTGTTCAACTATCTAACACACTATCTCAATTCTGGACTTCTCCAAAATCATCCCAATGGGAATTGATAAATCAGGCATTAGCAGAATATAGTTATCTCCTCAAAGGAGAAGTAGATAGTCGGGGTTTCTATCAGTATCAATACTGCGAAGTTCCCAAAGGCTATCGGATGCACTGTACTCAATCTGTGCTTCTATGGCGAGCTTGGTGGAAATATCGCAAGTATACTTTAAGACCAGGGATTCCGTTAGAACTTCTGATCAGGACACGAGAATCATGGTATCCAATTAGAGATTTAATCATTAGCGACGGACTTCTTTATATCAAAACTTTAGGAAGCGAGATAGCACTTGACTCAGATGACCTGGTTACTTGGTTAAGCAAAATTGACAGATGAAAGTGAGTAATTGTTGAAAAATGCTGAGATTTTTTTCTAGACTTTGAGACTATAACTGTAATTGGTTTTTAATAAACTGTTTCATCTTCTTTACGCCATGCTGGATCAACAATACAAATAAATACCAGAGGTTCGATGCCAGAGTTATAAATAAATTGCCGCATATTAGGAGGAATATACACAGCGTCTCCCGGCTGAACTATCTGGGTTTCATCATCAATGTGCATTTCTCCCGTGCCATTGAGAATATAATAGACTTCTGAGGTAGAGAGCGAGTGGGGCTGAGAAGTTTTTCCTACTGGCAGTGTTGCATGAGCCAAACTATAGCGCAATGCCAGAGGTTGCTTATCTGGATGTAGCAGTTCTCGCAGAATGGTGTTATCTCCGGCGATGAATTCCGCACAGTCCTGAAGTTTTTGAACTAGCATCAATCAATTTTTGGTTTAAGGTTTTGAATTAGTTAAGAGTCAAGGAGCAAGGGTCAAGGGTCAAGGGTCAAGGGTCAAGGGTGATTAATTATTCTCCCTCTGCTTCCCCTGCTTCGCCTGCTTAGTACAGATAAGGATTCGTCTTCGCTTGATAGTCAGAACAATTGATCGCTTCTTCTGTGTTGGCAATAGATGGGCGTACAGTACATTTAAGACGGTAATTGTCGGTAAAAAATTGACAACCAGTACAGGGGATTTGATGCATTTGCTTGGCTATAGTCACACTATCTCGCGCCGCCGTCCAAAGACTGAAAATAACGAGAATACTTACACTCCAAGCACCAAGAAAGCAAATCGGGATTAAAAAAGGTTGAATCCCATGAATAAGAAAAGATATCACTTTAAACACAGTATGTCCTGATACAAATTAGGAGTTAAAAATATATTAACTCCTAACCGGAGGCGAAGCGTCTCCGGCTTTGCTCCTAATTCCTAACTTCTTACTATAGAAGTATAAGTTAAACGCCAGCATGACCCAGCGCTAAACCAGTGACGAGCATTCCCAGAACAAGGAATGGTTGAGCGCTGGCTTGGTACTTAACATCATTCTTCACGGGGTCGCGCAGGAAATACATATCCTGTAAGGTGATTTGTGGGATGATTAACAGTACTAGTATTGCTGCATACAAATTCTCATGGATGCTGACGAGATAAGCTGCAATCAATCCTTGAAATACATCAATCGTCAATACACAAATCCAAGCCGCAGTGGTGATGCCAAACATTACAGGTAGTGAATTTAATCCTAGCTGGCGATCACCTTCTACACTCTTGAAGTCATTGACAATGGCAATACCCAATCCAGCCAAGCTGTAGAACATTGTCAAAATCACAATTGTGGAATTGAGATCACCAAACAAAGCGTGTCCTGTAGACCAAGGTAAGGTGATATAGCTTGCACCCAAAGCATAGCTGCCTAGCCAGCCGTTTTGCTTGAGTTTCAGGGGAGGTGCAGAATAAATGTAGGCGATCAAAGAACCGATGACCGCGATCGCTGTAATTGTCGGGAATTCATGACCAGACCACACATCTAGCACAAATGCCAAACCAATGCCAGCAATCAGTAATACCCAAATCTGAATAATTACCTGGGGTAAGGGAATTGCCCCAGAAGGAATAGGGCGATAGGGTTCATTGATGGCATCGATTTCGCGATCGTAGTAATCATTGAGGATTTGGGTGTAACCTGTCATCAATGGCCCAGCCAGCAGCATACAGGTTGCTACCTTCAGCACATTTTCCAGTGTCCAAGTATAGTTACCCGAAGAAGCCGCACCACAGACTACGCCCCAAATTAGGGGAATCCAGGTAATCGGCTTCATTAGCTGTAAACGAATTTTCCAAATTGAAGTTTCCCCTGGCGCTGCACCTTTCATCCCCAGTAGCTGCCTAGTTTTCGCACTGCGCGAGGCAGATGTGAGCGCTTGCTCATTGAGATTATTTGCCCCTGAGTCTAGTGCCTCAGATGGGTTGGGGTCTGGGGTAATGGGAGTTGATTCTGACATAAGGTTTATTAATGAGTTAAAAGTTAGGAGTAGAGACGCGATTAATCGCGTCTGTTATGAATTATTAGTTAGGAGTTAGAAGTTATAAATTATTATTTTTATTCCTAACTCCTGACTCCTGTACAGACGCGATTAATCGCGTCTCTCCTAACTAACTTAAAACGAAATTATCAAATAATTATTCTGAAACTTTGCTCCAGCAACAGGTCTGCCACTCAGAGCCGGGGGTAGGGAAATATTCCGTCGCTGGTCTCCTGCTTCTACAGTGACTTCTGGGCCATATTGGGTGAGCTTGACCTGTTTTTTGTCAAAACCTGGCAAGAATAAGCGTACTTGACGATTGTGGATGTCTATTTCAATTGGTTTGGGAGCCTGTAACGCTTGTGCTTCAAAGTTGGGTAGTGCGTCTATCAGTGGTTGCCAGTCACCTGTTGGCGAGTCAGGAACGACGCTCACAGGTAAGGGGATAAATTCCTCTGACAGGTTGACATTTGTCTCAGTAGACAGAAGCAGAACACCACCGACAGTTAAACCGATTTGTTGAGCACTACCCCACAAATAACGAGCATTTGCTACCTCAATAGGGTCTTCTGTCGTCACTAAGAAAGCAGCGAGACGCTTGGGGTCAGTAAGAGCGGCTCTCCCCTTTTCTAAGAAATTATTGACTTGGTTAGTGGGCCCTGCAAAGTTATCTGCTGTCCAGTTTACATTGAAAAAGCTGCTAATCAGGGGTTGAACCAAGGGCGATTCAGTAATTGTTTTCCCCAAATCGGAATTGACAAACAATTGCCGAAATCGCCGGACATACCAACTGAGAGATTCTGGCAAACCCAACATTCGCAACGTTAATGAGTCACCCGTGCCATAGTAAACGATCGCGTCATATTTGCCACTGGCATCATATTCGCGGATAGCATTCAGGGCCAGGGCGCTGTCCATACCTGGCAATACTACCAGTTCTTGACCAAAAACGTCTTTGAAGATGGGCGTGCGGAGATATTGCGCCTCAAGTTTTTTCGCTTCTTCCCAGTTGCGTTCTAGCAGTACAGATGCTTGAAACTGGACTGCTTGCAAATTGGGAGCGATTTCTTGTGGGTCGGCAGCAATGGGAGTACCCAGCAGAATTGGTAATGCTGGTTCCGGATGTCCTGCTAGGAGTACGCGCTTGCCTTGACTTGCCAATAATTTGGCGGCGGCGATCGCAATTTTGGTACGAGCGGTGCCGCCTTTGCCCAAAAATGTCAATATTAGAGCCATTATTTGATTCCTATTTTCACCGCCGATCTTTTCAACTCCAACTTAGCACTCAATAAAGGCTCTCAACCTGTGCTTTCAACTTCAGAGTCCAAAATAAACCCCGCTTTGAATTCTTTTTACTACACAGGTTTGATTTCATCTTCAAAAAACCAACTGGAAGAATTGTCGTCAAACAGCACCACTACACCGATACTGCCACCATCGGTGACTTTGTAACCTTGGATGATACCCACTTGTCCTAGTTTTTTTACAATTGGGGGAGAAACGCGATCGCGCAAACGAAAGACTTTAACCTTTTGTCCGATTTCCATGCCTGATTAAAATGCAATAAACCTTCGTCTCAGTGTAGCGGAATCCGTGACCTGCTCTCATAAATTCAGGGGAAATGAGGGAATGAGGGGGAGAATCATAACTCTAAACTCCTGTACAGACGCGATTAATCGCGTCTTTCCAAACTCCTAACTTTTAACTTCTGACCTAACAGCTTAAAATTAAATCAACAACCAAGCAGGTAGATACCCATGTTTGTCACAGCGCAACAGCTAGAACAGCAGATGCCCGATGCAACTCGGTTGTTAAGTGATGAGCCAGAGATGGAAACTTCGTTGCACTATATGCAGCTACTGCTGCTAGTAACTTCCCTTGAGTGGCTGTGGCGTGACTGTAATGATTTCTTTATAGGTGCGAATCTAACGATTTATTTTAGCCGTCAGCAGTTGCGAAATCGAGATTTTCGAGGCCCAGACTTTTTTTTGGTCAAAGACACCGAAAAGCGATCGCGCAATTCCTGGGTAGTCTGGGAGGAAGATGGTCGTTATCCAGATTTGATTATTGAATTACTTTCTGAAAGTACGGCTGATATTGACCGGAATTTGAAGAAAAATCTTTATGAAAATCGATTTCACACACCAGAATATTTTTGGTTTTCACCGGAAAATTTGGAATTTGTGGGTTTTGAATTGGTAGGTAACAAGTATCAAAAAATTACACAAAATACGCAATGATGGTGTTGGAGCGATGTGCTTAGGCTGTATTTAGGCGTAGAAGGAGGTAAATTGCGCTACTTTACACCCGATGGTGATTTAGTTCCAACACCAGAGGAAGCTGCTATTGCGGCGCAACAGGTGGCTGTTGAGGCACAGCAACAGGCATCTGAGGTGCAATTGCAGTTGGAACAAGAACAGCTGCGATCGCAACGGTTGGCGGAACATTTGCGATCGCTAGGAGTTAATCCAGATACTTTGAGTTAAGCAAAAACTTGCCCCTTTTACAAACAAAGCAGCATTGCCGACAGAAATTATATTTGTAGTAAAAATATACTAAGCAATTGTTGATTTATTGTATAATCACCAAAACAATTTAGGTATTATTTTCTAGTAATGATGTATTTTTCAAGGGAGGCAAGAGTGCTTTTATAGGTATGAATCTTTATAGATAAAAATTGGGTGTGTAAGTAGTGAACAAGGAAGCGGTAATTGTTACCAAAAATGCAAATATTTGTACGTAAAATAGGAAATATAAGGCATATACTGCCGATAAATGAACGGTTGTGGACAAAGTTTGACTTGCTGAGAACTTTGGTACGTCGGGATTTAGAGGCGCGGTATAAAGGTTCTGTTTTGGGCAATTTGTGGCCTTTGCTAAATCAGCTATCACAATTATTGATTTACACTTATGTGTTTTCGGTTGTGCTGAAGGTGAAGTTAAGTCTCAAAACTTTACCAGAAAATAACTTCACCTTTGGTTTGTGGCTATTTGCTGGTTTGCTTCCCTGGATTGCTTTTACGGGGGGTTTGATACAGTCTACTAGTTCAGTCGTAGGACAGCCGAATTTAGTCAAGAAGGTTGTATTTCCCCTAACTTTGTTACCGCTTGTGCCAATTTTATCAACGTTCATTGAGAGTTCCTTGGGTTTAATGGCGTTGATTTTTTTTGTGGCGGTAACTTCTCATACTTTACATGCTACTTTGGCGCTATTACCCTTGGTATGGCTAACGCAGTTATTGCTAACAGCAGGATTGGGCTATTTAGTAGCAGGACTAACGGTGTTTTTGCGAGATATACCGCAGACTTTAGGGGTGATTTTAAATATTTGGTTTTACGCGACACCGCTTGTTTATCCAGTATCAGCAATTCCAGAGCAATGGCGGAGTTTAATATTCTGGTTAAATCCAATAGCAGCGATCGCTGAAATTTATCGTGACATAGTTTTAGTTGGGGAGGTGAAGCATTGGGGCCAATGGGGAGTAGCTTCTATGATAGCCTCGATCATATTTTGTTGCGGTTTTACAGTGTATAAGCGTTTACGTCCAGCGTTTGCTGATGTTTTGTAAGAAATTTTTACTGATCCACTGAATCTTAAATCAGCCTAATGGTAAGGTAAACTATCCAGTACACGATAGCGATATGATTCAAAAAAGGGTGGAAGGTTTGATTAGTTGATGATGTGTCTGGCTGATTAAAGTTGTGCAGTCTGGATGAACTAATAGTAAGTGTGCAGTAATATGGGTGAGGAGATTGCAATTTCGCTGAAGAATGTCTCGAAGTGCTACAAGCGGTATACTCGTCCGGTAGATCGACTAAAAGAACTTTTGCTACCTGCTAAAAGCCATGCTCAGGAGTTTTGGGCATTGCAGGATATTAACCTAGAGGTTTCTAAAGGTGAAACTGTAGGCATCATTGGTCAAAACGGCTCTGGCAAAAGTACACTGCTACAAATTATTGCCGGAACGCTAACACCAACTACAGGCAAATTGTACGTGAATGGTCGTGTTTCAGCATTATTGGAACTTGGTAGTGGGTTTAATCCTGAGTTTACTGGACGGCAAAATGTATTTTTTAATGGGCAGGTTTTAGGGTTAAGCCGAGCAGAAATAGAAGCTAAGTTTGACAAAATTGCTTCCTTTGCTGAAATTGGCAATTTTCTTGAGCATCCCGTTAAAACCTATTCCAGTGGCATGATAGTAAGACTAGCATTTGCAGTGGTTGCTAATACAGAACCAAGTATTTTAATCGTAGATGAAGCCTTGGCTGTAGGAGATGCGAGATTCCAAGCTCGCTGTATGAAGCGTATTCGTCAGCTTAAAGAACAAGGAGTGACTATATTATTCGTTTCTCATGATTCTGGAAACGTCAAGATGTTGTGTAATAGCGCAGTACTGATGAATCATGGAAAAATGTTAGAAATAGGTGAGCCTAAAGAGGTAGTAAACCATTATATTGCTTTATTAAGCTCAGACAATAATGGACTTGAGCTTGAACAGCATAATCCAGAAGAGACAAATTTTCTTGAAAGCAATGCTGGTTTTGTCAAGAATAATCAACAAGACAATTACACATATAGGCATGGAAATAAATTAGCTACTATTAATAAAGTTATAATCAATGATTTAAAAGGAAGGGAAATAACGCAAATAGAAACAGGGAAAAATTTTCAGATTTGCGTTGTCATGCAAGCGCAAGCAGAAATTTCCGATTTAATTGTCGGTATTTCGATTAAAAATTTAATGGGTTTAGTCATTTATGGAACAAATACTCATCTACAGAAGATAAAATTACCATGTTTAAACCAAGAACAGCAATTAATAGTTAGTTTTCAAGTTCCCTGTTATATGAATAAGGGTATTTATACAGTAACTGTGGGAATACATTCTGAAGAAGGTTTAAGCTATGACTGGATTGATGAACTAGTTGTCTTTGAAGTAAACAATAGGATCTCGTGTGATGGCATAGTAGACTTAAATTCTATCATAAACTTTAGCAGCGAAACAGATACAGAAACTCTAAGTATCAAAAACTATTAATGATCTTCAAAATAAAGAATCATGACTGAATCAAATAATCCTGAAATTGATGTTGATAATTTAATGCAAAATATCCGTGCAGAGGTCAATAAGCATAAGTCTAAATATGTAACATCGAGTCCGGTTAATGATTTTGCAATATCGAAAAACACGACAAATATTAACTATATTGAAGCTTTACTTCAAAATGCACAATCTAGAGCATATGTTCGAACTAAGTGGCCTGATAAGCTAAATTGTTTCCCCTTTAATCTAAACCCAAAATTACAAAAATTCATTCTAAAAATTATAAATTTCTTATTTAAAGATCAACGAGAGGTAAACTTTAATTTAATTAGTTGTTTGAAAGAGTCTGTAACCCTTAATCAACAGCTTATTGAACAAATTGAGACTTTAAGAGTGCAGATGGAAGAGCGTCTAGGTGTTATCGATAGGAGAGTTCAAAACCTGGAAGACCGACTAGGTGTTACTGAGAAGAGAGTTCAAAGCCTGGAAGAGCAACTGAGGATTATAGATAATAATATCCAAAATATGGATAACAATTTCAACACTTTTGATACTTTAGTCAGTAGCTGGTTAACTGATACCCAAGAAGGTTTTGACGCTGTGAATAGTCGAGTAAAAAAAATAGATGAGCGTCTGAAATCTGTGGATGATCATATCCAAAATATGAATAACTACTTGAGTGCTATAAATGAGCGTTACGCAAAAAACGATATTTACCTAAAGAATGACTTAATCCAGCAGAAGCGTTTGATTAGTCTTTTCTTAGAAGAAGCACAGCGACGTTTGCCAGAACCTTTTAATCAAGAGCAATTGCAAACTTTGGTTAGTGAAGACCAGCATTCACTAGATGCTTTTTATGTTGCTTTGGAAGATCAGTTTCGGGGTAGCCGTGAGGAAATAAAGAATCGATTAATTACTCATGTTTCATTGGTAGAAAAAGCAATCACATCCACGGGAAATGCCCCTATAGTTGACATAGGATGTGGTCGGGGTGAATGGATTGATTTACTCTCCAACCAAGGCTTTGAAGCATCTGGAATTGACATTAATGTTGCTATGGTACAGCAATGTCAAAGTCTTGGTCTTGACGCTGTTTTAGGTGATGGACTGGAATATTTACGTTCTTTGCCAGATAATTCCTTGGCAGCTGTTTCTTCATTTCACGTTATTGAGCATTTGCAATTGCAAAAGCTTGTTTCTTTAATTGATGAAGTGTTACGTGTGCTGCGTTCTGGAGGGGTTTTAATTTTAGAGACACCAAATCCAGAAAATCTAATAGTGGGAGCTTGTAATTTTTATCTGGATCCAACCCATCGCAACCCGATTCCACCTCCAACAGCAAAGTTCATACTAGAAAGTCGCGGATTTGTTCAAGTTGAAATTCGACGTCTCCATCCAATGACTGAAAACCATAATCTAGAAAATGTATTTTTGAATAGTTTGTTGCTTGGTTGTCAGGATTACGCAGTTATTGCATGGAAGGCATAAATCGGGTATAGCTATGAAAATCTTAATTTGTAATGAGCGATTTCTATTTCGTTTTGGTCTAGATCGTGTCCTTATCATGATGGGAAAAAGCATGGCAGAGCGGAGACATCATGTTTACATGATGGGGTCTCGGTGTGATCAACATATAGTAAAGCAGTTCGCGAAAAAAATCATTTCCATACCACCAGACCCAGATGATTACGCTAATTCTAATGAGTTTACAGCCCAGTGGCTTTCTAGCCACTGGGATAGCTTGTTTTCCAATACTGAACAACCAGACGCGATAGTTATTGGAGGTTGGCCGTTTTTTCAGGCAATTGATTTCTTTTCTAAAGTTTGCAAGAACGTTGTTTTCATTGACCCTGGTGCAGTACCCCTTGATAGTTTGAGTGGTCATGGGCTATTTATTCAACAGAAGCTAAGATATCTGCGCCGTCATTATTTGAGGCAGACCACAGGAATACTCCCTATTAGTGAATTCATTGCTAAATCTCAAAGTATACCTGATCGGGGTTCTAACAACGGTATTCAGACTGTATTATTAGGAGCCGACCATATGGCACTATCCATTTGGCAAGCACAAATGGTTGGTCAAGGTAAAGGTCATGGTGCGAGTTTATCATTGGTTGAGAAACTACAAAAAAAAGGAAAAACTTTCATTTTAAACCTTGGGCGCTGGGAGCCTGGTTGTTATAAGAACTCTGAAGCTTGTTTTGATATTATGCGCCAGCTAGTCCAGCGACATCCACAAGTTGTGTTGCTGGTGTTAACGGATGTAAAAAGCATTAATATCCCAGAAGACCAAAAAGAGTACGTTCAGCCTATTGGATTTCCGGATGATGCGGAACTTCAAGAAATTATGAAACTTACCACACTAGGAATATCAGTGTCTTTGTGGGAAGGTTTTAACTTACCATTGGCAGAAATGCAATGGTTACAAAGGCCTACTTTAGCATTCAATCTTGCTGCTCATCCTGAAGTTGTTGTACATCCTTGGTTCCTCTGTGCCGACATAGTTGAGATGGTAGAAAAAGCTAATGTCATCTTATCTAATAGCATACCTAGTGAAGCTATTAGTACTAATAATTACAATAAATTTCGGTCGCAATTTCGCTGGGAGACTGTAATTCAGAAATATTGTCATTATTTAGAGAGTACGGTGCAGGCAACTCAACAGATATCAAACAACAAAACGTATCCTAACCTTGATAGTCCACTTTTTATTATAGATGTTACTAATAGCTGCCGAGACCCTGCCAATTCTGGTGTTATTAGGGTAACTCGACAACTTTGCCGGACTCTACAGAAGTATTATGACTTAGTATTTGTGGTTTGGGATTTTACAGCACAGCGTTATACACTACCTTCCCAAACTGGTTACTCCCAGTTGGAAAAGTTTAACGGTCCCGAAATTCCAATTGTGGGAAAAGATATACTCAACCGTTTTGGAAAAATATCGTTGGATGAATTTCTTTCAATCGAACCTAGTATGCAAGGACAACCTGCGTTACTATTATTTCCAGAAATAATTTTAGATCCACGTGGTGTAACGGCTCTTGCTTACGCCAAACAAAAGCAGTGGAAGACGGCTGCTATTTTATATGACCTTATTCCAGTGATGTATCCAGAGTTTTGCAGTAACTCTGTAAGTTCACTTTTTCCTCCATATTTGGAGATGTTAGCTGAAATCGATATTATTATCCCTATTTCGGAATTTTCTGCCCAATGTGTTTTGGATTATTGGCAACAACATAAAAACTCCCATGGCAAAGTCTGCACTGCATTATTACCAGGGCAATTTGGACAGCATTCCCGCAAGATCAAGATTCCTAACTTGCAGTCGAGTACTATACATATGCTGTGTGTTTCTACTTTGGAGCCACGCAAAAATCATCTGACACTCTTAAAAGCCTGTGGAATTCTGGCAAAAGAACACCCTGAGATAAACTGGCAACTAACACTGGTAGGAAATCGCTACGAAGGTGCGCCAGAGATATACAAAGCAGTAGAGCAGGCATCAGCAAAAGATGCTCGTATTCAATGGCTGGGAATAGTAGATGATGATACCTTGAATCGATTGTACGAGGAAGCCACATTTACCATTTACAGTTCGCTGGTTGAGGGCTTTGGAATGCCTATTTTGGAAAGCATTTGGCATGGAAGAGCGTGTCTGTGTCATTCCCAAGGGGTAATGGCAGAACTGGCAGTTGGAGGTGGTTGTTTAGTAGTCGATATGACTGATGCCAAAGCAATTGCCCAAGCTATTTACACCTTGTCATCTGATAAGAATTTGCTTACTGAACTGTCCCAGGCATCGTGCAGCCGCCAACTCAAACATTGGGAAGATTATGCTACAGAAGTTTTAATTATTTTGGGTTTGGAGAAGATGCAACCTACGAACTTAAGTAGGGGTAACATCAACCTTCTTAATACAATTCACTACGAGGAACTAATATACCCTAACTGCCTACTTGAACGTTGGCAAATGACAGATTCAGAGCGGATGGCGTTAACTGGTTTACTGGCAAGGCATCAGCCCAAATGTAGCGTTGAGATTGGTACTTATTTTGGTGGTAGTCTGTCTCTGATTGCACAGTACTCACAGATGGTATTTTCTATTGACATAGATGATGAAGTACCTTTACGGGTACCAGTTATGGAGAATGTCAGCTTTTTAATTGCACCATCCCAGACTGTATTGCCACTGCTATTTCAAGCACTTGATGAAGCAAATATACCAATCGATTTCTTGCTCATCGACGGTGATCACACTGCTGATGGAGTTCGTAGGGACATTGAGACTGTTTTGACTTATGTACCTAAGCAACCGATGTTTGTGATGATGTATGATTCTTTTAACCCAGAGTGTCGGCGCGGAATCATGACTGCAAAGTGGCAAGATTCACCGTATGTAACGTGGATTGATGTGGATTTTGTACCGGGACGTATCATTGAGGGTGACAATGTATTCAAAGGTGAAATGTGGGGAGGACTGGCGCTGGCACTATTGTCTCCCAGACCACGGGATGGCAATCTCACCATTTCTGCATCGGCAAATATTTTTTATGAGTTAGCGCTCAAATCGCGCAGTTGATATTATTTATATTTATATTAACAGTACCTATGATCAACAAAATACTCATTTGTAGTAATTTCTATCCACCATTTTTTATAGGTGGTGCTGAAATTATTGCCCATGAACAAGCGTGTCAATTGAGAAATGCTGGTTACGAAGTGGCCGTTTTCTGTGCCAAACATGATGATAGCCGTCACTGTTATTCAATGATACGGGAAATTTTTGACGGACTGCAAGTATTTCGAGTTATTCAACATGCACAAGACTATCATGTTGATAATAATTTTTATAAACCAGCTATCAATAAACTGTTTAATACAATAATTGATGAATTCCAACCAGATGTTGTTCATTTTCACAACATCATTGGCTTATCACTAGGAATTGTGGAGATAGCATATAGACGCAAAATTAGAACTGTACTAACCTTGCATGATCATTGGGGATTTTGTTTCAAAAATACGTTATTGAAAGGATACGACGTCGTTTGCAAAGATTTTTCTCAATGTGAAGAGTGTTTGCCAGAGTTACTGGATAACCAACAGCGACGGCTTCATATCCGGATGCGTAACGATTACATTGCCTTACAACTCAGCAAGGTAGATCAATTCGTATCACCTAGTTACTATCTAACATCAGCCTATATTAAAGCAGGTTTTCCATCAGATAGGCTTACTGTAATATCTTATGGTATTGATGTTAAACGCTTTTCCCAAATTAGAAAGAAATTGCCTGAAGATGTGATGCGGTTTACTTTTATTGGATATTTAGGTATTCATAAAGGTATTCATGTTTTGATGGCATCTATCAAGCTGCTGTTACAAGGTGGTTATCTTGGTAATCTTTGTACAATAAATATTGTTGGTGTAGGGGGAATGACTGAAGACCTAGAAAAATTTATCACCGAAAACCAATTAAGCTCTGTTGTAAAACTATGGGGAAAAGTCAAGCACTCTCAAATTGAAACTGTTTACCAATCTACCGACGTATTAGTGATACCATCTATATGGCCTGAGAACGAGCCAGTAACAATTCTTGAAGCTATGGCTGCTCGTATACCTATACTTGCCTCTGCACTCGGCGGTAATCTTGATCTCGTAGTCGATGGGGTTAATGGTTATCTTTTCGCCTCAGGTAATGCTCAAATGCTTGCAGAGAAGATGGTTGACATGGCTCTCGACCATGCTAGCGTTAAGTTAATGGGACAAAATGCTTATCAGTGCGTAGCTAAGGATACTCTGGAAAATTATGTGCAGCAAATTACTCAAGTTTATCAAGAAAAAAAGTGTGTATCAAATCCGGTTTTAAATCGGGTTATTCTATGTAGTGGCAAGCACGTTTCACCAGAATGTTTCCGTGCCATTTCTCATTTTAACCAGACCAACCATAGCACTTGCTACAAGTTTATTATGAGTGACTGGATTAGTTCTGAAGAATGGGATTTAGTTGAGCTGCTGTGGATAGTTGATGATAAAGGCGATAAACAAGATATAGTCAATGCTCTGAAAAGAGGACGACCATTACTAGTTCCTGAGAGTAATCATCAACTTGTAGAACTGTGTCGCTCTAGTCAATCTGGACTATTTTATGCAGATGAGATGGAAGCAGAAGCTTGTCTCAAATATCTCATTGGTGAAAAATCTATCTCAAGTGCTCTCGGTCGAAATGCTAAAAATTACTTTGAAAATAATAGTTTTCAGTTGAGTAATTTTTGGCGAAGGCGTAGTAAGTTAGCTTTCTTAAATTCAGTTTTTTAAAAGCAGGGTTATCACTATGAGTAAAAAAGCCCTTATAACGGGTTTAACTGGACAAGATGGTTCCTATCTTGCCGAACTTCTTTTAACAAAAAGTTATCAAGTATTCGGTCTAGTTCGCCGTTCGAGCACCAGCAATCTAGAGCGTATTAATCACCTTTCAGACAACATTCAAATCTTATCAGGTGACCTTCTGGATCAATCTTCCTTGATGGATGTAATTGCAGAATCACAACCTGATGAAATCTATAACCTTGCTTCTCAAAGCTACGTCCCCCTTTCTTGGACTCAACCAGCCCTTACTGCTGAATACACTGCCCTTGGTGTCTCCCGTCTCTTAGAATCCATCCGTCGCTGCAAACCTGATGCCAGATTTTACCAAGCATCCAGTAGTGAAGTTTTTGGTCAACCTGACGAATCGCCCCAAACTGAACGCACCGCCTTCCGTCCTCGTAACCCCTATGGTGTTGCCAAAGCTTACGCCCACTGGATGACCATTAACTATCGGCAAAAATACAATCTCTATACCTGCTGCGGTATTACCTACACTCACGAATCCCCTCGACGCGGTACAGAATTTGTATTTCGCAAAATTACACACACAGCTGCTCAAATTAAACTGGGTCTGGCAAATGAACTAAAATTAGGCAACCTTGATGCTCGTCGTGACTGGTGCTACGCCAAGGATGCTGTCTACGCTATGTGGCTAATGTTGCAGCAAGAAAAACCCTATGACTATATCATCGCCAGTGGTGAAACTCACTCTGTCAAAGAACTCGTTGAGTGTGCTTTTAAATGCGTTGGTCTAAACTGGCAAGATTATGTTTCAATTGACCCCGCATTTTATCGCCCTGATGAACCAGTACAGTTAATTGGTTCCGTTGATAAAATTAAGAGTGAGTTAGGTTGGCAGCCTGAGCATTCCTTTGAACAATTGGTCGAGTTAATGGTTGATTATGATCTAAAAAAATTGAGTAACGCCAATGCTTAAATATTCTGATGCTAAAAATTGTAGTTGATGCCACCCCAGTGGAGTCAAAACCAAGTGGGGTTAGCTTTTATGTTGCTAATTTGATATGCGCTCTTGATGCACTACAAAAAGAGGAAAATTTTCAGTTAGGAGTAGTCTATCAACCACGTTTAAAAAAGTGGCTTCGGGGTGACTTCAGTTTTCCTGAATCCCTGAAACATTATTCTCAACAGCATCTTTTGCCTTTACCTGTAAGAATTTCAGATTTATTATTAGCTTTAGCCTTTAAACCTAGTTTATCTTACTTTGAAAAATATTTAGGTTTCCCAGACATAGTTCATGGTACTAACTATTCAGTGTATCCATGTACAAAAAGTTTAAAGGTAATGAATATATATGATCTAACTTTTATTAAATATCCTAACTATATAGATTCAGTTGTCAAAAAATATACAGAAAAAGTTAGACGCTGCTTGCAGTGGACTGACTTAGTTTTAACAATTTCAGAAAGTTCTAAAAAAGACATTGTTGAGCATTTGCAGGTAGACCCAAAAAAAGTTTATGTCACCCCTCTAGCTAGTCGCTACTATCCTGATTACTTATCTGCACAAACTACTGAGGAGCTAGAAAAACTAGTTAACTATGATTTTTCTCAACCATATTTACTTTTTATTAGTACAATAGAACCAAGAAAAAATATTAATACAATAATTTCGGCATTTAATTTTTTAAAAGAGCAATATAAAATTCCACACCAATTAATATTGATTGGTAAGAAAGGATGGAATTACGAGCCAGTATTTGCAGCTATTGAAAATTCACCTTGGGCAAACCAAATTCATCATCTTAATTACCTATCTAATGAATTAGTTGCATTATTTTACTCAAAAGCTGATGTCTTCGTATATCCATCTCACTATGAAGGGTTCGGTTTACCCGTATTGGAAGCAATGACTTTAGGTGCTGCTGTGATCAGTTCCAATACTTCTTCTATTCCAGAAGTTACAGGAGATGCAGCTATTCTAGTTGACCCTAATAACCCTATCCAACTAGCGGAAGCCATCCTGAAAGTAATCAGTGATTCCCAGTTACGCCAAGAATTAATTAATAAAGGGAAAGCCAGAGCAAAATTATTTTCCTGGGAAAGAACGGCACAAGAAACATTAAACGCTTATAGAACCATTCTTTAATGAAAATAGTGGATAATACCTCTGCTAAACAATTAATTATTAACTTATCTATTCTATTGTCTCAACCAACAGGTATAGGTAACTATGCTCAAAACCTTTTTCCTTATTTAAAATCTTTCCAACCCACTCTATTAGTAGCGCGAAAATATCCCGATTTTGACTGCTATCCAATCCCGTCAAACTTAACCCCAGACCACGGCACAAAAGGTCATTTTAACCGCCTGCTTTGGACACAATTTCAACTCCCGCAAATATATAAAAAACTCAAATCGAGTCTCTTATTCTCTCCGCTGCCGGAAGCACCCCTTTATAGCAACTGTCGTTTTGTCGTCACGTCTTTTGACATGATACCGTTGCGCTTTCCTAAACGCTTTTCACCACTCACACCCTACCACCGCTACTACACTCCCCAAGTTCTTAAGCAAGCACAACACATTATTTGCATTTCCCAGACTACGGCTCAGGACATCACCAACTTTTACGGAATTCCTGCAAACAAAATTACCTCCATCCCCCTGGCTCACGATCACACTCACTTTTGCCCCCTGAACCTCCCCAAGCGCAACTACTTTCTCTACATTGGTCGCCAAGACCCTTACAAAAATATAGAGCGACTGATCACTGCTTTTGCTGCGTTACCTAATAGCAAGGATTATGAATTGTGGTTAGTAGGGCCAAGCGATGGCCGTTATACCCCAACTTTAACAGCGCAAGTTGCAGAACTAGGTATAACTAATCAAGTGAAGTTCCTAGACTATATTCCTTACAGCGAATTACCAAAAATTATCAATGAAGCGATCGCTCTGGTTTTCCCCAGTCTCTGGGAAGGTTTTGGTTTACCTGTTCTCGAAGCAATGGCTTGTGGTACTCCCGTCATTACCTCCAATCTCTCCTCCTTACCAGAAGTAGCTGGCGATGCGGCGATTCTGATCAATCCCTACAATACCGGAGAAATTACAGAAGCGATGCAGGCTATTGCAACTGATTTGGAGTTGCGATCGCGCCTTTCTAGCCAAGGGATCACTCACTCTCAACAATTTAGTTGGGAAAAAACAGCAAAAGCAACCGTCGAAGTTTTATCCCGCTACCTATGAAAGATAAACTAACGCCAGAGTGTTAGATATCAGGATTTGGGATTTTGTCCAGATTTAAGATTATCTTGACTAATGACTTACAACTAATCCTCAATCCTGATGAAAGCACTAATTCTCTCTGGCGGTAAAGGTACACGCCTACGTCCCCTCACCTACAGCGGAGCAAAACAACTTGTACCAGTTGCTAATAAACCTGTTTTATGGTATGGCATTGAAGAAATGGTTGCTGCTGGTATTACTGATATTGGGATCATCATCAGCCCGGAAACTGGGGCAGAAGTCCAAGCAAAAACCGGAAATGGAGAATACTTTCGAGCGAACATCACATACATCATACAAGACCAGCCACTTGGACTTGCTCACGCCGTCCAAATCGCCCATCCGTTTTTAGGTGATTCTCCCTTTGTTATGTACTTGGGCGATAACCTGATTCAACTAGGTGAGTTAAGTTACTTTCTGCAACAATTTAGCCAACAACAGCCAGATGCTTTGATTCTCTTGCGTTCAGTTGTCAATCCCAGCGCCTTTGGTGTGGCTCAAATAGATGAAAAAGGACGGGTATTACAGTTAATTGAAAAACCCAAAGTTCCTCCTTCAAATCTGGCATTGGTAGGGGTTTATTTCTTTTCTCACCTCATCTATGATGCGATCGCAAATATCCAACCTTCCACCAGAGGCGAACTAGAAATCACTGATGCAATTCAATACTTAATTAATCAGAAAAAGCAGGTTGTAGCCTACAATCTCCAAGGCTGGTGGTTAGATACTGGTAAAAAAGATGACTTATTAGAAGCTAACCGATTGATTCTCGACACCTATCTGACAGCATCAGTTGTCGCCGAAATTGATGCCCAAAGTCAGATTATTGGCCGAGTCCAAATCGGTGCAAAATCTAAAGTAATTAACTGCACAATTCGGGGGCCAGTAATCATTGGTAACAATTGTTATTTAGAAAACTGCTTTATTGGCCCTTATAGTAGCATTGCTAACAATGCGACACTCATTGACACTGATTTAGAACACAGTGTGATTTTAGAAGGTGCTAAAATTGCTGGAATTCATCAGCGCATTATTGATAGTGTGATTGGGCAACGGGCACAATTGACTCTTGCACCTCGTCGCCCTAAAGCCTTGCGATTTCTAATTGGCGATGACTGTAAAATTGAACTAACGTAATTGATTTATAAAAAACAGGAAAAGCAACAGTCAAAGTGTTATCATACCACCTGTAAAATACAAGTATTAAGTTAGTTTCAAAATTAACATTCTGATATATTAGTCAAAATAATATTAACTAATTATGGGGTTTAAGTCGCCTATAACTAACAAGCGGCAAGTTTTGTGGCGGGGTTTGTCTTAAAAAATTGCTCCTCTTGGGGAAACCCCTACAGCCGTTCCCTAACGGGACGCCTTGCGGCGAACGGGCATCCTACGGCAGGCGCTAGTACAACACGGCGGAAATAGAGCAACCATTTAAAATCCCTAAAAAGCCCATTCCATAATACTTTTGACTTTTGATTTTTGATTTTTGACTTCCGCCTTGCGGTACTAGCCTCTCCCTTTGCGAGAAGACCGCATTTTTCGCTAAATCCCAGTTACAAAACTTAATTAGGAATTACGTTAGCGCAGCGTCAGCGAGTCAGACGCTTGCGGACTCACTAACGCTGCGCTACCCTTGCATGATTACGAATTACAAATTATTTTAATGATCATTGTACATAGCAAAATTCCGGAAGTTATACAACTTGAACCCCAAGTATTTGCAGACGATCGCGGTTTCTTTTTTGAAGCCTATAACCACCAAAAATTTGCTCAACAGACAGGTATTGTTGCCAACTTCGTCCAAGATAACCACTCTTACTCTAAGCAAAACGTCCTACGTGGGCTACACTACCAAATCCAACAACCCCAAGGTAAACTCATTCGTTGTGTTGTCGGTACTATCTTTGACGTAGCCGTAGATATTAGAAAAAGTTCGGCTACCTTTGGGAATTGGGTAGGTTATGAACTCAGTGCTGAAAACAAACGCCTAATGTGGATACCACCAGGCTTTGCTCACGGCTTTCTCGTGCTTTCAGAAATAGCCGAAGTTCTCTACAAAACTACAGATTACTACGCACCCCAAGGCGATCGCACCATCCTATGGAACGATCCAGATTTAGCTATAGATTGGCCTGTGAATGCACCACCGATTTTATCAGCTAAAGACCAAGCCGGGAAACCTTTTAAAACTGCTGAAATATTTGATTAAGCTTGATGAAAGAGCGTTAGGTTCGAGAACTAATTAGGATGAGTAAATCAATTTTGCTGATTGGTAGCAATGGTCAAGTGGGTAAGGAACTGCAACAAATACTTTCATCCTTCGGCAATATTATCTCAGTGGCACGCCCAACAGTAGACCTTGCCCAGCCTGACACTCTGTGCAGCGTTATCAGATCCAAGCAACCGCAAATCATCATTAACGCTGCTGCTTATACTGCTGTGGACAAAGCAGAAAGCGAACCCGAACTTGCTAGCGCTATTAATGGGATCGCACCCCTAATTATTGCCCAAGAAACCCAAAAGTTAGGAGCTTTGCTAATTCATATTTCGACCGATTATGTTTTTGATGGTAATGGGTATCGCCCTTACCTGGAAACCGATGCAACTAATCCCTTGAGTGTCTATGGTAAAACCAAACTTGCTGGAGAAGAAGCAATTCGGGAAACTTGTGCCCATCACCTTATCCTCCGCACTGCTTGGGTTTATGGAATTTTTGGCAAAAATAATTTTGTCAAAACCATGCTGCGACTAGGTGCAGAACGCCAAGAACTCCGTGTTGTCGCCGATCAAATTGGTAGCCCGACTTGGGCGCAAGATATAGCCACAGTCATAGCCCAGATGATTCCCCGGTTAACCCCAGAAATTAGAGAGACTTATCACTACACTAATAGCGGCGTTGCTAGCTGGTATGACTTTGCCGTTGCCATTTTTGAAGAAGCCCAACAGCTAGGCTTCCCTTTAAAAGTTGAACGTATTGTCCCGATTACAACCGCGGAATATCCGACACCAGCCCGTCGCCCTGCTTATTCCGTCCTTGCTTGTGGGAAAATCTCAGCAATTCTAGAAACACATCCCCCCCATTGGCGAGAAAGACTTCCACAAATGCTTACAGATTTGAAAATTGGGCATTGAGCATTGGTTATTCCCCTTGTCTCCCTCATCCCCTATCTTTTTTGACTTTTTAAAACTCCCGTCTCTTGTTGTATGGGTAAGACATCTAAAATATCAGTTTGGGAACAATATTTTAAATCTTCTTGACAGTCAAGACGCAACAATCGTTGACCGTGACTAGCTTGGTGAAGTAATCCCAATAAGTTATCTTGCCACTGAGAGTAAAGAGCGATCGCACTTATTACTTCATCGTTACCAGCTAATTCCTCCAGTGACAACGTGGTTTGCTTTAAAAGACTATGAGCGATCGCACCTGCACAAACTGTATCCTCTAAAGAAAAACTGCCTTCCCAACCGGAACCGACAATCCAGACTGTCTCTGGTTGTTTTCTTTTGAGAAATTGCACCACCGCCGCCCGGTTAATTAAGGCTGCTGCTAACAGATTTGGGGAGTCTTGCACCCGTTGTAAAGCACGGGTGCCATTGGTGGTACTGATAAACAAGCGACGCCCCTGCACCAATTCTGGTGTGCAATCGAGGGGAGAGTTACCCAACTCAAAGCCAGGTACTTTCGCGCCGCCGCGTTCTCCAGCCCGCAGCCGTTTTTCCGGGGGCCATTTTTCGCTAACTTCTATTAATTGATCTAAATCGCTGAATACTTGTACAGCTTCGCCTCCAGCTGCCAAAACTGTCGCAATTGTGCTAGTGGCTCGCAAGACATCGACTGCGATCGCACATTCTGGCGCTTCATCCGTTGGAGTCAATTCAGGAGTGTGGTATACGAATATCTTCACGCGCTGGATACACCTAGTTTAATACTACTGCCGCAAATAACATTCTACATAGTTGGTGTCACTAACTATAGTTACAATTACTGCTGGAGCATTTTTTACCATCAAAATGCACGATGCATGACATTTTATACATAAATGGATGTGGGAAGTAGGGAAGAAATCTGACTTTTCACGGTATCTGGAAAACCTCTCTCTAAATCTCTCTCCTTTTAGGAGAGAGACTTTGAATTTTCCCCCTTCCCGACGCGGGAAGGGGGTTAGGGGGTTAGGTTTTTCATGGGTTCTTCTTACATTACGTAAAAATTCAGGCAAGTAATCCGCTCACTAGGAGTAGGGTTTTAAATAAATCTTAAGAGTCCCTAATCCCTAACTCAAAAAGCCCATTTTTATGCTTTTAGACTTTCAGACTTGCTGCACTATCTTGTAATCTAAAACAAGAACACAGCTTCTAAAAGGGGAATAAGTTACAGCTTCAAGGTTACAGCGCAAAGGGAGGGATATTGACTCATTCCCCATTACCCCTTATCCCCAGAGGGGGCCCCACCTTCCCCATTCTCAACTCCCCATTCTGCACTCCCCATCGAAATCGCTATGGCACCTTTACCCGATTACCGCCCTAAACAATTATCTTTAGGCCCGTTGGAAGCGGAAATTTTAAATATCATCTGGGAATTTGGTTCAGTCACAGTAAAGGATGTGCATGATCGCATTCTGGCTGATCCCAACCGCGAATTAGCTTATACTTCTGTAACCACCGTCTTACGTCGCCTCACTGATAAAGGTTGGCTGGCGTGCGACAAGAAAGAGCGAGCATTCTATTGGCGACCACTGTTGAGCAAGCAACAAGCAGATGTGATCAAAGCTCACGAGCAGTTACAGCGATTTCTAGCGGTGGGAAACCCCGATGTTATTGCTGCCTTTGCTGATAGTCTGGATGAAGCAGCCAGTGAGCAAATAGCAGCGATCGCCAAACGTATTCAATCTGCACGCCAAGCCAGGGAGGAAAAATGATGCATCTAATAATGATTTTGAATGCTTTGGCAGTTGCCTGGTGGTTAAGATCCTCTTGGAATCAACACCAAAGCAGTTGGAGTGTCCGGTGGCAGCGATCGCTATTTTTGTTTCTCTTTCCGCCCTTGTTAATTTTCATGACAGCGATCGCCGTGCTATTCATGGGCCCCCAAGGAGAAATGGGCGGGATGTACACAGGCTCCGTCAGCTATGTAGTGGCATTAATTTATGTGGCATTTTTTGCCATTTTATGTATTAAACTTGCTTTCCAGGGTTGGCAGTCTGTGGAATCTGCTCGAAACTATCCTCTGGTGAATTTGGGGGATAAACGAGCCAGGTTACTGCAAACAGGCGCGTTGTTTGCAGGTCAAATTGGTTTTTGGCAACCAGAATTAGTGATTAGCCAGGGATTACTGCAAACTCTCTCACCAGATCATTTAGAAAGCGTCTTAGCGCATGAGCAAGGGCATCACTATTATAGGGATACATTCTGGTTTTTTTGGCTGGGTTGGGTGCGTTCCTGCACTGCATGGTTGCCAAATACAGAGCCTTTGTGGGAAGAACTGTTAGCTTTGCGCGAACTCCGTGCCGACAGTTATGCAGCATTGCAGGTAGACCCTTTGGTGTTAGCGGAATCACTTTTATTAGTAGTTAGTAGCAGTCCCGTCATATCGGAAATTTGCTGTGCTGCATTAGGTTCCTCTGGTGCAGATCGCTTAGAACAAAGAGTAGAAGCTTTATTAGCACCACCAGAAGCAACCCCAGAAGCTCAATTACAATCCTGGCATGGCTTTTTGTTGGCATTTCTGCCTCTACTGACTGTGATATTTCATAGTTAAGTTGAATTTAGCAAGTTGCTATAGCACGAAGCTGCAACTATAGCGACATCCATCGTCCCTGTAGCAACATCCGTCATCCCTGTAGCAACATCCGTCGTCCCTGTAGCGACATCCGTCATCCCTGTAGCAACATCCGTCGTCCCTGTAGCGACATCCGTCATCCCTGTAGCGATATCCGTTGTCCCTGTAGCGATATCCGTCATCCCTGTAGCGACATCCGTCATCCCTGTAGCAACATCGGTCATCCCTGTAGCGATGTCGGTTGCCACATAACGATGAAAATTTTGAATATAGCGGTTCCCAATTGCATGGAATACAGACCTAACCCCCAGCCCTTTCCCTTCTAGCGTTGGGGAGTAAGATTCAAAGCCTCTCTCCTAAAAGGAGAGAGGTTTGGAGAGAGGTCAAAAATGTACTGTACCAAGCGAGAACTACTATAGCGTTGTTAATATTACTCTTCTTCTAGCAACTGTTCTATATATTTTTGCACCAACGGCACTTGGAAAGCATTGCCTTTTTGAGTCAAGATTTCTTTTCGCGTTAGTTTGCGGACAACGCCTTTGTCTTGCGGTGTGGGAATTTCCCCGTGGATTATCCGACGTAGCAGAGAGCGATCGCTCTCTGCTAAACTCCTCCATAATTCCCGAAAATACTGAACGCCTACCTCAAGCACTTGAGGAATAATCGTTTCAGTTTGGCAATCTACACCCCGTAACGGTAAGTAAATAACCGCATAACGACTGGTGTTTTGTAATACTCGCTGCTCCAAAATGCGAACGAAATAATGCAGCAACGAAGATTTACCAATGTGGTTCTCACCAACTATATTTATACTTGTAGGCTGATCGCCTTTCATCCGAGATGCGATCGCCTGTAATTCATCTTTACGACCGACAAACAGGCAATTATCCCCGCAGCCACAAAAGGATTGTCAGGCAGCGCTCCAGAAGTCATGTCAAGCGTTTATCCTAGTTTTAGCAATTTAAGTGCAATCACCTAAAAGAATAGCACTAGCCCAGATTGGCGCAAATAAAGCAACCATTCCAAATCAACCAAAAGCTTACATTCTAAGCTTTTTGACTTTTGACTTTTGACTTTTGACTTTTGACTTCCGCCTAGCGGTACTAGCCCCATAATGTTTTTGCGATTTGGTTATTGGGTATGTGCTTTTGCCATATAATGACAAGTCACAAGATTCTTAACACGAGATTGAAAAGCAAATCATTTCAATCTGTTATACAGAAATCTGAATTTGGTATATGTAGCTCTTTTGAGTAAAGACTACAGTTACAGCAATGAGACTCAAAATCTTAGAACAAACTCCAACATTATTGAAACTACAACTCAAGCCAGCAGCTATCCTCTACTGGTTATTTGGCGGACTATTTGTAGCAGGAGGCGTTTTTTTGATAATCACACTGGCAAAGACAACTACTTTTACTTGTAATCGAGTTGAACCCAGTCAAGAAAGTTGCCAATTAATTACCAAGAGTCTTTTAAAATCTCAAGTTAAAAATTGGAATCTCAAAGACGTGCTAGGTGCAAAACTAGACACTAGTACGACTGCTGGGAATAGTTATCCCTTGCTACTTCTAACGAGAGATGGTTCAATTTCTATAGATTTAGTAAATGCAGACAGCACTCACAAGGAATCTAACGCTAGACAAATCAATGCCTTTCTTAAAAACTCACAACAACCAAAATTAACTATTCATGAAGATACTCGTTTGTGGACTTATCCTCTAGGTTTATTCTTGATTGCAAGTGGTACTGTTTGCATTATTTTTATGCTGATGAATGGCACAATCATTTGCATTTTCGATAAAACCCTTGACAAAGCGACTATCGAACGTAAAGGTTGGCTTGGCAAAGAAGTTATTGAAACTAAACTCTCAGAAATATCAGGGCTGAATATGAATGCAGTCACAATTGACACAGTAACAGGCACAAGTTCAACTAGTTACAATATTGTCTTAAACTTGGTATCTAATAAAAATATTTATTTGGCTGCTGGCCCAATGTTTACTGCTACAAGTGCAGAACAAACCGTTGATGCGATCGCCACTTTCCTGAAACTAGATTAACTTGAGAGCAACCCCTTTAGCACCTTTCCTAAATACTCATACTGCTCTAAAGCATTGTAAATCTGCGCCGAAATCCTTACCAACAGCTGAGGTTTTTCCTGCCACGGGATCAATTGCACTTGAATGCCAAACTTATCAAACAACTCATCATGTATAGACATAAAATCGCGGTTTTCTAACATCGTAGGCATCGGTACAACCGCCATTGAACCAATCATCTCCTCTGGACAAGGCGGCTGTACTTCCAGCGCTTCACAAAGTAGCTGTCTTCCCTGCAACACTAGCTGATGATTTTGCTGCATCAATTCTATCCACCCACCAGGTAGCAACGAACCCATATAAGCGATCGCTTCTGGTACACACATATAAGCTGTAGGATCGTTTGTACCTGTCCAGTCAAATTCCAACTGAAAGCATGTTTTATCAGTCCGTGGCGAATTTGTGCCGTGGCTAATTGTTAAGGGACGAATTTCTGGCTGTTTATCTCCTTGCACATACAAAAATGCTGCCCCTTTTGGCGCACACAGCCATTTATGACAATTTCCGGTGTAATAAGTTGCGCCAATTTCTTCCAAATTGAGGGGAATCATCCCAGGTGCATGGGCACCATCTACCAATGTATCTACACCCCATTGTTGCAACTCCTTCACCAACTCTTGGATTGGGAAAATTAGCCCTGTCTGGCTGGTAACATGATCCAAAAGTGCTAATCGTGTTTTTGGTGAAACTCGCTCAATTACTCCTGCCACTACTTGCTGCGGCGAGTCAATGGGGAAAGGAATTTTTGCCACCACCACCCGCGCACCAGTGCGACTGGCAACAAAATCAAGTGCATTGCGGCAAGCATTATATTCGTGGTTGGTTGTGAGTATTTCGTCTTCTGATGAAAACGTCAACGACCTTAACACCGAATTAACACCAGTCGTCGCATTGGGGACAAATACCAAATCTTGAACATCAGCACCCACAAACGCCGCCAGCTTACTTCTGGCATCGTCTAGCAGCGGTTCCCATTCTCTACCAAAAAAGCGTAAGGGTTCTTGTTCTAGCTGCGATCGCAGTCTTTGTTGAAACTCCAGCACTTGTTTAGGACAAGCACCAAAAGACCCATGATTCAGAAACGTCACAGCTGGATCAAGCGACCATAGATTTCTGACGGATAATCTATAACCCAAAATTTAAAATCCAAAATTGCTAAACTCCCCAGGCTGGATTCGAACCAGCGACCAATCGATTAACAGTCGATCGCTCTACCACTGAGCTACTGAGGATCACTCACGATTTACAATTTTAGGGCTAAAAATAAGATTTGGCAAGTACTTTCGCCAATATTTTTTTAGATGCTTAATTATAGAATTTTGCAGACAAAATCCATTTAGCAACTCAAGCAGAAACTTTTAAATACTAATATCTACTGTAATCCCATTCGTAATTCAACCAGACGCTGCCGCGCCTTAGCATCAATGGCATTAGCTAAAAACCTACTCTTAGATTGTTTGCGCGTATGATACTTCTGTCGCATCCGACAGACGGTAGCTTCCACTTCCCCACAGAGTTGTTGTGCCGACAACCATTCAGCCCCATATCCTTGTATCATCAACTGCTGTGCCCGGTCAGATGTAGCAACAATCACACGATAAATCAAAGACTGGGCTATTTGCTGGCGCATAGAGGCACAAGATTTTTCAATATAAGTATCTGCTGTTTGCCCAAAATCAGTGTAATAAACAGATAAATGCTCAGTAATAATTTCTTTATTACTAGAAGAGGTCTGATATTGGGCATCAAAAACTATCTGAGTTGCATAACCTTGAAACGCACTATAACCAGTCATTGCTTCTACAAGTTCACCCCGTGCTGCCTCTAGTCCAACACTATCACGCGTTTTTTTAAGGCAAGGCCAAGCGCCAATTATATTGTAGCCGTCTACTAACAAAACGGCTTGGGGTATAGAACGGGGCATGGTTTTTAATCACAATTTTCTAGAGTTAACAAAATTCATTCATAAGTTTTATAATAATTGATGCATTGTCTGTAACATTATGTTACATAGAAGAAAAAATACGGCAGCCTCACAAAACTAAAACCTAAGACAGACGCACCAACTTAAAACGCGCCTTTGTTTAAAAGGCGCGTTGCAGTTCTTTTTCAGTAATGGTGAAAATGAAGAGTACTAAGTTAAAAGACCAGCGATAAAAGGCGGAGCATGTACTGGGTATGAAAGTCCTGAGTACTTTTTACTTCACTGGGCACCTAATTAAGAAGCTTCGCTGTGTACCTGCATCAGACGTTGTTTGAGGCGTTGGGCTTCACCGCTATCTACCAGAGAGCCTTTTTCTAGCAAGAAAGCGCCGTCACAGTAATTTAACTCGTCTAATCGATGTGTCACCCACAGGGCTGTAATACCTCGACTTTTGACCAGACGGCGGACACCAGCAACTAAATCCAACTGACTATCTGGATCTAGTAAGGCAGTGGGTTCATCTAATAATAAGACTTCGCAGCGACGGGCGATCGCACCTGCGATCGCGACTCGCTGTTTCTGTCCCCCAGAAAGCGCATAGATAGGGCGTCGTTGGAAGGCAAGCAAATTCACCGCCCCTAGCGCCTCCTCAACCCTTGCTCTGGTGGCAGCAGGTGGCAACTTTTCTTCCACCAATCCAAAAGCCACATCAGCACCAACCGTTGGCATCACCAGTTGATGATCTGGATTTTGGAAGACAAAGCCAACGGGGTGCAAAACCCGAATTTTCCCAGACTCAGGAGCTAATAACCCCGCCAGCAGTCTAAGTAACGTTGATTTACCGCTGCCATTTGTACCCAAGAGCATCCAAAACTCACCCTTGGGTACTTCTAAAGAGCAAGATTTGATAACTTTCTCTCCATTAGGCCAACTGAAATTTAAATCCTTGACCTCAATGCCCACTTGAGCCATTTGTCAACCTTGGTTACTCAGCAGCTACAGCGAAAAAGCCAGGTGGTCTGCCACCACCAGGGGTTGTACCATCTTTCTGAACAATCTGCACCCCAGAAATTTCACTAGCGCGGACGGCAATTTTTTTTTCTGTCTTGCCCTCGCACTTGAGTTCTACAATGTCAGGGTTGCCAGAACGGATTGCTGCCAAAATTAGCTGATAGACAGCCTCAGCATCCTCTGCTGACTTACGTTGTACTGAGATCGGGAAAGCAGTGTTTCTGATGCTTAAATCGATGGTAAACATTTAGCAATAATCAAATTTAACTGTAGGACTCATTTTAGCGTCAGCTGAGTGATTCTAGGGAAATGGGCATTGGGCACTTGTACTGAGCGGCGTCGAAGTATTGGTTATTCTCCTCTGCTCCTCTGTCCCCTGCCCCCCACCTCTTTAATTTGACCTCATCTGGATCAAAAATTAATTTTTATGACAAATCCCCTAGAAAAATTAGCGATTTACACTTAATATGATTAAAGGTTCGTAAAAAATTGTAAACTTGGTTAACAACCGGTTAACTTTCTGCTTATGGATGGCTTTTATATAGCCGTCTATAATATAGATACAACCTGTACTTATAAATATTTGGAGATTTTCTCTCATGACCATCGCAGTTGGACGCGCCCCTAGTAGAGGGTGGTTTGACGTTCTAGACGACTGGCTCAAGCGCGATCGCTTCGTATTCGTAGGTTGGTC
>NZ_JBALDG010000002.1:0-17752 GCF_036917195.1 Nostoc sp.
ATGGAATTTCTACTTGATGGCTGCATAAATTGCCAGAGTGAAATCCACAATAGCATTTCATAATTTTTTATTCTTATTTAGCGACAAGTCTATTATCATGACCTACTCTCATTTGATTTGCTATGGCTAAACCCTATAGTTACGACTTCCGCTCTTATGGTGATCCAATCCATCGAGTTAGATGGATTGAAGAAAAGCGAAGCCAGTCAACTCTTCAACATCAGCCGCAATACTATCAACCTGTGGTTACAGCGCAAAGCCGAAACCGGAGATGTTCAGCCTAAGCCTAACCATCCGCCTGGAAATAACCACAAAATCACAGACTGGGATCAATTTCGGGCTTTTGCTAAATCTCATGGTGATAAAACCCAGGTGGAGATGGCTCAACTGTGGGAGGGCAACATTAGCGATCGCACAATTGCAAAAGCGTTGAAGAAAATTGGGTTTACGCGAAAAAAAAGACCTATGGCTATCAAGAGCGGGATGAGGTCAAACGGCAAGCATTCATAGAACAGTTGACAATCCAGGCAGATGAAACGATTGTTTATGTCGATGAAGCGGGTATGGACAATCGGGAAGACTACGCTTATGGCTGGAGTGAGAAAGGACAACGGTTTTATGCACTGAAGTTAGGACGGCGGCAAGGCCTGTGTAAATATGATTGCGGCCTTGTCTAATCAACAACTGATGGCTCCTTTTACAGTTGAAGGTTCTTTCAACCGAATTGTATTTGAGATTTGGTTAGAAACCTGCTTAATCCTTCTGTTGGAACCAGGACAGGTGGTAGTCATTGATAATGCCACGTTCCATAAAGGCGGTCGTATTGAGCAATTGATTCAGCAAGCAGGTTGTAAACTGCTGTACTTACACCCTGTTTCACCGGATCTCAACAAGATTGAGCAATGCTGGTCTTGGCTCAAAAGTCGCATTCGCAACCAACTTGACCAATATGAATCTCTACAGGATGCAATGGAGTATATCTTACATCTAGCGTCCTAACTGTTATGGCGGTTGCTATATTTCAGGAATTTTGTCAAGGAGTTGCGGGAAGATTGAGCCAGAGAAATATCTGGTGCAAGCTATGACTGTAACTACCCTAGTTCTAACTGATAGTAAAACCTTGAATGAAGTAGTTAACTGTTTAACGGAGAATCTGACAATTCAGACTCAAGGTAAGTGTTTGCCAAGAGGTATACGACAAGGGCAACAGAAAATTGCCATCGATTTTAACTTAATTCCATATTATGGTGAGCCATCATCATTAGAAGCACCATATATTTATAGAAGTCAAGGGAAAAATGGTACAAGTTCATTTTATGCTTATGCTACTGTCTATGTCATTAAAAAACATAAAAGAGTAACTTTAGCCATTAAAGCTGTTCAACAACAGAATACTTTGGTTGCAATTATCACTTATCTTTTAGCAATAATTGAGCCATTAAACCTGAGAATTGAACGATTATATTTAGATAGGGAGTTCTTCTGTGTACCTGTAATCAGATGGTTGCAAGCTTTGGATATTTCATTTGAAATGCCAGCTATTATCCGAGGCAAACATGGTGGAACTAAACAATTAATTAGAGGTCAGCGGAGTTGCAAAACCAGTTACACTTTAAACAGTGATAAATATGGTTCAGTAACTTTTCCAGTGTGGATAGTTTGCACATATAAAAATGGTAAAAGACGAGAGCATGGGCGGGAATTTTTTGTTTACGCTGTCTAGAAAGTTAAATTAACTTTGCAGCTTATACATGATGACTATCGTCTACGTTTCGGGATTGAGAGTAGTTATCGGATGAAAAACCAATGTGGAATCAAAACTACTATTAAAAATCCCACCATTCGGCTTTTATTTATAGCTTTGGCATTCTTAATTATTAATGTTTGGATTTATCTAGTATGGCATTATATCAGCCGTTTAAAAAGAAGTACTAGACAAGTTTTTTCTCACCTATTTACTCTCAAACAGATGCTTGAATTTTTACGTCAAGCAGTAGACCGCAACTATGGGGTAGCCTGCGAAGTTTATTTAGCGTCCGGCTGATGTTTGTTGGTTTTTGGAGTTTATTAATAAGCTAAAATTATTATTTATCCAAGTCTTTCAGCTTTTGCACTTTTTTGAAAAAACGGTATCACAGACTACTATTTTTTAGCGATCGCAGAACTTTTCGGTCTACTGAAAATGATTGTGGGAATTTATCGAATTGATTTGTGAAAATTGCCTATGCTCAGATTTTCCTATTCGCCAAGCGGAGCTTTCCTTGCTCCGCTCCTGAATTGTGCTATAATTCTTTGTTTTTATCCGTAATTGTGTAAAATCACCTAATTAACCCGGAAGTGACAACACTAAAAAGTGCGAGAAGTGCTGGATAAATTCTTCCATCGACAAAGTACTATCTTTGTTAACATCGCTCATGTTCCAGAATACATTGATGTCTTCGTCTGTATAGCCTAAGGTTTTGAATTTCTCCGCAATTTCAGAGATTTCCAAAACTCCATCTTGATTCTTGTCAACATCTTCAAATATCTGGAGAAGTGCATCTCGGAACAGAGAATCAGAAACCGCCTGACGAAACTCATGTTCAAGGACATCGATAAATGAACCTTTTGATGTTTCTGCTAACCACGGATCGAGTACTGTAGAACGCAGTACAGTGATCGAAGAACCTGTGACTCCAGATACTCCTAATAGACGCTGTTTATAATGTTCGATGAAAACTTCACCGTAATGAGCAGCGTCAAAATCTGTAGTACTGACAATGAGTTTATAACCGTAGATATCCTCACCTGGTTTGATACTTAGTTGCTCATAGATAGCTCTATTGAGACGGTTTACCAAAGCTAAATCTGTGTTAAGGGAACCATCTGGATATTTGAAATTAAAGGCGTAAGTTATGATGTTTTGGTCTGGGCCGATTTCCGAAAGCAGTTGCAGTGCTTCTTTATCAGCGAGAAGTCGATCGTTACTTGCTCGGTCGATTCTGTCTCGAATGAATTGAATCTGTTGTTCTACATCAGAACCAGAAATTTCTGCGGGAAGTCGAAGTACAGGAACGACAATAAATCGGTCTTCTGGACGCGCCATACATAAGAGCCGCGCATATAATTTTTTACAGTTAAATAGAGCCTTGCTAATGATTCTGCCGTATCCACTCTTTGTAGGGCGAATAACCTTATGGCTGAGATATACCGAAGCAGCAGCAGCTCCTGGCTTTGACCCTTCCAACCCATAGATGCCAACTGTGGGTTCTGCTTCCCCGTGGTACATATAGGGAGCAGCAAATGTTACCAAATCCCGCATTGCGGAATTGCGGTAGCACAGCACCCCAGCTGGGTATGGAATATAGCCAGATTTATGAGGATCTACCGTTATTGAATCAGCATTATTTAAAACTTGGAATTGCTGGGTAACATATGAACTTAATCCAATCTCAGTAATCAGTTCTTCTTTTGTTTTAGTCAGTTGTGGTGTGTTCGTCTCATCTTCGCGAAGCAGGGAGGCAAAATAACCGCCCCAAGCCGCATCAGCATGAATAGTAAATTCTAGTCCTTGGGAGCGTAATTCTTCTCGCAGGTCAAGAACATCTTTAAGAGGGTCAGTTGCACTTTCTTCGGTGCTTCCCATGACACAAACAACTGTATAGACTGGTCTACGCTGGGCTAGGCAATCTTGAAGAATCTTTTTAACTTCAATGATACTCATCCTGGCATCTTCATCCACAGGAACGTCAATCAAATTTGACGCTCCAATTCCCAGCAAAGCGGCTGCTTTGGGAAATGAGTAGTGTTTGGTGGCTGGTACTAAGAATACAGGTAAAGAGTTGATATCGCTCAAAAAGCGGCGTGAAAACTCTGCCATTCCCAGGTTTTGCAATGAATACTTAGATAATACTTTTGTTAGAGTTTCGCTCTTAATCTGATACTCTTGATAAAGACGAATCGGCAACGCTAGAATGTCATCGCCTTTGAGGTTGAGCATTGACCAAGTGTCTAGTTCAATCAGAGGTTTTGACTCCCCAGTGGGTAGGGAAATTTCGATGTCTTTGGCAGCTGAAAGTAAAGCTTCATTTTGCAAAGCTGCTTGCAAGGCAAGAGGATAAAATTTTAGGTTTCTGGCTGACCAAATCGCCTCAATGTTAGCAACAGTTCCCCCACAGGTAATATGTCCCCAAGGACGAATAGCCCCTTTTTCGATTTCTGCCTCATTTGGTATGGTGTATCCCAGCATCCGGCAAAGGTCGTCTCCTACCAATATTTCCAAAAGCGTTGTTGCTGTTGAGGCTTCAAAAGCCACATTGTTGGGGTTGTACAGCATTGCCGCAAAGTAGCCCAAGATAGATGGCATTGTCATATCCCAAAGCATATGCCCTTGGTAGCGCATACTAAAGAATGGTACGGACTTCTTCAAAAACGCTAGCAACGAGCGGTAACTTTCCTTAAGAGTATCAATTGCCTCTATGTATTCAGGCTGTCGCTTAATTTGTTCGGTGATGTAAGTTGGATCGCCAGGATGAAAGTTTCGCCTCCAAAATGTGTGGTCACGAATTGCTTCTACAATTAAACTCTCAAGTAAATCAGCATTTTCTGCTTTTACTCCTAAAAACCATGCCTCAACTGAACGAGTTCCCAAACCTTCAAGTCCGGGCATTTCTCCAAAATTAGAGAGTTTGCCAAGTTGATTATTTTTACCTATACCATTTGGAGATGCAAATTGGCTTGTCATGCTTCAACCTCTACTAAATATGAGAATTTCGCCGGAGACTGGGTACTGGGTACTGGGGACTGGGGACTGGGAAAAAGTTTTTAAAATTTGGTGGTGGGTAAAAGCTCCCACGATAATTTTTCGATTTGACACCTAACCTACAATCCCTAATCCCCAGTCCCTTTTAGTTACTAATCAACTGATTTAGCTGACGGTAGCAGGGAATAAAGTATTGGGCGATCGCATCGTCAACTTGCCAAAACTCTTCATAACTATCGCCACTGCAATAGCACCCCATGAATAAAAGCAATAAGGTTTGGAATGGAACATCAGATAAAGTATGTAAGCTAACGTCTGTAAACAGAGTATTGATAACATTTTGCAGGTGAACCAAATTAGCTATTACATCAGCGTAGATGCTGGTATTGCCTGTGATTGTCGGCAAGCAAGTCAGCCAATACTCTTCAAAGAAAATTTGGTAAAGTTGGGCGATTGCTTGTTTCAAACTGACTCGCGCTTCTAGTGACTGGATAGACTCTCCCAACCTGCCCCACTCTGCTAGCAACTCTTGTTCTAAGATTGATTCTTCAAAGCTCGATAGCTTGACATCTAGCAACGGTTGCAGTACTCGCAAAAATAAAAAGTCTAAATCTGCAAATGCAAAATCCAGTTTTGTCGGGTTTTCTTTGAGTGAGGAAGAACATGGAAGTTGTTCGCTCAATTCTGGGCGATCCCAGATGAATTTGAACTCTGCTACATCTGCAACCATTTCACCGATTAAATGAGTAAACATTAGCCCCAAGCGTTGCCGTACTTCTCCTTGAAAAAATAGCCTTGCTCGTTCTGAATCGACGGATACTTGTTCTCCCTGGCGCTGAAAAATTTCTCGACAAGTCAACGGCCCATAATCGGTATAGGCAGTTTCAGCCGGTCGTAGTGGATCGCTACAGCTTGCCAATATCTGATAGTCGCCTCGAAATTGAGTCAGTATGGACTGCCAGTTATGTCCCCAAATGTCATGCAGTAAATACTTTTCAGCATCTTTCGTAGGCAGAATACTCACTGAATGACTCAGGGTTTGGAGAATTTGCGGTTGGCTGAAATTAATTGCTTGAGCCAAACGATAGCTCCAAGCAGCATCAATGCTTGCTGGATCGCTAAAGCTAAACGAGGGAAAGTGACGGAATTGTTCAAACTTAAAGTTACCAAGAGATTCTAAAAACTGTTGGATTTGCTCGCGTTCAATATCTAATAGCTGTTCCCACAAAGCTGAATCACGCAGTTGATTGTCAGAATAATCAATACAAAAGTAAATCTGAGTTTCTGTGAACAGAACTGCGATCGCCTCAACTGGAATGGGAATGTCTCCAAACAAATGTTGAAATAAAACTAGTGGTGCAGCAGGCGGCGCACTTTTTAAGTTAGGTAGTAAACCGACATTCGTCAGGGCTGCCTGAACGATCTGCTTTTGCTCAACGACCTTACAATCGACCGTCTGCAACAGTGTCATCATTTGTTCTTGAACTTCAGTTGCTAACTGAAACTGCTGGCAGAGTTGAGGGATGGCAAATCTGAACGACTCAGCTGGTGTTGCTTCAACTTTGTACTGGCTCAATGTGGTAGATGATACAGTTCCCTGCCAAACAGCACCCCCCACCTCGTAGTAGTGCTTGAGTAAGGCGATCGCTTCCGCAAACGCTTGACGGACATTAACTGGGATAGTTTCTACTGGACAATCCTCACGACAAATCGGATGGGCAAATCCTTGTAATGTTGCTTGTAATTCATAAAGCCGTTGCTGCCATCGTTGTTGTGAATGAGTATCTCCACTACCATTTGTGATATGACGAGCAACTTGGAAAGCTTCAGCCATCAGAGTGCGCTGTGCAGCATCAAGCGTTGGTTTCGGTTGTAAGTTAGAGGTAATCATGGTGTCAGTGTGAATTATAAGTTATCGTTTTGGACAGTGATAGTTGCGTTAGACTTCGCTAGAGGTTCAATTGCTTCGGTGGCGCTGTATTTGAGGTATCGCACAACCTCTTCATAAATCTGGCTGCTGACGCGATCGCCCCGACGACCGTTTTCTAACCTGATATCATCAACAAAGAAATTCAGGTTGAACTGAACGTAAGTTATCGCGTCACTATTTTCGATTCCTTTGATTAAAACTTGCGGTTCCTGCCACTTTTGTCGGGGTTCTTTAAACCGTTCTCGTAACCATCGGTTCAGTTCCATTACGTAATCATCTAACCGAGTTTCTTCACTTTGAGGATTAGAAATTTTTTGATATAAACGCTGGACTCTCCGCTTTAACAAATTGATTTTGCGTTCCCATTCTTCAGTAATAATGCTGCTATCGTTATCTAAAAGATGAAAATCCCGAATGTAAATGCGATACCAATTTCGGATCAGTTCAATCAAGCTATCTTTAGAACGATTCTCTTTAAGTGTAAAAACTGAACGATTGCCGTAGATTTCGGTGACAACTTCTAGACCGATCGCGCTTAAAATTTCTCGATACTCTTGTTGTACATTTTCAATTTCCTCGTTGGTCATGCCACCTTTTTCAGCAAACTGCAAGGTGACAACAAGTGCTTCAAGTGCAGGTGTAATTTCTTCCAATTTGAAATTCACTTCCTGTTCGGCAAGCAGACGCAATTTACCAATCTTCTGCTGGTTTTCTAATCCTTCTAACTGATAGTAGCGATCAATCTGTATTAATTTCTGGTCAATATCGCCTAAAGTATCGGGATGAGCCTGGATCACCTCTACCATCACCTGCTTTGTTTCTTCAACATTCAGCGCGATCGGCAGTTTCATGTCGGTAGAGTAATGATAGTACGAGGTCGGACGGCTGAGATTTGTAATGTTTTGACTTTGCAGTGTGCTATTGGGGATATAAATATCACAATGCTTAGATGGTATATACAGTTGAGTTACTCGCACTCCAATTTTCCGCAGCATAGCAATGGAGCCATTGTCCAGCAGCAACACATCGCCAAACTGAAAAGGAGTATCAATCAGTAATACAACTCCACTAAAAAAGTTAGCTAAAATTCCCTGAGCTGCAAAGCCAATTACAAAAGTTGCTCCACCCAAAGCCACCCAAATTCCTGTTAGATCCACACCAAGGGATTTCAGCACAAAAACAGTGGCTAACGTGAAAACGATGACGGGAACAACTGCTTCTAGCAGGGGTAAAAGCACATCATCCCACATCGATTCAGTTTCTTGGGTATACCCTCGCAGGTAATAAATGAAAACCTGAGTAAAAAGTTGAACAATCCAGTAACTAATCGAAACAATTAAACCAGCTGCCAATAAATTTTCAATACCATCAATCAGCTTCACGGAGGGCAACTGATGAAAGGTAAATTTCAGAATGCCTAGAATAAAAACCGCCAGAGCCGGATACGCAGATACATTTAGCGTTACCAGGGCGATGTCTCGTTCAAATTTACGGAAGATTGAACGCAGAATATAAAATAAAATGATGTAAAGGAGTATTGTACCGGCGATTGTCAGCACTACGCTACTCAGAAAAAAACTCCAGGTATTGGCTTGAAATGGTAAAAGTTCTTTCAACATTATCTTTAAGTCCATTTACCAATGATGTATGGCAAAGACAGCATTGGCTTTGACTGTGTGCAGTGGTGCAAGAATGGCTATAAACCCTACTGAATGTCTACTTTGAGTCCGGGTAGCAGTTTCTCCAAGTTCTTCAGAGATTTGCCTTGCCAGGGCATATCATTTGACCGCTGCACATTTTTGTATATAGTGCGGTTGAGTGCATCAAGGAACTTCACCGAGTCATACTCCCGTATTTCTTTGAGGGTTCGCACGGCTGTTTGGGTCATCACCATCAAAATTCCGCTTTCTAAGCCGTGTCCAGTCACGTCACCAATACCAAGGGTAGTAACTCCGTCGGTATGTAGTACATCGTAGTAGTCACCACCGACTTCATCAGCAGGTTCCATGTATCCGGCAATGTCGAGTCCTTCAATTTCCAATTCTTCCGGTTGAGGCAGAATCATCTGTTGCAACCGTTTAGTCACCTCTAGTTCAGCACCCATTCGGAGATTTTCGGCTGTGAGTTTTTCATTTAAGAGTTTGATTTCTTGATTTGCTCGTTCTAATTCAGCTGGGCTAGGAAGTGCTAAGGCTTGTGGAACTAAGGGGATAAGTTGTACGGCTGTAAATACAGATATTATTGCTGTTAGCGCTTTGATTAATCCTGATACCCAATAAGTTGGAAACCAAAGCGTCCAAATCTCCATGATGTGAGTAGTGCCACAAGCTACGATAAATCCACTAAATAGTAGAAAAATCCAATTAAAAGGCAAATCCTTACGCTTGTTAACGAAGTAGAAAAGTGTAATGGGAATAGAGTAATAAGATAGGGCAATGAGTGCGTCAGAGATAACGTGTAGCGAAACTAAACCAGGTTTCCAAAGATAGCAATGACCATGAGGAATAAAATAAAATGTTAACAATTCAAAGCTAAGATGCCACATATAAAAATTCTCTGCACTAATAAAATTCAACACATTGAGTTGTTCTGTCGAAAGATGCCTAAGCTGCGTAGGCGTAGCCCGTCGTAGACATCGCTCTTTAAATCACTAGTATCGCTTCAATAAATTGATTCCAAGTCAATAGTTGCCCTGCTGTGCGATCACGTAAAAATGTAATTTCATCTTTTGTCAGCGGCGATTCTCCGACGCTTGCGATTGCGATATTCATTTCATTAAGGCTGATGAGATTGTCTTCATCAGCATCGATTGGTAAAAAATAAGTGAGAAAATCGTTGTATTCTGCCATCAACTGACGATGGCGCAGCATTAACTCACCGAATTCTTCAAAGTCGATTGTGTTGCTGCGATCGCTATCCATACTTGTGAATAACAGCGTGATTTCGTTATCCGACAGCGCCTTTCCTGCCTGATTTAAATGATTGGTTAATTCTTCAATACATAGATGCCCACTTTGGTCTTGGTCGATGGCATCGAAGATATAGCGCAAGTCTCCTTTAAAGGTAGAAGACGCTTGTTTAAACAGCAGTTGGCGCGGCTTGCTTTGGATCGCGGCTGCAAGGTGACGACGAAAGTTAGAAATAATCCGCTTTGCTACTAAAAACCGTTGCCGATGTTCTTCGGGACTGGCAACTGTATGCAATGCCACCGGCACGAGTGAGGGTAGCGATCGCCGTAAAATCAGAAAACAGCCAATGGTTACAATTACAAATGGTAGCGCCAGTACGGGCAATTTCAGCGGAGCAAATAAAGCTGCCAAGCCCCAACTAGCAAGCGATGCAACAAAGGCACAACCCAGACCAATACAAATACTGAATAAATTTGGCGTGTAGAATACTCCACCAATGGCGATCGCTGTTAGGACAGAATTGTAACCCCATAGCCCTGTATACAAATCGTCAGGAGTCACTTGCAACAGCAAACCTGCAAGTAAATACATTACGCATCCCAGCAAGCCAACAATAGCACTAATTGGGGTGCAGATGACAATCCCCAGAATAACCAAAATTCCTATAACCCAGCTATTAGAAAAAAACACCTGCCCAACACTGAGCGGTAACGATTGAGCGAGTTGCAAACCGTTAAATTGACTAGAAGAAACAGGCGGTAACGACCCAAAATCGAAGAAAGTTTGGGGTAGAAACAGCACGAGAATCACAAAACTTAGTACCGCAATATGATATGGAATACCGAGTGGCGCTACTCGGAACTGACTAGCAAACCAGACTCCCACAGTTTCCATTAATACCGTGGAGACAGAGGCGAATACAACCACTGCGATCGCCCAATTCAGATTCCATGTGCCATTACCAAATAGCCCCAACGATGCGATCGTCGCTCCGGTGAGTAATCCATTCAGACCAAAAATGCCATTTTGAATGTCATCCCGATTGATCTGGAAATTTTTCGCAAAGTGTTTTTGTAAAATAATTGCTGTTAATGTTGCGATCGCAGTTCCCAGCAAGCTCATTGTCCCCAACCAAGGAGCCTGAATAAACATGGCAATTAAAAATAGTAGACCGCTCACAGGATTGTTGACAAAAATGACTTGACCAATCCCGCGGAGAGTAGCGTTAATAAAATTCAATAAAGGTTGATCCATTAAGCGTTGATTTAGTGCTTGCATCGTGCCTAATGGCAATAAGCTTTTTGAAATCTTTAATTTTGATTCCTCTGAAGATAAAACGTGAGAAATTAACTCATGCAGAGGAGAAGGATCGTTATCCATTTTGTCTAGATTGCCAACAAAAATAGGCCGCTTAGTTCTAAGGTTTTCTTCTAAAGCATACGCATCTAAAGTCTGATAATCCTTTCATAGCATAGGGTTGAACGTTTCATTTTCAGTTATTTCATCAATATCATTATCCAGTAAGCACTTCAGAAATTACCTGTCTTTCCCTTGGATTTTCTTCGCACTCAAGTTTTGCAACGTCTTTAATTGCTGGACTAGTATCGATGACGATAACTAAATCAGCAACAAATATTGGACGCGCTTGCTTACTCATAGTTTTTTCCTTTTTTCTTTTGGAGCAAACCGAATAAGCTGATATTTGCAAAAGTTAAAAAATTTCAATATAAAGGAATAAAAATTGAAGTACTAAATAATAGTTTCTCAAATAAACTTTTGCAAATACTTACTGTATTTCATCATTAAAGCACCTTTTTATAAAATCAAACAACCACATAAATGTAATATATTTTACCTTGCTCTCACTCTATTGAAGATACTATTACACTAACTGCTCTTAATGTCAAGTCATAAATATCATAAATTTGACTATATAAAAGGCTATTTATAAAGTCAATCTCAAGGTCATTAATTAATTAAAATTGCAATCTAAAATCCTGTATAAGCAGTATTGTAGATATAAATAATGGCTCGAAAGACTTGTTCCATAAACCTTATGGACTCAGAATGATAAATCGTAGCTCTCTTAATTCCATCAGCCAAATAAAGTAGACATCGTCGCACAACTGATATATGCTCGTGTATGCAACGCTATCTACTACCACTTGAAAACAGGGTGTCAATTGAACATGCAACAGGCGCAAAAAACTAGTCTGTAAAGCACTAACTAAAAATATTTGATAACAAAGAAAAATATATGACATTTATGTAATTGTTTGAAGTAATGTGAAGCAGCAATTAACATGATAACCCTGCAAAAATATGCTTTTGATAATAGCTAACTAAACTTTTATATAATCATCTTTTACTGGAGCAATTTTTTTTATGACAACTCAACTTACTCATCACAAAATTATTCTCGACACTGACCCAGGTGGAGATGATATCTATACCTTCCTGTGGCTTCTGAGCTTGGTAAAACGAGGACTCGCTGAACTTGTCGCTGTTACTTCCGCAGATGGCAATATTGCTGCTAAATGCACGTTCTCTAGTTCTAACCAGATTTTAAATTTAGCAGGATTCCCACAGATTAAAGTGGGTCGCGGTGTCCCTGCAAAAAGAGAAATTATAGAAGATGCTACCCATATTCATGGATCGGATGGGATGGGCAATCTTTCTCACACTTTACCCGCCGCCACCCACAGCATTGAAGACGCTCCCTACTCCGATGAACTGATTATCGATGAGTTGAATGCTGCTCCGGGGGAAATTACCATTTTAGCGATCGCACCCCTGACCAACCTCGCAGCAGCAGAAACAAAAAGTCCCGGCATCCTTAAAAAAGCCAAGGAAATCGTGATTATGGGGGGTGCTTTCTTCTGTCCTGGTAATGTTACTCCCCATGCTGAATTCAATATTTGGTTTAATGTTGAAGCTGCTCAGACAGTATTTGATAGCCGAGACGATATCGTTGTGTTGCCGTTGGATGTAACCCGACGCTTAATTTTCACGCGAGATATGGCTGTGGCAGTCACTCACGCGAATCCAGAGAGTAAACTTTCTCAGTTCTTGACAAATCTTTGTGAGTTCATGATTGGCACAGCCTTGGATTATCGAGAGACAGCAGGAATTCCAGGTTTTCTTGTTCATGATGCGGCAACACTAGGATACTTGTTTTATCCAGAAACCCTGATGTTGAAAAGAGCAAAAATCCGGGTTGAAACAAAGGGACAGTGGACACTAGGACAGACATTGATTGATAGTCGTCCTGCACCAAAAACAGCAGCAAATGCCTGGGTGGCGTTGCAGGTAGATGAAGGCAAATTTTTTACTAGCTTGATTGAAGATTTGAAGCACCTATTCATAACCGCCAAACTCTAAGCTTCTCTTGTAGAGTCGCTCTCTCTTAATTTTAGGTTAGTAGCTAGTGACTATTATTCACTAGTTATTTCATAAGTGTGATTACTGGCGATCGTAAAAAGGAACTTACTTAAACATGGAATTCTTTAAGCAACTAATTTTCTATTTGACATTTGCTTCACTTGGATTCGCTATTACAGACGTTTATCTGCGGGCTAACAAGCTCTGGAAGCGCAAGCATGATAAAACGGTTGCTGAGAGTATTTCGATTGCGGCGATGTTTGTTAGTATGGTGCCAAGTTGCCTATTCACATTAAATTATCTGTTTGTTGGCCAGTGGCAGGGATTTATTCAAGAGGTTCTATATCTATTGCTCGTGACATTTAATATTTCAGTGGGAATAGAACTATGGGTTCCAGGAGAACGTCATAAAGGCTTTTTCACATTGCTGAAGCGAGCTCTCAATTTAGAGCGAAAGGAAGTTGGAGATTTAGCAATAGCTTTATTTAAACCGCCTCAGCATAAAACAATCATTGATATTTTATGCCAGATTGCATTAATTGATGAAAGGCTGGATGAACGGGAACGAAAATTTATTGATACATTTGCTAAGAAATGGAATATTGAATTTTCTTGGAATATGCTTCAGTCACGAAGCTATGATTCAGATACGAACTTTATTCGGCTGCGGCAAGATGTTGATAACTTCTTGGCAACCTCTCCTCCAACTGAACAGATAATTCAATTACAGGACTTGATTAACATACTCATTAGGATTGATAAAAATATTTCAGAACCAGAAAAACTGATTAATATTGAACTGAATGGAATGTTTCGGCGTTATCTTAAGTATGAGGAAATATCCGAGGTTTTTTATACTATTGTAATTCCTCAAAACGAGAAGCAAGAACAGGCGATCGCTCAAAGTTTTTCTGATTTAACCCGTTATAATATTGCTGAAGGATTTGTCTACCGTAGCCAACCATTTTACTCTAAGGAATTTGCCAAAATTTTTAGTAATCAATATCGGACGCTCAATCTATTTAGCATTGTCACGGAAATGCTGTAAGTTTTTCTGTTATTGGAACTTAGACAAAACAGAAGAATAAAAAAGGGTATAATATTTTGTCAGCGTAGCTTTCACGTCAAAATGATCCTCGATGAAAAAGACAACTTCCCTAACCATGCCTCCATGCTTTGAAAAATGGTGTCAACGGTTTGATGATGTATTCACTCTTATTTGGGCTACCTAACTTATGAACTTAGAAATTTTTACCAATGTCGAAGTGAAGCTGACACATAAAAGAAGAAGCGTCTTTGCTAACCGCAGTTTCTTTAAGGGTGAAACAGTCGTGACTGGATGCAGAGTCATGATTCTACCACAGAGAATTAATCACTCTTTGCAGGTAGACTTTGATTTGCATATAGAAATAGATGAACCGGGACAATTGATCAATCATTCTTGTAGCCCAAATATAGGGGTTAGAAATAATGAGTTCGCAGCAGATGATTTCATAGCATTGGTTGATATTCCTTCAGGGTGTGAGATTACGTTCGACTACGAGACAACAGAGTATATTTCTATTGCTGTTCCAGAATGTGCCTGTGGCTTATCTAACTGTCGATTAAAAGCTCGTGGATTCAAGTTTCTTTCTGCTGATATGAGGGAAAAGTATGGTGAATTTATTGCCGATTATCTTAAACCCAGGTTTCTCATCACATCTCTCAAAACCTTATAAGTAGCCGTCATGAACTAGATTCCAATTAGATATCTCCAGAAATTAATTATTCGTTGCCTGAAACCCTTGTAGAGACCAAAGCTGTTTCATGCAAGAATGCACCTTTTAAACAATATAGAAGATTAGTCTATTAATTTCACAAAGGGAAAAGATGATGATGACCACAGAGCGATTTAAAAAGTTCACTATTTTGCATTCCAATGATATGCATGGAGACTTTTTGGCAGAGGCTGGGGGTGAAGAGGGTCATCTGATTGGTGGAGTGTCGCTGCTTTCTGGCTATATCAATAAGGTGCGCCAGTCAGAGAAAAACGTGCTTTTTGTAATTTCTGGTGATATGCTCCAGGGTTCTATTATTGATAAGGAATATAAAGGTCTTTCAACTATAGAGATCATGAATTACCTTGCTCCAGATGTAGTAACTCTGGGGAATCACGAATTGGATTATGGATTGCCTCACTTACTGTTCTTAGAAAAGATGGCAAATTTCCCGATTGTGAATGCCAATTTGTATATCAAAAAGTATAATAAACGTTTGATGACTCCCTATCTTATCCTGAATGTAGATGGATTCGATATTATGTTCATCGGGATTATAACGGAAGAAGCTCTGAAGACATTAAAACGTGACATAAGTATTGGTACATTCGTAAGTCTTGAAGATGCCTCCTTAGAAGTTGGCAAAATTTGCAACGCTTACAAGAATGAGGATATTGACTTAACAATTTTGCTCACTCACATCGGTTTTGAAGAAGATAAAAAACTAGCGGCATTGCTAGATCCGGAATGGGGTGTAGATATAATTATTGGCGGACACTCGCATACATTTTTAGAGCAACCTGCCCAAGTTAACAATATTCTAATCGCACAAGCTGGAATTGGCACAGACCAAATTGGACGCTTCGATATTGTAGTAGATGACGACACTAACAGCATTGTAGAATGGCAGTGGCAACTCCTGCCTGTAGATAATAATTTGGCTGAACCAGATCCAGACATTGAAAAGTTGATTACGATTTTTCAAGAAGAAGTTGATCGCAAATATAATCGACTTATTGGACGATTAGCACGTAAACTGACCCATCCTAAGCGTGAAGAAGAAACGGAATTGGGTAATTTAATTGTTGATATTGTTGACCAATTAGATATATTGGATGTAACTTTGATAGGAAGTGGTTCAATCCGAAGAACAAAATTAGGGCCGCTAGTTACACTCAGCGATATTAAAGAAGTTTTTCCTTACGACGATGTACTTTTTAAACTGAAAGTTACAGGCGTACAGCTTACTAAGATATTCGCACATATTATGAGACAGGAAAACAGAATACCCGGTGAAAGTTGTTGTTTTCAGGTCAGCAAAGGTATTCAAGCAGTTTACAGTGATTCCCAAAATCAGCTTGAATCTTTGAGCATTAATGGACAACCTGTACAAGCTGACGCTCAATACACTATCTGTATAGAGGAATATCATTATAAAAATTCATTACATAGTCTAGGCATAACAATTGAAGACTTGACAAAATTAGATAATGCTAAGGTAATTTCAACATCTTGCCAGAATGTCCTTGAAGAATACTTTAGCCATCATCAAAATCTTAATAGCCAGATTGAAGGAAGATTAATCTACAAATTGAGCAGCGCTTACGACAAAAGTCAAAGTTAAATTTGATTTTGAAATGGCTCACACCTTTCAACTACCGAGAACTGTTGGAAGAAAAATTGTTGAATGTTTTGGAGTCGAAAATTACACAATAAAAAAAGCTGGGGATAAGGTAGGGATTTATGCGAGGGATTAAGTCATCGTCAATGAAGTTTGCTGTTCAAGCCGAGTTTGTAAATCTACAATCAGGTTCTCTCCACCGCGTCGGGCTTCCCATAAGCCAGAATACTGCGAACCTATATTCCATTTTCCTTGCATATAATCTTCATTTTCTGAGACTATGCCTGTATATGTAACTGGTACAGGTGAGGTGACTAAATAATGTTTAGTAAAACTGACAGTACGCCCAATTACCTCACCATTGGCCTGAGCTTCTCCTAAATAGTTGTCATCCAAAATCGAACCACTGAAAGTATTTGCACTCTGAACAAAGGTTGCTTCAAAGCGACTAGGGATGTCATCTTGCCAATAAGTTCCTAACCAATTACCGCTGATATCTGCCATATTGTTTCCTAGTAAAGATGTCTATGCGCTCGCCCGAATTCAAGTAATTGACGCAGCAGGTACTTACGATCGCTATTGTTAAGCAAAAGTTGTCAACCGCCCAATTGTATCGATATTATCGCTGTTAAGTATTGCAGTAAACCCTAGTAAAATGCGACGGCACAAGGAAAAGGGCAACGGCAATATTCATTGGCGCACAATTACCAAAAACGGTAAGGATTATCCCCAGGCGTACTATCACGCTTGAGTTTTGGAGCAAGGGTGATCGCACCCTCAAGTCATCGAACTATCGCAGATCCCGTGTAAATCAGCTATCACCCAAGCTAGGCAAAGATTAGGAGCAAGGGTAATGAGCCAATTGTTCCATCAGTTGGTACAACCAATGGCAACTGGTGAGACATTGGGAGAATTTTTAAATGGATTACGAATTATAGTTATTGATGGTACTTGTTTTGATGTTCCAGACAGCGATGAAAATGCAAGAGTTTTTGGTCGTCCTAGTAGTAGTCTTGGCACATAAGCAGCATTTCCCAAAGTACGATTAGTCATATTGGTAGAAGCAGGGACACACATAATATTTGATGCATTAATGTGCGGAGCCGAAGACGCTCCGCCTCCGGCCCATATCGCATTGGAGAGCGAGTGCGGGCATTAAGATTATTACGCTCAGTTACTTCAGAGATGTTGTTGATGTGGGATAGGGGTTTACATTCCTACACAATGGTGCAAACAGCAGTCAGTAAAGGTTGTGATTATTTAGGAAGAATTCCAGCCAACGTTAAATTCTTGGTCGAAGAACCTTTGGCGGATGGTTCTTACTTCTGGACTTTAGACTAAGAAGCACAAAATAACTCAGAGAAGCTGAGTTGAGAACAGCCAAAGCAAAAAAGTAGAAAAATCACAAATTAA
>NZ_JBALDG010000003.1:0-5854 GCF_036917195.1 Nostoc sp.
GGCATATTCTTATCACAACCGCCAATGGCTAGCACACCATCCATACTTTGTCCAGTACAGGCGGTTTCAATGGAATCGGCAATGACTTCCCGTGACACTAGGGAATATTTCATCCCTTCAGTTCCCATCGAAATCCCGTCGCTGATGGTAATTGTGCCAAACACTTGTGGCATCGCTCCGGCGGTTTTTATCCCAACCTCTGCTATGAGCGCCAGTTGATTGATCCCCATATTGCAGGGAGTGATTGTACTGTAGCCATTGGCAATACCGACAATGGCTTTATTGAAATCTTCATCTTTAAAACCAACTGCACGCAGCATTGCTCGATTAGGCGATCGCTGCACCCCTTGCGTTACAACTTGGCTTCTCAAATTCTCCGACATAGTTACATCTTCCTATGACTTCCATGTATGAGTATCATAGGTAGCTATTTTTCCGATGTCCAATATATATTTATGAATAATTGAGACTTATAAAATATCAAAACTATGGAACTGCGACACCTGCTCTACTTCATTGCTTTTGCATCTACGTTTTATTCTTTATTACTAAAAATTTGATATCGCTTTGTAAATTGTCTTTTAAGCACTTTAAGTTTTTTGAGGACATATGCAGGCAGCAATCCAAACATCAAAGAAATAGGTTGATACGAATATACTTTTATAGTATAGTGTGGGCGTTTATCCATCTTCCAATTGTCGTACCAAGGAAAATCACTAATTAGATTAATCTCATCAACTTTATCCTCATAAGCTGACTTAACTACTTGTTCAAAAAGTATAGTGCCAGGAGATAATTTGGAATAACTCTCATCGTAAGCCAGCTTCCAAATAATGGTTGAACGCTTCAACTTAATCGCTAAATTGATCGCAATTGTCTTACCTTCAGCTTCAAGTAATTGCCATTCAAGCCAACCAGCTTCTGATAATCGACGTGTAAGATTCGTGTAAAATGATACATCTATTGATGAATTTGCAATTAAATGTCCTTTAGTTCTTTTCCAACTGGCAGTTTCCACTTCTATTAATTGAGGTAAATGTTTTTCAGTGGCATCGCTTCCTTTAAGGAAAATAGTTTTCACACCTTCTAGTTGATAGAGTTTCTTTCCCGACCTTTTAATAGTACTTTTTAAATTACCACTGAGGTTTTTTCGATATTCATCAAAACAGCCAGTTATTTTTAAGTGAGCTCCCATCATCCAATCAAGCTCTTTAATGAGGATAATGTCTGACATCCCTTCTAAAGCAGCAATAGTCGGTGAGTTCTCCGGTAAACGGTTAAATATCATGCCCAGATGATGGGGACAAAATTGTTTCGCAGCATCAATAAGGACTGGAATAACTATATTTTCAAGCCCTAATGCGGCTACAATATCAAGCGAACATGATTGCGAAGCCCTACGTGTAACTAATAACGAAAAATTGAATCCAAAGAACCGTTGTCGAGTTACAATTAGCGGCAAGACACCTACTAGCTCCGAATCGTTATAAGCAAATACACAAAACCATGATTCGCCAACTTCCACATAGTGTTCAAAATATGATGATACCCATGCATAAGATGTCATTGGTAACTGTTGAGTAGATTCAAAAACAATCTGATTCCAACTGTCTGCATGGAGCTTGAGTTCTTCAAGGTTTTCAACAATCTGTATTTTTAATTTTTCCTTAGTTAATAATTTTGATTGTGTTAATGCTACCATAGTTATAAATCTCTAATTACCAAGTTTTTGCATGATAAGTGCAAAGCTACGAGTCTCGGGAAAATAATGTCTTTAAAAACCGGACTTATATCGCAAAGCAAGAATTTAGTAGTTGATTTTATAGAAAACAAAACCACCTTACTTAAATTAACTTCTATTATACATGAAAAAGCTGGTTATGTCATAGGTCAAAGGGAATATGTAGCTACTTGAAAATCCCGCCCAGAATTTAGGAATAGAGTATATTAATTCCCCAACCGACGAGGATTGTATGTAAAGCTTCAAATGAACAAGAAAAGAGCACCATATTGAGCTATAGTTGTCCAAAGTCCAGGGATCAATTTTTAGGTGCTGTTAATTATCCCTTGTTATTTTTGCTGCTTTGCATTAGCTTGACAACATTTGACAAAGGGGTGTTTAGCTAAATTCTCTAAATCTACAGATTTAAGCAAATTCATCCACTCCACCGCTAGAGTTGGATCTTCAGGTTTGGCAAGACGTAATTCAGCCAGAGTAGTCAAGGCATCGTACCAAATACCCTTCTGGGCATAGAGGTTTACCCGTTGCTGAGGAGTTACTTGCTTGGGGCTATCTACTAATTTAGGATTTAGATTAACCCGTTGCACCCATCCTTCCACATACTCTTGTTCTGGAGGTTGTTGTGGATTGCAAATGATTTTCATCTTAAAAAACCAGTGATACATCCTATCTACTTGCAATGGGGGATTAATTGCGCTCAAGCGAATGCTAATAATTCCTGGTACTTCTGGTATTGTTACTGTTGTTCGGTGAAGAGTTTGACTTAGTTTACTTGACTCATCTTTGAGAACAAACTCAATAGAATTAATTGCAGATTTTTTATAGGGGACAAAAAACCAAAAACTTGGATATTCCTCAGTCGTTAAGCCCCAAACTTTAGTAACAGAAACTGCTTCTGTTTGTCCTTGCTTGAGTGTCTCTTTATATACAGGTACAAGTGCAATCATAGATTGGTTATTAACACCACAACCACGACTTGCAGCTCCTCCGCGATCGCCTGCTGCACCCCTATCTGGAGGAGGTGGAGGAGGCGAAAATGTAACAGGAATGGCAGCAACTGGTGTTATCCAAATCATTGGATAATAGCCAATAATTATCAACCAAGCCATCCCAAATACAGCGATAAATTGTATTTTTTGCCAATATTTTTTCATAAATAATTAGGAGTTAAACAATTTAGAATTCTGGATTTTTGATTCTGCAAAATTCATACAGAAATACTCTTCAAATTTATCTGTGAGTTTCATATTTCAAATTGAGGTTGTTATTAATTTTAAATTTTATGTTTAAGTAAGTTATAGCTATTAAACTATTACCTCCTAAAGCCAACATAGCAGGGATGAGGGGAACCCAACAACTATATGCAATTAAAAATATAAAACAGCTACCGTATAGACTTGTAATAGCTATGCCTCCTGCCAAGCTTAAGTAAGTGAATCGGTGCAGATAAGCAGTAAGCAACCCGCCTAAAAAGGACCAGCCCCAAACCCAAATTACTTCACCCCAAAGTGGCCAAGTCCACAACAGATGTTGTCCGTCCAAAGCAGCACTGAGCAGTTGACTGACCATCTGGGCTTGTAAAAATACTCCTGGTATTGCCTGTAATTTCCCTTCAGGAGTGCTGTAGGGAGTTAACCAGTAATCATGAAAAGTTTCTGCTGTTGTGCCAATAATGACTATTTTGTCTTTGACTGCATTGGCATTTAGCTTACCCGTTAGCACTTGTCCCAAGGTAATATGTGGTGCGATCGCTTCTGGGGAACCAGGGGAACGATAATTTAACAAAATTTGGTGTCCAGAAGCGTCAATCCCTTGATAACCTCCGGTATGAGTTTCTATTGGTTTAAATCTCAACTTCCCTAATTGCCACGCGCCATCAGGGTCAAATTGCAACTTAATTCCGTGTGCATACAGGTAACGCAATGCAAGTTGAACACTCAGGGCATAATGGGTAGTACAAGGAGATGAGGGTGAGGGAGTTAACGATAACAGATGGCGACGCACTACATTATCTGAATCTATGGCAATATCGCTAAAACCTAGACCCTCTGGAGAAACTTCTGGTGGTGGTTTCACACCTTGTGTTCCTGCTTGAGAATCGCTGAGTTGACACACCGCCACAAAGCGATCGCTTTTTCGCATTCGTTCTGCTAATGCTGGATAATCCTTACCCACTGGATAATCTCGGTATATATCCAAACCAATAACTTGTGGTTGATATGTCTCTAATTTTTCTAACAGTTGGGCAAGTGATTTGTCTGACAAGGAACCTTGAGGTTTTTCCTGTTTTTGCGCCTGCACATCTTCTTCAGTCACAGTGACAATCAGTAGGCGTGAGTCTGGTTTCTCAGGAGGACGCAAGCGTAACAGTTGGTCAAACGCACTTAGCTCTAATGGTTGCAGCACACCCGAATACCGTACCCCCATTAATATTCCAGTCATTGCCATACTGACCAGTAGGAGGAATGGGAAGGCAAGCCGATTTGTGATTCTTTTAACTGGGGTGGTTTTAGACAAAGATGTTGGAATATTCGGTGCATTTCTACACAATTCCCCCCAATTCAACGGCATCTCAGCAGGATTTTGACAAATGACAGGCAACCATGTCGCGCAGGGAAATTGGTTTTCTAGCCCCTGTAACCTTTCTCGTGCCTCCCTCACAGCTAAATACAACGAGTTTCCCCGCGCGAAGGCTGACAAAAAATACTTTAAAAACTGCTGCGCTACTCGGTCAGGTACAGGCTCTCGCATCACGATGATTTCGGGAATATGCAAATCTGCAAATTCCCGTGCCAATCCCAAGCCATCACAGGAATTGAAAATTGCCAGTTGTAGACCTCGTTCCACTGCCTTTCTTAGGGCATACTTTAACTGACTAATTGTTAGACTTTCAGTTTGATTGATGTAGATTTTTCCTATTTCATTCGTTTCGTGAGTAGAACTGTGTCCGGCAAAAAATAGAATCTGCCAATGCTGCTCCCATAGTTGGTCAGTAAGGTCTTGGCATTGTGGTTCAACTAAAAAAGTGATGTCTGCATTGGGTAATAAATTAAGCAACGCCTGGTCTGCTTTAGTATTAATTCCTTGGCTGTTACCCAAAATCGCTAAGATTTTTACTTTGTCGGATGTGGTTGTTATTCGGTTGACTTGTTCGTAGGCAGGAGCGCTCAAAGCTATTTCTGCTTGGGGATAACGTTCCAGCAAATCCCAAAGATGCCAGGGGAGTTTCTGTAATTGGAGGTCTTTGGTTTGTAAAAGCACACGGATATTATCCGCAAACATGAGTTTTTCCAACCATTTTTCGCGGATAGGACGAAAGGAGTCAGAAGCAAGCCAAGTATTAAAACGTACTTTAAATTCTTCAGTTGCCCGCTGGCAGTCTTCTAGAGTGGAGACTTGATTATCTTCTTTAGGTAAACCAATAGGACGAGATGGCAACCTTAAATTACGATAAATAGATTGCCAACGGTAATAATCGCGGGGAATTTCTGGGTTGGGGGGAAGCGCACCTGTGATTTCCACACTAGGGCGGGCATTTTCATCGCCAATCTGTAGGGTCACGGGAAACCCTTGTTCAAAGTTCCCCTCCCCTAACTTTAAGATAACCAACTTGCCCACAGCTAGTTCTCCACAAATGCTGAGTTGTATCTATAACCTGAAAAACCTGTAGGTTGTAGAGGTGTTTTTGGTAATATTCCTCTATTGCGTCTACAGTTTTTTATAATAACGAATCATAACAGCTCAATCCAATCAGCCACTTCATGAGCCAGCCCAAGGGTTAAGATTCCTCCTGATGGTTCAAGTTTACCAATCAGCGTCTCATTTTTAATAGAAACGAAAAATGCTAAAAATCCCCACTCACAGGCCTACGGTGTACACACAAGTATGACCAGCATAGGTTTCAATTCTAGTTGTTTCGTAGGGTGCGTTATGGAAACGCCAAAATAACAAATGCGTTCGCCGAAATAACAAATGCGTTCGCCAAAATAACAAATGCGTTCGCCGAAATAACAAATGAGTTCGCCGAAATAACAAATGAGTTCGCCGAAATAACAAATGAGTTCGCCGAAATAACAAATGAGTTCGCCGAAATAACAAATGAGTTCGCCGAAA
>NZ_JBALDG010000004.1:0-2657 GCF_036917195.1 Nostoc sp.
TGCCCATGCCCTATGCCCAATAACCAAAGACCATGAAAATCCAGAAGATTTTAAATATTTTGACGCTGCTTACAGGCGCGATCGCAGTGACTGTTACTAGTCTCTGGATTGGTAAACAGGCTTACTCCTGGCTTCCCCCCCAAGCAGCAGCGGAATCGCAACTAATTGATGATTTGATTAGCTTCTTAGTAACTCTCGGTGCCTTCATCTTCTTGGGAGTAACAAGTACTCTGATGTATTCTGTGATTTTCCATCGGGCAGTCAAAGATGACTTCACCGACGGCCCTCCAATAGATGGTAATGTGGCAGTGGAAGTAATCTGGACAGCGCTCCCAATTCTTTTGGTGTTTTGGATTGCGGGCTACAGCTACCAAGTTTATGAACAAATGGGGATTCAAGGCCCATCAGAATTAGTTCACTTACATAATCCATTGGCAGTAGCAGCAAAAGATGTATCAGCTAACGCTTTAGCACAACCCGTTGAGAAAATCGACGTACTAGCTAAACAGTGGGCGTGGGTTTTTCATTACCCAGAGAGAGATGTCACCAGTAGCGAATTGCATTTACCGAGCGATCGCCGGGTGCGTTTAGCACTGCAATCACAAGACGTTCTCCACGGCTTCTATATACCTGCATTTCGCCTCAAGCAGGATATTATTCCCAACCATGCGCTCGACTTTGAATTTACTCCTATCCGCCCTGGTGAATATCGATTGACCGATTCCCAATACAGCGGCACATACTTTGCGACGATGCAGGCGAATGTAGTCGTCGAATCTCCTGAAGATTATCAGCAGTGGCTGGCCCAAGCTGCAACCCAAAAGCCATCCCTAGCAAATAATCAGGCAGCTTCTGAGTATGCTCAAACATCTAATCAATCAGTCCAAACTGGTTGGGTCACAGTTCCACCTGCTGCACCGACTCTAGTCAATTCTCCTGGTTGAAAGGAAAGTAACCATGACTAATGTTCCTATTGAAGGCATCATTTTCCCTAATGAGAAGCCTAACCACGAATCTCCAAGTAACTGGAAAGAATACTTCAGCTTTAGTACTGACCATAAGGTAATTGGTATCCAGTATCTCGTTACTTCTTTCTTCTTCTTTCTCGTCGGTGGTATTTTTGCAATGGTGATGCGGGGAGAACTGCTAACTCCGGAATCAGATTTAGTTGATCGCACCGTCTACAACGGTATGTTCACCATGCACGGCACTGTGATGCTGTTTTTGTGGACATTTCCCTCACTGGTTGGTTTTGCCAACTATTTAGTGCCACTGATGATTGGGGCGCGAGATATGGCATTTCCCCGCCTCAACGCCGTTGCCTTTTGGATGGTGCCAGTAGTTGGGATTTTGATGATGGGTAGCTTTTTTGTCCCTGGTGGCCCAGCCCAAGCCGGTTGGTGGTCTTACCCGCCCGTCAGTCTCCAGAATCCTACGGGTAACTTGATTAATGGTCAAGTTATCTGGCTCTTAGCGGTGGCAATATCCGGCGTATCCTCAATTATGGGAGCAGTAAACTTTGTTACCACAATCGTGAAGATGCGGGCCCCAGGAATGGGCTTCTTTCGGATGCCCTTGTTTGTCTGGGGAGTATTTAGCGCCCAGATTATCCAACTATTCGGACTCCCTGCATTAACAGCTGGCGCAGTGATGCTGTTACTCGACCTCACGGTTGGTACTAGCTTTTTTGACCCAGCCAAGGGTGGGAATCCAGTCATGTTCCAGCATTACTTCTGGTTCTATTCCCACCCCGCCGTTTACGTGATTATTTTGCCTGTGTTTGCGATTTTCTCAGAAATCTTCCCGGTTTATTCACGTAAACCCCTATTTGGCTACAAAGTAGTTGCCATTTCATCCATCTTGATTGCACTAGTCAGCGGTATTGTTTGGGTACACCATATGTACGTCAGCGGTACCTCAGGCTGGATGCGGTTGATTTTCATGCTGACAACAATGTGCGTGTCTGTACCTACGGGGATTAAAGTATTTGCTTGGGTGGCGACTATTTGGGGAGGTAAGCTGCGACTGCACACACCGATGCTGTTCGCTCTAGGTGCGTTGATTATGTTTGTTTTCGCGGGAATCACAGGCATTATGCTTTCCTCTGTGCCGGTTGATGTCCACGTTAACAATACCTACTTTGTGGTGGGACACTTCCATTACGTCCTCTACGGCACCGTGACGATGGGCTTGTATGCTGCCATTTACCATTGGTTCCCCAAGATGACTGGGCGGATGTACTCTGAAAGCTGGGGTAAAATCCACTTCTGGTTAGCTTTCATCGGCACTAACCTCAACTTTTTGCCCATGCACCCCTTAGGATTGCAAGGAATGTTACGCCGAGTCGCTTCCTACGCCCCGGAGTATCAGTTCTGGAATGTCATCGCTAGCTTGGGCGGATTTTTGTTGGGAATGTCCACCTTACCTTTCATTTTCAACATGGTGATTTCTTGGATGCAAGGCGAGAAAGCACCTGATAATCCTTGGCGGGCAATTGGATTAGAGTGGTTAGTTTCTTCACCGCCCCCAGTAGAGAACTTTGAAGAAATTCCGATCATCATCTCTGAACCCTACGGCTACGGCAAATCTGAACCGTTGACTGCTAACCTACGCGAAAACACTCACTCAACATTGACAAGCCCAGACTAACTTTTATT
>NZ_JBALDG010000005.1:0-191872 GCF_036917195.1 Nostoc sp.
GGTCGTTTCTTTCATCAGGCTTTTATAACGTAAAAGCTAATCTAGTTAAGCATTATACCTTTTTTTGTCTTTTACTTTTGTTTAAGTCCCGCTAACTTTTCTGCCAATACCAGTCATACCACTGCTTCGCGCTACGAACTGCAAACCAGAGCAGCATTAAAGCAATTAATCCTCCTTGCGAGGGAGCACCAAAGGCAAAAAGTACTAGAGCTACACACAAGGTATCTTGAAGAAAGACTGCCCACAAAGGTAAGCCACGTAACCGATAGAACCAACCAACTTGAACTAGCTGGAGTACTAAAGCTAACAAACCCCCAATTAAGGCAATTAGCCAGTTTGGCGTTGCTGTTGCAGAAGCTACTCCTAACCCCATAATTGCTCCCACGAGGGGAGACATGAATAATTCAACCAGTTGTAGCAATCTTTGCCCCCATAGCTTTTTTGAGGCTAATAATTCAATTAAAGACCAACAGCTGAGGCAGCCTAATAAGATTGGTGGAGAAATGTGAGACAAAATTGGAACTTGTGACCATAAGTTACTACCCTGCAACAGTCCGATAATCAGCAGAGGTGTACCTATTCTCATTCCTGCTGCCGCAGAGGCAGAAAGCGTGGCTAGGATTTCAATCATTAGGGCACTCAGAGTGCTAGGTGAGTAAGTATTTGTTGTTTATACTACCCACTGCTAGTAATAATTCCAGCACTGAACTAAAATTTGTCGGACTTACGCAATACATTTATTCGTTGAGGTTGGGCATGAGGCATTGGTTAATTTTCCATGCCCAATGCATGACCAATGTCCAGCTTAAATACTTGATTTTTAGTTGCTCAAACGTAATATCAAGTTCGGGTGATTACTTTTAATAAAATCTATCAATGTAGGTTAGGTTGAACGGCAATTTTCTTATAAAGACTATCGAGCAAGACTTAGTTAAGTAGCAAAAATCAAATCAGAATTTGGCTTGGGGAAAGGTTAATGTTTAGTGCCTTGTGGTTTTTGAATTGTCGTTGTGAGAGACAATAACTCTACTACATCAGCCCTTTCTCTTCATCCTCTTCTTTTGGCAAAGGTATTGTTATCAAATTAAAATTCGCTGTATTCCCTACAAAAGCTCCATTTATGAGTATCAAAGACTCGTTGACGAGTATCAAAGACTCGTCCGCGAGTATCAAAGACTCGTTCACGAGTAAAAAAGACTCGTTCACGAGTATCAAAGACTCGTTCACGAGTATCAAAGACTCGTCAGCGAGTATCAAAGACTCGTTCACGAGTATCAAAGACTCGTCAGCGAGTATTAAAGACTCATTCACGAGTATCAAAGACTCGTCAGCGAGTATTAAAGACTCATTCACGAGTATCAAAGACTCGTTGACGAGTATTAAAGACTCATCGGCGAGTCTAATTAATCGCTTTCTAACCCGCGTATTGCTTTGCATAAGCCAAAGGCTATGCGGATAAAGCCTCGTGTAGATGAGCCAAGGCTGTGTGTATTTTGCCTGTGTTGAAGCAACTGGCGTGCGGTTTTTTACCCACTAATTTCAAGTAAATAGGAGTTATAGCAATTCGTAATCCCCTATGAACCCATGCCAATTACCAATTAAAGCTAAATACCCAACCTTTGGTAAACCTCTTCTAAATGCAGAAGATGCTGTTGGGGGTCAAAACTCATCTCAATTTCTGCTAGGGACAACTTTTGGGTAACACGAGAGTCTTTGGTAATTAAGTCGTGAAAATTGCCTTCTGGCTTATTCCAAGCAGCATGAGCGTTTTCTTGAACGATCGCATAAGCCTCTTCACGGCTGCTTCCCTTGTCTATCAAGGCAAGTAGCACTTTTTGGCTGAACACAACGCCACCATAGGAGTTGAGATTTCGTTCCATGTTCTCAGGATAGACCAATAGGTTTTTCACCAAGTCGGTTATTTCTATCAACATAAAATGCGTCAAAGTGCAAGCGTCTGGCAAAATTACCCGTTCTACAGAACTGTGAGAAATATCCCTTTCATGCCAGAGAGCTACGTTTTCCAAGGCTGCACCTGCATGACTTCTGACGAGTCGTGCCATTCCTGTCAGCCGTTCCGAACGGATGGGATTACGCTTGTGTGGCATCGCTGAGGAACCTTTTTGACCTTTGGCGAAGAATTCTTCAACTTCCAGAACGTCTGTTTTTTGCAGATTGCGAATTTCTACAGCAAAACGTTCGATGGATGCCGCTACTAAAGCTAATTGTTGCACATAGTCAGCGTGGCGATCGCGGGAAATAACTTGTGTTGAGGCCGTATCGGGTTTGAGTCCGAGTTTTTGGCAAGCGATCGCTTCTACACGCGGTTCAACGTTAGCATAGGTTCCTACCGCACCAGAAATTTTACCCACAGCAATAGTTTGGTGAAGAATTCTCAAGCGTTCTTGGTGTCGCAACACTTCTGCTAACCAGCCAGCTAGCTTGAAACCAAAAGTAATCGGTTCAGCGTGGATACCATGCGATCGACCAGCCATCACTGTATGACGATGTTCTTGTGCTTTTTGGCGAATTACCTGAATCAAATCTTCCAGACGTTGCAATAATATATCCAGGCTGGCAACCAATTGCAGTGCTAAAGCTGTATCCAAAACATCCGAACTGGTTAAACCCAGGTGAATGTAGCGTCCGGCATCACCCACATATTCGTTGACATTTGTCAAGAAAGCGATGACATCGTGGCGGACTACAGCCTCAATTTCCAGCACCCTATCGGGGTCAAAATCTGCCTTGGCCTTAATTTCCTCAACCGCCTGAGATGGAATGTAACCCAGTTCAGCTTGAGCCTCACAAACAGCAATTTCGACTTGCAGCCAAGTTTTTAGTTTATAGGCTTCACTCCACAGATTAGCCATTTCGGGCAAAGTATAGCGCTCAATCACAGTTCGGCACAGAATACAACCGTCATATTTTACAGTCTAATTAATGTAGATCACTTTTTAGTGCTGCTTTTTGCTCAGGGACAGAACGAGTTTTTGAATCAAAGGTGATGATACTAATCCTACCGTCAGCCTCTATATATGCAAACTTCACATCTGCTAAAAATTCCACACCTTGCTGACGTAACTTGCTCATCAACTCATCGTCTGTAATTAACTCTCGTTGCAAATGACGCTGAATCATCCGACCATTTTTTACCAGTAGCAGCGGTGGCTGATTCATAAAACGTTGAAACTGGGGTATTTTGTAGCCTAACCAATTTAGCAAATAGCTCCAAAAAATCACAGTTCCTACCAGAATAGCGCCCTCAGTAATCGATGTATAATTGCTCGCCATAGCATTTTGGGCAGCTTCAGCAAATAGCACAACTACTAGTAAATCACTTATTCCTAGTGTTCCTAGTTGTCGGCTAGGAAGGAAACGTAGCACTGAAAATAGCGCTAAATATACCAGCGAACCACGGATAATCAACTCCAATACGCTAATGCTAGGAACAAAGATTGACTGCCAATTGATAAAAAACCATTTTTCCATTAACACTGATTTTCTTCCTTTCTCAATAGATTTCTGGAAAAAATCCAGGATAAGGTTATTTATCTGTGGTCTTATTTCATAAAACTGACTTTTATTAGAGGTTAAATCCTTTAATATTTATCAGATTTACAAATATAAAATCACAGTATTCCAAGATTAAAATCGCTAATCTTTTCTTCTATTTTTTAAGCGTTTCGGCTTCTTAAAAGACTGGAATAAGCGATTAATCAAGTTAGAAGATGGCTTTTTATTAGTGGACGATCGCCCTGTTGGATTTGTGCCATTATCTTCGGTATTATCAGACAGAGGTATGGCATCCTTTGTTGGGACTATACCGCTTCCATACCTTCTGGCATAAACTTGGGTAAACTCTGCACCGAAGAAAAGAATCTGTGCAGCATAGTTAACCCAAGCTAAAAGCACTACCAGTGAACCGGCAGCACCGTAGGTAGAACCAAAACTGCCATTACCTAGATATTGTCCTAATAAAAACCTACCGATAGAGAACAAAAATGAGGTAATAACAGATCCAATAAAAACATCATTCCAAGTAATTTTGACATCTGGCAGAACTTTGAAAATTAATCCAAATAGTGCTGTAGTGATCGAAAAAGATAAAACAAAGTTAACTATTCGCCAGAGGAAATCAATACCGGGTAGGATGTTGCCAAAGTATTTTACTAATGCTGCTAACCCCGTACTAATTACCAGAGAAACTAAAAGTAGAAAGCCAATCCCGATCACCATTGCAAAGGACAAAAAGCGTAGGCGAATCATGTTATTTACGCCGCGTCCGGGTTTCGGTTTGACTTCCCAAATCGTGTTGAGGGAATCTTGCAACTCGGTAAATAAACCAGTAGCACCCACTAGCAAAACTACAACACTAATAATGGAAGCCATCGCTCCTGTTTGTGGTTTGTTAGCATTCTGAATAGCTGTTTGGATAAATTGTGCCCCATCTTTACCGACTAAACCTTGAATTTGTCCAACGATTTGACCCCTTGCTGCATCTTCTCCAAATACTACCCCTGCGATCGCAATTACAATAATCAACAACGGTGCAATGGAAAAAATTGTGTAGTAAGCTAAGGCCGCCGCTAACCGTGAAGCTTTATCCTCATTCCATTCTTTGAATGTCTCTTGTAATAACTTCCAAATCGCCTGTAAATTCATCCAATCAGTCTCCTTAGGGAATGTCGCTTACTTCCTGATATATTGGATACTTATTTCTTAAGTAACGGCATCCACCCAAGGGAGTTTGTGCAGCGTCCTGGAGGAGGAATTTAGTAGAGTCGATAATTTCCTTGACGGTACTATCTATAAATAATTTGCTTTTTGGTGACAATAGGTAATGCGATAGCTTTAGTATATAAAATGCAGTGAAAGCGATCACATAATTGTTTGATTGATTAGTCATTAGTCACTAGTCATTAGTAAGAGCGCTTTTGAAGTGCATACCCCCCCTCTTGTGGCGCGGAAAAACTTTCTTATATCGGACTAATTCAAACCACGTTCAAGAGAGAATCATAAATTAGACTTTAGTAGCTTGCACTTTAGTACAGCGCAAGCAATATTCTTTAAACCCTTATCTCTAGGGTAGACTCATATAAAATATTAACTTAAAATTTGGTATTGCTGAATCTAGGTATAAAATTTAAAAATTCTAGATATTAAACTTTTATTCTCTATGCCTCTGTTTTAAAAAGTTCTCATCTAAGTAAGCCTGAGTTTTTGACTTTTCGCTGCGTCTGGAGCGTGAGCAAATTCATCCTCTCATTCAGCAACGCCGAAAATTTTTACTGCATCCTATCTATCGTGCGATATTGAATTACTTCCGCCACCTGATTGGTTTTTAGCTCATCGTCTCCGGCTAAATCTGCAATAATCCGTATTACTTTGAGAATGCGATGTCTACGACGGGCTACGCCTACGTGCCAATTGGCGCTCATAAAGATGTACTGATGTTGATAATATAACAAAGCAACTGTTACCTAAAAGCAATGACACAGACGGCAGTAATTACAGAAGCGATTACCACTCTTCAGGATGCAGAAAATCGATTTAGTTTTGTCCGTGTTGAAGACGAGGAGTTTTTCTCAGAGTGGTATGAGGGATTGTCTGAAATTACGGAAGCGGAAAAAGCCTCTGTGGATGTCGTGCGGCGCAGGTATCTCTATCACCGTGCCGGAGGTGATTTACTAGAAGGGACAGTCATATTGTTGTTGGTGTCACCAATACTTGCACTCTCCGGATTTTACGAGCCTCCTTTCAGAATTAAGGCTGAATCATCCGTGGAATTAGTGCTGGATGATGGCGAGGAGATACTGCGCGGACAAATTGACGTTTTAGTGCTACAAGAGCAGTTCTGGGTGATAGTATTATCGGCACAAGTACCTGAACCATCAGAAGTGTTAGGCATTCTTGCTTTAGGTGTCATCGGTTTAGTTACCAGAATTAAGCGCTTACCTTCTGTGCAAAAACCGGAAAACCCTCTTTCCCCCTGCCGTCTTTATGATAAGTCTTTAAGCGGACATGATATAACCCTCTTTTGTCACTTTGGGAGAAACCAATTGCTGAAAGACTTTCAGGGCTTTAATCTTCAGGTTTTGGCTACAAATTTTAGTTCCTGTTAGAAAATAGAGGTTCAAAGCTTGACTCAATCAAAGTTTCAGAATCAAGCTTCGATTATTGTTTTCCGAGAGTGACAAAACAGGGATAATGCTCTTTAATCATTCTCTCCGGAGAAAAAACAATAATCTTTGCTAAAAAAGACTTTCAGGCAAAAAGGATGATTTTAGCCATAATGTTAGAAAATAAAGCTCCAAACCTAGTTTCTGACTCTTGTTTAAAAGTTGGCTAAGATTTTTCTTTGAGCAGAGTGATGGAAGAGCGATAACAAGCCCCTAAATTTATTTATGGGCTTGTACCTTTTTCTTTATGGTCAACCCTTAACAGACTTAAGCCATCATTACAAGATTCCTACTGCATTCTATCAATTGTGCGATATTGAATCGCTTCGGCTACATGATTGGTTTTGAGCTCATCGTCTCCCGCTAAGTCTGCAATAGTCCGTGCTACTTTGAGAATGCGATCGCTTGCTCTTGCCGATAAACCTAATTTTCTAATTGCTACTTCTAATAAATTGCGACTAGCATCATCTAGCTTGCACCATTCCTGGAGATGACGACTCTGCATATGGGAATTGCAACGCAGATTTGCTTCTTTTTGGAAGCGGGTAATTGCGCGATCGCTTGCTTGTTGAACCCGTTGGCGCACTGATGTTGATGCTTCTCCCGTAGGTTGTTGAGTAATTTCTTCTGGTTTCAAGCGATTCACCGCAACTTGTAAATCAATTCGATCCATCAATGGCCCAGAAAGTTTTGCCCAATATTGCTCGCGTTGACGAGGAGAACAAGTACATTGTTGGATGGTATCGCCATAGTAACCACAAGGACAGGGATTAGTACTCGCCACCAAAGTAAACTGTGCAGGAAACATTACCGATAGTTTGGTGCGGGAAATTGTCACGTAGCCATCTTCTAAAGGTTGACGTAGAAATTCTAAAACATCTCGTTTAAATTCTGTGAGTTCATCGAGGAACAGTACACCTCTGTGAGATAGTGAGATTTCCCCAGGACGAGGAAAGCTACCGCCACCCACAAGAGAAGGCCCGGATGCTGAGTGGTGGGGGCTGCGAAAAGGGCGATCGCGTACCAATGAACCACGATTTTTCAATAAACCAGCCACCGAATGGATGCGAGTCACTTCTAAAGATTCGGCAAAACTTAGGGGCGGCAAAATTCCTGGTAAGCGTCGTGCTAACATAGTTTTACCACTACCAGGCGGCCCAACAAAAATTAAATTATGCCCGCCAGCAGCAGCAATTTCTAAAGCACGACGCGCATGAGCTTGTCCTTTGACATCATGCAAATCTGCGCCAGGGTAGGATACTGTTGCTATCTCCGTTGTGCCATCTATCTGCACAGGTTTGTAACGCCCCGGATTATTTAAAAAATCCACCACCTCAGACAGATGTTTGCAGCCGTAAACAGCCAAGTCTTGAACCACAGCCGCTTCTTGGGCATTATCAGCAGGGAGAACTAAACCTGCAATTCCCATCTTTTGAGCAGCTGCTGCGATCGGTAAGACACCAGCCACCGGACGCAAACTGCCATCTAAAGAGACTTCGCCCAAGAAGAGATAATCCCCCAACATATCAGCGCTAACTTGTTCAGAAGCCGCCAAAATTCCCACACTAATAGGCAAATCGAAACAGGGGCCTTCTTTCCGTAAATCTGCCGGAGTTAAATTGATCACAATTTTCCGCATGGGAAAGGCGAAACCTGCATTCTTCAGCGTTGCTTTGACTCTTTCTCTTGATTCTTGAATCGCTGAATCTGGCAGTCCCAAGACAACAATTCCCGGTAATCCCCCTGACACATCGACTTCCACGCCTACTTTGACGGCATCGATGCCCACAATTGATGCACTCCAGACTCTGGCAAGCATTTATTATATAACAGTAAACCTTTCAAATGTCTAGCAGATCAGTCGGTAGATTGACATTAGTGAAACCACAGAGACGATTTTCCGATCAAAATAGTTAAATAGCACTTTCTGGCTATTTTCTTGTTAATAAAACATCTTGAAAAGAACCAGCCTAACTAACTGCAACAACAGCACCGTCATTTACTAACTTCCCATCTTCCATGTATACGATGCGATCGGCAATATCTAGAATGCGGTTGTCATGAGTAACTAAGAGAATAGTACAATCCTGTTCTTTAGCTAGTGTTTGCATCAAGTTGACCACATCTCGTCCCGATTTACTGTCAAGGGCGGCGGTGGGTTCATCCGCTAAGACAATTTTAGGACGACCAACTAGAGCACGAGCGATCGCTACTCGTTGTTTTTGTCCCCCTGATAAGTCATCAGGATAATAATTCAGGCGCTCTCCTAATCCTACCTCCTCCAACATTTGGGCTGACCGGGTTTTCATTTCAAGTTGCGAAATATTTTTGTGCAATTCCAAGCCCATTCTGACGTTTTGCAACGCACTCAGGCTACCGTGCAGATTGTGCGCTTGGAAAATATAACCATTATTGCGTCGCGCCTGGGTGAGTCGTCTGGCGTTAGCACCACAAAGTTCTTGTTCCAAAACCTGCAAACTACCAGATTGGGCAGAACGTAAGCCGCCGACTAAAGTGAGAAGTGTAGTTTTACCAGAACCAGAAGGCCCAGTCATAATAATAATTTCGCCGGCGTTAATATCTAGATTGATATCAAAGAGAACTTGCTTGCGAAGTTGACCATGACCGAAGTAGTGGTCAAGATTTTTGACAGAGATAACAGGAAGCATACCGATTTTAGATTTTAGATTTTAAATTTTAGATTTGGAATTATTAATTATCCTTACGCCCCATAGCCATTTTTTAAAACATATCTGCAGGGTCGGCGGACTGTAATTTACGAGTGGCGATCGCACCCGAAATTAAACACATAATCATAGTCAGCACTAACACTGTCAAGGCTCGTGCTAAGGTCATATATACAGGTAAATTCGTAGCATTACGAGTCATATGGTAGAGTCCCAAGGGCACAATTGCTCCTGGGATAAAGCCCAGTACTGCCAGAATTACTGCCTCTTCAAACACCACACTTAGTAGGTAAAGATTGTTATAACCCATTGCTTTGAAGGTGGCATATTCCTTCATATGGGCATTCACATCCGTAGAAAGAACTTGATAGACGATAATTACCCCTACCAAAAACCCCATCGTTACACCTAGACTGAAAATAAACCCGATGGCGGTGTTTTTCTGCCAATAGTCCCTCTCAAAGGCGATAAATTCATCGTGGGTAAAAACTTTGACATCCTTACCCAGGTAAGATTTCAAGGTGTTTGCCACTTGCTTTGGGTCATAGCCTGGTTGTAGCTGAATCAAACCTAAACTTACACTGCTTGCCTGTTGTCTGGGAAATAATCGCAAAAAGTTTTGATCGCTGGTAATCAAGCTACCATCTGCGATAAAAGAAGCTCCAACCTTAAATAAGCCATTAATAGTAATTGTGCGTCGTTCTATTTCGGTTGTAACGGGTTTACCCTGTTCAATTTGGGCGATTACCTTTGTATAGTCTCCTCTAGAAGCACTGTCAAACAAGACGCTATCTGGTAACTTAATCACGTCCAAGTCGCGGTTAACTTCCGGTAAGTCAAAAAGTTGCTTGTCAGGATTGAACCCTATAACTAGTACCGCTGTTTCCTGGTGCGTTTGGGGATTTTTCCAATCGATAAAGTTGAGATACATTGCTTCGGTTGACTTCACCCCCGGCATATCCATTGCCTGGTACAGTCGCCGCCGAGGAAATGTAGACATATTTGCCAGGTTACGAGCTTGGGGACTAACTAACATGATGTCTCCTTGCATACTGGCATGTAGCCTGGTGTTACTGTCAAACAGGGCATTCTGAAACCCTAGCTGCATGAACATGAGAACATCGGCAAAGGCAATGCCTGACAATGCCACCAAAAAACGCCCTTTTTCATGACTCAATTGCAGCCATCCTAGAGGCGTCCGCCGCCGCAGTTGCTGGATAAATCCAATCACAGTTCAATCACCGCCTTGACTTGCAGATTAGTTAAGCTAGTAGCTTCTTGGCTGGATAGCCGATTCATCTGCACATGCACTTCCACTACTCTGGCATCAATATTGCTAGAAGGGTCGGCATTGATAACATTCTGCCGTTTTATCTGCATACCAATCCAATCTACCCTTCCGAATAATTCATTAGGTAGGGAATCGCTACTGATGCGTACTCGTTGCCCCGGACGCACTTTCTTAATATCAGTTTGATAAACTTCTGCTACCGTATACATTTGGTCGGTTTGACCTAGATCCACAATTCCTTCATTACCAACAGTTTCTCCCGATCGCGTATTAATCTCTAAAATTCGACCAGGTTTAGGAGCCAGAACGTATGCCTGTGCCAGTTCTGCTTTAATTTTCTCGGCGGTGGCTTGAGCACTGTCTATTTCTGCTTGTGCAGTTGCTACATCTGTTGGACGCACTTCAGCGGTTTGGTTCAGCGTGGCTTTTGCCTCATTAATTTGCTGTTGCAAGGTGGCTGAAGTTTTGTTCTGGTTGGCTTTTGCCTCATTAATTTGCTGTTCTAGAGTGGCGATAGTTGTTCTCTGGGTAGCTTGGCTTTCCAGCAACTGCTGAGTGGAAGTTTCTGCACTCAAGCGTCTCCTGTCAACTTCCTGACTGGAAATTGCTCCTTGTTGGTATAAAGTCTCGTAGCGTTGGGCGTCAGCTTGGGCATTACCTTTCTCGGCTGTTAAGCGAGCCACTGTTGCTTTTAACTGCTGTTTTTGACCCTCTAGTTCCGCTTCTAGGCGATTAATTGTGGCTTGCTGAGTTTTGATATCTCCCTCTAGTTCAGCTTGTATACGGCTCACAGAGGCTTGCCGCGCCCCAATTTCTCCCTGTTTCGCTCCCGCTCTTACTTGGGCAAGACGGAATTTGGCTACTTGGACTTGTTTTTCTGCTTCACGCAAATTTGCTTGTAGGCGATCGCGACTGTCCATAACCGCAATTACCTGCCCAAATCTTACCCTATCCCCTTCTTTAACCAAGAGTTGTTCAACGCGATTCCCTTCATTCGAGGTAGGTGCAGAAAGTTTTATTACCTCTCCTTTCGGTTCCAACCGCCCCAACGCTGTTACTGTTTTTACCACTTGCTTGGGTGAGGGTGATGTGGCTTGCGGCTTCTTAGCTGTACTCTGAAACTTTTGTATCGCATAAACACTTAATGCACCTAGCATAAAAGATGCTAACATTGCCAACAAAACAGGCAATCTGAAGATATTTTGGGAAAACCGCGATTCATCTAGCTTTAAGTTTCGCTCCATAGCACCCATCTTAGACTAGTGGACAATAAAACTAAACCGTATAGTTTTACTATACTAAACTAAATGGAGTAGTTTAGTCAATATCGCGTAGCTAAAGTTGTTACTAATTTGTCCTACATACCAAATCTAGATAAATATGCATATAATTAGCCTGCAAAGGCAGGCTTGCTAAGTTTAGTCCAAAGCTTCTAGGCTATGGGCATAATATGTATGCTCATAGAGAATTGGAAAAAGCCAATGAAAGGATAAAGCTTAAGGAAAGAAAAATTTATTTTAGAGCAATTCTCTTATTGAGATTGATTGCAAAGGCGAGAGGATTTTGAATTTTAATTTGAATTATTTTTAAGATGGTTCCACAGCACAGGATAATTAAAAAATGACCCACATAAAAATTAACGAAGTTGAGCGGGAGGGTTCAAACGATAAAGTCGAAAAAATTTTACAAGGCGCGATGCAAGAGTTTTTGGCACATGGCTATGCTGGTGCAAGCATGGATCGGGTAGCAGTAGGATCAGGCGTTTCTAAAGCAACAGTTTACAGCCACTTTCACGATAAAGAAGGACTTTTTAAAGCATTAATGGAGCAACTAGCAAGAAAGCGGTTTGAGTCAGTTTTTGGTACACAACCTCTTGAGGGAGAACCTCATATCGTCCTGCGGGAGTTGTTAACAAAAGCCTTGACACAGATGCTCAATGACAAGGAATTTCAGGGATTTCAGCGAGTGCTAATTGGGGAGTCTGCTCGTTTTCCGGAGTTATCTCAGGTTTTCCTCAGTTGTATCGCTAAACCTGGGAGCGAGATTATCAGTCAATACCTGGCTTCTCGCCATGAACTCAATATTCCTGATCCAGAGGCAATGGTATGGATTTTGATGGGGTCAATAGTGCATTTAGTGATTGCTCAGGAGATTATGCATGGCAAAGATATTATTCCGATGGAAAGCGATCGCTTGATTGATGCCTTGACACACTTAATCACTAAATGCGCCGATTGAATTAGCTATCCCCCGGCGCTTATTTGATCGGAAGGTCAAATTCACCTTGAGTAACAGTTGACTATTTTGTCGATAAAAGCTACACTATTGCCTCCGGTTTTTTTCGTTCCTTACCGTTGAGCCTAGAATCCCACGGCTTTACGTGAAAACCAGCTAATGCCGTGTTTATCATCGCTGTGAGAGTGTTAATTAGAGGCAGTTCTTGGCAGGGGGCAGGGGAGAAAGAAGACTGCCCACAAGGGGGCAGGGCAGAACAGCGCTCAAATATCAGAAGATTCCGTCCCTAATGGTGGCGGTTCGTACCGAAAATCCTTTTTCTCCCTTGCCTCTTGTTGTCAAAGGCTGCTACAAATACATCCTCCAGCCATTGCAAGATTAACTAGGCAGGAATCACTTGAACAATTAGTGAGCGTTTATCCAGCGACTGGATTTTACCTACTTTACTGAGATCATTTGCAATTCTGTCTAGCATTTCTCCAGCTTGGTCACGATATTGATGTTCTCGGCCTCGTAAACGAATGGCAAACTTCACTGAATCGCCTTTACTCAACCACTCAACTGCTTTCTGAATGCGTAAATTGTAATCAGCTATACCCACGTTTAGACCGAACCGAACTTCCTTTACCGTGGGTCTAGCACTCTGGCTTTGACGTTTTTTCTTTTGATATTGAAGCTTGCCATAGTTAAGAATCTTGGCGATTGGAGCCTCTTTGCCTTGAGAGACTACAACCAAGTCAAGCTCTAAGCTCTCGGCTAGCTGTAGCGCCTCATTGGTGTCGATCAGACCACGATTGTTATTCTCATGGTCAATCAAGAAGACATGAGGTGACTTGATTTGCGAATTAATCAGTTGCTTTTGGATTGCGATAATGAATTTCTCCCAATTGTTTAACACATTATTTTGCAAGTAATGCTAATTTAACACACCACTGAATTAGAGCAACTTTAAGGACACAATGGACTGTAATCTGTTATAATACACAGCTGCGGCACTCGCTCTCAGTCTTTGCGCTACTGCCCATCCAGCCTTTTAATGATTTTTTATCCGTCCGCCTAAGACTGACGCCGCCATTGGCGACAGGCCGATGTTATTTTTGGAGTTTTATGTCTTTTTCTACTCTCGGCTTGTCCAATGAAATTATCCGTGCCGTTACTGAACGAGGGTACACCGAACCCACGCCAATTCAGATCCAGGCGATTCCTGCCGTCTTGTCGGGTAGCGATTTGCTAGCTGGGGCACAAACTGGCACTGGAAAGACCGCTAGTTTTACCCTGCCGCTCCTGCATCGGTTGTCGTCTGACAAGAGCATCAAAGGTACATCTAATGGCTACCGGCCGATCCGGGCGCTGATTCTCACCCCAACTCGTGAACTCGCTGCACAGGTGGAAGAAAGCGTGCGCGAGTACGGCAAGTACTTGCAGCTAAACTCGATGGTGATGTTCGGCGGAGTCGGTATTAATCTGCAAAAACAGCGTTTGAAGAACCGAGTGGATATTCTAGTCGCTACTCCAGGGCGACTGCTAGACCACGTACAGCAGGGCACAGTCAACCTGTCGCATATTGAGGTTTTGGTGCTAGATGAAGCAGATCGGATGCTGGATATGGGCTTTATTCATGATATCCGCCGCATCCTCTCACTCCTGCCCAAACAGCGACAAAATTTGCTATTCTTCGCTACTTTCTCGGACAAAATCAAGGCACTGGCCGCCGGACTGCTCAATCATCCAACGATGATTGAGGTAGCACGCCGCAATGTTACTGCCGACACGATCGCACAGAAAGTTTACCAGGTAGACCGTGACAAAAAACGCCAATTACTTGCTCACCTGATTCGGCGAGATAATTGGTATCAAGTGTTAGTGTTCACTCGCACTAAGTATGGTGCTGACCGTTTGGTTAAGCAGCTGGCTGAAGACCGCATTCAAGCCCTGGCAATCCACGGTAACAAGAGCCAGCCGGTGCGTACCAATGCTCTGGCAAAGTTCAAGAATGGCAGCTTACAGGTATTGGTGGCGACGGATATTGCTGCTAGGGGTCTTGATATCAGCGAACTGCCCCATGTAGTCAACTTCGATCTGCCCAATGTACCGGAAGATTATGTTCATCGCATTGGGCGCACTGGTCGCGCTGGCGCGTCAGGTGAAGCCGTATCGCTGGTGTGTGTCGATGAATACCCTCTATTGGCAGATATTGAAAAACTGATCGAGCAGCGCTTGCCGAAGGAAGTGGTTGCTGGCTTTGGCCCCAACTCTGATACCAAGCCTGAACCAATCCCAAATGGACGCCAACACAGACCGAAACCCGGAGGTGATAAGCGTCCGGCCCGTACTGCTAAACTGTCACCACAGACATCGGTTAAACGTAAGGTAGCGCCACCTGTCACGAATGGCGATAAGTCTGGTGCTCGTTCGTCTGCATCGCGCCGTTCTGCTAAAGGCGATCGCTAATCTTCGTTAGCTGTTCAAAGGATCTGGAAAACCTCACTTCCATTGCTCTCTTCTACAAGCTTAGGAATGCGGATTAAATAAAGTGTAAAACTAGTGACACATAGGTTCAACCAAGAATTAATCTAACTTTCAGGGTAATTGGTGATTCCCGTTGATGGTATCTGGAAACAATCATTTGCAATATACAGCCTCCCTTGCACGGCCGGGAGGTTTTTCTATATTTAGTAAGTTTAAGTTATTGAACAATTAACTACACACCCTCATCTAGTGCCTTCTGAATAGCTTGACGACAAAACTCAGGCGGGTCATCCTTAGCTTTAACTGCATCCTTCATTTCTTTGGTAACACGAAAACTTAATTGGTAAGTCAATAACTCATTCCCCTTTGGTTGTGCTGGTTCAAAATTTTGAGGATTACCTCTAGGGTTAGGCATTGTTGAGAGATGTAAATAAGACTTGATACTAACGAAACCATTAGAATAGAGTTTTAAATTGGTGGTGCTAAACATCTGGAAAATGGTTCACCACCGATACCACTTTTGAGAAAGTGTAGGTGGCACATAAAAATAACCCTCTAAAATGTTTATTCTTAACTGATATCTAAGCATTGTAAGCTACAACAACTCTGTGATGGAAAATAACCGTTGCCGATCTATTTTTTGAAGCTTGATTTTTTCGGCGTAGAAAGCCTGATAATAAGATTGATAACGCTCTGGTTCAGCTTCTGGATCGGTTTGTTGCCATAGTTCCAAAAAGTGACGGTAGCGTTTTTCAAGCATCACCAGATCCATGCAAGCGATCGCAGCTTGAACCACTTGGGGAGTCCGAAGTATTTCTTTCTGGTTTTTTTCATTTACATGAAATAAATGGGAAATTAACCCCATCTCGCTGCCAAATTCTAAAAACTGGTCTTGCAGGCGGGAAATTAAATCTGGTGGAAACGAAAAATTTTTCGTCTCTCCATCACCAGATGAAATTTCTAAAATCTGTTGCCATAAAAATCGGTGGTGAGAAAGACTAAATTGCAAATCTCGTTCTTCTAGTTCGTCACTAATCGCTTGACGCTGTTCAGGACAATGCAAGTAAATTCGCAGTAATAAGGCTTCTGCGTGTTCTAAAAGACTGCGTTCACTAGAAAGTGGGGAGTGGGATTTGCTACCTCCCCATGCTTTCTTGGCTGATACAGGCTTAGTGTATGTAGCCGCAGGGGGAGCAATTTGAGTTAGTAGATTTTCGACTCGTAGAGGTATAAGTCTGATTTCTCCCAAGCTGAGTATTTCTGCACAGTAGGAAACATAATAGTTGCGTGTATCGCTATTAGCTATGTTTTTAAGTAATTTGACTAATTGCTGAGTTACTTGCTGAAAATCAGTAGCCTGTCTCAAGTCGCGGTCTTGAATAATTTGCTGAATCTGCCAGTCTAGCCAAAGTGGCGCATTTTTTAGCAATTCTCCATAATCTTCTGATGTGTGGCTATGCAAGTATTCATCAGCATCTTTACCATCGGGTAGATTGAGAATCTTTAGCTGAACTTCACCTTTATATGCTAGTTCGGCAATTTCACCGATCGCCCGTTCAGCAGCATTTGTTCCAGCTTTATCAGCATCAAAGTTAAGTACTAATTGTTTCGATTCGGTGTAGCGTAATACTAACCGCACTTGTTCTAGGCTTAAGGCAGTACCGAGGGAGGCGACGGCGTTATTAATACCAGCGGCGTGGAGAGCGATCGCATCAAAATATCCCTCTACCACTACCGCTTGATCGAGTTGGGAAATCCCACCTTTGGCTTGATCAAGGGCAAATAATGTTTTACCTTTACTAAAAAGTTCCGTTTCTGGTGAATTCAGATATTTAGGTTGCTCATCCGTGAGGGTTCTACCGCCAAAGGCAATGACGCGCCCTTGGACATCACGGATGGGAATCATCAAGCGATCGCGAAATACATCATAATAACCGCCCCCGGAAGAGCGTGGCTTAATCAAGCCCGCTTTTTCCAGTATCTGCGCGGGCAAACGTTTATCTTCCACTAGATAGCGATAGAGAGTTTCCCAACCTGCGGGAGCATAACCTAAACCAAATTGCTGTATTGTTTCTTCTTTAAGTTGACGGTTAGATTGCAAATATTGAATTGCCTTTTGCCCTTGTGATTGTCTAAGGGCGTGTTGATAAAACTGTGCGGAGGTTGCCAGAACTTCATACAACTGCTCACGCAAAGATAGCTGACGCTGTAATTCTTGGCGTTGTTCGGGTAAGAGTGTTTGCACAGGTACTTGGTAACGCCGTGCTAAATCCAGCACCACGTCAGCAAAAGAACGCTTTCCCAACTCCATGACAAACTTAATGGCATTTCCCCCAGCTTGACAGCCGAAGCAATAGTACATTTGCTTGGTCTGGCTGACGGTGAAACTGGGAGATTTCTCATCATGGAAGGGGCACAAACCGACAAAATCTTTTCCACGTTTGCGTAAAACTACGTACTCCGAGACGACATCTACAATATCAGCCCGTAGTTTAACTTCCTCAATTGTGTCTGGGTGCAAGCGGGGAATTTGCATTCTAGTCTATTTATGAAGTCATGGGTTGGTAATTAACACTGCGGTACATTTCCCAACTGATAGCTATTATATTCTTGTTGCTAGACCAAAAATAATGTATAGAATTGTTTACACTTAATTGGATCAGAGGAAATACTGAAAATGGGACGTATTTTTATATCAGCGGCTCATGGAGGCAAAGAAGCTAGAGGAATCGATCCAGGTGCGATCGCAGGTGGTACAACTGAAGCTAAAGAAATGATTCTGCTCCGGGATTTGATTGTCACGGAACTAAGAGCGCGGAATTTGGAAATTTTAGCAGTCCCTGATGACTTGAGTGCCGCTCAAACTATCACCTGGATCAATTCCCGTGGCCGCCGGGGTGATATCGCCCTAGAAATTGAATCTGATGCGGCTAACAGCCCTTCTGTGCGTGGGGCTAGCGTCTTCTACATTGCTAATAATAGCGATCGCAGAAGCAATGCTGAACAGTTGCTAGTGGGGTTATTGCGCCGCGTACCCCAATTACCGAATCGGGGAGTCAAGCCAGATACAGATAGTGGATTGGGTCGTTTAACATTCTGTCGCCAGACAACGCTTCCAGCTTTGGTGATGCAAGTGGGGTTTCTCAGCAATCCAGAGGATCGGGCTTTACTGCAAACTCGCCGCCGCGATTTTGCTTTGGGAATTGCCGATGGACTAGTAACTTGGAGTCGTGTGATTGACCCCACTCCTGGAACTCCGGCAGAACCAAATTATCCAGCAATTAATATAAATATTAATGGGCAAAATTACTCAGAGCAAGGAGTTTTAGTTAATGGTAATGCTTACATTCCCATTGATTTAGTAGACCTTCTGCGGATTGACCTTTCAAAAGCAGCTAATGTGAATCGGATTACCTATCACAAAGTAGTTTATGTCAAAGCGGTCGAACTGCGAGATTTGAATGTTGCAGTTAGTTGGGATGCTGCAACTCGTACTGTCAGCTTGCGATCAAATTTGGTGGTTTGCCCTGGTCAATTTTCGCGGGTGATGTCGAACGGTAATACTTCCGAAGTCCAGTTACAATTATTTCTTAGAAACAATAATGAAAATGCTTTAGTAAAGTTTCCTGACATCCCAAAACTTTATCGGGAAGAAGCAAGTATAGAGGGAGTAAACTATGATATTGCCTTTTGCCAAATGTGTATAGAAACTGGATTTTTACGGTTTGGTGGTGATATTAAACCTGAGCAAAATAACTTTGCCGGCTTAGGTGCGATCGGTGGTGGTTCGGAGGCTGCATCTTTTGCAAGTGCCAGAATTGGAGTGAGGGCACATATCCAACATTTAAAAGCTTACGCTAGTTTAGAACCTTTGGTACAAGAAGTAGTAGATCCACGGTTTCGCTTTGTCACACGCGGGATTGCGCCATTAATTGATCAGCTATCAGGGCGGTGGTCAGCAGATTTAGATTATGGTACAAAAATTTCAGCAATGCTCAAACGATTATATGAGTCAGCAGGACTTCTTTGAGTATTGAGTAACTTGTTATAGCAATTTTTAGGGTGTTAGCTTTCACCTGTAGTTTAGCAGATTCTGAGGATGCAGTATAGATTCCTTATGCAATTTATCAAAGTTTAAGTAAGTCAGTGAGAAAAATTCAATGTATATGAAACAATGTAAATTTGAATTTGAAGTTTGGTGTGTTACAGAAATGTTTAAAATTAATAAAAATAGTATAAAAATAGTCAAGCATATCTTCAAATTTGGGCTAACGGCTAAAAGATAATGATTATAAATTCATTTCCAAAAATTCTAAAAAATATCTTCAGCCTTTTGCCCAAAAATGATTATCCAGTCAAGTTTCATGGGCTTTACCTTTAGATGCCATTTCAATAATTTCCCCGTTAATTAATTCAATGTGGTCATCTTCATGGAAAAAGCCCAATTCAGTAAGCCTGTGGTATTTATCCAGTGTGAAGCGTTTAGCCTGAGAGGATGTTTGAAAAGTCCTATTGTAGGTATCAAAACGTTCTCGATCCTCCTAAATCCCCCGATAAATTGGGGGACTTTGATTCCGGTTCCCCCTTTTTAAGGGGAGCCAGTCGCTCAGAGGGGTCTCCCCAAGTGGAGCGACTGACGTGGGTTAGGGGGATCAATTAAGTGCCTAAAATCACAGCCAACTACTTTTCAAACAACCTTTGAGCAATACTCATAAATCTTCCTCCCAAGGGAAATGCGTAGACGCGTAGCGGTTTGTCGTTAGACATCGCTCTTATATTCTAAATGTGCCAGAAATTGGTATGCTAAAGGCCGAGACTCGCTATGAAAGCAAACAATGCCTGCGCCTACTATCAATCCCACGATCACTGCCTTTCCCTTGACAGCCGTAGTCGGTCAAGAAGCAATTAAATTAGCCTTGTTGTTAGCAGCTGTTGATCCTGGTTTGGGGGGAGTAGCGATCGCAGGTCGTCGCGGTACGGCAAAATCTGTGATGGCTCGTGCTATCCACGCTCTACTACCGCCCATTGAAGTTGTTAAAGGTTCAATCAGCAACTGTGACCCCAATCACCCAGAAGAATGGGATGATCAACTATTGGCATCCGCAGGCAAAGACATTCAAGATGTTCCCGTCGAAATTATCCCAGCGCCTTTCTTGCAAATTCCTCTAGGTATTACAGAAGACCGACTATTAGGCTCAGTGGATGTTGAAAAGTCGGTAAAACAAGGTGACACTATTTTTCAGCCGGGGTTACTCGCTACAGCAAACCGAGGTGTTTTGTACGTAGATGAAATTAATTTATTAGATGACCAAATATCAAATCAGCTGTTAACAGTATTATCTGAGGGACGCAACCAGATTGAACGGGAGGGAATTAGTTTTCAGCATCCGTGTAAATCCCTGTTTATTGCCACATACAACCCAGAAGAAGGCGGATTACGGGAGCATTTGCTAGATAGAATTGCGATCGCCCTCTCTGCTGATGGTGTACTCGGCTTAGATCAAAGAGTAGCAGCAGTTGAGGTTGCGATCGCCTATTCTAAATCTCCTCAAGACTTTCTTCAGCAGTACAACGAAGATTTAGACTCCCTCAAAACCCAAATCATCTTGGCACGGGAATGGTTGAAAGAAGTAACCATTACCCATGAACAAATTGCCTACTTAGTGGATGAGTCTATTCGCGGAGGAGTTCAGGGACATCGCGCCGAGTTATTCGCCACGCGGGTTGCCAAAGCTGCTGCGGCTTTAGAGGGACGGACAACAGTTAATGCCGAAGATTTGCGCCGTGCTGTAGAACTGGTGATTGTACCACGAGCCACAATTGTGCAGACACCGCCACCTGAGCAACCACCACCACCTCCACCTCCACCCCCACCACAAAATCAAGAAGAACCCCCAGACGAATCAGAAGAGGAAGAACAAGAAGAACAGGAAGAAAATCAAGAACAAGAACCCCCTAGTATCCCGGAAGAATTCATTTTTGATCCGGAAGGGGTAATCCTTGATGACAGCGTGCTGTATTTTACTCAAATGGCGAAGCGACAAGGTAAATCTGGTAGTCGCAGTGTCATATTTTCCGATGACAGGGGACGCTATATTAAGCCAATGTTGCCCAAGGGGAAAGCGCGACGCATTGCAGTAGATGCTACCCTAAGAGCTGCGGCTCCTTATCAAAAAGCCCGAAAAGAAAGACACCCAGACAGAAAAGTTATTGTTGAACAGGCTGATATTCGCTCGAAACGCCTGGTACGCAAAGCAGGGGCGTTAGTAGTGTTTGTGGTAGATGCTTCTGGCTCAATGGCCCTGAACCGAATGCAATCGGCTAAAGGTGCGGTAATGCAACTGTTAACAGAAGCTTATCAAAACCGTGACCAAATAGCATTGATTCCCTTCCGGGGAGAACAGGCGGAGGTGTTATTACCTCCAACACGTTCCATTGCTTTGGCACGTAACCGCTTAGAAAGGTTGCCCTGTGGTGGGGGTTCACCCTTAGCGCATGGTTTAACCCAAGCTGTGCGTGTCGGCTTAAATGCCCAGATGAGTGGAGATATTGGGCAAGTTGTGCTTGTAGCAATCACCGATGGGCGGGGTAATATTCCCTTAGCGCGTTCTTTAGGTGAACAACTAGAACCAGGAGAAAAGCCAGATATCAAAGGGGAATTATTAGAAATTGCTGCCAGAATCCGTGCTTTGGGGATGCAACTATTAGTAATTGATACGGAAAGTAAATTTGTGTCCACTGGCTTTGCTAAGGAATTATCCCAAACAGCAGGTGGTAAATATTATCATTTGCCGAAAGCGACAGATCAAGCTATTGCTGCTATGACTAAAGGTGCGATCGCTGATTTAAAATCTCGATAATTAGTTATTAGTCATTTGTCAGCTGCTTTTCTACTAACCACTGGCCATTGTCTAATGACATGAAGATCCAGTCGGCATTACCTGTGGTTGCAAATAGTAAATCAAATCCTGAATTCCCTTTTGCAGATACCGCGTTACCGTCATTGGACTAGTGCCAATATTCTTAGCAGCATCCTTGCGAGAAAGTTCTTTCAAAAATACCATTTCAACTGCCATACGGGGCTTTTCTTCTAACATATTTATTGCGCCTTGGAGTTGTTGCCGTTCTTCTTCTTCTTGCAGAAAAACATGAGAACGAGGACAAGGAAGTGCCTCACCCAAGGTTATTTGGCAATCAACATAGTTAACAGCGGTCGCATCTAAACTCAAAGGCATACGGTTTTGAGCAGCTAACTTGGTTTCTTGCCATTCTTGCACAGATACTCGAAGTTGGCTGGCAATTTCAGCATCCTTGGGCGCACGACCCAAAGACATTGACAAGTCCTTACGAATCTTTTGCCCTTCATTGTACAGTTCTTGCCAACGACGGGGAATTTTTAATAGAGTACTGCGATCGCGCAAAAAGTGCAGCATCTCACCGCGAATATATGGCACAGCAAAGGAACTAAAAGCATATCCTTGGCTAGGGTCGAAGCGCTCAATTGCCCTAATCAAACCAAAATAACCGATTTGTTCTAAATCTTCATAAGGTTCATTACATTGATGGCTGAATTTATGAGCCATCTTCCGCACTAAGCCAGTATGTAACTGTACAAGTTGATTGCGAAGTTTAATAGAAGGATTCTGGTGGTACAAGTGTAATAATTCTATACCATCAGTTCGTAAAGAGGACTCACTTGTTGCCATATACATTCCTTTGTTGTAACTCCCATTCCTGAGAAAATAGAGTTGCGTATATTTTCTTCTAAGCTGTTATTATTTTGCTTAGTCAGGGCAGAATAAGCCATCGTCGTTTCACTGAACTTGTGAAGGGTCGAACTCCACAATTCAGTATTTGTACGCATGATTTTTCTAACCTCTCTGTTGCAGGTTATTTTTGTTTTTTACATAACTCTTGAATGACACATAATCTTTAGCTTTTGCAACAAAAACTAGCTATTTCTGCTGAATGATGCATAACTGACCTGATAGCCATCTGTCATACTGAGAGCAACGTAAATCAGTACTGAATTAATCGCAAAAGAGACTGGGAAATTTTATCTCTTAGTACGCACCGTCATTAATAAAGGTTGAAAATCCAAATTGAAAGTCGGGTTGATGAACAAAATCTAAGCTACAAAAAACAGAATTCCGACTCATTTTTATGGGGATTTGTACTTAGTTGGGTCTTGAGGGACATTTCCATTCAATATTGGTACGATGGAAACTTTGGAAACTTAGTGGAAACATAGAAACAGGTGATTGACATGCCAGTTTGGGGGGTGTCACACTTCTGCTAAACAGGAGGGTGAACAATGAAAATCACTAAACACCGACAAAAAATTCTGGATACACTTCAGCAATGGTTTAGCATCCATCAACTGGGACCAACATTGGAAGAGTTGTGTCAAGAACTCGAAATGCAACCCCGCCAGAAAGCAACAGTTCAGAAGTGGTTGCAGACCATGCGCGGTATAGATGTTGAATGGGATGACCATAGCGCCCGCAGTCTCCGCCTCCTTCAATCTGAATCGGAGACACCATCTTTACAGATATCTGTGACAGACACTCTGCGGTATTTAGCTACTGGCGTAGTGCAGTGGGAAAAACTGGAACTAGAAAAGCGAAATCAAGTACCTGAAGCCCTCCGCATTGGGATGTCCCGTATATACTTAACTTCGTTGCTGCGGGGAGAACAAGCCCCAGAGAACCTACCCCAATTTTTTGATTGGGCGGAAACATCTATTACTTCCTGGAAACCAGCTCAAGAAATTAAATACCTTTCGCCAGATGTCAGCATTATAGAAGACGGAGTAGTTTCCGATTTTGCTAGAGAATGGCAAGTTTCAGGTAATGATGTGGTGGCGCAGGTACAAGAGTCAGTACTGAAAGATGTACTGGAATACTGTCGGGGAAATCAGCTAAACGATGCCTATCGCGCTTTTCGACTACTAATCATTCCTAAACCCACTCTTCATTACTCACAATATCGGCAACAGCTACGTTTACCCGAACTCAGACCACTGCGCGAGTTATTGACGCAGCTAGAAATCTATGTCGATATGGATAAGTTAGCAGAGGGCAACGTCTATCATCTGTGTCCGCGCTGCAAGTATGTGCAACGCCAACGCCCTGATAGTACTTACACTTGCCGTAACCCTTGGTGCGAAAGGCTTTGTGCAAATAGTAACCTCCAACCATTGCCACCTATTCCTAAAGAAAAAGCAGCGGATTGGAAAGCTGTTACACCAGGCGTACATTTGTACGGCACACTGCCAGGAATTTGGGAAATTCAACTTAAAGAAGAACTGACAAAGTTGGGTTTACGCGTTACTCTCTGGCCTTTTGTCGATGAATTTGACTTACTTGTAGAATTCCCGCGCAAAGTTCGCTGGGCAATTGATCTCAAAGATTGGGCATCTGTAGATGAGGAACGTTTGCAAAAGGTGCAGTATCGGCGTGATACAACGGAAACTTTTGTAGTTTTTCCAGATGAACGCGAAGATTTTTTGCGGATAAAAGTTGTGCGCGAACAACTAGAACCAAAACTTGAGGGGGTATGCTTACGCCTATTTAGCGAAATCATTACTCAAGCCCAAGCAATTTTAGGGAAGAAAAATAATGCGTGAGATTATTAGCTGGCGCAAGAAACTGTGCAAAAAACTCCGCAACTCAGATGAATTAAAACAGTATGTAGCATCTAGTTTAGTTAACGCAAATGCTAAGGTACATCAGCGAGAAATTAAGCGTCTTGCCCAACTCATTGCTGATGTGGAATTGGGACTAACCTTACTTCAGGAAGTAGCACCAGAAGAACCCGCAACTTCTGTGGAAGCTTTGTTGAAAGGATATCGCTTTCCAGTTGAACAACTACAAAGCGATCGCAACTGGCAGATTATACAAAATGCTCGTTTCTATCTGATTCAGCGCAAAGGTAGGCAGTGGTTGCGAGTTCTTCAAGAGTACATCAACTTACCTGAAATTATTAGAATCTATAGCTTTGAAGACGCAAGGAATGTTCCTCAACTTATTCCATCCAGTATCTACCCAAATCGTTTAGGGGAGATATATCGCCCAACTTTATTAAAAACCCCACAGCATAGACAACGAAAAGTCAACTTAGTAACTGAGGGACGGTGGTATGCCAAGATTTCCCAAAAGGGTAACTCTCCCGTTGAAGTTCCTATTGATATTCCTAAGGAAGTTGCTAATATAGCACCCTCATCTGTGGTATCCCTTCATCACACACGGACTGAGCAGAATCCACCGTGTAGCGTTACCCGTGAGGAATTACTACTAGCTGCCCAAGAAATGGACGATAAATTATCTCAGTTTGGGCAACAAGAAAATTATCGTAACCGCTTGGAAAATGTCCTCTTCCAGCTATACGATGCTGAATCAGATAATTTCTATCAGGGTAATCAACTGAATTTTGAGGGGCTGATCCACATTGTTGGACTTTTGAATGTGGGCAAGTCTACGCTGTTGGAAATTCTGATTTACTTCTTGGCTAAACAAGGATATCGCTGTGGGTTGATGGTAAATGATGTAGCTACAGCAGTTCGCCTCGCTTCTTTGTTTTGCCACAAATTAGAAATTCCGGCTGCACCAGTGCTGGGTAGTAACCGCCAAGAACAATTGACAAAAGTCTATGAACCAATTCTCAAAAGTGAGGGTCAGGAAGTTACTAAGGGAGGGATGCACCCTGCATGGCGTTGGTTTAGTCCAGTCTGCCCACTTTTAGCTTTAGCGCAATCAGAAGAGAAGTGGGAATTTGGTAATGAACCTTGTCACAAGCTTTATCAAAAAGTTCCTATAGCTGAGAATGATGATTCTGATGATGAAGACTTGCAAGAAAGCGATTATAAACAATACACTTGTCCCTTTTATTACAAATGTCCACGTCACCATTTAGAACAAGATATTGCTACAGCCTTAGTCTGGGTTTTCACTCCTGCTAGTTTCATTCATACTCGTGTACCCCGCCAAGGGTTTGAACAAGACCTGACCTTTGCTGAGGCAGTTTATCGAGAATGCAAGTATCTCTTTGTTGACGAAGCCGATCGCGTACAGATTCAGTTTGACGAAGAGTTTGCCCCTGATGAAGTCTTAGTTGATGCTTCTGGAAACTCATTTTTAAATAGACTCGGACTGAATCTTGCCATGATTTACAATTCCGATCGCAGTGACATGGCAGGCGATCGCTTTCTTGCTTGGACAAGCGCCCATTACCACACTCAAAATGCAACTAACCGTATCTATCATCTACTCCTTACTCACTCTAAACTAGTTGAGTGGTTGGGGCCTCTTCCCTTTACAGGTCGTTCTTTATTTGCTCGGATTATCCGCGATCTTGTCGATCCTCCCAACATTACTGTTTCAGGGAAACCAAAGCTAACTCGCCAACAAATCATGGAAGAACGGCGTCAACGCATCATTGAAGCAGATTTGGCTCCCACAGAACAACGTCGCCGCCGCAAACAAATGATGGACGAACTAGACGGATTTTTGCAATATCCGCTTAACCGCCGTCGTGGAGGTGAACTTTCAGATTTGGCATTGACAATCCTGACTGCGGAAAGCGATCGTCAAGCATTAGCTGAAATTGCTCCTTGGTGCAAAAGATGGTTAGAAAATCACAATATTTCCCTACCTGATGAAGCTCAATTTGAGGAACTAATCCGAAATCTTCAATTTGCGATTTTAACTACCATACTCGACAACCGACTAGGTTTTTTAGTTGATAACTTGAGCGATCTTGGTCGGGTAATGAACCTACACGACTTAAACCAAGACCTCTTGCATCGCCCACCCAAAGACTTTCTCCCAGTTTTACCAGAATCGCCAGTAGGAAATATTCTAGGCTTTTTATATAAGCAAGAACGTAGCAATAAAAAAGCTGGTAAGTTGGACTATTTTCGCTATGTGGGCGTAGGCCGTGCAATACTCTTAAATTTCCCAAAACTGTTTGCAGTTGATGGCTGGGAAGGCCCGCATACTGTTCTGATATCAGGTACTAGCTACGCTCCTGGTTCACCAGCCTATCACATCAACATAAAACCTACCGTGTTGCTGCAACCCAGAACGGGTGAAGCCGGTATAGCTGAGAGTCAATTTTTCTTTAGTCCCAAACAGAATCGAGAAGCGAACTATATTGCTTTATCAGGATTACCACCTGCAAAACGCAAACTTGCTGCTAAAGAAATGGTCGAGGCTATGTGCCACTCACTAAGAGGTGCAGAGAATTTTCTTGATGGGGTATTTCAGGATTTACAAGAGCGAAAACAACAGCAACCTGAATGGTGGAGTGATCGTGATCGCATCTTGATTGTTGTGGGTAGCTATGAGGAATCAGAATGGGTCGCGTCTATCTTACAATCACGCTACCGCTTCGACGTAAACATCAATGATGACGACGGTATTGCTACCCTCCGGCGTGACAATGCTCCGGCTCATCTTCATGGTATTCCTCGCAGTGAAATTCGGAATTTACAACATTTACCCACTCAAATTGTAGTTGCTCCTTTGATGGCTTTAGAACGGGGTCACAATATCTTGAATGCTCAAGGTAAAGCCGCATTCGGTGCAGTCCTGTTCCTCAACAGACCTATGCCAATACCTGATAACTGGCAATCTACCGTTCAGCAACTCAACGCTTGGGCGCTGAAACACGAAAAAGATTCCACCCTTTACGAAGAAGCTCAATCAATATTGGGAAACCTAACCCTAACTCAGGTTGCAGATATCTTCTACCAGAATGCTGCTGCCGAGATGGTCAATTTGAACTATACAGCGTGGTCTTTCAAACAACTAACAAAAGACGAGCGCTCAGTACTTTGCTGGACGCAGTTAGTCAGTATCTGGCAAATCATCGGGCGTTTGGTGCGTGGTGGTGTACCAGCAGTAGTCCATTTTATCGATGTGAAATTTGCTCCAAATTCAGCTATTGGCGAACAAGACAGTGAAAGCACTTCACTTTTGGTTGCCATCATCAAGGTGCTGGAACCCTATATCGAAGGCGAGGATGTTTTGGCGCGATCGCTTTATGGCACTTTTTTGAACGCACTTCAACAAATGCAACAAAGAAACTTAAACTATGACTAAAATTATTCTTCCTGGTGCTTGGGAACTTACTGCAACGAATCCAACATGCGAACTCTCTGCAATCTATGTTCCTACTATGTGGCGACAAGTCGCCAACAACCTTGCTCAACAGCGTGCCAGATTCAGAGGTCAAGGTTATCGAGCCGTACCAGTTTATTCTCTTGACCCTTTGATAGTTGGTAGCTTTCCTCAAATTATCAAGACTGTACGTAATGGCTGGCAGAGAGGCAATGTATCTTGGCTGTTAGCCACAGAAACCACAGACCTTTCTGACTTGGGTAACTATATCAAAGATTGGTTGATTGAAGAATTCAGTTCTTTAGAAGATGTTGAGTCACAGCTTGCAAATCTGAATAATGATGATTGGCACTGGGAAGAGCCAAAAATGTATGATTTACTTCATCCTCAAGATAAGGTCGAAACAAGCAACCTTTACCAAGCCATTCCAGATTACCTTGCCAAGGAGTTTCTCCAAAACCCAACAGTCTGCTTTGGTGTTGATGAGCAATATCAACTGACATTTTACCGAGTGGTTAGCCTCCAAGGCGCTGAGTTAATGTCATGGCCTCCCAGTGAAGTTACGGTCACTAAAGGAAAGGAAACAACAGAAACAGCATATATTTCGTTTGTCCTTGAGTTTGTTTTGCAAACAGTTCCTTGGCGCGAAAAACCGATTATCTATCATCATTTATCAGTTCGACGCTGGCTGACTCAACCTCTGAAATATGTACCGTACCCAGGTGTAAAAGCTCATATCGGTGATAACCGTCGATGGTTAGATGGCCAACGCCAACCCTTTTGCTTTATTCCAGTGACGATCAACCGTTATGGAAAGGAAGTGAAATGGCCTCAAGCTATCAGTAATCTTTTTTCTCTCAATGACTCTCAACTTCCTGACCCAAATAATTTCGTTTCTAACCCAAATCACAATTGGTCAGGTATCAACACAATTCCTAGTGGTATCCAAGCTGCGATCGCCTACACTTCTAAATTAGGCGATCCTCCTTGTCTTGCTGGTGTCAGTCCACAGGATTTAGCAAGTTTAGATCGAGCTATTGAAGCACGTTTGCCCGTCCGGCGTGTGGGTGAAGCCGAAAATGAGTCAGGTAACGTTTTTATCTTCTGGCCTTCAGAGAAACCCAAAAATAAAATTGTTCCTCTGCTTGCTGACAAAGATAACCAATCTCCCAAGCCTAAAAAAGCTAAGAAATCTGAAGACCCAAATCATTCAGCTACGCCAATGCTGCGACCAAAATTAGCAGCACCAGCAGTCTTTCGTAAACTTGAAAATCCTCTTCACACGATACTGATTTTGTGGGAAACTCCACAATGTCGTGATGCACTAATTGATGAAATTTGCAAGTTACTGTATTTATCACCGACAAACGTAGGTAATATTTATGAAGGAGTATACGGTTCGCTGTGTATCAAGACTCAACACGTTGGCGACCTTACACAAAACCTAGAAATTAAAAGTTTTTCTGAAACAAGGAGAACTTCTCAACAGCAACGTCCTGATTTATTAGCAGAACGCATTAGCAAGATTACTGCATTTATACCCCCAACCAAAGAACTAAGCGGAGCATTAATTGAAATTAGACCTAAACCTCCCATAACTGAAGCTGATCCCAAGCTTGCTTGGCGAATTGGAGCAGTAAAAGCAGGCTATCTCAATCAACATCTCCACCGAATTACTACCATAACAAACCCGGATAAGCTGAAAAAATCTGGTTTAGAACCAGTGAAACAAGCAGTATCAGACTTAGTAAGAAAATTCGGAATTTTCCCGGATACTCCTTTAATTAATCCTGAAAAAGATGGGATTGATGCTGATGTCTGGTTAACGTGCTTTTATGTTCTACGCCGCACTCGCAAAACAAATGCTGAAAATATTCCCAAAACTGTTGTTTTGATGATTAGAGTTAATCCACTAACAGCAAAAGTGGAGTTAACAACACCTGATTTATTTAATAAACAAGGTTGGGTATCTTATCCTGTTGGACTTGCACATCTTTCAGATGAAGACTGGGACGCCAACTCCTACGATGAAAGTAATGAAGAACTTGATGAGGAACAAAAGCGCAAGGAGCAAACAAAAGAACAAAGATTAATCAATAAATTCGTTGCTGAATGTTTGCAAGATTGCTTAAATACTCCAATTACTGAGAAAAAATCCCCACGTGTGCTATTCATGGCAGAAGCACAAAATGCCCGTAAAATGCTGAACTGGTTACAAAACCAAAATCTACTAAATAATGACCCACTACAAACGCTGAAACAGCATCTTTCACAAGAAGAAATAAATCGCCTCTGGATTGTGCGCTTACGAGTTGCAGATAATGGTGAAGTGCCAGTTGCTATTGTTAAAGATTCTCCTGGTAGTCGAACCAGTGGTGTTTATCGATGGCAGAATGTATGTGATGATGGGGAGCGATCGCTCTACTTGAGCGTTAGAAAACCTTTAAATACTGAAAAGCACATATTACGCACATGGCAGTCTCGTCTTGACAATGGCAGTAGGCAAGCTGGAAAAGCCAGAATCTTAGAAATAGCCTTGATTCATCACCCAGAAATCAAGGGTGACAAGCTAGCTCATTTTGTCCACTCTCTCAGAAGTCGTTGGCCTTATTTTGCCAATGACGTAGCTCTGCCTTTACCTTTTCGTTTTGCGATTAAGGCTAAAGAGTATGCTGTCAGTGCTAAAGATCCTGTGGAAGCCTCAGAGACTGACGATTCTAATTTTTAACAACAAAGCCACCCTTCAGATTTGGCAACGGTATTAAATCCTTGGCTGTTAACCCCAAAGATTGGTAAGAATAGGAATAAGCAGAACGTTTTCCTAAAAAACAGTTTTTCAATATGAGCAATACCAGTAATTTTCGTGAAGCTATCCGTGAGGCTAAATCTCACGCCCTCGTTGGCCCAAACGTGATTGCCAACGCCCTCCCCTACGTCGGTGGTGGATTAGTGCTAACGGCATTAGGAACCTACGGCGGTTTAGGAATTATCCGTACTAACCCCGAAATATTTTTTCCCACCTTCATTGGTGCGGTGATTCTGGAGTTAATTTTGTTCTTTGTTGCCCAAAATGTTGCCCAAAAAGGTAACAAAGCTCTGGCACTACCTCTATTAGCAACTTACAGCCTCCTGTCTGGTTATACCCTCAGTGGCTTAGTGTTCGTCGCTTTGAGATCCCAAGGTGTTGGCATTCAAGGCATTGGGTTGGCTGCCCTTGGTTGTGGTGTCACCTTTATTGCTGCCCGTCAAATAGGTTCAAATCTCTCTGAACAAGACGGCATGGCTTTGACGAAAACCATCAATCTCGGCGTTATCGCCTTGGTGGTTGTGTGCCTTGCCCAATTCGGGTTTGCCATGTTTAATGTTTACACACCAAATTGGTTAGAAATTGCTATCTCCGGTTTGGGGGTATTTCTGTTTGTTGGGGTTTCTGTTGTCGATTTCTACATCTTGCCCCGCACTTACAGCGATGACCAGTATCTACCTGCTGCTTTGTCGATGTACCTCACTTACATCAACTTGTTCGTCTTTATCTTGCGGTTGCTAATTGCCATTAATGGCCGCGATTAATTACCTGTAGGCACTAACAATAGTAAAGTTTTATAAAGCAAAAACCGTGGTGAAATTTTCAGCAACCACGGTTTTTTATCTGTTTACCAGTAGAATATGTAGATAAGTTAAGCTTTAAGTGAGCAAAACTATGCTTGAACTCTTAAATATCAAAAGTGAAGTAGAAAGGTTGTTGAATATCCTGGGTCAACCAGTGAACTGTCTTTGACCTTCCATATTTTACTGTAAGAATTCACACCTAAATCAGCTAGTTCCTAAAGCAACTTTTTGAGAAAATCCAACTACTGCTCATCAGACAATAAAAAAAATCGTATATCTCATATTCAACAGACAGGAACAATATCAGCGATGGTACTCTATTTTAGAAGATACCAAGGCTGCTCTGGAAGTATTGGAATTTGGGAAGACAACAACTTTACTACATCGGTCTGATCTCTTCATAATCTTTTTTTGGCGAAGGTATTCTAAACTACACAACAATTTTTTAATATAGACCAATCGTCGCAAGCCCTATATATGCATTTATTGTCCAAGAATTTACCCAGCGAATCAACGGTGGCGTCGACGCACAAAAAAACCGATTCCAGCTAAACCTATACTAATCAGTGGCGTCATAGTTCTTGGTTCTGGGACTTCCTGGGACACCTCGATAGAACCCTTTACTGAAGCCAGACCATTCAAGGTAATAATTGATCCCAGATTAACTATGTCCTCTTCGGAGAACAATAGTGTGCTTGTAGCGTTTTTGAATATGCCCTCACCGCCAGTGATATTCACGATGCCAGAACCTTTTGCTGTCAGATTATCAAAATTAACTTCAGCACTGGCATCACTAGTTCCAAACAACTTGTTAGTACCGCTACCAAAAACGATGTAGCCTAATGGAAAACCTTGGACGCCAAACACTTGTGGATTGTTATTAAAAGTGAGATTTCCTTTGGCATCAATCACTGAGTATGTCAGACCGTCGTATCGTCCTAAATTATATGGAGCATCATCACTCACACCTATCTCAGATACCTGTGAAACATTGCCTGAGATTGGCTGAATGTTAACAGTAGTGCGATAGTTGCCACTAAATGGATATATAGTCTGTGCTGTTGCTATCGCTGCATTTAAACAAATATTAATTGAGGTGAAAACTAGTGGAAACAGCCATATGTTGAGTGAACGGAGTACCATTTGAAACTTCCAATTTTAAAAATTATTGAGTTTTACAAAAGCTTAATATTCAATTTTATGAAAGATACAATTTTTATATAAGTCTCTTAATTCTTATGAATTTTATAATTTATTTTATTTAAGAGACAATTCAAATATTTAGGAATTACGCAAAAATCGCTAAAAAGCTTAATTTATGGAACCGCCAAGATGCCTTCGCGAAGCGTCTCGTTAGAGAAGAACGCCAACAATCGTAGAGTGTGCGTAAGTCCTAATATTGTAAAAATATAAAGTTAACAGAAATATTTCCTACAGTTTTAAAATTTATAGGATGTAAGCTGCGATTGCAATGAATAATCTTTTGATGAACTTGTCAATTTTTTATTAGTACTAGATAATTTGCCTATTCAATATAGTAAAAAAGTACTATCAAAAGATTGAGGTAGTTAATCGGTTGAGCGATCGCACTCATCACAACATTTATCCCAACTATATTTCAGGCGTTTTTGACCAACCAAAAATTTTGACAGAGTATTGAACGCCTTATCTACCATTAATTTAGGTTTCATAAGCCTTTGGAAAATCCTGGTGAGAAATCCAGGTTCACTGACCAAAGAAGCACTTGATAATTTTAAGTAATTTTTGTAACTTATATTAAGTAGTACAGAGAGAATTTGCTCAACTACAGCTAAAATTAATAAATATAACGCTGTGTCCAACTTTTACTCAAACCTAACCCCCAACCCCCTTTCCTCATAGAGAAGGGGGAAAATTCAAAGATTCTTTCTTTTTAGGAGAGAGGAATAGAAGTCAGGTTAGAATATGTTATAATATTAAGTTGCAGATCGCGTAAATATAAGTAGAATAAAGAGCAATTTCCCAATCCAAAGCGCTCTATCGATCAATTAAAGCAAACACTATGGAAGTCTTAGAACTCAAACGCGAAATCGAAACGTTGTCTGGCCGCCTGGGTAAAACCCAGGACTATCTTTGACGTACCTGCACTGACAGCCAAAATTCAAGACCTCGAAAAAATATCAGCACAACCAGAATTTTGGAATGACCAAACCCAAGCCCAACAAACGCTACAAGAACTCAACGATATTAAAGCCCACCTTCAGCAGTATAATCAGTGGCAAGCCAATCTGGAAGATACTAAGGCAGTTGTTGAGTTGTTGGAGTTAGAAACTGATGAGGCACTACTGCAAGAAGCAGAATCTACCATCACCAAGCTGAATCGTGACCTTGACCAGTGGGAGTTACAACAGTTACTTTCTGGCCCCTATGATGCTGAAGGTGCTGTACTGACAATCAGTGCTGGCGCTGGTGGCACAGATGCTCAAGACTGGGCATTTATGCTAATGCGGATGTACACCCGTTGGGGCGAAGCTCATGGCTATAAGGTAACTTTAGCTGAAGAGTCGGAGGGTGATGAAGCCGGAATTAAATCGGCAACCCTAGAAATTAATGGTCGCTATGCCTATGGTTACTTGCGATCGGAGATGGGTACACATCGTTTAGTGCGGATTTCACCTTTTAATGCTAACGGCAAGCGACAAACCAGTTTTGCAGGGGTGGAAGTGATGCCGCAGATTGATAACTCTGTGCAGCTTGACATTCCAGATAAGGATTTGGAAATCACCACAACTCGCTCTGGTGGTAAAGGTGGGCAAAACGTCAACAAAGTAGAAACGGCGGTACGGGTTGTTCACCTTCCCACGGGTATTGCCGTGCGCTGTACAGAAGAACGATCGCAGCTGCAAAATAAAGAGAAAGCCTTAAATCGCCTTAAAGCAAAGCTGTTGGTTATAGCCAAGGAGCAACGGGCCCAAGAAATTGCCGAAATTCGTGGCGATATGGTGGAAGCCTCCTGGGGTAACCAAATCCGTAACTATGTATTTCATCCTTACCAAATGGTGAAAGATTTACGTACAAATACAGAAACTAATGGGATTATAGATGTGATGAATGGTGAACTTGATACATTCATCCAAGCTTATCTGCGCCAAGAAAATAAATTAGTAGAAAACACTCTGGTATAATTTGGGATTAGCAATAGGTACTAGTACAGCGGGCGTGTAAATCCAGTTACCATCTCAATTAACAAGATTTGGGGCAAAATCCCCTTGTTAAAGGTAGCTAAACTTCCGCAACACTGTACTAAGTGATTTTTTTACTATTATTTAGTAGCAATGATTTATTTTCTCGTATTTTAGATTGGCGCGACGCCGATAGCGAAGCGTTAGCGAGTCTTCGAGCGTCATAGCCCGTCGTAGACATCGCATAGCACCCTCTATTATTGGGACGGTTTCAGATAAATTCCTCAGCAATATACAGGCGATCGCGATTCTATCCTAGACCAACTGTTACAGTTATAAAAGAGTCTGTAGGCAAATAACTATGAGCAACTCTCCTTCAACAGAACCTCAACCTAGCTACGTAAAACTTGCTATGCGAAACATGGTGCGGAAGGGTGGAACTTCCCTGAAGCATTTTGCGTTGACTGCCGTAGGGCTTTTAGCTCTCCTTGTTGGTCTTGCTTATCTAACTCACTAACGACAAACTGTAAACCTCAGACTAGGAGACTGTGTGCCTCTGAGAGTTGAACTATACGTGGAAGAGTATTTTTACGAGTTGTCCCCAACAACATCTGTAAAGATTGGGGACACTTATGCCCGAATTCCTGCTGAAACTTGGAAAAATTGGTTTAATCGCTGGTTAGAAATACTTCATCCTCATATTCCGCCAGCGTCAAGTTATGAAATTGGGCTGCGTTTGACAGATGACTCGCAAATACAAGAACTGAATGCCCAGTATCGACAACAAAATAAGCCGACAGACGTTTTAGCCTTTGCTGCTTTGGAGGTGGATTTTCCTCAAAGCAAAGAAATGCTTGCCTCTGTACCATTGTATTTAGGTGATATTATTGTGTCTGTAGATACAGCACACCTTCAAGCTCAACAGCAGGAACATAGCTTACCAACTGAGCTAGCATGGTTAGCTGCTCACGGTTTATTGCACCTGTTAGGCTGGGATCATCCTGATGAAGAAAGTTTGGGGCGAATGTTAGAACAGCAAGTGAGATTGCTGAACGCAATAGGTATTGCTATTGACATGGGATAGCAGAAGCTTGTGTATCCCTTAGTGTTAATTTTGGGTAATACTTTTATAATACTTCTGTGCAAAATTGCTTAAAAATTGTCTCAAAGTTAATTGCACCATTAAGATCAGCGAAGATTCCCACTGTAGCAACTCTGTTTTTGTGTTTTTAAGTGTATGTCCCAAAAAATTTCTCCATCACCAACGCCCACCTCGTTACAAACACTGGTGTCTAACGAACGGGAATTCTCCTGGAAAGTAGCCTCTAATTTATTTGTTAGTTTTAAATATGCCTGGGCCGGAATCAGCTATAGTTTTCAAACTCAACGTAATTTTCGTATCCACGTAAGTGTTTGTGCTTTAGCGATTGCTTTGAGCGTTTTTCTACATCTGCAAGCGGTGGAAATAGCGGTAATTGGTGTAACTAGTGGTTTAGTTTTGGCATTAGAGTTATTAAATACAGCGATCGAGTCTCTTGTGGACTTAACCGTTAAGCAGACATATCATGATTTGGCAAAAATCGCTAAAGATTGTGCGGCTGGTGCAGTCCTTGTCTCTGCTTTGGTAGCGGTGCTGGTAGCTGGTACGCTATTGCTCCCTCCTCTGGTAAGGTTAATTATATCGGCTTTATAGACATCATTTGCGACGCATGGTTCGACTTACTTCGGCTGCGCTCAGTACAAGTGCGCTCACCAGCCGCTCAGTGACCCCTGCAGGCATCGCTCAGTGAGTCGGGAAGAAAATCACCCTCTGTCCGATCCCCTTTGGAGAACACATTATCAGAAATTTAAAATTGAAGTAATGCGATCGTGCTAACCATCCTAGCTAAAGGGTTACTTGGTAATCTTTAGCAAGTGGCTTGTCCCAAAGTAGCCGCTTGATATTTATGCGTCCACGTTAGCGTTATTTTTACACCTAGCGAACAAATAGCATGAGATATTTGTCTATGCTTTTTGCAATTGATGAGTGGTAAAAACCAGGAGTGATGAGCTTTGATTATAGTTATCGACAATTATGACAGTTTTACATATAATTTAGTGCAGTATCTGGGAGAATTGGCAGCAGAATTCTCAGTGGCAGATGATATTAAAGTTTTTCGTAACGACAAGATATCCATAGATGAGATTCGGGCATTAAAGCCCGAAGCCGTGGTTATTTCTCCTGGGCCTGGTCGCCCGGAAGATGCCGGCATTTCCCTAGAGTTGATTGAACAGCTAGGCCAAGAGTTGCCAATTTTGGGTGTCTGTTTAGGACATCAAAGCATCGGTCAAGTATTCGGTGGTAAAATAATTTCTGCTCCAGAGTTGATGCATGGCAAAACCTCTCAGGTGTCTCATACTGGGGTGGGGGTTTTCCGGGGATTAGAAAATCCTTTAACCGCCACCAGGTATCATAGTTTGGTGATAGAACGTGAGACTTGCCCAGATGTGTTAGAAATCACCGCTTGGGTTGAAGATAACACCATTATGGGAGTGCGACACCGGAACTATCCTCACATTCAGGGCGTCCAGTTTCACCCAGAGAGTGTCCTGACATCTTCAGGAAAACAGTTATTGCGAAATTTTCTGGAACAGTTACAGTCAAGAGCATAATTAATGAAGCGACGACAGTTGATGGGCTATGCTGGGGCGGGGTTGGTCACAGCTTTAGTTACTACCTTGAGTTATGAATCTCAAGCTGACGCACAATCTAGCGGTTTATCAGTTCAGTGGTTGGGTCATACTTGCTTTCTTTTTACTGGTGGCGGTGCGAAAATTCTCGTCAATCCATTTCGGGCGGTCGGCTGTACTGCTAAATATCGTCCACCAAAAGTTGCAGCAGATTTGGTACTGATTAGCAGCCAACTACTGGATGAAGGGGCTGTGGACGTACTACCGGGAAATGCAAAACTCATTTACGAACCAGGAGTTTACGAGTTCAAAGGCATTAAGTTCCAAGGAATTGCTATAGACCACGATCACAAAGGTGGTAGGCAGTTTGGCTCAAATACTGCTTGGAGTTGGAAGCAAGGCGGAATTAATATCCTACACTTAGGGGGAGCCGCTGCGCCCATTTCCATTGAGCAAAAAATCCTGATGGGGCGTCCCGATGTGGCATTTATTCCAGTGGGAGGTAGTGCAAAAGCCTACAATGCCCAGGAAGCAAAGCAGGCTGTTCAAGTATTAAATCCTAAGTTGGTGATTCCGACTCATTACCGGACACAGGCTGCTGATGCTGCTACGTGCGATATTTCGCCACTGGATGATTTTCTGACCTTGATGCAAGGTATGCCAGTGCGACGTAGCAACACAGATACTATTTCCATTAGCCCTGGTAAATTGCCGGAAAATGGGGAAATTCAGGTTTTGAGTTACAAGTTTTAAGGAGCAGAGGATAAGTAGATCATAGAGAATAATCAATGATTCCTGTCCCCTACCTCCTGATATGATGTCCATCTAATTGTCGATCATAAAAGCATCCCCTCCCCAATGCTTTGGGGAGCAAAAGTGTAGCTTTGCCGAGGTGGGATTAGCACAGCTATTATGGGTATTTGACCGGACATGATATAACTTCTGACTCTGTCAATTTTAGATTTTGGGTCGCACTTTTGGTGCGTTGACAGCACAACTTGGATTTGGGATTGAAGGAAAAATCTAAAATCGAATGACTTTTGTTTCTAGGTTTTAGAAGGTATACCACTCTCCACCAAGCTTATCTGCGTCGCTGATGGGAGTCTCAACCGCTGTCGTTCCATCTATAGTCCAAATTTTGTCTGCACCTCCTGTCTGATCGCGCCAGTAGATGTCGGTCTTCCCATCGCCGTTGAAGTCGCCAAGGGATGGTGTCAAGGATGCGGTATTAGTGGGTAAGAAAGCTTCAGTGGCAACTGTTGTACCATCCATCAACCAAGCGGTGTTCTCGCCAGTGGTGCCATTATGCCAGAAGATGTCGGTCTTGCCATCGCCGTTGAAATCGCCAATCTTAGAAGTCCAGGCTGAGTCAAGTGTCTTCAGAGCACCCTCTGTAACTATGATCCCATTCATCGTCCAAACCTTGTTTTCACCTGTTTGAGGGTTTCTCCACAGAATGTCAGTCTTATAGTCGCCGTTAAAATCACCAAGGGTAGGAGTCCAGGCGGCGTCTTGTGATTGCAGTGAAAGTTCAGTCTTTTGCGTACCATCCATAAACCAAGCGCCGTTATCGCCGGTTGTCGGATTGCGCCAGAAAACATCACTCTTGCCATTGCCATCAAAATCAACAATGGTAGGAGTTAAGGCTGTGTCTGTAGTGTCTAAAACAGTTGCATTCAGAACGTTTGTACCATCCATCTCCCAAATAGCGTTCTCACCGGTTGTCGGATTATGCCAGAAGATATCGGTTTTGCGATCGCCATTGAAATCGCCAATCTGAGGAGTCCAAGCTGGGTCAACACTGGTTAGAGCAGCTGAATTAGCAACTTTGGTTCCATCCATCAGCGCAATGCCATTCTCACCGGTTGTCTTATTGCGTAATAAGAAGTCGGTTTTGCCATCACCATTGAAGTCAGCAATTTTGTAATCATAGGCGGATAGGTCGAATTTACCTAGAGAACCCTGGTCAATAACTTTTGTTCCATCCATTAACCGAATGATAATCTCACCAGTTGTAGAATCGGCCCAAACTTTGTCCGTTTTGCCATCACCGTTAAAGTCAGGAGTAATCGCTGCACTAGTTAAGTAAGGATTAGGATTGGGATTTGCTGACGTTTTGACAGGCTTGGTCAATGGTTCATCTTGTAGTGCATATGAGGAACTCTTACTGCCAAATCCCAAATCATAATTCAAACTATCAAAAGAAGATGTCAAGATTTTTGATTTTGCTAAAGAGTCTGATACCCATTTAGATGTATTCAAAGATAAGGGTAAGGAACTTTGATTTCCAGACATGGTGTATTTTTATGATTGGTTGTTATATTGTTTTAACTTTTTTTGACAATCTCTTTCTGTAATCCAATAACATTTACTAGGGCTTCAATATTTCTTTATAACTATTTTTTCTTTATTAATGTTATTAGTTGAAGATAAATATATGTTTTTTTGAAACAATTATTCTAAAATTATCAAGTTCTATACAAGCAATTGCAAAATACTTTTCGTGTTTTATGTAGCAGTCCTAAATCATTCGTGAAAATTGTAAATTGTTGCGACCCCCCTGTAGTCGCACGCCAGATGCAACAAGAGTGACTCGCCAGACGCCAGTCGCAAAATAATTGATTATTCATCAATAATTTATGACTTGAGTTGAAACAAATATTGGCTAGAATAACTTAGTTAGCAACTACTGAGAAGCATAATCTGTGCATCCGCTAGTTGCCAAAAGTGTAAAATCACACAATAGTTTAATACATACATCAGCTATGCAAGCAGAATATCGGCAGCGTCGCGAGCAGTTAATGGCAAAAATTGGTGATGGCACAGCCATCTTTCGCAGTGCGCCAATGGCAGTGATGCACAACGATGTCGAGTATGTTTATCGCCAAGACAGTGATTTCTTCTACCTGACTGGTTTTAACGAACCACAGGCAGTTGCAGTGTTAGCGCCGCATCATTCAGAACATCGGTTCGTGCTATTTGTCCAACCGAAGGATCGGGAAAGGGAAGTATGGACTGGTTATCTTTGTGGAGTAGATGCAGCCAAGGAAATTTATGGTGCTGATGAAGCGTACCCGATTAGCGAGTTAGATGAAAAGTTGCCACAGTATTTGGAAAAAGCTAACCGCATTTACTATCACTTAGGACGCGATCGCACCTTCAATGACCAAATTCTGGGACATTATCAGAGTTTAATGCGGACTTATCCCAAGCGTGGTACAGGGCCGATCGCCATTGAAGATACTGGCCCAGTCCTCAACAGCATGAGACTAATCAAAAGTGAAGCTGAGTTGGGATTAATGCGTCAAGCAGTAGCGATCGCTACTGAAGGACACAATTACGCACAAGAAATCGCTGCACCCGGACGTTATGAGTACGAAATTCAGGCGGAGATGGAACGCATCTTTCGAGTCCGGGGTGGGATAGGCCCGGCTTATCCTTCGATTGTGGCTTCTGGCGTAAATGCTTGCGTACTACACTACATTGAAAATAATCGTCAAATGCAGGATGGAGAATTACTGCTAATTGATGCCGGTTGTGCCTACGGTTATTACAACTCCGATATTACCCGGACATTTCCTGTCGGGGGTAAATTTACGCCAGAACAAAAGACGCTGTATGAGATTGTTTTGTCAGCGCAAAAACAAGCGATCGCCCAAGTGCAACCAGGTAATCCCTTCAAATTAGTTCACGATACAGCAGTGCGCGTCCTCACCGAAGGTTTAGTCGAACTTGGCATTCTCAAAGGTGAAATTGACAAGTTAATTGAGGAAGAGAAATATAAGCCATATTATATGCATCGCACCAGTCATTGGTTAGGGTTGGATGTCCATGATGTGGGTGTTTACCAGCACGGTGAAGATAAACCGCAGATTTTGCAACCAGGTCAAATTCTGACGGTGGAACCGGGATTATATATTGTACCTGACACCAAACTAGCAGAAGACCAACCAGAGACTGATCCTCGATGGATTGGTATTGGTATTCGTATTGAGGATGATGTGTTAGTTACATCTCATGGACATGAGGTGTTAACTGCGGGGGTTCCCAAAGCAGTGGATGAAGTAGAACGATAAAAAATGGGGATGGTGTGTACCATCCCCAAGCTAAAATTGCGGACAAGCCATCAGAGTCATTGTCAGAATTCCTAAGATTTTATCTATTTCTTTAATAAAGTAATCGTTCTTATCGATAAAGATGGTATTGTCACAAAGTTTGAGAAATTTCCAATCTGTTCCTGTTGTGACTACACCATAAATTTCATTTATAATATTTCCTTGTTGCTGGTTAAACAATTGAGATGCAATCATTGTCGCAATGCATTGTCCTAAACCAGATTTAATACTCTCATTTTTAGCTTCCACAATAGTCACGACAGGACTAGTAATATCATATTGTTCTGGTGAACAACTGAGAATAAAATCACAGCGTCCTTCTAAGCCTTTAGAAGCATCTACATTAAACTCTGAACCAGAAAATATACTAATTTGGTATTTAAAGAAGCGTTTAACTTCAATTAAAACAGGCATAATAATTAGTTCAGAACGAGCTTTTTCTGTATTTATTGCTGTTACTAATGGCAGATGCTCAGAGAAAATCAAATTTAAATATTCACTAGGAGAAACGGCCTGTACATCCCCAAATAAATCTTGATTTTCAACCAAGATTAATTTAAAGTCGGTTTTTACTTTGCTAAGATTAAAGGCGCTGTACGGCATTGGATCATCTTGGGAGTAAAGTGCAGCAATGCCAACTCTACCAGACGCTTTGCGTAGCAAGATCCCCGTAGGGGTACGGCGGGCATAGCCAACGCAAGCTGCGGAAGCTAAGGAAGTAAGTTTGATGATATCTCAGATCAAGAACAGCCTTCAACAAATTCAACTTCTGGCAGTTTACCTGACCGAAACTGAGTGACACGCTTCCCGTCAGTCTCGAATACCACACGATAGTTCTGGTTAGTACGGTCTTTCGGGATAAATGTCAAGTAGTGTCCGCCTTGGACGTATTTATGAGGTGTGACTTTAATTTGTCCTGGGTAGAGAGACTTGATTTGCGCTTCAGTATCGCCAATTTTTGCACCTTTAAGGGTAGTAATCTCGGTATTCTGCCGCACATCTACTCTAGAAATACGACCTTTTGTAACCATGAACAAAAGATTTTTGGGTTCGTTTTGTGGCTTAACGTAGTAGCAACTGTTATTCGGTGAATCGCCAATTAGCTTAGTACCAGCAGCTTTTGCCGCTTGGGAAACAGTCATCCCAACTCTTACTTCTCCGATACCATTGATGAACAGTTTCGATTGATTTGTCAGTTTTGCCAAAGCTACAACTGTTCCGACTGTTAGAGAAGAAACTGTCAACGTTAAAGAAGCAAGAGTCAATAATTTAACTTTACTATTCATAAATTGTGCAAATAAAAGTAGGTAGATTTTTATATACAGTACCAATGCTGCAAATTTCGGATTTTCAAGTTGGTGATTGGCGAAATTCTGATATTACTTCGATCAAACCAACGATATTGCAGTTGAACTCAGGTAAATCTTCCGCAGGTATCCAATATTGCTGATGTATAGAAGCACCTACAGTTTTTACGGAGTAGTGTCACAATCGAAAGTGCCATTTGAGTGTCGTCGGTATAATATCAAGGTGATGCTGGAATGGGACGGGCGACAATCAGATTTTCTGCCACATCTGGATGGAGAAAAAATCGCTCTCCAAAAGCATTACCCACCGATAGACCCTCAAGGGAGTGTTGAGCACAAAGGAGGCGAGTATCTTTTGTTGTTGGCACAATTCACTCCTGAGCTAAAAAAACTATGTAGTACACTTGTATTGTAAAATTTACATAAAATAATGGGGATAGTTAACACTATCCCCATTGAAATTGAGCAATAGCTCAAGATTTTTCCTTAAGAGCTTACAGTTGCGGTACGTACTGCTGCTTTTCAGGTACATCAGCGTACTCAGCCACAATCTGGCGGAATTCTTCGCCGTCAATGGTTTCCTTTTCGATGAGCAGATCGACTAAGCGATCAGTGACAGTGCGATTATCACGGATAAGCTTTTTCGAGTTTTCATAGCATTCTTCCACGATCGTTCGCACTTGTCCATCAATACGGGAGGCGATAGATTCGGAATACTCAGATCGGGTTGTCCAGTCACGACCTAAGAATACTTCTCCCTGCTGGCTTTCCAGTGACAACGGCCCTAAATCTGACATCCCAAACCGCGTCACCATTTGCCGCGCCATTCCCGACAACTGTTGTAAGTCTCCACCGGCACCAGTGGTAATTTCCGCAGCCCCAAAAATCACCTCTTCAGCAGCGCGACCGCCTAAAGCACCAGTAATTCTGGCTTTGAGTTGAGAACGGGAAATTAACCCTTGTTCTTCGTCGGGAGTAAACCATGTCAAACCCTGTGCTTGTCCCCGTGGGATTAAGGTGACTTTCTGCACTGGGTCATGGTCTTTTAACAAAGTCCCAACTAAGGCGTGTCCAATTTCGTGGTAGGCAATTAAGCGCTTGCTCTTGCTGTCTACCAAAGGAGTACCTTCCATCCCAGCGACTACCCGATCCACTGCGTCATCAATTTCGCGGAGGGTGATCGCTTCTTTGCGTCTTCTAGCGGTAAGAATAGCCGCTTCGTTGAGTAAGTTGGCTAAGTCAGCACCAGTGAATCCAGGAGTGCGGCGAGCGATCGCATCCAAGGATACACTAACGTCTAGTTTCTTGTTCCGCGAATGGACTTGCAAGATTTCCAAACGTCCTTTGATATCGGGTGCATCGACTGTTACTTGTCGGTCAAAGCGACCGGGACGCAATAAGGCTGAGTCTAATACGTCGGGACGGTTGGTGGCAGCAATAATAATGATGCCTGTATTACCTTCAAACCCATCCATTTCGGTGAGGAGTTGGTTGAGGGTTTGTTCTCTCTCGTCGTTACCGCCACCGATACCAGCACCCCGTTGCCGTCCTACTGCGTCGATTTCATCAATGAAGATGATACAGGGGGCATTGTCTTTGGCTTTCTTGAACAAATCACGGACGCGGGATGCACCGACACCGACGAACATTTCCACGAATTCCGAACCAGAAATACTGAAGAATGGTACGCCTGCTTCGCCAGCGATCGCTTTTGCTAGTAAAGTTTTACCAGTTCCAGGAGGCCCAACTAACAGGACTCCCTTGGGAATGCGTGCGCCTACAGCGGTAAATCTTTCTGGCTGCTTGAGGAAGGTGACAACTTCTTGCAGTTCTTCTTTAGCTTCTTCGATCCCGGCTACGTCGTCAAATTTAACCCCAGTTTTTGCCTCCATTTGGAAACGCGCCTTGGATTTGCCGAAGTTCATCGCTTGACCCGGGCCCCCGGGGAGGTTGCTAGAACGCCGGAACAAAAAGAACAACCCAGTAATCAATAAAACTGGAAACACGAGATTACCCAACAATCCCCAAATTGCGCCATCATTCCGCATGGGGTGAGCATCAAAACTAATATCTTTTTCTTTGAGCTTGCTAATTAACTCAGGAGCGTTAACAGGCAAATCCACCCGCCACCTTTGGACACGATTTTCGATGTCTGGATCGCGGGCTTCTATAATTGCTGTCCTACCGCCTTCGTACAGATCCACACTAGTGACGCGATCGCCGTCCAAGTATTCTAGAAAGCGACCATAGGTCATGCGAGTATTGGCTGCATTCTTACTCATGTCAGCAGGAGCGCCTGCAAAGGCCCCTTGCCAAAAGAAAAAGCCAATTACCAAAGCCGGCAATGTCCAGAGTACTAGGACTTTCCAAGAGAATTTCATGTTAATTTGCCTCTAGATACCTATATAAGTCATCAGCCTTAGCAACCGAATGTTGATCACTCTGTCACTTTAAGCTGTTAAACGGATGTCTATAAATCCATTTTGTTTAATTTGATCTCTTATATGCACTGCCATAAGGCAATCAGGGCATTATGGCGATGCCAAAAAGAATCTTAATCAAAGTTAACTTAATTTTAATACAATATCGCACGAGAAAAGGGAGCGCCAACAAGGGAGAGACGCCAAGAAATTTTCTCGTCTCTGGTGTGTCTCTTCAATCAAGGACTTTACCTACTTAACTTCTGTAATTTGTAGAGTGTAAGGAAGATACTTGCCTTTTTCGTAGGAACCAACCCAAATTTGGTAATTTCCAGCCAGCCATTCACCAACAATACCGGCATTTTTACCGTCAACATCGTCATTACACCAAGTACCACCGGGTCCCTTGATAATCAAGGTGGTGTCCTCAGGACTTTGCACTTGCAGCTTTAGGTAGTCAAATTTACTTGTTAGCAATAATGTGTGGTCTGGTGTTTCATCAACAAATCCGGTACAAGGGCCAGTAGCTGTTTCGCTCCTGGCGGCTACTTGACTCCCAGATATTGAACCACCACTCATCCCGCGAACTGTCAGGGGGTCTGGCGAAAACTGGGGGCTAATGGTGACATCTCCAAATATCGTTGGCGCTTCCTGAGCATCAGTCACAGTATTAACTGTCAATGTAATCAAGAGCGTAACTATCATCAACGATAATCTCATTCCTCTGTTGAGCACTTTTGTCAGCATTGTAATTACGTTCGCTTCTAAGTGTTTTTGAAGACATTAATTTTACACACCAAGTTCCCAACCTGAGGAGAATTGACTACCTATTTTAGATTTAAAATTGGGGATAATTCATTAGTAATTAGTCAATGATTTCTTGTTCCGATAGTTGCTCTACCTTATGGATAGGGGCGCACGTTTGTGCGCCCCTAAAATCTCAAATATTTCTCAAATCTGGAAGTAATCGCTAATTAGCTTCTGTTATCGCCCGACTCAAGCGCGACTTATCTAAACCAATCTGATTTAGTAGTAACCAAGATTGGATGAGGTCGGGGCCATGAACATCTCCAGTTAAGGCTGCTCTGAGCGATCGCATCACCAAGCCTTTTTTGACTTTTTGCTCTTTCACCACTTGTTTAATAATGTCCTGGGCGGCGGCTTCCGATAGTTGCGGCTGATTTTCTAAAGCTGTGACAATCCCCTCAAGCACAGCAGTAGAACCTTCTTGCTTGAGTTGTGTACTGGCTTCGTCGCTAAATTCAATGTCGCTAAAAAACAGTTGGCTTTGAGCTACTGCATCTACTAAACGAGTCAAGCTTTGGCTAATTAAAGTTACTAGCTGTTCTAACCAGGGGCGTTCTCTTCCACCATCAAATTTATAACCAGCCGCTTGCCAATAGGGTATGAGTAAATCTGTGAGTTTATCTACTGGCATATGGTGGATATACTGACTGTTCAACCAATCGAGTTTTGCCCAATCAAACTTTGCACCTGCTTTATTTACACGCTCAAAGCCAAACTCCTTGGCTGCTGCTTCTAAGGTAAATATTTCTTGTGTCGAGTCTGGTGGCGACCAACCCAGCAATGTCATGTAATTCACCAAGCCTTCAGCAGTAAAGCCCATTTGCTGAAAGTCAGAAATGGAAGTAACACCATCTCGCTTAGAAAGCTTGCGCCCTTCCAAATTTAAAATCAGTGGCGTGTGGGCAAACTCTGGGATTTTTGCACCCATTGCTTCATACAGTAAAATTTGCTTGGCGGTGTTGGCGATGTGGTCTTCTCCCCGGATGACATGGGTGATTTGCATATCGATGTCATCCACTACAACTGCAAAGTTGTATAAAGGTTGACCACTACCTTCTTCTGAGGCGCGGGCGATGACCATATCACCACCTAAATCGCTACCTCGCCAAGACATATTTGCCCTTACTAGGTCATTCCAGACAATTTCTTGCCCATCTTCGATTTTGAAGCGAATCACAGAGGAGCGACCTTCTGCTTCAAATGCGGCGCGTTGTTCTGGCGTGAGGTTACGGTGACGGTTGTCATAGCGAGGAGCTTCGCCTCTAGCTTTTTGGGCTTCTCTTAAAGCCTCTAATTCTTCGGAAGTGGTGTAGCAGCGATAGGCTAATCCTTGATCTAACAGTTTTTGTACTGCTTCTTTGTAGAGATCCAGGCGTTGGGATTGAAAAAATGGTCCTTCATCCCAGTTAAGTCCTAGCCAGCGCAGTCCTTCAAGAACATTGTCAGTGTATTCGGGACGCGATCGCTCTAAATCTGTGTCTTCTATTCGGAGTATAAATTTTCCACCGTGGTGGCGGGCAAATAGCCAGTTAAATACAGCCGTTCTAGCTGTACCAATATGTAAATTTCCAGTTGGACTCGGCGCAATTCGGACTCTGACAGTCACAGTTAATTCTCTCTTTCGCAAAGATTGATAAATGTAGCTTATATTTAAACTCTGAATCCTGAGTCAAGGAAATGCAGGCTTAGGAACTAGTAAATAATAAATGCCCAATTCCTAATATTACTCAAGATTCACTACTGATAACTTTATAACGGGACTGACGGGGCTCGAACCCGCAACTTCCGCCGTGACAGGGCGGTGCTCTAACCAATTGAACTACAGTCCCTTGTTTGGCAACTTTGCTATTATCGCTATTTATTTTCGACTTGTCAAGTGTTTTGCAGTTAGGAATTATTTTTGCCCCGTCTACCCAAGGGGCAATCACTGCTTGGGAGAACTTTTTTGTTAAATAGAACCTGATAATACAACCTGTGGCTCTGATTCCAGATGCTGTAATATCCGGGATTGCATTTGTTTATACTGCTGCTTTAATAGCTGTTTGCTCAACTGGGGTTGAGAACCGGGTGGTAGACTATGACTCTGTTGCACCCAGGTTTTCAACATTTGCCGCTGAGTTAGCTCGATGCGACTGCTGAGAACATTGGTGCAGGAATGTGGTGCTTCTAAAGTAAAGAAAATCAAAGGATAGTATTCATTTTCAGCCAGGAAACTTACCACCCTAAGATTTTGGGGATTTTGCATATTTAGGTAGCAGGGTAGCCACTTAGGAGCTAATTGCCGATTGTAGAGTACACTCACCCACAACAGCATTGGGTGAGGGGATGTTATGAAGGTAAATTGATTATAACGGGTAGAAACCGCATAGTTTTTGATTTCTTGTTTAGGCAACATCAACCATAGCGCTGTCATAGATGCTTGTGCAGTGTCTAAAAGCTGGGGAAAAACAATTTCTTGAATTGGTTTATTTTCAGGCCAGAAAAGTTGCTGACAGCTTTGTTCTACTGTGATTGGTAATCCAGAATTTAAAGGACAGTTAAGAATGGAACCAGAGGCTAATGTTGTAGGTAAACGGAGACTATCGGGCTGTTCTAAACTGTTTAATACTTGCAGAATTTGAGCGATATTTTGTGGGCGAGCACTTGCTTTTTTAGCAAGACAAGCCATGATTAAATTATTTAACTTCTGAGGTAATTTAAGAGTGGGTTTAACATCTGCGATCACTTTTGGTTCTTCAAAGTGATGTGCTTTATACCAAGCACCAAAGTAATCAGTTTCTGGTTGCCAGGGTTTTTTGCCTGTGAGCATTTCAAACATCATCACACCCAGGCTATAAATATCAGAGCGACTATCTAATTTTTCTCCATCTAGCTGTTCTGGAGAACAGTAGGGTAAAGTGCCATTAAATCCACTGCTTGTACTAGCTGTTGATGCATAATTTAAAAATCTAGCAATCCCGAAATCGAGAATTTTAACTAACTGACCCAATATCGGATCAGGAATAACTAATATATTAGCAGGCTTGATATCTCTATGAACTAATGGACAAATTTTGCCGTCAATGTTAATGCCTTGATGGGCGCACTGTAAGCCCAAGCAAATTTGGCGGGAGAGAGTCAAAAACATGGTCAAAGGCAGCGGAATTAAATCTTTTAAACTCTTTCCACATAGATATTCCATGACGTAATATGGTTTTCCTTTCTCATTCACGCCATAATCATACGCCCGCACTATATGTAAGCTCTTTTGACTCAAAGCTGCACTCATTAAAGCTTCACGAACAAAGTCTTGTTGCATCTTGGTATCGACAACAGTTTTAGTCAAAAACTTGACAGCAACTGGTGTACCTCCTAACAAAATATCATTTGCTAAGAAAACTTCACCCATGCCACCGCTACCAATTAATTGCTTGAGTTGATAACGATTGGCAAGCAAGCCCGTAGTACTTGGAGATGTAAATCGGCTTTGATTCACTTTGTTCACCTCTGCTGCTGAGTCGATTTAAAGTTAGCAGTACACACATAAGAATATCATTGGGTAATCGTGGTAAGCATTTTGATTTTGATAGCAGACTTTCAAGGACGTGATAAAAGTTTAAAAAAAGTCTCCAAGAATTTAGTCATCCAATTTTTTAAACTTTCTTTCTCAGTTTTTTGATATAAAGCTAACTTTTGTAAAATGTCTAATTTCAGCTTTTCATAATCTGTTTTTAGAATATTTTTAGCTTCAATAGGCGAAATTAATTCATTTGATTGTTGACTCATATCTAAGCAATCTACAAGTTGCTGGCGTTGATTAGCTGTAAGCTTTAAAGTCGTTACATGAGAGCAACGGTTTGGCTCTTCTAGGGCAAAAAATAGTAGATGATAGTAGCCTACTTCTGCTAAACTACGTGCTATATTCTCCCCTTTATTATCTTTTAAATCCAGAAAATAAGGTAGCCACTTAGTCAGAGAAGGTTGGGCATTGTATAGTACTGTTACCCATAATAGCATCGGGTATACATTCATTTTACTAATAAATTCAGTACCATGTATTTTATCCAAATATTTTGTAATCTCTTGTTTAGGCAACATTGACCAAAAAGTTGGTATAAGTCTTTGATGAGTATGTAGTAAATGAGGAAAACCAATTGATGCAATTGGTTTATTTTTAGGCCAAGTTTTCTGCAAACAATCTTTTTCTGATAATAAAGTTGCAGGTACTAATTGAACTGGATACGAGAGATTAATAATCTCACTACTTTGATTAGGAATAACATCATTAAGCTGAATATTAACTTTTTCTAAATCTTCTAATATTTGGTTAATATTTTGAGGGCGATCGCTTATTTCTTTCGCTAAACAACTCATCATTAATTTTTCTAATACCTGCGGTATTTTGACTTGCGGATTCACTTCCTCAACTGTAGGTGGCATTTGAAAGCGATGCGCTTGATACCAAGTACCAAAGGAGTTACTTTTTGTCTGAAATGGATGTTTTCCTGTCAGCATTTCAAACATTAGTACTCCCAAACTGTAAATATCAGAGCGGACATCTAGCAATTTGCGTCCTTCCATATGTTCTGGAGAACAGTAAGGCAAACTGCCAATAAAAGAATCTGTCAGGGTCATTCCACTTCGCTCTGTTAAAAATTTGGCAATACCAAAATCTAGTATTTTAACAATTTCTCCTTGTTTACTATCTTCACTAATGAATATATTTTCTGGTTTAATATCCCTGTGAACAATGGGATAAATCTCTCCTTTGAGGCTGATACCTTGGTGTGCACATTGTAAACCTAAACAAATTTGATTACAAATCTCCAAAAACTTTGATATTGTTAAGGGCTGAATTTTTATAATTTGTTTTATATTTTTTCCTTGGAGGTATTCCATTACATAAAAGGGAGTTTTATCCTCAGTAACACCATAACTTAAAATACGAACAATATGTTTACTTTTGCGACCCAATTGAGCGCCAATAAAAATTTCTCTGGCAAAGCGTTGGGACATTTGCTGGTTCACCAAACTGAATGATAAAATTTTGACTGCGATCGGCATACCACCTTTAGCAGTATCTTCTGCTAAATAAACTTTACCCATCCCCCCTTTACCAATTAAATCTATGATTAAATAGCGATTATTTAAAAATTTTCCAATGTAATCATCTAATTCTGCTTTTTGCCCTACCATACTCTCAATTTGATTTTGTGACATAAGAATTATTTATGAAAAACATTGTTGGTAAAATACTTTAATAATTCTAGCTAATTTTTAAATTTAAATCTGAAAAACATCCTAATTTTTAGAATATTAATCCTCTGCTGTAATCATGGTTAATCACTCTGCAAAATCCCCTAACCATTGTGTAACATATTTATTAATGAATACGGTTGAGAAATTACACGTAAACTACAAATAGGCAAGATAAAGTTGCTTAGTAGATTCCGTGAATACACAGGAATAAGCTTCAAACAAGTGAATAGCAGTAAAGGTGCGATGCCTTTGTACAGTTAACGGTTGAGATTCGGGAGTAAACGGCGCAATAATCTGATTAGTGGTGTTTCAATTTGAATTTTAAAGGCTAGTATCTGGGTACGTTGCAGGGAGTTAAAATTGTTATCACTGATGAGAATTAATGATTGCTGTCCATCGGGTAGTTTAGGGCCAAGAGTTAAGCCTTCGATGTTATCTAGCAGTACATCTAAGGTTCTTAAATCTAACAGCAGTTTTTTCGGAACTGGTTTAATATTCTTGGAATTAATTGCTAAAAGGCTATCAATCTTATGAATATCATCGGCTCCTTCTAAAGAAACCTGAAACAGGAAAATAGCAAATCCTAAACCAGTAAAAGACCGTTCTAAACTTAGGAAGTGTCCTTGATTATCGAGAGCAAGTAAATCAGGTAATCCACTAATGAATTTTCCAGTCAAATTCAAAAAGGGTGAAACTGGTTCAGTTTGGTAAAGAAATTCCTTTTCTGGCTGGTTGTTGAGCAAGTTGTATTGCAAAATCCGGCAAGGACTACCGATGTTAGGTTTAGTTGCGACACCATCTTGAATTAGAGCATTTTCGGTAGCTGTGAATAGATGCTTTTTATCAGGTGTGATAGTGAGGCTTTCAAAAGCCAAATTGTTACGGATACCTTTTTGACTACTTTTATCTGGCAAAAATTTGTTTGGTATGGAAAGTGTTTTAATTTCTTTGCCAGAAGAGAGCGAGAACTCTTTAATAAAAGGATTAATTAATTTTCCAGCATTGCCTTCAGAAGAAATAAACACAGTTGCTTTATTAGTAAATGCAATACCCTCTGTATCACTTTCACCAGGGCGAAATGTTTGACCATTTTCATTTAATAATGTGGTAACACTGACAGGAAGAACTTTACCTTTTTGTAGTTTACCCTTGCTTAAATCAATTTTAAAAGTGTAGAAACGGGCGGCAGATTTTTTTCCCCGGTCATCACAAATAGCATAATAAAGGTTGTTTTTTGCATCATATGTAATTCCAGAAAAACCTCCAACTTCAGTTTTTTTAAAGATTAAACCTTTCGGTAAAGTGGCTTCTCCGATAAACTCTATGCTACTCACTTCAACGGCATTTGTATACAAATTTGTGAATAAAAAAATGATAATTATAATTGCGCTCAAGAAATAAATAATTCGTGGGATTGCGAGGATTTTTTTAATCAGCTGCATAGAATTTTTTTGTTAAAGTCTGAAAATTACGAATAAAATATCATTCTGAAGAATGCAACATGTGTTAGGGCTGCACATGTGTGCGCCACTACAAATAACATGTATTGCAACCAATTGAAAACCTTTATAAAATACGAAATTACTTAAGCTAGTCGCAAACCGTATTCATCCTGAAAAAAGTTTACAAGCCAGTCTTTCACTTTGTGGGTAGCGCGGCAATCATCTTCGTTGTAGCTTTGGATAATTTCTAATAAGGTGCGATCGCCTGTTTCTAGCCACTGATCATACCAGTAAATACATTTAGCGCCACTAGCTTCTTTTTCCCGCCACTCAAATCCTAACCAACGAGCGATCGCTTTCAGGGCATAGCTTTCTACAGGCAATGCTACACTTTGGGTTAATTGTTCATACACATCCACAAATCGATTCAGTACAGGACGCACTGAGGCGTAGGGAGTATTGTAAAGCTTTGCCAACCGTTTGACTGTATCAAACTCATAAACACAAAAATGATAAATTGGTGCTTCGGGATATTGCCAAACTAAATCCAAAAATTGCTGCCAAACTAATTCTTCGTCTTCTGGTTTATCTGCTAAAAACGAATAAAACTGTTCTGTATTGGCAAGTCTATCAACGACCAAAACCCCCAAAAGATAATCTAAATCCAAGTCTGGCTGTGCCTCAATATCAAAGTAAAGCTCTATGGGTGCTGTGAATGTAATATCTTTAATTGGTAGCGGGTAGGGCAATATTATAGGTCGTCTTTCCAGTGCAGATTGAGCTTGCACTACTAGCTTGGGCGCTATTTCCCTGTCGAAACCAAGTAGGTTTTCTAAGGTGTTAGGACTGGTGTTGGCGAGAGATTCCAGTGTGGTGATGGCTAGGGCTTGCAGTTGAGTGTAGCGAATGGGTGTTACACCTGGTAACAGTGAGAGATGTTTTTCAGATTGAGCAACGGCATAACATTGACTATACCAATGGCAAAGATTGCACTTTTGCCGAGAAATAAACACCTCTGGCGGATTCGATAACTCTAAAACTTGAATAAACTCCTCCAGAATCTGCTGCATCCGTGGTATCCATTTGAAAAGATCCACCGCATAACTTCTGTCATTGGTTCGCCGCAATAAAAGCCAAGCTATTTCTGGTACAACTCCCTGCACTGTTGCCAACACTTGGGCATGAAATGCGGCGACAACTTGATATTCTTGCTTAGGGCGCTTACCCAGTTCAATACCAGCCGGGACGTACATCCAGTCTCCAAAACGGGACTGTCCTGGCTGTTTGACGAGTAAATTGGGACGACTCAGTAAGGTGTATCCTTCAGAATAAGTTGCTAGCAGTACTCCTTTATAAATGTAGTCCACCCCACGCTGCATCAATTCTAAAGTTGCCGCCTCTCCCCTTTCCCAGTTTCCGTACGGATAATCTGGTTGGTGATAGGTCAGATGTGCTAGAAAACTCAGCTGATGGGCGATTTTGTCCTGTTGTAGTTTTTGCAGCAACTCATTGACATCATCGCGTTGACTTTTATCACCGTGGATATCTAGAAAAGGCCGGCGTTTACAGCGTTGGTATTGCAGTAGGAGTTCAGCGTTAATTAGCATCCTTTTAAGTTAACAAGAATTAGCACACTCTGGGAGTAACTCAGACAATTAATAATGGAGTGGGCGAGACGAGAGATCCGCGAGATGAAAAACTAATGACCAATGACTAATGGCTTTTGACTAATCCAAAATCTAAAATCCAAAATCTAAAATCTAAAATTGGTATGACTAGTACTTCTGTGGCACAAACCAGGTTGCATAGCCATCGAGAGCAATTTCCCGCTTTAGCGAATAAGGCTTATTTCAATTATGGGGGACAAGGGCCGATGCCCCAAAGGGCAATGGATGCTATAACCCAAACTCAGGCTCATGTTCAGCACATAGGCCCCTTTGGCAATGAGGCATATCGCTGGATAGCGCCCCAGACTCAAGCTGCAAGAGAAGCGATCGCTTCGGAGTTAGATGCACCAAGTCAAACAATTACCCTCACCCAAAATGTCACTGTTGGCTGTAATATCGCCATGTGGGGCATCGAGTGGCAAGCTGGCGACCATATGCTGCTCTCAGACTGCGAACATCCAGGTGTGATTGCCACAGCCCAGGAAATCGCGCGGAGATTCGCTGTAGAAGTTACTACCTGTCCTCTAAAAGCGACTTTAAATCAGGGCGACCCTGTAAAAGTCATTGCCCAGCACTTGCGCCCTAATACCCGTCTTGTGATATTGAGTCATGTTTTTTGGAATACTGGTCAAGTTTTACCTCTTGACAAAATTGCTGAAGTATGTAGGGATAATCGTTCTTTATTATTGATAGATGCTGCCCAATCTGCTGGCTTGTTGCCTTTAAACTTGACTGAATTGGGAGTAGATTTTTATGCTTTCACTGGTCACAAATGGCTATGTGGCCCTGCGGGTGCCGGTGGTTTGTATGTCCGACCAGAAGCACGAGAAAGCCTGAAACCTACGTTTATTGGCTTGAATGGCATTATTGTAGATAGTCAATCTCAGCCTGTGGATTGGCTTCCAGATGGGCGACGATACGAAGTGTCTACATTAGCTTATCCGTTGTATGTTGGGTTAAAGGAGGCGATCGCTATCCATCAGCAATGGGGAACCTCACAGGAACGTTACGAGCAAATTTGCCATAACAGTGAGTACCTCTGGCAGCGGTTAGTAGCGTTACCCGATGTCAAATGTCTACGAACTTCCCCACCCGAAAGCGGTATAGTCTCTTTTCAACTCACCCAGAATCAGCCCCAAGCTCATTTGAAGTTGGTGCAATTTTTTGACTCGCAAAAAATATTAACTCGGACAATTGCTGACCCTAGCTGTATACGCACCAGTGTTCATTACTTTACTTTAGAATCGGAAATCGACCAATTGATTGAGGCAATTCAAAGTTTTTGCCAAATGTAGGATCAGTAGGGTGTGTTATAACGCACTTTTACTAGTGCGTTATGCTATCTCAAGCTAAGAGGCTGTACTTAACTCTACTGAACTAAATGAAAACCCTTTATTTACTTTGTGGCTTGGCGTTTTCTGGTAAAAGTACCTTGGCTAAAGCAATAGTCGATTACCTAAACTGTGCATATGTAAGTCTGGATGATATCAATAAAGAGCGAGGACTTGGTTTTGGTGGAGATGGTATTCCCGTTGAAGAGTGGGAAAATACTCACCAGATCGCAATTAGTATTTTGGATAATTTAATGCAGCTAGAACAAGATATCATTCTCGATGATACAAACTGTTTTCGTTGGTTGCGTGACAGATTTAGAGAGGTCGCCAAACGACATAATTATAAAAGCAAAGTAATTTATCTCGATATTTCGCTAGAGGAAATTTACATAAGAATGCAAATGAATGAACAGATTAAAAAACGCCAAGGAATCAAAAAGGAGATTTTTGCACAACTAATACAAAGTTTTCAGCCTCCTGAAGTAGATGAAAATATTTTGCTATTCAATAATGAATCCACTATCAAAGATTGGCTAGATACTCAATTACATTCTACATTTAATAAGTTATAATTTTTAACTATAAAATGGAACGTCCAATCTTATACTTAGCCATAACTAACCACGGCTTTGGTCATGCTACCCGCACGGCTTCTGTAGCTGCGACAATTCAAAAATTATGTCCAGAAGTTCTGCTAATTCTGGTGAGTACTGCCCCACGCTGGTTGCTAGAGTGCTATATAGAAGGCGATTTTATCTATCGTCCCCGTGCATTTGATTTGGGTGTGGTGCAAACTGATAGTTTGACAATGGATAAAGTAGCGACTTTAGAAAAGTTGCTCGATATTAAGAAGCATCAGAATTCGCTGATTGCCTCAGAAGTCAATTTTATCCGCCAAAATCGCGTTAATCTCATCTTGGCAGATATTCCCTTCCTGGCTCCCGGATTTGCCAAAGCTGCAAATATTCCCTGCTGGATGATGAGTAACTTTGGTTGGGACTTGATCTACCGAGATTGGGGGGGTGAATTTACCGCAGTTGCCGATTGGATTAGTGATTACTACTCAAAGTGCGATCGCCTGTTTCGTCTACCCTTCCATGAACCGATGCAGGTTTTTAACAATATCACAGATGTCGGCTTAACAGGCGGTTCTCCCCGTTACTCTGCTGATGATTTACGTTCTCTTTGGGGAATAACTACAGCAGTTGAAAAAACTATTTTGTTGACCTTTGGCGGCTTGGGTTTACAGCAAATCCCCTATGATAACCTACGGCGATTTCCAGATTGGCAATTTATCGTATTTGATCAATCTGCTCCTGATTTACCTAATTTAGTGAAAATTGATGACCGCAAATACCGCCCTGTAGATTTTATGCCTATTTGTGGACGAGTCGTTTCTAAACCTGGTTACAGTACTTTTTCCGAAGCCACAATACTACAAGTGCCTATTATTACTATACCACGTGAAGATTTTGCTGAAGCGAATTTTATACTAGAAGGCATAATTAATTATAACCAGCACCAAATCATCACCCCTTCTGAGTTTTTTCAAGGAACTTGGGATTTTCTCCGTGAGTTACCTCAACCACCAAAGCAATCTCAATCAATTGCCAAGGATGGTAATGAAGCGATCGCTCATGCTATTGTCAACTATTTTCGTAGTAATTAAACTTGACTTAACTTATAGCCTCTCATAGGCTACTAGCTATCAGCTGAGAAGGTTATAGCTGTTTTCAATTATGTAAAATACAGTAGGGACGCGCAGATGTGCGCCCAAAGCGCATATTGCATCCAAACCAAAACCGCTATAAACTTTATTTATATGGTGAGGCAAATCATCCAAACTAAAAAATCAACGGTTATTAGTCAATAATCAATCAAATTACAGATGACTCACTACCAAAAGTTACTGAAAATTTCCACCACGGGCAAATCTTTTTCCAACATCACCGCGAAAATTGAAGCTATAGTTGCAGAGTCGGGAGTGGAAACTGGTCTTTGTACTCTATTTTTGCGCCACACTTCAGCCAGTTTAGTGATCCAAGAAAATGCTGATCCCGATGTCCTTATGGATCTAGCTAATTTTATGGCAAAACTCGTGCCAGAATCAGGCAAATACATCCACGATGCAGAAGGCCCTGATGATATGCCGGCACATATTCGTACCGCACTCACTCATACTTCTGAACATATCCCTATTAATCGCGGTCATTTGGTGCTAGGAACTTGGCAGGGAATTTATATTTGGGAACATCGCCAGCGCAGTCATTCGAGGGAATTAGTTATCCATATTTCTGGATAGTGAGTTCTCAAATTTAATTCATTTAAGGTGTGACTTGATAGAGTTGAAACGCCCTATTTATAGTATGTAACTTTTGGAAAAAATCTCGTAAACTTCGCAGTCATATGCATTAAATAAATTTTGCTGTGCTCGCTTTTTTACAAAAATTATTGATGTGAAATTTACCAAATATATAATAAATAATTTGTGTAAATTTGTAAATTAAAAAGTTAAGTTTATTTGTAATTATTCAATAATCTCTTTTCAGACTATAAACTAATATTATTTTAGTGTAAGCTGTCTGGGCTATTTCAATAACTATGAAGCAAAAACTGACACCAACTCATACTTTCCAATTTATTGATGAAATCCTCGCCCAGCAGTCTGTTAATATGTTATCACTTAATCCTCAAAAGAGATTAATTACCAGTTTTGCAGAATTGGGAAATTTTATTACTGAACAAAACACCGACATTGAATTTATTACAACCCTTCAGGAAACTCTCGAATCCATAGTCCGGACTCAGTTACAAAATTTTCCAGAAAACATATTCTGGGATTTTGATTTTCTGGTAAGTAGTATGCTCAGACAGGCTTTGGTAGCAGATGAGGGCGGTGTTGATTTTTTAAAGCTTTTTGGCAAAAAAATGGTTTTACTAATAGAGATGTTCGGAAATAAAACGCAAATGCGCTTCCGTTACGTTCACGATTTTATGTATGGATTTGATTGGGCAAGATGGGTACAAAAAGAACCACAAAATCGGGCACACATAGAGCCTTTTAGTCTGGTTTTTTTGGATTATTTGCTCGTCAAAGGCAAGGAACTTTTACAACGTATTAATCACGGTCAGATCACATGTTATAAACTATGTGAAACAGGTTACCGCAATCCCTTCACATTTTCTCGTGAACCAGAAGACGAATACCGTCTGCTAACTTATCTTGCTGAAGAACAACTTATTCCAGTGGCAGTGTGGAACTGGAATGCTTGCCCAGTATGGAACAAACCTTTCCAAGAAATTCGCCAGCAATTAGCATTAAAATTAAATATTCAACCACAGAGACACTGATAAAAAATTCAAAAATCAAAATTCAAAAATCGAACCCTTTATATGGCAAGTATTTAGCTACTTACTGCATACAAAATAATTGCCTGGAAAAATAGGATGAAAATTGCTGATTTAATTACTTGGTTTGAAGCATGGGCAAATCCTGCTTGGTGTGAAAGCTGGGATAATTGTGGCTGGCAGATTGAACCAGGAGTTTTGCACGAAAAAACACGGGTTTTGGTGTGTTTGACACCGACTTTGGCAGTAATGCAGGAAGCGATCGCTCTTAATGCTAATCTGATATTTGCCCATCATCCCTTGATTTTTACTCCTCCCAAGTCATTACGCAGTGGTGAAGCGATCGCAGAAATGATCCGGTTAGCTTTTACCCACAATATTGGTATTTACACTGATCACACGAATTTCGACCAAGTGCAGGATGGTACTGCTGACGTTTTAGCTCAGATTTTAGAACTCAAGGAAGTTACTCCCATAGTACCTACACAAGCAGGGTTAGGATATGGTCGTGTTGGTTTGCTAGAACCATTTCTGACATTACAAAAATTACTCGCAGCAATTCAAACCCGACTTGCTCCCCCTCATTTGATTTTTTCCCCAACTGCTGATTTACAGCAAACAATTTCACGAGTTGCCGTTTTGGGTGGTTCGGGGGCTAGTTACATTTCAGCCGTCGCTAAAACTGGTGCTCAAGCTTATCTGACTTCTGACTGTAAGTTTCATCAGTTTCAAGAAAGCCGCGATCGCAATCTAATTTTAATCGATGCTGGACATTATGCTACTGAACGTCCTGCTTGCGATCGCTTGGTGCAAAAATTCCAGTCCTTAAATTTAGACTGGGTGAAATTGAGTCAAAAGGATGAGGATTTCCGCCAGTTTTTTGCTTGATTGCTTATGTTTCACTATATTTTTTGGATACTTGCCTAAAAGTTTTTTTATATTTTAATAATATTGTCAAACCATCCGGCTGATCAACATTAATACTGAATTATTTGTATTAAATACTTTGCGTATACAACTAGCACTCTCATCGAAAACTCTTATCATAACCTATTATGGTGATGCAAATCACTAATTACGTGTAATTATAATCACATAATTTTCATGTTCCATATCAATTAGTAGCAGCGGGAAATTTTCCACACTTGAGGTAACAAATTGTTTACTTTGCCCTAACCAAGATGATTCGCACAATCGTTGAATCTGCTTTCCAAACTGGATATCTTAGTGTTGAATCTGAGGGTTTACTCCATCAAGTGGTGGCTACTAAATGCTATCAGTCAGAAGATTTACCAGCCCTTGCAGCCCTATACAATGCACTTCGCGCAGGTAAAATTAAACGAGAAGCGTCCTCGTCGAACAAGCTTATGGAATTATGCCCTACCATATAAATCTCCCTGATCCTCCAAAAGAAGCAGAGGAACAGAGGCAAGTTGCCTGATGCACTCCCCACTCTCTTGGCTTTTCCTTAGCCATGATCAGGCAAAAACCTTAAAAACTCAAAACTCTTTGGGTGTTGTTGTTGAAAATCATCAAGGTCAGCAAGAGAATGAGTTAAGATCAGATACACATGGGTAAAAGTAAAGCTAAGTCCCCGGACTTCCCAGTAATGCCAATGACTAAAAGTAGGCAAATTAAACAACCGCAATCAACGATTATTTTTGAGTATTCTTTATTACATAAAGGTAATAATGACTCACCAGCATATATGAATCTGGTTAGGACAGATCCCGAATTGTTTGACTTCTATGAAGCAGACATTCCTTAGAACGAGCCAGAGGAGATTGAGTTCATTGCTAGAGCAAACACTGATTTATGACCCAAAATTTCCCAATATTTTGACAACTATAAGCAAGTATTGGGATTGGTTTATGAACCGTACTTGTTCTCAACTGTGAAATTAACCTCTTAAAGGTGTAATGTAATGGGGTAGAACCCAGATTTGGAAAGGTTTAACTACGTTGTTTAAAAAGGCAGAAACAGTACATGCTACACCGCAAGATTTATCAACTGTGTTGCGATGGGCGCGAGGTATGTGTTTTCTTGCGGGACCAGCAACGCTGGATTGAACGCGCCCGCATCATAGACATAGAGGGAGATTTAGTGACCCTACGCTATGAAACAGAAGAAGAGGACGAAGTTTGTTCTTGGGAAGAAATGGTTCGCCTTGAGAGCATTGGTGCTGTAACGCAAAAATTAGCTTCAGTGCCACGCGGGAATGTGGAACCTCTGATGACTGAAGACTGTCCCGAAGCAGAGCGCATCCACAACCGTTATACTGACTCGAATCCAGAATAATCAGTGCTGAGTGTTGAGGGCTGAGTTAATAAATCCTAACTCAGTCTTCAAGACTCAGGATTAGATAAACCTTCAAAAGCAGGACAGTAACCTTCTAGAGTTACCTTAAAGTTATATAACGGGGAAGCTGGGTTCCAACACCGCTGCCCCCTTTGATGTCGGCAAGTACCGCAACAGTCTACATCTGTCCATGTATAGCGATCGCTATTTTGGTTGAGCAGTTCTCGTTGAGACAATCCCCTTAAGACTAGTTCTTCCCCTTGCCAACGAGCTTCGATTAAACCAGTGTCCGCAAATTGCCGCCAACGAGGATCGGTAGTAATCACATTGGGTAGGGTGATTGTGATTATTGTTCCCAACTCTGTAAGTTCGCCTTCGTAGTTAGTTTCTGGTGCTGCCGGTTGTAAAAATGTATCACCGATAGGCAGTTCTACTAAGGTGTCAGCAGCCGGAGAATGTACATGGTAGCGGTTTTGCAACTCCTCTAAGCTAGTCAGGTCTGCCAAGTAGGCAGGAGAACCGTGGACAAAAACGACATGTTGGGGTCGCAAATTATGAATTAGCTGCGTAGTACCAGGGCCATCACTATGTTGAGCTAGGAGATAGCTTTCGATAGTGGTGGGTGCTAAATATTCTTTGTTAACTTTTATATCAATTTTTTCTGGTAGAAGGATCAGCCAAGGACCAGTTTCTAATTGGCAGTGCTTACCCAAATCAGTTGTAGAGTCAGTGAGGACAATACAAGGTGATTTGCCGACAATAGCACGATGTTCTGGCTGCAAACGACGCACGCGGGGACGCACCCGCTCATCCCAAAACAAGGGTTGATGGCGGGCGAAGTTTTGTACGGATGGGGGAAGGTGGGCTAGCAGTTCTAGGTAGGCATCACACCCAGTGGCGACAGCACCATCTACCCAGATATCTAAATCTCGTCCGGTGAAGTGGTGATGAGACCGTAGGAGCATTAATAATTCTTGACCCAATCCTAAAGCCGGGGTGGGAAGAATTACAGAACAATTGTCAGCGATCGCCCGATTAATTCGCTCTGCTAGTTGATTTTCTTGGTTGCGGCGGTGAGGATGGCGGGATGTACCGTAACTGCCTTCAATGATCAGCACATCCAAATCTAAGCCCCGCAGTTCCTCTAAGCGTAAACCTTCTACCAGGCGGGAGTTTGACAAGAAAAAGTCCCCTGTATAGAGTAACTTGTAAATACGCTGCTTAGTGGTGTAGGTGAGCAGAATTGCCACTGCCCCTGGTAGATGCCCTGCGGGAAATAATTCTGCTACCAGACCATCTTGGAATTCCACAGGCGATCGCAACGGCAAGGCATGACAAAATTGGGAAATCTCCTCAGGATCTTCGTCTAGCCAATTCAGCGGCAGTAACTTGCTGGTTACTTCGCTACCATAAATCGGTAACTTTGGAAAAGCTTTATGCAGTGCCAGTAAGCCTCGGGCGTGATCTGGGTGGGCGTGACTAATCAAAACTAAATCTGCTGGTAGAGGCGAACTAGCTCCCCGTCCCGACTTAGTAAGCCCCTTAGCTAGCGATGAAATATTCTCCAAACCACAGTCCAACAGGATGCGGTGTGGCCCCATCTTCACCAATAGACACACGCCCTCATCGTCATGCTGGACACTATAGGGCAAACATTCTAATTCACTACCCGCTTCCCCAGCATCTACGCGAGAGGATGCCGACAGATTATCCCTCATGCTCTCCTCCCCTCAAACCTCATCATCATGGACATATCCCAAAATCCAAAAATTACATAAATTTTGGTTTTGTGACTTAGGGGTAAGTTTTATTGTGCGCCCCTACACCCTGAGAATACAGATTTTTGATTGGGGAGGACGCCTCCACCGAACCCGCACTGGTTCGGAAAGGTGGATTAACGAAAAGCAAACAAACTAAAAGCTAAAGAATGCCTCTTGTTTATTTTCCCTTTGCAAATTCTGAGCGCTCTTAGCCAACTCATCCTACGAAAAGTCGCCCAAACGTCTACAGATTTATCTCAATGTGCGGAGCCATTGCCGTGATAGTTATCTGAATCATAGAATCCATTTTTCGTGCCAAAAAATAAGCACGAAAGCGTAAATATAATTGTTAATCCAGCTAGAATCAGCTTTACATCCATTTGTTTGCTGCCCCGTACTTAAAGACTTTCCTATATTAATTTAGTGCTTCTGCAATTAAATGCAATCACTAGAAAATCTTCACTATGCTTATGTGGATTGGGCAATAGGTAAATTTACCGCAATCAGTCAGATTGTAGAACCTTTCGGTTCACCTGTCTATCCATCTAGATATGAAACAATATGACAACAGGAGCAATCCTCATAGCCCGTAAAAATCTTCATCTAGAATCTGGTCAATGGAAAAAGGACAAACCGTGGGATACTCACTTTCCTGGGGTATCCGAACCCCAAATTTAGCCAGCTTACCTTCCTTAATCGCTAGCTTGTGAGCATCTGGGTAGGCTTTTTCCACTGCCTCTAACAGAAAACTTTTTAGAGAAGGAGTATCTGCTAAATTATTGAGAACTCGCTGACGATGTTCAAGTATTGAGCTATACCAGCTGACTTTCATGCTATCGGGTACATCATACTGAACCCGTAACTTGAGTAAATGCGCCAGCAAAATTGTCAGATTGCTTTTGAGCGCATTTTTCTCTGCCTTACCCAAATCAACTAGCTCCTCAATCAAATGCTCAATATCCAATGCCTCAAATTGATGATTCTGTAACTGTTGAATGGTTTGCTCAATCCATAATTGCAAATCTTGATCGTATAGCGTGTTAGGCATTCCTCAGATCAACTCCCAGTTATTTAACATTCCAGCTAGACTCTAAATCTTGCACTTACTCAACGATCATAGCGATGAAAGCGATCGCACATCCAGGAGATCAGGGAAACAAGGGGACAAGAGGAATAACCATGCCTAATGCCCAATTCCCCATTTATCTAGTCCGCAACAACTGCACGAAAGTATTACTCACCGTATTGTCTTTCGTGTCGGCGGCGTATTGAATCAATTCTTCTCGCAGTTTTTTGGCTGCATCTATCTCAAGTAAGGTTGCTAGCAAGAAATAAACGCCACGAAATCGCGGATCGCCCATTCTATCAACTAATAGTCCTTCGGCGGCATCAGTTTCGCCCAGAAAGTTTTGCACTAAGAAGAAATCCATGATTTTATCGTGGCGGAAATACCATTCTTTCTGGGCTTCGCCTTTTTTATCTTGCCACTGACGGCTGACTACCATTTTGTATTTCTCGTCTGACAAAGACATGGCAACTTGGTAAAATTCATCGGCGGGTAAGGCTTGTTTGTCTGCGAGTCGCATTTCGTAGACGGCGGCTGAGAATTTCTTTAAGGGAAATTCTTGATTCCATTCTTTGAGGTATTCTGCCGCCATTAAATTGTATTGCTGTTCTTGCAGGCGAAACAAGTTAGGGTGTTTGCCTTGTGATAGCATCAGCGCTACCACTGTTAGATCCATTGGATTGGAAAGAATTCGGCGAATAGCATCTAACTCTTCTTTGGCTTGTTGTTGGAAGACTTCTGTTAAATAATCGGTGCAGGCTTTGGCGTAATCAGCACCTTGAACTTTGGCATCTTGGGGGAGTCGCGGCTGACGGGATATCAAAAACTCTTGAATTTGTTGTTGCTCAAGGGGTTGCAAGTAGTATGTTTTTGCTGTTGAGGGCGGTATCCATTCTAGGGGCTGGGTAGTCATGATAATATTGCCCCGGAAATAGCTTTCGACAAACTGGCAGATTTTCGCCCGTGTTTCGGCGGTGACTTCGTTGAGTCCGTCGATGCAGATATCTATCGCACCACTGTAAATCAGGTTTTTCAGGAAGTCAGCATCTTGGGCTTGGCCGTGTAATTTGTCTTGAATTGCCTCAATTACGCCTTTATGACATTTCTGGGCGGGGAGATAAACGACTATGCGCTCTTGATTTTTCAACAGATGACGGAGAAACATCGACTTGCCTAAGCCGGAATCACCTTCTAAGATAATTTGTCCTTGAATACTGGGTAATGCTGGGGTAATTGGCAGGATGTCTCCTGAGACGGGAACTTTGACTTTAGATTCTGGGAAGTATGATTGCTCATAAAAATTATCTAAGCCGGCATCGGCTAATAGGGAAGGTTTGAATGGTTCAAATAATTTGCGGCGGAAGGGGGGAAACCAGGTGAGGATAAAGCCGACATAGCCGACGCCGAGAATCCGGCGTACCCAAGGGTTCCAGAAGAAGATGGCTTGGATTTGGGGAAATTTGGGGTAGGCAAAGATCAGAACAAGCCAAAAGGTAGCATGAATAAAGATGGTGATTCTGGCTTTGAAAAACCACTGTCAATATTCCAGATGATTAATTACTGACTGTAGTGCTTCAGCCTGAGTGGAGTTAACTTTTTTGAGGTTACTGTAATGAGTGTTCAGTAAGTTAAGATCCTGGGCTTTCCAAATAATTTGTTTTTTAGCAGCAACTTCAGAAATTTGTTGTGCTAGTTCTGTTCGCAGTTCTGGCAGAGAATCACAATCTATCCAGGCTTTCTCGAAAACTTGCATTGCTTCCACTCCCTGCTTATAGCTCGGTTTCTCTGGTCGTATTTTAGGCTTACCAACCCATTGCATAAGAGTTTCTAATTCTGGTTTACCAGCTGCCAAAAAATGAGCTAAAAATCTGAGTTGACCAATCTCAGAGGGATAATAGTGAACTGAATTGAGAATTTGCACAACAACTGGCAAATCTTGTTGCCCTAGTTTTATGAGTACCTGTGCTGCTAGTCTACGGACATCAGAGTCAGAATCTTTGAGCAGCAGGGCAAGTTGTGGAGCTTGTTCCTTAGCTTGCATCTGCTCTAGTGCCTCTGCTGCTGCAAAACGGACACCAGAGTCAGAATCTTTGAGCAGCAGGGCAACTTGTGGAGCTTGTTCCTTGGCTTGCATCTGCCCTAGTGCCTGTGCTGCTGCTTTAGGGACTTTTATGTCAGAATCTTTGAGCAGCAGGGCAACTTGTGGAGCTTGTTCCTTGGCTTGCATCCGCCCTAGTACCTGTGCTGCTGCTCTACGGATATCAGAGTCAGAATCTTTGAGCAGCAGGGCAACTTGTGGAACTACTTCCTTGGCTTGCATCTGCCCTAGTGCCTGTGCTGCTGCTCTACGGATATCAGAGTCAGAATCTTTGAGCAGCAGGGCAACTTGTGGAACTACTTCCTTGGCTTGCATCTGCCATAGTGCTAGTGCTGCTGCTCTACGGATATCAGAGTCAGAATCTTTGAGCAGCAGGGCAACTTGTGGAGCTTGTTCCTTGGCTTGCATCTGCTCTAGTGCCTCTGCTGCTGTATAACGGACACGAAAGTCAGAATCTTTGAGCAGCAGGGCAACTTGTGGAGCTTGTTCCTTGGCTTGCATCTGCCCTAGTGCCTGTGCTGCTGCTTTACGGATATCAGAGTCAGAATCTTTGAGCAGCAGGGCAACTTGTGGAGCTTGTTCCTTGGCTTGCATCTGCCCTAGTGCCTGTGCTGCTGCTTTACGGGAAACTGCTGAATCTTTATCCTGCAACTGTTTGACAAACTGTTTTACAAGCTGATCATAATAGTTTTTTATCTGAGATTTAAAGTTATCTAGCTGATATCCCTGTAAGTATTGCGTTGCTGTAGCCCTGACTTCGGGTATTGGGTCTTTTAGGGCTGCGACAAAACCGTTAATCTGCCATACTTCCGGTTTAGGTTTTTCTTTAACGTTTACCCAAGGTAAAGAGAGGAGAAAAGTCAGGAGTAGGGTGAAACAAAAAAGGAAAAAGAGCGATCGCTTGCTAGCGTGGCGGGGTATGGTAAGCATAATTGGGGGCAAGGTGGCAGATTAGACGCGGTTATGGATATAATTACAACCTTGCAATTCCTAATTCCCGATTCAGAAAGTTGGATCTTATAGGGTGACTTTCTAAGCCCGCACAATTCATAAAACGGGCGAGATGCCCAGATCACAAAAATCGTTAAATATTTTTTTAGTTGGAAATGCCTTATTTTGATTGACGAGTATCAAAGACTCGCCCACGAGTATCAAAGACTCGTCCACGAGTATCAAAGACTCGTCCACGAGTATCAAAGACTCTCGCACGAGTATAAAAGACTCGTCCACGAGTATCAAAGACTCTCGCACGAGTATAAAAGACTCGTCCACGAGTATCAAAGACTCGTCCACGAGTATAAAAGACTCGTCCACGAGTATCAAAGACTCGCTCACGAGTATCAAAGACTCGTCCACGAGTATTAAAGACTCGTCCACGAGTATTAAAGACTCGTCCACGAGTATCAAAGACTCATTCACCAGTTGACAAAATAAAAAGGGTAAAAGAAAAGGAATTAAATCTCCCTTTAACTTCTCCCCTTTGACTCTTCCGGTATCTTTGGCAAGATTTTCAGCCTATGAACCAGAGTTAGTTTTAACAGGTTTATTTTTGATAGCTTTAAAACGATCGCCTAACTGTTCAGCAATACTTTTTAACCCTGGAGTTTTCTTAGCGGCTGTCTTGACGTAATCATAAACTGTCAAACTGCTGCCCATTGCTTCGCTGCCGACTGCCATTAAAGTATCATCTACTTGTTCTGTCAGTTGTCGCAATCCAATCAACAGTTCAGTAAGCGTCGCTGCAAGTTGATAATCCCGCACAAATTCATCTACATCAAAGCTGGCTGGGAGAATTTCTCGGTTAGACTGGGCAGCAGTCAGGCTGGTGTTGACAAAGGCTAGGCTTTTATCGCCCATCTTAAATAACTTGCGTCGTTCTTCTACACTCAGGGTTACGAGAAAAGGCATCTTTGCTTGGATAGTTGCAAAGGCTGCTTTAATTTCTTGGATATCTGCTGGGGAAAGGGAAGCGGTGATGTTTTGGTAAGCCATTGTTTATTTACCGTAGTGAATCTGTTTGTTATGATTCCCACTGGTAAATGCGATCCCACAGTATTTAGGCATTAGGGTATTATCTGACTTTTCACGATATCTGGAAAACCTCTCTCTAAATCTCTCTCCTAAAAGGAGAGAGACTTTGAACTTTCCCCCTTAGAGCGTCGGTAAGGGGGTTAGGTTTTTCGTCGGCTTTTTCAGATGGGGTGAAAAGTCAGAACTGCATAGGTGATCACCGAGCCGCCGGAAAATTCCAGGCGTTCCAGAATTGGATCGTTGATATCTTGGGGTAAGTCTTGGCGAATTTGAGCGATCGCATTGCGGACATCATTGGTGGCGCGATCGCTATTTGTACCCAAAACAAAATTGATTGTCGTTTTAGAATTCCCATCACTGACGGTGGAAATCATATAATCGATATTGCCCAAGCCCGCGACGGCATCTTCAATTTGCGACTCGAACCTGATCGCCATCTTTGAGATAGTCTGCACCATCAACTACGATGCGATCGCCTAATTGCAACCCACTCTTGATTTCCACTTTGTGGGCACTATGCACATTTTCTTGAGCGAGATTCACAAATTGTATGGCAGTTTTCACATTATAGGAACGAGTATCAAGTTCTTGTTGACTAATCGTGCCAGAGTCAGCAAGTTGTTGATAACGCTGATAATTTTTAGCCGCTTCCTCTAGGCTCACCTTAGCTTGAGCTAAATCTGCTTGCTTTTGCTGGACTATGGCTTTATTTGATGCCAAATCCGCTTGTTTTGATGCCACATCTGTTTTTGCTTGGCTAATTTGGCTTTGCAGTATGGAACCACCCAACACCGCCAACACTTGACCTTTTTTGACAAAAGCCCCTTCTTTTACATCTTGGGGAATGCTTTTGATTTGTAAGCCGTTTGTCTGTGGTAACACTGAAATTAAATCATGCGTTGCTACAGTCCTAGTCCTTTTAAGGGTACGGACAACACGGACAGTTTCTACTGTGGCGATGGTGATTGTGATTGCTGGGTTTACTTTTTTATCCCCTACCGCACTTTGTTGCCGAGCCGGAATCCGATTTAATATACCCATCCCACCAAAGGCGATCGCGATTCCTAAACCAGCACCTAAGAATAATGGCTTCAACCATGCCCTCGTTCGTTTTTGCTCTGATTTGCTCAAAAAGCTAGCATTTTCAAAGGTTACAGGTTCTTCCACCTCGACTTCTGAAACACTTTTATCGCTCACACCCCCATTTCCACTTTCTGTCTATGCATACCAATCTTGGTACTTTCTTAAGAAAACTTGAAGTTTATTTACTTCATATCAACTATGGCGCATTTTCTAGTAAATGTCCTTTACATAAAATAGTATTTAATAAAACATTGTTCATAAGAGTAATTACTTGAAATATGCGAAAAAAGTTTATGTAGATTATGATACATAAAATTGTCTAATCTCATTTAGCTACTCTAGGTCACACACCATTGGTATTTACCAAAGTAACCAGATATGTTCAATGCCACTGAAATTTTAATTGATGCCTTTGTAAATGAAATTCGAGAAGGCTACCGTCGCACCTATGGCTGCTTCAAAAATGATTATCAGGACATTATCGCCTGGGCTGGTAACATGGCTTTGGAAAACATTGCCAATAGCGACGCCCTTTATCACAATGTTGAACACACTGTCCTTGTCACCCTGGTAGGGCAAGAAATCTTACGTGGCAAACACATTAGGGAAGGCGGTGTTTCCAGTGAAGACTGGTTGCATTGTATCATTTCCTTACTGAGTCATGATATTGGCTACGTTAAGGGAGTTTGCCGACAAGACCAAGAAACAGCAGGCTTATATGCCACGGGTAAAAATGGCAAAATGATTTCTGTAGATCCTGGCGCTTCTGATGCCAGTCTGACGCCGTATCATGTTGATAGAGCCAAGCTTTTTATTGATGAGCGTTTTGGAGGTCACAAGTTGATAGATGCTCAGGCAATTAAGAGCAATATTGAATTGACTCGATTTCCCGTGCCTGCGGCAGAAGATCATCAAGATACAAAGTGCTTTGCAGGATTAGTCCGGGCTGCTGATTTGATTGGTCAACTAAGCGACCCACGTTACCTGAAGAAAATTACTTCTTTATTTTACGAGTTTGAAGAAACTGGTGTAAATAAAGTTTTGGGCTATAAAACCCCTGCTGATTTACGGAATAACTACGCTAAATTTTACTGGAATGGCGTCTATCCTTATATCCAAGAGGGACTGCATTATCTATCATTGACACAACAGGGAAAACAAATTCTCGCTAATCTTTACTCAAATGTGTTTGTTGTAGAACATGAAAAACAACAGCAAGAACAGCAGCGGTATTTAAAGAAGTTAGAAGTGGGGAGTTGAGAGTAGAGACGCGATTAATCGCGTCTGTACAGGAGTTAGGAGACGCGATTAATCGCGTCTGTACAGGAGTTGAGAATTATTATTCATGAGTTATGAATTAAGATAAAAGTTTAATAACTCATAACTCATAACTTATAACTCCTAACTACTATGGATTGGTGGCGACGACTGAAGAAAAATCCTTTGGCACGATTTGGGGCAATTTTGCTGTTAGTTTTCTACATAGCAGTAATTGCAGCCGATTTCGTGGCTCCTTATGATCCCTATGCTTCACAGGCCAATGGTTCACTGCTGCCACCAACTAAGATACACTGGGTTTCTCAGTCGGGACAGTTTATTGGGCCCCATGTTTATCCGACGACTCAGGGAGATACTAATTTAGAAACAGGCGATCGCCAACTCGTTGTAGACTTCAAAAAACCCTCACCTCTGCGTCTATTTGTCTCCGGGCCAGAATACCGATTGTTGCAGATGAGTTTGCCATTACCCCCGAAGTGGGATGAAGTCACAATCTTTCCTGGTATTCCCTTAAATTGGCATTTGTTTGGCACAACAAGTGAGGCAAAATTCAACATCTTGGGCACTGATGACCAAGGCCGCGACGAATTTAGTCGCCTGCTGCATGGCGGTCGCATCAGTATGTTTATTGGGATTTTCGGGATTATCATTGCCTATCCCCTCGGTTTACTCATCGGGGGAATTTCTGGCTATTTCGGCGGTGTGACTGATAGCATCATTATGCGCTTGGCAGAAGTAGTAATGACTTTCCCTAGTATTTATCTTTTGGTGACTTTGGGAGCAGTCTTACCACCTGGTTTAAGCAGTACCCAGCGCTTTTTACTGATTGTGGTGATTACTTCGGCTATTCGCTGGGCTGGTTTAGCACGGGTCATTCGCGGACAGGTACTATCAATTAAAGAGCGAGAATTTGTGCAAGCGGCACGTGCAATGGGCGGAAACCCACTCTATATCATCCTCCGCCACGTTTTGCCGCAAACGGCTAGTTATATAGTTATCTCTGCTACTCTTGCAATTCCTAGCTTTATTGAATCAGAAGCGATACTGAGTCTCATCGGCTTGGGAATTCAACAACCAGACCCCTCTTGGGGCAATATGCTTTCTCTGGCTAGCAATGCTTCAATTTTGGTACTACAACCTTGGTTAATCTGGCCGCCGGCTGTGCTGATTATCTTCACAGTACTAGCATTCAACTTACTCGGTGATGGATTGAGAGATGCACTTGACCCCCGGAGTTTGAGAAGATAAGCTCTCAGAATAGTAAATGCTGTTGCCAAAATAGCAAATGGAGTCGCGGAAGTAGCAAATGCAATCGCCGAAATAACAAATGCAATCGCCGAAATAACAAATGCAATCGCCGAAATAACAAATGCAATCGCCGAAATAACAAATGCGAACGCTGAAATAACAAATGCGAACGCTGAAATAACAAATGCGATCGCCGAAATAGCAAATGCGAACGCTGAAATAACAAATGCGAACGCTGAAATAACAAATGCGATCGCCGAAATAACAAATGCGAACTCTGAAATAACAAATGCGAACGCTGAAATAACAAATGCGAACGCTGAAATAACAAATGTGATCGCTGAAATAACAAATGCGATCACTAAAATTAGTCCGCGAAGGCGGACTTTACCTGTGTAGCCGCGAATTCCATTCGCTGAAAAAATCTGCTACTGCTGCGAAACCCAACGGCGAAAAAGTTCTACCATAATCCGCCAGCTTCCTTGAGTTTCCTCAACGACATCATGACGCTTCAGAGTATTTAGCGCTTCCTGTAAATTGGGGTAGTTCATACCTGTAGACTGAGCCAAGACATCCAGACTTAATCCCTCTGGGTGAGGTGCAAGTAGTTGTATTATTGCCTGTTGACCCTCAGCACCCCGCGCCGCCTGACCCCAAACCCCATCAAAGTAGTAGCGTCCCCGCTGGAAAAACTCAGGGTCATTGATAACTGCTTCCACGTCTTCTATTGTGAAAACTGGGTCACGCGATCGTCTTTGCTCAAAAACAAAGTCGTTGTAGCGACGCACTAGCTGAAAACCCAGCAGTTGCACTAAATATGGTTGACCATGTGTCAAAGCATAAATTTCATCTAAAGCTTCCGGGATGTAGTCGAGGGGGAAGTCTTCATTACCTGGGTTAGCGAGAATTTGGCGAGTAGCTGCACGTTCCTGAAAGCCTACATGAATAGGAATGACGCTGGCAAAGAAGGGTTGGAAGTAATCTGCTGTCATCTCCTCCAAAGTGTGCAACCCAGCAAAGGCAAAGTTTAATAGTGATGAACCTAAAGAAGTGACAAATCGCGATCGCATACCTCTAAAAGCTGGAGATACTTTAAGATTATCAAATCTAACCTATTGCATACCATCTAAAACTCCAGTCAATCGAGTAGAAGTAAAAGGTTATCTGTTTTCCAATGGAGTTAAAAGTTATAAAGGTGGACTTTTTACTCCTAGTACCTTCCCGATTAATGCTGGTTGTCATAATATTGGTAGCTTCCAAAAAATCTGGAAGCTTGAAGCAGGACAGCACCGAGTCAATATACCTATTGTTAAGTATGTTGGCAGCAACAGAATTGTTGATGATAGTTTCTACTTTAACTTGGATGTTGGACAGTAATTTCAGTCTTCTGTTTAAAAGCAAAAGCGAGTAGTAGTTTTATGGCTTACAGCGAGTTTAATTTAGCTAAAGCAAAACAAGAATTTAGTTTAACTATATTAGAAAAGCGCGATATTTTTGCTGCTGTTCCTGAATTAGCAGCGAGTAATTTGCTTGCAGAAACACTCAATTATAACCTGGACATTGCTTTAGGTAGTAATAGTGAAAAAGCACGTTCTGAGTTAATTATTGCTCCAATTTTAGTTGATTTACGCCGACAACTACGCGAGCAAATTGGTTTATTTTCTGGGATAGATTTTACTGTCGATAATAGCAAAGGATTAAACGGCACTTGCGATTTTATTATTACTAAATCTCCAGAAGTTCTAATTTTGACAGCACCAGTAATTACAGTTGTAGAAGCGAAAAAAGAAAATATTAATGCGGGTTTGGGTCAGTGTGCAGCAGAAATGGTAGCAGCCCAAATTTTTAATCAGCAAGCTACAAGTGAGATTAAAACAATTTACGGAGCAGTCACAACTGGCAGTATTTGGCAATTCCTCAAATTACAACAACAAACATTGACCATTGATTTAAGCGAATATTATCTCAAAGATGTGAATAAAATTCTTGGTATTTTAGCCAGTGGTATTTCTCAAGAAATTTAACAAAATGTCAAACAGCTTAATACCGAATTCGGGGATCTACATAAGCATTTAAAATATCAATCAAAATACTGGCACTGACGACGATCGCACCAAAAAATACTAGCACTCCCTGGACTGTGGGATAATCGCGATCGGCGATCGCTTGATACAATCTATTCGCTAACCCAGGCCAAGAAAATGTTACTTCTGTCAAAATCGCCCCACCCAAAAGAGAGGCAAAGGTTAATCCCAAGACCGTAATTACTGGAATTAGGGCATTTTTTAAGGCATGGGAGGCTAAAATCTTATTTTCAGCAATACCTCTGGCTCTAGCTGCTTCTACATAATCTGCTTGCAAGGTTTGCTTTAAGTTCACTCGCACAATTCGCTCAAAAATCCCACTGAGCAAAATTCCCAAAGTGAGACTTGGTAGGGCAAGATGGTGCAAAGATGTGAAAAACTGGGTGAAATTTGCACCGAGTAAGCTATCAATTGTATATAATCCAGTCACAGGAGTGGGAGCCGGAAGATTAGGCGGAAAGCGGTTGGAATTGGGAAACCAACCCAGTTGGACTGAGAAAATCAACTGCAAAAGCATTCCCGCCCAAAACATGGGGAGTGCATAGGTGATGATACCAAATAAGCGCCCACCGACATCGAAATATGTTCCAGGACGAGAAGCTGAAAGAGTACCAACCGCAATTCCGATGATGAGTGCAACCGCCATACTACATACTGCTAACTCCACCGTCGCTGGGAAATATTGTCCAATGATGTCCCAAACATTCTCTCCCCGACTCAACAAAGAACTTCCCAAATCAAAGCGCAGTATGCTTCCCAAATAATTTAGGTATTGTAGCCACAGAGGAAGGTTTAAACCGAGTTGTTTTCGCAATTCTTCTTTAGCTGCTTCTGGCGCACGTCCACCGAGAATTGCATCTGCTGGATCTCCTGGTGTTGCTCTTAGTAAGAGAAATACAATGGTGATAATCGTTAATAGCTGAAGTGGTGCGAGAAGCAACCGAGAAACAATGTAATATTGTAAAGCTTTAGAGCGAGACATAAGCAATTCAAAGTTCAAAATTCAAAATTCAAAATGCAATTTTTGAAAGCATCTTGTCTATTGGCTGGATATAAATTGAATACGAAACATATTTATTTAGGAGCCAAGAGTCAAAAGTAAAAATATTGAATCTTGACTTTTTGACTCTTTACTACTTTTTAATTGTCTGGTAAATTAAAATTTGGGTAGGGTTAAGTTGTACCCTGTTCACACCTTTTTGGGCAAATACATAGTCTTTACTTTGCCATAAGGGAACGTAAGGTACATCAGAAGTTACTTGCGTTTGAATTTCTGTAAAAATTTTCTGACGTGCTTCGGGGTTTTGTTCTTTGCGTTGCTGATCAATCAGTTTATTTATAGCTTCGCTATAGTAGAATGAACCCTGAGTTTGACTACCTCCATCTTCGCATCCTTTATCAACTGAACCTTTATCACAAGCCAAAAACGGTTGGATGTAATTATCTGGGTCTAAAAAGTCTGGATACCAATCAAGTAAAGCTGCTGGATATAATCCCTTAGAAATGTCTTTAAAGAAGGCTGGCCCTTCGGCGGGGGTGACTTCAAATTGCAGGATTCCATCCATCTTGGCATCAACAAGCGATTTAAGTGTCTGTGCTGCTAAAGTACGAGTAGGCGAACTAGAAGGATACCAAATTTGTATTTTTGCGGGATTTTCTTTGGAGAAACTAGCAGTAGTTAACAATTTTTTCGCTTGATCAAAGTTAGCATCACCATACTTATCTTTAAATAATGGCTGGGAAACATTGAACGTCGTGGGAATCATACTATAAAGCGGATCTGCTTGAGCAAGCAACGCCCGCTCATTTAAAAGTGGACGGTCAATTATTGAGGCGATTGCTTGTCTTACCTCTAATTTATCTAAAGGCTTTTGATTTCGATTTAATACCAGATAACTTACTACACTACCTTCAGCTGCGATCGCTTGCCAATCCCCTTTTTTACCACCTTCTTCCAAGCTGCGATTTTGATCTGGCTGTAGCGACAGATAAGCTACATCGACTGCACCTGTACGGAAAGCATTAAACAAATTAACCGGACTAGTTTGAATTTGGAGGTTAACACCCTTGTTAGCTGGTTTTTCTCCCCAATACTTATCAAACGGATCAAATCGGATTGAATCAGTACCATACTGTCCTAATTTGTAAGGGCCAGTCCCCACAAAAATATTCGGCTTAAATTTACCAGCACCGAGTTCGTAAGCTTTTGGTGAAACTGCACACACCCCAGGAAACGCCAGTAGTGAAGGAAACGCTGCAAAGGGCTTTTTCAGCTTAATTGTTAACTCATACTCGCTTGTAGTTTTTACCGAATCTACTATATCAGCTAGTAAAAATGAGGGTTTTCCTTTATTTTCAATAAAGCGCTGGATTGTAAACGCCATTGCTTGGGCGTTGAAGGGAGTCCCATCGTGAAAAACTACTCCCTGACGTAAGGGGATGGTATAAGTTAAGCCATCTTGACTGACTTTGGGTAATGCTGTAGCTAGCTGGGGCTTAACTTCCGTGCTTCCTGGTTCGTAGGTGTAGAGGCGATCGCTCATATTAAACACCAAACCTAAGGATGCTAACTCATAAGCATCACCCGGATCAAGGGTTCTCGGCTTTGCTGTTGTACCTATAGTAATACGACCATCACCTGTAGGGCTATTTACAGACCCGGATGGTGGCGTAGTTAGCTTAGGACGAGGAGCGCAACTAACAACTAAAAATAAACATAGACAGAACAAAGATAGGAATTGTGTAATCCGACCCCACCGTTTCACGGACAAGGAAAACCAGGTCATGGCAATAATATTTTTGAGATCAGCGGTCAGTAATTTTACTACATTTGTGACTATTTTGCTGAATCTTCATAAATATAGTGGTTCTCGGTTCTCGTACCCTGCCTTAAGCCGCTACGCGTCTATGGATAGAACACACGCTTTGGTAGGCAATGCCTATGGCTAAGTATATACGTATAAAAAAACAGAACTTGCACAGCCAAGTGCGAGAAAACTTGTTCTAGATTATGACTTTGTAACCTTCTAAATCAAAAATTTCTGGCGGATGCTCAACTTCATGGTTAAGTTTATTACTACTGTGCGATTGCACTATTTGTTACAAAAAATCATTGACAAAAATACAGAAATTTACATTTGTTAAGTACTGAAAAATTTTTATTTAATTAAGATTTTAAACATTGGCTGAATTTGTCGTAAATTCATAGTAACTAGTGAATAGATTTGTTAAGCTTTGACCGTAGTCCAAGTAATGTACATTAAGACAGGAGCATGTTACTGCTTGGACATAACTATCTGTTGAGCGGTTTCTCCTAGAGATCGGCTGCATGGTTTTACTTACAAATTTAGTGTTTATACATCAGCGAAATCAAGCGATCGCGATATCGTGAACAGCAGATTGAAAGTCTAATAGTGAGACTAAGACCGTGAAGTATTTCTTTCTATCTGAGGGATGGACAGTTGCTAGAGTCTGGGCATCTGATGGACTCTGGCAAATCACTGCATGGCGACGCCAACCAGATATTCAGCGAATGAATATTTGCATAGTGGAACAAAACGAATTGCTATGGCTTTATCGAGTTGAAGAAGCCGTTTTAACCGTGGAAGTTAAACCAACAACGCCAGCAATCGCCAGTAAGACTATAGGTCAAGTAGTACTCAAGCGTTTGATGAACGCTGAACAGGTAATTGAACGCCTGGGTACGGCTGAGACGAAATGTCAACTGCAAAACATCCAATTGGTGGTTCAGTAGGATAGGCATTGGGCATTGGGGAAATACTAACTGCAACTTCTCCTCTGCCCCTGTGCCCGCTCATCTCACCTCGTCAAGAAAAGATAAGCAAATTTAATCTATGATGGGTATTGGTAGCGAAAAAACTTGGAGATGCTACGCGATCGCATCAATTTACACGCTTGCAAACAATTCCATCAATAGTTACACTTTTTAAAACATTCTCATTTTTGCTTGGCGGTGGCTACCCTACAGGGTAAACCTCCCGAAGCGAGTAAGCATTGCCAAAGCACCCATGCTGTCTGACTTATAAGACTAAGCTCTGGTAAAGCTCTGGCTCTGGCAATAACAAAAAACAACAGAGAGTTTTCTGAGTGGCGACTTTCGTTTCTCAGAATCTCAGTAAGAAAATTGCTTTGTAAACTAACTCATCGAGGAGGAGCGTAGTCAATGGGACTACCCTGGTACCGAGTACATACAGTCGTTCTGAATGATCCAGGGCGGCTGATTTCTGTACATCTGATGCACACAGCCTTAGTAGCAGGCTGGGCTGGTTCGATGGCACTCTACGAACTAGCTGTTTTTGACCCTAGCGATCCGGTTCTCAACCCGATGTGGCGTCAAGGGATGTTTGTTCTGCCCTTCATGTCACGTTTGGGCGTCACCCAATCTTGGGGTGGTTGGAACGTTACTGGTGGTCCAGCAACTGATCCTGGCTTCTGGTCATTTGAAGGCGTTGCTGCGGCTCACATTGTTCTTTCGGGTCTTTTGTTCCTAGCCGCCGTATGGCACTGGGTTTACTGGGATTTGGAACTCTTTAGAGACCCCCGCACTGGTGAACCCGCCCTAGACTTGCCAAAAATGTTTGGCATTCACCTGTTCTTATCTGGTCTACTTTGTTTTGGATTTGGTGCTTTTCACGTCACCGGACTATTTGGGCCGGGGATTTGGGTTTCTGACGCTTATGGTATAACAGGGGCTGCCCAGGGGGTAGCACCGGAATGGGGCCCAGATGGTTTTAACCCATATAACCCTGGTGGCATTGCGGCTCACCACATTGCTGCTGGCGTTGTTGGTATTATTGCAGGCTTATTCCACCTCACAGTTAGACCCCCCGAACGGCTCTACAAAGCCCTGCGGATGGGGAACATTGAAACAGTACTTTCTAGCAGTATTGCAGCAGTCTTCTTTGCTGCTTTCGTTGTTGCTGGTACTATGTGGTACGGTAACGCCGCCACTCCCATCGAATTATTTGGCCCTACACGCTACCAATGGGATCAGAATTACTTCCGTCAAGAAATTCAGCGTCGCGTCCAAACAAACGTTGCCCAAGGTGTAACCCTTGAACAAGCTTGGTCGGCGATTCCCGAAAAGCTGGCTTTCTATGATTACGTCGGTAATAGCCCCGCTAAAGGCGGTCTATTCCGTACAGGGCCTATGGTCAAGGGTGATGGCATTGCCCAGTCTTGGCAAGGTCACGGCGTATTCAAAGATTCTGAAGGACGGGAATTGACCGTGCGTCGTCTCCCTAACTTCTTTGAAACCTTCCCAGTGATTTTGACCGATGCAGATGGAATTGTCCGCGCTGACATTCCCTTCCGTCGGGCAGAATCTAAGTACAGCTTTGAGCAATCTGGTGTCACTGTCAGTTTCTACGGTGGTGATCTAAACGGTAAGACCTTTACAGAACCAGCTGATGTGAAGAAGTATGCCCGTAAGGCTCAAGGCGGTGAAATCTTTGAATTTGACCGGGAAACCTTGAACTCTGATGGTGTATTCCGTACCAGCCCTAGAGGTTGGTTTACCTTTGGACACGCCGTATTTGCTCTGTTGTTCTTCTTTGGTCATCTCTGGCATGGTGCTCGGACAATCTACCGAGACGTGTTTGCTGGTGTTGATGCGGATCTAGAAGAGCAAGTTGAGTGGGGTCTGTTCCAGAAAGTGGGTGACAAATCAACCCGCCGCAAGGAAGCCCTTTAATTTCAGTGCTGAGTTATGAGTCCACAGTTGGGAGTTAAGGCTCTGACTCAGCACTAAAAACTTTAATTACTGGCTCGATAGGCAGGAACTTATAAATATGGAAAGCGTTGCGTACATCTTGATTTTTACTCTGTGTATAGGTACTCTCTTCTTTGCGATCGCATTTCGCGAACCACCTCGCTTTGAGAAACCAAAAGATAAGTAGAACCTATTACCAGACCTTGAAGCGGATTTAATGTTAGTATCCGTTGTTACTAATTGTGGTAGCAACGGATATTATTGTTTTTGTCCTTTGTTGGTTTTAACTACTAAGTAAATGACCAACCATTTTAATATTGTGATATAATTCCCAATCTTGGGAGTAGATATGTGTTAATACTAGCTTTTCTGCGCTAGGATGAAAAAGGATGTGTTATGTAAGCTGCCATAAAACTGCTTGTATAACATAATCGAACTTGTGGCACAACCTTTACGGAGACTAGAACCGGGAACAAATAAGCATGGTCAATCAGAATTTAACCGCTACAGAAATTGGATTCACTCACGAAGATTTCGCTGCTCTACTTGACAAATACGACTATCATTTTAGCCCTGGTGATGTTGTCCCAGGAACAGTTTTCAGTATAGAGCCGCGCGGCGCTCTGATTGACATTGGTGCTAAAACCGCAGCATATATACCTATACAAGAAATGTCTATTAACCGGGTAGATAGCCCGGAAGAAGTCTTACAGTCAAATGAAACGCGGGAATTTTTCATTCTTACCGATGAAAACGAAGATGGTCAATTAACTCTTTCCATTCGCCGTATTGAATATATGCGGGCTTGGGAGCGCGTGCGACAGCTGCAAGCAGAAGATGCTACTGTCCGTTCTGGTGTGTTTGCAACCAATCGCGGCGGAGCATTAGTACGGATTGAGGGATTACGTGGCTTTATCCCTGGTTCCCACATCAGTACCCGCAAACCTAAAGAAGAATTGGTAGGCGAAGATCTGCCATTGAAATTCTTAGAGGTGGACGAAGAACGTAACCGCCTAGTTCTATCTCACCGTCGGGCGCTGGTTGAGCGGAAGATGAACCGCTTAGAAGTTGGTGAAGTAGTAATTGGTACAGTTCGTGGCATCAAACCCTACGGTGCTTTCATCGACATTGGCGGCGTCAGTGGCCTACTGCACATTTCTGAGATTTCCCACGAACATATTGATACACCTCATAGCGTGTTCAATGTCAATGATGAAGTGAAAGTTATGATCATTGACTTGGATGCAGAAAGGGGCCGGATTTCCCTATCTACCAAGCAGCTAGAACCCGAACCCGGAGACATGATTAAAAACCGGGATTTGGTCTACGATAAGGCAGAAGAAATGGCTGCTAAGTATCGTGAACAGCTCTTAGCCAAGCAACAAGGTACTACTGCTGCGCCTGCTGCAACTGTGGAAGGTGTTGCAGAAGAAGATATTCCACCAGCTGCAGAACTTGAAGAAGAGATTCCACCAGCGATGGAAACTGAAGAGGAAATTCCAACAGTTGCAGAAATTGAAGAAGAGATTCCATCAGCGACGGAAACTGAAGAGGAAATTCCAGCAGCGATTGAACAATAATACATTTATAGTTTTACTTGTCTTTAAGTAAGAGTATTAAATCATTATATAAAGAGGGTTTTTCCCTCTTTTTTTATGTGGAGAATTGGCCAAAGTTAGGAATAAAAACTCATAACTGATAACTCATAACTAAATAAGTGAGGTGAAATATTATGGCAAATATTAAATGTGGAAACGTCACTTTTGATAATATCCAGGCAATTTTATTTGACAAAAATGGTACATTGGAAGATTCTGAAACATATTTGCGATCGCTTGCACAAAGAGCAGCGAGGTTGATAGACGCTCAAGTTCCCGGTATTGGGGAACCGCTATTAATGGCATTTGGCGTCAATGGTAGTAGCCTAAATCCAGCGGGTTTGATAGCGGTGGCGAGTCGCCGCGAAACAGAAGTTGCATGTGCGGCATATATTGCCGAAACTGGAAGAGGATGGTTTGAGTCCTTAAAAATAGCCCGTCAAGCTTTGGATGAAGCGGAGAAATACATTGAACAAACTCCTTCACCGCTGTTTGTGGGTAGCTTAGACTTATTGAAATACCTACGGGAAGCGGGTTTGAAACTTGGCATCCTCTCAGCTGCGACAACTAATGAAGTACATAACTTTGTAGCGAATCACCAATTAAATAATTATATCCAATTGGAAATGGGAGTAGATGAGGGGCCCAGTAAACCAGATCCAGTACTATTTTTGCAAGCTTGTCAAGCCTTGGAAGTGGAACCAGGCGCGACATTGATGGTGGGTGATTCAGTTGGTGATATGCAAATGGCGCGTAATGCTAAAGCCGCAGGTTGTATTGGTATCACTTGGGTGGGTAAGTCGGATAACGTCCGAGGTGCGGATGTAGTGATTAATCAACTTGATGAAATCCAGATTTTAGAAGATTAGTTTACCTTTAGCGATGCCATATAGCCCTTGAGAGGATCTTAGGTAAAAGCAATGTCTGACAACACCGATACTCGTAAGCGTAGCGAAGCAGGAGCGTCTGACTCGCTAACGGGTTCGCAGTCGCCTGAGGCCACTTGAGAGCAGTTGCTACAACAGGGGGAACCCATGCGACTCACTGCCTCCTCCACTTAGACCCTCTCCAAGTGGAGCAAGTAGCTCCGGAGGGAAACCCTACCAAGAGCGCTGTCTCACCGCTACGCGTCTACGTACTTTCTCGCAATAATTTGTCACAATTTACATTATCTATGTCTTTAGATAGATATAATATATTTCTCAGATGTCTTACTATTTTTTCGAGACTTCTAACAAAGGCAATTCTCAGTGGAAGAATTCAGAAGTCAGAATTCAGGAGTCAAAATAAATTAATGGGGGATTAAGACTCGCCTATTTATTCTTTACTACTAAATCTTCTCCTTTGGAGACGCTATGCGAACGATTTAGTCGGGGTCTTAAACCTATTTATTAAAATGTTCCCGGACTCGCTACCGTCAGCTGTACAGAATTAAATTCTAAATTCTGAACTTTAACTCCTGAATTCTTGTCTGATAAGTGAAATACGCTGATAAATAATTTCAGAACCAGAAATTGATTATTTTATCCTATTTCTGTCTGATTTAATCAGAGCGTATTGCACACAATTAATAACTGCTAAAAGTCCCCAAAGCCCAAACAGGCTGCTGGGTAAAATTCCTTTGTGTAGAAGTATCTTAGGAATTTTAAGTTGCAGCTAATGTCCACAGGAAATTACACGTTTTTGCGGAGTCCAAAAATATGAAGATTTTAACTGGTCTGATTTCCACCTTGACGTTAGTGAGTTTAAATGTTGTAGGTTTATCTCAGGTACAGGCTCAAACACAAGAAGGATTTACGTTTCAAAAAGTTCCAGTAACTCTTTTCGGAAATGGTTGCCCAAAGGGAACAGCAGAAGGAATTTTGGTTGGAGATACTCTTTCAATAACATTTTCAGAATTTGAAGCTAAAGCTGAACCTCCTAAGGTTGTATCAGCATCCTGCAATCTGCGGATCGGTCTGAATGTGCCTTCTGGAATAAACGTTCAGCCGATTAACGTCAAGTATCTTGGCTTTGCAGATGTGCCTACAGGAGGCAGTGCAAACCTGAATGTTAGAATACTATTTCAAGGTCAAATAGTTCCAACTACCAATAATCCAAACGCAACATTTAACACTGGCTTCTCAGATGTTTGGAACAAAGATGTAGGTATTACATTAGGCACAATAAATGCATGCAAGAATCCAGTGAGTTCGATTTTTGGTATTAATACAAATCTGACGGCAAAAGCTACAAATGTATCAACTAAACCTAAAGGTCTAGAAACCCAAGTCCGAATTGATACAATCGACATAACAATCGGCCCTGTATTGTTCCAAATCAAATTTGCTTTTACTCCTTGTTAGGTTTTTTAAATGCATAATCTGCATTTAATTTTTCACAAAAGGTGATGCCTCTAAGAGAATGTTTTAAAAGTCCTGGAAGGTATAATTTTACTGTTCTGGCTTAGGTCAACTGAGACGAAAAAATAAGGTTTCAGCGATGTACTGAGATAATTCACTGTGCTTTATCATGAGAGCAAAATACCCTTTTAAAACATCCTCTCAAGTTGCTTTTCCAAACTTCTCCAAAGATTTCTTCCAATCGCTCTAAAGGAATCTTTGGCTCTCTGTTTTGAAAAATAATATTGGCAACAAAATGGCAATTCTTAAGTAAATGAAATACGCTAATAAATAATTTCAAAGGCAAAAATTGATTGTTTTATCCTATTTCTGTCTGTTTTAGCCAGAGCGTATTGCAGACAATTAAGAGCTGCTATAAGTTCCCAAACACCAAAGAGGCTGGTGGTTAAAATTCTTTTGTGTAGAAGGGTCTTAGGGAATTTTAAGTTGCAGTTAATTTGTACAGAAAATTACACGTTTTCGCGGAGTCTAACAATATGAAAATTTTAACTGGCATTATTTCTAGCTTGACCCTACTGAGTTTAAATGTTGTGGATTTATCTCAGGTACAGGCTCAAACAGAAGGATTTACGTTTCAAAATGTTCCAGTAAGTCTTTCGGGAAATGGTTGCCCAAAAGGAACAGTACAGGGAGTTTTGAATGGAGACACCCTTTCAATAACATTTTCTGAATTTGAAGTTAAAGCTTCACGTCCTAATGTTGTATCAAAATCTTGCAATCTGCGGATCGGTCTGAATGTACCTTCTGGATTTAACGTTCAGCCAATTAACGTCAAGTATCTTGGCTTTGCAGATGTGCCTAAAGGAGGCACTGCTGACCTGAACGTGAAACTACTCTTTCAAGGTCAACTAATTCCAACCGACGATAATCCAAACCGAACGTTTCTGGCTAGTTTCTCAGATGTTTGGAGCAAAGATGTAGGTGTTACATTAGGTACAATAAATGCGTGTAAGAACCCGGTGAGTTCGGTTTTTGGTATTAATTCAACTCTGACGGCAAGAGCTTCAGGTGTACCAAGTAAACCTAAAGGTCTAGAAACCCAAATTCGAATTGATACAATTGACACAACAATTGGACCTGTATTGTTCCAAATCAAGTTTGCTTTTAATTCTTGTGAAACTACCTGATAAATCTAATGAAATCACAATTGACAAAACATATGTCTTTGGATAGGTAAAATATATTTATCAGTGATTTAGAGTTTATCCAAGACTTCTTGTAAGGGCGAATTCTCTATTGAAGAAAAATTCAGGAGTAAGAATTCAGGAGTCAGAATAAATTACCGGAGGGTTTAGAGTCGGCATTTTATTGAGCACTGAATAGTTTGCGTAGCGTCTCAAAAGGAGAAGAATTAGTGGGGATTTTAAGCTCATTAATTCAGACGCTCTCTACCAGAGTCCCTGGGCGTAGCTTCTTTAATAGCGGGAGTACATACACTACCTACTGTTGCTCTATCTATCCCCCAGTTGTACAGAATTCAATTCTGAATTCTTAAGTCCTGACTCCTAAATTATTTTCTGATAAGTCAAATACACTGATAAATAATTTTCAAGTCAGAAATTGATTTTTTATCCTATTTCTGTCTCCATTAACCAAAGCCTATTGCACATATTTAGTTTTTGACTGTCAAGAAGTTCTAACTATCGATAATCTAAATACAAGGTTTGAGTCTGGCTTATCAGCTACTTGGAGCAAAGATATAGCTATTGTATTAGGCATAATAAATGCATGTCAAAACCCAGTCAGTTCGATTTTTGGTATTAATACAAATCTGGCGGCAAGAGCTAGACATATACTTGAAAATCAAGAAACAAAAATTTGAATTGATAAAATCGACACAGCAATCAGTTCTATATTGTTCCCAATAAAATTGGCTTTTAATCCTTGTTAGGTTTTTTAAATGCATAGTCAATTTTGCATTTAATTTTTCACAAAAGCTGAACTTCTAAACCTGCTTTAGCAACTTCTCGAAAGATTTCTTTTAATCACTTAAAAGAAATTTTTGACTATGTGTCTTCAGACATAGTATTAACAACAAACCTGATAAGCTCTCCTTATTTGAGATGAAAAATATGAAAGTTTTAAGTGCTGTTATTCCCAGTTTGACGCTACTGAGTTTCAATGTTGTGGGTTTATCTCAGGTACAGGCTCAAACACAAGGATTTCAATTTGAAAACGTTCCAGTGACTGTTTTCGGAAATGGCTGTCCGTCAGGAAATGCCCAAACAAATTTGAAAGGAGATACTCTGTTTGTAACTTTACCTCAATTTCAGGCTCTAGCTGTATCTCCTAAGGTTGTATCAAAATCTTGCAATCTGAGAATTGGGCTTAATGTGCCTAAGGGGTACAGAGTTAAGCCCATTAATATCAAGTATGTTGGCTTTGCAAATGTGCCTAAGGGAGGCAGTGCTGACTTAAGAGTTAGATTAGTGTTTCAAGGGAAAAATGTTCCAAATTCTAGTAATGATCCAAACGCAAACTTCCCGTCTGGCTTTTCACAAGGATGGCAAAAAAATGTAGCTATTACACCAGATGCAATAGACGCGTGTGCTAACCCAGTGAATTCGGTTTTCGGCATCAACACAACTTTGATAGCGCGTGCCAGAGATGCAGCTGCGGGGCAGGAAACCAAAATTAGAATTGATCAGGGCTATCAAATTAAGTTTACTTTTACTCGTTGTTAGTAGGGGCAAATATAGCGGTACGATGTAGAAAGTCGAATGTTAGAGGATTAAATAAATCCTCACAATAAATCACTGAAAAGCCAGCGCACCAGCCTCAGCATGATACTGTCCTGGTGCTTGCGTATATCTTTGTGCAACTATCTCATCAGCATCTCCGATTACACAGTTTACTGGTGGATTCGGCAAACATTCTGGCAACGCTTTTTTACTGCAAGCTAAAGCAGCAAGCATAAATAGTTCCACACTGTCAACTAAATTGAATACGACAGTGGGAAGGACTTCGCATCCTTTGGCTTCACATACACTCGCTGTTTCGGTTCTAACTCTAAGTCATTAAAGCGATCGCGTGTTAAATGCGCCGTTACTACTTGTCCATCATCGAAAGTTAATTCCACCTGAATTTCCCAACCCAAGTGTATCAATCGGCTCACTGTTGCAGGTGTAGTAGCACCGTTGGCAACCTTTTCCAAAATCACATCTTGCGGGCGCAAAAATACTTGTGGGTGTGGCGTATCAAACCCGCTACTTTGAAAAATCTTTGAGCTGCTGGGTAATACGTTCACCGGGCCAATGAAGCTCATTACAAATGCGGTGGCAGGATTATCGTAAATTTCTGCTGGTGTCCCCACCTGTTCCACACGCCCTTTATTCATGACCACAACTTCATCGGAGACTTCCATTGCTTCCTCTTGGTCGTGGGTGACGAAAACCGTGGTAACATGAACTTCATCATGGAGGCGGCGTAACCATGCCCGCAAGTCTTTGCGGACTTTAGCATCAAGTGCGCCAAAGGGTTCATCTAGCAGCAATACTTCCGGTTCTACTGCTAGTGCCCTTGCTAATGCTACCCGTTGTCTTTGACCACCAGAAAGTTGTGATGGATAGCGATCGCCTAGTCCAGTCAATTGCACCAATTCTAGTAACTGTTCTACCCTTCCCTTAATCCTCTTTGGCTGTGCCTTACGAATTTCCAAGCCAAAAGCAATATTCTGCCTGACAGTCAAATGCTTAAATAGGGCATAGTGCTGAAACACAAAGCCAATATTCCGCTGTTGCACGCTTTGGTATGTAGCGTCTTTTCCAGTCAGCAGGATTTTGCCGCTATCTGGCATTTCTAAACCTGAAATCAACCGTAGTAGCGTAGATTTACCTGATCCCGATGGCCCGAGCAACGCAACTAGCGAACCACTCTTAATTTCCAGACTGACCTGATCAACTGCCTTGAAACTCCCGAATTGTTTGGAGACGTTCTCAACTACTATGCCCACACTCTACCTCTGCAACTAAATCTACAGATCCTTGCTAGGATTACCGTGTCTTACATATACCATACATAATTATTTATAGATGAACAAGATTTAGCTACCGCAACTGCCGCGATCAAGGAAGCTACAATCAGGAGCAAAGTGTGAGGAGCCTTGGGGTTGAAAAAATTCCCTAACCTGTTTCCCAAAGACTCGCCAAGAATCATCCAAAGATCGCGGCTTGTTCTTAAGCAAGGAAAATGGCGAGAGGTTAGATACAAACGCGAAGAACGCACTGCATCAGGAGTCTATAATTTTATTGTCACTCTAGAAGGAATTGTGTTTATTCGTAGAGCCAGCGCTAAGGTTGCAGATAGAGCAATTGGTCATATAGATTTAGCAAAGGGAGAGGATGTAAAATACGCTGGTCGGCTTTACTTTTCAGGACGCACTAATAGAGGCATCCTCCGCAAGTGGACTAATGAATCTGGACATTATCGACCTGGTGCTGAATCGATGATTAACGCAGATTTACTACCTCAAGAACTTTTTGAGCCAGGTCAATTTAAAAGTCTAATTAGTCTCAATTTAATCCCTGGTAATGATTGAGACAGAACAGCCTCTCCCATGATAGATAGAAGATGGCATTTGGTAATATCGGGGTGTAATTAAATCGGATCATAAATATTATCAGATATTAATAGGTATAAAGAATATGATTAGCCGATTTATTACTGATAAAGATTTTGAAGACCATAAAGTTTTACAAAAGAAGCTGATGAGTTTACCAGAAGAAGCTCAGTTCGATGAGATCAACGCTATCTTAGATCGAGATTCTGTCATTGGTCTAAAGTTAGCTAATGCCATACTGAAGAATAAGAGATACTTTGAGATTCTGCTTGATCGAGGAGTAACAGAAGCAAATGCTAGTGAGGTAGAACTTTGGCTAAAGTATTTACTCCCGCGTCTTGGCTTCCGACATGTTATAGCCATTCTATCTAACAAATTATCAGAAAACCCTCAGGCAGTAGATAAGGCTTCGTACTGGTTGCCTAAATTTTTACCAAAAGGTAATAAGCAAGCTGCAACATTGCTGAAAGAACTTTTGAATAAGAAAAAACAGGTTTTAGGTGAAAATGACAAAGCTGTTAGTCCTTCACGAGAAGTTTATGACTTAATTTTTAGAATCAAGAGTACAGGTGAATATGCAGTTTCTGGGGGAAATATATTGGATAATAAAGGTTATAAAATCATAGCTAAAATTCTCAATCCAAATCCAAAAGATTTATATCTAACAGGTGGATATAGATTAGTATCACCTAGCGAAATAGAGATTATTGACCCCATTAGGGAGAGATTATTTGAATTAGGAGAAACAGATGTTAGGTGGAGAATACAAAGCTGTTAGTCCTTCAGGGCAAGTTTACAAATTAATTTTGAAAATCAAGGCTACAGGTGAATATGCAGTTTTTGGTGGATATCAATTAGGTAGTCAGGGTTCTAAAATAATTGTTGAAATTCTAAATCCAGAAGACTTGTATCCAACTGGTGCAATTAAGGAAGTATCACCAGGTGATATAGAGATTCTCGATCCACAACCTTACAACGATTAATACTAAGGGTAGTAATTGGGTTGAGTTACAAAAATTATACCTGTTAATTTTCTATTAACCAAATTCTCCATTCCCCATCTCGCTTTTCGTATCGAAACATTAAGGAATATTGCATTTAAGCAGAAACCTAAAGGTAAAGCGCCAAATCACTAGAAAGACCGTGGTAGTATGCTCTCGGTAAATGTGAAGATTGGGAGAAAGACCTTTGACACTACGGGTTGCTGTTATTGGGTCAGGCCCTGCTGGTTCATCTGCCGCAGAAACACTGGCAGCCTCTGGGATTGAAACCTACCTGTTTGAGCGGAAGCTAGACAATGCAAAGCCTTGTGGGGGTGCAATTCCTCTATGTATGGTGAGTGAATTTGACTTGCCACCAGAGATTATTGATCGCCGGGTACGGAAGATGAAAATGATTTCGCCTTCCAATCGTGAGGTCGATATCAATCTGATAAATGAAGATGAATATATAGGAATGTGCCGCCGGGAAGTGTTAGATGGCTTTTTGCGCGATCGCGCGGCAAAAGTCGGCGCAAATTTAATTAATGCCACTGTTCATAAACTGGATATACCAGGAAACAATACCGATCCCTATACCATTCATTACATTGACCATACAGAAGGGATATCACAGGGTGTTGCCAAAACTCTGAAGGTGGATCTAATCATTGGGGCAGATGGGGCTAATTCCCGCGTTGCCAAAGAAATGGACGCTGGGGATTACAATTATGCGATCGCTTTCCAAGAGCGAATTCGCTTACCCGAAGACAAAATGGCCTACTATAACGACCTCGCCGAAATGTATGTCGGCGATGACGTTTCTACTGACTTCTACGCTTGGGTTTTCCCCAAATATGACCACGTAGCTGTTGGTACTGGCACAATGCAGGTTAATAAAGCCAGCATCAAACAGTTACAAGCTGGTATCCGCGCCCGTGCTTCGGAGAAACTCGCAGGCGGTAAAATCATCAAAGTAGAAGCCCACCCCATTCCTGAACATCCCCGTCCCCGTCGTGTTGTTGGTCGCATCGCTTTGGTGGGAGATGCTGCTGGTTACGTTACCAAGTCCTCTGGTGAAGGTATTTATTTTGCTGCTAAATCTGGGCGGATGTGTGCCGAAACCATTGTAGAAGCATCTAACAGTGGTAGCCGTATTCCTACAGAAGATGACCTCAAAGTTTATTTGAAGCGTTGGGATAAAAGATACGGACTCACTTACAAGGTGCTGGACATTCTGCAAACTGTGTTCTATCGTTCCAACGCCACCCGCGAGGCGTTTGTGGAAATGTGCGATGACCTCGATGTCCAGCGGCTAACATTCGATAGCTATCTGTATAAGACGGTTGTCCCAGCTAATCCGATCACCCAACTGAAAATTACTGCCAAAACCATTGGTAGTCTAATTCGCGGTAATGCTCTTGCACCTTAACTGAGCGGGGAATACTGGGACTTCCAACAAATAAATTACCCAATTTTGCGGGGTGGAAAGAGGTCTGAGGGGAGGTTTCCGACCATCAGAACTTGAGGGCATACTGTCCACCCTGCTTAACGATAGCATTTGTAAACCATTGGTTTATATATCAGTATTGGCAAGGGGGCAAATGCTCAACATCTAGTCATTTTTTGGGCGAGAAACACACCCTGCGCTTCTCACACTTTTCGGTAATTTGTGAAGTTCGCCAACAGTATCCGTTGATACTCACAACCCATGCTTGTCATACCAAGTAAGATAGCGTTGTAGGCGATCGCGCTGGTAACTCGGCTTGCTAATATCGTGGGATTGCTCAGGATAAATAATCAATTGAGTATCAACCCCTAAACTTTTGAGTGCCTCATACATCTGCTCGGAGTTGTGCAACGGAACAGCAGCATCCCGATCACCACCTAGAAATAGTGTTGGTGTCACAATTCGGTCGGCGTGCAGGAACGGAAAAGAAACTCGTAGCCAAGTATTGAGGTTTTTCCACGGCACGCCCAGTTCCTGTTCGTAGTCATAAACATACTCGTCAGTACCGTATCCTGCCAAAATATTGGAAATGCTAGCTCCACTTACCGCAGCTTTGAAACGGGTATCTTGGGCGATAGTATAGTTTGTTAACATACCACCGTAGCTCCATCCACCTATTCCCAACCGAGATGGATCGGCTATCCCTTGTGCTTCAACGTAGTCAACAGCAGCAAGGACATCTTGAACATCTTTATTTCCCCAGTCAGCGTAAATAGCCTTCGAGAACGCTTCACCCCGTCCCGAACTACCCCGTGGATTAACTGCAACGACAACATAACCTTTTGCAGCAAACAATTGCCAGTTAAACATAAACTCGTTTGTGTACTGCCCGACTGGGCCACCATGAAGCTGAAGGAGTGTTGGGTATTTCTTTCCTGGTTGAAAATTCGGTGGTTTGACTAAGAAACCGTGGATTTGGGTGCCATCTTTACTCTTGAAACTGAATCATTCTTGATATCAGTACTCTTGACCGTATAGACTATCCAGGCTCCATCTTGAGAAATTTGCGGTTCGCTGACTTGGTGGAGAGCAGACAGATCGTCTAGGTTAATCAGCCGCTTAGACGTTGCCTGAACCTTGAGACTCATACTAATCAAAGCAGCGATCGCACCACAAGCTAATGCCAGTTCTCTGAACCTTTTCATTTTTGTTGTAAAAATTACCACGGACGCTTATCTTACATCTGTTAGTCACTCTGGTATCTGTTACTTGCAACTATATTTTATAAACAGTTAGTAAGGGTTTTGGCAAACATCCTCTAACTTGTCACGGATTGCAGGAGGTATAGATTAGGTATGCTGTATTCTTAACTTCAGCGATAAATTGCTTTTTGAATAAATGCTTAATCTTATTTCCTATTTGTTTTTAGCTCAAGCATCGCCTTCTCCTACAACTACACCACAAGAAATCTTTGTTCCCCAACAAACAAGACCTTTAACAGGACATCTTGATGCAGTACCAGTATTTAACAGTAATAACCCAGAAGTAGTTAAGAGTGAAGGAATTCTGCTGTCTACATTTCCTCCCCAAGGCAAAAGAGTGCCCAGCGCCCACTTGAACTTTCCATTTCAGGGACGATTTGATTTATTTTCTCACCATATTGCTAGAGCGATTGAGACTCCAAATGATTTGCGGACTCTTTATTTGGGGGTGATTGTTTACAATCCGAGTGATCGCCCTGCAACTATCAATATATTGCAAGCAGCTAGTTATCTTAGTCAACCTGATGCACCTTTTATCAAACTTCCCGCCATGCAATCAAATAATTCGGGAAACATTTATGCTGGGCCAGGCGATCGCGTGATGAATGATCTGCTGCGAGTCAGACGGCAGTCAGGATGGCCAGCGCAGTTGATAATTCCACCAAAACAAAGCCGGATGTTAATGAATCATCCAATTCCAGTGCGGACTTTAACGCCACCATTGAATGGACGTTCTACATTGTTGCATTTATATAGTGATAGTCCAGTTTATCTGGCGAACCTAGCCATGTTTGCCAAACCCAATCCCGATGGTAGTGAACGAGCGCCCACTTTAGAAGAATGGGAAAACTTGTTAGAAAATGGTGATTTTGCAGGGCCCCGCGAACGTGCCCCCAGTCCTCCCAATCACCTTGAAGGAGCAACAGAAATTTACGGACGGGTAGCGGGGGTAGCTGTTGGCTCTCGTTGGCAAGTACAAGTTACCAACGAAAATAGTTCATACCTGACAATTCCCGAATCAGGACAAGCTTTTTCCTACGGTTTAAGTACCCTTTTGGCAGGCAAAATGGGTACTGGACAAAACCAAACTGCTAAACTAGTAGCGCGTTATCCTGGTACTGCTTACGAAGCTCACGGTAACTACGGCATTGAATACAACATCTCTCTACCATTATTTAACAATACGGATAAGCTACAAACTATAAATGTGCTTTTCCAAACGCCTATCAAAGAAGATCAGTTAAGTAAACCAGGGCTTCGCTTTTTTTCACCACCTGAACCATCTGTCTTTTTCCGAGGTACAGTTCGTATTCGCTACAATGACGATAATGGCTTACCCAGAACCCAATATTGGCATTTAGTTCAACAACGGGGACAAATGGGAGAACCGCTTGCTCAATTAAAAATACTACCCGGCCAGCGACGACTGGTAGAAGTGGATTTTCTCTACCCACCTGATGCTACGCCTCCTCAAATGTTGACAATTCAAACGGTAGACCAAACTTAACAATTCAAAATTAAAGACATTACATAAGGGGATTTAAACCCTGACTGAAACTGCTATATGTAGCAATACGGTTCAGTTAAGCTAGGACTTACGCAAAAATCGCCCAAAAGCTTAATTTGTCGAACCGCCTTCTCTGCGAGAGGCTGACGCCAACGCGCAGCGTCTCGTAGAGAAGAATTCGTAGAGTGTGCGTAAGTCCTATAAACATCTCTTTCTTCTCTCTGCGTCCTCTGCGCCTTGGCGGTTCGTTAAAAAATTGACTTGGATAACAGAGTTTTAGCCTTAACCCAAGCGTATTACTATATGTAGCGCTTCTCAGTTTTATGGAATACAGGTCTTTGGTTTAGTGCAATTTCTGATAAAACAGATGTTGAACTGAATCTGCTGGGGCAAAATAGAAAACATGACAATTGAATCCAATTCCTCTAATCTACCAACCCCAGAACCAGCCCCCGAAAACGATTTGCAACCGGATGACTTTGACGGGAGTGCAACTGAGAACAACCTAAGCTCAGAAGTACTAGCTACACAACAAGCTCTAGCGGCGATCGCATCTTTGAAATCTCCGCAATATACAACTGCTCTACAACAAGCCCATTCCAATCATCTCAACCAACCTACTACCAAGCAATTCCTAGTTAAGCCGAGAGCATTGCTAATTATTTTAATCGCGATCGCCATTACCTTCGTTGGAATTATCCTTAATAACTGGATTATCGGCATTATTGGAACGCTAATAACTTTGCTCTTATCCCTAGCGATATTATTGCCTTGGTTCCAAGAAGTTTTAAACGACTGGTTTTCACCCCAAGAACGCACTTTATTTGTAGCATTTTTGGGATTATTAGTAGCTATTATTGGCTTGATTCGGTTTACAGGTGTAGGCGATTGCTTGCTTGTTTTAGGACACCAGATTAACTGGGACATTGCTGGAACTCTAGCAGATTGGTTTGGTGCTTTGGGGCAAATTTTGATCGCCGTCATCGCCGTTTATGTGGCGTGGCGACAATATGTCATTTCCAAAGACTTGACAATTCAGCAAAACCTGCTGACAGTTCAGCAAAACATTATTACCCAGCAACAGACAATTGATTCCTATTTTCAAGGCGTTTCAGACTTAGTATTAGATCAAGAAGGATTATTAGAAGATTGGCCCCAAGAAAGAGCGATCGCCGAAGGACGCACTGCGGCAATTTTAAGTAGTGTAGATGGCAGTGGTAAAGCAAAAATTCTCCGCTTTCTCTCACGTTCTAAGTTGCTCTCACCCCTAAAACGCGATCGCCTATTAGGTCGAGCCATTCTCGACGGGAGTGGCGGATATGCAGAAGACCGCCTAGAAGGTGTACGTGTCATCGATTTAGGCGTAACGCTAGCCACAGCAGACCTTTCTGGTACTGATTTGCGTTGGACTGACCTGAGCGAAGCTAATCTTGTCCGCGCTAATTTGGCCGGTTGTGACTTAGTAAAAGCCAATCTTTCACGCACAATTTTATATAATGCTAATCTGAGTGGTGCCGACATCAACGGGATTCGCCTATTCTATGGTGTAGTGGATAAAGCATCACCCCGTAGTCGCACTGAACGACCAGATTATCAAACCGGCGAACACACTGGCGCTGTGGTGGAAAATGCTGATTTCAGCAATGTGCAACGGATGTCTGAGTCTGCACGTAACTACTGTTGCACTTGGGGTGGCGAAAAAACCAGAGCTACTATTCCCGGCGGTTGTGAAGGTATCCTTAATAAGTTGGGAAGATAGTTATAAAACTAGATAAATAATTAATTAGCCGCATTAAAAATCTGCTGTGCAGTTAAATTTAATTGGGGAAAGGTAGGTGATGAAATCGCGGTGTTATCTTGAAACAGTGTCATTTGATATTCACCATCAACTAATTCGCATACAAAAATAGTGGGTTGTTTGGGATTGCCAATGAACTTTCTTGCACCTAATGCAGCATAATCAGCAATCCAATATTCGGGAATACCCATTTCTTCATAATCCCTAAGTTTATTGTAGTAATCATCTCGCCAGTTAGTTGAAACAACTTTAATAACTATTGGAACCGATGCTGCCTGGCTTACTGTTGACTGTTTTTGAAAAAGCGGTTCATTGTCGAGATTATCAAGATTTAGTAGCAACACATCAGGCGAATAAGCGGATTCAGCAGAAGGAGTTTTAACCAATGCAGTTTTGGGTATAGTGTAGGGAAGATTCATACGATCAAACTCGACAGTTAGCTTATGGGCTATAAATCCTACAACTTTTTCATGCGAATCGGTCGGAGGCGGCATTTCAATAATTACTCCTTTGTGCAATTCATAGCGTTTTCCATCGTTGGGATACCATTCTATAAATTCATTGAAGGTGAATAATTTGGGCAACGCTTGGGTCATAATCCTACCTTTATATATGTTTTACTTTATCATGGAATAAATTTTGATTTTTAGTTGACAAAATTTGCACTTCTATTTTTTATTACCTTTAAGTAGTGTAAATATTTATCCCCAAATAGCGCCATGTGTTCCTCAATCTATAACTTTAGCGATTTGTGATAAATATCTGTTCTGCGATCAAATTCCAGTCTGGAAATGTTTGGGATATGAGGCGTTCTGTTACCCTAAACTGTTGTCCTTGATAAGTTTCATCGACTAACTGATAAATTGCGCTCGCAGGTTCTTTGGATAGATTAATTATGTATACTCTATTCTTCTAAAAAAAATCGTCATCCTCTAATTGAGCATCATATTGCTTATATCCTTCTTCTAATTGAGGATAATGCATTGCTCGTTCTAAAGGTAAAGTAAATTTTTTGCTGACTAATTCAAAAATATTTAAAGTAGCATCTATATTCATTTGAAATAACTCCTAATTACCTAAATATATTCAGTTACAAGTGTTGTATTTTTTTGATATTGATAGGTTAAAGATTACACATCTCGAAACTAGATCAAACAAAACTATATCAATACTCCTTTATATCAACCATATAAGCCAAATACCCTCGTTCCACTGGTAAGGTGTTCTTCAGGTGCTTTTAGCTCAATAGAAAGCTTAAAAACTTTCTGTTAGTCTTATAAGCCCTTATAAAGAGCGTTGCCAAGGTGAACTAAACTGGTGATAACCGACATCTTGGAATGCTCTAATCATGGGTGTGTTCAAAATGTCTGTGTCACAAAATACACGCCAAACACCAATTTTTTGAAGAAGGTAGGTAGCTTGGCACAGGAGGTCGTAAATGTAACGCTTCCCTCGCTGTTTGGGTACAACACCAATATAGTAAATTGTGCTTTCTTCTAGATTATCTTTGCGACACCCACGATATAGTACTGGTTGGATAAATCCTACTACTTCACCCGTACTGTTATAGTTGCCACCATTGTGGTTCATAATCAAAATCTTTGCTTGCTTGTACGATGAATTCCGAGGCTGCCTTATCTGCTCCCAATTCTCTAACTACCTTTTGATCGCTTCGGTCTAACGAGGAACTCACAGCACAGCTGACCGCAACATCGTTGAGCGAACGAAATATCAATCTTTGAGGAACTGGGATTGCTGGTTTTGGTTCCTCCCAAACGAAAGGAATTTTTTCATAGTATGTTGTCATACACTCCAGTAATTCTCGCCTTCAGGTAGGGTGAGGATTTCAACGCCGTCTTCAGTTACAGCTAAAGTATGCTCACATTGAGCAGAAAGCTTGCGATCGCGCGTTACCGCAGTCCACTTATCGCTAAGAACCTCGACTTCGTAAGTGCCTTCGTTAATCATTGGCTCAATGGTAAAAACCATCCCTGGTCTGAGGCGCTTGCCCTTACCACGTGTGCCATAGTGGGGAACATCTGGCGCAGTATGGAAAACGTTACTGATGCCGTGTCCAACGAAATCTCGCACTACAGAAAAGCCTTGTCCTTCAGCATACTCTTGAATAGCTGCACCAATGTCGCCAATGCGTCCCCCAGGTTTAACTTCAGCAATACCCAGGCGCAAACATTCCTCTGTCACTTCAACTAGCTTTCTCGTTTTAGGCGAAGGAGTACCGACGAAGAATGTCTTGGATGTATCGCCGTGATAACCCTCAACAATCGGCGTTACATCAATATTAATAATGTCACCTTCCTTAAGAATTTGCTTGGCATTGGGAATGCCGTGACAGATTACCTCATTTACACTGGTGCAAATCGATTTTGGATAACCCTTATAACCAAGGGGTGCGCTTTTTGCTCCATGAGCTTGTGTCCAACGTTCGGCTTCATCATTTAGTTCAAGAGTGCTAACCCCTGGCTTCACGAATGGTTCGAGATGCTGGAGAAGTTTAGCTGCTAAACGCCCAGCTTGACGCATTTTGTCTAATTCTCGTTGGGATAAAATAACAATTAGTTCGGTTTTCATTAACTTTTATCTAGATATCTTTACATAAACATAGTTAACCCTGTCTGTGCAGCTCTTTGTGCAGCATCAGCAACCTTTAGGCTATACAAGCTCTCCTCTGGAGTAACGTACAAAGGAGTACCATCAAAAAGATGGTCTAAAACCATACTCGTGTCTTTGGCGAACAAACCCCGGCGAGGGCCAACCTCTATAGGTGTTGTTTCCCCTGGCTGGATGAAAATTCCGGTGTCACCATCAAAAATTAAACCACCTTTTTCTCCGTGAACTTCAAACTTGCGTTCTGATTGCCAAATAGTTTCACCTTTGCCATAGACTACTTGGGCTAAAAGTCCACTGGTAAAGTAGAGTTGACTAGTGCAGAAACAAGTTTGGTAATATTCCAGTTCTATTTCCCAATATCGCTGGTGACAGTTAACAGTAAATACTTTACCAAATAAATCGGTGAGACGATGTAGGCGAGACAGGGCACCAATTAAGGGAAAGCCGAAAAGCTCGTGGTTATAAGTCCATTTGCGGGGTGCAGGATTCTGGGGATTGATGGTGCTGTAGCGAACATAAAACACCTCACCAATTTTGGCTAAGTTTTGCTTTAGGGCTTGATGCAAACCACCCAAAAGTTCTAGGTGTTCAACGTGCAGGAGTTTTTGCTGTGCTTTGGCTAAGGCAATCAGTTCCTCAGCTTCTACTACATCCAACGAAAGAGGATATTCTACAACCACATGTTTGCTGTTGGTAAGTGCTGCACGAGCGATCGCCCCATGATCTCGATTAATAGTGGAAATTATTACTAAATCTATATCATCCCGCTTTACTAGCTCTTGCCAAGAACTCAAAGCTTCAATCTGGTACTCTCTGGCAAAAGCTTCTGTTTTTTCTGCGGTATGACCAACAACTGCTATTAACTGCGATCGCTCATCATGGAGCAATGCCTCAGTGCGAAACTTTGCCGCATACCCAGTACCTACCAAACCTACACGCACTCTTGCTTTTTCCAAAGCTGCTTCTGAATTATACATGATCCTCCTAATTCTATTTTCGATCCTCCCACACTTCTAGTGGTGGGATTCTTTTTTCATTCCCTAAAACAAAGGCACTGTTTCCAAGCGCCTAAGGCAAAAAATCAGGTGATTAAAAAATCTGATTGGATAATTCTCAGGGCGATAGCGAACGCGAACAGCGTCTTCCACAGAAGCACGGAATGCACTTAAATTTTCGGAGTTGTTGCAGGAATTTTTTGATTACCAACTTACCCAAATTTCTTGAGCATTCTCTTGACAAAAATCATCTTTTATGAAAATCATAACTTTTAATTAATATTAATTTTAATAATTATTTATTAACTTTAAGATAGTTTTTTATTATCATAGGCTGACTACGGCAGTAAATATATTAATAAAACTTATCTGGATTAAGCAACTAAATTTCATTACTAATCGGGTTCAATTTCCAGTTACATCGTTTAATTTTTCTCTTAGTATCAGAATTGAAGCAAATTTAAACTAGCGGCTAATCCCACAGAACAGCCGTGACCTTTGCCTTAGAATAACTTATACTGCCGTTTCCAAAAGAGAGGATTATTCAATGGCTACTTTTAAAGTGACACTAATCAACGAGTCCGAAGGGCTGAACAAAACACTTGACGTTGAGGACGACACCTATATTCTAGACGCTGCTGAAGAAGCTGGTCTTGACCTGCCCTACTCTTGCCGCGCTGGTGCTTGCTCGACCTGTGCAGGTAAACTCTTAAAGGGTACCGTTGATCAGGGTGACCAGTCATTCTTAGATGACGATCAAATAGAAGCTGGATATGTACTGACCTGTGTCGCTTACCCAACCTCTGACGTGACAATCGAAACTCACAAAGAAGAAGAACTCTATTAAGAGTTAGGAACCTCAACAATAAACCTCTTGCAAGAGTTAATGATGTTGACAAAATAGAAGCAGGGCAGCTAGGATCAACACCCTTCTAGTGCCGTGTGTACATCTTAAAACGACTTTGACAAAAAGCCTAATTTCGTGTTAAGCAGGAACACAAAATTTCCTGTATTCCTGCTTAATTTTTCAATATGGAGTTTCCCCTCTGCGACTGCCTCTGGCCTCTTTTGTTAAAGCTTAATTTCTTTACTAAGAATTTTAATCTGAGTACCAGGATAATAGAATTGGAGAATTTTTGGACTCGACCAACCTAGTTTTGCTAAATTTTGAGCGCCAGTTTGACTCAAGCCGACTCCATGTCCTAATCCACCACCAATAAAAGCGTATCCCCACAGTTCTGGTTTGCCTTTATTTAGAGGTTCTATATAAAAAAGCGTACTTATAGGAGCAGCAAAGGCACTGCGAACTTCGTCTTTGTGGAGAATAAAGGTGCTGTTATCGGTTTTAACTGCGAGTTCAAGGATGCGTCCACTCTGGCTTCGCTTCACTACTGCCATAGCCTGAATTGTCTTAAATTTGGCATAGGGACTGTTTTTCACCTGCAAAAATTTCTGCAAGTCCTTGATAATATCCTTTAAAGGGGTTTCCTTGTGCCAACGAAACATATCCCACTTGCTTTCATTAAATCCTTGTTGGATATTAATAAATTTCTGGAAGTTATTTTCATCTGCCAAACTCTGCTTAGACAAGTTCCAAAAATTAGTCGCAGCATCTAGTACAGGGCGCAGATAGGGACGATCATCGCCATTCCAGACATCGCTGAAGGAGGCGGTAACACCACCAGTGGTGGAAGAATACAGGGCATCTACTAGTTCGTTTTTATAAGTTACTACCTTACCTCTGGTGGAGGCGATCGCTCGGTCTGTTTTGGCAGCAGCTCCATTTAGCCCATAATAAACTTGGCAATGAGTATCAGCACACAACTGATAGTTATCTGCAACAAACCTGCGTAAATTTCTCAACGCATAAGTCCGGGCGATAATTGCTTGGGCTTCTAGCGCCGCTGTTGGTGCATCTGTACCTATTTCATAAGGCAGAACCCCACGCAAATAAGTTTCTAAGGGTACTTGGTTAACTAGAGTGTATGTGCCGTATGCATTTGGCTGCAAATTTAATCGTCCAGCATAAAGACGAGCAAACTCCTGTTTTTCACTTTTATTCACCCGAATCAAGTTTTTATCAGTGCTGATTTCCAAATCATTTGGGCTATAGCGTTTACCATCCACCACCCAACTAACTCGCGGCACTTGTTTAACAATCTTAGTATCAAGATATACTTTTTGTTTGGTAGAAGCTTGGATGTTCTGCAATAACAAGCGTCGCAGTAAAGGAGTGCTATAAACATCTCGTTTCGCCCAAACCTGCCAGCGTTCTGGCTGGGCTATTTCCACTTCCATTCCCTGAGAACGCCATTTATTAGCACTGTCTTCCGCAGTTTCAAAGGTACGATATGTGCCTAAAACTACCACTTCTTCAACTGCTGACTGGGGTAAAGCTTGCATGACTGTTTCCAGCTTTACAGGTTTATTGGTAACCAGCACTTGCTGCTTGTTGTCTGCTTGAAATTTTAGCTTTAAGCGATCGCCTTTTGTGGGTTCCAGTTGCAGCTTGGCTGTGGGTTGTGAGCCAAATCGCTGCACAATCCCTATTTTCAGTTCCATACCCTGGATGTTACTCTCAGGCCCTGATGCAGCAGTTAGTCCCAATAGACAAAATGTGGCCAGTACAGTGTGGGAAAAACGCCAAAGCGAAAATTTCATGGCTACCTGATGGCGAAGCGATAGCGAGTCTTCTCCCAAGGGGAGACGCCAAAGGCGAACGAGCGTCTTCTGCCCCCTAATGCGGTGTTGGAGCTGATTTTCCAATTGCTTTGTAGTGCGGTTTTTTTGTCGCATGAGTGCTCCAATGATACCATTACCAGTTTTGCCCCAAATACTAGTTGCAAAACAAAGTCATAATGACTATGATTTATTTAAAGACATAAAACAGAACTAGTTGGATAAACTTTTTATGGTTAGAGTCCAAGAAATTCCATTGAATCAGATAAAACGGCCGTTGCCCCGTGCAAACGATCCAAATAAAGTGCAAGCCTTAATGGAATCGATTGCGGAGATTGGGCAGCAAGAACCTATTGATGTCCTAGAAGTAGATGGACAATATTATGGCTTCTCTGGTTGCCATCGGTATGAAGCTTGCCAGCGTTTAGGCAAAGAAACCGTTTTAGCCAGAGTCCGTAAAGCACCCCACAGCGTTTTGAAGATGCACTTGGCATAGAGACTTGAGTTTGGGGCAGGGGGCATGGGGCATGGAGACTTAATTTTCTTGCCAATGCTCAATGCCCAATCCCCAATTACATATAACCTAATTAGGAAAAAATTATGTCATCGAAAGTAACAGTCAAAAATGTAAATATCGGCATTGACGAGCCAAGTAGGGCTAAAATTGCCGAGGGTTTATCTCGCCTGTTAGCTGACACTTATACACTGTATCTGAAAACTCATAACTTCCATTGGAATGTAACCGGGCCGATGTTCCAAACATTGCATTTGATGTTTGAGACCCAGTATACAGAATTAGCCTTAGCAGTTGATTTAATAGCCGAGAGAATTAGAGCGCTTGGCTATCCTGCACCTGGAACCTACAGCGAATATGCCAAACTGAGTTCGATTCCAGAAACTCCCGGAGTTCCTAAAGCTGTGGAGATGATTCGCTTACTAGTGGAAGGACAAGAAGCCGTAGTCAGAACTGCACGGTCTATTTTCCCCGTAGTAGAGGAAGTTAACGACGAACCTACTGCCGATTTATTGACTCAGCGGATGCAAGTACATGAAAAGACAGCTTGGATGTTGAGAAGTTTACTGGAAGAATAGGAATGGGGCATAGGGCATAGGGCACAGGGAATAGGGAATAGAGAAAAACTTAATCGCCAATGTTCAATGCCCAATGCCTAATGCCCAATACCCAATACCCAATACCCAATGCCCAATGCCCAATGCCCAATACCCAATACTCAAAAGTTGCAAGATTTAATGCAACAGGTGGGTATTTCTAGTTTTAAAGCGCTGAGTCGCGCTGCTGGTGTCTCAGAGCGTCAACTTTTGCGGTTACGCCAAGGAAAGCTAGAGCAGATACGGGTAGAAGTGCTGCTCAAGTTGTCGCCAGTGCTACAGATGCCCTTGAGTGAATTAGTCACAACTTTTTCAACTGTAGAGTTATTACAAGAGAAAATAGCGCCCACTCAGGAATTGTTACAACAGATTGCAGATTTAAGAACAGAGTATGATCGCTCACAGCAACAAATAGAACAACAGCAAGAAATATTACTACAAGAACTCCAGCAGTCAAGTTTGCAACTGCTAGAGTCTTTATTATTGCAATGGCCAACGGCAGCACAGAAAGCGCAAGAAAATCCCCAGCTAGCAGCAGTCAAAATAGTACCGTTGGTGCAGAAACCCCTGGAAAAGCTTTTACAGGCGTGGGGAGTGGAAGCGATCGCACCCGTGGGAGCAGAATTACCTTATGACCCCCAACTGCACCAATTGATGGAGGGTAAAGCACAACCTGGGGAAAAAGTCAAGGTTCGCTACACTGGCTACCTTCAAGGTGAAAAGCTGCTTTACAGAGCCAAAGTCAGTGCTGTTTGAGGGAGTTAGGAATTAGTTAGTAAGGGGTTAGAAATTCATAACTCTTTACTTTTTGTGTTATCTGTTGATAAATGAGAGATATTGGGAATACTAAAATAGCTGAGGCGATGACCTCTGAGAACTTCTGTTAGAGCGTTGGTGTGCGTTTGAGCTTGCTTGGCGCTGTTGAAAGCGAAATTTTTGGCTCTAGAGCGGTAGTCCAGAGGTAAATTATTTCAATTATGTAAGTAATTGGACATAAATAAATCTAGATCCTAGTTACTATCATAAATACTCAGTAGTCAAGAAATGGTTATATGTACTAATGATTCTGATGTGAAACCCCGATAGTTGAGTAATTTTCATAGTATTTTTGCTTATAGTGCTGAATTGGAGGCTAGAGACTGGGAAAATTTGGTGGGTGATGCAGATCCGCCGCCAAATTGGAGAATAATCTATACACCCAGTATCCAGGCAGAGGAACGCCGCTGCTAGACTCGGTTTAGCTACACTATCGCTGTAACCCCTTGAATTTTGAATTGTTTAATTACGGCTATCATCATGAGGTTTATTCGAGAATCTCAGTTTTGCAAAAATATTTAGTAAATAATCTGAAAAGCAGTAACTTCAGGTTGTAGATCAGTACATACCTACATTAATCAGATGCAAGCAAGTTGGCGTTAAAAATCAACATCTGCGACAAAACATCAAAAGCAAACAGCTTATAAATCGGTCATTCCAACATTTTTACAAAACGAAACATATATAATTTTTATCGTGCTGACTCACTTACCTGGTTTATTTCTAATTGGTATGTTACTAGTAGGAAAGCTATACTTAGTTAAGTTAATATGTTTTTTGTAATTCCAAAAAACTCAGATTAAAATATTTATAATTAATCTTTCTCTATGATGATTAATTATTAATGATTACTCAATATGTAATCTTAGCTTTTATTTCACAAGCATTTTTAAATGTTATATAATGGCGAAATAAGAGCATCATTTACACAAATCAGCGTGACATAATTATGAGAGAAGAAGTAAAAGTTATTAAGCTCACTGGTAATTTAAACGCCACAACTTCACAAGACTTTCGACAAAATATCACTAATATTCTAGAAACTGGTGCGAAAATTGTGTTAGTTGATTTTAAAGATGTAACATTTATGGATAGTTCAGGTTTGGGAGCTTTAGTCTTAGCTTTCAAAACCCTGCGAGCAGCAGATAGTAAGCTTGTTCTTTGCTCAATTAGTGAGCAAGTCAGGATATTATTTGAACTGACTAATATGGATAAAGTATTTGAAATATTCCCCAATCAAGACGCATTTAATCAAGTTTTAGTCTCCAAGACGTAATTAATCAAACTTCATTTGCAAAATAGATAAATCATCATCAAAAGCATCTTTGGAGTTCAGAGCGATTAAATAACTCAGTACGTGATCAAGTTGGCCATCAACAGGATGTTGTAAGCTAACTAGTAGCTGAATAAAAGCATCCAAACTCCAAAGTATGCCATCTGATTTAGTTATTTCATAAGCGCCATCACTAAAAATATAAAGGGTACTGAATTTTTCAATATCGCAAAACCCGTCAACATATTTTGCCTCTGGAAACATGCCAACTGGCATACCGGGGGTTTTCAAAAGTTTAACTTCAGACTTTCTGGGAGATGTGCCGGTTACTAAAACTGCTGGTGGATGACCTGCACTAGCATAAATTAACTGGCGGTTGATTCGATTGTAAACTCCATACCAAATCGTAAAGTATTTGTCATTTTGATAATTCATCTGAAAAGTATCATTCAAAGCCTTTAATACATCGCTAGGTTGATAATAATTTAGACTTTTGAGCGCACGGGAACGCAGCAGATTTAGGACTGAAACAGAGGGAAGAGTAGCTTTGAGTCCATGTCCGGCAGTATCGAGTAAGTAAATTGCCAAATAATCAGCATCGAGCCAATAGTAATCGAAGCAGTCACCACCAAGTTGCCGCGAGGGAATGAATCGGAAATTTATGTTGAAGGGTTCCGTCATGGAAAGAGGCAGTAGCGATCGCACATATTCTGCGGCTTCTGACATTTCTGATTCTAAAAGCAACTTTTGAGCCTGCAAATCTCTACTCAACTGATGCAGGCGTAATCCCGCTCTTACCCGTGCTTGTAATTCATTGTGCTCAATAGGTTTGGAGATAAAATCATCAGCACCAGCATCTAGACCTTTGACGCAATCGGCAACGGAATCTAAGGATGTTAATAAAATAAAGAATGTAGTATAAAATTTTGGGTCTGCCTTAATGCGGTGGCAAACTTCCAGTCCAGTCAATCCTGGCATGATCCAATCACAAATAATTAGTGCTGGACGGTAAGACAGTGCCTTTTCTATTCCTTCCTCGCCGCTACTGGCAGTAACTACCTCATAACCCTGTTTTTCTAACATCCTTTTCAGGAGTATTTTTATTGAATAGTCGTCATCAATTATTAGTATTTGAAACATAGAAATTTATAGGGAACACCATTAATAACTTGCTGTTAAAATAGAATATAAAAATATGGTATGGGCTAATAAATTAGTAGTATCTATATATAGATACTACTAACTCATTTATATTTTTCCGTCGAATTCATGAATTTTTAACGTCATAAAACATTATGGGGGGGCAAGAGGATTCACCCACAATAGGATGGAACTTTTTAGCTGGTTTAAATCGCGGTATGCTTCTTGCTTGAACCATTGCCCTAAGGCATCAAAGGGGGTGAAAGATGTTCCAGTTTGCCATTTAATGTCTTGACCTAAAGGTGTTGTGTGAGTTCCTGGTAAGGTCTGTGCTGTCACCATCTCATCAAAACGTTCTTGTAGGATTTTGGTTAAAGCTGCTGATTGATCAATGGTGTCATTGCTAAATTTTATTAATAAATTGCGCCGGATATTGTAACGCTCTTGGACAAGCTTATTGGTTTCCAACGGTGAGGGGGTAAACTCGATTGCAAAAGTAGAATTGAATTGTTCTACTAAGGGAATAGCTTCTTTAGCAGCGTAGTTGTTGAAGGATATTAAAATATTGCCTGCACGTTCTACTTGAAAGAGGCTACCAATCAGTAAGTGAAGTTTGCAGCCCATACTGTGTCCAACGCCGTAGATGGGGAAGTAAAGCTTGCGTAATGCCCCAGAATCATGTAAGCGTTCGAGGGTGCGGTCAAAGTTTAACAGCACGGATTTTGCGATCGCAGTATGATCCAATGTATTGACAAAAGGCGTAGCAATTACAACATAACCTTTACTTGCAAGTTGTTCGAGCAACCAGCGATAAGTGATGTGCGGTGCAGTGGCGACAAATGCACCTCCTAAAAAATGGATGATCCCTATGGGATTTCGGGGAATGATTACCCAGTTACCTCTGACTTCTTTCCAGTCCATGCCAATGAGCGATCGCTTTAGGAATATTCTTTATGTTAGACCGGGGATCGTAACCGTGGGAAGGATTATCTAAAAAGCCATTGAGGATATCTGGCAAAGATATTGTAAACCAACCCACCCAGCAGCATCTACGCGCTTTCCAACTCACTTCTGTTACGCAGGTTCGCCCTGAGTATTGGTTTTAACGCTGAGTCTGTAATCTTTTCATTTCGTGTTGCACATCTAATGCAATCTGTAATGCTTCATTGAGTAACCTTCCATGCTCAGTAGCCTGTTCATTTACTTGCATGGCTGTTAAAGTTGCTAAATTGTTGACGAATAGCTCTGTATTACTAAGGATAAAGCTCTTATTTTCTCTCAAAATCTTTTCTGTTTTCAAAGCGCGAATTAAATCGGCTTTGGTGAGCTTAAGCGCTGCCACAACATTCTCTCTTTCTTTTATAAGTACTTCTGGATTACCAGCTTCTTCTATTTGGTCATTGATATCTATTGCTCTAATAACAGTATTATATCTTTCAACATCAGTTAACAGGATTTGCAGAGAATTTGTCATGTTTATTTTGACAACTTTGCTTTTCCTTCTCCATATTAAATATAAGATAGTTTGCGTAAGACCGCCAATCCAAAGGCCTAAGATAATTAATACTATCCAGGATGGAATTGTTATCCATGATAAGAAGATTTTTATAATTATATCAAATAAAATATAGCCAAACACAAATGTAGCAAACCCAATAAAAATTACAGTTGCTCCTTCCGAACTTTTAATTTTTTGGATGTATAGTTTTGCTAATTTTTGAAGAGGATTTGTAATGATTAAAAGTTGATCATTGACAGGTAAATTAGTCAGCTTTTGCAGTTCATCCTGACTAATTTCCAAGCCCTGTAAATCATCCCGCACAGCTTTTTAATCCTTGCCAGAATAGTTATTTAATCTAATATAGCAATCAAATTTCTAGAATGCTGGTATTTTGTCTAAACTTTTTTAAGCAAGTTAATGTTTTTAGGCAATGTCAAAAGTTTTTGTACAATATGATACTCTTTTGCTAAGACAACTATTTGTACTACAGCAATCCTATTTGAGTTGTGAAAATTATCGTAGACGCGCAGCGGCTTGCCACAGGCTACCGCCATCTCTGCGAGAGACTTCCGCCAACGCGTAGCGTCTCCAAGAGTTGCCGCCAACTCTTGGAGACGCTACGTGAACGCGTTATGTTCAAATAAATTCATAGATACCTAAAAAGAGACGCGGGGAGCAGTTTTCATTTCAGGAATGGCTTCTGGTAGTAATTCGGCAGCAGTAAAGTTAAATGTATTGGTTACCAAATTGGTAGGGAAAGATTCACTCTTGATGTTGTAAAGTGTCACCGCATCATTAAAAGCCTGACGTGCAAAAGTAATCCGGCTTTCGGTGGAAGATAATTCCTCCATTACTTGGCTCATATCGCGATCAGCTTTGAATTCTGGATAATATTCCGAAAGTACCATCAAGCGACTTAACGCACCCGTCAGCGCCCCTTCAGCATTACCCAACTGCTGCATCGCTTGGGGATTACCGGGATTTTGCACGGCACGACTGCTAGCATTCATTGCAGAATTCCGGGCGGTAATAACTGCTGCTAAGATTTCTTGCTCATGTTTCATATACCCTTTGGCAGTTTCCACTAAGTTGGGAATTAAGTCATAGCGGCGCTGTAATTGAACATCGATTTGAGAGTAAGCATTTTTGTAACGGTTGCGATAGTTGACTAAATTATTGTAGCCATCAATGATAATTACAGCAATCATGGTAACTAAAACAACATAAAATATTAAAAGCCCCATATTTTTAGATTATTCGCATCAGGTACTTACTTTTTTGCAGATTTACCAATCACAGTAATCTTTATATCCAGCAAAATTTGTCTGGATATAAAGATGAGTCTACTTTTAGTAAGTTACCTTCGTCGTCTGTAAAATTAGTTACGCAAATTTACTGAGACTGCACGAGATACCCGACAACTTTTACGAAATTGGGGATTTAAACCTTACGATTTTCACGGCTCAGATAAAATTGCTATATATTATTAGATAAGTTACCGATAAATCTGGGTGAATAGGGAATAACCGCTGACAGCAAAAATGAAAAGGATGGCAGCAGGAAAAATTACTACATCCCTGACAATAAATAAAATCCAATCTTTTCTTAGTTCTTGTTTAAATTTTAATTCTTGCAGTTTTCGCTCCGGTTCTGAGTCTTCTTGTGACTGCAAGTTTACAGTTGAGATAATTAGTGGGTTGTCGCCTTTGCTGGCAATTATTTTTGATAAATCTATTATATCTATCATGTTATTTAGATACCAATAATTTCAGTTTCAATATTTTGGTTATCATCTACAATCCAAATATGCTTGCCTTTTTGCTTGGCTTCTACCGCTACTTCTAAGAGTGCGATCGCTTTTAGTAGCACCTCAGCATTATCTCCATTAATCTGTTGTGCCAGATTGTTTAGTGTCTCATAAACTTCTGGCGATAAATCTAAATTTATTTTAATTCGTTGATTTTTTACTTGTGCAGTCATTTCTATTTTATTTAATATTTTTAAGGTGAAATCGAGTTTTCCAACTGTAAATTATAAATCCTGCTGTAGTGACGAGTATTGTTTGTGACTAAAGTGTAATTTTCTGCAACTGCAACACTAGCAATTAGTAAATCAAATTCAGCAATTGTTTGTCCTATTTTACGGAGTTTTGATTCACACCAAAGTATCATGTGGCTTCCCGTTTGGTGATCTAATATATAACCAAACTTTTCAAAAATCTTGACAGCTTCTTTACCAGAGATATTTGATAAACGTCCCATCTATACTACAACTTCTCCGATAAACACTTGCGATTCCTTAACAATATAAGGTCTGCCATGTTTAGCTTGGACGTGGAGATATCCCGTAATCGCATCTTTAATATTTTCAATTGCCTCATCTAGCGTTTTACCTTGACTCACACAGCCTGGAAGTTCAGGAACCTCAGCAATATAGCCTTCATATTCTGCATCAAAGGTAAAAATTACTTGAAATTTCATAATAAATTAATCTTGTATAGTCGAGGTCTAGAATAAATATAACGCTCAAATCCTAAGTTTTTTACTTCATACCATTGATAGAAGAGAGATTGTGCACTCGCGCGTGATAAATTAATGTAAACAAAGCGATGTCTACGATGGGCAACATCTACGCGCTTTCTAAATTTATCCTCTTGAGTGGTTAACAATTTAAGGCGCGGCTAAAAGCATAAAGCCAAATAATAATTTAAAGTTTAAAATATATTAGTTTATATGAGACGCGAAAGAAAATGAGCATTGAAAAAACTATTATAGACAAGGTAAGAATATTACCTCTTGGTAAGCAACAAGAAACCTTAGATTTTGTAAAATTTTTACTTGCGAAAATGCCAAAATAAGGATTGTCTTACCAATAAAAAAATCCAGGGGTTTCGGCTTTGACCCTGGCTGAAGAATACATTGGTCGTGTGGAAGCAGCAAGTGATTTGTCTACTAATAAAGATTATATGGATGCTTACGGTTTGTGATGAGGCAATGTGTATTGCTAGATACAGGCCCATTGGTTGCTATAATTAATCGCCTAAAAAATCAATCTTATGAGTTGGGGATATAAATCATTATATTGTTGGGTTTTATCAACTCAACCTACTTATTATTATTGGTTTGAAGCAGCGAAGATATAGAATTAGATTGTAGCCATACAAATAGTTTTATACTTACCTTATCATAGTCAGTTGATTTATACTCACCCTTTAAAATTTGTTCTAGAACTTGACTATTAAACCTTGACTTGTTTTTCATTAGGTCTTCAAACATAGCTAGTGGAAATAGTATACTTTCAACTTCTACATCATCTTCACTAAACCTAATCATCTCAAATCTAAATTTATAACCAGACCATCTGATAGTAGGTAGTCTATCAACTGAATTTTTGGTATTTTCTATTATGTTGTTATACTCAGGACTAGGATTTTTCTGATTGTGCATTATCCACCAGTAAACATTGTGTCTAACAAAATGCTTTCCATTGTCGTTAGTACATACTTCTATTTCTATATCATCTACATAAAAAAACTGACGAGTCATTACTCTAACTTCACCTTCAGCCATTGGTTCTAATTCCTCCCAAGGTTCAACTTCAACTTTATTTTTATAATTACTATTTAAAGGTTGATTTTTATAAATATTTTCTACTGGAATAGGATCATCTTCTAATGCTTCTAAACCTGATGGATTCTCATCGTTTTCTTCTTTTTTATCTAAAATTAATTCTAGCTGTTCCCTACTAAATGCCATAAGTTCTATTCCAGCTAAAGTCTGACGGTTTGAATGTTCCATGAAGTAAACTAAACTATCAAATGGAGATAAATCTATTCTTAAACCGTTGTATTCAGTCTCCCATAAACCGAATTTACCTGAAAATTTAGGATAAGTTTTGTATTCTTTCCACTTTAGGAAGCTAGCTTTTTTATTAATATTTTTTAATGCAGTTCTAATACTTCCAGATAAGCCTTTCATCCCATAAACAGGATATACTAAATATATTGTTGGTGGTTCTCCATCTGATATTGGATCAAAGCCAACTATCATAACATTGAGCTTGGCTAGCTGCTGAAGACTTTGCTGTAAAGCAGTTTCATCTGGAGTTATTTTTTTAATTGGTACTACTACTTTAGACCAATTAAGGGGTGGTTTGTATAACTTTATAAACTCATTTTCGAGATTTGATAGATTTTCTATATCACTACTACAAGTCAACCAACTAATACTAAGAGTATTTTTCCGATTAAATCTTTTTAGCTGATTAAATCTATGATGTGCTTTCCATCTTTCAACTAAGTTAATAGTTCTACCTATATAAATAATCTGATCTTTACTGTCAAATACAAAGTAAATAGCTGCACAATTAGGAAGACGATCTTTATCCAATAAATAAACTGATGGTAATTCAGATATGTTAATTTTTTCTAGCAAAATTAGACACCCATAAATAAAAGATATATATTTTGATTTATACTTTATAGAAACATCAAAACCTATAAAATAAAAACCGCAAATCTACGCAACTAAACGCCAAATTATCCGCGTTTAACTGCGTACATCTGCGGTTTGAAAATTCTTAATCCACTAACTCGCTCGCAACTTTCGTCAAGCCTCCACAGTCAATCAATTAAACGCCATGTTTTCCATAAAAGTATCGCGCTTTGTCCTGGCTTGGAAATCAACTTTTGAACTCGTAAACTAACTTTTGCAACTCGTAAACTAACTTTTGTGACTCGTAAACTAAGTTTCTGACTCGTAAACTAACTTTTGTGACTCGTAAACTAACTTTTGTGACTCGTAAACTAAGTTTCTGACTTTTAAACTAACTTTTGTGACTCGTAAACTAACTTTTGCGACTTGTAAACCAGCTTTTGTGACTCGTAAACTAACTTTTGCGACTTGTAAACCAGCTTTTGTGACTCGTAAACCTATTATTGTCAAAGAATTTCACTAAATTTACCTCTACTTCTCCTGTCTGCTGAGTTCTCTGAAATAAAAAAACGCAAATATACGCATTGCAACGCAATCTTTCAGCGTTTATATACGTATATTTGCGATAAGAGGAGAAACAATTCCAGCTTTAATGCACTAATGCGATCGCACGTTTCGTTAACGCTTCAGCAGTCAATCCATTAAACGCCATCAATTCTCCAGCACTGGCTGTAGTTTCCCCACGCTTCCAAGCGAAAGTGTCGCGCTTGGCCGTACTCCGTAATAAAATTGGTTCTAGCATCGCCGCAGCGCCACCAGTGACAGCAATTAGCGCATCACCATCAAATAATTCCGCAAATTTGGCATCATCTAAGAAACCGCCTTCAGGTTCAGAACATATATCCCAAGCAGTATCGTGGCTACGGTACAATTGCCGAGGATTGATCACAGAAACTATCTTCGCACCAATACCTTCAGTTTCCAAGAAAGCAGCAGCTTCAAATACTGGCATTAATGTCATATCGCCAATCACAGCAAATACAACTTGCTTATCACCAGCGACTTCATGTAACACCACCGCACCATCACGCAACCCTTGACGAGTTTGTTCAAAAGTGGTACGAATTTGCAATGGCGTTTTACTTGCAGTAATTACAATTCCCTTATTTTTACTTTTCAGTGCCCACTCATAACAGACTTGAATACTATTGGCATCGGGGGGAAATAAGGGGAAAACATTGCCATTTCGCATCAACGAAGCAAAGTAAGCTTCAATTTCTGGACGTTGGTGAGTCCAACCGTTGCGCCCTTGCTCTAATGCGCCAGCTGTGAATAAAGTAATAGTCGAGGGAGTTTGACGACGCAATTCTGCCATTGCTTGGGTTACAGTTTGCCAAATTGGTAATCCGTTGATGGCAAAAGATTCGTAAGAACACCACAAAGTTCTCGCACCCATTAACGCCAAACCCGCAGCTAAACCGGCACAAGCATCTTCACTCAATGGTTCATAAACTTGTCCATTTGGTGCTTGGTAATATAAATCGTCGGTTGTGGGGTGGATAATTTTTAATGCTTGGTTGATGTTGGCAATTCCAGATGCTTCGTTACCGTCGGCGTTGGTGACGAGGAAATTCTGATCTTTATTTCCAACTATTCCTACCAATCGTCCCATCGCTGTTGTGGAAACTTTGGGTTCAACACCGACTGCATATTCTTCTAAAGATAATTCACCTAAATCTGGTAATGGAAATTCAAATTCTGTCACCACAGTTTTCGCTGCTGGGCCACCGCCAGCGCGTTCTGCATTTGTCCGCACTAATTGCCAAGCTTCCGCAGACAAAGCACGGCTTTGCAATGCACTAATAATATGGGGAGCATTTAGTGTATCTTTGGGATAGAGATTGTGAGATTTTGACCCCCGCGCGTGGACTCCTGCACCTTTGAGTTGTTTAATTATAAATACGGTAAGTTTACCGCCCAGTGCCGATCGCGCTGCTTTATCCACACCTGAAAGTACTGCTTGAGTAAATTCTAGGCGCTTTTCAAAAGAAAAAGCAGTACTATCAACATAATCACCTGGCTGGTTTTGATCGTCGAAATCCTTGGCATCAACTAATATAACTTCATCAAAACCGTTACCTTGCCAATATGCTTGCATCTGTTCATTGGTTTTGAGGGAAACCATACTGTGATGTTCTTGGCTGTAACCGTTCCACACCAACACCGGTAAGAAGTTGGTAACAGCAGGATAAGCAGTATGGAAGTGGGCGATCGCACTTACAATATAAGGCTCACCCAATCCACCATCACCAACTGTAAAGGGGAATAACTTATCTTTGTGTAACAGTGCAGCCGCCATTGCAAAGTGTTGCCCTTGTCCCAAAGGCCCCGCAGGTGCGAGAATACCGGGGATGTAACCAGAAAGGTGTCCTAAGAGTCCGTGCTTTTCTCGGAAGCGATCGCGCAATTGTTGGACTGTAAAAATTCCCATGTCCTCTAGGGAACGATCCAAGAACATGGCACAATAAAATCCAGGGGCGTGGTGTCCGACTTCAGTGAGAATGTTCTTGTGTCCCAGCATGACAAGAGATGCGTAAGCTTCTGCTTGGCTGGCGAATCCGCCGGGATGCCCAGAAGCCTTACTAGCGGTAACTTGCAAAGTCAGGTAGCGTAAAGCATCGGCAGCCAGTAAAGTTTGATATACAGCTGCTTTATCTGTGGGATCTGCGATCGCTACTTTGCCCGACTCTATAGCAGGTGTTGCACCATGAGTTTCAAAATCTGGTAACGCTTCACCAAAATATTGAATACCTTCAAAAAAATCGGGAAGCGCTGAAGATGCCTTTGGGGTGATTGCGGTCATGCTGAGTACCTTATGACGAGGAAATGAAACTGTAGATGCTCGTTGAATTTAACAAAAATTTTACATCTTTGAGGTTGTAACAGTTTATTGGTTTTTTGCAACGTTAGAATAAGTAACTTAAATGGTCATGTAATCAAAATTTCAGTTAGTTTAAGTAGTAAAAAAATATTAAGTAGCAAAAAAATTTATGAAATTACCAAATGGGCCGCAAATCTCACCCCTTGCACAGATGGTGCGCTGGATTGCAAATCCGATGTCATTTATGGAAACTTGTGCCAAAAGTTATGGCGATATTTTTACTATCAGGTTAGACAAAAATCTTCCTCCTTTAGTGATGGTCAGCAACCCCCAAGCATTACAGCAAATTTTGACAAATGATACCAAGGCATTGGAAGCGCCTGGTGATTTGAATCAGGTGTTTGAATCTTTTGTGGGGAAGTATTCTGTATTTACTCTCAGCGGCGCAGAACACCAGCGCCAACGCCAGTTGTTAATGCCTCCCTTTCACGGCGAAAGAATGCGAAACTATAGCCAGGTGATTACCGATGTCACCCAGAAAGTTATCAGCCAATACCAAATAGGCAAACCCTTCAATATTCGGTCTGCTACTCAAGCCATTACCCTGCGGGTGATTATGCAAGCTGTGTTTGGGCTACATGAAGGGACTCGCGCCGAAAAACTACAGCAATTTTTGGGTGAGCTTTTAGAAAAGGCTAGTTCTCGGTTACTTGTGGCTTTACTTTATTTCCCCGCTTTGCAAAGGGATTTTGGTCCGATTAACTTCTGGGGAAAACATATCCGCCGTCAGCAGGAAGCTGACCAACTCATCTACGAGGAAATTCGGGAACGTCGAGAACAACCAGATTCATCACGCACAGATGTTCTCAGCTTACTCATGGCTGCTAGAGATGAAGCAGGTCAACCCATGACTGAGCAAGAGTTGCGCGATGAATTGATTACTCTGTTAGCTGCCGGTCATGAAACCACAGCGACAGCCTTAGCATGGGCATTATACTGGATTTACAAACTACCATCAGTGCGCCAAAAGCTACTGCAAGAGTTAGATAGCTTGGGCGATGACCCAGACCCCAGCATCATTTTCAAGTTACCCTATCTCAACGCTGTTTGCTCCGAGACATTACGCATTTACCCAGTAGGTATGCTTACCTTTCCTAGAGTAGTAAGAACACCTCTATCGTTGGGTGGTTACGAACTAGAACCGGGTACAGTCCTACTTGGTTCTATTTATTTGACCCACCAGAGGGAAGATATTTACCCAGAACCTAAACAGTTTAAGCCAGAACGCTTTTTAGAACGGCAATTTTCTGCCTATGAATATTTGCCTTTTGGCGGTGGTGCAAGACGTTGTATTGGTCTAGCATTTGCCCAGTTGGAAATGAAGCTAGCACTTGTCAAAATCCTTTCCAGCCTTGAATTAGAATTAGTTGACAATGGGGAAGTGCGACCTAAGCGCCGTGGTTTGGTGACAGGGCCAGATCGTCCTATCCAGATGGTTGTCACTGGTCAACGTCAGGTGAAGTCGCCCATCCTACAGACAACCACTGTTTAATACTCCAGCAGTTGATGGTTGCATTCAGCAAATTTTCAACTCCCATCTATATATTTAGATAGATTTTCAATACTTCTACATAATCCCCCATAGTCTTTTTTTAAGGAGGTCTATAGAGGTATTTTAATTTACAGCTATTTTCAGGTAAATAGACCACGCGGTAGGGGCACAGCAATGCTGTGCCCCTACGATAGATGTGGTTCAAATACATGAAAACTGCTGTAATATATTACAACGTTTGTAAAAAAATGAATTATAAAACTGGTATTTTACACCAAAAGGCGTAATTTAAGTGGGTATATACCCAAAATATTTTTAGTAAGTTTTTCCATAAATGCTTCTAAAGATTCAGAAAAAATATTATCCTTGTAAAAATTAATGGTAATGATTTGCCAATAGGGTTTACTTAGTGGTAGTTAACTGCGGAACATTCCCCCAAACTCTTAAAAAGGCTTGCTATAATTCCCTGCTTTTTAAGGAGCGTTAGAGAGGGTGAAGTCTTAACCCAAGCCGATTGAATTATTTGCAGCTGACTAAATCTTAAAAGGATTGAATAAACAATGAAAGTACTTGAGAATATACGCACACCAGCGTTGCTACAAACTTTGCAATTAATTGCTCAACCTACAAAAAGTTTAGAAAATTATGCTACCAAGTATGGTGATATTTTCACTGTGCGAGTAATGGGTTTAAAGTCGCCACCAATAGTCTTTTTTAGCCATCCCCAAGCAATTAGTGATTGTTTTGCCATACCTGCACACAAGTTAGATTTTAAGAAAGCAACCCATGTATTTAAACCTTTGTTTGGAGAGAATTCTCTGGTATTTCAAGAAGGGCGATCGCATCAACAACAGAGGCAATTATTACTACCAGCATTTCATGGCGATAATTTAAAGTCTTATGGACAAGCAATTTGTCAAATTACTGAAGAAGTTACACAAAATTGGACATCAGGTACAAATATTTATATACACAACTTAATGTCAAATATCACTTTAGAAATTATCTTACAAGTGGTATTTGGTATTAGTCATGGTGCGCGTTACCAACAATTAAAAGAAAAATTAAGTTCTTTGTTAGAAGACGTAACTAAACCTTGGTATTCCAGCTTATTTTTCTTTCCTTTGCTGCAACAAGATTTAGGTGGATGGAGTCCTTGGGGAATTTTCCTAAAAAGACGAGAGGAAATTGACAAACTCATTTATGCAGAAATTTCTGAAAGACGTTTGCAAAATGATGCTGCGCGTACAGATATTCTCAGCCTGCTGATGTCAGCGCGTGACGTAAATGGAGAACAGATAACAGATAAGGAATTACGCGATCAACTAGTTTCATTATTGCTGTTGGGTTACGAAACTACATCTGGCGTATTAGCCTGGGTATTTTATTTAATTCACTCTCACCCAGATGTGAAAAATCGGCTAATACAAGAACTAAACACTTTGGATGATCTCACAAATCCAGAAGCAATTACACAATTACCTTATCTCACCGCCGTCTGTCAAGAAACACTGCGAATTCATCCTATTGCTTTAATTTGCACACCGCGAATGGTACAAGATAGAGTGGAAATTATGGGGCATAATTTTACATCAGAAACAGTTTTAGTTCCTTGTATTTATTTAGCCCATCGTCGAACCGAGACTTACCCAGAAGCAGAACAGTTCCGCCCAGAAAGATTTCTCAACCAAAAATTTTCCCCTTATGAATATTTACCCTTCGGTGGCGGTTATCGCGGTTGCATTGGTGGCGCATTTTCTATGTATGAATTAAAATTAGTAACAGCCATAATATTATCGAATTTCCAACTGACTCTTACTGATAAACGTCCAGTGCATCCAGTCCGTCGTGGTATTACGATTGTCCCTAGTGGTGGTGTAAAAATGTTTGTTACTAAAAAGGCAAAACTTAGAAAAGAAACAAGACTTTTTACTTGATTACTTAATCCTCCGACTTAGATATACCGCAATGTAGATTCGCTCCTTAGGAACTAGCCTTTACAGTAAGTAGTAGGAAGATATTTAGGAGATACTAACTCATGCAAGACGAACATAACTTGGAAGAAAAAGTTCTATCTCAGAGCGCTGAAATGGTGGTATCCCAAGCGTTAGATGAAGTAGAAAAAATAGACATAAATGTACAAACTGATTTATTCAAAATACTTCAGGGACAAGCGGATGGAGTTTCGTTTGCAGGTGAAGGATTGCTTATACAAAAAGACATCCGCGTGCAGGAAATCAAACTACAAACAGATAGCATTGACATCAATCCCTTCAGCGCTCTTTTTGGTCAAATAGAATTCAATGAGGCTGTAAATGCCATTGCTCGGATTGTACTCACAGAAGTGGATATGAACCGCACTTTGGCATCAGACTTTGTTAGTAGCCAGATGCAAAACTTTGATTTTGATGTAGATGGTGAAATTGTGAGTTTTGAGCCGCAAAAAATTCAAGTATTTTTACCTGGTGAAGGCAAAATTGAATGTAGAGGAAGATTGCTGTTAAAGGAAAAGGGAAATACTCGCCCTTTAGCCTACACTGCGGTGCTTCGCCCACGGACTCATTCACAACCCGCAATGCTGGAGAGTTTTAACTGCACTGAGGGAGGCGGGATTTCAGTAGAAGTAGTTACAGCATTAATGCAGAAAGCCAAAGAACTGATGAATCTACCATCTTTGAAATGGGAAGATATGGCGTTCAAGATTAAAGATATAAAAGTAGAAAAGGGTAGTTTGACACTTCTGGTAGAAACTCAAGTGAAGCAAATACCCTCATCAATAACTGAACTATCTCTTTAGTAGTATTGACACTAGTTAAGGATAATTTTTGTGACTAGGGAATGATGTAAATTTTTGAAAAGTTTTGTAAGCTTTTAAAAGCTACTTAATTTGAAAGTGACAACTATGCAAGAGTATGATGTTGTGCTAATTGGTGCTGGGCACAATGGGCTAGTTTGTGCAGCTTATTTGCTAAAAGCTGGTTATAGCGTCCTGTTACTAGAAAAGCGTTCTGTTATCGGTGGTGCAGCAACAACTGAAGAATGTTTACCCCAAGAAGCTCCTGGATTTAAATTTAACTTGTGTGCTATTGACCATGAATTTATTCACTTGGGGCCAGTTGTTGAAGAATTAGAACTAGAAAAATACGGCTTGCATTATCTGGATTGCGATCCGGTTGTTTTCTGTCCTCATCCTGATGGCAAGTATTTCTTAGCACATAAGTCACTAGAAAAAACTTGTGCAGAAATTGCTCGTTACAGTGAACGTGATGCTAAAAAATACGCCGAATTTGTAGACTTTTGGCAGCGATCGCTAGGTGCAATGATTCCCATGTTTAATGCACCGCCAAAATCAGTTATAGAAATCCTTGGTAACTACGACATTACCAAACTGAAAGATTTATTTTCTGTTCTCGGTTCCCCGAACAAAACGCTGGACTTTATTCGTACAATGTTGACCAGCGCTGAGGATTTACTTAACGAGTGGTTTGATGAGGAATTTCTGAAAGCGCCACTAGCCAGATTAGCAGCAGAACTTGGTGCGCCACCATCGCAAAAAACCCTTGCTATTGGTGCAATCATGATGGCAATGCGTCACAATCCTGGAATGGCCAGACCTCGCGGCGGCACTGGCGCACTTGTGCAAGCTTTGGTGAATTTAGTCACAAGTAAAGGTGGGGTTATTCTCGCAGATCAGCAGGTTGAAAAAGTTTTAATTGATGATGGAAAAGCTGTGGGTGTGCGGGTTGCTGGTGGTAAAGAATATCGTGCGAAACACGGGGTTATTTCTAATATTGATGCCAAGCGGTTATTTTTGCAAATGACTGATAAAAGCGAAGTTGATGGAGCCGACCCAAATTTATGGGAAAGATTAGAACGCCGCATCGTTAACAATAACGAAACCATCCTTAAGATAGATTTGGCTTTAGACGAACCACTGCGCTTTCCATACCACGCCCACAAAGATGAATATCTCGTCGGTTCCATCTTGATTGCAGATTCTGTGGCTCATGTAGAACAGGCTCATAGCAAATGTACCTTGGGAGAGATTCCTGATACTGACCCATCAATGTATTTGGTGATGCCTAGTTATTTAGACCCCACATTAGCACCACCAGGTAAGCACACTGCATGGATTGAGTTTTTTGCCCCTTATCAAATTGCGGGTGCAGAAGGCACTGGTTTGAAAGGTACTGGTTGGACAGATGAATTGAAAAACAAAGTTGCAGATAGGGTGATTGATAAATTGGCAGACTATGCACCAAATGTCAAGGATGCAACTATCGCCCGTCGTGTAGAAAGTCCAGCAGAACTAGGAGAAAGATTAGGTGCGTACAAAGGGAATTATTACCATGTTGACATGACTTTAGATCAGATGATATTTTTCCGTCCCTTGCCAGAAATAGCGAACTACAAAACACCAATTGATAATCTATTTTTGACTGGTGCAGGAACTCATCCAGGTGGTTCGATTTCGGGAATGCCAGGACGTAATTGTGCCCGCGCATTTTTACAGGCAAAACATCCTATTAGCCAAACTTTGAAGGATGCACGCGAATCGATTAAGTCAACTGTTGAGTCAGTGTTTAGGATTAGTTAGGCATTGCAAAGTTAAAGCCTACTATCTGTTTTGTACTTTTGTGTCTTTGTGCTGAAAATATGATTTTGGGATCACAAAGTCCGAAAGGATTATATCAATTCCGGTTGAACACTTATCATTAAGGCTGACACGGGGACACGGAGAGTTTTTTTGATAATTAATTAGACGGACATGATAACTAGCTGGACAAAAATATTTACAGTCATTGCGTTCGCCCTACAGCCCTTCCCTAACGGGACGCCTTGCGGCGAACGGGCATCCTACGCAGGCGTTCCCGTAGGGTACGAAGTAAAGCAATCCCAAATCCTTGCGATTCTTTCTCTACGAGACGCTACGCGAACGTTACACTTGCAATGACATTGTGTAATTACAGCAGTTTTCATGTATTTGAAACCACATCTGTCGTAGGGGCGCAAGACCTTGCGCCCCGACCGTGTGATCTATTTACCTGAAAATAACTGTAATTCTGTCCGACTACTTATTAGGGTATAACACCCAATACTTTTCAAATAAGATCCCTCCATTTCTCCCGCCTTAAAAAGGGGGGAAATTAGCACCACTTTTTAAGGGGGGTGAGGGGATCTTTAACCTTTAATTTTACTAAATTGATTTGGTCAGTTTTAAAATAACACAGCCCTAAAAGCTCTCTCATAACATTCAATATTCATTCTTCTGTAATTTGCATTCCAAAATGTAAATCTACCCTGGGCGATAATCCCTAATGGTACGACAACAGAAGCATGAAAGCGTGAATACAAAACTCCTCATTTCTCCTCAAGAACTCACGTCTCTCTTAGCAGAAAAATCATCACAAACTATCATTATCGATACGCGAAGTCAAGAAGATTATAGTATTTCTCATATTCCTCAATCCATAAATATTAGAGATTTTTTCACCTATCTTTTAGAGAATTCTTACCCAACAGGATTAAAGAAATTGCAAGAGTATTTTGCAGAAATTATCAGCAGGGTAGGAATATCTGGTGCAGAACGGTTAATTGTTTATGAAGATACTTTAAATAAAGGTTATGGTCAATCTTGTCGAGCAGCTTTCTTACTCAAGTATTTGGGTTGCGCTCAGGTATCTATCTTACACGGAGGATATAGAGCATGGCAGACAGCGGGATTACCTACTACCGATGAAGTACCATTACGCGAAAGCAGCATATTTAGATTGCATCCCAACACTGACATGATGGTTACTACCGCCGAGATGTTGCAAGCAATTGACAATCCAGCAATTATTAAATTAGATGTGCGCGATCGCAACGAATGGCTTGGGCTGAGTTCTTCTCCCTACACTGTTGATTTTTGTCCTCGCAAAGGTAGAATCCCTAACGCTGTATGGTTAGAATGGCATCGGATGATGACATCTGAATCGGGAATCTCCATGTTCCGCTCAAAAACGGAAATCTTAGAAATTTGTCAATCTGTAGGTATTACTGAAGACTCTATTGTGTACGTTTACTGTTTTAAAGGTTCTAGGGCGGCGAATACTCTGATTGCTCTGCAAGTAGCAGGAATTTCCGCCAGGAATTATTTTGGATCTTGGAATGAATGGTCTCGCGACTTTTCATTACCCGTTGATAGCAGAGTAATGTGAATAAGGCAGTTCTTGCTGGAGGTTGCAACGAGCGTGTAAGCTTCAGATAGTTAGGGATCGCACCCTCGTTAATTCAAAAGGAAATTACCAAACGCGTGCGATGTCTACGACAGCCACGCTTACGCTACCTAGATTAAAACACAAATAATCATTTTTTGAGTGAGATAAGCTCTAAGCAATTGCTTTATATGTATTTAATATGATAATGTAACATACAGTTTATTTTTAGAAGCTTCTACGCATTGTCAAAAAAGTTATTTCTCAAAATATATATAAGTAAATAAATTAATGGGTAAAAATTAGTGTATTTTAATAATACTCAAAAAAACAACTTTTAAGATCATCTTTATCAGTTTTGTAGGTACAGCATGGTTTTTCGGCGCTGTTTCGTTGCATCTGGCTTAATAGTTTTCTTTGCATTTGGCTGTAATGGTGGGGCAAACTCATCAATAGAAAATACTACACAAGTTGTGCAAGAAAGTAATGTAACCCAACTTTTGATAGAAGCGAAGGCTACGCAAAAAGCAGAAGATTTCTTTCATCAAGGTAATTATTTATTAGATGGACAACGTTACGAAGATGCAATAAAAGCATACGACGAAGCGATCGCCATCAAAGTTGACAGTCCTGAAGCTTGGATTAACCGTGGCATAGCTTTAACATCGTTGCAACGCTACAAAGATGCTCTTGCATCTTACGATAGAGCGATCGCCATCAAACCTGACAAATATGAAGCTTGGTATAATCGTGGCATAGCCTTAACATCGTTGCAACGCTACAAAGATGCTCTTGCATCTTACGACAAAGCGATCGCTATCAAACCCGACAAATATGAAGCCTTAATTAACCGCGGCATTGCTCTGACAAAGTTGCACCGTTACCAAGATGCTATTGCATCTTATGATAAAGCGATCGCTATCAAGCCAGATTTGCACCAAGTATATTACAACAAAGCTTGCTCTTATGCTTTACAAAATAATTTAGAATTAGCAATTGAGAATTTAGATAAAGCAATTGAGCTTGTTCCTGATAAATATAAGAAGTTAGCAAAAACTGACCCAGACTTTAAAAAAGTGCGTAATAAAAAGCAGTTTCAGGAATTACTTCAATAGTTTCTTGCAATCATTTTGTAAAGTATAATCAAAGCGGTCTTTTGAACCGAATTAAATTTTTTTAAATAAAATATGAAAAAATTGCTAATTACCGGAGCAAGTGGCTTTTTGGGATGGCATCTTTGCCAGCTTGCACAACAAGAATGGGAAGTTTATGGTACTTATTTTTCCCATTATCTAAATATTCCTGATATCAAAATGTTAAAAGTTAACTTAACAGATTTTCAGGAATTGCAGCGCATATTTAATGATATTAAACCAACAGCAGTTATTCATACTGCTGCACATTCGCAACCAAATTTTTGTCAAACCCATCCCGAAGAATCGCACGCAATTAACGTCATAGCATCCGACAATATTGCCGGACTTTGTGCTGATAATTCTATACCTTGTGCTTTTACCTCAAGTGACTTAGTTTTTGATGGCTTAAATGCCCCCTATCGAGAAACAGATCCCGTGTATCCTGTCAATCTTTATGGTGAGCAAAAAGCCATAGCTGAAGTAAGTATGCTAGAGCGATATCCCATGACCGCAGTGTGTAGAATGCCGTTGATGTTTGGCACAGCAACACCCACAGCTAAAAGCTTTATTCAGCCATTTATTCAAACTTTACAAGCAGAAGAAGAACTAAGTTTATTTATTGATGAATTCCGCACACCAGTAAGTGGAAAAACTGCCGCCAGAGGGCTATTATTAGCATTGGAAAAAGTTAACGGCATCATTCACTTAGGCGGCAAAGAGCGAATTTCTCGCTATGATTTTGGGCGGTTATTAGTTGAGGTATTTCAACTTCCCGCCACCAAGCTCAAATTCTGCCGACAACAAGATGTGAAAATGGCAGCAGCTAGACCAGCAGATGTTTCTTTGGATAGTTCCAAAGCTTTTGGATTGGGGTATCAGCCTTTATCTTTAGAAAAAGAATTGGAGGAGTTAATCAATAGTCAATAAGATAGCAATCCTAAATCATTTATGAAAATTACATATCTCTTTCTTCTTTCTTCTCTTTGCGTCCTTGGCGTCTCGTAGAGAAGGACGCAAAGAACGCAAAGGAAGAGAAGGGAGAAATGCTTAACTGAACTGTATTGGTCAATAATAAGCCTGAAAAGATAAGAAGGAAGGAACTATAAAAAAATCCCCCTAACTTTCTAAAAACGAGAGTTGGGGGGAGCAAGTTTTAACTAAACTGTACGGCTTTATGAGGAATAAGCATCCATTGGCAGACAAGAACAAACAAAATTCCTGTCACCAAAGGCTGAATCAATGCGACCGACAGCCGGCCAAAACTTATGTTCACGAGTCCAAGGTGCGGGGTAGGCAGCTTGTTCACGAGAATAGGAATGATGCCATTCTCCGGTGATCAGGCTTTCGGCAGTGTGGGGTGCATTCTTCAAAACATTATCTTGGATATCCACCCTACCTAATTCAATCTCAGCGATTTCTTGGCGAATAGAAATCAACGCATCACAGAAACGATCCAACTCTTGTTGAGATTCACTTTCTGTAGGTTCCACCATGATTGTACCTCCTACAGGCCAAGAGACAGTCGGCGCGTGGAAACCATAATCCATCAAACGCTTGGCAACATCATCGATTTCGATCGCAGCTGATTTTTTGAGCGATCGCAAATCTAAAATACATTCATGGGCAACTAGACCATTTTTCCCTTGATACAAAACTGGATAGTACGATTCCAGTCTCTTGGCGATGTAGTTAGCGCTGAGAATCGCCACTTTAGTTGCTTGGGTCAAACCAGCTGCACCCATCATAGCGATGTACATCCAAGAAATCACCAAGATACTAGCACTACCCCAAGGTGCAGCAGCCACAGCACCAATATGCTGCGAATTAGGAATTTCTTCCTTCCTAGTCCCCAGTCCCCAGTTCCCAGTCCCAATTACAGCATGTCCAGGGAGAAAAGGCACGAGATGAGAGGCTACCCCAATGGGCCCCATACCAGGCCCACCGCCACCATGAGGAATACAGAAGGTTTTGTGCAAGTTTAAATGGCAGACATCCGCACCAATATCTCCAGGACGACAAATTCCCACTTGGGCGTTCATATTTGCCCCATCCATGTAAACTTGTCCACCGTGGGTATGGACAATAGCGCAGATTTCCTGAATTGGCTCCTCAAAAACACCATGAGTTGAGGGATATGTCACCATTAAGGCGGCTAGTTCATTGCTGTATTTTTCTGCCTTAGCCTTCAGGTCATCAACGTTAATATTACCTTGTAAGTCACAGGCAACTGCTACCACTTTCATCCCGCACATTACCGCACTCGCTGGATTTGTCCCGTGTGCCGAAGTCGGAATCAAACAGACGTTGCGGTGTCCTTCTCCACGGCTTTGGTGATATTGGCGAATCACTAAAAGTCCGGCGTATTCCCCTTGAGAACCAGCATTTGGTTGCAGAGAAATTCCGGCAAAACCAGTAATTTCAGCTAACCATGCCTCAAGTTGCTTAAATAAAATTTGATAACCCTGCGTTTGCGACGCCGGAGCAAATGGATGAATCTTGCCAAATTCCTCCCAACTTACCGGAATCATCTCAGCAGTCGCATTCAACTTCATTGTGCAAGAACCCAAGGGAATCATCGATGTTGTCAGCGACAAGTCCTTGCTTTCTAGCTTATGCAGATAGCGCAATAACTCAGTTTCTGAGTGATAGCGGTTAAAAACTGGGTGGGTGAGATATGTACTTGTACGGGAGAGGGAGAGATGGGGAAGACAGGGAAAAGTTAATTCTTCTAAGCTAAAAGGTAAATCATCTGTACCAGCGAAAATCTGCCAGAGGTCGATTAAGTCTTCTGGTGTAGTTGTTTCATCCAGCGAGATCCCAACAGCAGTTGCATCAAAAATCCGCAGGTTAATTTGAAGTTGTTCGCTATTTGCCAGAATATCTTTTAAATTGTGTGTTCCCAGTTCTACTCGCAGCGTATCAAAGAAAGATTCTGAAACGACGCTGTAACCCAAACGCTTCAGTCCTTGTGCCAGTAACACCGTCAAGGAGTGGATATTTTCAGCAATTTGCTTCAGTCCAGCAGGCCCATGATAGACCGCGTACATACTCGCCATTACCGCCAGCAGCACCTGTGCTGTACAAATATTACTAGTAGCTTTTTCGCGGCGGATATGTTGTTCGCGGGTTTGCAAGGCCAGACGTAATGCAGGCTTCCCTTGGGCATCTTTTGATACTCCCACAATTCGCCCTGGAACCAGCCGCTTATACTCTTCCTTTGTAGCAAAGTATGCCGCATGAGGTCCCCCAAACCCCAACGGAATACCGAAGCGCTGGGTACTACCGACCGCAATATCAGCGCCAAATTCCCCTGGAGGGGTGAGCAAAGTTAGACTTAAAGGATCTGCTGCTACCGTCACCAATGCACCCTTAGCATGGGCTTTTTCTATAAAAGCGCGATAGTCGTAAATAGTGCCATCAGTTGCAGGATATTGCAGAACAGCCCCAAAAATTGGTTGATCAAAATCAAAGGTTTGATGATCGCCAACAATAATCTTAATCCCTAATGGTTGAGCACGTGTTTGTAACACGTCGATAGTTTGGGGATGGCACTCACCAGAGACAAAATAGGAATTTGCTTGATTTTTGGAGACACCATAGCTTAGGTTCATCGCTTCAGCTGCTGCTGTAGCTTCATCAAGTAACGAAGCATTGGCAATTTCCAAACCTGTGAGGTCGATAATCAGGGTTTGGAAATTTAGCAGCGCTTGGAGTCGCCCTTGGGCAATTTCTGGCTGATAAGGAGTGTAGGCAGTATACCAACCTGGGTTTTCTAGGATATTGCGCGCAATCACAGGTGGGGTAATACTGTCGTAATATCCCATACCGATGTATGAGCGGAAAACCTGATTTTTAACAGCAACTTTTTTTAACGATGCCAGTGCTGCGTACTCACTTTCTGGTTCTGGTAACTTTAGCGATCGCTTCAGCCGGATTGCCTGTGGAACTGTTTGGTTGATTAGCGCATCTAGGCTGGAAAACCCCAAAACCTTAAGCATTTGCTGGATGTCATCAGAGTTAGGGCCAATGTGTCTTGGCACAAAACTACTTAACTTTTGACTTTTTTCGTCCTGCACTTGCTGCTGATTAGACTTGAGAATAGGGGCGTTTAATACCACAAATTACTCTCCAGATAGTACTATTTCATATTTTGCAATAAATACTCATAAGAAGTAAGTATAACTTTTCAATTTATCTAAATTTCATGACTTATCTACCGGTGGAGTGAGAAGAGGCTCTTAAGTAGAGGAGTAGGGGAGCAAAGGGTAACTTGCAGCAAGTCTTTCCCTCTGCCCCTTTGCCTCTTTTCTACTCTCCTTCCACCAGAGCGCGATACTCATCCGCTGTCAAGGCATCCTCAACATCACCAGGGTCATTGACGCGCACTTTCAAAAACCACCCTTCCCCGTAGGGGTCTTCTGACACTTCTTCGGGAGAATTAATTAAGGCTTCATTGCGTTCTATAACTGTGCCTGTGACGGGTGAATTTAGTTCTTCAACGGCTTTCACAGATTCAATTGTGCCAAAGTTTTCTCCTCTGGTAAGAGCGTCGCCAATTTCTGGCAGTTCCAAAAAGACAATATCACCCAATTCATGTACGGCAAACTCAGTAATGCCAACGGTGGCAATTTCGCCATCTAGTCGCACGTATTCATGAGAATCCAGGTATCTGAAATCTTGAGGATATTCAAAAGACATATTACTTCCTCTCCCTTATCAAATAAATTATTGCCCCAATCATCCAAGCCATATCTGGTAATGAACCTGACTGTAAATTGAGTAACTCACAACACATTATTCCTCAAAAACCTCGGCACTTATCAGTTAGTAACACGATTTTTTGACCGATAAAAGGGACGTTTAACTACAACTGCTGGATAAGCTTTGCCGCGAATTTCGACTTCTAGCTGCTGACTGACAGTTGCTAACTGGGTGGGAACGTAAGCTAATGCAACAGGATAACCAAGTGTAAGTGACAGAGTGCCACTGGTAACTTCTCCCACAACTTTACCTGCGGATAACACTTGGTAACCGTGACGGGCAATGTTGCGTCCTTGGGTTTGCAAACCTACCAATCGGCGATGCACTCCAGTAGCTTTTTGCTGTTCCAAAACTTCCCGACCAATAAATTCGCCTTTGGTATCTAAGTGAACTAGCCACCCCAAACCTGCTTCTAAGGGTGTGGTGGTCTCATCAATATCTTGTCCGTAAAGTGCCATCGCCGCTTCTACTCGCAGGGTGTCTCTCGCACCAAGTCCACAGGGGATAACACCAGCATTATGGAGATTTCGCCACAATTCTACCCCCACATCTGGGTCTACCATCACCTCAAAGCCATCTTCTCCGGTGTAACCTGTGCGGGCTAAGAAGGCAGGTTTCCCTAGTAGGGTTGCTTCTAAATGTCCGAAGGCTTTGATTGGCTGTAAGTCTTCTTGCACTACGGGTTGAAGATATTTAATCGCTTTTGGCCCTTGCACAGCGATTAAGGCTTTTTCTGGTGAAAGGTCTTGGAATTGTACTTTATCCAAGTCAAGATGTTGCAATAGCCATGCTTTATCTTTACTGGATGTTGCCGCATTGACGATGATCAATGCCTTCTGTATGCCACTGGTGTCTTCACCTTGGTAATAAACAATGATATCGTCAATAATTCCCGCTTGGAGATTTAATAATACGGTGTATTGAGCTTGACCAGCTTGTAAACGACTCAAGTCTGAAGGCACTAGAGGCTGGAGTTGAGAAATCAGGTTTTTACCTTGGAGGGTAAATTTGCCCATGTGGGAAATATCGAACATTCCGGCTGTATTTCTTACAGCATCGTGTTCGCGGCTAATGCCACTAAATTGCACAGGCATTTCCCAGCCACCAAAGCTGGTAAGACGTGCTTTGAGTTCTACACCCAGTTGATATAAAGGGGTTCGCGCCAAAGATTGGGCATTTTCTTCTTGATTAGCCACAGGTAATTATTATGCGATCGCACCTCAACATCTATCATCCTAAGAGATGCTTTCTAGGTTTTACAGTATTGTGTATTGAACTGGAGCATTGAGCATGATTATTTTCCTTGTCCCCCTTGTCCCCTTCTGTGAGGTTTAATAGTTAATGGTGAAAGTGTTGAGATTTATTAAGAAGACATTATGAAATATTGGCAACTGTTAGCTAGCTTTGTCTTAGCTATGGTTCTTTTTTTGTTTCCCCTATCGGCGCAAGCTGCAAGTTCTTCCAGTATTACCCGTTCTGTGGCTAATGATGTTAAAGCCAAGGATTACTCTGGTCAAAGTTTAGTTGGCACTGAGTTTACCAATCTCAAATTAGAGAATGCTAATTTTAGCAATGCTGACTTACGTGGTGGCGTGTTTAACGGTACTCTATTGGAAGGAGTAAATCTGCGTGGTGCAGATTTTAGTGAAGGCATAGCCTATCTAACAAGGTTTAAGGACGCTGATTTAAGTGATGCTGTGTTGACCGATGCAATGATGCTGCGTTCTACTTTTGATAGCGTGGATATTACAGGTGCTGATTTTACGAATGCGATTTTAGATGGAACGCAAGTGAAAAAACTTTGTGTTAAGGCAAGTGGTGTTAATTCTAAAACTGGTGTAGATACTCGCAAGTCTTTAGGATGTAAGTAAACTTTCACCGAATTTATGATGTTTAAATTTTGGATAATGAAATTGTTGGCAAAGCCGCTGGTAGAGAAGATTCTTGCGTTGCATTATTTAATGCATGTTTGAGACTTGCGAATTTAAACACGAGAATAATTCTATTTTTCCATTATCCAAACATTTTTTGACAAGCAAGTGACTTTCAAGATGGGTCAATCTCAATACGCTTGGGTTAAGGCTATAACCCAAGCGTATTAGCTTTTGAAGGTAGACGTTGAGCTTCTGAACCTCAAGTTTCAAGTTTGAAATTCAAAACGGTTATCCGATCGCCTCCTTTCGCTACGCGATCGCTAGTGATATGCTTCTCTTAAAAAGCTTGCATAATTTGCCCGAATCGTCATAGTAGTAGAATGACTTACACCTAAAGTTTGTTCACAAATTTTCAAAGCTTGCTCAAATAAGGGTTGGGCTTTCTTGTAGCGTCTTGTATGACGGTAGAGTGCTGCTAGATTGTTCAGGCTAATGGCAACATCGGGATGATTATCTCCTAGCAGGCGTTTACTCAGTTCTAAAGCTTGCTGATACAAAGGTTCGGCTTTGCTGTAGCGTTCTGTAGATTCGTAGAGTTGCGCTAAATTATTCAAGCTAGTGGTGACATCAAGATGGTTGTCTCCCAGCAAGCGTTTTCTCATTTCTAAAGCTTTCTTGAGCAAGGGTTCCGCTTTACTGTAGCGTCCTGTATAACAGTACAAAGCTGCTAAATTGTTCAGGGTAGTGGCGACATGGGGATGTTCTTCTCCAACTAGGCGTTTCCACAGTTTCAAAGCTTGCTGATACAAAGGTTCAGCTTCGCTATAGCGTCCTGTAGATTCGTAGAGTAATGCTAAATAGCTCACGGTAGTGGCGACATGGGAATGTTCCTCTCCCAGCAGGCGTTTCTGGAGTTCTAAAGCTTGTTTATACAGCGGTTCGGCTTCCCTATAACGTCCTGTAGAATCGTAAAGTTGTGCTAAATTCTTCAGGCTAGTGGCGACATCAAGATGGTTGTCTCCTAGTAGGCGTTTCTGGAGTTCTAAAGCTTGTTTATACAGCGGTTCGGCTTCTCTGTAACGTCCTGTAGATTCGTAAAGTCCTGCTAAATTGTTTAGGTTAGTGGCGACATCAGTATGTTCTAAACCAAGACGATTTTTAGTCAGTTCTACACACTGCTGTAACCAAAGTTCTGCTTGTTGATAAAGTCCTTGACCTTGAGAAAACCAGGCTAATTTGGTAAACAGAGTGATTAGATTTTCATCACTAAGATACTGTGATAGGTGGATTGCAACTTCTGTAATGTGCGGGATATGTGGAGTGAGGTTAAGAATCTCTTCAGGATTAGGCTGTTGCGGAATTAGCTTTGCTACCTCTAGCATCATCACTGCAAATTTAGTTTTTGCTTCATCCGCCTCACCTGACTTATCCAACTTCATTTGAAAAAGTTGCCGAATCAGTGGATTTAGACGATAAATTCCTTTACTTTCCTGTTCTAGCAAATGCAATTCTAGTAAATCGGCTATGGCTTTTTCATTGAGTCGTTGTTTTTTGTCATCTCCTATCGTCTCAACAGATAAGGGAATATCAGCTAAGGCACACAAACTTAGCAAACAGCCAAAGCTTTGTGCATTCTCATCCAATTGTTCCCAACTTAATTCAAAAACTTCAGCTACACCGTATTCATAATGCATCAATGAGTTAGCATTGACCACTGATTCATGTTCCACTCGTTTCTTCTCTAACCGCTTCAGCACTGTTTTCAGAGACAAATCTAGCATTTTATTTAGATATCGCCCCACTAACTCTAACGCTAAGGGCAAATATCTCAAAAATTTACAAATTCTTCTCGCAATCCAAGCTTCTTGTTGCAGTCGTTCCCTACCAATTAGCGATTTTAATAATTTCATCGCCGCCAATGGTTTAAGGACATCCAATTCGCTATTATATTTTGCCCTCAGGTAAGCTTGTAACTTCTCTAGTTTGTCCTGACCGTTGAAAGTCGCTAACTCAGGATAATTCTGGGTAAACTTGTCATATACCTCACCCATCCACTTTCTGAAAGCAGCAATATCAACGTTTAATTCGCTGGCAAGTTTAGCTTCACTTTTTCTTAAGTTTTCTATCTTAAAATCCTTTGCAAAAGCTGCCGTTTGTTCTAGAGATAAACCATTAATAGCAGCTTCTTTAGCTAGAAAATTAGCCCATTGCATAAATAGTTTGTTAAATATAATATTTCTGATTCTATCTACTTTGTCTCCATTTGGAAATGTCCTCTCTTGGGAGTAAAAATCCGATTTGCATGGGAACATTTAAAAGCAGTGGCTTGCAGTTAGGCATTGCCAGTTAAGCCTTTGAGGCTGAGGATTAAGCCTTTGAGGTTGAGGATTAAGCCTTTGAGGTTGAGGATTAAGCCTTTGAGGTTAACGATTAAGCCTTTGAAGTTAAGGATTAAGCCTTTGAGGTTGAGGATTAAGCCTTTGAGGTTGAGGATTAAGCCTTTGAGGCTGAGGATTAAGCCTTTGAGGTTAACGATTAAGCCTTTGAGGTTGAGGATTAAGCCTTTGAGGTTGAGGATTAAGCCTTTGAGGTTAACGATTAAGCCTTTGAACCTCAAATTTCGAGTTTTGTACTCAAAATGGCTAGGCAATGTCTACGACAGGCTACGCTTACGCAGTATTATTGACTTTTACTATTGGCTATGTAGAGTATGATGCCTAACGGCAAGCCACTGCGCTTCTACGCTGCTAAAATTTAAACTACAACTGTTGTATCGCATCAATTATTGCTTGCAGTTGGGCAAAGATTTCCACAAGTGAAGGGTTATGATGTAATTTGGCTAGAAAGGTGCGACGCCAAATAGCCCGTCGTAGACATCGCGTAGCGAAGGGAGGCAATTGTTAGCGAGATGTTTCTCTTAAAATGATTGCATAATTTCCTCTTATCGTCATTGTATTAGGATGACCTACACCTAAAGTATGTTCAGAAATTGTCAAAGCTTGCTCAAACAAGGGTTTAGCTTCTCTGTAGCGTCCTGTAAATTTGTAGAGTAATGCGAGATTGTTCAGGCTATTGGCGACATGGTGATGATTGTTTCCCAGTAAGCGTTTTCTCAATTCTAAAGCTTGCTGATATAGGGGTTCGGCTTCACTGTAACGTTCTGTAGAACCGTAGAGTAATGCGAGATTGTTCAGGCTAGTAGCGACATCGGGATGTGCTTCTCCCAGTAAGCGTTTTCTCAATTCTAAAGCTTGCTGATACAGAGGTTCGGCTTCGCTGTAGCGTTCTGTAAAACGGTAGAGTTCTGCAAGATTGTTCAGGCTTTGGGCGACATCGGGATGTGCTTCTCCCAGTAAGCGTTTTCTCAATTCTAAAGCTTGCTGATATAAGGGTTCGGCTTCGCTGTAACGTTCTGTAAAACGGTAGAGTTCTGCGAGATTGTTCAGGCTAGCCGCAACATCGGGATGTGCTTCTCCCAGTAAGCGTCTTCTCAGTGACAAAGCTTGCTGATATAGGGGTTGGGCTTTGCTGTACTGTCCTGTAGATTCGTAGAGGATTCCGAGATTGTTCAGGCTAGCCGCGATATCGGGATGGTTGTCTCCCAGTAAGCGTTTCTGGAGTGACAAAGCTTGCTGATACAGGGGTTCGGCTTCGCTATAGCGTCCTATGGAATGATACAGTGCTGCGAGATTGTTCAGGCTAGTGACGACATCGGGATGGTTGTCTCCCAGTAAGCGTTTGCTCAGTGCCAAAGCTTCCTCAAACAAAGGTTTGGCTTCACTGTAGCGTCTTGTAGATTTGTAGAGTCCTGCCAGATTGTTCAGGCTAGTAGCAACATCGGGATGTGCTTCTCCCAATAAGCGTTTTCTCAGTGACAAAGCTTGCTGATACAGAGGTTCGGCTTCGCTATACCATCCTGTAAAACGGTAGAGTTCTGCGAGATTGTTCAGGCTAGTGGCGACATCAGGATGTTCTAAACCAAGACGATTTTCAGCTACCTCAATAGATAGTTTGTACCAAAGTTCTGCTTGCTGATAAAGTTTTTGACTTTGATAAAACCAGCCTAAACCTGTGAAAGGCCCAATTAAATCCTCGTCACTGAGATACTGGGATAGATGGGTTGCAATTTCTGCAAGGTGGGGGATAGCAGAAGTGAGATTGAGAATCTCTTCACGGTTAGGCCGTTGAGGAATTTGCTTTGCTACCTCTACCATCAGCGCGACAAAAGCAGTTTTCACCTCATCTGCTTCACTTGACTCATCCAACTTCATTTGGAAAAATTGCCGAATCAGTGGATGTAGACGATAAATTCCTTTAGCCTGGCATTCTATTAAATCCAGTTTCCGCAACTGGGCTATAGCTTTCTCCCAGAATTCTTGTTCTTCGTCATCTTCTATCGTCTCAACAGATAAGGGAATGTCAGCCAAGGCATACAAACTCAGCCAACAGCCTAAGCTTTGTGCATTCTTATCCAATTGTTTCCAACTTAATGCAAAAGCTTCAGCCACGCCGTATTCATAATGCATCAATGGGTTAGCCTTGGCTACTGCTTCGTGTTCCAGTCGGTTTTTTTCTAGCCGCTTGTGCAGTGTTTCCAGAGACAAATCTGGCATTGTATCCAGATATCGCCCCACTAACCCTAACGTCAAAGGCAAATATCCCAAGAATTTACAAATTCTTCTTGCAACCCAAGGCTCACTTTTAAGTCGTTCTCTGCCAATTAGCGACTTTAATAATTTCATCGCCGCCAATGGTTTGAGGACATCCAGACGTAATTGCAGTAAAGTTCTGTCAAACCCCAGGCGCATTGTCAGCAATACTTTAAACCGAGGTGATTCCAAGGGTAGATAACGCTGAACTTGTTTTTTGTAGTGGGTGACATCATCAAATACCAGCAGCACTTCACCTTGTTGCCAATTCTCCCAGCAGTATTTCAGCCTATCTGCTAATTCCCAGTCGTCCGGTGCAATGAGGTTAAATTTTAATTGGGCAAATCTGAGAATCTGAATTCCGACATCAATTCCCTGTGCTGATAACCAGCAAACCCCACCTTGATAATTCTGTAAATGTTGTTTGGCGTATTGGGTAGCCAGTTCAGTTTTCCCCACACCACTCATACTCATCCCAGCTACAATCGCAACTTGCCCAGATGTTTGTAATGAGGAGTGCAAGTTTTCTAGTTCCACCTCACGTCCCACAAATTTTTCAAATGGGACAGCAGGGGGAATATTTTGATGAATTTCCTTAATTGTCGTGTGGGCAGCGTTCGACTGACTTGTACTGAGCATCTCGACTTCTTTACGAGACGCTACGCCAAGCTTGCTTCCCCGTAGGGGTACGCTTGATGAAGCCGTTGCCGTTGGCGCAGCCTCTCCAAGAGTTGTAGCGCTCACGCCGAAGTCTTGCCCGTCATTATATTTTGCTCTCAAGCAAGCGCGTAACTTTTCTAGTTTGCCTCGACTCTTAGAAGTCGCTAACTCAGGACAACTCTGGGCAAACTTGTCATACACCTTAGTCATCAGCTTTTTGAAAACACTAACACCGATATTCAATTCGGTGGCTAGTTTCACCTGACTCTTACCTAAGTTTTCATTCTTCAAACGCTCTACAAAAGCTGCCGTTTGCTCTAGGGATAAGTTATGAGTAGCAGCTTCATTGGCTAGAAAATCAACCCATTGCATAGACAGCTTCTGAGATTTCTTCTCGATTCTACTTAATTTCTACCTATTTCGAGGGAATCTCCTCTTCTTCTGGCAGAAATACCATTTCCATAGAAAGAATTTAGAAGGGGTTCGAGCCGTGAAAACTGCCTTAACAACTCCAGTCAACTCCAATCAAACCACCTAAACTTCGCAATTAATCTTCACTTCACCAATATCGGTAGAGAATCCATCTACTTAAATGCAAGATGTATACAGTTCTACTGAAATCATCTTCGCAGCAGCAATTTTAACTTCATTGTTGATTGGGGGAATTGCCTGTGTGATTGTGGTGATTACGGGTTCAGTTAAAACTTTAGTGTCTCTAATGGTAAGCCCAACAAGGGAAAAAAGAAGTCGTCAGGACAATGGAATTCGCGGCTAGACAAACTATTGTCCGCCTGCGCGGACTAACTAAAAATTTAAGGTATTCAAACCTGCCTCCGTGGGTTTTACCTATATAAATGCGGTTTATAACCGCCTATTAAACTCATGATATCAGAGAACAAGAATACTGCGACGCCGAATAGCCCGCACTTCTCTACGAGACGCTGCGCGAACGACAAGCTCAGTGACCATCGTAGACATCACCACTTGAGCCTCTGAACCTCAAATTTCGAGTTTTGTACTCAAAATGGCTATGCGATCGCTCTATTTTTCAATGTATTTTGGATATGAGGGGTTAATTGCACGTTGTCAATTAGCATCAGAATCGAACCGCGATCGCGCAGCGTCTCGTAGAGAAGGACGCCAAGAGCGCCAAGGAAGAAAGAAGAGGGAGCTATCGCTGTTTGAAGTTACAATTTGTAGGCGATCGCTGCTAAAATTTTCACTATTTTGCGTATAAATACAGGCAGGACATTATTTTTAGATTATTTCAGGCTCTAGCCAGAAAAGAGCCGATTTGTAACTTGCTCTAACACCTTTAATGATTTTAATGAACCTCGAATCAGTCGAGTAGCAGTAAGGGGTTGTCGAAGCATTCCCATCGCTAAAGGAAAAGGGTTTAAGGAACCATCAGAGTTAATTGCTGATGTAAGATCGGGGATATCGTGCTGACAATTGTCGCTAACTACTCGCAGCATTGCCACGTCCACCCCAGCTGCATTGAAAAACTCTAGGGCGGTAAATCCTTCCATATCAACAACATCAGCCGCCAAAGTCTCACCCAAATGGCGTTTTTCCGCAGCAGAGCAAATCACACGATCGCTTGTCAGTGACTTGACTAATGATACTTTTTCTGATAGTAAAGAATGCAATTGTGCTGTGAAAGTGCGATCGCATTCTTGCCGCTTCCCAGAGTAAACACAATCTTGATAGAGGACAATATCACCAACTGTGTAGCGATCGCTCAAGCTGCCACATATACCCATAATCAGCACCCTGGATTTTGGAGCCAGAAATTCTCCATTTCCTTGAGATTGTTGCAGATATTTGAGTAAAGGCTTCATCCCAAGAGGTATGGCTATTACAGTTGGGAGCGAGCCAGTAATGCCGCTTAATCCGCGACACACAGCTTTATATTCTGCTCCCTGAACCACCAAAATTGTGTCAATAGGCAAAAAATTAGGCACTAGCCCTCTGAATATTTTGAAGTTTGCGTCTGGACATTAACTCAAGGGTGCAAAGAGCAACCCTGCCAAGTCTGGGCAGTTAGCCCTTTCAAGGTGACTTGTAAAATCTTTGCTTTGTTCTCTGCGTCCTCTGCGCCTCTGTGGTTTTAAGTAGTTTATTCTACTATAAGTTTACAAAATACACAGAGATAAGAGATTTTTTGACCAAAATTTTTACCCACCTTATGTTCAACAGAACCAAGTTTCATTCTGGATTAAAAATTTTGCCATATCTTGAGTAACAATAAGTAATATTGCCGTTTCGTGGAGACCAAAACTCGCAAACTGAAGGTGATTACTGTAGCATGACTAAATAATTGTGTCATCCCCACGATAATTTCCCAAGATGGTAAAGTTTGATCGCTCAAAATCCGCACGAGAACTCTTTAATATTTCCAAATTGGCGATTCAATTTTCGTGGCTGACGGTGAGTTTTTGGATTGGGGTAACGGTAGCTGGTGTTCTGGCTTTCAGTTCTCTCAAGTATGCTTTGTTTCCAGATATTACCTTTCCAGTAGTAGTTGTGAATGCTACAGCCCCCCTGACAACTGCCGTGGATACAGAGGTGAAACTCACCAAACCCCTGGAAGAACACCTCTTCTCCCTAAAAGGACTGGAGAATATCCGCTCATCCACTTATCCTAGTCAAACTGCTGTTAGCCTTTCTTTTGCCGTTGGTACGAATTTAGAAACATCGACCAAAAAGGTTGAAACTGCCCTCAAACAGTTAACTTTGCCTCAAGGAGCAACTTTCAAAATTATTCCTTTGAATCTAAATGAGTCAGCCGCGATTAGCTATGCCATTGAGAGTCCCTCAAGGAATCTCACAGATTTGACAAAGTTGGCGAAAGACGACATTGTAAGTGCGATCGCTAAACTACCAGGAGTCCTGAAAGTTACACTACTGGGCGCTGCTACCGCAACTCCCCTAGCTCCAGCGAATGCAAGTGCCGCGGCTCCCCCCCAAGCAGGGGCGACATTAGTCAGGTTTAACGGACAAGATGCTTTGGCATTTCAGGTGATCAAACGTGGGAGTGCTAACACCTTAGAAGTAGTGAGTCAGGTTGAGAAAGAAGTCCAAAGGCTGCGATCTAGCCTGAATGATGTCAAACTCACTTTAGCTGCTACCCAAGCAGAATATATCCGCCAAGCCACCCAGTCAACAATCGATGCTTTGCTGGAAGCAGTCTTATTGTCTATCGTGGTAATTTTTCCTTTTTTGTGGAATTGGCGAGCCACCCTGATTTCTGCCTTGGCAATTCCTACGTCTATTTTGGCGACGTTTATTGTCATGGCAATTTTTGGTTTCAACTTAGAAACGATTACGCTGTTAGCTTTAGCTTTGGTGATCGGTAGTATTGTTGATGATGCGATCGTGGATGTGGAAAACATCATGCGACACGTTGAAGATGGGGAAACTCCTCGCCAAGCAGCACTTTTAGCTACAAATGAGATTGGATTAACAGTCACCGCCGCCACCTTGACAGCAGTAGCGGTTTTTTTACCTATAGGTTTGATGGGTGGCGTAATCGGTCAATTCTTCAAACCTTTCGGCATCACTGTTTCAGCCGCGATGCTTGCTTCTATGCTAGTTGCTCGGACTTTATCTCCAGTTCTGGCTATCTACTGGCTAAAACCTAAATCCTCGCTTTCCCCGCGTCGGGAAGCAAAAATCTGGGTGGCGTTTACTCAATCTTACAGAAACTTGCTGAGTTGGTCTTTGAATCACCGGAAGATAGTTATCGGATTAGCTGTCCTCAGCTTCATTGCAGGTATAGTGCTGATTCCACTAATTCCCAAAGGGTTTATTCCCAAACTTGATCGCGGCGAATTCAATATTGCTTATACGGCTCCTTTGCCGAGTATCCCCGGAGGGGCAGGGGAGCAGGAGGAGCAGGGGAGAAATCCCAGTCCGCAGTTGCCAATTCCTAACCCTTTGAACGATTCTCTTGAGGTTGCTAAGAAATTAGAAGATGTAGTGATAAAATCACCGGCAGTTGAAACGGTATTTACTACTGTTGGTTCTCGTGAAGGTGAGCCGAATAAAGGCATACTATATGTAAAGTTAAAGGGCAATCGCACAATCACAACTGCGGAACTACAAGACCAATTGCGCTCCTCCTTACCTGTCCTTTCTGGGGTAACTACCAGTGTGGAAGATATCCAATTTGTCGATTCTGGCGATCAAAAACCTCTACAAATAGCATTACGAGGTGATAATCTCCAAGCTCTGAGCAAAGCAGTCAAGGCAATTAAAGAGAGAATTCAGAGAATACCGGGATTTGCCGATGTCACAGTTACAGGTGAAACGAATCCACAGGGCACGGTTTTTCAGATCGAGCGTCTGAATAATCAGCGGGTGGCCTATGTTAGCGCTAATCTTGGCAAGAATCTATCCTTGGGTGATGCTACTGACAAAGTGGTAGCTGAAGCTAAGGCAGTGTTACCCTATAATGTTTCCTTAAATTTAGGAGGAGATTCTGCTAGTCAAGGTGAAGTTTTTAGCAGTTTCGGCAGTACTTTAGCTCTATCTGCCCTGTGTATTGTTGTAGTACTAATTTTACTGTTCAAAAGCTGGATAGACCCTCTGGTAATTGGTGTCTCTTTGCCCTTGGCACTGGTGGGGGCAATGTTGGCACTACTGATCACCAAGAGCGACTTTGGGATGATCTCACTAATCGGTTTCGTCTTTTTACTGGGGCTGGCAAATAAAAATGCTATCTTGCTTGTGGATTACATTAACCAGTTACGCAGTGCTGGCTTAGACCGCACCGAGGCGATCCTCAACACGGGGCTAGTGCGCCTCAGACCAATTATGATGACCACTGCCTCCACTATTTTAGGGATGCTACCGATCGCCTTAGGTTTTGGTGCGGGTTCCGAATTGCGATCGCCTATGGCTGTAGCGATCGCAGGTGGACTCGTAACTTCAACTATCCTCAGTTTGATTGTTGTGCCAGTAGTCTACACTATTTTGGATGATTGGTTTCCCCGCAAGAAATTTTAGATTTTAGATTTTAGATTTTTGAACAGGTATGAATGGTCTGATTGAGAGATTTACATTACTAAGTTCCACCTAATTATTGCAAAATTTGTGTATCCGAAATTACAAGACAGGGGAATTCTAAGTTGATAAATCCAAAATCCAAAAGGGTTTTTGTCACTGGGGGTACGGGCTTTATTGGTGCCCACTTGATACGGTTGTTGTTGCAACAAGGATATGCTGTCAAAGCGCTGGTTCGCTCAAGCAGCAATTTGGAGAATCTCCGTGGTTTGGAGGTGGAAATTGTCAAAGGCGATTTGAATGACCCAAATCTCTGGCAACAGATGGGAGGTTGTCAATACCTATTTCATGTGGCAGCCCATTATTCCTTATGGCAATCAGACCGAGAGTTACTCCATCGTCACAATGTCCTGGGTACGCGCAATGTGTTGGCAGCAGCTCGCAAAGCTAACATTGAGCGCACGGTTTACACGAGTTCAGTGGCGGCAATTGGGGTAGGATCATCTAGTCAAGTTGTCGATGAAACACATCAGAGTCCCTTAGATAAGTTGGTGGGTGACTACAAAAAGTCTAAGTTTTTGGCGGAACTTGAAGCTATGCAAGCCGTTGCTACAGGTCAGGAGGTAGTTATTGTCAATCCCAGCAGCCCGATTGGCTCGTTGGATATCAAACCTACCCCGACGGGTGATATAATTTTACGGTTTTTACGACGGCAAATGCCCTTTTACTTGGATACTGGTTTGAATTTTATCGATGTGCGGGATGTGGCATGGGGGCATTTACTGGCTTTGGAGCGAGGCAAATCAGGCGATCGCTATATCTTAGGTTACCAAAACCTCAGCTTAAAGCAACTGCTAGAACAACTCGCCGATATCACAGGTTTAAGCGCACCTCAACGAACAGTACCCGCTTGGTTACCCCTTAGTGTTGCCTGGGTTGATGAAAAGATTCTCGCACCTTTGGGGAAATTGCCTTCAGTGCCATTGGATGGCGTTCGGATGGCGAAACAACCTATGTATTATGATGCCGCAAAGGCTGTACGAGAGTTGGGTCTACCCCAATCTTCATTGAATGCAGCCCTCAAGGATGCTGTGGATTGGTTTGTTGCTCAGGGTTACGTCAAATGAGAAATCTAGCGATTCACGTGGGGATGCGATACGCAGGGGCGCAAGGACTTGCGCCGATACGAACGTTTTATGTTTTCCTATGGTGTTTTTATATCTAAAAGAGGAGCGATCGGAACAATGGCAGTTAATCTACAACAAGCTATGGATATTGGGAAGTATCTAGTTACTCAGCGTTTGAAAGGACGTAAACGCTTCCCTTTAGTATTGATGTTGGAACCTCTTTTTCGGTGTAATCTAGCCTGTACTGGTTGTGGTAAAATCCAACATCCAAAGGAAATTTTAAAGCAAAATCTCACCCCAGAACAGTGCTTTACCGCAGTGGAAGAGTGCGGCGCACCGGTTGTCTCAATTCCTGGGGGAGAACCTTTGCTGCATCCCCAGATTGATCAGATTGTCCAAGGATTAATTGAGCGCAAGAAATATATTTACTTGTGTACCAATGGTTTGTTGTTAGAAAAGAGCCTGGATAAGTTTCAACCTTCTCCTTACCTGACTTTTAGTGTGCATTTAGATGGGATGCGGGAGTTGCACGATCAGTGCGTTGATCGCAAAGGTGTTTTTGATATTGCTGTCAAAGCTATTCGCGCCGCTAAAGCTAAAGGTTTTCGTGTCACTACCAACACAACTATCTTTGAGGGAACTGAACCTAAAGATATGCAAGAGTTCTTCGACTTTCTGAAAACACTAAATACTGACGGGATGATGATTTCTCCCGGCTACAGTTACGAGTGGGCACCAGATCAAGATCATTTTCTCCACCGTGAACAAACCCGCGCCCTCTTCCGGGAAATTCTAGCTCCATACAAAGCTGGTGAAAAAAACTGGAACTTCAATCACAATCCGCTGTTCTTAGATTTTCTCACTGGTGAGAAGGACTACGAATGTACGCCTTGGGGTAGCCCTAGTTATAGCGTTCTCGGTTGGCAAAAACCTTGCTATCTGCTGAACGAAGGTTATTACTCTACCTTCAACGAATTACTGGCAAAAACTGATTGGAGTCAATACGGCCAGAAGAGTGGTAATCCCAAGTGTGCGGATTGTATGGTTCACTGCGGTTACGAACCCACTGCGGCAATGGATGCAATGCAACCGCAAAATATGGCACGTGCCCTTGGTAGTGTGTTTGGCAGGAACTAGTAAGTAGTAAATGCTACATGTTTAGAGTGGGCGATCGCTGCTTGGAAGTATTATAAGGTGGTTCGTAGCGATCGATGAATTGGTGTTAGCAAAGCGGGGCGTCATTTTAAGCTCCGCGTTCCCCCTCTTTGCCTTCCCGTTTATTCTTAATTAGATGTCTGGAAAGTTTTGAACCTTTTGCTGCCCTCTTCAAACTATTTTTGGCTAATTGATTGTGGAGTAATTGCAGCATATTGTTCAGGTGTCAACACAGCTTCCTGAATATTGATTTTTTTAGGAATCACACCATATTTATAGAAGTAATCTGCAACTCGTTGTTGGTCTTTAATTAACTTTGGGGAAATAGCTCTCAATCCATAGGTGCGGCGGCTAACTACCTTTTGCATAATGTCGGGGGGTAGTTTTTGGTATGGTGCGATTAAGTTTGCTGTTTCTTGGGGATGTGCCTCAGCCCAGCGCTGGATTTTATCAATCTCCTCAATCACTATCCGCAGCACTCCAGGATTGTCAATGGCAAACTGCCTCGCACCAATATAGTATGCACCAGGGGTGTCAAGTCCTTGAGCAGTCTTGATCACTCGAATCTTACCTGCTTTTTCAGCCAGAGCCAAATAAGGATCGCCAGCCACCCAAACGGGAATTTTTCCTTCTATAAAAGCACTACTAGCTTCTACGGTGGGTATACTCAAAATTTGAACATCACTAGGTTTCAAACCTGCATTTTCCAAAGCTCTGAAAACGAAATAGTGAGACGCAGAAGCTTTTTGAAAAACTATTTTTTGTCCTTTAAGATCCTTGACGGTCTTAATGGGAGAATTTGGTGGGACAGCGATTACACTTGATATGCCCGTTTTTTCAGTGCGGCGAGAACCAACAACATAAACGATTTGAGCGCCAGCAGCTTGGGCGAAGATGGGCGGGGTTTCCCCAACGGAACCCAAATCGATTTTACCGACATTCATCGCTTCCATCAGTTGTGGCCCTTGGACAAATTGTGCCCACTCCACCTTTACTCCCAGAGGTTCCAGACGCTTTTCTAATACTTTAGTTATTCTGATCAAATCGCCTGCTGATTGATACCCCATGCGAAGTACTTTAGTCTTGATTCCAAATGAATTGGTTTCAGATACATTTGTAGCAGAAGATGGGGTTTGAGCTTTTTGCCCTTCGGCTGTGCAACTAACTAATGTTAACGAAGTTGCCAAGGTTAACAACCCAGGTGCTAAAAGCAGCGTGAAACGGCGAAAGATGTTTATATACTGAGGTTTAACTGTAGCGGTCATAAAAGTTTTTTGTGAACAAAGTTTTAAAGGCATAATTTACCTGGCTTTACTTGGAACACCAGTAAACGCAAACAACTGTTGTTCTTTAGGTGCAGCCAAACTTTCACCAAGGTAACGATGAATACCTACTCCCATGTCTCCTGTTGCAGTGAGTTTGAAGTTTACTTCTTCAAATCCATATTCACGGAAAGATTTACGGACAGCCTCAGAGTGAGGAATACCGTTAGAGTGTCCACGAGTCCAAATCACAAAAGCACCTTGTTTGCTCAGAAAACTCAGGTTTTTCAGCAAGCGATTGAGTTCAGATTCATCTGCGAGATTGCCGAATACACCACATACAATCACAATATCTGCTGGTACTGCTCCTACATAGTTAGAGGAGATAGTTGCATCACCATTGATAAACTCAATTTGTTTTGTCAAACCCAACGATTCTATTGTTTCTTGTCCACGTTCAACTAGTTGTGGATTTAGCTCTACTAGTCGGGCATAAATATCTTTTGTCCGTGGGTGATTTGATAACGTTCCTAGCAAATCTCGTCCATCACCCGCGCAAACACTAACTATACGGATTAACCCTGGTTGGGACAAGTTCAAGCTATGGGAAATGTATTCCTGCACAATTTGCAGGCGTTGTTGCAATTTTGGTTCGTTCTTGTAAAGGTCGTGCCATTCAAACCAGTCTTTTACCATAAGAGGTGATTTCCGTTTCCATTAACTATGAGGAAAGCAAAGTGACAAACAAACTGGGCAAATTTAAACTACGGTAAATTTATCGATAAAGCGTATTTTAAGATTGAACGCAGATTATCATGGAAATTCATTCAAGATCAAGTCTTTTTTCTTTGGTTTATGAATCCGGCAATTTAACAGTTGAGAGCTTGCGAGACAGCTTTGTATTCCAATCGACGAAAGCTCACAGAAATACTGGGCTGGAGTCGATGCGACAAAATCAACACAGATGCACTACATATTTCAGTCCGATTCGGGCAAAATTCAAATTTGTATTACTTAAAACTTAATTGCTCTATATTCCTCCAGTCGGATAAAATATACTATGGCAACTTGATAGTTACTTAATAGTATTTGTGTTGTTTAGAACACCAATTCAGTAATCCTGGAAGAATTTTCCCCCTACTTTTCTCTTATGAGAAGAGGGGAGCAACGCAAAAAAGTGAGATCCTCATGAAATGAGCTTTCTTGCATAAGTCCTGTAAATGTGGGTAGTTTACCCTAAAGCTATTCTTTGTAACCCGCCAAAGCAGGCTTTATTTATATTGGATTGCAAATCTACAGCTTCGGCCGCGCTAGTAATAATCCTAAGTCTGCCGATTGGATGGTTTAAAGCAGCTATGAACTCACCCCTGCAATAGATGCAATGTAGTCGCAAAATATCGCACATATCCTTGGCAGTGTGTTTGGCAGGAGCTACGAAGTAGCCAATACTACACTAATTAAGCGTGCGATGCCTGCGGCGGGCTACGCCTACGCAATTATCCCATCTTTTGCGGTAGAGAAAAAAGTGTTAAGTTATGTAAAAAAAAATCACAAACATAACAATAATTTGTAATAAATAATGATGCAGCAGCATTGTATAAAGAGAACTTGGGAGTAAAAAACAACATCTTAATCAGGTTTTCCAGTCGTTCACAGAAGTTTTAAGTTTTTTAACAAAAGTTTTAATCTGAAAGCCTGGAGATCGTAAACTTATTTCTGGGATGTCTGTTTTGAACCTTTCGGGACTCGTCAGGCAGTGCGGGCATCAAAAAAAAACTGAACCATTCAGTTTTGAGTCCAACTATTCTTAACGAAGCAAATTAGGAGATTTAAGGCAATGGTTTTAGATGCATTTGCAAAAGTAGTTACCCAAGCTGATACACGTGGGGAATATCTCTCCGATGCACAATTGGATGCATTGAGCGAACTAGTCAAAGATGGTAACAAGCGTACAGATGCCGTTAACCGTATTACCAGCAATGCGTCTGCTCTTGTTGCTGCTGCGGTTCGTGATTTGTGGGCAGAACAACCCCAATTGATCAGTCCTGGTGGTAATGCTTACACCAGCCGTCGCGCAGCTGCTTGCATCAGAGACTTGGACATCATTCTTCGCTATATCACCTATGCTATCTTTGCTGGCGATTCAAGCGTACTAGATGATCGTGCCCTGAATGGATTGCGGGAAACCTACTTGGCATTGGGAACTCCAGGAGCGTCAGTTGCTGTTGGTATTCAGAAGCTGAAACAAGCTTCCCTGGCCATTGTCAACGATACAAATAACATCACCAGAGGAGATTGCAGCGCTCTGTCATCTGAAATAGCTAGCTATTTTGATCGTGCTGCTGCTGCTGTGGCTTAAGCCAAGCATTGCTGATGTTGACTGAATAATTGTCCATGTGACAAAACAAAATTTCAACCATAAAGTTTCTGAAAGGGAAATAGCAAAATGTCAAAAACACCTCTCACTGAAGCAATTGCATCGGCTGATTCTCAAGGTCGCTATCTCAGCAGCACTGAAATTCAAGTTGCTTTTGGTCGCTTCCGCCAAGCGCCAGCTAGCTTACAAGCAGCAAAAGCATTGAGCGCCAATGCTCAACGCTTGACCGAAGGTGCAGCTCAAGCGGTGTATAACAAGTACCCTTACACCACTCAACAACAAGGCCCCAACTTCGCGGCTGATTCACGCGGCAAAGGCAAGTGTGTACGTGATATCGGCTACTACTTGCGGATTATCACATACGCTTTAGTTGTTGGTGGCACAGGTCCCTTGGATGATTTCTTGATTTCTGGCTTGGCTGAAATCAACCGGACTTTTGATCTATCTCCTAGCTGGTACATTGAAGCCCTCAAGTACATCAAAGCTAACCACGGTCTAAGCGGTGATCCAGGTGTTGAAGCAAATTCCTACATCGACTATGTAATCAATACTCTAAGCTAGAGTGTTTCTTTAGCCCGGAGAGGAAATCAGCTCTTATGACAAGTAAGTTCTATGAGTTGTTTACCTCTCCGGGCAGTTTTATTTTCAAAAGACTGTTAAAAGACTAGAAAAAAATTTTTCTAAAAAGTTTTCAGTTTTGCAGTTAAAACTGAGGAGGTTTTAAAGATGGCAGCTTTGGGACAAGCAGCAAGATTAGGGATTGGAGCATTTGAAAACTCACCACTGATAGAACTACGTCCTGATCGAACAGAAGAGGATATGGCAGTGGTTATCCGGGCGGCTTACCGTCAGGTTTTGGGTAATGCATATATACTGGAAGGAGACCGTCTAGAGAGTGCAGAATCGCTGTTGCAGCAAGGTACAATCTCCGTGCGGGGATTTGTGCTAGCCATTGCTCAATCAGAACTCTATCGGGATAAGTTTTTCCACTCCAACTCACAAATTCGGTTTATCGAGTTGAATTATAAGCATTTATTGGGGCGTGCCCCGGAAGATGAGTCAGAGATTTCTTACCATGTTGAGCTTTACAACTCACAAGGTTACGAAGCTGAAATTAACTCTTACATTGACTCATTAGAATATCAAGAGAATTTTGGCGAAAATATTGTGCCCTACTATCGAGGCTTTAAAAGTCAAGTAGGACAGAAAAATGTTGGCTATAGCCGACTGTTCCAACTGTATCGGGGTTATGCCAATAGCGATCGCGCCCAAGGACAAAAACAAGGACGGCTGACCTGGGAAGTGGCTAAGAATCTGGCTTCACCGATTTACCCAGTCTCCGCCGGAGCCTTAACAGGCCTCTCTACAGGTGGTCGCGGCGAAACATATCGGATTAGAGTGCTACAAGCAGCTTCCCCGAACTCAGCTGTAGTGCGGCGGGGGACTGCGGAATTGATCGTTCCCTACGAGCAACTTTCTAGTAAATTGCAACAGTTGAATCGCAAGGGCAGTAAAGTGATTAGCATTACTGCCGTATAAATAGGGAATCAGAGGGGAGTAGGGGGTGGGGAGGAGCTACTGCGGTCTTGGAGTTTACCCAAGTGGAGCAAGTGGCATTAGGGAGTAGGAAGGTTCACCACTCCCCATTCTCCACTCACTACTCCCCTTAGCAATTACTAATTACAAAAGGAAAATTACCAATGGCTATTACAACAGCAGCGTCTCGTCTGGGGACTGAGCCTTTTACTGATCAGGCTCCTGTAGAATTGCGTCCAAATGCAACCAAAGAAGACATAGAGAAAGTAATTGCTGCCGTCTATCGTCAGGTGTTGGGCAACAACTATATATTGGCAGCTGACCGCCTCACAAGTGCTGAATCTATCCTGCGTGATGGGAAAAATACAGTGCAAGAGTTTGTGCGTCAAGTAGCTAAATCAGAACTGTACAAATCCAAGTTTTTCTACGACAATTTTCAAACTCGCGTCATCGAACTGAACTACAAACATTTGTTGGGTCGTGCCCCTTATGATGAGTCTGATGTCGTCTATCACTTAGACTTGTATCAAACCAAGGGATATGAAGCCGACATTGATTCTTACATTGATTCTCCAGAGTATCAATCTAACTTTGGTGAAAATATAGTGCCTTACTATCGCGGCTTTGAAACCCAAACAGGACAAAAAACTGTGGGATTTACCCGGATATTTCAACTTTATCGCGGCTATGCCAGTAGCGATACCTCCCAACTCAAAGGCAAAGACACCCGCCTAGCCAGCGAACTAGGTCGCAATAGTGCATCCGTCGTTGTTCCTCCCTCCGGTGGTCCCTCAGGCTTTTCATACGTTGCTTCTGAAAAAGGTGTTACCCCCAACAGTACTTTCGGTGGTGCGGGAACTTTTGGAAAAGAAGGCAGACTCTACCGCATTGAAGTAGCAGGCGTTTTTGGATCTGGGTATCCGAGCACACGCCGTGTCAATCAAGCGGTGGTTATACCATATGAAGAACTATCTAGTTACTTCCAGAGAGTGGTAAAACAAGGTGGTAAAATAGCCAGTGTGAAACCCCTTTAGTGTCATTTGTCAATAGTCATTAGTCATTAGTCATTATTAAAGACAAAAGACTAATGACAATTTATAATTTGGAATTAATTTTATGCTTGGACAAATTAGTAGGACTAGTAGTCGCTACTTTCGGTATGAAGTAGTCGGTCTGCGCCAAAGCGAAGAAAGCGAAAAAACTAACTATCCGATTCGTTCTAGTGGCAGTGTATTTTTCACAGTGCCTGAGAATCGGATGAATCAAGAAATGCAGCGGATTATTCGCTTGGGTGGCAAAATAGTCAGCATTCAGCCATTGAACGCTGAGGCTAAAACAGATAGCGGACAGAGCAATCCTGCTTCTTCTAATGAATCCCAGTCCGCATAAATTTGAAGATTTATCACCGACAGGTGACTTTGCCAACGGTGAATCTTTAACAGTAGAGCAAGCGCTCGCTAATCTTGAAAGTGCAGATTTAGGCTTGCGATTTTATGCTGCCTGGTGGTTGGGTAGGTTTCGTATAGGTGAAGCAGCTGCGATTACAGGACTGATCAAAGCTTTAGAGGATGAAGCCGACAGGACACCAGAAGGCGGATATCCTCTGCGACGGAACGCAGCTAGAGCCTTAGGGAAACTAGGCGATCACCAGGCAGTATTACCTTTAATTAGGTGTTTAGACTGCTCAGATTTTTATGTCCGGGAAGCAGCCGCACAATCCTTAGAAATGCTGGGTGATCCGGTTTGTATTCCCGCCCTAATCAAGCTATTACAAGTAGGTTTGCAGGGAGAGCATCTCATATCACAGCCTAATTTATCTCAACCCTACGACGCTATTTTAGAAGCCTTGGGAACCTTGAGGGCGACTGAGTTTATTCGTTTGATAAAGCCATTCTTAGAGCATCCAATCGAATTGGTGCAATATGCTGCCGCACGAGCCATGTATCAATTAACCCAAGAAGCAGTTTATGGAGAACGGTTGGTACAAGCTCTGGCGGGAGAGAAATTACAATTGCGTCGGGCAGTGTTAGCAGATTTGGGAGCGATTGGATATCTACCCGCAGCAGATGCGATCGCCCAGACTCTTGCTGAAAATAGCCTAAAGCTAATTTCTCTTAAAGGCTTACTAGAACATCAAGTTAACCACATAACACCAAGCACTTTCTCAGAAGGTGCGATTAAAGTCATCAATTTGATGGACTCGCTGTTGTAGTGATAAATTCAAGATAATCAGTTGTCATTAATCCGTTTCGACTAAATATTTACCACAGATAAACCCCCAACCCAACTGCAAAATCAGGGCTAGGGGGTTTATGTATGATGTCAACTACGGATAGCTTAAGCTACAATTGGCTGACGACTAATTACCCATGAGAAATTATTATGAATAACAGTGATCTTGCCGAAATATTGATCCGGGCTGTGAAAGAAGCAGACTCCTCGGATCGCTTATTAGACGCAGTTCAGGAGTTAGCAGCAGTTGGTATAGAGGAAGCTGTTCCCACACTAATTGCAGCTTTGGGCTACAACAATCCAGGGGCAGCAGTGGCGGCGGTAGATGGACTGATTGCGATCGGGGAAGTTGCAGTACCGCCACTATTGGAACTAATTGATGACTACAACTACGGCGCTAGAGCCTGGGCAATTCGTGCCTTAGCGGGAATTGGTGATGTTCGGGCGCTGGATACCTTGTTAGAGGCAGCAAAAAACGATTTTTCCTTAAGTGTGCGGCGGGCATCTGCCAGGGGATTAGGCACTTTGCGCTGGCATCAAGTACCACCTGAAAAAGTGGAATCTGTTCAGACTCAGGTATTAGAGGCGCTATTACTAATTTCTCAAGATCCAGAGTGGGTAGTGCGCTATGCCGCAGTGACGAGTTTAGAAACACTAGCCGTTGCAGTGGCAGTCACTTCACCTGATCAAGCATCGCGGATCACAAATCAACTCCAGCAAATGCTCGATACAGATGCCGATCTTGGAGTTCGCACCCGTGTAAAATTTGCACAGGAAAAAATTCAGCAACAACAACATCAAGAAGTGTTTGCACCTAAAAGAAAGCTAGAAGACACTGAAGTGACTGAAGTGACTTATCGTGGCGGTGGAAGACGTTAAGCAATTCGTTTATTGCCGATTCCAATTACATAGAATACAGCCTGTCGTGAGTGTTTACTGAAAGTTTCACTTTCCCAACTTGAAGTTTCATGTTCCAAGCTTGAGCTTTCTGGCACTATCGTATTCGGGGCAAAATGACCTATGGGTTTGATGTGGAGGTAAGCCGCCGCGTCAAATCAAACAGTTTTATCTGGGCTATTGAGAAACTGTGTTACTTCAAGGAGTGAAAGTCACTAAAACTGATCCTTATGAGCTTGTGGGAGTTGCATTCACCCGTGATCCTATCAGTGGAGAACTGGGGTACATCAAAGCGTGAAAAAACTCTCACCCTCCAGACGTTTCGGGAATACAGCCAGCCATTCGATATTGAGGAAAACTTTTTGGATGACAAGGCAGGTGGCTTTGAGTTAGAACGCTCTCAATTTGAGGAAAATTCCCCTCAGAGTTTGCTAAAAAAGAACCTAAGATTCTGGTAGCCAAAAGGTAGTCGCTAGATGCAGACGGTGTTGAGTTGCATTCAAGGAAATGGGGGAAACCATGTGCCAAGAGCGATCGCAACGGACAATAGCAACTGAATATTGAGACAATGGTGGAACTTCTTTAACTACAGATGTAGTCTGATTATCTTTAAGAACTTGAAAATACCCTCCCCACTCTGGGTTCCATCCTTCATTGAAATAGAAAAGTTGAGTTACATGTTTACGCGGGATATCTGTATGAGGACGGTTCCAGAATCCTAAATCATGTCGTGTTAAATAAATTGTTAATGAATGGTTTTTCAAATCCAAATTAGTCAGATGCTCCATCGCCTCTCGATAATCAGGAGTGAGAAGTTCTTCAATCAATTTTTGCCAACTAAAACTCAGATCCTTGATATCTTGTAGACCTTTGTACTTACTTTCATCCAGAATGCAGCGTGCAAAAAACCTGTAGTCATCATATGTATATTCCGGGTATCCATCTGGCTCAAACTCTCTAGCATGATATTCTTTATAGTTTGTAGTAGCAAAACTATTTGCTAGTTCAGATTGTACTGAAGTGTCAAGCAAGTTTTCAAACACAATCCATTTATAAGGAATTGACTGCATAGTTGCATTACTAATTGCACTCAAGTTCAACATAATCCCTCTTAAAAAACTTTCAAATAGTTTATTGCTGTTTAACTAAATATCGCTCCAAATCGTCTATCATCCGATTGGCTGCAAGGGGGCCAAACTGAACCCAGTAAAACCCCACCTCATGAACTTTTTTCTCCTGGACAACTTTCAACTTTGACCACAACGGTTCTGCTTTCAGTTGCTCAAGTATTGGGTGTAAATCCCTTGTGCCCAGTACGTCTTCTGATACTAGAAATAAAATATCCCCGTCTAACTCACTCAGGAGTTCGTTTGATAAAGCGTAGGCAGCAGGGCCACCCCCTAGACTCAGGGTTGCTTGACTATCTAAAGTTTGAGAGTAAGGACGTGCAACACCCGCATCTTTAAGAATAACTCCTGAAAAACTTGCCTTCGCCCACAGCCAAAGTGCATCAGTACGCAATTCGGTAACCGAGACTAAAGTTGTATTCAGGCGATCGCCCATTTTTGCTTTAAACTGTTTTAAACGTGCATAATAATTATCCATTACCTGTTGGGCTATTTTAGTTTTACCCAGAACACGGGCTGTGAAAGCAAAAGATTCTTTCCAAGCTCCACTGGTTCCAGGAGGAGCCAAAACAGTAGGCGCAATGTGTGATAACAGTGGATAAATATCTTGATGAAAATGCATACCAAGAATTAGGTCTGGTTTGAGAAACAAGACTTTTTCGATACTAGGAGAGAGCCAATCTACATCTTCAATACCTGATAGCGGGCCTACTAATCGCTGCAATTGTGAGACAAATAACTTTGAGGCAGCTATAGGTTTGATCCCCAACGCCAAAGCATTTTCTAAACAACGACCACTAAGCACAACAACTCGTTGAGGATGAGCAGGAACTATTGTCTTACCCATAAAGTGCTGAACTACTCGAACTTCACTTAAAGAAGAAACACTCTTGTCATGGCTAACTTTTGGGTAATTAAAAAAGAAACAACCGTTTAGCCACACTACCACAGCAAGCAATCCTAAAAGGGGTAGGCATAGGACAAAACACTTGGCTAACCAATGAGTTGTTCTCATTAAAATTCCCACTTCACTGTCAACTGTGCTGTATACGGACGACCAGGAATAATTCTTTGGAGATAGTCAAAGCTTGCTTCATAATATCGAACATTAAATATGTTATTCAAGTTGAGTCCAATGCTAAAGTTATTATTCCGATAGTAGAGAGCTGCATCAGTGAGAAAGTAGCTTGGGATCGTATATGTATCAAAACTATCTGGCATTTGATCTCCAACGTAGTTAAAGCCAATTCCACCTCCAAAACCTTTGAGAGAGCCAGTAAGAAAGGTGTAAGTTGTCCACAAACTAGCGACATGCTGTGGTACTCCTTCTACTCGATTCCCGACTGGAAGATCATTGTCTTTGGTAATGCGTGCGTCTGTATAACCGTAGAAGCCAATCACATTCCAACCAGGAAGAATTTCTCCGGTGACACTCAGTTCTACTCCCCGACTTCTTTGTTCTCCTGTTTGCACCTCAAAATTGGGATCGGTAGGATCGGTAGTCAAAATGTTAGTTAGTGTCAGTTGATATAAAGCAAGTGTTGCTGAGAGTTTGTTATCGAATAAATCAGTCTTAACGCCCACTTCATACTGAGTACCTAGCTGTGGTTTAAAAAGGCTATCATTTTTATCTGCACCCGTTACTTGTTCAAAAGAGCGGCTATAGCTGGCGTAGAGTGAGACAGGCGCTATGGGTTGATAAACTATGCCTACCCTTGGACTAAAGGCAGAATCAGACTGGACACTCGCCGTTGATGCAATCCGATTGGCAAACTCATTCTCTACTAAGTCATAACGTCCACCCACAAGTAGTTTGAGGTTATTGGCAAGTGTCACTTGGTCTTGAAGATAAAAGCCTAAAGCATCATCTCTAAAGTAGAGATCAAGTCTTCCAAAAGTATCACCTAGTGGTCGACCATACACTGGGTTAAAAACATCAAGAGGGGCCGCAACTGCTCTAAGTATATTAATACTTTGGGTTTGTCTAAATAAGTCAAACCCTGCCAAAAGTTTATGTTTTATATTACCAGTGTTGAAATCACCAATAACATGAGTATCTAAAGTGTAATCTTCATACTCTGTTGGCTTTGGAAAAGTAGTCAGTGTTCTTTCGACAGTGCGGTTGTCTGCTTCCAGTAAACTGGTAACAGCTGTTTCACGTAAATCAAGGGTTAAAAATGCAGCTTGAAATGAATTACTAATAGACCAGTTATCGTTAAAACGATGTTCTAGATTGTAATTATATCTATGAAGCTGGCGGTTAAAAAAATCAGTCGGTTCCCCTAAATAACGGTTAATAGGGATTTTGCCATTTGGGTTAGGAAGTATAGTTGCACTAGCAATCTGCTCCAAACCAGTACCTAGCGACTGTTGTATGTCTTCATATTCTGAATCAAAAGTTAGATTTGTATTTTTCCCTATACGCCAATTAACAACAGGCGAAACGAAAAAACGCTTTTCATTATAAAAATCAGTAAAGTCTTCTGCGGTTCTGTAAGAAGTGTTTAAACGATACGACAGACTGCCATCTTTTGTTAGAGGACTAGAAAGGTCAAGTGAAGGTTCAAAAAGTTCATAACCACCACGCCTTACCTCTAAAGCATAGTAAGGCTGACTCAAAGGCTTTTTAGTAACTATATTAATGATTCCACCTGGATTGACTTGACCATAAATTACAGAGTTTGGCCCTCTAACAACTTCTACTCTATCTATATTTGTTAGCGAACTTGAAAGAGCAGCACCATCTGCAAAGCGGTCTTTGACACCGTTTCTATAAACGTTTCTGGCTCTAAAACCTCGAATAGAAAAAGTGTCTGCAATTCGAGATGAAAAATTATTTTGGACAACGCCAGCATTTCTGAGTATCCCAATTAAGTTACGCGGTTGTTGGTCTTCGATAACTTGCTGAGGAATCACCTGAACCGAAGCGGGAATATCACGCAATGGTGTATCTGTTTTCGTTGCAGTAGTTGCATCTGGTATCCGATAGTCTGTATTTGGTGGAGCAGTCACATTTAACTCAATGGGCTTTTCTGGCTCTGTTGTAGATGGTTTTTGTTCTGGCGTTGTTGTTGGCTGTTGAGCAGTAGAAGTACTAGGGGTCACTCCAAAAACTAAACCTTCTTTTGTACTATCAAACAACTCCACCGCAGGCGCACCCATCTCCCCAGTCACCGTTACCCGCAATGTGTTCGCATCTAAATTTGCAACTGTTACTTCTGCAATTCCGGCTACTGGCTTTGATTGTCTAAAATCCCCACTTCTTAGTTGCAACTTAGCATTAGGGATATCTGCAATATAGGAATTATCCTCAGTTTTCGGTAAAACTTGTAACTTAAGAGAATTAGCTGTGACTAAAATTAACTCTATCCCTTTATCAGTAGAGTTAACCTGAACATCCGTAACTAACACCACATTTGTAGTTGCTTGACTAAGTTCAAGAAGTTTGTTCTGCTCTCTAGGTACTCTCCATAAATATGAAGCATTAGTTTTAGGAAGCTCTAGCTGATTCAATCTTTGAATTTCTTTGAAGACTTCACCTGAACGCACTAAAGTTTTTTTGACTAACGGTTGTTCAGAATATGCTGGATTGACTAAAGTTAGAGAAACAACAAATATTAACCAGCAAACAGCAGTATATTGTAGTTTAATAAACATTTTACATCCACTCCTCAACGGCTACTAAGTCTTGAAATTGGCAATTAAGTATAATTTCCTTCTCAGCCCCTAGTTCCCAAGCACTATTACTAATTAAGTTGGTGAAAAAAATGTGTTTATACCAACCTAATTATTGTAAAAATATACAACTTTTAAATATTTGCGTCTTATTCGAGCCGGAATTTTTTTATTCCATCCGGAATTTTTATTTCTGGCAAGACTTAGGAGTTACCCCAAACTTCTTACGAAAAGCATTACTAAATGAAGGTAGGCTAGCATAGCCTACTGTCTGTGCAACTTCTGTGACTTTCATATTTCCTTCAATAAGCAGCTTATAGGCTAGTTCCATCCGGCGGTGGTGCAGATAGCCAAATACCGTAGTCCCAAAAACCTGTTTAAAGCCTTGCTTCATTGTGCAATCATTTAAACCAACTTGTCGTGCTAGTTCGAGAAGAGAGGGTGGGTTGTCTAAATGTTTCAACAAAATTTCCCTAACATCATAGATGCAGTCAATATCTGATGGTTTGAGTGGATTAATCTGCAAGCAACCTTGCTTGATTTGTACTTCTTGATCAACTACCATTGCAACTAGTTCCCAAATCTTACCTTCAAGATAAATTTGTTTAGTAAAGCCTTGGTAGGGACATTGAATAATTTGCTGCACTGCTATTTGCATTGCAGGAGTTTGAGTTCCATAGCGTTCATAAGTCGGTTGATCCCAACGTCTAATAAGATGTTCTAATTCTCTTGGAAGTTTACCAGATGTATTTTCTGCAAAGCTATGAAACACATTTGGATGTATGTGAACAGCTACTTCTACTATTCGCTGTGATTTAGCCTCGAATACATCACACTCAGATGCCATCCCACTACCACTCAAAAAGTATTCTCCGGTCTTGAACTCAAGGTCTTTAAATTCGCTCTTTAGCAAAACAAAGAATCGAAATTCTAATGGATGTTTTCGCTCATGACATTTTAAAATTAATGATTTGGGCTGCTGATAATTGGATATATCTAAAGATATGCCATCTCGTAGCTGAATCTGTCGCCAATATCCTTCCCCAAATTGATACTTTCTGGTAATATCAAAATTATCTAAAATATTATTGTTAATTATATCTGCTTGATCCAGTAATTTTAAATAATCTGCTTGTGAAAGGATAAGTGTCATAGTAATAGTAACTTTATAAAAACTTGGATATTTTTATTATTTATATTTTGGAATTTTTGATTGCTGTACTATATTGTTGAATGTCAAAATTTAATAAACCTTTTTTATAGCGATGACACTAAAAGTTATAATTATCTTTTAGCTGGATAACATCTTTTTCAGTAGCAATGAGTGGTTACCATAAATAAATGTTTTTTTTATTAAGTTTATATGGTAATCTTGGTGGATCTATCTGTCTTAATAAAGTAAAAATAAAAAAAGCACATTGATTAATTAAATTTGATTTTGTTGGACTAAAATGTTTCCAATCAAAAATTAGCTAAAAATCCTTTGTTTCAAAGGATTATAGCTAGCTCTCTGCTCATGGCGTTGCCAGACCAACTAATAATAGTTAAAATTATCACTGAACAAGTATTGTAAATGTAATCAATTTAACAGTTTAATCAAGTTTTACCAACAATTACGGTATACTGAGAAAGCAAGTCTTAATTGAAGAGATGGATTGCGATCGCACTTACAAGATGACGAACAATTTGCCAGGTGATTACCCAGTCTTTATCAAAAACCACATCCTGAAGCCAAAGACTGAATTTCTGCTTGGATATTGCCACGGGCAGATGGTTCGGCGAACTCTAACATTAAAGGCGTAAAGTAGATAGGCGATCGCTGTAAAAATCCTTCTAAAACCTGCCGACGACCTGTGATATAATCTGCCTCTGCCACCCAGCTATATTCTTGACGAATGGCATGGGCGTATTCTGGATATTGGATTGGGTCAGTAGCCAAAATCGCTAAATCTGCATCAAGTAGGACTTGGCTATCATAGTCATCCACCGCAGCTTGGTGGGCTTTAGTGTTCAGAATCAGACGCGTGACAGTAGTTATGGTACTTTCTGGAATATTTAAGTTACTCAGCATTTCAAAAGCATAGTCTGCGCTTCGTTGTTCATTATCTTGAGCTTGAGTGTCATACACTACATCGTGAAACCAGGCAGCTAGTTGAACAGCAGCTAAGTTGTTGGTGTAGCCTTGCAAAATCTGAATTATGCTCAGGATGTGATCAATGTGTTTGAGTGTATGGTAGTAGCGACCAGGGGTAGAGTAAGCTGCAACTAAGAAATTAAAGGCTTTCTCAGCTGCTATCTGGTCAACACCAAAGGGTTGGAGTGTGTGTTGCCAGTTAGAAAATAAAATATCCATGAAGTTTTCTGTAGGCATAGAGTGAGTATACCCATTCTTAGTATTGGAAAAATAAGTACATGCTGTTAAAACAGCAGTAGAAGACTTCAAGTAGAACCTCACCTTCTAACTCCGTTAGGAGAAAGAGGGGACATTTCCTCCGCTTACTTGCAGCTACGGTGTACACACAAGTATGACCAGCATAAGTTTCAATTCTAGTAGTTTCGTAGGGTGGTCATGGACACGCCGAAATAACAAATGAGTTCGTCGAAATAACAAATGAGTTCGCCGAAATAACAAATGCGTTCGCCGAAATAACAAATGCGTTCGCCGAAATAACAAATGCGTTCGCCGAAATAACAAATGCGTTCGCCGAAATAACAAATGAGTTCGCCGAAATAACAAATGCGTTCGCTGAAATAACAAATGAGTTCGCCGAAATAACAAATGCGTTCGCCGAAATAACAAATGCGTTCGTCGAAATAACAAATGAGTTCCCCGAAATAACAAATGAGTTCGCCGAAATAACAAATAGACCTCTTGCAAAAATCCTTGAATCACCCCTCCCCTTGTAAAGGGGAGGGCGCAAGATTTCAAGTTTCCCCCCTTTATAAGGGGGGATTAAGGGGGGCCTATTCGACTTATGCAAGAGGTCTATTATATCCCTTCCCCCAATTCCTCTAACAGTACACCTGCCTCTTCATAGGCAACCTTGTAAGTGTAATCAGGGGGGCCATCGCAGGTTGCTAACTCTCGTGCTTCCCTAGCATGAGATAATCCTTTTCTCTGTCGCCATCTGCTAGTGCTAGCTGTGCCAGAAACAGATTTACATCTGCCCCTTGCAGCACATAACCAGAGCGTTCTGTTATCTCTAGCGCTTCCTCAGCCAACCTTAACGCTTCATCTCGCTTTCCTGTTGCTAACCGCAGTCGGGCTAGTTCCAGCAGAATATCTGCCTCAAATGTTACTAAATTAATCGCACGACAACGGGTAATTGCCTCAGTTACAGCAGTTTTCATGTATTTGAACCACATCTGTCGTAAGGGCACAGCAATGCTGTGCCCCTACCGTGTGGTCTATTTACCTGAAAATAGCTGTAAATGGCGATCGCTTTCCTCTATATTGCCGTTAACTCGATAGGCTGCACCGAGTAGCCAGTATACCTGCACACCCGACTAACCACCAGGTTGATTGTCTGGTGAACTTATCCGAAAAAACTTGCTGTTGAATCGCCGCCGAGAGTAGGTTGCCGACAAGATTAACGACTAAGCCAACAAAAACTCCAGCGATCGCATACACAGATTTAGACACAGTAGTTTTTCTCCTACTAATAGTAATTATTGCGACGGAGTAATGCCGCCACAGCAGGTACTTAACTTTAAATATGCCCAGCCGAAGGTAGATATTTGGGCAGTTGCGGCTTGTCTGTACAATATGCTAACAGGTTGTTTCCCCCGCAACTTCACAGGCGATCCCTTTCTGGCAGTTTTACAAAATGAACCTATACCAATTAGCTAACGAGATGCGACAATTATGCAACCACTAGCGCAGGTGATTAATTTGGCGTTGGTTGATAAGCCAGAAATCCACTTTAAGAGTGCTGCTGAATTTAAGCGGGCGTTGTTAAATGCGTTGTGATGGTAGAGTTTACAGTAGTTTTTATGTATTTCATCTACATCTGTGGTAGGTGTCTTGCGCCCCTACGATAGAATATTTTTTTAATTGCAAGTCCCTAGAACAGCACGGTGTAAGTAAATTGCTTCTCACCTTTGGCGAATATTCCGAATTACGAATTCAGCATCATGGTGACAGCTAAATGAAAGCGTCAAAATAGAAGACACAGGCTTTGTACAAAAAGCCTTGCCTTAATTAACGGAGTTTATTATCAGTGGTATTACAAGTACAAGCAAGCACCTACGAAGCTAAAACCCAAGAAATTGCTAAACAACTTCTAGCAGCAACGCAGGAAAATCGTTCGTTTTTTTCTTCCCTGCGGGATCAAATGCGCTGGGATGATAAATTACTAGCTTGGGCGATGAGTAATCCTGGGTTGCGGGTGCAACTATTTCGCTTTATAGATACGCTACCAGCTTTGCATAGTAAATCAGAAATTGCCTCACATTTACAAGAGTATCTAGGAGATGAATCTGTAGAATTACCGGCAGCTTTGAAGGGAATGCTAAACTTTGCTAACCCCGACTCTATGCCCGGACAAGTTGCTGCTACAACCGTTGGTACAGCGGTTGAAACTCTCGCTCATAAATATATTTCTGGGGAAAATATTAAACAAGTCATCAAAACAGTTGAACGACTGCGAAAAGAAAAAATGGCTTTCACCATCGATTTACTTGGTGAAGCAGTGATTACCGAAGCTGAAGCGCAGTCTTATCTAGAACGGTATCTAGAATTAATCCAACAATTAGTGGAAGCATCGAAAAATTGGGCAGTTATCCCGGCTATTGATGAGGCTGATGGCGAACCAATCCCAAAAGTTCAGGTTTCTGTGAAGTTAACGGCGTTTTATTCCCAATTTGACCCTTTAGATGCTAAAGGTAGTGAGGAGCGAGTTAGCGATCGCATTCGTATTCTCTTACGTCGTGCTAAAGAGTTAGGGGCAGCTGTACATTTTGATATGGAACAGTATGCCTATAAAGACATAACTCTCAGCATCTTGAAAAAACTGTTACTAGAAGAAGAATTTCGGCAACGCACAGATATTGGCATGACAATACAAGCATATCTGCGTGATAGCGAGCAAGATACCAAAGATTTAATTTCTTGGTTGAAACAGCGCGGTTATCCTCTGACAATCCGCTTGGTGAAAGGCGCATATTGGGATCAAGAAACTATTAAAGCAGCGCAAAAGCATTGGCCACAGCCAGTTTACAACGACAAAGCGGCAACTGATGCTAACTTTGAAACCATCACTCAGTTATTGCTAGAAAATCATCAATATGTGTATTCTGCCATTGGTAGCCATAATGTGCGATCGCACGCTCGCGCCATTGCCATCGCTGAAAGTTTAAATGTCCCTCGTCGTCGATTTGAATTGCAAGTCCTCTACGGGATGGGTGATAAAGTTGCCAAGGCATTGGTTGACAAGGGTTATCGGGTGAGAGTTTACTGTCCCTACGGTGAATTATTACCTGGGATGGCGTATTTAATTCGGCGATTATTGGAAAATACAGCTAATAGTTCTTTTTTACGGCAAAATCTCGAAAATCGACCGATTGAGGAGTTATTAGCGCCGCCGATTGTCAAAGAGGAGAAGAACTCTTTTACTCCCAACTCTCATTTCCTTGGGGCGGCAGATACCGATTATGCGGTAGATGAGGTAAGAAGGAAAGGGGTACAAGCTTTCCAAAGCGTTCGTCAACAATTGGGTAAAACTTATTTGCCGTTGATTAATGGGGAGTATGTTAATACGCCGGAATTTGTTGATTCTCTCAATCCTTCTAATTTCAGCGAGGTAGTTGGTAAAGTTGGATTGATGAGTGTTGAACAAGCAGAACAGGCGATGCAAGCTGCTAAAGCGGCGTTTCCTGGGTGGAGGAAAACACCAGCTAAACAACGCGCTGATATTTTGCGGAAAGCGGGTGATTTGATGGAACTCCGCCGCGCTGAACTTTCAGTTTGGATAGTTTTGGAAGTTGGGAAACCAGTTAAGGAAGCTGATGGAGAGGTTTCTGAGGCGATAGACTTCTGTCGGTACTACGCTGATGAGATAGAACGGTTAGACAAAGGTGTTAATTACGACATTGCTGGTGAAACTAATCGTTATATTTACCAACCACGGGGCATTGCTGTAGTGATTTCTCCCTGGAATTTCCCGCTAGCGATCGCTTGTGGAATGACTGTTTCAGCTTTGGTTTCAGGCAATTGTACTCTTCTGAAACCGGCCGAAACATCTTCTATCATTGCTGCCAAGCTCACAGAAATCTTGGTAGATGCTGGTTTTCCCAAAGGTGTATTTCAATATGTACCTGGTAAGGGTTCCCAAGTCGGCGCTTACTTGGTAAATCATCCAGAGACTCATGTAATTGCTTTTACGGGTTCTCAAGAAGTAGGCTGTAGAATTTACGCAGAGGCGGCAACTTTGAAACCCGGACAAAAGCATATGAAACGGGTGATTGCTGAAATGGGCGGCAAGAATGCCATTATTGTAGATGAAAGTGCTGATTTAGACCAAGCTGTTGTGGGGGTAGTGCAATCGGCATTTGGTTACAGTGGCCAAAAATGTTCTGCCGCCTCAAGGGTGATTGTGCTGGAACCGATTTATGATACCTTTGTGCAGCGATTGGTGGAAGCGACAAAATCCTTGAATATTGGGGAAGCAGAGTTACCGAGTACACAAGTTGGGCCGGTAATTGATGCCAATGCCCGCGATCGCATCCGCGAGTATATTGAGAAAGGTAAGGCAGAAGCAGAAGTGGCGTTGGAATTACCAGCACCCGAACAAGGGTATTTTATCGGGCCTGTCATCTTTAGTGAAGTATCGCCAAATGCAGTAATTTCCCAGGAAGAAATTTTTGGCCCTGTGCTGGCGGTAATTCGGGTGAAAGATTTCCAGGAAGCGTTAGTAGTCGCCAATGGAACTAACTACGCCTTGACTGGAGGACTTTATTCTAGAACACCTTCGCACATTCAGCAGGCGCAGACAGAGTTTGAAGTCGGGAATTTGTACATCAACCGCAATATTACAGGAGCGATCGTTGGGCGGCAACCTTTTGGCGGATTCAAACTTTCTGGAGTCGGTTCTAAAGCAGGCGGCCCCGATTACTTACTGCAATTCCTGGAACCACGCGCGGTGACAGAAAATATTCAGCGCCAAGGTTTTGCACCAATTGAAGGTGCAGATTAAAGTATAAAAGTAGGGTGGGAAAAAACCCACCTTTTTTTATTTATTAACTGTATAGATTTGATGAGTAATTTAGTTATAAAAGTGGCTGATTTACGTGAAGAATTTCCGCAAATTCAGGCAATTAGAATATCAGTTTTTCAGCAAGAACAAGGGGTAGATCCTGCTTTAGAGTTTGATGGGAAAGATGATATATCCGACCATTTGATTGCTTATTTAGATGGAGAAGCTGTAGGTACTACTAGAATTAGATATTTAGATGAAAAAACTGCCAAAATAGAAAGACTTGCCGTTTTGTCTATAGCTAGAGGACAGGGTATTGGTAAGAAAATTATGGTAGAGGCATTACAGCTTATAGCTAGTAAAAATATTCCAGAAGTTGTGATTCACGCCCAAGAATATGTGAAATCTTTATACCAAAAATTGGATTTTGTAGAAGAAGGAGAAATTTTTCAAGAAGCTGGTATTGACCATGTGATAATGAGAAAAAAATTTTATATTGGACAATTCTTCCTGTAGGTGGAGAAATCCCTAGTCTGAGTGCGACATTGTTTATTCACATCTGTAACCAATCAATTTCGGACTATCTACCTATATCCTTTTTAACAATGAGTGGGATAAGTGACGCTAGTCGTAATATGCCAGACACAATGAACACTTCCTCTATGCCAAAAGACCCAGCAAATTGAGCGATGAAGCCACCTATAGTTGCTCCTAAAGCACCACTCGCCCCACCAATAGCAGCAGCGATCGCAAAATAGATAGACTGATTTTTTACTGATGCAATCTCTATCTGGAGATTATTGCTGCACAAGTCAACTGCTCCCCAATTAACTCCCATAAAAATGTGCAATAGCGGAAACCACAGCCAGAGATCGAGGGGACTAGAACCAATCGTCAGCCACAGCCAGGGGATGACGGCAATTAGAATTCCACAATAAATTATAATCGAACGATTGCCTATTCTATCTGCTAATTTACCCCACACGAGGAGCAGTAGCATATGTGCCCCTGCTCGCAGACTGGTGTAGAAAGTTACCCAACTCACATCCAGGTTCAGCGTATCTAGCAAGTAGAGGTTAAAAAACGGGGCACTTAGGCTAACAGCAAACGCCCATAAGCCGAAATAAAGCAGAAAGACCAAAAAATTAGAGTTTTTCCAGATGCTGCTATCTATCTGATTTTGAGGGGTCGGCATTTGCGGGAGATAGATTGCTTCAGATATCTCACTAGATTCATTTGGTGCTGAGTCTAACTGAATCTCACTTGTTTGAGATAAGCTTGCATGATAGGTGTTTTGTAATTGGGGATTGATATCTACCTGGAAATACTGACACCCCAAGCTCACTATTCCAAAGATAATCCCGAAGAACAAAATCACTCCATAACCTTGGATACTCCCCCCATACCAATGTGATACAGCTAGACCGGCTATTGGCAAGGTGAGTAACTCGGTGAGGTTGGCAAAGCTATTGCGTAGCCCAAAATATCTACCTCGTAATTGCCGTGGGACTAACATTGCTATCCAACTGAACCACGATGCAGTTCCTAGCCCTCCTAAAAGATGACTGCATACGAGAATCAAGAGCGACAATATCACCAATTGGTTTGAATTAAGCCCTCCCCAACTAAAGCTAGCAATGCCAATTACTAAAATCAGCCATAGTAGCCGAGCAATTCCATGAGTGCGAAGGGAATTCTGAAAGCGGCTAGTACTGCGTTCAGACAAGTAAGCACCCATCGGCTGAAAGAGATTCGCTAACATGGGGATAGAGGATATCATGCCAAACACCACCGGACTGGCATCCAACTGCACTAAGAAATTACCCAGCAAAACCCCACCAGTGGCAATATTGAAAACTGCTGCGAAGATACCATCGGCAGTGGAGGCTTTCAAACTGGTGCGAATAGCATCTTTGGAAATTCGCGGGGTGGGTGTTGAAGTAGGAGTGAGTGTTGTTGATGGCGAACCAATCTGAGCAATTTCTAGAGTTAGAGGCACACCTGTCTCAGGTTGAAAAGAATCCATAAATTTAATATTTAAGAGTATAAGAGGTTGTTTGAAAAGTGGTTGGCTGTGATTTTAGGCACTTATCGATCCCCCTAGCCCATACCAGTCGCTCCACTTGGGGAAACCCCATACGCTCTCGCGTTCGCAGACTCGTTGGCAGAGCCTCTGGTAGAATTGAGGCTGCGCTATATGCATTAATACTAATAATTATTAATGATTTACGATTGCTATTTAACCACCATTAGCCAGATATTGGAAATCTTCGTGTATTACACTATGAAGTGCTAAATGTGGCATAAAGTGCTAAACCAGTAAAAGTATTGCACAAAATACTTAGAATATAGAATATAGATGCTGTATTGGCGAATTGGGACTAAAAATATGAATGCGATCGCGTAGTATTTATATTGGTGTTTCGTTCATCCGAAAATCGCTATGATTTAAATATCGCATCAATATTGACTCTAATTCAACTACTCGAATTGGTTTAAGAAGATAGTCGTTAGCACCAGCTTGCACAATAGAAAGCTTCTCTGGAGGTTCACTAAAGCCCATCATCACCATCGGCAAATGTTGCAAAGAAGGTTCTTGTTTAAGAATATTTAGCAAATCCCAGCCCCTAACATCATCTACTAATTGGACATCCAAAAAAATTAAATCTGGCTGTAGGGTTCTCACTTGTTCCAAAAATTTGTTTTTGTTGTTTATCCACTTGGCTTGGTAGCCAATTGTCTGGAGATAATTTTGCAACACTATGCCAGTGTTTTCTTCTTCGACTACCAAAATAGTTTTATTTTTGGGGAGAACTAGGGAAGATGAGCAAGATGTTGCTTCAGTATCTTCCTTAGCTTCATCTGCCGCTGTTAGATACAATGGGTTTGGTAGAAACAAAGTAAACTGACTCCCTTCTCCCAAAATCGATGTCACAGTCACATCTCCACCATGCAAACGCGCTAATTTGCGTGTTAAAGCTAAACCCAAACCTGTGCCTTCATACTGCCGATTTAACTGACTGTCAAGCTGTTTAAACGGTTCAAATAGAAATTGAAACTGATTCGAGTCTATACCAATTCCAGTATCTGAAATTGTAAAGGTCATCCCTTGCGGTACTTTTTTGACTACCAGTGATACCTGACCGGCTAGGGTGAATTTAATGGCATTAGTAAGTAGGTTGAGTAGCATTTGCTTGATGCGCCGCTCATCAGCAATTAGAATATCCGCTTCTAGGTCAATTTCATATGTGAGTTGCAATCCCTTTTCTAAGGCGCGATCGCGCACTGTCCATATGGCATAATTACATAAATCTGACACTGGCAAAGGTGAGAGTAAGAGTTCCTCTTTGCCTGCTTCTACTTTAGACAAGTCAAGGATATCGTTAATCAGTTCTAGTAGGTGTTCACCACTACTATATATACAACTTACATATTCGTTCTGCTTTTCATTGAGAAAGCCAACTATTTCTTGTTGCAACAACTGTGATAAGCCCATAATTGCATTCAGAGGTGTCCGCAGCTCATGGCTCATGGTTGCTAAAAATTCACTTTTTGCCCGACTAGCAGCTTCTGCTGCTTCTTGAGAAGCACGCAGTTTCAACTCTATTTGCTTGCGTTCAGTAATGTCCTCAATCATCGCTATAAAAAACTCTGCTTCACCATTGCTGTCTGGTATAACAGAAACAGAGATATGAGTCCAAATTAAGCTACCATCTTGATGCAGGCAGCGTCTTTCCATTTCAATGCGATGTCTATCGACAAGCTGTTCCTGAAGTTCGGAGTGTTGAAAACCGAACCTTGAAGTTTTCCCTGAGTTTGTGCGAATTTTTGACACCAGTTGTTTGTAACGTTTTAAATCCCCCCTTTCTATAGAAATGTAGTTTATAAAGTGCTTGCCGGATAACTCTTCTCGGCTGTACCCTAAAATCTCGCACAGTGCCGGATTAGTATCGACTATTTCCGCTTTCATATCTATAAGTCCAATGCCGATAGAAGAACGCTCAAAAATCGCCCGAAATTGCGCCTCACTCTGTCGCAGTTCCTGGACGACATTTCGCTCGCTTGCTTCTATAGCCAGGGTCACGAAATCTGCAATCGAGCCAGCAAAAGTCTCTTCTTCCAAAGTCCATTGGCGACTTTCGCCTATGTGTTCGTGACAGACTACGCCCACCAAACGACCCTCTAGCCAAATTGGTGCATCCAGCAAGGATGTGATGCCTAAAACAGAAAGATAAGACTCAGATAATTCTTTGGTTCTTATATCGTTTCTGGCATCATTTGCGGCAATGGTACGTTCCTCTTCTAAAGCCTGGAAAAAAGCTGGATAATTTTTTTGTGAAAGTGAGTTACCAAAGCTATGCTCCTTAGTACTCACATCATATAAATCGATGCATTCAATTTTTGAACGTTCTTGATTATATAACCACACCCCAACTCGCTGCACTAAGAGCGTCCGAGCAGTAGTTTCTGTGATTTCCCTTAAGACTGCATTGAGATTACCTTGCTGAAATGTCTTGCTTTTTGCTAGTTCCACCAGTGTCTGACTTTGTTTTCGCCGACCATTTTCTTTGATTTGTAAAGCCTCTTGGGCCTGCTTGTGCTCTGTAATATCTCTAGCTAACACCACCTGCATTAGTTGCCCTCAAGAAAAAATAATTTTGCCTTGCAGTTCTAAGGGGAAATTAGAACCGTCCTAGTATAACTACAACAATTACTTCATCGGGTTTTTCATAACCGGAAAGTATATTTTTTCTAATCAAATCAGATGATTCTGGACAAGGAATTCCAAACTAGATTTTGCTCATAACTTTTATTACTTCATGCCAGTGATTTTTGCTAGAGGATAATTAATATTTAAAATAATTTCACTATCAAGTAATTCTACTATTAAGTAGTATAGTAGTATTTTGAATTTGGGTCTAGGGAACTGTAGGAAGAATGAAGTAGGGAGTGGTGTAGTTTCATTACTTGAAAAGCGATGTAAGTCAATTTGTTGCTTAGTGCTGATACCAATTCTTTGTGAAACTGCACAAAACCAAGCTTGGTGAGACGAACTTGGGGATTTTGCCCCAAGTTTCAGGAGCAATTTCACAGATAATCGGTATGACGACCAAAACAACCTTGATTCTCCTAGAGAAAGATACCTAATGACTCAAATTTTGCCAAAATTAAAATGACGCTAGCTTTTATGGAGGTGAAGCGATGACGGATAGTAATGTGAGAATAGTTTCCCTAATTCCCGGTGGAACAGAGATTTTAGCGACACTAGGGTTGGTTAATGCTATTGTGGGGCGATCGCACGAATGCGACTACCCTCCAGAAATCCACAATCGCCCCATTTGTACCCAAGCCCGCTTAAACTCTAATGCCTCCAGCAGCCAAATTCATGATGACGTGAACAATTTATTACAATCTGCTCTCAGTATCTATGAAATCAAAACAGATGTTTTAGAGCAGTTGCAGCCTACCCACATTCTTACTCAAGACCAGTGTGATGTCTGTGCTGTTAGCTTAGACGAGGTTGAAAAGGCAGTTGCCACACTCATTCATAGTAAACCTCAGATAATTTCTTTACAACCTAATATTCTCCAAGATGTTTGGGCTGATATTGAGCGAGTCGGCAACACCTTTGAAGTAGACTCGGTTAAAGTTCTAGAAAACTTAGAAGCTCGTGTCAAAATTTGTCAGCAAAGAATCCAAGGACTTTCTTTAAATGAAGTGCCTACTGTCGCCTGCATCGAGTGGACTGATCCTTTGATGATCGCCGCCAATTGGATTCCTGAATTAGTCAACTTAGCAGGAGGACACTCTCTGTTTAGCGTTACAGGTCAGCCTTCTCCTATCTTGCCGTGGGAAACACTATTAGCAAGTAACCCAGATATCATTGTTTTTATGCTTTGTGGCTTTGATTTAAATCGCACTCGTCAAGAAGCCAATTTGTTAACTCAACGTTCAGACTGGGAAAAACTGCACGCTACCCAAGCCGGTAGGGTGTACATCACTGATGGCAATTCATACTTTAATCGTCCAGGGCCGCGACTGGTAGATTCTCTAGAAATTTTGGCTGAAATTTTGCATCCAGAAATTTTTCAATACGGCTACAAAGGAACTGGTTGGGAACCTTTGTAATTTAGCTGAATGTGCAATTCAGGTGATTTGGTTAAGGTGAGTTCGATAAACCTCTCCCTGACTTGAACTAAAGTTCAAGTCTGTCCTTCTGGGACTCCCAGAGGGACGGTTATGGGTAGTAAAATCTCTGGTATTTTGATTGAGCTAGTTAGGCGAACACCACACGAGCCGTCGAACTCATGTTTGGTTATGGTATTTGTTCAGAATCCGTCGATGGTTCATTATTAAATAACAGCAGGCGTGCAGCAAGGATGGCAAATCCCACAGCAGCGATCGCTTTTAACAAACGTGTAGGTAATAATTCTGCTACTGCTCCCCCTGCTAATGCTCCCAACAAGCTTGTCAACAGCAGTGCGCCTGCTGCGCCAAAAAATACTGCACGCGGAGAATTAGAACGCCCTGAAAGTGCGATCGCTGCTAGCTGACTTTTGTCACCCAATTCTGATAAAAAAACTGTAATAAAGCTCAGTCCTAAAAGATGCCAATCCATATGATTAAGGGGGAGAGTGGGGGAGATGGGGAAGCAGAGGGAGAATAACTCCTGTACAGACGCGATTAATCGCGTCTCTACTCCTAACTTCTAACTAACCTTGGAATATATCCCAAAACAGCATTAGGGAAATCACCAACAACATCACGCCTGCTGATTTTTCTATAGTTTTCGGGCTGAGTCGGCTGGCTATCCAACTACCTAAAAGCACACCTAATAAGCTGGTGGTTATCAACGCAGCCGCAGATCCTATAAATACAACCCACGGCGAATGAGATTGTGCGCTCATTAACAGCGTGGATAGCTGAGTCTTATCTCCAATTTCTGCTAGAAAAATAGTTACAAAAGTTGTACCAAAAACTACCACCACTGATTGCTGCTTTTGAGGACTATCCGCAACTACAGCCTGAACTGGCTGGGCGATCGCTGGAGTTAAGTTAAAATCAGTGCTGTCTTTCAGTTCTAGCTCAATCTCAGTCTCAGATATCCCAGAAATGTCCAAAGGAACAGAGTCAAGTTTCACGAGCAGTAGTTTTGTTGGTAGGTTGCTTTCATATTTCTATCATATTCTCAGATTGTTGTAATAAATTGCAACTCCAGAGATGAAGACAAAAAAATTATCGGGTGTGTTTGCGTCCTTGGATCCTCTTCACAACCCAACAGCTTTATTGAAGCGGATTATTTCCAAACTGCGATCGCCATATACTCCCTCTATTTGCTGGCGACAGCAGTCAATGGCAAAATCGTTGACTTCTTCTGGTTCAACCCCATACATATCTTGAAATACATCTGATTCTACACGGCAGAAACGAGGACGATCTGAGTAGATGCGGCATTCTCGCGTGGTATGGTCGAAATTAACACACCATCCCCCTTCGCCTACCATGCTGAGATAAAGTTCTAGTTCTGGTGGAGAGAGATACTCATCCAAATCTGGACGCTCTGCTGGATCAAGATTACAGCAGGCTCCACATTGCTTTACACATTGCCAAGTTGCCATTTTGTATTAGGTAGGGAGTAGACAGTGGGGAGTGGGGACAAGGGGACAAGAGAATTAGAGGACAAAGGGACAAGGAAAATAACCATGCCCAATACCCAATGTCCCATTCCCAATCCCCCTATTTTACTTTTTTATGTCTTTTCTTATAATTTTGTTAAGTAAATTAAATCTAGCAGGCCATAGCCAGATATGATCGATTGCGGGTTTTATAACTAAGTTATTGAATTTTTCAAGACAATTGGCAGGAGAAGAGGAAAAATGTTTGACGCTGTGTCTGACTTGTTTAACGCTTTTATCAGTATCAATTGGGAAGTTATTTTCCAATTGCTGTCCGTGGCACTAATTGTGATTGCTGGACCAGCGGTAATCTTTTTGCTGGCATTTCGCAACGGTAACCTATAATAGTGCTGAGTGCTGACTAAGGAGTTGATAGTTAAGAGTTAGAAATGAGAAGTTAATTCATAATTCATAATTCATAACTCATAACTCAGCACTCAGCATTGATAACGCCTGAAGGGCAACTTGAATAATATTGTCATACTGTGGTTGAGAAATATCAACTTCTTTGGCGTTTTGACGATTAGTGCCCAGCAAACCGATTGTATGTCCTGGCTGCATGGCTAAAACTTTGCCTTCAGAATTTTTAATTCTTAATTCTGCTTCAATACCGTTTTTATAGAAACCACAAGTATAATGTCGCTTGTTGTATTCAAAAGTTGTGCTTGATGGGGTAGGTGGCGAAGCAAAAAATTGTTGAAGCTGAATTGGTAGTCTAACACCTATTAACTCTAGCTCGATGGTGGTGTTACCGTTAAAGTAATTTTCTCGCAGTTTGTAAGCGACATCCACTCGCGGCGGTAAGCGGAAGTAGTCGCCCCAACGCCAAGCGATCGCTTTAATTTTGTACTCCTGATTATCAATAGTTTGGGCAATTGTTAGTTTAATGTGACCCTTACCAACGATTTTTTGCTCAACTACTTGAACATTAGGTGTCCAAAAAACTGGATCAGGGTTGTCCATACCGCAGGGGTGTAGAGCATTAAGTTGTTGATAAAGCTGCTGATTGATTTGATTGAGGTTGACTTCGGTATCAATTTTGAGCAGAGGCTTGAGATGCTGGGGTTCAAGACACTGGTTAGCAAACTCAATCAAACGCGATCGCAACACCTCTAAATTCTCTGCTGCTAGAGAGAATCCCCCGGCTGCTTTGTGTCCGCCAAATTTCCCTAGTAAATCGTGACAATATTCCAAAGCTTCAAATACATGAAACTCTGGAATTGAGCGTGCTGAACCGCGTATATGTTTTTCATCCTCATAAGTACCGATGAACACGGGAACACCGTAGCGTTCCACCAAGCGGGAGGCGACGATACCAATAACGCCGTGATGCCAATTCGGTTGAACAACAATTAATACACGGTCTTGCTGTAGAGAGGCAACAAATTCTGTCTCTACATAAGCGATCGCTTCTTGTTCAATTTGCTCACACATTAGCTGGCGAGAGGCGTTGATTTGTTCGCACTGCATTGCTCTTTCTAACGCCACCCCCATATCATCCGTAGTCAGCAATTCAATGACAGTCTGGGGATTACCAATCCGACCAATAGCATTAATTCGTGGCCCCAGGCGAAACCCGATATCTTCAGGCTTTAGCGATTTTGGATTTGAGGAGTTAGGAGTGAGGAGTGAGGAGTTAGGAATATTAAATTTTTTCTCCCCTGATCCCCCTGCTCCCCTGCTCCCCTGCTCCCCATCTCCCCTCGCCTGCACGCCACCTACTTGAATTAACGCCTTCACCCCAGCCAAGTTGGATTTGGGTAAATGCTGTAAACCACGTTTCACCCAACGGCGATTTACTCCAGTTAGGGGAGCTAAATCTGCGATCGTTCCCAGTGTAAATAGTGCTAGCATCGGCTGGATCAAGCCTTTAGTCTCCCCTAGCTGTTGTGCTAGAGACACTGCCAAAATGTAGGCAACACCAACACCAGCAACACCCCGGTAAGGTGAAGATTCAGCTATTAGTTTAGGGTTGAGGATAGCGTTTGCTGGCGGTAATTTTTGGGGGATATCGTGGTGATCGGTGATAATCACTGCAAGACCAAGTTCTCTAGCTCTAGCAACTGGTTCAAACGCAGATATGCCATTATCTACAGTGAGAATTAGTCCTACACCTTCGCTGTGGAATTCTTCAACTATGCGTTTATTAATACCGTAACCTTCGTGCATCCGGCTGGGGATAGCATAATCTACTTGTGCGCCTAAAGTGCGGAGACTACGTAAAAGTAGAGCAGTGCTAGTCATTCCATCAGCGTCGTAGTCACCGCAAATAGCAATTTTTGTTTGAGAGGCGATCGCATTTTGCAACAACTCCAAACTAATCGCTAAATCTGGGAATTCCTCCAACGGCAAAGGTAAGACTAAAGACTCTGGCTCTAAAAATGCTTGTACCTGTTCTGGTGTTTCCATACCCCGATTAATCAGCAGCTGACTGATAATGGGGGAAATATTTGTCAAAACCGCCAGTTTTTGGGCAAATTCTGGTTTCTGCGGATAAATTTGCCAGCGCTGATTAGGTAAGCGCCTGTTAGGTTTTGATAGTTCAGATACAGCTCGGTCTAGCACAATAAAAGTTAGGAGTTTTTAGTTATGAGTGTTGAATTGAAAGTTGTTTCTTAACTCATAACTAATAACATTATTTACTGTCTAAAACACGTTTATTCTGCCAAAATCTCCCCTTTGCCCCTTCTCATTTCCCCTTTAACCGAACCGTATTCGCCTTACACCCTCATGACATCTCACCCGTAGATTTACAAATGAGTATTAAAACTCCCAGCTGATGGAGCCAACGATTGTCAAGGGGTCGCCTCTATTGATAAAGACTCTGTTATAGGAAGCATCTGCATAGTCAATATCAAAGAGATTACGAATGTTGATCGCACTCTTAAAACGTCCTCTGCGGTAATAAATTGCTGCATCGGTACGCAAGTAATCATCTAATTGAAATGAGTTAGCTAAATCTCCTTCTCGCTCACCCACATAAAACAATCCCAGACCAAATCCCGAGTAATGAAGTTGACAATCCCACCCGGCTCTACAGCACCGAATAGAACTGAGGCAGGTCCTTTAAGCACTTCCACCTGTTCAATTGTCTCGGTGGGTGTTACTCCGAAGGAACCACCATCTCGAAAGCCATTTCGGTAATTTCCTCCTTCTTGGAGAAAGCCTCTAATAATTCTGCTTCCTATAAGCCCACCACCAGTTTGTGGACCTCGAAGAACACCGCTGACTGTTTCTATTGCCTGATTCACTTCTGTGACGTTGCGATCTTCGAGTACCTGTCGCGGCACCACCTGAATCGATTGGGGAATATCGCGTAAGGGTGTATCCGTCCGCGTTGCAGTAGAAGAATTCGGAACGCGATAACCGTCTTGCTCACCAGTGACGACTAACTCTATCGGCTCATCGCCTTGTGTCGATGGTGTCTGCTGCGGTGCAGGCAGTGCTGGCTTTTCTTCAGTTTGTGGTGTTTGGGGTGGCTGTGTCGCAATTGCTTGTGATGCTACTGCAAAAACCAGACCTGCATCATCATCAAATAACTCAACCGTTGGCAATGCCGCAACACCCACCACTGTCACTCGCACAGTATTTGCATCAATATTCGTAGCTGTGATTTCAGTAATTCCCGCAAGTGGTTTTTGAGAACGAAATGTAAAAGCATTGCCGTCAGGTAAACGCAACTGCCCACCTGAGACATCGATAATAAAATTATTGCCCGTACTGCGATTTGTGACTTGCAGTTGAGTACCAACAGGTGTCTTTAAAATAACCTCCACACCTTTGTTTGTGGAATTAGCTTTCACCTCTGTTATTTGTACAATTCCTGATGAAGGCGTTGCTTGTGGAGTTGACGATTGCGAAAGCAATCCACTAGCATTGGTGGCTGGACGTTCAATCTCGCTTAGTCGCGTAATTCTTTTATTGGTAGTAGAGGAATTGGCAGTCGTTTTGAAACTTTCTCCACTCTTAATTGCTGTTGGCTGACTGTGCTTGACTTGTGCCCGTATAGGTTGTGCCATAAACATTGACAGAAAACTGATTACCAACCCTAGACAAATACTGGACGACAACCCCTGAGTTCTCATTATTCCTCACACTCCAATGACTAACTCTTGATTTAATGACAAGTGTTATTGATAAAGCAGGAATGTATTGTATGAAGACTTTTACTTTCGCGTCTACCCAAAAACCGCCTTATCTTCGCAAAACCGACTTTTTACCCAAGAAACACTCACTAGGTGTAATGCCAAATTTGCGTTTAAATGCAGTAGCAAAATGAGCAGGATTTGAGTAGCTAAGTGAAATTGCAACTTCTGCCACAGTGCGTTGGTATTGCCCATCACAGGCATGGCCCTGTCGTAACCATTGCTCTGCTAACTCCATACGTTTATTCACCAAATAACCAAATACAGTTGTGCCAAATAATTCTCTAAAACCACGTAGAAGAGTGCGTAGGCGTAGCCCGCCGCAGGCATCGCTCACTCCTACTATTTGCGCCAATTCTAGTATCGATGGCGGGTTTTCCAGATGAGAGAGCAAAATTTCCCTAGCGTGATGAATGCGAGCGATGGTTGTATTTCTTAATCTTGTTGATGGTTGCAATCCGTCTTGTTCAGCTAAAAAGGGGGCAAGTTGCAGTGCCATCAACTCTAGTACCTTCGCTTGTAAATACAGACGCTTCGTCATCCCCTGGTAGGGACAGTTGACAATTTGCTGTGCCACTGTCTGTATTGCGATTGTGGTTTTTGGGTAAAGTAATGTCTGCCAATCGTTACCCTTTGCCAAAAAGCGCAACTGGGGAGGAATTTCTTCATCGACTGTCTGGAAAAAAGTTGCCAACAACTCAGGGGGCATAACTATGCCAACACTCACTTCTGATTGTGAATGCCAAAAAGTCATTTTTGGTTGAATGCCGCCACCAGAAATGAGCGTATATCCTTCTTTTATTTGCCCTCCAAATTCATCTCTAGCTGTTCCTGAAAGACAAACAGCAAATTGCAAAGGGTGATCGCAGTCGCAGTCTTGGTACAGTACATCATCGTAGAATTCGTAGTTTTCAATCCCCAGCCACACTTGGGGATACACCTCGATATCTCGCACATATCCTTTGCCCAGTTGCTTGGGCATTTGACAGTATGATTCAAATGGCTCTGATAGGTTTTGTGGGCTGTTTTTAGCAGCTTCTGTCCACCATTCATCCCACTCTGGTGTTGGGGTAATGGTCATAGTTTGCAACTGGTAGGTAATCGAAAATTAATACTAGTTATTTGCAATAATTTTACCACGATTTCTCACTCACTATTGACAACAGCACAACTCATATAGCATTGGCGCTTTCACCCATGAGTTAATGGTGACTCCATTGCTTACAGCTATTTTCAGGTAAATAGACCACGCTCTACGGGCACAGCAATGCTGTGCCCCTACGCCAGATGTGGTTCAAATACATGAAAACTGCTGTAAGTCTAAGGTAGGACTGATCGATTTCAAAGCCGCAATCCGACGCTGTGCTCCATTAAGTACTTTCGACCCACGTTTGGGACGTGATATAAATCACTTTCCTGTTATTAATAATGCGCTAGAAGAAAAACTGCTTTCTACCTTGATTTTTACAGCACTAAGATAGACATAACTGGGGTGAATTGACACTTGCACAGCTCAGTACAGGATAATTATTTGTTACAAAAATATTGAGCGTTTTATGTAAATTATTGGAGGTCGCCCAAACTCAATAAACGACTGCCCAAATTCAATAAACGACTGCCCAAATTCAATAAACGATTGTCCGAATTCAATAAACGACTGTCCGAATTCAATAAACGACTGTCCAAATTCAATAAACGACTGTCCGAATTCAATAAACGACTGTCCAAATTCAATAAACGATTGTCCAAATTCAATAAACGATTGTCCAAATTCAATAAACGACTGTCCGAATTCAATCAACGACTGTCCGAATTCAATTAACAACTGCCCAAATTCAATCTAAGAACTTAGCAAATTTACTTTTATTAAACACGAAAGCGATCGTAATGGTTGCTAGCGTTTGTGTTGCATAGGCGCAGCCCGTCGTAGACATCGCTGTTTTGTCAAGGCCACGTCCAAGACGACTAGAAAACTAGCGATCGCTCATCCCGACAATTTGCGCCAATTCCAGTATCGACAGTGGATTCTCCAAACGGGAAAGTAAAATTTCCCTGGCGTGATGAATGCGACTGATGGTTTGTGTCTTTAATCGTGGCGATGATTGCACTTCGGCTTGTTCAGCTAAGAAGGGGTTAAGTTGCAACGCCATCAACTCTAGCACCTTACCCTGGTACAATCTGCGATCGCAGATACTCATGTCACACAGTGCCAATATCTTTAAAATGTTAACACCTACTTCACACAATAGAAAAAGTGAATGCTCTACGCTTCATCTGAAGGATAGAAGCGTAGGATGCTCACAGTGTTTGCTCAAAACTGCCAGGAAATTGTGCCTTGGATTGTCAGGGGGTCGCCAGGTATAATCCGAACTAACTCAAACCAGATGAATATGACCCAAAGTTGTAAGCTTGTGGAAAATCTTAGCTGATAAAATGGCTCTCTTCGCTTTGCAAGGGTTGGGCTGGGGAGGATCAAAACTCCCATGAAATTGTCCCCTGCACTGTCAACGGATCGCCATAAAAAACTCGATTCCGATCAAAAGAAGTTTCAAAGTAGTCCACATCAAATAGGTTGCGAAAATTAAGGGCAGCGCGAAACCTGTTGCGCCTGTAAAAAATTGCGGCATCTGTCCGCAGGTAGCTAGGTAGTTGAAAGGTATTTAATGTATCCCCTTGCCGTTCTCCGACAAAGAATAATCCCACGCCAGCACCGAACCCTTGCAAACTACCTCGTTGAAATTCATAGCTTGTCCACAGGTTAAAGGTATTTGCAGGAACAGCACGAAAACGAAGACCTACGGGAAGCGTGTTGTCCTCAGTGACTTTTGCATCGGTGTAGGCATAGCCCGCAATGATATTCCATCCTGGCAGAATTTCGCCTTGAAAGGTGAGTTCAACACCTCGGCTTTGCTGTTCGCCTACTTGAATCGAAAACTGGCCTGGGGGTACGCCAGGTCTGGTGTCTTCAGTCAAAACATTGGATCGGGTCAGATCGTAGAGAGCCAGAGTTGCCGAAAGTTTATCATTCAAGTCTGCCTTGACCCCAATTTCATACTGGGTACCGCGCTCCGGTTGAAAAGCATCGCCGCCAAAGCCACTGCCGAGTGTTGGGGTAAAGGAGCGACTGTAGCTGGCATAGAGTGAGATGGGCTGAATTGGTTGATAGACAATGCCCACACGAGGACTAAAGTCATTGCCAGACTGCTTGGTTTCTGTATTCGCAAGCCGATCCTCTTCAGTTTGCCGAAACAGATCGAAGCGTCCGCCCAGCAGCAGCTTCAAATTTTCAGCTAAGGTGATCTGGTCTTGTACATAAATGCCCAGTGCGTCTATGCTACCAGGAATACTATACTCGTAATCCACATTACCAAGCGGCTGACCATAGACAGGATTGAATAGGTCAATGGGAGCAGCTTCGCGACTAAATCCAGTAAGGTCGGTTTCTTGTCTAGTGAGACTAATGCCTGTGACCAATTGATGACGAATGCTACCTGTAGAAAACTCACCCACAACGTAGGTGTCAGAGTTAAACGATTTGCCCTTATTGCTCTGAGATGCAAAGTATCGGCTCAGAGTCCGATTATCATTCGCTAAGGTATCGCCGCCCACATATTTCCTGGGTGCATCAACTTGTAGGAATCTAAAGGCATTTCGGATCTGCCAATTAGAGCTAAACCGATGTTCAAGATCATAGCCAACTCGTGTCGTATACAAGCTTTCTCTGTCATTTGACTCACCCACACTCCGATTGCGGGGTATTTTCCCATTCGGATTTGAAAACACAGTTCCTATTGCTGGGAGACCATAGGATTGGTCACTAGATTGGGGTTTAGCAAAATATTCAAAGGCTAGAGTCAATTTTGTGCGATCGCTAAGGAGCCAACTGAGAGTTGGTGCAACAAAGTATCGCTGTCCCTCGAAGAAATCAAAGAAACTTTCCGTCGTTTGAGCCGCCAGGTTGAGTCTGTACAGCACGGTTTTGCTGGCATTGAGCGGTCCCGAAAGGTCGATCGCACCGCGATAAAAGTCGAAACTACCCGCAGACGCTTCCACCGAGTAGTAGGGTTGATTCAAAGGCTGCTTAGTGACATAGTTAACAGTTCCTCCTGGTGCAGCTTGACCATACAGAACGGAGGCAGGTCCCTTAAGGACTTCAATCCGTTCGATCCCTGCCGTTTCAAAGCCAATGTTATTGTTATGCGGACTTTCATTTAACCCATTTCTCAAGACATTGTTGCCAGAACTAAAACCTCGCAGTATAGCAGATGAATCGAACACCGATCTAGCAGTATTTCCAAACCCTGCACCAGGGACATTTCTGAGGGCTTCAACCAGGGTAGTGACGTTTTGATCTCGTAGCACTTGCTGGGGTATCACCTGAATCGATTGGGGAATGTCTCGCAGGGGTGTGTCGGTTCGAGTGCCCACACTAGCATCTGGTACACGATATCCGTCTTGCTCACCCGTTACTACCAATTCAATCGGCTCATCCTGCTGTGGTGATGGTGTTTGACTCGCTGGCTGCTGTTGTTGTGGCTGCTGTGGTAGAGAAGTCGCAATTGCAGCAGAAGTTACACCAAAAACCAGACCTGCATTATCATCAAATAACTCAACTTTTGGTAAAGTTTTCTCACCTACCACCGTCACTCGCACAGTAGATTTGCTGTGCCACTGTCTGTATTGCCGTTGTGGTTTTTGGGTAGAGCAATGTCTGCCACTCGTTACCTTTTGCCAAAAAACGTAGTTGCGGTGGAATTTCTCCATCGACTGTCGGGAAAAAGGTTGCCAACAACTCAGGAGGCATACACAAGCTAATACCTACTAGTGATTGCGAATCCAAACAAGTCATCTTTCGTTGAATGCCGCCACCAGAAATAAGTGTGTATCCTTCTCCTAATTCTCCACCGTTTTCCTGTCTAATTATTCCTGAAAGGAGAACCGCAAATTGCAAAGGGTGAACGGATTCATCATCGGTTTTAGTTAGTATGTTATCGTAGTATTCCTCGCTACCAATCCCCAGCCACACTTGGGGATACACCTCAATATCTCGCACATATCCTTTGCCCAGTTGCTGAGGTACTTGACAATAGAATTCAAATGGTTCTGATGGATTTTGTGGGCTGTTTTTGGCAGCTTCTGCCCAATATTCTTGCCACTCTGGTGTATAAGTAATAGTCACAATTGGTATTAATTAATGATATTTTTATCAAAAATTTTACCGCAATCTTCTCCTAACTCTTGATTGAAAATATTACAGCCTAGATAAATTCTTGAAAAATTTCCTATTAAACTGAGATTTTGTACGATCTGCGATCGCAGATGCTCAAATCACAGAGCGCAGATATCTTTAGAATGATTAACACCAGATGAACTCTCCCATGTAGAAGTGTCGCGGCAAACTATCAATGCTATTAATTCTCAATTATCGTACCGCGATCGCTTGACACTATGGCAAATTAAGCTATTAGCTCAATAAGAGCTGATTCGTAAACAAAATATGACTTAAAGAAACTGTTTGCTGCAATGGCAAGCTTATATTTTAATTTCAGTAGACCGATGGATTTTTTCGGGGACATTAGACATTTCCGGAAAAGAATGTAGAGAAGCAAAATTTCGCGTCTCTACAAGGGTTTTGGTGAACACATAATTAATTTCCGGAGATGTCTATTAAGTTGACTAAATTTAAATGAAAGGGCAAAGGAATAATAGTCGCTCACAACTGAACTTGGCTTTTACCTTTCCCTTTGGCTGTGATATCTCTTTAACCGAAGCGTCCACTGATATAATCCTCAGCTTCTTTGGTTTGAGGAGAACTGAACATTTGCGCCGTAGGATTAAACTCAACTAATTTTCCCCGACGTTTGCCATGCTCGTCAATTTCTGTATTGAAGAAAGCCGTGAAATCTGCGACTCTGGAAGCTTGCTGCATATTGTGTGTCACCATAATGATGGTATATTGCTCCTTGAGTTCTAAGCAGAGTTCTTCGACTTGGCGGCTAGAAATTGGGTCGAGAGCAGAACATGGTTCATCCATCAATAATACATCTGGCTTCATCGCGATCGCTCTTGCTATGCAAAGTCGTTGCTGTTGTCCGCCAGATAATGCAGTTCCTTTCTCTTTGAGTTTGTCTTTGACTTCATCCCAGATAGCAGCGCGTCTGAGGGAATCTTCCACCAATTCATCAATGTTACCTTTATAACCGTTAGCACGCGGCCCAAAGGAAATATTTTCGTATATTGACTTGGGGAAAGGATTCGGTCTTTGAAAAACCATTCCGACTTGACGGCGTAATTTTACAGAATTTATCTTGGGATCGTAAATATTGCGATTGCGATAATTCAGTCTCCCTTCTACCTTAGCTCCAGGGATTAAATCATTCATCCGGTTGAAGCAACGCAGTAAGGTACTTTTACCACATCCTGAAGGCCCAATAAAAGCAATAATTTGTTTATCAGGAATCTTTAGATAAACATCTAAAAGTGCCAAAAATCCCCCATAGTATACCTTCACACCTTCAACATTGAATACACCCTTGTCTTGGTTGATTGTGGCACTATCTGATTGACTTCTACTATTGCTATAAGTCATTTAGCTGTTCTCCTAATATCCGTGAATGTATCCAATTAGATATTTAATTACCTAATTTATTGAGAAGCGTTGTCGAATATAAATTGCTACACCATTTAAAACTAAAATCAAGATTAACAACGCAATAATTGTCGCTGCTGCTGCACTAGCAAAACCCGGTTCAGGACGAGTGATGTAACTATAAATTTGAATGGGTAATGCCATAAATCTCTGAAACAAACCAGGGTTAAAGGTGAGAAAACCTACAGCACCTACAACAATTAGAGAGGCTGCATCACCAATAGCGCGGGATATAGAGATAATTACCCCCGTCAAAATACCAGGAATAGCATAGGGCAACACGTGACTGCTGATAGTTCGCCATTTTGTGACACCTAATCCGTAAGAAGCATTTCTCAGGGAATCTGGGACAGCGCGAATTGCTTCTCTAGCTGTCACAATAATTACTGGTAAAGACAACAAAGATAAAGTCAATGCACCGGAAATCAAAGCGGGGCCAAACCCAAGCAAATAATTGAAAACCCCTAAACCCAGCAATCCATAGACAATAGAAGGCACACCTGCCAGATTACTGATATTAATCTCAATAATCGCTGTCCACCAAGCTTTAGGTGCATATTCTTCTAGATATAAAGCTGCTCCAACACCAATTGGGACAGTTACTAAAATCACAACAGCTCCTAAAATCATACTGCTGATAATCGCAGGACGAATACCACCTTGGTCAGCAAAACGAGAAGGAGTTTCCGTAAGAAAGCCGGGTGATAAAAATCTGCCTAATCCGTCTCGCAAAATATCAAATAGTAGCAACGCTAAGACAAATAAACCAATCAGCAATCCTAACAAAAAAAGTACTTCAAATACTTTCCCTAATTTATCTCTACTCTCAACATTATCGGTAAATTCTGCCGCAGATTCTAAAGAATTATCTTGTTGATAACTTGTAGCCATATCTATTTAGTCGTATTTTTCTTTAAAGCGATTAGCAATCCAATAACTAACAATATTCAAAGCAAGAGTAAGTAGAAACAGAACAGCGCCTACAGCATATAATGTCTTGAAATTAAGACTACCACGCGGACTATCTCCACCAGAAATCTGTGCCATGTAAGCTGTCATTGTTTCTATTGATTCCATCAAATTAACAGTTAATCTTGGTTGTTGTCCGGCGGCGATAAGGACAGTCATTGTTTCACCTACAGCGCGAGAAATACCCAAAATAATTGAGGCTATGATTCCAGAAAGTGCAGCTGGTAGAACTACTTTAAAAATGGTTTCCAGTTTAGTGATACCTAAAGCATAAGCTCCTTCTCGCAAAGAACGGGGAACTGCTCGGATAGCATCTAAGCTGATAGAACCAACAGTAGGAGTAATCATTACCCCCATCATTAACCCTGCACTCAAAGCGTTGAATATTTCCAGAGGGATAAAATTTCGCAGCAATGGTGTAAGGAACAACAGCGCAAAGTAACCATATACTACTGTTGGGATTCCTGCCAAAAGTTCCACCGCAGGACGTAAAATTGCTGCCACTTTAGGTTCAGCATATTCACTCAAATAAATAGCAGAAGATAAACCTAAAGGAATAGCAACTGCCATCGCAATAGCTGTAGTCAAGAAAGTGCCATTAATTAATGGCCAAACGCCAAAATGTTTATCGGCAAATAGAGGTGTCCATTTAGTATCAAGAAAGAATTTTGCAAAGGAGACTTCTTGGAAAAAACTGAATGTCTCCTGAAAAATAATTACGACAATACCAAAGGTAGTCAAAACCGAGACTAAAGCACAAGCGAATAAAATCGCCGCAACAATCTTTTCTGAAATATCTTCAGATGCATTTTTTTCCAGTGACTCTCTGGATAGTAGATAAGGATCGTCTTGATAATTGGTATTCTGCATAAACAAGGGATTTTTGACTACAATCAGACTACAATGACTGAAACTTTATTTAAATAAAGTTTGTAATTGGTTCACCTGGTTTTGCTTTTTTAAACTTCGTCCCAGTTTCACCAGTAGCAAATTTTTGTTTGACTTTGAGATAAGCTTCATCCGGTAGTGCCACATAACCAACACTATCTACCCACTTCCAAGAATTTTCTAGATAAAAATCTACAAATTCTTTTACTGCTGACTTATTGTCTAAGGATTTTTTACTAACATAGATGAACAGAGGACGAGACAAAGGTGTATAGATGTTTTTAATTACATTATCCACCGGCACTGGTTTTTCACACTTTCCTGTAAGACTTTCTACAGCAACTAGATTCAGTTTTTCTTGATTTTGAATATAGTAAGATATCCCTACATAACCCAAGGCTGTTACATCACCTGACACTCCTTGTACGAGAAGGTTTTGATTCTGAGTCGCAGTGTAATCTGTACGGCCATTCTTGGCTTTACCAGTCACAGCTTGAGTCATATAATCGAATGTTCCCGTATCAGAAGATGGAGCATACAGCTTCAACTTTTCATTAGGAAACTTAGGATTAACTTGATTCCATCTCAATACTTTACCGTCTGATTTGCCACCCCAAATCTTACCCAGTTCCTTAATAGTTAAACATTTGGCAAAGTTATTTTGGCGGTTAGCAATCACAGCGATGCCATCTAAAGCTATAGGCAACTCGACAAATTCAATATTCTTACTTTTACATTTTTTGATTTCTTCATCTCGAATGGTGCGAGAAGCACCAGCTATATCAATATCACCATTACAAAATTTACTGAAACCACCACCAGTACCACTTGAGGCAACGCTTACTTTAGCTTCAGGTTTGACTTTACCGTATTCTTCTGCAACTGCTAAAGAAATAGGAAAACCTACAGCTGCACCATCAATACTCACCTGACTTTTCTTTTCCTCGTTGCTACTACAAGAAGTGATACTACTGGCAATAATCATTAAAAATATGAGGAAAAAGCTATCCTTAAATCTGCTACGAAAGCTCATAAATTATCAATTGAGTAAAGTGACTTAAAGTTTTTTATGCTTGGCTATTTGCTAGTAGATAATCCTGCACGAAAAGTATAGATATCATGCTTTGCTAGCAGCCTTAACTTTATCAAAAATAGCCCCATCTCCAAAAAACTTTTTCTGGATAATATCCCAGCCACCTAAATCTTGAGATGTGAATAAAGTTTTAATTGGCTGATATTGTGATGCTACTTCTTGGGTGACAGTGGGGTTAACAGGACGATATTGTAATTTAGCAAATTCTCGTTGAGCTTCTGTCGAGTAAAGAAAATCAACAAATGCTTGTGCAACTTCCCTTGTACCGTGTTTATCAACGTTTTTATCAACTACGGCTACAGGATTATCAATGGAAATATTGACTTGGGGTACAACATAAGGTAATTTAGTCCCATTTTTTCCTGCTAAAATTACTTCATTCTCATAGTTGATTAAGACATCACCCTGATTTTGTTGGAAAAATAAATTGCTAGCTTCACGAGCATCTTTCGTCAGAATAGGAGTGTTTTTATAAACTTTGGTGACGTAATCTAGCGCTGTCGCTTCGTCACCTCCGGTTAGACTCACGGAACCCCAAAAAGCCAAGAATTCCCAGATAGCAATACCAGAAGTTTTTGGGTTAGCAGCAATCACTTTCACGCCATCTTTTGCTAAGTCTGCCCAAGTATTGATGCCTTTGGGATTGCCTTCGCGGGTGACGATCGCAGCAACCGATTTACTAACAATACCATTTCTCGGAGCTTCGGTTTCCCAACCCGATTTAATCAAACCCGCTTGCTGAATTTTGCTGACATCCAAAGGAAGTGCCAAATGTACTATATCTGCTTCTTGCGAACCAGCAATGACAGCAGCCGCTTGAGCGCCAGAACCCCCATAACTTTGCTCAAATGTGACGTTTTGATTGTGTTCTTGCTTCCATTTTTCTACAAATTTGGGAATTATCTGGTCATGAGCTGCTTTGGTAACAGAGAAAGAAACGAGTTTTAGCTTGACATCATTTTTGCTAGCTGAACTGCTTCCAGAGCAGGAGGCAACTGCTATACTCAAAAAAGCACCTACTAAAAACAGACTCACAAAGCTTTGCACAGTGTGTCCATTCAACCAACTTTTAATTGTCTGTTTATACGATTGTATGGTTTGCAAAGCTTTCATAGCATAAGCCTGCATTCCCTCACTGAGGAATTTACTTAATTGTGTCAGTTGTTGCGACTTGCTCATTAGAATACACCCCTAAATCTACGGTGTTTCTAGACAGATACCGTAATTAAGAAAATTATAGGATATATAGAACATTAGTTCTCATCTGGCTTCAATTTTTTTTATTAAGTCAGGAGTTGATCATCAAAGTAGCAAAGGTAGGGTCTAAGCTCTGTGTTCTGCCCAACTCCAAAAAGCTGATTTATTTACAGCCTACATAGGTTATTTGTGTATAAAATTGCTACAACAATTTTTGGCTAAGAATTGGGAAAAAGCGAAAATTTTTCCTCCTTTTGTCTGTAAAAGACCAAGACCACTGCAACTTCACAGACCCAGAATCTCGGATTCTGATAAATAGCTGAGAGTAGGGATTTAACTAACATTAGTTCAGTTGGTGACTTAGGCAATTCTGAAAAATCGATATAATTCGTAAGACAGCTATAAGTATCTTCACTAGTTATTGCGTCGTCTACTCTACCCGTATTGTCACAACCAGCTTAGGATAGACTAAAAGCACTTTTTGCGAAAAATGGTAGAAAAAATCACAGCTGTGTTTAATGGTAAAGTGTTCTATCCGGCTGAACCGATCGCACTGCCAATCAATACCCACGTGCGAATCAGTATTGAAATTTTACCGCCAAGTGAACATGAAACGGTATCATTTCTGCAAACGGCGCGATCGCTCAACTTAGATGGACCACCTGACTGGTCTGCAAATATAGATAAATCTTTGTACACTAAGTAAACTTTCCATGCATTCTGAAGTCTTTCTTGATACATCATTTGCCATTGCCTTATCTGCACCGAGCGATCGCTTGCATGACCGAGCCTTACATCTGGCTAAAATGTTACAAGCGGCAGAAACTCGTTTAGTGACAACACAGGCGGTAATGTTGGAAATTGGCAATGCCTTATCCCAACTACCTTATCGTCAGGCGGCAATCATATTATTAAATTCTCTAGTAGCAGACTCCAAAGTAGAAATTGTCCCTCTCTCCCAGGAACTCTACGAACGTGCTTTCGAGCTATATCGGGAACAAACAGAGAAAGAATGGGGATTTGGGGATTGCGTATCTTTTATTGTGATGCAATATAGCGGAATCACTGAAGCACTAACTGCTGATGAGCATTTTCAACAAGCAGGCTTTCGAGCATTACTGCGAGAAAATTTACCTTAAACATTGGGCATAAGGAAGAAACTTGTTCAATAATTCTCCCTTGTCCCCTGCTCCCCCTGCCTCTTCCACAGTCCCCAATTAAAACCCTTATCATTTCGTTACAATCGACATGTGCGTTAGGCATTCAAGAGTTATCAGCCATGAAATTGATTTCTGATCCACCGATTCCTGTAAAAATTCAAAAGATGAAGGAACGGGTGCGGTGGATGCATCCAAGTTTTGTGCAACGGGGAATTGACCAAACCAGCATGGTTATTGACGATCGCAAACAGGATAGTCCAGAATTTTCCTTTATGGTTATCGGTGATTCCGGCACCAAATCCCATTCTCAACACCACCCCCAACGAAAAGTTGCCGAACTGATGCTGACTCAGCGCGATGATTGCAGTTTTGTTTTGCACACAGGCGATGTAATCTATGTAGTGGGTTCCCAAGAGTATTATTCAACAAACTTTATTGAGCCTTACCGGGAATTTCTTGTTGGTGGCGACAACCCGAAAGGCATTCCCTATGACCGCATGGTATTTAATCTGCCCTTTTTGCCAGTACTCGGTAATCATGATTATTACGATGTGCCGTTAATGTACCGTTTATTTACTGGAACAACATCTTCATTACGTCGCCTGTTGCGCTACAAAGATATCGAGATTGGCTGGCATGGTTCATATCAAGGTAATGCCTATGCGCGAGCATTTATGGACTATACCCAGGCGATCGCTTCCCCACAAGAGTTAGAACGTCATTTAGATCAACACTATACTGCTAAGACCGACACAGGGCGCTGTTTGCGTTACGAACCTGGAAATTTTACCCGCTTACCCAATCGCTATTACACCTTTCGTTACGGCGGTATTGACTTTTTCGCACTGGATTCCAACACCTTTAATACACCATCACCCTTACCTACAACTCAAGAGGGAGAAATTTACCGCCGCCAATTGCAAAAGCGTCGCCAGGAAATAGATCAAGAAGAATTGCAGATTTTGGAAATATGCAATCGCCTCAACCTAGATAAACCCACCGAAGCAGAACAACTTGATGAACTTAGCGCCAAACTAGACCAAATAAATGAAATAAAAATCGATATTGAAAAACAATTGGCATCTGATGAAATGCCTGCGATCGACTTTGAACAACTTGAATGGTTGCGAAGCAGACTAATTGAATCTTGGAACACCTCCGAGGTGCGCGGACGTGTGATCTTTTTCCACCATCCGCCCTATGTCACAGAAGCTACCAAGTGGGATCAGGCACAAACCTTGGCGGTTCGCCACCGCTTGCGCTGGGTATTTGAACAAGTGGCACAAACTCTTGGTTCTCTAATTAAAGAACGTCCTATAGTCGATTTAATTTTAAATGGTCACGCTCACTGTTTGGAGCATCTTTGCACAACTGATACTGGATTTGCTGACTCCCACATTAACTGTATTATCTCTGGTGGTAGTGGTCATCGTCCTCGCTATCAACGGCGAAGGGGGACTGAATTGATGGAGACTTTTACCGAAATTGCAGGTAAACCTACTCGGAAAGTTGCTGATTCAATGCTTTTTGTGGGTCGTCACGACTACAATTACCAGAACCGCCTGCCTTACTCATGTGTGCGGATTGATGTTCTGGATGGTAGTCCACCCAAGTTTATCATCAGACCGCTGGTTACTGAACGTATTAGAGATCAGTGGTATAACCGCGAACTTGAACCTTTCGTGATTTAAACAGAATGCGATGCCTACGGTGCTCACTGAGCCTGTCGTACCCCTATGGGGAAGCAAGCTAGCAAGAGCATCTCCAAGAGTTGTGCGGTAAACTACGCGCCTGAATCACTTGAAAATCAAATCTAGGCGTTGCTGGGTTGCTCTGAGTGAATCTGCTGGCAAACTTTTACCCAATAATACAGATTCAATCGCCCGACCTAAACTGTCAGAAATCCGATTATAGCCAGGAAATATCGGACGCGATCGCCCATATTTAACTTGATCTAATACCATTTCTTAGTGAGGCTGCGCCAAATTTTCTTAGCTTCTTATTTCTTTGTTTCTTTTTCGCTTGGCATGGCGAGGAGACAAAAAAAATCGTGCATAATAATGTTGATAAAAATGATTGGTCAATTTTCCTCGTTTCCTCACAACAATGCCACTCTGATGGATAGTTGCACAATTATCTAAAGTTATGGTTTTTGCAAGCGTTTATATCCTAATCTTGAATAGAGTTTTGATAATTTCAGATTATGGCAGGACACAGTAAATGGGCAAATATTAAGCGCCAAAAAGCGGTAGTAGATGCAAAAAAGGGAAAAACCTTCACTCAGTTATCCAGGGCGATTATCGTTGCTGCTAGAAGCGGCGTACCAGATCCGGCGCTGAATTTTCAACTTCGCACAGCAATTGACAAGGCAAAGGCAGCGAGTATCCCCAATGATAATATTGAACGAGCGATCGCTAAAGGTGCAGGCACTTTTGGCGGGGATAATGCTACCTTTGAAGCGATTCGCTACGAAGGCTATGGCCCTGGTGGTGTAGCGATTTTAATCGAAGCCCTCACAGATAATCGCAATCGCACTGCTGCTGACTTGCGTGTAGCTTTTAGTAAAAATGGTGGCAATCTTGGTGAAACAGGTTGCGTTAGCTGGATGTTTGACCAAAAGGGCGTTTGTGTGGTGCAGGGTGTGGTTGACGAAGAACAGCTTTTAGAAGCATCCCTCGAAGGCGGTGCCCAGTCTTATGAGATGACTGAAGATGAGATGGCTGAGGTATTTACTGACATTGCAAATTTAGAAACCCTTAGCCAGACACTCAAAGATCAGGACTTTAAGGTGACTGATGCCGAATTGCGCTGGATTCCCAGTAATAGTGTAGAAGTTACTGATCCGGATCAGGCGCGATCGCTTTTCAAGTTAATTGATTCTCTAGAAGGCTTGGATGACGTGCAAAATGTCACAGCTAACTTTGAAATATCAGAAGAATTAATGGCTCTGAGCATTTCTTAATCAAAATTCACACAGGCATCATAGTCAAATAGCAGTTATTTGGATGAGGTTGAAAATGTTACACAAAGACGGGATATGCTATTTATGAGAAAGGCGATGTCTACGACGGGCTATGCCTACGCAAATTTGAGGTAATTAAAACTAATTGATATATCTTGTTTTATATCAAGTCCGGTTAATCACTTATAATTAGCGCATCTGTGCAAAAATCCCAAAAGCCTCTTTCACCGGACACGATATTAGAACTCGCTTGTGTGAAACTGATTTTCATAATTAGGCTCTTCAGTACCAAGTAGCTTGTCCCAGAACGTGAAGTACAATCCGTAATGCACCATGTACTTGCGATGATGTATTGAATGATGCATACATCCAATGAACCATTTTCCTAACCACTGGCTCTTAAATGATCTGGGGAATACCTCAAATCCAAGATGAGTCACCACTGCCCATACTGTCGTAGTCATAAGTATGGCAAGTAAGGTGATGAAATGGAGTGGAACGATAAAGATTACACCTACGAAGAATAATGCTTGTATAATCGCCTCTGGCAAGTCGAATGCAAAGGAACTCCAAGGTGTTGGCTCTTTTGAACGATGGTGTCCATAATGCATCCATCTGAAAATCAGACGATGGTGAAACATCCTATGCATAAAGTAAAAGTAACTATCTTGAAGAATAAGTACTGCAACAAAACTAGCTACCAAGTACCACAATCCATACTTATAAAGGTCAGTGTATAAAAGTGTTACTCCCAAACCCCACTCTGAGATGATCAGCGCAGCAAAAGCAGCAAAAACCACTGCCGAAAGAATCGATAATTGAATATCTCTTCTGATTGACTCACTTATTGGCGGCTTCAGACGCAAACTCTGTTTGGCTACAGACTGCCCCAAAACTAGATAGAAAAGCAAGTATGCTCCTCCTGCTATCAGAAAATACCGGGCAAGAATAATACTGAAGAACATAAACCAAAAGAACCAGAATGAGTGATTAGTCAATTTAAATTTTCCTCTTTTTAGTCGAGATAATCTTTTTAAGAATCCATCTTGCTTTTGCCTTACCCAAAGGGCAGATAAATTATTCGTCATCTTTACAAAAAACTGGGATGTTTCCTGTTACATCTAACTTGGAAATGGCAAATTATTTTATGGCAACGAGTATCATACAGCAAGGTATTTATTTAAAGTCATCTATCTTCAAATAGAGATAATCGAAAAATCACACAAAAGATTCACACCAATTACAAACTAATGACATATCGCTAGTAGATAGTTAGGCGATTGGTTATTTGATGAGGAGTTTAAAATGAATAAGTTCGCTAAAGCCTTACTTTTGGCTCTAATGGTTGTTGCCCCTGTAGCCGTTTCTGCATCCACTGCTCAAGCCAAAACTACTTCTAGCCCGACTACAACTTACGCAACTGCTAAAGTTGCCAAATCCAGAACTGCAAAACGGAAGCATCATAAACATCACCACTACGGCAAAGCTGTTAGAAGTAAATCCTTAGTTAAACAATCCGCACTTAAAAAACACGTTACTCCAACAGGTGTAACTACACCAACCACCCCAAATAACTAATTCAGGACTTACGCATTGAAAATCTAAAACCTAGATTCCCTTTTAAAAGAGGGGATATTAAAAGTATCCTTGAAAAGGGAGTTTGGGAATTTACTATGCGTAAATCCTATAATTATTGATGGAAGTAAATAGTTATTTCTAGACTCATTTTTTGCAAAGCTACCAGACGCTTCCTTAATATCTGCTTAATAATGAGAGACGTCAGCTATAGACCGTCATTTATGAGTGTCTTACTACTCAATTATGACTTATATAGTGGGAACATCTCACCTTTGCAAAAATATCAGCTAGTAAGCTGACCATTGAGATAAGCAGATCGAAGTTGCAGCATCCGAGGTACGTTTTCCAAT
>NZ_JBALDG010000006.1:0-50790 GCF_036917195.1 Nostoc sp.
TTGGATGCGGCAACGTTGGCATGAATTTAATCGCTTTCGTGATTGTGTCGATGCCGCATTCAAACAATGTCCTAACGTATTTGCGTAGGGCTATAGCACCCAAGAATGCAAAGTAAACCTTCGGATCATTATTGGCATTACTATTAATAATCGCATCGGGCATCAAATGTATATTATTAATCAAATTTATAGTGAGCTTTCAGTAAATACACTAGGTGAAAGCCAGTTTAGGATTTATGCAAAGGCTTGATTAGCGATCGCATTTACATATATATCAAGGTGTCAGTGGAAATTATAGCGGTTCTCACTTCGATGCAATACATTCTGAACCTCACCCCGTATTTGAGGCATGCAAACATTACCCTCTCCCAACTCACAAAGAGGGGTTGGGGATGAGGTTTAAAAAGTAGTACTTGATGCAAACGAGAACCGCTATATTACTCGTGAATAAAACAACCCCATCCCGCAAGCGAGATGAGGTTGCAAAGCTTTAACTACAGCATAATTCAGGATTCAAAGGTGAGAAGCAAAATGTTATAATCTTTGTGCCTGAATTACATTTCCTATAAGTCTAGAAATATTTAGGTTTTTGCAATAGTTTGATCTATGCAAGCTTTGATTTTTTCGGACACAGATTGTATATGGGGTTCTTTAAAAATGGAATTATGAATCCCAGAAATATCATAGATATCCACTCCCCCTAATGCCAATTCACTCCAACCCATTTTGGGATCAGCCTCCTGTTGGGCAATTACAAGACCATCTTCTGTTCGGAATACGGTTGCTCGACCTGAGTAAACTTGTAGAACATATTTTCTTAGCGCTTGTATGGTGGCCTCTTGTACCATAAATTTCCGGTAGGAGTAAGCTAAGGGGCGTCCAAAAGTCAGGTGAAACTGAAAGACAAACCGCCAGATCATCTCTTTGATCTGATACTTAAGCCGCTCTCTATTTCTTTCTACCTGCTTAATAACATAGTTAGATGCAATTGCTAAAAGACTCTTCCAATGGCGAGAGGCTGGCTTTTGCAAGGGCACAGATTCGCTTTTTCTAGAACCGTAAGTATCAAATAAAACTAGCAAAGCTACTTTCTTACCTTGCATAACCAATTGCCGAGCCATCTCATAAGCAATTATACCCCCAGAGGAGTATCCACCGATAAAATAAGGCTCATGGGGCTGAATAGTCTGGATTTGTTGAATGTAGTGCGCTGCCATGTCTTCAATCCGGGTATAAGGAAGCTGTTTTCCATCTAACCCTTGTGGCTGTAGTCCATAAAATGGTTGATCTGATCCTAAATGCAATGCCAATTCACGGAAACGTAGAACTTCTCCACCCAAACCATGTACACAGAAGAAAGGAGGCTTAGAACCGTTGGGTTGAATAGCTACCAAAGATGACCAAGGAATTGATGTTTCAGACTTTAGATCAGCTGTTGCCGTCGCTGCAACCCCAGGTTTTGAGCATCTTTCTTGCTCAACAATATTAGCTAATTGCTCAATAGTTGGGGCTTGCAAGAGGATAGATAGAGGTAGATTTTTGCCCACTATCTTTTCAATATAAGAAAACAGACGTACTGCCAGCAGTGAGTGTCCACCCAAATCAAAAAAATTATCTGTTATTCCAATCGGATGAATTCCTAAAATATTTTCCCAGATTTCTGTTAATTGAAGTTGTAATGGATTTTCTGCTGTGGCAAATATTTTTTCTATTTTAGAATTAGTTGGATTAAGCGCAGATAATGCTTTGCGATCAACTTGGCCATTAGCATTCAATGGCAGAGAATCTACTATGACAAAGGCAGAAGGCAACAAATGCTCAGGCAGCTTTTGCTGGAGAAAACTCAGCACTTGCTCACTCCCTAAAGTCTCTCCTTGTTTGGGAACAAGATAAGCAACTAAATGTTTATCTCCAGGAACATCTTTTTTAGTAATCACCACAGTTTTTTGCACACCTGGATATTGACCCAAAATTGTTTCAATTTCAGCCAACTCAATGCGAAAACCGGAAATTTTTACCTGATTGTCTAGGCGGCCCAGAAACTCAATATTGCCGTCACTTAAGTAGCGTCCTAAGTCGCCACTTCTGTAAAGGTATGCCCCAGATTCGCTGCTAAAGGGGTTAGGGATAAATTTCTCAGATGTTAAGTCTGGACGGTTAAAGTAGCCTTGTGCAACACCGATACCGCTAATGTAGATTTCGCCAGTAACGCCAATTGGCAGGGGTTGCGATCGCCGATCAAGAATGTAAATTTGGGTATTGGCGATCGCTTTTCCTATGGGAATTTCTGAACGAGTGTTACTGGCTTCAGTGGCAGTTTCCGGATCGTAAACCGTGGCGGTTAAAGTTGTTTCTAGTGATCCATAGGCATTAAGCCAGCGTACTTGCTTGCCAACTTTTTCTACCCAAGTTAAATAAGCATTACGTGAAACTTTTTCACCACCAACCATGACTAAGCGCAAGATGGCTGGCAAGGTTTGTAAAGACACAGATGGCTCTTTAACTAACTCATACCAAAAAGAAGTAGGTATATTAACAAGGGTAATCTTTTGTTGAGCAATGAATGGGAAAAACTGCGCCGCCGAGTTTTGTAGCTCTTGAGACTGGAGAATTGTGGTAGCACCAGTAATCCAACTGGGGAACAGTGATTCAATGAAAGTATCAGTTGTGATCCTAGATATCAGTAGTAGGCGATCGCTCTGGGTCAACTCCCAAGTTTCGCAAATTGCCAAGCTGTGGGTGACAAGATTACGGTGGGTAATGCCTATACCGTTGGGTTTTCCATTGTAACCGGACACATACATCACACAGGCGAGAGTCTGCTCTGTGGTATAATAGCCTGTATTTTCAGTAGCGTGTAGAGCGATAACTTCCCAATCACTATCCAAACAGATAACTTGTGCCTGATGCTCAGAGAGCTTCTCAATTAATGAGCTTTGGGTTAATACTAAGGATATTTGGGCATCTTCTAAAATGAAAGCCAGACCATCTTGCCCAGATGTCAGAGCTATGGATACGTAAGTTCCCCCAACTTTCAAAATACCCAACAGCCCCACAATCATCTCTAAGGAAGGCTCTATATAAAGACCGACGAGTACCCCTGATCCTACCCCTAGAGTTTGCAAATAGTGGGCTAGTTGATTTGCACGGTGGTTGAGTTCTTGATAGGTTAATTGCTGATTTTCAAAACTTACTGCAATATTATTTGGAGTTTGCTTGACTTGATTTTCAAACCACTGATGGATACAAGTATTCTGGGGATAATCAGCCTGATTGCCGTTCCAATCAACCAACAATTGATGTTCTTCACCTGCTGTCAACAAGGGTAATTCAGCAATCGGCTGATCGGGATTAGCGACAATACCTTCGAGTAAAGTTTTGAAGTGTCCCAACATCCGCTCTATGGTACTGGCATCAAACATCTCGGCATTGTAATCAAATACCATGCCCAGACCATTATCCTGTTCCCGCAAGACTAATATCAGATCGTATTTGGTTTTACCATGATAGATGTAGCCAAATAGAGAAGTGATAGTCAAATCAGGTAGTTCCACTGATGCCATACCACGACCATTCGACCAAGGAGGATTGAGGGAGAACTTTACCTGAAATAAAGGCGAACGGTTCCGGCTTTGTTGTTCTGGTCTAAGTTCTTCAATTAGTCTCTCAAAGGGTAGGTCTTGATGGGTATAAGCTTGTAAGCAATCCTTACGCACTCGGTCTAACAATTCTCGGAAAGTTGGGTTAAGAGCAAAGTTACTCCGCAGTACAAGAGTATTAGAAAAAAATCCAATCAACCCCTCGGTTTCAACTTGTCCCCGACCTGCACTTGCAAAGCTAATGAGTAGGTCTTCTTGTCCAGAATAACGGTAGAGCAATAGCTCAAACACTGTCAGTAGAGTCATGAAGAGGGTAACTCCCCACTTTTGACTCAGGTCTGTCAGGGCATGATTCAGCGCCTTTGATAGCAGCAGGGCAGCGCGATCGCCTCGATAGGTTTGCACACCGTAAGGACGGGGATGATCGTAAGGTAGCTCAATAATAGGTAAATTACCTTCTAGCTTTTGTTTCCAGTAGTTTACCTGTGACTCTAAAACCTCTCCCTGGAGCCATTGATATTGCCAATTGGTAAAATCAGCATACTGCACAGCTAAGGGAGGTAAAGGAGAAGCCTTCCCCGCCGACAATGCTTTATAGATGGTAGTGAGGTCTTGATAGAACAGATCGGACGAAGCTCCATCACAAACTATGCAGTGCATATTCCAGATCAGCAGATGCTCGCGATCGCTTAACTTCAGCAGTAACACCCGCAAAATCGGCCCCTTAGCTAAATCAAAGGGTTGATGAGCTTCTTTAATTGCCAGTAAGTGAGCTTCCGCCTCCCGTTGTTCATCTGGTACTTGCTGCAAGTCAATTATTGGCAGCGTCAAGGAAACATCGGTGGCGATGACTTGAGTGGGCTTTCCATTCACTGCTGGAAAAGTTGTCCGCAGGACTTCATGGCGGCGGACGACTTCTTTCAAACTTTCTTCTAAGACAGCAACATTGAGATTCCCCGTAAAACGCACCACAACAGGCATATTATTTGAGGAACTATCAGGTTCAAACTGATGGAGGAACCATAACCGTTGCTGACCAAAGGAAAGCGGCAAGTTGCCATTCCGTTCACAAGCGACAATTGAGGGAATCTGTGAACTGGCGGCTGTAGTAATTTGTCGCAGAAAGTTGATGATTTCAGCTTTTTGAGTTTTTAACTCGGTCAGCAATTCCGGCGTGAGACTGTCTTTTGCCGCCCGATAGCGTAAGCTTTCGCCCTCTAGCCAAAGTTTGACATCACGCTGACGTAGCTCAGATAGTAGTTCATCTAATGTTTTCATAGCTCACCTTCCTCGTAATCATCAGATGTTTCACCCTCAGCCGCCTGAATACCTTGGGTTGCCCAACGCAGAGTCTCCACTCGTTCAGCCAAATCTGCTACCGTTGGTAATTCAAATAAATTGGACATTAGAATTTCTACTTGCAAGGCTTGGCGGACTCGAGAAACCACTTGAATTCCTACTAAAGAATATCCACCCAATTCAAAAAAGTTGTCATAAATCCCAACCCGCTTAACATTAAGAACCTGCGTCCAGATATCTGTAATCTGCTGCTCAATGGGAGTGCGAGGCGCTACATAATTTGCCTCCAGTTCCGGGCGGGAAGCATCGGGCTTTGGCAATGCCTTGCGATCAACTTTGCCATTGGGGGTTAACGGCATAGCTTCTAGTGCCATAAAGATCGTTGGCACCATAAAATCAGGAAGCTGTTGTTTCAAGAATCGACGCAACTGCGAAATCACTTGCAAGCTATCTTGACCAGTTTCGGCAACAATATAACCTACTAAATTATTCTCATTAGAAGTGTCTTCTCGAACAATTACAACGCCTTCTTTTACTCCTGGATGTTGCAGGAGTGCAGTTTCAATTTCACCCAATTCTATGCGGAAACCACGCAATTTTATTTGATAGTCGATCCGACCCAAGTATTCAATATGTCCATCTGGTAAATAGCGAGCTAAATCTCCAGTTTTGTATAAGCGCGATTTAGGGTTTGGGCTGAAGGGATTAGAAATAAATCTCTCAGCAGTCAGTTCGGGACGATTTAGATATCCCCTTGCTAGTCCTTCGCCACCAATATACAACTCACCTGATATACCAATGGGAACGGGTTGTAAATGGGAGTCTAAAATGTAGATTTGCGTATTAGCTAGAGGGCAACCAATGCCTATTGCTTTATTTGCCGTTGTCACCTTGTAGCCTGTTGACCAAATCGTTGTTTCTGTAGGCCCGTAGAGGTTCCACAGACAAGCTCCCTTCGGTAATAATTGATTTGCGAACTCTCTAGGTAAGGCTTCGCCTGTGGAAATCATCTTAAGTTGAGGACTACCTTGCCATCCGGCTGCCAGTAATAACCGCCAAGTAACTGGTGTAGGTTGCATAAAGGTTGCCCCGGAGGTGGTTAGCGCTTTTAACAGTTGAGTACCATCAGCCGCAACTTCACGGCTCACCAACACCAACTTCGCACCTACAGACAGGGGTAGAAAAATTTCTGAAACGGCAATATCAAAGGATAGGCTAGTAACAGAGAGGAGAGTATCCTCAGCAGTTAAACCGGGTTCTTGAGCGATCGCATTCAGGAGATTAACAGCACTCTGATGTTGAATTTGAACGCCTTTCGGTTGACCTGTCGAGCCAGATGTATAGATTACGTAGGCTAAGTTATTGGAAGTGATGTTATGTGTTGGGTTATCCAACTCATAATCTATGGACTGCCAATTGGTATCAAGGCAAATAATCTCTGCTTGATGGTTGGGTAACCCCGACTTTAGCTTCTCCTGCGTTAGTAGCACTGACACCTGAGCATCTTGCAACATGAAAGCTAAACGTTCTTGAGGATAAGCATAATCTAACGGTACATAGGCTCCTCCGGCTTTGAGAATGCCTAAAACTCCTACAACCATTTCCAAGCTGCGCTCGACACACAGGCCAACTAGAACTTCTGAACCGACTCCTAAGCTTTGGAGATAATGGGCTAGCTGATTGGCTCGTAGATTCAGTTCGCGATAGCTAATAAGTTCTTCTTCAAAAACTACAGCGATCGCGTCTGGAGTTTTCTCCACTTGAGTTTCAAACAGCTGGTGAATGCAGATATCTTGGGGATAAGCTGTTTGAGTATTGTTCCATGTTGCTAATAACTGTTGCTCAACTGCTGGCAAAATTGGCAATTTAGCAATACTTTGATTAGGGTTAGCAACTATGCCTAATAATAAAGTTTCAAACTCTGCCATCCGGCGGCGGATAGTGTCAGCGTCAAATAAATTAGTGTTGTACTGACATTCCAGGATCAGTTCATCACGCAATTCTGTAGCATTGATAAACAGTTCAAAATTCTCGAATGCGCGTGGATTGGAGAAAAATTCTACCTCCAAGTCGATAAAGGGAAGTTGATCGCTGTCTAGAGCTTGATCGACATTAAATATAATTGGTACTAAGGGAATGCGGCTAGAATCCCGTGGTAATACTAATTTTTTGACCAGGCTGCCAAAGGTAAATTGTTGATGGTCATAGGCATCTAACACAGCCGATCGCCGCGTTTGCAAGTAGTCGCTGAAAGATTTTTCGCTATTAATCTGGCTACGCAAGGGTAGTAAATTTACACAGTGACCTACGAGATTATATTGCCCCAAAGCAGCTTGTCCGGCGGCTGGAATACCAACAACTAAGTCGTTTTGTCCTGTCATCCGGTGTAGCCAAACCTCAAATCCTCCCAGGATAGTAGTCATAAAGCTACAACCGAGTTTTGTCCCTAGTTGTTTAAGGTTGGCAACTAGTTCGGAGTTTAAATGCCAATCTTCACGGGCGGCGTTAAAGGTTCTGAGTGGTGGACGGGGGCGATCGCTGGGGAAATCTAGTACAGGTACAGAGTCAGCGAATTGTTTCAACCAGTATTTTTCTGTGGCGATCGCTTCTGGACTATCCGCCTCTTCTTCCTGTAAAGTCGCATATTCACTTAAGTGGTCTGGTTCTTCTAATTCAGGAACAATACCCTGTTGCAAGCCAGAATAAAGTTTACCCAAATCTGGCATCAGCACTGCCCAAGACCAACCATCACAAATAATATGATGGGCTGTCAAAATAGCTAGATGTTCTTGCAGCTGCAATTTGACAATTTTTGCCCGAAATAGAGGGCCATGTTCCAAATCAAAAGGTTGCTCTACCTCTTGTCGCAAGATACTAGCTAATTTTTCCTGTTGATCCTGTAGTTCCAGGCAAGAAAGATCAATAATTGGGATTTCAATTTCCCGAGAAGCAATAATGCAGAGTATATTGCCATTTGTGCTAAAAGTTGTCCGTAGTGCTTCATGACGTTGTACTAACTTTTCCACCGCAGACTGGAAAACTTTGACATCAAGTTCACCTCTTAATCGCAGAGATTGGGACTCGTTATAAGCACAATTGGCAGCATCCCCCATTTGCACAGAAGCCCAAATTTCTTTTTGTGATTCTGTGGCAGGGGCGGTTAAAAGTAATTCTCCATCTGCAAATGGATCAAAATCAACCGCAGTTAATCTGGATTGGGAATCTACAGGTGATAAGCTCATAAAACTCTATTATTTTCTCAGTTTATTCAATGTGGTTAAATTTAAATCTTTCTTGACAAACTACTGGCGTTCAATTCATTGTTTAGCGAAAATTGTAGACTTTAAATAATTACGCATAGAAACTTCTACAAATTTATATGTCAATGATGCATCCAATATGATGATCATAAGAAATACTCCTAGAGATGTCAAGACTTCATATTCTGTGAAGCTTTTGCCAAAAACATGGTGAAATTTATAAATCCAAAATGTTTTTAACAGTTCTTGAAACCAATTAACCATATAAATCGAATAAAATATAGTACCTAAATATAGCATTAACCGGGAATTTAAAATTTTTGATATCACATCATTATTGTTGACAGATACAGCTAAAACCAGTAGAGAAAAAGCTGGTCAAATTAGCCAATCATGAAGGCTACGCAAATGATTTCAGTAGTAATTCATAATTTGAATTATCCAAGTTATAGCTAAAATTGTTAGGAAATTAAGATTGAAATACTTTTTGTAATTACCTCTACAATAAATTTTGCAAATTATAATACTAAATACACACTTTAGCGCATCTAGCTATCGAAGGTATGCCAATAATACTATCTAAATTCCCACGGGTAAAAGCGATTAGTAGTAATATACTAAAGAGAGTAAAAATATAAATTATAAAATCATTTCTTTCGCTATTTTTTAATAAGAAAAGTAATAAAAATGGAAATATACAGTAAATAACAAACTCTACGCTAATTGACCAAGCTGGTTCATTCCAATAAGTATTACACCACAATAAAGGTGGGCAACTTAGGTCGAATGCTTGGAGAATAAAAATATTAGCAAAAAGGGCAGTTAAGTTAAATTTACCAGTGAAAGCAGAATTATTTATTAAGAATAGCTTTACAATTTCTAATCCAAAAAATAGAAATAAAACAAATATATGGAGAAGATAAATTCTGGCAAAACGCGAGAATAAATATGAGTGATAGTTAGATGAATTAACTCTTAATGAAAAATCTCCAATATAAACGTGGGTCATGATAAAACCACTCAGAATAAAGAAAAAATCAACCCACAAATATCCATTTTGAAAAAAATCGCTATATACTGATAAAGTGGAGCCAGTTTTGGGCAAAGTGTAATAGGAGAAATGGTGTACAACAACCAAAGCTGCAATACCGCGCAGAGAAGTGAGCGAATTGATTTGGTTATACATTATATTTTTGGCATTTAATGATATTATAAATACGAACAAATAGATATTTTAATGATAATTTTTATGGTTGTATGCGATTGATATTATGTCCGCTTAAAGACTTATCATGAAGACCGCAGGGAGCAGGAAAAACAGGGGTTTCCAGTTTTGGCACAGATGTGGTAATTATAACTAATTAACCGGACATAATATAATATCTGATTTTTGAAATAAAAGTATACTAAACATTATTTCCCAAATTATGGTTTTGGTGGGTAATGCTCATTAAAACCATAATAATTATTTTTTAGAGAATTGATATCATCAACTTTTACTCAATGAGCCGTAAATAAAAACCATAATAATTATGTACAAATCGGTCAGGATGAAATGGAATAGAACAGGTACGATTTAATTTCCAACTATCGATTAATTCATAGCCAATTGAAGTAAGAGAAGCAAGAAACTGAATCCGGTTCTGAATTTTATATGGACTGAAAGCATAGCCAATATTTTGCAATGTTATAAAAGATTCGCCTTCATAAAACGGTGTATGATTGATTAAGATATGCTTTGGCTTTACTTTAAGTTCTCCTAAAATATCAGCTAGTGATACTTCTAGATATTGCAAAGTGCCAACCGTCAGAAGAATATCCATCCCCTCCGCCTTAGCAAAATCCCTTGTAAAGGACAAACCTGGACTGTCAATCTCTCTGGCCAACTTCTCTCCTGCGATAATTAGCTCTGGGAGTTCGCACACCAACCAGCGAAGATTACTAGGGTATTGGAGATACTTACGGCAAGCATAATAGCTGACACCTACATTACCACCAAGGTCAAAAACGGTTGAACTATCATTGAAGGCTGACTTGAGCCAAAAGACCATTGGATAGTCAATAAGATCAAGCTTACCTAACTCGCGTCTAGTAGTTAACTGTGCTACTGAGCGATGATTGTGAATTTCAGGCTGGCTGTGGCTAATGCGAGAACCCGAAGGAAGGGCTTTCAAAGCTTCAGAATAGGTATTGAAAACCCCGCGATATGATAGATGACGGAAAAAATACCAGTAGTAGTAATAGTAATCTGAAACAATAGGGATATTTATCACTATCTTCGTAACAAACTTCTGTATTTTATCTGCCATCCTTTGGGTGAATTTAATCGGATCAATGAGCTTTTTAAAACTGGAGTAGAAGTGCAAATCGTCAGCCTCAGTGGTGCGATTAGAAGGTTTCTCGGCTAATGACTTGATCGAATTCTGCTTATTCGTGGATGATTTAGTTAGTGACATATCGAAAAACCTAATTTTAATCTGGTGTATGCTTTATTTTTAATAATTACGACAGATGATTATCGCTTTAGTGACCTCACGACCTCTTGGAAAAGTTTTGCTGGGGCAGTAATTCTTTTTATACCGGAGCGAAGCACTTCATCATGATTTTCTGGCTTTCGTTTAGAGAACATTTCGACAGCAAGAATTTTGGTTCTATCTCGTAATGCAGACTGGCCTGGAGGAGTTGGCAGCATACCTAGTTTTCGGAGATAATAATTAACCTGATAAATTTTGGCTTGTAAATCGCACGTCTTCAAACAAAAGTTAATACTTAGGGAAACAGAGTAATTATCTCTATTTTTAACCCAGTGTGGGGCTAGTACTGGATGGTGAACTCCTTTTCCTGGAACTAAGTGGTTCACACTTGCCTTGTTCTGGTTCTCCTCTCGGTAATTCGCTGATGAGATATGCCCTAAATAGAAATTCTCAATCTCTTCCTCTGTCAACACAGAGCGATCATTTTGATTGAACAGATGGACATCCTTGTCACCATGTATTTGAAATAAGAAATTACAATCATGGTCAATATGGTAGGGGGTGATTGAGTGAGGAGAAGAAACAATAATGGTAGCTATTGACCAGGTAATCTCTCGATGTAAAGGAACAGTTGTAAGCTCTTCAAGTTCAATCAAGGTTTTCTCTAGTAAAGCCTTATAGTTTGGGTCAACATGGGCGCTCTTAAACATTATAAAAGAATTTGATTTTTGAATGTTTAATATCGCTTCTATAATTTGTTTTTTCCTTGGTAATTGCTCCCATTTAATCCCAGGAGAGTTGCCGTTTTTACAACAAAAAAGTTGTCCTTTAGTAAAGAGGTTATTTGCCAGATCAACCAGACGAGGAAGCTCAAATAAAGGATGCCCTATGAGATTATGGGAGAACATAAATGGAGAATGGTTAAACTTCTCTTTAAAGCCTAGCGTATCCACCTCAATAATACGTTCAGGAAACGTCAAGCTGGGCTGCAAAATTATCGGAGATGAACTCATAAAATACCTTCAAATTACTATTATTTATACTTGCCTACTTAGCTCAAAAAACTATTTCAGGAAACACTTGCGACTTGTAAATATTTCCCAGGTCGCTCGGTATCGGGGATATACCAAGCGGGGTTCCCTTGGGGATCTCGTCCTAATCTGGCATCAGGTTGTGGAGGACGATTGCGTTCTACTCCATTGTGGCGATCGCAATTTGTTACTTCTATGGGCGGTGCAGACAAGAAGCCGGCAGACTGCATTTCGGTAATACTTTCTTTAAAGGCTGCCATTACGAAAGCCAGATCGGCTTCGGAATGGGCTGTCGTCAAGAAGCAAGGACGATGATCCCAAGTATGCACTCCCTTATCCCGCAGCAAGTAAAATAGCAAATCTCCGTAGGGAAACTCTGGTGCAGACTTCACCATGAACAGGGAGCCGAAATTATAGGCTGTAAACGGAGCCTGAACTTGCTGGAAATACCCCATAAGTTCCGCTACAAACTTATTGGTTCTTGCATTAAGATTTTGCTGCAAGCTAGGACCACAATGGAGCAAATGCTGAAGCACTGCTTTGGCTGCTGCTAGTGCTAAAGGATGGCGGACGAAAGTACCAGCAAAGTAAGTCACGCCTACCTCTGGAACTGAGTCATCCCCAAACTGCCAAAACCCACCATCTAAAGCATCCATATATTGCGATTTGCCAGCAATGACTCCAATTGGTAGTCCACCGCCCACAATCTTGCCGTAGGTTGCTATATCAGCTTTGATACCAAAATGCGCTTGAGCGCCACCCGGATGAATTCTGAATCCGGTAACGATTTCATCAAAAATCAGGGCAATACCAGCTTCCTCCGTAAAATCACGCAATTGCTGGAGGAATTCCTTGGGCTGGTATTCAGGGCGACGGCTTTGCACAGATTCAACCATTACTCCTGCTAACTCATCAGCCCGATTTTTGAGGATTTCTAGGGACTCAGGCGAATCATAGTCTAGTACCAAGATGTTCTCTACCATTTCCGGTGGGATACCGGGAGCAGCAGGAATTGACCGGAGTTTCTTTGTCCCCCGAACAATTACTTCATCCAAAATACCGTGATAAGCTCCAGAAAAGATGGCGATTAAGTTACGCCCTGTGATTGTGCGTGCCATCCGCATCGCTCCCAGAACTGCTTCTGAACCTGTGTTACAAAAGGCTGCTCGGTCAAAGTTGGTCAACTCACACATCAGTCGCGCCACTTCTCCAACTAAGGGAGTCTGGGGGCCAATTTCCATACCGAGTTTCAGTTGTGCTTCAATTGCTTCGGTAATGAAAGGTGGCGACCAACCAAACAAATTCAAGCCAAAGCCATTGCTTAAATCAACATATTCATTACCATCAACGTCCCAAAGTTTAGAGCCCGATGAACGAGACGCTACGATGGGGTAAACCATCTCTTTCATGGTCGGGTTAAACCCAGAAACAGTTCTTGGGTCTGCCAGATAAGGGCGATGGGATTGAGTATATTCTTTGGATTTTTTAGTCCGTTGTGTATATCTTTGGATAATTTTGTCTAGATGAGTTCGTTGGTGCGCTGTCAGAGTTTTAGTCTGGGTCTTTTCAATTCGAGCTGCTGCACCAAATGCCTTTTTAGCACCATTCGTCTCAGTGTCTACCGATGGAAGTGATTCTTTGCTCGTTTGGGTTGGGGGGATAGATACAGCGTTTTGTGGCTTGACAGTATTATTTTGAGGTGTCGCCGCAGGTACAACTGGGATTGTTACAGGTTGACTGTTGTTACCCAATAGCGCCAATTGCTGAGTCATGATTTGGAGCTGCTGATTAATCACATTTTCGAGGAAACTGGATGCAGCAGGTTGGAGAGAAATCTCAGGTGCAGATCCATTTGGATGAACTTCATGCATTACCAAAGGGGGTGATGTGGTTGCAGGTGCTGGTAATTGTACTTCTGGAGTGGATTCTGCAACGGTTTCTATTAATCCTAATGCGGATAGAGTTTCGGCAGACAAGGCTGGATTGATAAAGTCAGCCAGCGTTCCTAAATTGGGGTAAATTTCTAGTAACTGCCTAAGTGTGACCTTGACTTGAAATTTTTTCTTCAACGCTAGCCCCACTTGAGTCAGAGACAAAGAATCTAATCCCATTTCTAAAAACGTTGTTGAGTCGTCAACATTAGCAATTTCCAATCCTGAGGTTTCTTCGATAATTTCTTTTAGCAGAGGAATGAGCTTTTGCTGAGGGTATGTTTTCATAGTTTGGGTCTTTTCTAATGACTGGCGATTTGGAAGTTTAGCAGTTGCTGCACGATTGGGATGAGATGGAGGATCAATCCAGAAGCGTTGGCGTTCAAAGGGATAGGTAGGCAGAGAAATTCGTTGTCGCGTTTCCCTTTGATAGAAGTTGCTCCAGTCAATAGATACTCCCGCTAGCCACAGTTGTCCTACTGCCTTGAGTAATGCCGTCCATTCGGCTTCGTTCTGGGCGTTATCACCCAAAGAAGCGATCGCTATCTGTTGTTTAATATCTTTTGCTTGTTGCCGGGCTAGAGTCGTGGTTGTGATTCGTGGCCCCACTTCCAACAATAGGCGTTCTGGCTGCTGCCATAGGGTTTGTACGCCCTCGGCAAATCGCACAGTCTGGCGTAGATGTGTAGCCCAATACATCGGATCGGTTGCTTGCTGGGCTGTAATCCAGTCGGCAGTAACTGTGGAAACAAAGGCAATTTGGGGAGGTGATAATTTAACCTTCCCAACTACCTCAGCAAATGGGGCAATAATACTATCCATCATTGGAGAGTGGAAAGCGTGGGAAGTGTGTAAATTACGACAGACAACTTCTTCGCTTTCAAATTGTTTTTGCAGAGCCGCGATCGCCTCTGTGGGGCCAGAAACGACACACAGGGAAGGGCCATTAATTGCTGCGATCGCTAGTTCTGCGCTCAATCGTGGCTCTACTTCTTTGGCTGGTAGGCGCACTGAGAGCATAGCCCCTTCTGGTAATTCCCACATTAAGCGACCGCGATTTGCAACCAACATCAGCGCATCTTCTAAGGTAAATACACCTGCAATACAGGCGGCGACAAATTCGCCAATACTGTGACCAATCATGGCTTGGGGCTTGACTCCCCAACTTTGCCACAGTTGCGCTAAAGCGTATTCAATGATGAATAATGCTGGTTGGGTAAAACAGGTTTGCCGCAGGAAGGTAGCCGTAGTTTCGCTATCGCTCGGTGCAGGATACATGATTTCTCGTAAATCCCTGCCCAACAAGGGTTTAAGGATTTGAGCACATTCATCTACTACCTCCTGAAACACAGGTTCGCGGTTGTAGAGATTCAGTCCCATGTTCACATATTGCGATCCTTGTCCGGGGAACATGAAAACAACGGCTGGATTGCGGATTTCTGTATTACGGGTATTTACTTGATTTGGATCTAAAGATTGTAGGGCTGCGATCGCATCTGTTATATCGTGACAAACTACACTACGTCGATAGTTTAAGGCTTTGCGCCCTCGCTGTAGGGTATAAGCTACATCGGCTAAGTTAATTTCGGCATTGTATTGTAAATGTTGCTGCAAATTTGCTGTTGCAGCCTCCAAAGCTTTACTAGTTTTTGCCGAGAGCAACAATAGCTGCTGTGGGCGAGAAGATCCCGAATTTTGGATTTGTGGCGCTTCTTCTAGCACAATATGAGCATTAGTCCCGCCGACACCAAAAGAACTCACACCGGCTCGTCGTAAAGTTTCACCTTCTGACCATTCAGCTAGTTTGGTATTGACATAGAAAGGGCTGTTGGCAAAGTCAATCTTGGGATTGGGAGCCTCAAAATTTAAGCTAGGTGGAATCTTTTTATAATGTAGGGCGAGAGCGGTTTTAATTAACCCTGCTACCCCAGCCGCCGCAACTAAATGTCCGACATTGCCTTTAACAGAGCCGATCGCACAAAATTGTTTCGCGTTTGTATGCACACGAAATGCTTGCGTCAGCGCTTCAATTTCAATGGGGTCGCCTAAAGGTGTAGCTGTACCGTGAGCTTCAATATAAGAGATGGTTTCCGGGTGAAAATTAGCATCAGCTTGCGCCATTGCAATCGCCTCTGCTTGTCCGTCTACACTGGGAGCCGTAAAGCTCACCTTATCAGCGCCGTCATTATTGATACCAGAACCCCGAATTACGGCATAGATGCGATCGCCTTGATTAAGGGCATCTTCTAAACGCTTGAGGACAACCAATCCTGCCCCATTGTTAAACATTGTGCCCTGAGCGCTGGCATCAAAGGGACGACAATGCCCATCCCCAGACAGCATACTGCCTTCTTGAGCTACATAACCGCTATTTTGGGGTGTAGTCATAGATACACCACCGGCTAGAGCCATATCGCACTGATAGCTGTTTAAGGCTTGACAAGCCTGAATAATTGCTACTAAAGAAGTAGAGCAAGCCGTATTAACGCTGACAGCGGGGCCCTTGAGGTTGAGCTTGTAAGCAGCACGAGTGGTCAAAAAGTCTTTTTCATTTGCTAACATTGTCTGGAACTCGCCAATGCGATCGACAATTTCCATACGACCAGAAATGTGGTTAGCAAAATAAGTATTTTGACCACAACCAGCGTACAAACCAATCAAACCATCGAAAGACTCTGATTCATAACCAGCATTTTCTAGAGCTTCATGAACCAACTCTAGGAAAACTCTAGCCTGTGGGTCCATAACCACAGCTTCTAGCGGATTAATGCCAAAGAAGGCAGCATCAAAGGTTTCCCCCCCAGGAATGATTCCTCTAGCTTTTACGTAACTAGGATCTTTGCAAAGGTTCGGGTCAATACTAGAATCTAGCTCCTCATCTTCAAAAAAAGTCGTTGACTCTAATCCCTGACACAGATTGCGCCAAAACTCATCGACATTTCCAGCGCCGGGAAATCTTCCTACCATGCCAATAATGGCAACACCATCAATAGGATCTTGGTTATCGGATGCTTGCATATTTACCATTGCTTAAACACCTTGTTGATGATTACGGCGACGAGTCCGAGCTGCTTGTTGGCGTTGGGCACGATTTTGCAGCTTGTCATGAGACGGTTGGCTGTTCTGGTTTGAATGCAAATACTTTGCTAAAGAGCCAATCGTTGAATACTGAAATAGCTTCACAGTAGGTAGCTCAATACCAAGCTCCTGTTGCAACCGCATAGCAACTTGCAGAATTGAGATTGAAGTTCCTCCCAAATCAAAGAAATTATCATCAATCCCAACGCGATCAATTTTGAGCAGTTCAGACAAAATACCTGCAAGCAAATGCTCTAAATCGGTTTGGGGAGCAATGTAGGCTTGTTCCAGTTGCGGACGTTCTCTACTTGGTGCTGGCAATTTATGTCTATCTACTTTGCCATTTGCAGTTAAAGGCAATGATTCTAAGATCACAAACGCTGATGGCACCATGTAATTAGGTAGTCGCTGCTGTAAAAAATTACGCAACTTCTTATATATGTATGTACTGTTATAGTGAGGAACAATATAAGCTGTCAACTGTTTTTCACCTGTTTTATCCTGGCGGGCTAAAACGACAATTTCCCGAACATCAGGATGTTGTGCAATCTCCCGCTCAATTTCCCCTAGTTCAATTCGGAAACCGCGAATTTTTACCTGATTGTCAATTCGACCTAAGAACTCGATATTGCCATCTGGAAGATAACGAGCTAAATCTCCAGTTTTATAAAGGCGCGTTGCTAAATTCCTATCAAAGGAGTGAGAAATAAATTTTTCGGCAGTCAAGTCGGGACGGTTCAAATAATCTCTAGCTAATCCATCACCACCAATGTACAATTCGCCAGTTTCTCCAATTGATACTGCTTGGAGGTTGTGATCTAATATATAAACTTGGGTATTAGCAATTGGGTGACCAATAGGAATAGAGACACCTGGTTGCAGTGGTGCTGTTATAGTATGGCAGCAGGTAAAAGTTGTATTCTCAGTTGGGCCATAACCATTAATTAGCTGACATTTCTCTACTGTTTGGAGAAACTTCTGCACATGGGGAACAGATAAAACATCACCACCTGCTAAAAGTTGACGCAAAGATTTTAAAGCATCAATTTTTTCATCTACTATGAGATGGAATAAGCCGGCTGTCAGCCAAAGAGTAGTAACTTGATATTGTTGAATAATCTGCCCTAATTCTTCTAAAGATGGTATATTAGGAGGGCAAATTACTAGTCGCCCACCATTAAGTAAGCAACCCCAAATTTCAAAAGTTGAAGCGTCGAAGGAAATAGGAGCAAGTTGAAGAATTATTTCTTCAGCCGTTAGTTGAACATAATTAGTTTCTTTGACTAACCTAACTACACCACGATGGATAACGCTAACACCTTTGGGTGTACCTGTAGAACCTGAGGTATACATGACATAAGCCAAGTTGTCAGCAGTGATGCTAGTGCTTAGGTTCTCATTTTTATTTTGGGCGATACCTTCTGGTGCGTGCGCTACGCCTAGCTTGCTTTCCCATAGGGGTATGGTGGGTTTTGCCAACGCATTCCAATCTGCATTTAGGCAAATTACAAATGCTGTATGAGTAGGTAATTTAGCAACTAGTTCTTTTTGAGTTAATAGTACTGATACTTGAGTATCTGACAGCATGAAAGCTAAACGTTCTTGGGGATACCCTGGTTCTAATGGCACATAAGCTCCACCTGCTTTGAGGATAGCTAAAAGTGCTACAACCATTTCTAAAGAGCGCTCTATGCAGATTCCTACAAGAGTTTCTGTTCCCACTCCTAGCGATTGCAGATATTGCGCTAGTTGATTAGCACGACTATTCAAATCTCTATAGGTGAGATGCTGATTATTAAAGATTAGTGCTACAGCATTAGGTGTTTTCTCTACTTGTGCTTCAAACAATTGATGAATACACGCTTGGTGAGGATAATCAGTTTGAGTCTGATTCCACTCGATTAGCTGGTCTTTGTCAGAGTATTTCAAGATAGGTAATATTAAATTATCTCGTTCTAAGTTATTTTCTGATGATGAGGCTTGATACTCATTTGCCAACAATTCACTTTCATTTTGAGCTAATGAATTAGTTATTGATTCCATATTTAATTTCCGCAAAAAATATATCTTTTTGCAATCCGTGTAGTTTTTAAGTATTCCTACATTTTTAACTCAATAAATTTATGGGTTAGGGATGCAGTTAAGACTTTACAATATACAAAACAAGAATGAATAATTCCTGATAAATATTAAAGTGTGTTTTAAAATTCACATTAAAGATACTTTTGTATATTAACGATATAAATTTTTGGATAAACTAGTGAATCATATAAAATAGAGTATAATATTGGTCTGGATAAATAAGTTACGAAAATTTTAGTGTATTTAAGATGATATTGTTATTTTCCTAAATTAGGTATGAGGTAACCAACATAATGATGTATGACAATTAATATAGCTGCAACATCACGCAAGGATGTTAAAGCTTTTATATGTTTAATTACTGGTATTTTTATTTAGTATATATAGCAACATTTTTAGCTTTTAAATTATATTTAAAGACTAATTTCACAACAAATTATGCTGCAATCTTACAATGTTTGTATGAAAGGGCACTGACTCCAAGATTTAGTTCTCTTATTCTCACCTATTTCCTCAAAATCATAGTTATTTTCAATATATCTTCATTGAAAATTAAACTTTAGAGATGGTTTGCAATGGGAGTATTAAGAGTTTCAGAGAATTTTTGTGTAAGTGCTGAAGTTTTTTAGCACTAATCTAAGCATATTGGTCGATAAGTAAGTAATGGCATCTCTTCGGAGGTAGGTTGGACTCTATGACCAGCGAAATGATTGTAGGGTGGGCATTACAATGCCCACCCTACAATCACGAACTATTTGCTGTAGTCTACGCAATTGAAAACCGTTGTTTCAACTAGATAGTTAAGCTGCTACGCTGCACTACTGGCGTTTAGACTAAGGTACGACGCTAGCAGAGAAAACGAAGTCATTTGCAGTCAGGCTAGTTGAGGTAATTCCCAGCAATGAAACCAACTCTGTATTTCCGGTTTTCACCAGAGTGGTACTACCCTGTTGCAATAAGGTTAAAGCACTAAACTGAGTGACGCCAACACCGCCAAGCCCGATTTTATCAATCCCGACTGTAAAGTCAGTAATAATGTTCTTGCTAGTTTGCAGATTGGCGTTAGCAATCCAGAATTGATCAGCACCAGCACCGCCACTGAGGCGATCGCCACCCCCTTGACCAGCAAATAGCACATCATCACCATCGCCACCAAACAGAAAATCATTGACACCAGAGAAGAGTTTATCATCACCATCACCACCGTAGAGACGGTTATTGCTACCTTGACTCTTGAGGGTGTCGTTACCTGAGCCACCGAAAGATAATTGATGCGAACCTTCAACTACTGTGAGAGTATCAGCACCTGCGCCTCCGAACAAATTATTACTACCACTGGCTTCAATTACGGTAACTTGGTCATCACCATTGCCACCATCGACACTCGTGTTGCTAGCAGCACCATTTTGACCAACAAAGATATTATCATTACCATCCCCTGTGGACACTGAAGAGTCACTGCCAACCAGCACCGTATCTTCACCCCTTCCAGTCTGGATTGTGTTACCCTTAGTACCTTCTACAAAGTCTGCTCCGTCACCTGTGAATAAAGTTTGATTTGGCTTGAGGGTAACATCATTACTAGTGGTAGAACCAAATTGAATATCTAGTGTTGTTAGTCCAACAGTGCGACCAGCAAACCCTGCTGCTGTAAAGTACTGAGTATTACCTACACTTTGAGAATCCAGAATAGTTGCTTGACCATTAGTAGTTTTTTCCGAAGTTAAGACTTCTTTAGTGGAGGGAACTACATCCGGGCCTCCCACCAGTGCTTCTGTTATGGCACGACCTTTCAAATCGCCATTAGTGGGAATTTTTAACCCTAGAATACTAGCAAGTGTAGGCGTTACATCAGCATTACTGACGGGTGCATAGTCTACATAGCCTTGTTTAAAGTCAGGGCCAATAGCCTCCATGTTATTGAAGGTGTCACCTCGACCAAAGCTGCCATGCATCCCCTGCCCTTGCTGCAAAGTTGTGTCAGCAATTTCTACCTGAGCTTGAGGGTTGTTTGGGTTATTTGGGTCTGTGCTAAAGGTTTTGAAATTGATCACAATAGATGGAACTGGTGTTTGAGCATCACCTTTTAGCCCGATCGCACTCAGTGGTAAAGCACCTGGAATAGTTCCATAGGCGTCGTCTACAAAAATACCACTGATGTAGTCTTTTTGCGAGAGCAAATTCACTACCTGTTTGGCTAGGTCAGCATTGCCATTAGGTAGATAAATTAGGTCAGATCCCCCATTCGCAGCTACAACTATCTTTGTGCCTGAGTCAAGTTGGCCATTAATTACCTGACCTGTACCACCAATTACACCATTCCCAGAAATAGGACGTTGACCTTGTGTGGCATCAACAGTCGCATACTGGATGTGCTTCAGGTCTGGGGGGAGGGTCGTAGGGTTAGGATCGTATAGGGGTAGACCTAGATCATGAGCCAAATCAATCGCAACAAAGCCTGCTGGTAGAAACCCCTGATTTACACCGGCGTATGTTTGAGTGGCAGCATAACTTGTTGTTTTTGTGCCTTGGCTATCAATAACTTGTTTACTGATGGTAGAAAAACCGTGGTCGGAAGTAATAAAGACATCAGTAGTCTTGTCCAAGCCTGTACTTTTGAGATAGTCAAGAAGTTGCTTTAAATTATCATCAGCATTTTTGACCCCAGCTTTTGAAGTAGCACCATTGATACCTGGTGTCAAGGTATTTAAGCTATCACCCTGATTGTGTTGAGTACCATCGGGATCTCTTGACCAGTACACCAATGCGAATGGTTTACCTTCTTCCTTAAACTTGGGTAAAATTACTTTAGTAGTGGCATCTGCAAAGTATTGTTGTTGAGCCACATTGGCATTCAGGGTGCCAGGAGTTGTATTGTTACCAGCTGGCTGGACTCGCAATGTCGGTTTTACATCTAGACCAGCGGCTTGTAAGCGATTAACAATATCTGGAGCAAGTGGAACAGCAGAAGGTGAACCAGCGGCTGTAATAGGTGGTGTTGCACCATTTGTGCTGTCATCAATAATTATTGTCTTCGGAGTAGGAATAGTACCTGTAGTACCACCTTCTCGGTTAACTTGTGTAACATCTTGGATGGCAACGGGGCCTAATTTACCAACTGCTGCTGTGTTGAAACCCTGCGATCGCGCATAAGCTAGGAGTGACTCTTCATCTAAAAAGTTGTTACCGGGAAACTTTTCGTCAATATCCCCCAGAACAGAATCATTTTCAATGAATGGCGTGACGCTACCATTGGCATTGGGACTAGGAAAACCAGTGTAGACAGTGTTACTAAAGTCACCTGTATCACCGAGATAATGCCCCGTTGCGATCGCAGAAGCATTCGGGGTGGTAAATGTGGGAAACAGCGAATGACTATTGGCAAAACTTACTCCCTGCTGACGGACACTATATAAAGTTGGGGTATCAGTGGGGTTTACAGAACCGTTACGCAATCCATCTGCAACAAAAATAATGACATTTCTACCGTTGCCCTTTGTATCAGCCATACCGACTACTCCTTAAGTATTGTAAGCTACGATTAATCACAGCAATTGTGTGTCTGTATGAGCGATTAATTACACTCAACCCAAGCGAAAAATTCTTGACTACAAAAACCTGAGTAGTATTTCCTGACAAAAGATTTAGTGTCCACATAAATTGGTGGAGACAATTAAATGAATATAACTCTGGTCACTGGCTCAAAAGATAGTTGTTCAATGTTTAAGGAAGGTTATAAGCAAGTTAAAATTTTGGACAAAAAGCAGAAGGTTCCTTACGAATAAAAAGATCCCCGACTTCTTCAAGAAGTCGGGGATCTGAGCCTTTCGGTGGAGAGCAAATCAAATATGATTGCTATACCATTCCCATGCATTAGCAAAATCGCAACAGGTTAACTAATGAATGAATGTTGAATCTAAGCTGTAATCATCTTTCGGTTAAACGACACTAGCAGAAAAAACGAAATCATTTGCAGTCAGGCTAGTTGATATAATTCCAACTAATGAAGCCAACTCTGTATTTCCGGTTTTCACTAAGGTGTTACTACCCTGTTGCAATAGTGTCAGGGCACTAAACTGAGTGACACCAATACCACCAAGCCCAATTTTATCAATGCCGATCGCAAAATCAGTCACAATGTTCTTGCTAGTTGGCAGACTGGCGTTAGCAATCCAGAATTGGTCAGCACCAGCACCACCACTCAGGCGATCGCCACCCCCTTGACCAGCAAATAACACATCATCACCATCGCCACCAAATAGGGAGTCATTGACACTAGAGAAGAGTTTGTCATCGCCAGAACCACCATATAGACGGTTATTGCTACCTTGACTTTTGAGGGTGTCGTTACCTGAGCCACCAAAGGACAGTTGACCAGTACCTTCAACTACTGTCAAAGTATCATTACCTGCTGCCCCAAATAGATTATTACTACCATTGGCTTCCACTACGGTAACTTGGTCATTACCAGCACCACCATTAGCACTAGTGTTGTTAGCAGGGCCATTTGCGCCAATTAAAACTTGATCGTTACCGTCTCCCGTGGACACTGAGGAGTCATCACCGACCACCACTGTGTCATCACCTTTGCCAGTCACAATTGTGTTACTTTTAGTACCCTCTACAAAGTCTGCTCCGTCACCTGTGAGTAAGGTTTGATTTGGCTCAACGGTAATATCATTGCTGCTAGTGGAGCCAAAATTAATTTTTTCAGCTTCAGGTTGACCTAAACCAGGAGCAAGGTTAAGGGGCTTTTCCAACTTCAGCAGTAGAATTTCATTGTTGTCTATTACTGGATGCTGAGGATCATTGCCAGGACGACCTGTAGAGAAGGGATAATTGTTGTCATTAGCTACCAAAATGGTGTTTTTGTCAACAACCAGAACATTTTCAATGGTTTGGAATGGGAAGTTGAAGGTGGTCTTACCGTCCCCATTCAGGTCGTTGGGGTCTTGGATGTTTAACAAGTCTGCAACTTCTTCTTTAGCTACATAGCCATTAGAATCTGTTTTAGACAGGTCTACTTTGTAGATTTTCTTGAATTTAGCCGCAGCCCCTTGATTGTTATCCCGTTCAATGACTAAGTACTCATTATCATTAATAACTGCTAAATCCCCAATCGAATTTGAGGGATTTTCCAGTTTGTAGTAGCGTGGTTGATCACTGTATTTGTGGCTAGCAATGTCAAATTCGTTAATCCGCAAAGCGCCAGGAGTATTGCCCTGAACAGTCCCCTCTAGCAGTAGGTAGAGCTTAGTTTTGCTGGCGTTGATTGCTCCACCCTCAAAACCTTTAGAACTACCCAAGTTAGCAAAAGCATCTCCTGAGAGTACATCGGGGTTTTGTGGCGATCGCACCACATTATACTGAGGATCATCTCTGAGTTGATCTCGTACTTTATCGCCAATATCTGGAAAGTCTGTAAATAGCGCATCTACCCCTAATTGATAGAACTGCTGAATTTCTAGTGCTAGCTTGCCTTTGTAATCTGCTGCTAAGTATTGATTTTCTGCACGGAAGGTGTAAGGGTGAACCTGCAAACCTGCGTTGTGAGCATCTTGAATTAAGGTAGTGGGAGGTAACGTTGTCTCATCAGCCTCATTTACTACCCCGTCTCCATTCACATCATCAGCTTTGCCATCACCATTGGCATCAGTACCTTTGACGCTAACAATCATCCGCTTCCAAGGACCAATGCCATCAGCATAGGTGGCAACTTCAGTCAAGCCTTTTGGAGTTCGTAAGTCGCCATAGGTGCGAGTGTCACCACTAACCTTCAGGTCATAAGGCTGACTTTCTATGATTTTACCGTTGATGTCAATGTCACTTGCATCTAGAAGTTGGATAAGTGGAATATTCACGCCTGCCGCAGGCATAATGCTATCATGCAGCTGTTTGAGATTACCCACTTCAAAGGATTGGATGAAGATCCGACTAGGATCAGTGAAGTTATTTGCCTTGAGTGTATCGATTAGTAGCTGACTAATGTTTCGGTTAATTTTATTTGTCGTGCCTACATAGGTAGCTTCTTGAGCTAAGTATGTCGGGTGCTTAGTTTCAGGATAGATACCAATCTTTTTACCTGTTGTCGCTTCTACATTCTTAACTAGATTGATGATTTCCGTGAGGGTAGGAATTTCAAATTGATCATCGAAAGAATGATCGCGGAAAGGTAGACGTTCTTCTGCACGTAAAGTCTTGATTTCAGCTAAAGTGAAGTCTTCAGCAAACCAACCTGTAATTGTGTTTCCATCTAAACTTACTGTTTTCTTGCGATCGGCAAACTCTGGATGTTTGTAAACATTTGTGGTTGTGTTGTTGAAATTGACAGTGCCATCAGCGTTCAAAACTGCTAAAGCCGGCTCATGGCGAGCAATTAACACGCCATCTTTTGTAACTACCAAGTCAGGCTCAATGAAGTCAGCACCTCTTTCAATTCCTTGCTTATAAGACTCTAAAGTATGTTCTGGACGATAGCCAGCTGCACCTCTATGACCAATAACTTTAGGTGCTTCTCCATTTAGAGTCTTGAATTGGTCAGGTGTAGCAATGGGAGCCTCTAATAACTTACCAGTGGCATCAAAATGTAGCAGGTAGGGGCCAAACTCGTCTCCAACCCAGATTGTCCCGTTTTTATCAAAGACGAATGACTCTACATCAAAGTCTGCACCAGTCAGTAATCTTCCAGTAGTTCCCTCATTCACAATTTTGAAAGGAACTTTATTGTTAGGGTCAGACAGTTGAATGTAATCTAAAACTTTAACACTACCATCTCCATTCTCTGTTCCCTTAAAATTCGGGTCTAGACGATTGATTCGCAGTAGAAAATCTGCACTATTATCTTTGCTACCGTAACCATTGTCTGACAGGAAATAAAAAGAGTTATTGTTAGCGAATTGTACACCACTGAAGCCTTGAATTGGCTGTCCTGGGAAAGGCCCCGTTCTGCCATTGGCTGAGATTTCCTTACCAGAAGCTGGGCCATCACTAAAGGTATCAGCGGGTAAAGAGGCAAAGCCTACTAACTTAGTTGCCATAATTAGAATGTTTTTTGGTAATTTTGATTTAACTGGATCACAAACTATTCAAGTTCTCTCATTACATTAGTTGTGGGAAAAATAACTCATGTTCTCACGCTAAAAACCGGAATTACGGGTAAATTGGAGAATTACAAAAATATAGGTCGGGCAAGTCCGTTAAGTCCGATTTTGTCTGAACGCCGAGAATACATTTACAAAAAACATATTTTTTCAGAGTTATTGAAAGCTTGAGAACTGATAATGTAACGTCAACTACTAATCTGTGTTAGTGAGTCAAAAGTGTGGAAGACTGAGATTTTTAATTTCAATCTGTCGATAGTAGTTATGACAAAACTTAGCTAGCACTAAAGATGTTTCCATGAAAAGATTAAGAGAAGAATAAATTAAACAGAAGAAATGATTAAAATCCACTCTCATCAAAAAAATAATATTTGTTAAAGTTTATAAACTTTATTTCTAAAAATTATATAGCAATCCTAAATGAGTTGTAAGAAAATTCACCCCTCGGCTAACACCGTCCCCCGAATGCTTTGAGGGTACTACAGGGTGGTTGCAACAATTTGCAATTTTCACGAATGATTTAGGACTGCTATACGCTAAATATTTATGCTTTGAGATCCAAACTATTTCTGATAATTATCAAAAGAAAAAACTTGATTTTTTGCAGTTTGAATTGGCTAGCGCTCGCATCAATTTTACAGGTACTCGTAAGGCAATACGCCTGGAATGACGCTAGGCGAACAAACTAAGTACAGCATTTCATTAATTCGTAGCGAATTAAATTTGGCAATACCTTGCAATGCCAATGCGTCCCCCTGCAATGCCAATGCGTCCCAATACAATGTTAATGCGTCCCCTTACAATGCCAATGCGTTCCCTACAATGCCAATGCGTCCCCCTACAATGCCAATGCATCCCGATACATTGTTAATGCGTCCCCCTACAATGCCAATGCATCCCAATACATTGTTAATGCATCGGGATACGTTAAAAACGCTACGCTTATTACGCAACAGTGTATTAAGCCATAACACTAGCAGAGAAAACGAAGTCATTTGCAGTCAAGCTAGTTGAGGTAATTCCCAGCAATGAAACCAACTCTGTATTTCCGGTTTTCACCAGAGTGGTATTACCCTGTTGCAATAAGGTTAAAGCACTAAACTGAGTGACGCCAACACCGCCAAGCCCGATTTTATCAATCCCAATTGTAAAGTCAGTAATAATGTTCTTGCTAGTTGGCAGACTGGCGTTAGCAATCCAGAATTGGTCAGCACCAGCACCACCACTGAGGCGATCGCCACCTCCTTGACCGGCAAATAGCACATCATCACCATCGCCACCAAACAGAAAATCATTGACACTGGAGAAGAGTTTGTCATCACCATCACCACCGTAGAGACGGTTATTGCTAGCGCCACTGCTGAGGGTATCATTGCCTGAGCCACCGAATAATGATTGACGAGAACCTTCAATTACTGTGAGAGTATCATCACCTGCCGCCCCAAACAAATTATTACTACCACTGGCTTCCACCACGGTAATAACATCATTACCATTACCACCATCTGCATTGGTATTTTGAACTGGGCTGTTTTGACCAATAAATATCTGATCGTTACCGTCATTCCCGGATACTGAAGAGTTACTACCTGCAAGTACTGTGTCATCACCGTTTCCAGCCAAGATTGTGTTATCTTGAGTGCCTTCTACAAAGTCTGCTCCGTCACCTGCATTAAAGAATTGTCCTGGATCAAGATTGACAGTATCGCTGTTATTAGAACCAAAACCGTTTGGGAAGGTAGGCTGTACACCTGTCAGGTTATTGGGTAATTCGAGAATGCCGAGTTTTTCAGCAGCTGTATTACCCGTAACGTTGAAGTCATTGTCGTTAATTAAGGCTAGAGTGTTGGGTGCTACCAGTGCCAAACCTTCTAATTTTTCTACTCCGGTATAACCTAATTGAGCAGCATTAGCGATTAGGTTCTTAGTGACAGGGGTAATATTAGCAGCAGCTAACTCAGCAGTGGTGAGTTGTTCAATGGTCTTACCAGCTGGCAAGGTAAAGTTAGCAGGGTTGTTGATGTTGGTCGCCCCGGCTAAATCAATTTGGTAAATTAGTTTATTGCCAGCAGATGTAGCATTGTCGTCTCGCTCAACTACCGCAAATTTGCCGTTAGCCAAAGAGACTGCATCACCAATCTTATCGGTTCCTGGTAAACCTTGTAGGCGATATAAATACTCTCCTGTCACTTGCTTGCTGACAATATCAAACTCCAGAATTCGCAGGTTGAGAGAAGCTTTGGAAGTCGCATCATTAGCGACATCGGGATTATCGATCGCACTCTGAATAAAGGCATATAATTTATTACCTTCTAGGGCTACAGCTTCAAATCCCCGGTTATTGCGGCGTTGGGCATAAACTGCTGGCAATACCTCAGTCCCAAAAGTTCCAGCTGGTTGATCTGGATTGGGTGCTGTGGCAGTTCCCTTGGGAATAAAGCGGTCAATCAGTTTACCATTAATATCAAAGTGGTAAATTGCCGGACGATATTCATCTACCATCCAGTAATCTCCATTTTTTGCAACTACAATTCCTTCTAAATCTGCACCCAAAGGATCGTTCGCTAGGGGTTGGTTGTCTAAGTCCACGCCAATTTCATCAGTATAAGCTGTACCATTTGCCCCTGCTTGCAAATTAGGCAGTCCCGTTAATGGCGTCGTCCCATCTTGGCGAAATAGCTTTGTTCTGTTGGTAATGTTGATTTCACCTGTGCTGCGGTTGAGTTCAAAGCTGACTACTTCTGGCTGGAAGTTGGGTAAGAAAAATGGTCTGTTTGAACCATTAGATTCTCCATTGGGGCCACGGTCTGTATTAGTGACAAATTTCAAGTTGCCATTTGCTGCAAACCCTTGGAAATACAACCCGGAGAAACCACCCAAGAAAATATCTTGACCTTTAGAGGTTGTTCCTAATTTAGGTAGGTTTTCAAATTCATAGATACTCAGCTTGGGTTGGGCAACAGGATTGCGGGGATCGTAACTTGTGGTGTCAATATTTAGAGAATTGGGGAAGGCATTGGCTATATTCTCCCAAGGCACCAGCTTAAAGTTAGAGCTAACGTTTTCTTCACCATCGATTGGCTTAGCAGGTTCATTAGAGCCATCTTGAGTAACAAATAAACCAAATGGGAAGTTAGGCCCCAGTGGCACGTTAATTACATCTGCACCGTCTGACTCTTGTACACTGTCGATTGACCCATTGTTACCAATGGCAAAGTTACCCACATATTCGTTATTGCCTTCACGGGTGTAGGCAACAAAGGTGCTATCGCCTTGGCTGGATGCTAGCAGATAACCTGTGCCGTTTTTGCCATAGTAGATGGTCAACCCTTCTGCGTCATCGGTAAGGTGAGAACCACCCTCAAAACGGACGCGATCGATCAGCTTGCCTGTTGTGCCACCATCCGGTTCTGCCTGGAATTTCCAGATGCCTACATCTTCTTGGGCTACATAGAGAAAGCCGGTTTCTTGGTCAACTACCATACCCTCTGTTTGGGGAGAACGCTCTGCTGTCGTCGGTGAGGGGATGGTGAACTCCCGCACCAGTTCAGTGCCAATTTTGCCATTACCTTTGTCAATTAGTTTCAACTGAGCTATATCTCCAGTTTGGCGACGACTGGTAAAGACATAGTAATCATTAGTTACAGGGCTACGGTATAAGGTAAGTCCGTAAGAACTGCGAGTTGATGCGGAATAGGGAGGTTCAAAAGGTGAGGCTTGGAAGATAGTGCCAATATTGCTATCGGTGATATCTTCCAAATACTGACCAGGGGTGCTGGGGTTGGGGTTAATTTTGAAGATTGCTAGTTTATCATTGCCGCGATCGCTAGCTACGGCAATATCAATAGATTGATTGCCTAATTTAAAACCGTATTGCAGGTCAATGTTGTTGTAGCGAATACCACCGGGATTAAGCGTTTGTAACAAATTACCAGACAGGTCATAAACCCTCAGTCCAGCATTTTTTACTGAGGTTAAGACTAAACTATCAGCAGCATTTGTGGCATTAACATAGATAGCAGGGTCATCAGCATCAGCCCGTTGAGATGTGGGGAGCGCCGGATCATCAAATAAATCAGGACGAGTTTCTACTGTAGGTGCAGCGGTGGGAACTAAGTCTGCACCTAAAGTGAGGATTTGGGTAAATTGGGTGCTACCAAAGTTGTTGTCACTCACTAGCACAATCGACTGACGACCATCTGCTAGTTTGGGGCCAAAGGCAAGACCTTCAATGTTATCTACTCCAGTGGGGTGATTAGCATCAGTAGGCAGGTTCAGGTCATTTAAATTCAACAAAAGACGTTTTTGAGCGGGTGCGATCGCTGCTAGTTGTTCGGCACTTAAATTATTCAGAGAATCGTAGAAGCTAATATCAGTTGCACCTTGCAAAGAAACTTCGTAAATTTTGATGGTGTCGCCTACACCTTGGGCAAAGGAGCGTTCTAACGCAAGGAAAGTACCACGATTATCTATTGCCAATAAATCCGCCAAACCATTGTCAGCGGAGGCTGTGCTAGGGTCGGGTGCTTGGGCGATCGCATCGGTGATGTAGAGGTATTCCTTTTCTGGCTGTCCACTAACCAGATTGTATTGCAGAATCCGAGAAAGGCTGCCACTGATGAGTGAAGCTTTTAATCCATCTTGGGATAGCGCGTTTTCAGTAGCGGTGAATAGGGTTTTCTGGTCAGGTGTAATTGTGAGGCTTTCAAATGCCAAATTATTATAAACACCTGATATCTGCGTATCACCTGCATTTACAATACCATCGCCGTTAGTGTCTTTTACTACTGGTAGGAATTTTTTGGGGATAAGTAGCGAGCGTACTTCTTGTCCTGTTGTCAGGGAAAATTCCTTAATAAAGGGATTAGTAACGCGACCCGCAGTAGGATTAACTTCGCCTTCTGAAGAGATGAAGACTGTCCCATTATTGGTTAAAGCAATACCTTCAGGGTCGAGACTGTTGGTTGCAAAAAAGTTGCCGTTGGTATCTTTTAGGGGCGTGACATTGGTAAAAGTCACTCCAGTATCAGCAGTGAAGGTATAAAAACGGGCAGGGGCAACTTGGGAGCGATCGTCTGAGATAGCGTAGTAGCGGTTATTAACCGCATCATAAGTGACACCAGACAGTCCACCTAATGGAGTAGAAACTCCATTCACAGTTCCCGCAGGACCAGCAGGAATAAAGCTAGTAGCTAAGGTAGTCTGTCTTTCAAAGACCAGATTAGAAATGGTTTTACCCGCTTGAGTTGGTCTAGTTTGCACATCTGCGAATACCAAGCGATGGTCAGAACTGGGAAAGGGAAAAGTACCTACTGGGGAGAATGTCGGGTCAGTATTCAGCGGCCAAAATATTCCTGAGTTGGCAATTGTCAGGTCAGCGGAGGGTAGCACGTAATCAGTCCGTAGGTTTCCAGGGGTCGTATCAGCAAAGTCTGCGGTATCAAAAGCCGAATTGCCTTTTTGGCTAGCGTTTGCACCATCCTGTAAGCCTGCTTGTTGGGGCCCGCCAGGACTGGTAGGGATGACATTAGTATTGATATTGGGATTTTGCAACAGCTGGCGAATAGCGTTGTCAAAACTGTCACCATCTAATGGGTCAGCATTCTGGTCGCCCATAATCACAAAGCTTGAACCAGAATCAATACCGCCCGTTTTACCCTCATCATCGTAGATGTAATCGCCTTTACCAGGAGTTATGTAATCTGCCCAAAAGCGGATCTCATCATGGTTGCGCTTACCGTTGCGGTCTTCCACGCCATCAAAGGTTGGCGGTGTAGGGTGGCTGACGAGGACATGAATTGTTTCCCCATTCACCTGAATGGGTACATCCCAATGGCTCTTAGAGGAGAGGCGTATAACTTTGAGTTCCTGGTCAGAATACCAATCATTTGGCTGTGGTGTTGTGGAATCATCGGGAAGCAAAGCATTAGGCATATCCTTCCAGAGGAAGTTTTGGAAGGTGCGGATGTTGGCAGTGTCAATGGGATATTTGGACAGCAGCAACATCCCGTATTGACCAGGAAAATCACCGAATCCGAAGGCATCATCGCCATATCCTGATTTACCTGGGGTTGTAACTACTGCGCCGTTGTTGTTCAAGTCAAATCCAGAGGTAATTCCCGTGTTGGAGGGAGCGATGTAAAAGTAGGGGTAGTCAACGGGAGTCGCACCGTTTTGGCTGATGGCTAAATAATTTTGCCGGAATAGTTTAACTGCCTCTTGGGAGTAGTCAAACTCATTAATTAGCAGCACATCCGGGTTGTTACGCTGGACTATTTCCGCAACAGCTTTTGCCTGAGCATTATCGGGGGTTGACAAATCGGTCACTAATTGACCTTGGGTGCTGCGGTTTAAGGAAGCATTGAATTGGGAAAAGCGGATTGTATTAGTAGTTACCATAAGTTAGTTCTGGAGTAGATTCAAAGTGGTAAAGATGAGGATACATTTGAGGCTGAAGAAATGATACTTATTTAGCTCTAACTCCCAATTTTGTCGGTATCAATAATTAGTCTGTAAGCGATTTAGTAGTGCTGAGAAACAAACAGCATCAAAAGTCTGAGGGCTAGTACTGGTAGTGTCAATTCCACATTCAAAATCCGAAACGTGAAGAAGTTGGAGTATAAATGTCATTTTTATTGTCAGTGAAAGACCGTTAACTGCAAAGATGTACTTTGCAGTTAAGAGTGATAGCTATGCCAACACCCTCTGGTGCGTCCGCTACGCGTAGCTTATTTAAGAGCAGGGGTACGGTGAACGCAATATTAATATGAACAAGATAAAATACGTCTTCCAAACCACTATTCTTAGAGCTTGTTAGAAGACAGCTACATGACTTTTTAGTATTAGTTCTTAATTGGGCACCCTCAAACTATCCCAGTTAGATTAAGAAACAGCTAGCAAAAGGTTAAGAAAAAAAATAATTGCAGGTTTGGGGATGCTTTTGTCCCACAGCAATTATTCTCAGCGTGACACTCGCAATCACAGGCAGATTATAAGTAATTTCCCGGACATGATATTAATCAGCGGTTTTCGATCAGATTTAAATTAAGGTGCATAACAGCCCACCTTAATTTAAATCTGTATCTCAGTATTTCGGTTAGATATTAGCGGAAATTTTGAGGATTTAGACGAGCACCGTTAGGCTGAGACTGACGACGAATTGCTACTCCACCCCGCAAATTGTTTCCGGTACCGCCATCTTTGCGATCAAGGAAAGGTTTCAGATTAATCCCACTTCTAGATGAACTAACCCGATTATTACCACTGCCTAGAAGTGTGCGTCCTAAATTATATAATTCGTTGCCTCCACTACTGCGATCGCCATAAGTGTCAACGGCTATGGTCTGCTGTCCACTGTCAGCAGTAGTCAAGTTCTGGAAAACGCTATTGCGGATAACATAGGGGTCTTTCCCAGGCGGTACTGTCAACACAATTCTACAGGTTGGGTTAGCTTCAGTTGTGACGCAGACAATATTTTCGTTATTTTCTACAGCTGTCTGGAGTTCTTGTAAGCCATCTGGGCGATAAAGTTCTAAACGACTGGCAATTGCTGCACAACGCCTTTGTGCATCCCAACCACCGCCCAAAGCCGCAGGTGCCGCCCAAGGAAAGAATTGTCCGGATTGACTTTGTGGCTGATACATGACAGTATATTGACCATTGTAAGTCTGACAGCTAAACCGAGTTGTACCGTCAACTGAAGGTGGTATGCCTGTCGATGTATCTATTGGTACTGGTGCTGATCTGCCGCCTGATGGTACTGTTGGTACTACTACACCTTCGCCAGTAGAATCATATTGCGCCATTGCTGCGGAATTGCCCAGACACAAAGATAAGCCAAGACTGCCTAAATATATAAATCGCAGTAGTTGTGATGACATAAATCATCCTCCAGTAGAAATAGATAGGGAATTGATAGTTTAAATGACGAAATAATTCTGTTTTTTGATTCATCAAAAAGGCTATTTTTTTCCTCTGTTGATTTTTTCTTTTCAAGTAGCTTTTTCACAGTGCTTGAATTTCTGCATGATGCCCCACTTCTTCATAGGCGTAACGATTGTAGTTACTACGAGTAATGAGATTTTCTAAATCATTAACTCGTTTATTACCACCTGGGTGAGAAGATAATCAACTAGGAGGAGCATTTTTTTGTTGTTTTTCTAACGTTACCATTAAGTTACGCAAGCCAGTGGCAATAATTAGGCGTGTGCCGAGTGTATCTGCCTGATGTTCCATGTTGTGGTTGTAACTGAGTGGAAAGAGTTGACTGATGGTTTTGCCTAGAGGGAGATACTGGGTTATGAGGAATCCCCAGTGATACCAATTCTGTATGAAGATGCACCATATATGAGGAACGAACCGCAAAGAACGCATAGAAACGAAGTGGCTTCCCGCAGGGTAGAACACAAAGAAAGAAATAAGAAGCTAAGAAAATTTAGCGCAGCCTCACAAAGAAATGGTATGAGTAGACTGAAATAACGCATATGGGAAAACAGCGTCCATTAGCCAAAATTTTAAATTAAGAGTGAAAGTAAAGATTTGCTCCCTCAGATAGCGTTCTATACTAGTTTTCCTGAACTAGCAAAACTGACTTCACGGGACGCTTGATAGGATTTCCCTCCAAATCAACCTTCCCGTAAAAGGTTTTGCCATTGTAATAAAGCGAAGAGGAACTCCCTCCATCTAGATTCATCGCTTTATCAGCACCAAGGGTTTTCATCAAATCAGCTAATGCTAGTAAGGACACCCCAGAGTTCGCGGAAACTAAGGGTTTTTGAGCCACCATAACTAAAACAACGCTGCCATCACGGGTGATACCCACGGCAGTTCTGGCGTTGGGTTGGTTGCTACCAAGTGCATCTCGTCTATTGGCATTATCCACAAAGCCCTCTTTTACTAAGGTGAGTTCTGGTAACAGGCGTGGGCCTGCGCCTATGGCATCGACTAATTGACAACCTGCTGGTGGTGACTGACTGTGTAGGGCAATCGAATAGCGGATAGTTTGCCCACATAAGTAGCGGCGGAATTCTGTGCGATTGAAAATTTGACTCAGGTAAGGTTTTAAATTGGGATTGTTCACTAGCCGCTCGTTTTCCTTGGGGTTAGCTACCAACTTCCCTTGTAGGACAATATATGATGTAGATTTTTGGTTGGCTGGGTCAAAAAAGCCTGCGTTCAAGATAGCTACGGCTCGATGCTTCTGGGCAAATTCCTCTACTGTAGCTACCTTCTGTGATAGTGCAGGAGTTACCAAAAATCCGCTATTAGCTGGAATTAACAGGATATGAGCGATGCTTTGAGGCAAAGTGCGCTCGAAGTAGCGGATAGTTTTTGGTGGTGAAGATGCAACAGTCGGTATTGACAGTGTTGAGGAACGCAAATTAAACCACAACACCATTGCCAAACTAATTAATATCAAACCTAGTAGTTTAATTTTTCTCACATTTAAACTCACTTGCGGTTAGCTCAAACAGGACTTACGAAAAATACCTCTCAAACTCTTATTTCTCCGTGTTCTCTGTGCCTCTGCGGTTCAATTTTTGGTTACCTGTGCGTAAGCAATATGGTTGAGTTAAGGTTAGCACTCTTTGTCAAAGTCATTTTTTTAACGAACCGCAGAGGCGCAAAGTGCATAAGATTAGGGTAAAGTTGCAAAACACCTATTCTTCATAGGGATTGAAATGCTTGAAACTTACTAAAATCCCTATTGGGAATTGAAATTAAGACCGTGTTAGAAACCAAAAACTGGAAAAATATCTCCAAAAAATTCGCTATAGCCAAAAATTGTGCTTCTTTCAAACAAAATAAGGCAATGAGAGCTATTGCATATAGCATAGATTTACTACTCCCTAGTTTGTATATATGGTTACTTGGTTTTAGTTTTCGCATTGGTGGGAGCGTACCAGATAATAATATTCCCTATAAATATCCCGATAAAATTCACAGTTACACTGGAATTGCTTTAGTATTACCAGGATATAGAATTTTTACGACTTACCAGGGTAGCTATGACCCTAAACAGACATCAAATACAGGGGATAACAGCTTTTAATTGTACGGTTATCGACTCAAATACTTTTGAAACCTTAATGACTCAGGCAGGATATTCAATCTCAGGTAGCGTACCTGCACAGTCTAATAAAATAAAAGTATGGTGGATTCATAACGAATACCCAAGAGTCGAATCCGTATAGCGTCCAAACAAAAGAATAGTGACAACGGCGTATCATATTAACTGATATTTTTTATTTCTATTAACTAATTTCCCAGATGGGCAAAAAGTTTTGGTTGATAGGATTTTTGTAGTTTGTGATAGTTTCACCACCAAAATCAATTAGCCATCTGTTATAACCGATTCCAGTTCTTGAGACAGCGAATGTGTGTCTCTGGATGTTGAGGCAGGCAAGTACACTGTAAATTGAGTACCTCTACTTACCTGACTATAAACATTGACAAAACCACCATGATTCTTAATGATGCCCAATACCGTGGAAAGTCCTAAACCTGTACCTTTGCCAACCTCTTTTGTGCTGAAAAATGGTTCAAAAATCCGTTCTTGGACTTCTGACGACATCCCCATACCAGTATCTGTTACCACGATCGCAATATAAGAACCCACTTTAGCATCAATATTTATCTGGGTAGAATGTTCACCAATCACCACATTTTCCGCCACAATCCTGAAGATACCGCCATTGGGCATAGCATCACGGGCGTTGATTACTAAATTAATCAGCACCTGATGTAGTTGAGTTGTGTCTCCACAGACGTTCCACAGATTTTTGGGGATATCTGTTTGATAAATGATGGATTTAGGGAATGTTTGAGCGATAATTTGCTCAATTTCTGCCATCAATGGCTGAATTTGGACAATTGTCTGTTTACCTTCGATGCCCCGTGCAAAAGATAACACTTGCTTGAGCAAATTAGCGCCACGTTTAACATTATTTTCTAAAGTTTGCAGTATTTGCTGACTCTGCGAATCAGGCAATTTCTTCTGCAAGAGTTGAACTGACATTAAAATTGGGGATAGTATATTGTTGAGGTCATGGATGATACCACTAGCTAAAGTGCCGATACTCTCCAAACGTTGCGATCGCAGAAGTTGAGCTTCCAGTTGTTTCTGCTCCGTAATTTGGGTGTTCACACTCAAGATGGATTTGGGTTGTCCATTATCATCTCGGATCAGTGTCCACCGACTTTCAACGATAATTACTTTACCTTCCCTTGTCAGTTGATGCAACTCACCCCGCCACTCACCCGTATTCATCACCCTTAAGTAAGCATCTTCTACCTGTGGTGAAATCTCTTTATCCAAAAGTTGCAAAACATCTTTACCCACAACTTCCTCAGCCTTCCAGCCGTACAGACGTTCAGCACCTTTATTCCAAAATAATATTTCGTTGTGGATATTTCGCACCAGAATCGCGTCAGTTGATACATCCAGCAACGCAGCTTGTTCACGGATTTTCTGTTCTGCCTGTTTTTGCTGGGTTATATCTCGCGTCAGTGCCAAATAGATGAATGTACCATCAGATTCATTACGCAATGGTACAGCATAGGTTTCCATGTAGCGGTGGGTGCCTTTAAATCCAACGATTTCAAACTCCAAAGTCCCCTTGTTACCTTGGCAGATACTTTTATGCAAGTCGGCAAAGGCTGCTCTATACTCTGGTACAATTACGGTATCGATTGGTTTACCAATCAAGACATCAGCACTTTCCACTTCCATCATTGCCAGCCCATAGGCATTAATTTCTAAAAGGGTGCCATCCCTGGCAATTAACTTGATGCATTCTGGTTCTGCATCTATCATGGCTCGTAAACGATTTTCGCTTTGGCGTAGGGTCAGTTCCGTCTGCTGAAGTTGCCTGATATAACGCCACAACAAGTCATACAGCAGCGTCACCAGCACCAAATCTACAATAGCAGCGATAAAAAATGTAACTATTGCCTTTTGGGAACTTGCTTGTAACTGCTGCATTCCCTGCTGTAATAAATTTTGCTCCGTCTTTAAAGAGTCATGAATCAGCTGTTGGATTCTTTTGCCGATTTGCTTGTCTTTATCAGATAATATTTGCTGCCGAACTGCTTCTAATCCCTGCTTTTGTCTGAGGTAAATTTCTTGTTGCAGAATGTTGAGCCTATTAGTAATTTTCGGCTCCAGCAAAGAAATCCACTGCTGCTTTTGATGGTTATCAGTAGTTAAATTGCTGAGAATCTGAATATTGCTATTAGTTTGTTGATAGGCTGCAAGATAGGTTTGTAGATCATCTGCATCTGCTGTAATAAGGTAATTACGTTGTGCTGTTTCACTATCTTTGAGTAGAGATTGGATACTTTCAAGTTGGGTAATAACTTCATAGGAGGATATCACCCATTGCTGATTGTGAATCAGCTTAACAGTATTGCTATAGGAGACTACAGCATTAGTCAATACAACTGCCAATGCTAGGATAAATATTGCTTTCAGATTTTGAACTCTATACCATTTTTTGATCATGCGATCGCCCTTTATGCCGCAGATGACCTCCATCAATTAAGATTAAAGATTAAAAACAAATACTGAGAATATTTTAAAGTTTTTGATATCACGGGTAACAAAATACAATCTGTTATAATTGTAAATATCTGGATTGATCGGGATGATAATTTATACATAATAATCACAAATAAATCCGCTAATTTTTAATATAAATTCATTTTTAACAGTAGTATAGTTAATGCAGTTTGGTTCAAAGAATTTGCCTATGCATAGCATTTGTAGTTGCAATGCTACGTCTCTTGTTTGGAATTGTAATTAACCCCACACTATCCCTAAATCCAAAACCAGGTAATATATTTTCTCCAGACAAGCTGGTGAGAGACTCTAATACTTCTTTTGGTTGTCATTATGTATAAATTTCGAGATGTTTTTTGAAAAATTAGCCAACCAAGTCGCACTTTTGCAACCGTATATTCGCCCATCTTGGCTTACATCTCGCTTAAACTATCAGATGGGGATTAGCTCTAAAACAAAATTAGGAGCGATGGGAGGAAATTTCTCGTGCTGTTCGGTACTTAGTGCATTCCATCTTTATAATTGTATCCAGGATACATCGGGGGAACGGTTGGGGGGAAGTTTAAAGCAAGTGGAAAAGTCGAATACTTCTCCAAGTTGGGTTTGTTCGTTCCACAGAATAAACCGTGTAGTCAGCTTGGCATTGCATTTTCCAGTTTCTCCCCCGTTGCTGGCATTACAATTAATTCTCCCTTGGCGTTGCGCTTGAATTTGACATTAGGATTATCCCGACACAGTTGGTAAAATTGGTCGTTGGTAAGTTTGACGACGTGATTAAAGTTGATGGTAATCGCTGTCATAGTCAAATTACATGATAAATCTACAATGGAATTTGCCGTAGAATTGCACAGATGTGGATACATGTAAACTTAACGTGAAAACCAAGTCTGATAAGTATTTGAGAGTTTTTCTCGTCTCTTCACGCTCTGCCTCATAATGCCTGTTGTGAGGCTTTGCCTTAAGACTTGCGCCAGCAGCCCAATGAGGCGCATTGCCAGACTCTGGCTTTTAACGAGGTTTAAAACCCACGGAGGTGGGTAAAGCCTCGTTAACAGCCAGTCGCTCATGGGGAGCCGCGCTTTTACAGGGGGTTTCCACGCCACTTGACGGCAGTTGCTTCTCATAAGGGTAAGGCTCTTGCTAGCAAGATCCCCGTAAGAGTACAAGTCGCGAAACCGCAAGGGCGCATTGCCTCCTTTATGCCGGGGAACCCGTTGGCTCCCCATGAGCGACTAGCGTCCCGCGAGCCACTCTTATTACAACTTGCGTGTGGTTTGTAACCGCGCTTTTAACTCAATTGAAAACAGCAAAGTTATTCTGGAATAAGCTTGACATGATTCAAGCAATATGTTAATAATTATAGTTTGTGGAAACTTTACTTCTTAATATAAGCTCTTGGCTAACGTCATTGTCATAGGTGCCCAATGGGGCGATGAAGGAAAAGGTAAAATAACTGACTTACTCAGCCGTTCGGCAGATGTTGTAGTACGTTACCAAGGGGGTGTCAATGCTGGACACACGATTGTAGTAAAAGGTCAGACTTTTAAACTGCACTTGATTCCCTCTGGTATTTTGTATCCAAATACCGATTGCATTATCGGCTGTGGAACAGTCATCGATCCACAGATTTTGATCGCAGAAATCGACCAACTAAAAGAATTAAATATTTCCACTGACCACCTGCTGATATCTGAGACAGCCCACGTTACCATGCCTTATCATCGGTTGATTGATCAGGCATCGGAAGAACGACGTGGAAGCCATAAGATCGGCACAACAGGTCGGGGCATTGGGCCGACTTATGCTGACAAATCTGAACGTACAGGTATTCGAGTTTTAGATTTGATGGACCCTGATGGGCTACGTGAGCAGTTGGAGTGGACGATTAATTATAAAAACGTCATTTTAGAAAAGCTTTACAACTTGCCACCTCTAGATGCACAAGAGGTGATTGAACAGTATCTGGGTTATGCAGAACGTTTGCGACCTTACGTTATTGATACATCGTTAAAAATATACCATGCGATTGGGCGACGGCGCAATATTTTGTTTGAAGGCGCACAAGGCACGCTTCTGGATTTAGATCATGGAACTTATCCCTATGTCACCTCCTCTAATCCTGTGGCCGGGGGGGCTTGCGTTGGTACAGGGGTAGGCCCGACAATGATTGACCGAGTAATTGGGGTATCGAAAGCCTATACGACACGAGTGGGAGAGGGGCCATTTCCCACCGAATTGGATGGAAAGTTGGGAGAATTGTTGTGCGATCGCGGTGCCGAATTTGGCACAACCACCGGACGTAAACGGCGCTGTGGCTGGTTTGATGCCGTCATCGGTCGCTATGCCGTGCGGATTAATGGTATGGATTGTATGGCGCTCACCAAACTGGATGTCCTCGATGAATTAGAGTCAATCCAAGTTTGTGTCGCCTATGACATAGATGGCGATCGCACCGAACACTTCCCCACCAGTTCCCGTAAATTTGCCAGATGTCGCCCCATCTACAAAACTTTACCAGGATGGCAAGTGTCAACAACTCACTGCCGCACCCTAGAAGACTTGCCACAGCAAGCACTGGACTATCTAAAATTCCTCGCTGAATTGATGGAAGTCCCGATCGCGATCGTCTCACTAGGAGCTAGCCGTGATCAAACCATAATCGTAGAAGACCCCATCCACGGGCCCAAACGCGCTTTATTGCAGGCCGACGGCACACCTGCTACCTTGCTAAGTGCTTAGTTAAAAGTTAAGAGTGAAGGAGTTAACAGTTAAAAGGGAAGAGTGAAGAGTGAGTAATTAAATCAAAACTCCTAACTCCTAACAGACGCGATTAATTGCGTCTCTACTCCTAACATTTTGTACAGACGCGATTAAATCGCGTCTCTACTCCTAACATCCTGTACAGACGCGATTAATCGCGTCTTCTAATTCTAATTAACAACTAACAACTTCTATGGCTATTACAGTCGAATCTCAAAAACGCCCAGAAGGCAGTAAGCCAAGAGCTTTGCGCCGTTCTGGACTAATACCTGCCAATTTGTACGGTCACAAGGGTACAGAGTCAATTTCTTTGACCATTGATGCCAAAACTGTTGAACGCTTGCTCAAAAGAGCTTCTGTCAACAACACCTTGATTGAGTTAAACATTACCGATGCACCTTGGCGCGGTAAAACCTTGCTGCGGGAACTTCAGATTCATCCCGCAAAAGGTACGCCTTACCACCTCAGCTTTTTCGCAGTTGCAGGTCACGGCGACACCACTGTAGAAGTACCGCTGCGTTTTCTGGGAAATGCTGTTGGTGTTAAACAAGAAGGTGGTTTTTTAGACACTGTTATCACTGAATTACAAGTGAGTTGTGCACCAGAAAACATCCCTGAAATAATTGAAATTGATGTCTCTAACCTGCAAATTGGAGATAGCTTACGTATTCACGAGCTAGTCTTGCCTGAAGGTGTCACAGTTCTTGGTGATACGGAGCGAGTTGTAGTTAGCGTTTCGCAGCCACAAATCAGTGCTGCTGCTGAGGATGAGGCTGAGTTAGAGGGTGAACCAGCCTCTGAAGCTACGTAAGTGTGTAATAATTTTTGATGATAGCCAGGGGGAAACTCCTGGTTTTTTTGTTTTTGAACTCGCAAAGGAAAGAGATGACAGAAGCGACTCTTCCAGCTTTAATTCAGCAAATGTTGCAGCCGGGATTTTATACCCATGCGGTAACAGAACCCATTCAACTAATTCAAACCCACATTTCTTATGTGCTGTTAACTGGGGATTACGCTTATAAGCTGAAAAAACCTGTGAATTTTGGCTTTTTGGACTTTTCTACCTTAGATAAGCGGCAGCATTTTTGTCAGGAAGAGTTACGGTTAAATCAGCGGGGTGCTGGTGAACTGTATTTAGAAGTTTTGCCCATAACTCAGGTAAAAGAGCAATACCAGCTAGGGGGAACGGCTGAGGCTGTAGAATACGCGTTGAAGATACGCCAGTTTCCTCAAGAGTCGCTATTAAGTACACTTTTTGAACAGGGTAACTTAAATGAGACACGTTTAGAAGAGTTGGGACGGGTCGTGGCTCAATACCATGCCCAAGCACAGACGAATGATTATATTCGCAGTTTTGGTGAAGTGCCAAACGTCCGGGCTGCAATTGACGAGAATTATCAGCAAACTGAGAAGTATATTGGTGGCCCCCAAACTCAGGCGCAGTTTACAGAAACAAAGCAATATACAGATAACTTTTTTGCAGAACGTCCAGAATTATTTGCTAGCAGAATTCAGAACAATTATATTCGTGAATGTCATGGGGATTTACACTTGAGAAATATTGCGCTGTGGCACAATAAAATCTTGCTGTTCGATTGCATTGAGTTTAACGAGCCGTTTCGGTTTGTTGATGTTATGTATGATGTGGCGTTCACGGTGATGGATTTGGAAGCACCGCAGCGTCAAGATTTAGGTAATGCTTTTTTGAATTCCTATATAGAGCAAACTGGAGACTGGGAAGGTTTACAGGTGTTGCCCTTATATTTGAGTCGTCAAGCTTATGTTCGAGCAAAGGTAACTTCATTTTTGCTAGACGATCCGAGTGTACCTGCGACAGTAAAGGAAGAAGCGACAAAAACCGCCGCTGATTATTACAAACAGGCTTGGGAGTACACTAAACCAAAGCTGGGACAACTGATTTTGATGTCGGGGTTGTCGGGTTCTGGTAAAAGTACCACAGCAAGGTATTTAGCCCGTCAACTCGGAGCAATTCACCTTCGGTCTGATGCGGTGCGGAAACATTTAGGGGGAATTTCTCTGTGGGAAAAGGGTGGCAATGATTTGTATACACCTGAGATGACCGAAAAAACCTACACACGGCTGTTGTCATTGGGAATTATACTGGCTCAACAAGGTTTTTCAGTGATTTTGGATGCCAAGTATGATCGACAGCAGTTACGGCAAGAAGCGATCGCTCAAGCTACGAAGCATCAACTTGCCCTTCAGATTATCCAATGCACAGCACCCCTTGAAGTTCTAAAAAAGCGTCTGAATAACCGCACTGGTGATATCGCTGATGCCACCGCCGATTTATTAGACTCACAACTGAAACAAGCTGAACCCTTCACTGAAGAAGAACAATCTTACGTAAAGATTTGCGATACAACTCAACCACAACAGGCACAATTAAAAGTAGTAATTCCCCAATAGGTTTTTTTACCCTATGGCAGACAAAAAGAACGACTTTTTCAGTATTTCTCCCAGCTTCTTTTCTCAGCTGTTATTTGGGGCTTTTTTAACATTTATATTAATAATGACCGGCTCTGCACCAGCCCTGAGCATCTTCTTAGGAATCATGGGGGGTTTCATCCTCAGCTGGATCACAAATTTAACCAGTAATAGCGCCCAGCCCCCAACTGTAGCTTCTTCTGATGGCGTTGATACAGGACTGAAATACTGGTTATTTTTCATGCTTGGCTTTGTATATTTAGGGTATCCAGCACCCATGAGTATCTTGCTAGGTGGATTAGGCGCTTTAGCTGGAGGCTGGATTACTGCTTGGTGGGGAAGTAAGGAAGAAACTAGAACTCAGTTGCAAGTTGAAGAGTTAGAAGAGGGCGAAGTTGAAGCAACGAACGAAAGGATAAACAAACGGCAAACAAGAAGAACCGCTCGCCGTTACCGTCGCACTCCTGGAAGCAGTTTCAATTTCAGGTTTTGGGAAAAGTAATATTGGGCATTGGGGAGCCAGTGCGTTGCCAAGGTTCCCGACGCTCGTTCGCCTTTGGCGTCTCCCCTTGGGAGATGACTCGCTCTAAGCGAACGCAAGAGCGTCTCTAAGAGTTGCCATGCCGCAGGCTTTACGCTGCGCTATCCGTTGTTCGCGCAGCGTCTTTGACAGGAGAAACAGCAACTAGCGTCATTGGGCATTGAGAATTGGGCATTGGGCATTAGTCAATAGTTCTTTTATCCCCTACTCCCCTGCTTCTTTCTTAGCCCCCAGTCCTCGCCTATGCCTCATGCCCCATGCTCTAATATGTTTTTATATCTTTCTAAATTACTGCCACTATTCTTTTATCCACTAGGACTAGCCTGCGTGAGCTTGGTAGTAGCATTAGTCACGTTGTGGAAACGACCGTTCACTGCGGCGATCGCAATTGCCTTTGCCCTAACTTTATTGCTATTTTCTAGTAATGCTTGGATTGCTAAATCATTAGTGCGATCGCTAGAATGGCAAAATCTTCCACCCGCCCAAATGCCAGTTGCAGAAGCAATTGTGGTTTTGGGTGGCTCAACCAAATCAGCTTTTTTCCCAAGACCTACCGTCGATTTAAGTGAATCAGGCGATCGCGTGATTTATGCTGCACAACTATATCGCCAAAAAAAAGCGCCTATAATCATTCTCAGCGGGGGTCGGATTGATTGGCGTGGAAGTGGTTCACCAGAGTCGGCAGATATGGCAACAATACTCACATCTATCGGTATCCCATCTGAGGCAATTGTCCAGGAACCTGAATCTCTGAATACTTATCAAAATGCAGTGAATGTCCAAAAAATTTTGTCATCTCGTGGCATTCGCCAAGTATTATTGGTAACATCGGCAATGCATATGCCGCGATCGCTTCAGATTTTCCAGCGTCAAGGAATCAATGTCATTCCTGCACCCACTGACTTTCTTGTGAGTGAAGGTGAACTGCAAGAACTCGGCAGCACTCCCAAAGCCGCTATACTGAATTTATTACCTGATACCGACAACTTGCACGAATTTACCAGTGCTTTAAAAGAGTACATTGGTTCTTTAGTTTATCGCTTACGCGGTTGGCTTTAATAAAGTTATGAGTTATGAGTTATGAGTTATTAATTATGAAATGTAATAATTGCCTGAATTCCAAACTCTTAACTCCAAACTCCAAACTCCTAATCCCTAACTCCTAACTTCTAACTCAATTAACATTATGTCTAAAAATTTACCTTATATTATGCCATCCCCTCAACCCCAAGTTGAGGAAGCTTTTGCTGCTTACCAAACAACCCACCAGTTCTACCACGAAGTTCGGTCACGGTCAGAGTTTCAGCGTTATTGTGAATGGTATTATACAACAGCAGAACAGCATCGGCAAGAGCTTAAAAGAATGCGCGGCGAACTGAATATTTTCCAGTGGTTTCGCCGGCGATAAGTGATTTAGATGATTTCTAACTCATTTTCACGTAAATGGGCTTTAAACTTTTTACTAAACTGGACTACAATCGGCAGATTAGCGCTTATCGGTCTGCCTCGCCATTGGGTGGCAATACCTACCACATCACCTTCTGTGCCTTTGATGTCAAAAGCCTGACTCCGATGTTCAGGATGATGATACACTACTACCGATTCTTTAACACGGACGCGATCGCCAACTTTCATAACAACATTTACACCTAGCATTTGCTTTTCCACAAGTATCTGCTACAAAATATATGATTAAATCGCTTAAAATTTGATTTAATCAGTTATTTCTTGACGCTTCATCGGGGTAAGACGGCGCATTTAACCCTCTGCGTCCACGCAAGGCAACGCGTTGCGGTGAGTCCAGCGCTGTAGCGACTGCCGCACGTCTTAGCAGTCCGTGCGTACTTTTTTAAGTTTTTTGCCGCGTTAATATGTATCGCCCTTACCCTCCGTTTTTACCCCAAAAGCAGGGAAATGAAAGGAAATCAGGCGACATCAGATGTGTTTAGTACTTTGACAAGATATCTAACCCTTTTATCTTCACTCTAGGATGTTCCCCAGGTCAACTGTCTCACCAATTTTCGTACATAGCAGACGCGCTGTTATTATCGAATGCACTCTGACTCTGACCTCTCTCCGAAACGGAGAGAGGCTTTGAATCTTACTCCCCTTCCCTTATAAGGAAGGGGTTGGGGGTTAGGTTTCTATTGGACTCAACTGAGAAACGGTATAGAGTCTAACCAAAATTTACTTGCTTACTTAAGAAATCCCGGAAGTTGGAATGATAAAGACTGTAGCGGATTTCTCCATCAATTTGAGGCACTGCGCCCTTGCGGTTTCCCGACTTGTTCGCTCTTAGCGTTCCCGCAGGGTAGCAAGTGCCGTCCTGGAGTGTTAAAAACTCACGTCAATTTTCCAGAACTTCTTCAACATCGTATTCATCAGCATCAGAGGTAGAAACTCTTTATATCTGATGCGTGAGTCCTGCATTTTGTAGCTCACTTACTTGCAAACTGCTGTATCAACAGAGCATCCCATAAATAGCTTGCCTACGCAGGCTTGGTTTATTTTGGCAAAATTAGGATACTTCCGATGTGGTGTAGATTTATTTATGGTGCGATCGCCATAACATATCAACAGAACATCCCATAAATAACCCTAGTTGCATGTATTACTGTTGGTAAAACAATTCCCCGAATTGATAGAGGCTGATGATAAGCAATAGCGATGCTGTCAGTTGGGTAATTCGTGTCTGGGGTGAGGGGGCGATCGCTTCCCGTACTAAGATAGAAATAGATGCCCCAACTACTAGGCTCAAGCCTAAGATTAAATAGGGTCTGTCGGGTAAAATAGTGGCTATTGCTAGCATAGTGATCGCTAATAAGAGCATCAATAATTCTACAAACCTGGGCGGATTGTATTGACTAGATAGAACGAAGCTATTGAACCAAAAAGACCAAAATCTCATAGTCAGTGTTGAATGTTGTTAGCGGATAGCTATGGTTTAGCCCGTGCTGACTTAGGAGTTGTGAGTTATGTAGTCAGTGCTGAGTGAGGAATTAAAGTTGTGAGTTATGAAGCAGCTTTCCATTCAAAACTCTTAACTCCTGTACAGACGCGATTAATCGCGTCTCTTTTAACCCCTAGCCCCTAACTTTTGACCTGTGCCATTTTTTTGTGCAGTATCACTTTCTGGTAGTTCGACGCCAAAGACGCGGCTAAAAGCTTTGGCGACTTTGTAACCAGAATCAATCGATTCTAAGGGGTCTTTCCGCAGTCTGTGACGCAAGCATAGGGTAATTACGCGGTGGATATCATCAACTGTAACTTCAGTGCGTCCTTCATATGCTGTTAAGGCTTTGGCGGCACGGTTACTAACAATGTCACCCCGCAAACCATCTACATCCAGTTCAGAGCAGACTTCAGAAATTTTTACCCGCAGATCATAGTCAATTTTCACTTCTGGCAAAAGCTGTTGGGCATTGACAATTTGCTCTTGCAATGCTTCTTGTTCGGGTTTGTACTTTTCGAGAAATACTGGAGGATTTTGGTCAAAATCCGCCCGTTGTTCCACGATTTGCACCCGCAAAACTGGTTCTTTTACTGTGTGAATTTCTGCGTGCATCCCAAAGCGATCAAGCAGTTGAGGCCGCAGTTCGCCTTCTTCAGGGTTTCCAGAACCCACAAGAACGAAACGCGCTGGGTGACGGATAGAAATACCTTCCCGTTCTACAGTGTTCCATCCACTGGCAGCAGAGTCCAGTAGCACATCTACCAGGTGGTCATCTAGTAAGTTGACTTCATCTACATAGAGAATGCCTCGGTTAGCTTTTGCCAGCAGTCCTGGTTCAAAGGCTTTGACACCTTCAGATAAAGCTTTCTCAATGTCGATTGTGCCGCAAACTCGGTCTTCTGTAGCTCCTAGCGGCAGGTCTACCATTTGGACTTTTTTCTGAGCTACAGGAAATTCTGCCCCTTGTTCTAACAGTTGGCGGACTTCATCGCTCATCAAGTCGGGGTCGCTAGGATCACTACTGAAGGGGTCATTGGCAACCACGGAGATTTCTGGCAGCAGATCCGCCAGCGCCCGGATAGTTGTGGATTTACCGGTGCCGCGATCGCCCATGATCATTACACCACCAATTTTGGGATCAATCACGTTCAATAGCAGCGCCAGTTTCATTTCTTCCTGGCCCACAATTGCCGTAAAAGGAAATACTACGCGACGCGCACTTGCCGTGGATTGAGCAGTTGGACTCACTAAATTACCTTAACAATATTTTTCTTATTACAGTTCTTTATTGTGACACAGGTAGGGCGTGGGAGAAATCAATTCAAAATTCACTCATTCAAAATTCAAAATTGTACCCTTACAGGGATCTTGCTACGCAAAGCGTCTCGTAGAGAAGAAAAAGGCTGAGGGAGATGTAGCTTTAGCTTCGCCCAGGGTAGGAGTTCAGGAAGATGAAGTATAACCAATCCTCAATGCCCAATAGACATTGGGCACTAATGACTACTAGCTGCGTCAAACATCTTATAACTTTGCTAGGTCTGCTTTAGTTTTTCTGGTGCAAAAGTTCCATAAGCAGGGAATGAACAACTACCAACTGATCAATCCTGTAGTAAGCATAAATACTTGTAGACTATATGAATGGTTAGTAGATTCAATCATCAAAGCGAGCAATGGAGTGTGTAGGTAGCTAACGCATCATTCAAATCTATGAAATTACCTTTTCTTGTTCAAAGTTGGCGGCGTAGATGTATAGCAGCTTGTCGTCAGATATTGCTCAAGTATCTTTTTCCGATTCTCATTTTAATATCCTTTGTTACGGTATTGCTGGTAGACAACTTCACCCCTGCGATCGCACAGTTACCCCGTCCGGAAATTCGCGGGGTTTGGATGACCACCAATGATTTTGACACCCTCAAGAGTCGCGCCAAAGTGCAGGATGCGGTGAGTGAACTACAACAGATGAACCTCAACACAATCTATCCTGTAGTGTGGAATTCTGGCTATGTGATGTATCCCAGTGCCCTAGCACAACGTGCAGGTATTCAACCTTTTGTCTACAAAGGTTCAGATGGGCATGATATTCTGGCAGACCTGATTACCCAAGCCCATCACAAAGGATTGCTAGTAATTCCCTGGTTTGAATTTGGTTTCATGGCTCCCTCAACCTCAGAACTGGCACTGAATTACCCAGATTGGTTCACACAAAAGCGGGATGGTAGCCAAACTTCAATCAGTGCAGCTGGTGAGGTGATGTGGCTCAATCCCTTTCATCCACAAGTGCAACAGTTCATTACCAATCTCGTGCTGGAAACTATTACTCAATATGATGCCGATGGCATTCAATTTGACGATCACATGAGTTTGCCCTACGAATTTGGCTACGATCAATATACAGTTGCCTTGTACACCCAAGAAACTAATAATCCTCCCCCAAGCAATGCCCAAGATGCGGCATGGGTACAGTGGCGGGCAGATAAAATTACGGCGTTCATGGTACAACTTAACCAAGCAGTGAAGCAGAGAAAACCCCAGGCGATTTTCTCCGTTGCTCCCAATTACTATGATTTGGCTTACAAGTTTCACCTGCAAGATTGGCTGAGTTGGATGCGGCAAAATATTGTGGACGAGTTAATTGTGCAAATTTATCGTCCGAATCTGCAAAGTTTTGTGGCAAATATTTCTCGCGCAGAAATTCAAGAAGCGCAACAAATAATTCCAACTGGAATTGGCATTATGACAGGGTTACGAAATAATCCAGTTCCCATGCAGCAAATTAAGTCTCAGGTGCGAGCTGCCCAAGAACGCGGTTTAGGCGTAACCTTCTTTTATTATGAAAGTCTTTGGAACAATGCTATAGAATCCTTAAACGAGCGACAAGCTGGATTTGAAAGTCTCTTTCCATCTCCTGCACTCCGCGCCAAAATTGAATAATTTCTCTCTTGCAGATGAGGTTACTGTACTATAAATTAAGGTTTTTACACCTAATGGTAGTGCGATCGCCTGTTGTCCTAAAAGGCTCAAATTTAGCATTAAAAATTACAATGGTTCAATCTAATTTTTATAGAATTCCTTCAAATAGGCAATTTTAGATGTTGAATTCAAGTAGGAGTCGCTAAAATCTATACATCTGACCAAGTATTTCCATTGCCAGATGACAACTCCAACACCTTACTACATCTCTCGCAAACAGGCTCATGACTTTCTAGCTAAATTTGCCAAAGCACTGGTGGTATCTCCAGAGTCCAACCCACTGCTGTTTCAGGTTTATGGGTTTGGAGGAGTTGGCAAAACTACCCTCCTCAAACAAGTAAAACAGACGCGGGAATTGCAAGCTGACTTTGCAGAAGTCTCTTTTGGTCGTACACCAGGTATTGAAACGCCACTGAAGCTAATGGAAAAGATTGACCAACAAATAGGTATTAATCAGCATTAAGTGTGCCTATTTAATCGCTACATTCCTTATTTCTTCCACTAACTACAAACAATCAGTAAACAACCTCTAGTTCGGATTTTTGCGTCAAATGACAAACCTTTCTGACAATTCAAAAATCTACTCATCGTCCACATCTGCAAATATAGATTTTATAGCCCTACGCAAATACGTTAGGACATTGTTTGAATGCGGCATCGACACAATCACGAAAGCGATTAAATTCATGCCAACGTTGCCGCATC
>NZ_JBALDG010000007.1:0-20144 GCF_036917195.1 Nostoc sp.
TTTTTGATTGGTTGACTCTCAACCGTGACGTGTTTGCTGCTTACAAAGCTAGTTTGGGCTTTATTTGGGCTTAATTTTTGTTTAAGTCGCGCTAAGACTGAGCAAATAACCATCTCTTGCTATTTTTGGTTTACAACCTTAGCAGATGATTATTCTGATGTTAGGAAAGAGACGGCGATGCCTACGGCGGACTACGCCTACGCATTAGGCAATTTAGGTAATTTTAGAGTGATTCCAAAAATTCAGCAATAAATTCACAGATATTGGCTCAATGTCTTATTAGTCAGGGGTGACGATCGCGATCGCAAAGCCGTCGTATCCTTTGCTGCCCACGGTCTGGATTGCCGTGGCGTTGACACGCGGCTCAGAAGCAAGCAGTTCGTTGAAGCGACGCACCCCCTGGACGCTAGGATCACTGCTGCTTTGATCAACTACCGTTCCGTTACGCACGACATTATCGGCAATGATCAGGCTGCCGCGACGGGAAAGCTTCAGCGCCCACGCGAAGTAATCTGGATTGTTTGGCTTGTCGGCATCAATGAAGATCAGGTCAAATGGGCTGTGACCCTCAGCGGCAATCTGTGGCAGCGTAGAGAGTGCCTGTCCGAGGCGCAGGTCAACGATATCGGCCAGACCAGCGCGGGCGATATTGACACGGGCGACTTCGGCGTGCTTTGGGTTAGCCTCTAGGGTGATCAGACGACCGTTGCTGGGTAGCGCCTGCGCCAGCCAGATAGTACTGTAACCGCCCAGCGTGCCAATCTCCAGGATGGTTTGCGCCCCTTGGATCTGCGCCAACAGCAGCAGCAGCTTGCCTTGGTTTGGCGAAACGTTGTGCGGCGGCAGTCCGGCCGCGGCGCTGGTCTGGAGCGCCGTATCCAGCGCCGGGTCTGGTGGCACAAGTAAATCAGTAAAGTAACGGTCAACCGCAGTCCATTGCTCTTGAGTCATAAATTCTCGCTTTTTACCCCATCTATAAAATACTCAAGATTAGGTGTCGGACATTGCTTCATTGGAGAGGATTGTAATGATTTCATCCAATGGGCGATCGCCTGGTTCTCCCAAAAAACGGTTACGTGGTAATTGAAAAACTAGCGGGTTTGGTGGAAAACCATTATAAGGCGTTCCATCCTGCCTGATATACTCATAGCCAAAATTCAATGTGGTAGAGTCCCCAATCTTGTAGCTTAGGGTTGGCGCGATTGAAAAGTTTTCCCGATTCACAAAATCAACAAAGCTACCAGAATTTTCATAGCCAATATTGAGGCGATATAACAGGCGTTTATCCGTTGTCAGCGGCCCAGAAAAATCGAGTGTGGGGTTGTAGAAGCTGTCGCTGCCAACAATAAATTCGCCCGCGTAGTAAGGTGTTTCTAGCGGTTGTTTTGTCACATAGTTCACTACTCCTCCCGGTTCAAGGTTGCCATATAGCACTGAAGCAGGGCCTTTCAAGACCTCAACTCGCTCAATATTATTGGACACCGCTGATGCGTTTGCTGGAGTTGTGGATGAACCAGGAAAAGTAAACCCATTTCTCAGGGTGTTTTCTGTCGTAAATCCTCGAATGACGTAATCAGGTGCTAAACTCCGACGATTACCGCTAGTCACTACACCCGGTACGTTGCGGAGAGCGTCAGAAAGGCGAGTGATTTTTTGATCCTCAATCACTCGGCGGGGAATCACCTGAATCGATTGGGGAATGTCACGTAATGGGGTATCAGTTTTAGTTGCTGTTGATGCATCCGGTACGCTATATCCTGTGTCTTGCTCACCTGTCACCACCAGTTCAATTGGTTCATCGCTTTCAACTGATGGTTGACTTGGTTTGGTGTTAGTTTGAGGTGGTTGTTGCGGTGTTGGTTGCGTTTGTGACTGCACAGAAGTCGCAACAGGCGCAACACTAAAAATCAAACCCTCGTCTGGACTGTCAAACAACTCGACTGTTGGTACAAGAGCCTCACCCGTCACTGTCACCCGGATAGTATTTGTATCCAAGTTAGTAACTGTTATCTCAGCAATTCCCGCAAGCGGTTTTTCAGAGCGGAATGTGAACGCCTTACCGTTAGGTAAACGCAGTTGGGCGTTAGGAATGTCAGTAATAAAGCTATTATCAACACTGCGATTTGTGATTTGCAACTGTTGAGCTTTGGATGTTTGTAAAAGCACCTCTACACCCTTTTCGGTGGGATTGGCTTTGACTCCCGTAACTTGCACAACTTCTGTTGAGGGCGCTGGCGATTGCACTAGCATGATAGACCTGGTGAGTTGGCGATCGCTTTCCCGTAGTCGTTTTACTGGTTGGGGTAATTCTTTCCCATATGCTGGAATTGCCAATCCAATCCATCCTGCTATTGCGATCGCTAGCAGTTGCCACAGTTGCTTCGTATTCAAGCTTTCACCTCACACACGGTTTCACAATTCCCACAAACAATTATCAAGAAAAATCCTGATTACTGAGAATAGAGGATTTAGACAATTGAAGTGGCTCTTAGCGGAACCGCCATGACTCTAAGCGGGACAATTCAAATCTCCTGTTTTTGTGTTTCCTTGAAAAACTCACTCGGATTTATGCCAAACCGTTTGCGAAACGCTGCTGCAAAATGGCTGCGATTCGCATAGCCCACCGCGTAGGCAACTTCTGCTACAGTCATTTGCCCTTCTTCCATAAATTTCCTGGCTTGCTCCATCCGATGACTATGCAAATAGCCGAACACCGTTGTCTCAAACTCTCGTCGAAAACCCTCTTTGAGCTTGCGAGTATTGAGTCCCACTTGTTGAGAAAGTTCTAATAGAGATGGCGGATGTTCTAAGTTGTGGATGAGGATTTCCTTGGCGTAGTGCAGGCGATCGCGCTCTTGTGATTTTGATGATGATCTTTGCGTTGGCTGTGGTTCGTTCTGGATGTACTGATCCAAACGTAGCGCCATCAGTTCCAGCACCTTACCTTCTAGATACAACTCCCGTGTTAGCCCTTCATAGGGACAATTTAGGATTTGGTAAATGATTGTACAGATTGCAGGTGTGTTAACACCCATTTGGAAACAATCTATATTATCTGAATGTTCAAGAAACTGCCTCAGCTTCGGCTCGACTAGCTCTAAACAATGGGCGATCGCATTCACAAATGCCTCAACTTTAATATGAATATCAAATTTCAGAATTCGTTGTCCTGCTTGCCAGTCAACTAACCCACGGATTCCGGGTTCAAATCCAAGACACAGAAAATTTTGTCCTGCAAGTGTCTGCTCAGTGTGATTATCACCCAAAATCATAAAACTGAACTCCAAATCAAATCCAAGTTTTCCAGGAGCAGTTTCTACGACTAAGTTTTCTTGCAGGGTGTATTGATCAATCACAAGATAAATTCCAGAGCAAAGCAAGATTATCTGTCGCTTTCCCTGGCTACGCTTGTGCGGATCATCAAGAGGGCTATCTAATTTCCCAAAATTAGGTAAGCTATCCAAGTACAAATGATTTGGAGAGGATTGTACCAAAGATTCTGGCTCGGAAAGGAACAGTGTCATATTGATCTGGTCAAAGCAAAAACAACTCTTCTTAAGAAATTTTCGCAGAATTTGCTTGAGGATTAATAATTCTTGTTAGCATTACATAGCAGGCTTGACCCAAGAATTTTGAGCCTATTCTACGCAAGAAGAGTGAACAGCACTGACATCTGTATCCCTTATGTGTCAGAAATTGCCTCATTGGAGAGGATTGTAATAATTTCATTCAATGAACGATCGCGATCGCATTCTTCTGGTGTTTCCTTACCCAAAGAGGTTTCTTTCACCAAACGGTAAACATCGGCGGCTCCGTAAAAAATCCGCTCAGTTAGACCTAACTCTTTAAATGTTTCTGCAATCTCTTCCATTTCTCCTACCCAACGATGCGCTTTCGGTGTCATCGATGGAATCGAACGGGTTAATATGCTAGCAAGTTCCTTTTGGCTACTAGACACTTCATCCCATAGTTCCTTATCCAAGCCTAAACGATGGGCTGCAATCAGTAATTCTGTGCTAATTGCTGTAAGTCCTTTTGTCAGGGCTGCATAGGACATTTTTAACCCGGAAGCCTGACCAATTTCATCACCAATCACCCGCACATCCAAGCCATGATCTTGCAGTTGTTGGAGTTGACTTGCTTGTTTTCCTGAAGTATATATGCGGGTACGATTGGGAACTCGCGGTGGTGGGCCAATAATTGATGCATCTACGAATGTTCCGCCAACTGATTCGATGAGTTTGGCGATATTTATGACTTTTTGGGGTGCGATCGCATTACAGTCAACGTAGAGAATTTGTTTACCAACATTGCTGATCTCCTCAGCGACTTGCTTTGCTGCTTCAGTAGCTGCTGCTGGGACTAGAACTGACAAAATTACATCAGATTCAATTACCAGTTGCGTTAGGGAACCCACATCTTGGATGTTAGCTGCGGTTGCTAATTGCCGAGTTCGTTGACTGCGATTGTCTAGAGCAGCAATAGTTTTCAATCCATGTTGATTGAGAACAGCTGCGATCGCCTGTCCCATATCACCTGGACTTAAAATACCAATAGTTTGGATAGGCATGGAAAGTTTTATATTTACTTTGTGGCTGACAAGTTAATTCAGGTAATTGAGTCGTCAATAAACTACGATAAATTGATATATATGCCGTATTTAAATCAAACCACGGATAAGCTTAACAAGCAAGCTATTTGCTGAGAGCTACAGCAGGAGTCTGGAGTAAAACAGTCTTCATAGCCGATGATGTACACGGTGGTATGGTCGCTCATTGCGGACACTTTCTACCGGAGGAGCAACCAGTCGCAGTAGCGCGGGAGTTGGCTACGTTTTTCAAAGTAGCCGATAAATTCTTGGTGGTTGTCCGAATTCAATCAACGACTGTGCGAATTCAGTAAACGACTATGCGAATTCAGTAAACGACTGTGCGAATTCAGTAAACGACCGTCCGAATTCAATTAACGACTGTGCGAATTCAGTAAACGACCGTCCGAATTCAATTAACGACTGCGCGAATTCAATCAACGACTGTCCGAATTCAAGAGTTAAAGAAGAAAAGGTTGAAACCCTATAATACCGATCGCCGCAACTCTGGAAAAACCTTAGACACCTTACTTAACACATAATCACCATAAGTTCCGCGAAAATCATGAACGTTAGCTTTATCCCAGCGATCGCTTGGATCATTATTCGCTACTATTTTATCTAATTGAATCGGCTTGACTTCCACATCGAAATTGGGATCGAAAAAGAAGGGGAACGAAAGGCGATGATTTTGGGACTGATTTTGCACACGATGAGGTGTAGAACGATACAAACCTCCTGTCATCTTCTCTAGCATATCGCCGATGTTGCAGACAAAGGAACCAGGAACGGGAGGCGCAGCAACCCAACTTGACTTGGATTTAACCTCTAATCCACCTGAGTCGTCCTGCTTAAGAATGGTCAGAACGCCATAATCAGTATGTTCGCCAACGCCCCATATCCGTTCACCATCTGAGGGTGATAAATGAGGAGGATAGTTGAAGATGCGAAACAGCACTAGGGGATCTGAGGTGTAACGGTCAGCAAAGTAGGATTCTTCCAATCCCAAACTCAGGGCTATACCCATCATCAGAGTGTGTCCCAAGTTTGTCATCGCCTCCATATATTCAAGCACTGTTTCGCCAAATTGGGGGATGTTGGCGGGGAAGAGGTTGGAACCATGCATAGGAGTACCAGCTTGTACTAGTGGGTGTTCTTCTGGTAATTGAGCGCCAAAATAAATACCTTCTTTCAAGTCGGGTTTACCGGATGTCAGTTCGCCACCAACGGGGAAATAACCTCGCCATGCAATACCTGCCAAAGCCATGCGGATTTTAAGTTTAGTTTCCAAATCCTGGGCGAAAAACTGGCGGCTGAGTTTTTCAAGTCGCTGCTGCAAACTTTCGTCTACACCATGTCCGATAATATAGAAAAACCCCGATTCTCGACACGCTTGTTTGATTTGAGATCCGATGGAATAGCGATCGCCTTTTCCAGAAATCAAGGCGCTGATATCAATAATCGGGACGGATGAAAACCCTTTATCCATAACTTGCAAGTTTTTTATGTTCACGTTGGCAATATATATTCTTGGCTCCAGACTATTTGTTTTTTCACATCAGTAATCTTCAACGGTGAATAGTGAAGTGGAGTGCTGAGTGTTGAGTTGGAGTCCTATTCGCTACTTCCCAGGCGGACAAAGTTGCTGCCCTCTTTGGGGAAGTTGCCGACACATTTGCTGGAATCCTTGAGGATTAAATTGCCACCAAGCAAATAATCCCAGACTTGTACCCCCCACAAGCAACGCCAATACCCCCCCCAGCATTACTAAGCGTTTACCCCGATTAGGTTTTGTAATTAAGGTTGGTGGAATTTCTGGTGTTATAACTGGTTCTTCTGGAATATCCAAGTCTAGATCCAAATCTAGATCCAAATCTAGCAGCGATCGCGAACTTTCTGTGAAGGAAATTGGTTCTTCTAGTTCTTCTTGTTCCTGTAGTTCTTCTTGTATTTCTGCTTCGATAATCTCTTCTGGCAACGCCGGAGTCACAGGTACTAAGTATTCTGGGGAGACACGGCAATAAGTGAGAACAACCGACGTATTATCACGCCCATTTTTTTCGTTTGCCAGGTTAATCCAGTTGCGAACAGCATCTTCAACTGTCAGTTGACCAGTTAACACGGGTTTTGCATAATCCTGCCAAGATTGTTCCACGCAGTTATTATCACTTAAACCATCAGAACACAGTAGCAAGATGCCATCTTCTTCCACAATGAATCGCTGAACCTTGAGACGCAAAGATTCTGCATCTCTTGTTCCCAATGCTTGAGTTAGGGCACTAGCATCTGGTCTAAGGAGTGCCTTTCGATACAAGCTTTTAGCAAAGCGGACTTCCCGCGTTGTGACATCATCATCTACTGTGAGTAGCTGACAATAATTGCGAGTAATCCAATAAGCACGGCTATCGCCAACATTAGCTAAGTAAAGTTCATGGGTATTATTTGATTGCCACCCAGTACTCGTCTGCACTCGTTGTGGAACTTGCAACGCCATTACTATGGTTGTAGCCATGCGCTCTCTGCCTTGGCGTTTTTGTTCGTTATTGCGGGCACAAATCACATTATTTATCACCCGTAAGCTTGCTTCTAGTTGTTCGTGTAACAACTCTGGTGGTACAAGTACGGTTTGTTCTGTTACCTCAGTTAGTAAAGCGCGAATTTGCAACTTTACAGACTGCACTGCCAACTTACTGGCAACCTCGCCGCCCTCGTGTCCGCCAATGCCATCGCAAACAATCGACAACTGGGGCAATAAAGGTTCATCTAAGTCACTCAAAGTATTGGGGTAGCAAGCGTCTTCATTTTGCACCATCAATGGACCAATATCTGTAGAGCCTGCCACCTTCAGGACTAATGGCAATTCTGCCGCCGATGCTAGTAGTAAATTATTGAGTTGAATATTAATAGCCTCTAACTCAACCTCAGTTTCACACATCTGCTGGACTATGTTCTGTAACCCTTTGGCTACTGATGCCTTTGCAGACGCTACCCAAAACTGCCAACACTGCCCCAGATTCTGTAGACTCAGCTTCTCATCTGGTGGTGCTTGGTAGAGTTCCAACAGCCGCACACACCAACCTTGGATTCTCAAGTTGTCTACTACCAGTAAACTGCCGCTAAGTCCCAATTCTGATAAAGGTGTCCAAAGTTGGAGAATTTGCCACAGCCAATAAACTTGTCGTACTGCCGTTGCTTGCTCCCATGCCTCAACAATAGTTGGATAGATATTTCCGATCTCATTTATTGGCACATTTTCCAATAAGAGGATATCACTTGGATCTCGCTCAAGGTAACTAGCAAACCCATAAGCCTGAGGTAGGTGTAACCGTTCTTGATATAATCGTAGATAAGGAATTACTTCCTTTGGCAATTCTTCAGGTGCATCTGGCGAAAGTCCCGGTTGAGTATCCAGCCAAATCTGAGGACTAATTACCTCGTATCTATCTGCTACCTTTGTGCCTGGTGGAATTTGAGCAGACAATGAGCCAGTAGCCCAAAGATAGCGGTGAACCAAGGGAGTTTGGCAACTGGCACAAACACTATCCCCCATAGGATTAATCGGGCTATTACAGGCTAGATTTATACAATAAATTATCAGTTGAGTAGAAATCATAAAGGTATAAATTTAAAAAACCAATCAACTCATGAATTTCGATTACATTTAGCTGGCAATGACTTGAAGGCTAGAATAGACTGGATTCGTGTACTGCTAGCTACACCTTGTTACTGAAATTAATCAAAATTATTGGTAAAAAGACCAAGTTTTGCTTTCTGTAAATAACTTACGTCTGGGTGTATCTAATCGTATAAATGCATTTACGTCAATGTAAAGTTTAGGATGGCGCTATGCCAAGTTTTACCTTAATCTGGCTTCTGGCAGGAGCAGTTCTGTGTTTAATGGAATTGTTCTTACCATCGGCGTTTGTCGCCTTCATGATGGGAATTAGCGCTTTTGTGGTGGCGCTACTGTCTGGAGTGGGTTTGGGAAGTGTATGGTTGCAAGTTGTAGTTTGGCTGTTGCTTTCCACCACACTAGTTTTGCTTTCCCGTCGGTTTTTGCAACCGCGACAACGCAAATCTAAAATTCGGGATGCAGTTATAGCTGAAACCTTAACAGAAATTCCGCCTGGGAAAACAGGGCGGGTGCTGTATGAGGGAAATTCTTGGCAAGCACGATGTGATGATGACAAATTCACCGTACCACCCCATCAAAGAGTTTATGTGGTCAGGAGAGAAGGTACTACTTTGATTGTGATACCAGAAAATTTGTTGAATTCTTAGTTATTGGGCATTAGGGATTGGGGATTGGGGAGCCACTGCGTTGCCGGGGTTCCCCCGGTTGAAGCAAGTGGCGTAATTAGACATTGGTATTCCCCTTATCTCCCCATCTCCCACTCCCTTCTCTTTGACATTTAATACTTAAAAATTAGGAGATTCACAATGGAACAGTTTTTTTTGTTAGTCTTTTTAGCCCTTGGTGGTTCTGCCGTAGCAGGGTCTGTGAAAGTCGTCAATCAGGGCAATGAAGCTTTGGTGGAAAGATTGGGTAGTTATAACAAAAAACTGGAACCAGGACTAAACTTTGTCATTCCTTTTGTAGATAGAGTTGTTTACCAAGGAACTATCCGCGAAAAAGTTTTAGATATTCCTCCCCAACAGTGCATCACCCGTGACAACGTTGGTATTGAGGTGGATGCAGTGTTTTACTGGCGCATCGTGGATATGGAAAAAGCCTGGTATAAGGTAGAAAATCTGCAGTCGGCAATGGTAAACATGGTGCTGACTCAAATTCGCGCCGAAATGGGACAACTGGAGTTGGATCAAACCTTTACTGCTCGTTCCCACATCAGTGAACTTTTGTTACGGGATTTGGACGTTGCTACCGATCCTTGGGGTGTGAAAGTGACACGGGTAGAACTGCGAGATATTATTCCGTCTCAGGCAGTGCGAGAATCAATGGAATTGCAAATGTCGGCAGAACGACGCAAACGGGCAGCAATTTTAACTTCTGAGGGCGATCGCGAAGCTGCCATCAATAGCGCCAGAGGTAAAGCTGAGGCACAAATCTTAGATGCCGAAGCTCGTCAAAAATCAGTAATTTTGCAGGCTGAAGCTGAACAAAAGGCGATCGTTCTGAAAGCTCAAGCGGAACGTCAGCAACAGGTTTTAAAAGCCCAGGCGATCGCAGAGTCATCAGAAATTATTGCCCAAAAGCTCCACACTAACCCCAATGCCAATAAAGCGGTGGAAGTTCTGTTTGCCTTGGGTTATCTTGATATGGGCGCGACAATTGGTAGAAGCGATAGCAGCAAGGTTTTGTTTATAGATCCGCGTACTATTCCTGCTGCTTTTGAGGGTATGCGATCGGTTATCTCAGATGGTCAGGTTAACTCTAACCCATTGTTTACTCAGCAAATCCCAGGAGTGAACAACCGCCCTAGTTAACCCTCTTCTATTACTCTCACCAAATAGAAAATAGTGGAGTCTATGTGATTGTGGAATAAATTTGGCTGGCAACCAAATCGACAATGTAGTAACTCGTGCTACAAAGCGGTCTATTATGACTAAGGTTGGGACGGTCTACTACTATTTTTAAGATACAAGGTTGGGTTTCGTTCCTCAACCCAACCTTGTATCTTAAAAAGATCGGGATAAATTTTAGGCGATACCTTACGGTAAGCTCGCGCTAAGGCACTTCTGGTAATTGTGGAGTCCTCACTACTGCAATGGCCAGTCCGCTGCCGACCTCCGAGTTCCTGTCCGTGCCGACAACAGCACGTCGTCAACCAGCCGCGCCACGCTAACCGCATGAGTAAAGTCGGGAGCGGTCGAGGTTCCCAGAGGGATGTCATCGCGAAGGACTGCGTATAATCCCGCGACGTTGGCGGCTGTGTCCGGCATCAATCCCGTCTCCCCGTCGTCTACATGCTGAGGCTTGCCGTTAAGCCAAAGGCGCAGCCGTCCCGACTGGAAACCCCTTGGCGCACCACCGTCCAGCGCGAGGACGCCGGGACTTTAGTCTGTGGTAAAATTAAGTGCAACATCACATATAATTGGTATAACTATTGACCAATTGCAGTAGATTGATTTACCTGGCATTGACTGCACAATCCAAAAAACTCTAGGGTGTGGTAAAAAACTTTAAACTTATGGCTGGATTCTAACTGGTCTTCTAGGTCATGAACGGGGCATTGATTAATCGGGATTGAGACACCGCATTGCAAGCAAGTAAGGTGGTGTTTGTCTTGCTGCGCTAGGCTATAGAGGGCTTCACCGTTAGCTAAATTCCGCACTTGTACCATGCCTTCGAGTTTTAAGGCTTCTAGGGAGCGGTAAACTGTTGCTAAACCCATACTCTGATTTGTGTTACGTAGTTCTACGTAAATATCTTGGGCGGAAATGCCTTTTTTGACGGTTTTCAGTAGGTTGAAAATACGCTCTTGACTGCGGGTGCGTATGGCTCTCATAGACAATTATTTAAATATGCCACTGTAGTTGAAGCTGTTAGATGGGCTAATTGATCAATTAACTTTAACCGCTTCGTAATCTTATTTTCACTCAGTTGGAACAGAAAGTTATAGTATAGCGATCGCAGCATTCAGCAAAAGCCCGTGCAAACCAAGTATTTAGCCAAAATTTTCGTGACGCTTCGTCCTTCAGTATTAGACCCCGCTGGTGTGGCTGTACAATCCGGTCTTAAGCAACTGGGATACGAGAACGTTGACCAGGTGCGGATTGGTAAGTACATTGAACTCACCATCACCTCGACTGATGAAAAGAAAGCCCGTCAAGACCTTGATCGCATTTGTGACCAAATGCTAGCAAATCCCGTAATTGAAAATTACCGCTTTGATTTGATTGAGGTCGAAACACAGACTGGGGTATTTTAGGGATTGGGCATGGGGCATTGGGCACAAGAGGCAGAGGGGCAGTTCTTGCTGGGGGCAAGGGGGAGAATTAAAATTACCTCTTTCCCTCTTTCCCCCACTCTCTGCTCCCTGCTCTCTTGCTCCCCCTGCCTCCCTGCTCCCCACTCCCCACTCTCTTGACTAATCATGAAATTTGGTGTTGTTGTTTTTCCAGGTTCTAATTGCGATCGCGATGTTGCTTATGTAACCAGAGATTTGCTCTTACAACCGACTCGCATGGTTTGGCATCAAGAAACGGACATTGCTGATTTAGATGTCGTGATCATCCCTGGTGGCTTTAGTTACGGGGATTATTTACGCTGCGGTGCGATCGCACGGTTTTCACCTGTGATGCAGCAGGTTGTGGAACACGCCCGAAAAGGTAAGTTTGTCCTCGGTATTTGCAATGGTTTTCAGGTATTAACTGAAGCTGGACTTTTGCCAGGGGTGTTGACTAGAAATCGGGATTTGCATTTTATCTGCGATCGCGTTCCCTTGAAAGTTGAGCGGACTGATCTCTTATGGACACAAGCTTATACCAATAGTGAAGTTATCACTTTGCCCATTGCCCACGGAGAGGGGCGATTCTACGCTGATAAAGCCACTCTTGCAGAAATTGAAGATAACGGGCAAGTTGTGTTTCGCTATGAAGGGGAGAACCCTAACGGTTCACTGAACAACATTGCCGGGATTTGTGATCGTCAGGGCAATGTGTTAGGAATAATGCCGCACCCTGAAAGGGCGTCAGACACGATGCTAGGGGGTAGCGATGGCTTAAGGTTATTTCAGGGCTTACTGGAGAAAATAACAGCATTAGCGTAGAGCAAATATCGGGCGAGTATGTTGGCCCACAGAGCGATCGCTGTCTGAAAGATAGATGAAGATTCTTCTCCAGACGGCGATCGCTCCATCATGCCAAGTTGTAATAGATAGTATTATTTAGAGGAAGTAAAATCGGTGTACAGCGATGCCTCGTACTCGGATGAATATCTTTCCTCATTTGGATTATGCAGAGTTGATTTTGTATTAACTGTTGTAACTGTTCATACTCTAGATCAATTAAACGCTGTGTTTCTTTCTTGTTCTTTTTAATCTCGTTCAGTATGTCGCTCATATTTATGTATCAATAAACTCTCTGATGTTCTTTTACCACAGAATGTTAATATTTTAGAGATGTCTAATACGTCGAGAGGTTACTACCTTTTTTCTTAGCAACCAAAAAAGACCAAAGACAGATAACCCCGCAACACTGCTAGGTTCAGGAATAGCCACGGTGTCATGAACAGTCACGGTGTCAGAATTAACCGCAGTAAGGGTAAAATCAACCTCAATGTAGGGATTATTTTGCGCTATAGCTTGTATGCTGGAGTCTTGCGGAGCAAAAAAGTTAAGACCAGTAGCAGTATCAGTACTTGCTGGAACACCAAGAAAAGAACCAACAGCATTACCAGACAAAGAAAAGTCTAAAAGATAATTGGGTGGTTGTGTCCCGACATTACCGAATAAAACAGTAGCCTGCGATGATAGCAGAGCGCCAGAAATGTCAGAGAAATTAAACGCTACGGGATTGTTTCCTATAGATAGTTTAAAGGATTGTATTGGATGACCAAAAAGACCTGGGTACAGATTATTGCTTATTGTTATTATGTCGTCATAGCTATAATTGCCGCTAACAGTGCTTCCCACCGTAACGCCCTGCACAGAGCCGACTACTGAGGTGACCTCGCCTGATATAGTACCATTGAAAGTTGCAGCAGAAGTGGGGGTTGCTAAATCTGTTCCTATCCAGAAAGCTGCTGCTACTGGGACAGCCAAAGAAAGATTTTTTAAAACAGTTGAAAACTTCTGCACTGGTGGAAGCTGCAAATACTCTATATCCACTGCTAGCTTATTAATTAGATTCATTTGATTTCCCATGTATCTCCCTACGTGTTTTTATGTATCCTCAAAAACAATCTTTTGAGCTTGATACATTTATCTGAATCACAAATATACAGGACTTACGCAACTGGCGGAATCGGACTCAGTGCGGCAAAGCTGCAGTTCGATATCAAGTTAGGTATTAATACTTAAAACGCTAAGATAAAATAAAAATTTTACAATTCGTAAAAATAGATTTTAAATTACAAACATCATAAGTAATAAAAATATTATTATCCTCCCGGAAGTGGAAAAATAATAAATATATTTTAAGTGCTGATTAATGCTAGAGTTTAGACTAAATAGGAGACTGTCAAAGAAAAAATAAGTGGTATGCTTGAACACAGGCCCCTTATTAGCAGAATCTGAGAAAAGAACCACCAATTCTCATCTGCCAATATGAAACGATGAACGCCCAGGTTCGACGCACGACTGGCTTAAGTCCTAAACGAGCCTCGTCCTGTGCCTATACTTCTACGTGCTTATGAGGCGATAACCAACGCATTTATTGGACAAAAAACTTCAGTTGAGAGCAATGATATCGAGCCGAGTACGAGGCATTACTGCACACTGATTTTACTTCCTCTAAATAATACTATCTATCGCAACTTGGTATCTACATCAAGTCTTAGCTGTAAGCAGCGATGAATTTGCGTCACCGATAGCGTCCCTTGCGCGTCTAGTAGAGAAGCGTAAAGCCTTCTCTTCTCCCAAGGGGAGACGCTCTTGCGTTCGAGAGGCTTGTCTGTGACACGCTGCGCGAACGCTAACGGCATAGCTTCTCTACCAGACGCTACGCGAACGCTTAGAGCGAGTATTTATACCCCTACGGGGAAGCAAGCTACGCGCAGCGTCTTGTAGAGAGCGTTACAGCCCATTGTAGACATCACTTTTACAAATTAACAAATTAACGTACCTCTTTAAGAGTATCAATTTGCTTGGTAAACAACTCAGTGAATAAACTAAGCACAGTCCGTTCTTCGCGGACTTTTATATTGGCACTGATGGACATACCTGATTGCAAGGTGACGTTTTTACCCTTAATTACTAAGGATTGTTTATCCAATGAGAGCTTTGCCGGAAATCTATAAAACTGATGTGTTTGGTCTGGCGGTAATGCGTCTGACCCTATCCCAATCACTTCCCCTTTGATATCGCCAAACTCGCTGTAAGGAAAGGAGTCAATTCTAACATCTGCCTTCATGCCTTTTCGCACAAAACCAATATCTTTGTTAGTGATGAAAACTTCAGCTATATAGTTTTCATTTGGGACAATTTGCAACAGTTTTGTAGTCGGGGTCGCTACAAATCCAGGGTTTTTTGCTTGTAAATCGAAAACTGTTCCGGCTACAGGCGCACGGAGTTCTTCATATTTAACATTTAACTGTGCTTGAGAGATTTTACTATTGACATCTGCCAAATGCTGCTCATTATCCAGCACAACTTTCATGAATTGGCTATCAATTTCGGCAATGCGCTGTTTGTTCTCAGCTATCTTATCCAAAATGTTTTTATCAGAAACAGCCACCGTATTGCTTAACTCTTGTCGTCCTTTTTCTATATCAAACTGGAGGCGTTTCTGTTCCTCACCTAGTTGTGCTACTTCTGCCGTGCGGTTTTGTACTTCTTGTTGCTGGTTGAGATACTGAAGTTGAGAAATGCCACCTTCTTCTGCTAATATCTTCAGCTTATCTAAAACGTGCTGTTGAATAGCTAAACTTGCTTTACTATCTTCCAACTTAAATTTATTTTGACTAAGTTGTTTTTTGGTTTTTTCTACTTCTAATTCCGCGGCAGCAGACCGAGAATCTAATTCTCTTTTGGCAACTTGTAGACGTTGCTGTTCATCAATCCCCAGCGCATAATCTTGACCGGAATTTTTTAATTGAGTCCGTAATAATTCATTTTCTCCTACTAAAGCTGCCCGACTTTTCAGCAAAAAAGCAGTTTCTTGTGGCAAATTACCGCGCAAATATAACAGTTCAGACCCAGCGGCGGTACTTGCACCCAACAATCGGCGATAAATCTGGTTTTCTTTAATTAATGCAAGGCGAATTTTATAAAAAGAATTTAATTCAGCAACGGAAGCAATGGAATCAAAAGTCAGCAGTGGATCTCCTGCCTTTACCTCTTGTCCATCTTTAACATAAACCGTTTTCACCACTCCACTAACAGGAGCCTGAACATCTTTGACTGTTCCTTGCGGTTTTAATTGCCCTGTTGCTGGCACTACTTGCTCAATTTTTGCAAAATAAGCCCAAGCAATTGCAAAACAGGCTAGTCCCATTAGTGTGACCATGATTGTCCGCGACCAAATTGGAGATTGGCGCAAGACAACTGATTGCTCAAATTCTTGAGTGTTTGAGTTAATTAATGGCTCTTGAGCAGCTTTCTGTTGTTTTGTAAGTACGCGTGAATCTTGCTTGACTCCGTTTTTGTGATTACCGTTTTTGTGATTGCCGTTGAGGTGATTCCCATTAAGTTGAGTCATAACGATTTTAGATTTTGGACTTGTCGTGAGCGTTCAGTCGAACAATGTTGGATTTTTTGTAGGGTGGGCACTATTTATCGATACCGAAAACCTAGATTTTGATATTTGTGACAGTGCCTAATCTACGCTGATTGTTACATCTATGAAATGTTGGTCAAACTGAAAATCCTTTGATGCCATGCCCCCAGCCATGACTAATTACAAGTTCACATCTTGTTGCTGATATAGGTAATAATAATGACCTTTAGTAGCCATTAATTCGTGATGGCTGCCTTGTTCTATAACCCTGCTATTATCCATCACAACGATCATATCTGCATTACTCACGGTATTCAGTCGGTGGGTAATAAAAAATACTGTTTCACCCTTAAATGCTTTGGCTAAATTGAGACATATTTGCCGTTCTGTGGGATAATCTAATGCGCTAGTTGCTTCATCTAAAACTAATAATTTTGGTCGTTGTAAAACAGAGCGGGCGATCGCAATTCTTTGTCGTTGTCCACCTGAAAGTGCAGAACCCCGTTCTCCCACCCGCGTATTGTAACCGTTGGGCAAGCTCATTACAAACTCGTGGGCGCACGCAACTTGAGCCGCTTCGATAATTTCTTCGGTTGTCGCATCGGGATTGGTCAGAGCAATATTTTCTTGAACGCTGCCGTCAAACAATAACGTTTCTTGGGGAACTACGCCAATTTGTCGTCGCAGTGAATAAAGTTCTACTTTGGCAATATCATAACCATCAATCAAAATTCTGCCGGACTCGGTTTCGTAAAGTCTAAGCAGTAATTTCATCATCGTACTTTTACCAGAGCCACTTTGTCCGACAATGCCGACAAATTTACCTGGCATAAATTCGAGGTTGACATTAGAAAGTTGCAGAGGGCCACTTGTGCCAAAGCGGAAGGAAACATTTTCGTATTTCACTGCTCCCTTAATTGCAGGTAAGGGTATATTGTAGCGGTCTGTTTCTCCTTCTTGTGGTGTATCGACAATATCGCTTAAACGCTCTAGAGACAAGGCAGTTTCTTGGAAGCTTTGCCAAAGTTGAGCCAAGCGCAATATTGGGCTGGTGACATAACCCGATATAATCCTAAAGGCAATTAATTCGCCTAAAGTTAATTCTTGTTGCAGTACTAGATAAGCACCTACCCACAACACCAGTAAGCTGCTGAGTTTGTTGAGAAAGTTGCTGGTAGAGTTAGCAAGAGTGGAAGTCACAACCGTTTTAAAACCAGCAGCGACAAAACGAGCGTAACGCTGTTGCCAGGAAAAGCGCGATCGCAATTCAATATTTTGCGCTTTTACTGTTTGAATGCCTGACATCACCTCTACTAAATAAGATTGAGTTTCGGCGTTGCGTTCGGCTTTGGCACGTAACTGTCTGCTAATGCTGGGAGAAGCGATTAAGATGACAATGATAAACACTGGAATAGTGCTTAAGCCTACCAAGGTAAGTTGCCAACTGTAAATCAGCATTACACCGATATAGACCACTGAAAACAGAGCATCTAACCCTACTGTTAAGGCAGTACCAGTCAAGAATTGACGGATATTTTCTAATTCGTTGATCCGAGTGGAAAGTTCACCCACCGGTCGGCGTTCAAAGTAGCGCAGCGGTAGACGTAGTAAGTGGTCGATGATTTCCGACCCTAAACCCATATCGATCCGATTAGTGGTATCGACAAATAAGTAGGTTCGTAAGGTAGTCAGCACTGCTTCAAATAGCCCGACTACCAATAGCAAAACACCTAAGATATGTAGAGTCCCAATACTATTTTGAGTGATAACTTTGTCGATAATTAACTGGACGACCAGCGGATTTGCCAACGCTGCCAACTGCACGAAAAAGGAAGCGACAAAGACCTCTATAAGGACTCGACGGTAGCGTGACAAATAGGGCAGAAACCACCGTAAACTAAAGCGCTCTTGGGGTGTTTCTTTGGTAGCACTGAGCAGTAATACCCTAACTTGGGGCGGAAAGTTGGTTGGATCAACATCTAATTGTTCAACCAATTCAGCAGGTTTGTAGCGGACAATTCCTTGGGATGGGACACCCACAACCATAGTATTTGCATCCGCTGCATATAAAACGGCAAAACTATGATCATAGCGAATCAATGCCGGTGTAGGAATGCGCGTTACTGAAGCGATTGGTAGCTCTATCAACTGCGCCTTAAGTCCGATTAACTCAGCCAAATAAGCAGTAACTTGAAACGATATACTACCCTGACGTTTGACTTGCTCAGTTAAGATGCGGCGAACCACTTCTCGACGAAACGGCATTTCTAAATGCTTCGCGATCATTTGGAAGCAGGCGAAGGCTGTATTTAATTCACCCTTACCACTAAAAAACGGGTATTTGAGTTTTGACGAACTATTTGAGGTATCGGGGGCTGTCTGTGGAACTATTTCGTCCGACGCGTAGGGAATATCTAATTCGTCTTGGCTATTTGATTTGGTGTCACTTACCGCAAGTACTATTTGATGACTATCTTCCAACATCAAATCTGACGGATGTATACCAAGCAACCGGGCGGGGTTTTGACCTATGACCTGGATCTTGTCTCTGTCATCATATGATTCTAGGCGATCGCCAGGTGATAAATTCGTTACTGTACCACCGCCACTCACAAACCAGACGCTTTCGCTATCCAGTTGGTTGAATGGAGTTTTCCCTGAAGGGAGGTAATGAATTTTCGTATGTGGTAAGGCGTTTTCTGCCAGTTCTTTGAGATTTAAAGTAGCAATCGCTTGCTGTTTCCAATATGAACTGAGAATATCGAAAACTTCCGCCAAATAACTGCGGTTCTTGCGAGCTTCGGCAAAAGCTGGGTATAAAGCGATAAAACTAAAATATGCCGCTGCACTCAAGGTTAAACATACTACTTCGGTGGAGGCGATCGCTGTCTCACAGGCGATATCGCGCAACAAACCAATTTCGCCGATAATTTCCCCCGGTTGGAGTAATTTTAGGGTGATTGGCATTTGCGTGTGGGGATCATATCCCAACAGGCGCACTTGTCCCTCATAAATTATGGTGATGCGTTCCGGGAGACTTTCTTTTCCAATGATTTTATGACCGATGCGATAGCGCCAAGCTTGCAGCTGTTCTGATAGATTAGCGATCGCCTCATCTGGTAATTGGTCAAACCCTTCTAGGCTAGTGATAAATTCGGGAAAAGCGTTCTTAATATAAGTCATATAAGACAAGTCGAAGGTAAAAGTGAGGAATAAAGTCGAAAATATTAGGGACTATCTTTTTTACTAAACAGTGGCAGTTTTTGGTTTTATGCCAGCAGCAATACTTCTGTGGCATTCAGTGTGCTTAAATATGTAGAAGCACAGAGGGTAGGTTCGTCTAATTGCAGACCTGCATTCAGATCACATTACAACTGTTATCCGTTATTCAAAACAAAAGTTTAAATAGATCGAGGAAAACTTCTCACTTACTTCACACTACCTAATTTATACTATCTTAAAATTAATATTTAGTATTGCAAGTATGCAACATGGATACTCCTCATCAAACCAAAACACAGAAACACGGTTGTTAAACTTAGTGTTGCATATTTTAATTTATGATAATCAACATGAAACTATCACAGATGCTTTCCTAAGTAAATACCCTAATTAAAAATTATGTAATAAAAAAACTTTAAATTTATAAATTATTTTTTACAAATTCTTAAATATAGAGATTCATAGTATCACTGATGGCGAAAGACAGTGAGCTTTCCTTGGAAAACAGCGCCATGCCCGATTGTAAAAGAATCCTTCATTACTTTTTTGCTAGTTTAATTTCATAAAAATTAACTGGAGAAGTAAAGGTGAAGATTTTTGTCACCCTAGAGGAATTAACTATTAAATTTATGAAGGAAAGCTAATAACTGCCTTCAGTAAATTTACTAGTTTAATTAATATCAAATCTATTTCCTTGTTATGGATAAATATAGCCCCATCCCCCTTGCGGGATGGGGATGTTCAAACTTGCTAAGTAATTACCCAATTTTAATATTACACAGCATTGACACTCAAATTTACCTGCACAATTACATTGTTGTAATCTTTATCACCACCATTTGGTAAATCCTCAAAACCAAAGGTATTATTTTCCAATAGTCGAATGTGATCTACCTGATCTGATGTTATAGCGCTACAAGATTGTGTTAGGACTATTATATCGAGTGCAAAAAAATCTGATGCCTGCCCCCTATAGCTATGACCTGGGCCAAAAAGC
>NZ_JBALDG010000008.1:0-101963 GCF_036917195.1 Nostoc sp.
TAATGCACGAGCGCAATGCTCACAACTTCCCCTTAGATTTGGCAGCAGGTGATTTTGCTCCTGTAGCTCTTAGTGCTCCTGCTATCAACGGTTAATCATAATCTGATATCCGCTCTTCACACTTATCTATAAGTAAAAGACGCTCTCCCGAAAGGGGGGCGTTTTTGCATTGGGTTAATTGGGACATTAAGCATCGCATTGGACACTTTTTTGAAGTGCAAAAATATTGATTGGTGTTGCACCAAAACTAGAACGCTATAGTTCAGAACTTAGGCAATAATGATCAAAAAGTAAATTTTACGGGTAATAATTGCTAGCAGCGCAGATAATTGCCTCAAAGCTCAAGATATAAGGATAAGCCAAGAATGATTTTACACCGTGGGCGGAAAGTGGTAGCTGCTTTGTTGCTGTCAGTGTTACTACTGACAACAGCCTGTACTGCAAAGGTACCTGGACGTTTTGATCAGGTGCAAAAAGAAAGCACTCAACAAAGAAAGGGTCAAGCGGTGACTAAGACCGCAACTCAGGGTAGCGAATTTAATAAACTTTTCCCTGATGCAGGTGATGGCTACCAGCGCGTCTATACCCAAGAGAAAAAAGGCTTTGCGGAAGCCAAGTTGAAAAAAGGCGGTAAAGAAGTAGCGTTGCTGTCTATTTCTGATACCACCAGTACACCAAGTACAGCAGCCAAGTTCTCGAAAAGCACCAAAAAAATTGGCGGTTATCCCGCAGTCGAAGTTGGTAAGACGCAAACTGCAATTTTGGTAGGAAAGTACCAAGTAAAAGCACTTTCTCGCGATTCGTCATTTACAGCTAGCGATCGCGCAGATTGGCTAGAGAAGTTTAATCTTAGTCGTCTAGCTAGCTTGAAATGAGCCGCATTACCGACATTAAAGATAACAAAACCTAAATAAGGAGATTTTTGTGAGCAAATCGATTTTTGAGTTGGTTGATCAATTGCCAACTAGTGGCTTGACCATTTCTATGTTGAATTCTCTCGATTTTGTTGCTCCTGGTCAGTGGCAAAATACTGTCGGTTTTGTCAATACTATTAAGACCGTTACTGGCGAAGACGACGAAGATTTAATTCAGCAAATTGGTGAAAGAGCGATTTATCTATTCAACGACAAATCCCAAGGATACCAAACAGCTTTGTGGCTATATCAAACCGTTGATGGTACAGATAAAGCACTTGGTGCAGCAGCTTTAGCTAACAAAGTTGGCGAAAAAATTCCTTTATTGGGTTTTTTAAATTCTGTCACTCCCAAACCTGATAAAGCCCAAACCATCGATTTGACATTGAAACTAGTCGCTGAGTTGGTAGCCTTTTGTCAAATTAACGGCATTCCTGGAGACAGTATTGGGGATTTTGTCGCCTCTTTAGGAGAGTATAGTGGCGAGTCACTCATCCGCATGGTGGCGTTAGTTTGTGTTGATGGTTTGATACCTTTGGGGCCAGACTTCATCAGCAAAGCGATATCCGGGCTTAATCAAACAAATCCACAGGAGTTAGAAAAAAACTCGACTTTTCAAAACATCAAAGATGTGATTCCAGGGGAGAATGCTGGTAGTAAACTCAATTTTATCGGCGAAAGCTTTGACTCAGTTAAAGGTTGGATGAGTGATATTGTCAGCGCCAATAATTTAACGCCACAAAAGGTAGTTGGCAACTTGCAAAGTTTTGTCGATATTGCAGATGACAAGTTAGACTACCTCGCTGCGTTCCTAGATGTAGCAACAAATTATTATGAACATACTGGCACGCAAACTTTAGCACGTCGCTTGATTGAACGGGCGGTGGCTGAAATTTAAGTTGATTGGGGGACTGGGGAGTGGGAATTTTAGATTTTAGATTTTGGATTTTAGATTGAAATTTAATCTAAAAGACGTTCGCGGACTCGCTCTACTAAGCGTTGGCGCAGCCTCTCATAGAGAAGGCTTTACGCTGCGCTGTCATCAATCCAAAATTCAAAATTGAATTGCCCAATGCCTCATGCCCCATGCCTATTAGGGTAAACGCAAATCTGCTGCGATCGCATATAAGTAAGGTTGAAAAATAGCCAAGTTTTCCAGTTTTTCAAACTTACCTGTTTGCGTACCTGGGTCAAAGGCAGTGGTAATTACGTAAAGTTTAGTGCCATCAAAGGCAACATGACTGATATGTTGCTCTTGTACTCCACCTTTTTGCTTAAGTCCGGCAAACCCATAGCGGATTCCCTGAAGCTTACCAACAGGTACTGGTTGCGGTGGGTAAGCTAAGAAAGTAATCTGTTTTCCATATTTATCCTGACGGTCTTTCGCAAAAGCAGCGTAGTTATCTTCAACCCAAGCCTTGAGTGCTGATAATACCTGGGTTTGGTATTTGGAACTTTGGTAATCCACTTGGGAACCAGCTGGTATTCCAGCTGCTATAAGTTTCTTTTGGAAATCCTCGTTGTTTGCTAATGGGTAAACGTTAATCTCAACTGTACCCAAAAGTTCCTCTTTGGAGGAGACACACAACAAAGGCGTATTTCCCTTACAAGCAGCAACTTGCCAGTTAGTTGGAGCAGCAGCATTTCCCAGGATTTTCTGCCAGATATTTCCTTCATTAGGGTTGGGAAGTTTTGCCACGGCAGGGGGTTTTACCACTTTGGGTGGAGAAAATTGGGGAAGAAAAAATTTTGCTCCCAGTGGTATTAACACCAGCAAAATAGAACCTAATAATAAATGATAAAGTCGTAACATTTTCTTGAAAATCCAGAGCCAAGGATTGCAGACTAACGATATTTACAATACTTTATGGGTATAGAGGAAGAATAAATTTATATTGCTGCGAGTTCCGCAAATGGAACTCAACAAACTATAGCGCTTCTTTGTGGAATGAGGTAGAAGATAGGGGCGCACAGCGGTGCATTACAGCTATTTTCAGGTAAATAGACCACGCGGTAGGGGCGCAAGGCCTTGCGCCCCTACGACAGATGTGGTTCAAATACATGAAAACTACTCAGGACTTACGCAAAAATAACGTAATTTCGTCATTACGAGCGATAGCGAAGTAATCCCCCCTGACGCCCTTGATTGCTTCCCTACACTCCGTTTCGGTCGCAATGACAATATCGGCGTTGCGTAAGTCCTACTACTGTAAACACACGGCTATTTGACTTGCTCTCAATAAACTTCTCTAATGAGAATATATATTGTCGGCTGTAAAAATGGAAAGGACAGAAGTTAGGTTTACCCTGCTTCTGTCCCATTTAGGATTAGTTACCGTTCACAAAGTCAAGCAAGTGGCTATGCAGGCACCATTTCCTTTTGAAATCTCATCCAATGGCGATGTTGAGCGATCGCACTGATAAAATCATCAGCTACAGACTTCAAGTCAGATTCACTAGAAGTCACCACACCCTTGTCAGAGCGCGCACCATCTTGCGACAACTTCACGCCTGCAATATCAGCCACCGATAGGAGTTCAACCCCTTCGCTAGTCGCGGCGATTGTTTTATAGTGCTTGAATGCCTCGTTAATGAAGTTAATTGCTTCTCCCTCCTGCTTGAGCGTCTTAATGCTCTGCGCTCCACCAGGTACATACACCGCATCAAACATCACAGAAGCAGCTGTGACAAAGGTCATCTCAACTGGGATTTCCTGGCCATCATCGCCTTTGATTTTACCGTCATGAGTCGCAACGATTTTCGCCTGAGCGCCCTCTTGCATTAGTGCTTGGTGGAGTGTGTTAAGTTCCTGAGCATTTACACCATCCGCCGCTAGAATTGCAATCTTGCGACTCTTAATCGTTTTTTCTGGCATTTTCTCTAGCATAGTTTGGATACTGAGCGCCGGAGATTTTTGCCCGTGATTCGGTGTGACTTCTTTAGGAACAGGTAAGCCCAGTCCTTCTGCAACGCGGGTTACCAGCTGATGATCGACAGAGTTAAATAACTCCAGCATCCGCTCTTTGACGGCGGGGTTCATCACTTTGCCCAGTTCAAAATGTGCGGCTTTCACCAAGTGTTCTTTCTCCGGATCAGACAAACTGTTCCAGAATAAAGTCGCCTGACTGAAGTGGTCTTGGAAACTAGGGCTGCGTTCTCGGATTTTATTACCTTCCATCCGCTCCTGATAGCTGACAAAGCCGCCGAGATTTTCCGGAGCCGTCATCGGGCAACCATTACCGAGGGAATTGGGATAGTAGTTCACCTTTGAAGTGGGAATGTTGTACTGCATAACGCCGTCCCGTTGGTTATTATGGAACGGACAAACGGGGCGGTTAATTGGTAGATCGGTATAATTTGCGCTTCCTAAACGGTGTACTTGCGTATCAGCGTAGGAGAAGATCCGACCTTGCAGCAGTGGGTCATCCGAGAAGTCGATGCCCGGTACAATATTGGCAGGTTGGAAAGCAACTTGTTCGGTTTCGGCAAAGTAGTTATCTGGGTTGCGGTTGAGTACCATTTTGCCGATTGGCTTTACAGGAACCAGTTCTTCGGGAATGAGCTTGGTGGAATCAAGGATATCAAAATCAAATTTAAATTCGTCCTCTTCCTCAACAATCTGCACACCGAGTTCAAATTCAGGATAATCGCCCATTTCGATCGCGTCCCCTAAATCGCGGCGATGAAAATCAGGGTCTTTTCCGCCTGCCTTCTGCGCCTCATCCCACACTATTGAATGAACGCCCAGAATCGGCTTCCAGTGAAATTTCACAAACCTTGCTTTGCCTTGTTCGTTGACAAAGCGGAAAGTGTGAATACCAAACCCTTGCATCATGCGATAACTTCTGGGAAGGGTGCGATCGGACAGTATCCACATAATCATGTGCATTGATTCCGGCATCAACGAGATAAAGTCCCAGAAGTTATCATGAGCGGTTCCCGCTTGGGGTATCTCGTTGTGCGGTTCGGGTTTCACGGCATGAATCAAGTCAGGAAACTTAATCGCATCTTGGATAAAAAATACCGGAATATTGTTGCCGACTATATCGTAGTTGCCATCTTCTGTGTAGAACCTAACAGCAAATCCACGTACATCGCGGGCGGTATCAGCTGAACCCCGGAACCCAGCAACCGTCGAAAATCGAACGAAGACCGGAGTTTTAACGGAGGGATCTTGGAGAAATTTTGCCTTTGTATACTCTGCCAGGGATTCATAAGGCTGGAAGTACCCATGAACACCTGCTCCTCGCGCATGAACTACCCGCTCTGGAATGCGCTCTCGGTCAAAGTGTGCCAGTTTCTCGCGGAAGTGAAAGTCTTCTACCAATGTGGGACCACGCGATCCAGCTTTGAGCGAATCATTTGTGTTGCTAACCCGAAGTCCCTGATTGGTGGTCAGATATTCCCCGGCTTCTTGACGAGAAGAGTCTAGATCCTTCTGCTTGCTTTGCTCGTTGATCGGATTGTGTTCAGTCATATTTAGGTGGTGTGAAGTGCTATTTAACAGTTGAATTAATACGCTACGCAAATTAATTAATTTTGTTTAGCAGGTAAATGAGTTTGCCGGGATAGGTCGTTGCCGCTCCTCATCCCTTTTAAGGTAAGTCATTCAAAGCAACTCTACTATCTTCTCTAAGATAGTACAATGGTACCTCTGACTGAAGACGGAGAGAAGCTACGCGTGTGTCATTTGCTAGTTGCTAAGTGGATTACTTACCCAGAAATCCAGAGCGCAGTCCAGCTGCTGCTTCCCTAACCGCCTGCTTCGCCTTATCTACTACTGCTCCGGTGCCAAAGAATTCATGAGTCACGCTGTTATAGTTGGTTGCCTTTACAGCGGAACCCGCCTCACGCAAACGCTTGGCGTAGGCTTCTCCTTCACTACGCAGTGGATCAATTTCTGCTGTAATCACGGTCGCAGGTGGCAGACCACGCAGGTTTTCTGTTCGCAGTGGTGAAGCATAGGGATTACTGCCATCAGATTCACTGTTTAGATATTGCCTCCAGAACCATATCATCATCGCTTTGTTGAGCGGTTTGGCGTTGGCATTCTCCTGGTAGGAAGGTGTGTCAAAGGCGTAATTGGTAACAGGGTAGATTAGCATCTGATGTACAGGCATCTTACCACCTCTGTCACGTGCCATTAAGCAGGTGACAGCTGCCAAGTTGCCACCTGCGCTCTCGCCACCGACTGCAACCTGCTTTGGGTCGCCATTAATTCGGGTAGCATTCGTTATAACCCATTGAGTTGCAGCATAAGCATCTTCCGCCGCTGCGGGAAACTTATGTTCTGGGGCTTGGCGATAGGCGACAGATACAACTATACAGTTAGCTGCATTAGTCAAAGCGCGGCACGATGAATCATAGGTATCTAAATTGGCGATTACCCAGCCGCCACCGTGGAAGTAAACTAGCACAGGGAAGGGCCCCTTTCCCTTTGGTAGATAAATGCGCGCTAGAAGATCGCCCCCCGGTCCTGGTATAAGTTGATGGTTGACATCCCCGACCATTTCCACCGCAGGTTTACGACGTTTGGCAAGCACGCCCATAACTGCATCTGCCACAGTCGGGTTGTTGCGAGCATTCATGGGCGACAATTTCTCAATGGGCGGTGCGTTAAAAGAGGTAAATTCATCTAATACGGCTTTCATCTGGGCATCAGGTGTGGATACAGCCTCTGCTGACTTTGCCAAAAGTGGATTACCTAAGGCGATCGCCACCACCCCTGACCCTGCTAGCGTGGCAAACTCTCTTCTCGATATTTTTTGATTCATAAACTCCTTAAAAAGGTACTACAGCAGAAGTACAATTTAAGTCTGACTGGTTTTTCTATCCAATTCCAGGCGACGCCGATAGCGTAGCGTTAGCGACGCAGGAGCGTCATAGCCCGTCGTAGACATCGCTACTGACATCATGTGAAGTACTGCATCATTGCCCGTCTGATACAAGTGGCTCATCTCGCAGTAAGCTTACTTCTGGATGGCATTGAAGAGACTTACTCAACCTTTAAAAAGTACCTCATCAGTATTAATCTTAAAAAGCTAGAAGCAATCCTGCCTCTAGCATTGGTCAGTAATACCTAAGTTATTCAACTGGAATAAACTACTGCTAAATGCAGATGTGATTATGAATACAAAAGAGTTAACCAAAGCGTTGGCATTGAAGCAACATGGTATTTGCTCTGTTTCGGCTGCTTGGCTATTAATTTCTCTCAAATGTTAGAAAATAATTACATACGTATTTAGTATAATAATCCTTACGCAATTGAAAATATATACGGCTAGTAGGGCTAAAAACAAATACAGCACTACTATGAACAATGTTGTTTATTTATGTATGTCTAATTACTTGTGGCTTACCAGAGGTATGTCCACGATGAAGAGATGCTGGCTGCATGTCAAATCGAAAGGCAAATTTACTTGCACTTGTTATTAGTTAAACAATTTCATCCCAAGTTAAACCCCTTTGATTATACTTGACTATATTCTGTTTAAACTTTTAGCATACCTTCATTTTTGCCTAAAACTACTTGTGTCATTTTCATTCCTCTTTAATGTGGATGAATTAATCAAGACTAAATACAAAATAAAATATTCCAGCAGAGTGGAGCCTTTAACTTTATCTGCTGGAGACTCTAAAAGTGAAATTTTCAAGAATCGACTTAGTAGCGATTACTGTTGCGACGGGCATTACCGCCACCCCAGCTACCACGAGAGGAGTTACTTCTTTCCTCACGAGGTTTAGCTTTGTTCACTTTCAAATCACGTCCCATCCACTCAGCACCATCAAGTGCATCAATGGCAGCTTGTTCTTGTGTGTCTGATTCCATTTCCACAAAAGCGAACCCACGCGGCCGGCCTGTTTCCCGATCTGTGGGTAGTTGAACACGATTTACTGTTCCGTATTCTGCAAAAGCCCGCTTCAGGTCCTCTTCTGTAACCTGATAAGACAGGTTTCCGACGTAAATTGACATAGAAATCTCCGAATTCAGGGAGTGTAGAGAGTTAAATTCGGAGAGACACTTTTTAGAAATCAAAAGGAGTTACTCAACCGAAAATAATCCTTATGTCCATGAGTTTAGCACAGCCTTCAGCCTTTGAATATCGTCTCCTAATGAATTTTATTGCCAAATAAAACTCATTAGGACAGGTCTACAGACCTTCCAACGACGGGCTTTTGTTGCTTGTACTAGATAAAGTCACACTATTAATAGCAAATCGGTATCAACTAGCGATCGCCCAGTTATTTAGTGTTTTGAAAATTAAGCTGTGGACTAAGGAGTAAAGATTATTATCGGTAGTGGGGCTAATTATACCATGACTGAGTGTTTTAAAAGCAAATTAAAAAATATTCATCCTCGCCCCATTAGCTATGCTCCAACTGCGCTAAAATCCTTTCTGCTTCCTTACACAGCACCTGATGATATTCACCGTTACTAGCCAGCAAGCCTCCCCATTGATTGATATCATCGGTGTTATACTGCAATGCAGTGCCGTCGAAGTGGGTGAATTTACCACCAGCTTCTGTTAAAATCAGTTCTGGTGCTGCTATATCCCAGTCTTTAGGCGCAGACTTACCGGAAAGTGAAATGTAGATATCTGCCTGTTGCTCGACAATGGTGGCGATTTTGCAGCCTACACTACCCACAGCTTTCTGGTTTTGACAGGGTAAGTTTTGTAGTAAGTAATCTAAGCGTTGGTTGCGGTGAGAGCGACTAACGACTAAGGTTAAATCCTCAACTCGTTTGCCTGACGACACTTGTAAAGGAACAGATCGATCACGGGTTTCTACAAATGTACCCCCACCTTTTGTCGCGTAATATAACTTTTGAGCCTCTGGTACTGCCACCACTGCTAACACTGGGCGTGTTTCCTTGACTAAAGCAATGTGAACCGCATAGTCCCCAGTTTTTTTGATAAAGTCTCGTGTGCCATCCAAAGGGTCAATTATCCATACCCAAGGGGGAGAAGGATGTGCGCCCGTACTTGGCGATTGATAGGTTTCTTCGCTGATGTAAGCAAAATCTTCATTACCCAAAGTTGCTTGTAGCCTCTGCAAAATGTATTGACTCACTGCTACATCAGCAACGGTAACAGGCTCATCCTGTTTATATTGTACTTCTAAGTTAGGGTCTTTTGCAGTACTGTGGTAATAAGATTGCAGGATATCTGCTGCTCCCCAACCTACCTCACGAGCGATCGCTAATATTTCTTGTAAGTCTTTCATTAAATTTGACCTGATATAACTTTACTAAATATAGTTTTGCGTAAAAGCGTAGTGTTTTTAATGCAGAGGAACGCATTAACATTGCATCGGGATGCATTGGCATTGTAAAGGGACGCATTCGCAATGCAGAGGAACGCATTAACGTTGCATCGGGATGCATTGGCATTGTATCGGGACGCATTCGCAATGCAGAGGAACGCATTAACGTTGCATCGGGACACATTCTACAATGCGGACGACGCATTGGCGTTGTATCGGGACGCATTCACAATGCATCGGCATACATTGGCATTGCAACGGATTACCAAATTTAATTCGCTACGAATTAATGAAATGCTGTACTAAACCGACTACTCAGCCCTTTAAATCCATCCAGCGTCGGCTACCAAAAAATTTGCACGAATCAGCAGCAATATTAGCTGCCAGTGCCAGGGCATCAGTAAAACTTTCCCTTAAAATATAATTACAAAAGGCTCCGTGAAAAATATCTCCAGCCCCTAATGTATCAACCGCTTGCACCTGTGGCACATCTACGATACCAGTTTTAGTGCAACTTAAGTATTCAATTGGTTTTTGTCCGTGGGTAATGGCGATGTCACGAATGTAAAATCCGCCCAGATAGGCAAAAACCTCCTCTTCAGTCTGGCAATTGGGGGGATAAAAATTAGCCGAACAAATGGCATAATCTACAAATGGCAGAACTTGCTCAAATCCTGCTTTCCAACTACCACCATCAATTACTACAGGGATATTCTTGGCTTTAGCCATTTGGGCTATGGAATAACTAACTGCCATCTGATGTCCATCAATGAGTACTATATCGACATTTTGCAAAATATCTGGCGGGATAGATGCGCTGCTAGCTTGAGTTTTGACAGCATTGATGGAAACTACAGCTCGTTCACCCGTGTCTTGGGTGACAATGATCGAAGAGACAGGCGGTGCTAAATCAATGCTAGGCTCAAGGTCTGCGATCGCAACTTTATAATTTGCCAAATCAGCTCGAATTAGCTGCGTCATGGGGTGAGAACCCACTACACCCAAGACTGTAGCCTGATTTCCTAAATAATTGAAAGTCACAGCCGCGTTTGTAGCTGGGCCCCCTGCTGCTACAGTATAGTCAGTAGCAACAATCTTCTGATTATTTTTAGGGGCAGACTCAGCAAGGTAAATCAAATCCAAGGTTATTAAACCTACAAATAAACCATGAGCCGATTTTGGATTTTGGATTTTGGATTTTAGATTATCCATTTATCATATATTTTCGTATAGGTGCATCAATTATTATTTTTAACTCTTAACTCTTGTACAGACGCGATTAATCGCGTCTCTCTTACTCATGCAAACCGATCCAAAACCAGGAACACTTTACATTGTCGGCACACCAATTGGCAATCTGGAAGATATTACCTTTCGGGCGGTGCGAATTTTGCAAACTGTGGATATGATTGCGGCAGAAGACACGCGTCACACAGGGAAACTGCTACAGCATTTTCAAGTTAAAACACCACAGGTGAGTTACCACGAACATAATCGTACCAGCCGCATCTCAGAATTATTAGAGCATTTAGTTAACAATAAAGCGATCGCCCTTGTGAGTGATGCTGGGATGCCAGGTATTTCCGATCCTGGATATGAACTGGTGAAAGCCTGTATTGAGGCAGGAATTCCAGTAGTTCCTATTCCTGGTGCTAGTGCAGCAATTACCGCTTTGAGTGCAGCTGGATTACCAACGGATCGGTTTGTCTTTGAAGGCTTTCTGCCAGCGAAAAGTCAACACAGACAAGAACATTTAGAATCTCTGCAAACAGAATCTCGCACATTGATTTTCTACGAATCGCCCCACCGCTTACGAGAAACTTTGCAAGACTTAGCAGACGTTTGGGGAAGTGATCGCCAAATCGTGCTAGGGCGGGAGTTAACAAAATTGTATGAGGAATTTTGGCGGGGGACAATTGCTCAAGCGATCGCTTACTACAGCGAACGAGAACCCCAAGGTGAATATACATTAGTAGTGGCAGGAATTCCACCCAGTCAGCCCCAACTGACACAAGAGCAATTGAAAGCCGAATTGAAACAGTTAATTAGTCAGGGAATATCGCGATCGCAAGCTAGCCGTCAGTTAGCAAAAGCCACTTTCCTTCCCCGTCGCCAACTCTATCAACTAGCTCTTTCTATAGTCCTTACTTCTGAGTCTTGAACAGCTAATAGGTGGATGAGTGTAAATAAATATCATATGTCATTATGCCTGCCTACTTACCGCTTTGAGAAAATCCCAATATTTGCAAAGGTTAAGATCCTACCGACTAGAAGTTATGGTTGTAGTAACTTCTAGTCAGATTTTCATGTGTGTAGGCTAGCAAAAACCGCAGGCATCACCTGAATCAACGATTACAAAGCAACCAATACTTGGATTATATAGTTAAAGTAAAGAAAGTATCAGTTAAAGTAAAGAAAGCATGACTACTATACCAAATACATTATTGTTACTAAGTTACTAAGTTATATATTCATCCTCAAAGACTACCTGGTGAATATACAAATGATATCTAAAGATTTTTAATATTAGTTCTCTAGATAGATTATAAAATTTGTCGAAAAACTTTAAGATGGAATAGTCAAGAGCAAACAAACCACATTCTCCTGAAGGAAAAATTATATGATTACTAACATTATTGCTTGGCTGGTTTTGGGTTTAATTGCAGGTGCATTAGCTAAGTTATTTTATCCTGGAACCCAAGGTGGCGGTATTCTCTCCACTATTGTCTTAGGAATCCTTGGAGCGATAGTTGGAGGTTATTTGGGTCAAACTTTGCTAGGAAGTAGTTCGGCAGCGGCTGCATCTGTAGGAGCTTTTTCCCTTGGAAGCATTTTATTTGCTGTTCTTGGTGCGATGCTACTGATTTTCCTTTGGGGTTTATTTACTCGTCGAGCTGTGTAATTACTTGATGTCTATTACCTCAAATTAGCAAACAGTCTTGGGAATCACTTCTAGTTGCAATCAACCGATAAAATGACATTAGAAAATGAGCGAAGAACCATAGGAGTTTTCGCTAAATGTTCGGATGCACAATTGGCACTTCAGGAACTAAAAGCTTCTAATTTTCCAATGCATAATATTTCTGTAATTGCACGGAATGCAGAAGACCAAAGTGATATTGCTGGTGTTGAAATTAAAGAGCGCACCGGCAATATATCCTCAAAAGATGCTGCTAGAGCCGTTACTGGTAGTGCTTTAGGCGGTGTTACTGGCTTATTAGTCGGTTTAGTCCTCTGGGTAATTCCTGGTATAGGCCGAGTCATCCTAGCCGGAGCAGAAGCAACAGCGATCGCTACCACTTTAGCAGGTGGTTTGCCTAGTATCTTGCTAAGTTTAGGAATTCCTAAAGAGCAAGCACAGGGTTACAGCGATCTTGTCTGTAAAGGTTACTATTTGGTGATAGTAACCGGTATAGACATAGAAATTCGTCTTGCTAAGAGGATTTTTAATCGCCGTGATATTCAACAGTGGGGTGTTTATCAGCCATACTCGACCCCAAATAGTCGCTATAAACAAGCAGTCGGTGTTTTTTACATCCGCCAAGACGCACAAAGAGCGCTTACTGAACTGAGATCAGCTGGCTTTCCGATGAGTCAAGTATCTATAGTTGCTAAAAATATAAGCAACCTAAGTGATATTTTTGAAGTAAATATCAGCAGTTACCAAGATAACTATACCACTTTAGGAATTCCTGATGAGCTAGCTAAATATTATGAGCATCAGGTGTTCCTTGACCATTACCTAGTAGTTCTAAAAGGCACTGATATCTACATAGCAGGTGCAAGAGCTATTTTAGAAAGTAATAACATCCAACATTTTAGTATCTATAGCCAATTTGAACTTGATGCCGCTAGAAGCGATCGCCAGATTACTACTAACTTCTAGTTAAACCTCAAGTTAATTTCAAAAGGTTTGATGGCATATCGTGATTGTGCATATTTCGGTAAGTTTATAGTAAAAATATATTTATATAAATATAAATTCCCTTTTGAAACCTTAACTTACCACTAGAACACTGCTTGCAATAACTTACCTTTTGCATAATTTTGGTCTTGCTAGATTAATTATTGTACTCATAAAAACTACCATTTTTTAGTTAAAGTCTGTTTTAAATTTATAATTTAATAATTAATTATCCACTGCCAGATTAAATTAAAAAACCAAGTGACTACTTTTTTTGAATGAAAAAAGTCATACTGTTTCAATGTTTAAACTTCAGCTATAGCAATCTTAAATAAGTTATAAGAAAATTCACCTCCCGACGCTTTGAGGAGCCAGTGTGGTCTAGGAGGTTTCCACGCCACTTGACGCCAGTCGCCTCAAGTTAGGAAGCCCGCCCGCGCTGGCTCCTTTATGCCGGAGAACCCGTTTACCGCAGTGGCTTCATATTAGCTACTGGCGTTCTCCGGCGAGCTACTCTTGTTGCATCTCGCGTGGGACACAGGGGGTCGCAATAATTTTAAATTCTGCGCGTTTGATTTAGGACTGCTAAAGATATCAAAATGTTATTAAATGATATAATTAGTATTATTTTTTTACAAAAAGGTTGTATTTATAAAGGTATTTATATATTAAGATACAATTAATATTGTTTAACGTGTAAAAAATTAGACATATGCCACGTTAACTAAATATTATAAATCTGTATAACTAAAACATAATCCGAAGAGTGCCAAAAATATAAATAATTGGAATAACTGCCTGGAATAATGTTTAACCGTTTGAAGATTGGAACCAAGATTGGAGTAAGTTTTGCCCTGAGTTTGGCAACTCTGACCACCATTGGTTTAATCTCCTACCAAAGCACCAATGACCTAATTGAAACTTCGGTCAATGAAAGCCATACCTACCAGGTGCTAAGTCAACTCGAAGACCTGAACTTGCAACTAACCAATGCTGAGACTGGGCAACGTGGTTACGTAATTACTGGAAGACATAACTATCTGGAACCTTATAATGCTGCCATTAATGTATTGGATCAAAAAGTCAACGAACTTCAGAGATTAACGGAAGATAACCCCAACCAACAGCGGCGACTGGATATTTTACAGCCACTAATTGCTAAGAAGCTAGCCGAACTTAAAGAAACCATTGACTTGCGCCAAAATCAAAGCTTTGAAGCTTCCCAGAACGTTGTGCTGACAGACCAGGGTAAGCAACTGATGAGTGAAATCCGCAAAGTCATTTTGGCAATGGAAAATGAGGAGAATGTACTCCTGAAGCAGCGCTCTCAAAGGGCACAAGCAGCTGCTAAAAAAACACTCGCTAGCATTATCTATAGTATTCCCCTATTTTCTTTGATCTTGGTTCTGATCGGATTCATCCTGACTAGACATATCTCAGTACCGCTGAAGCGAGTTTCGGAATCGGCAGAAAAGTTAGCGGATGGGGATTTATCGGTAAGTTTACCACATAGTGATCGCCATGATGAAATTGGCGTATTGACGCGCACCTTCAATCAGATGATCGTTAATCTGCGAAACACAACTCGAAAAAATGACGAGCAAAATTGGCTAAAGTCTAATTTGGCTGAATTTACCCAGATGCTCCAAGGGCATCGAAATCTAGAAAGTGTGTCTCGCCTGATATTGTCGAATTTAGCACCAATGGTTGGGGCATCGCAGGGCGTTTTTTATTTTATGGACTCAATAGACGACGAGCCTATATTGAAGTTGTTGAGTAGTTATGCTTATAAAGAGCGGAAAAATCTGGCAAATCAGTTTCGTTTGGGTGAGGGACTGGTGGGACAATCTGCCCTAGAAAAACAAAGAATCCTCCTAACGGAAGTTCCTAGTGACTATATCCGCATCAGTTCAGGCTTGGGAGAAGCTCCACCGCTAAATATTATTGTGTTGCCTATACTGTTTGAGACGCAGGTGAGTGCTGTAATTGAACTTGCCTCTTTTGGGCCTTTTAACGAGTTGCACCTGAGATTTCTAGAGCAATTGAGTGAAAATCTGGGTGTGTTTTTGAATAACATCGCCTCACAATTGCAAACTCAGCAACTACTTGAAGAGTCTGTTACTTTAACAGAGGAACTGCAAAGCCAGCAAGATGAACTACAGCAGAGCAATCAACGCCTGGAAGAGCAGGCGCAGGAGTTAGAAGAATCACAATTTATTGTCAAGCAGTCTAACGAGGAATTACAACAACTAAATGAAGAGTTAGAAGAAAAGGCAGAATTGTTAGAAGTTCAAAATCGGGAAGTTGCTCGCAAGAACCAGGAAGTTGAGCGGGCAAGGCAGTCTTTGGAAGAAAAAGCTGAACAACTAGCGTTGTCTTCCAAATATAAGTCGGAATTTCTCGCAAATATGTCCCACGAGTTACGGACACCGCTAAATAGCCTGTTAATTTTAGCAAGGCTGTTAGCAGATAACTCTCTTAGCAACTTGACCGAGAAACAGGTAGAGTACAGTCGGACTATTTACTCCGCTGGAACTGATTTGCTGGAGTTGATTAATGACATTCTAGATTTGGCAAAAATTGAGTCAGGTACTATGGTGCTCGATATTGAGCAAATTGCTTTTGCAGATTTAGAGACATCTATAGAGCACACTTTTCGGCAAGTTGCCCACAATAAACAACTCAGTTTTACTATTGAACTGGATAAGAAGTTACCCCCGACAATTTCTAACGACTCCAAACGTCTGCAACAAGTGCTGAAAAATCTCCTGGCTAACGCCTTTAAATTTACTGAAAAGGGAGGCGTGAAGTTACAAATTAGTATGTCTTCTGAAGCAGATCAATTCCATAATCCGATGATTGCTTTTGCAGTTAGTGATACGGGCATAGGCATTGCAGTCGAGAAGCAGAAGATTGTTTTCGAGGCCTTTCAGCAGGCAGATGGCACAACCAGCCGCAAGTACGGGGGAACTGGCTTGGGCTTGTCCATCAGCCGCGAACTGGCTCAACTTTTGGGGGGGAGAATTGAACTAGTCAGCCAACCAGGACAGGGAAGCACCTTTACTCTTTACTTACCCAAGCGACAGGAAAATAATGATAAAAATCCTCTCACCACAGCACCCCCTGAGCAAACTACCTCTATCCGCACAGCATCGACCATAAAAGAAGTGCCAATGGTCGAAAACAGATCCACTGTGGACACTTCTCCAACCGCGAAAGTACTTACCACCTTGGCCAACGAAATCCCAGATGACCGGGAAATGATTCAACCGGGCGATCGCATTTTGTTGATTATTGAGGATGACGATAAATTTGCCCGGATCTTACTAGATATGGCCCGTGAGCAGGGTTTTAAAACCATTGTTGCTTTACAGAGCAAACAAGGGCTAGCACTAGCGCAACAGTTTAAGCCCGATGCGATTATGCTAGATATCCATATGCCAGAGATGGATGGTTGGACGGTGCTCGATCGTCTGAAACATAAGCCAGACACCAGACACATCCCAGTACATATCCTTTCTGTTGATGAAAGACAGCAACGGGGATTACAGCTAGGAGCGATTACCTATCTCCAAAAACCCGTCTCTCCAGAAGCGCTAACTCAGGTATTGACTGAGATTAAAGGCTTTATTGAGCGTCAGGTAAAAAATCTCCTAATTGTAGAAGATGACCCCGTACAAGCCCAAAGTATTATCGAACTGATCGGTAATGGTGATGTCCAGAGTACAGCAGTGGGTACGGGGGCAGAAGCACTTTTGATTTTGCGATCGCATCACTTTGATTGTATGGTATTGGATCTCGGTCTGCCCGATATGAGCGGGTTTGCACTAATTGAGCAGATAAAGCTTGAACCCAGGCTTTTGAAACTGCCGATCATTATCTACACCGGCAAAGAACTCAGCCGACGAGAAGAAACCCAACTGCGGGGACTAGCAGAGACTATTATCATTAAAAATGTGCGATCGCCAGAGCGGTTGTTAGATGAAACTGCCCTATTTTTGCATCGGGTGCAAGCAAATTTGCCCCCACCAAAGCGTCAAATGCTAGAGCAACTACACCAAACTGATCCGGTGCTAGCTAATCGGAAAATTTTGATTGTGGATGATGACCTGCGAAATATTTTTGCCCTTACCAGCTTTTTAGAAAGCTATCAAATGCAAGTGCTGTTTGCCGAAAATGGCAGAGATGGCATAGAGAAGCTGCAAGCTAATCCTGACATTAATATAGTTTTGATGGATATCATGATGCCGGAAATGGATGGTTACGAAACCACCCGCGCCATCCACCAGCAACAACAGTTTCGCTCACTACCAATAATCGCTTTAACTGCTAAAGCCATGCCAGGCGATCGTGAAAAGTGCATCGAAGCTGGAGCCTCTGACTACATCACCAAACCTGTAGATACTGAGCAACTGCTTTCACTACTCCGGGTTTGGCTGTATCGCTAAGTACAGCATTTCATTAATTAGTAGCGAATTAAATTTGGCAATACCTGGCAATGCCAATGCATCGAGATGCAATGTCAATGCGTCCCGATACAATGTTAATGTGTCCCCCTGCAATGCCAATGCATCGGCTGCAATGTTAATGTGTCCCCCTGCAATGCCAATGCATCTCAATGCATTAAAAACGCTACGCTTTTACGCAAAACTGTACTAAGGGAGTAAGGAATCAGGGTAGGGGGCAGGGAGAGAAAAAGTTTTCTGTAACCCAGTTTGGAAGCTCGAACTATTTATATTTAGGACTTACGCAAAAAACCTCTCAAACTCTCATTCCTCCGTGTACTCTGTGTCTCTGTGGTTCGTTCTTTCATGACCCGTGCCTAAGTCCTGATATTGTAATCTCAGTACAGAAATTTTAGAGATGTTAAAAACCCACACTTTACCCGATGAAGGGGTGAGTGTGGGTAATTTATGCCTGTAACACGAATGACAGTCTTTTATCGGTTAGCGGAACATACTACTGACTGAAGTATCTTCATGAATCCGCCAGATAGTTTCTCCTAACAGATTAGCTACTGACAGCACCACTAATTGTGGAAAACGATTGTTTTCTGCTATGGGAATCGTATTGGTGACAATGACTTCCTCAAACAAACCACTGGACAACCGCTCCCTCGCTGGTGGAGAGAACACTGCATGAGTTGCACAGGCGTATACTTGACGCGCTCCTTCTTCACGCAGTAATCGCGCTCCTTCTGCGATCGTGCCCCCAGTGTCGATCATGTCATCCACCAACACTGCCGTTTTGCCTTTAACATCGCCGATGACATTTAACACTTCTGCAACATTATGTGCCTGACGACGTTTGTCAATAATTGCCAGTGGAGCATCATTCAGTTTTTTCGCAAATGCTCTGGCTCGTGCTACACCGCCAACATCGGGGGAAACAACCACAAGATCGGGCAGTTCTTTGCTTGTGAGATAATCCAGCAATACTGGCGAACCGTAAACATGGTCAAAGGGGATATCGAAATAGCCTTGAATTTGAGCCGAGTGTAAATCCATTGCTAGAACGCGATTGGCACCTGCTTCGGTAACCAAGTTAGCAACCAGCTTGGCGGTTATTGACTCTCGTCCTGCCGTTTTGCGATCGGCACGGGCATAGCCATAGTAGGGAATTACTGCCGTCACCTGTCGCGCAGAAGCTCGACGACAGGCGTCAACCATAATCATTAATTCCATCAAATTATCGTTTACGGGTTGACAAGATGGCTGGATTAAATAGACATCACAACCCCGAATTGATTCTTGGATTTGAATGTAAAGTTCTCCATCCGCAAATCTTTTGCGAATCATTGGCCCCAAGTCCATGCCCAGATAACGAGCGACTTCTTGAGACAGTTGTACATTGGCAGAGCCAGAAAACAGCCGCAGGCGATGATTATCGGTCAGTCCTGTTGCAGATGGTTGCATTTTGAAAGTTGCAGAACTGAGTACAGCAGATCCTCTATGTGCATTCATAGCAATATTATCATTAGAGATTTAGTAGATTTAATCAGGAAATCGCCTAAAAAAACATTTGTAAGTTTTGTTGAAGATTTCATACAAAATTTAAACATTTTTCCATACAATTATCATTTGCTAACTGTCTAATTTTCTTGGCAAGCAAACTATTGATAGCTTAACGGACATCAAGTCCGTCCACTAGGTCTATACTTCAAGTTTTTTAGGTTGAGGTAAATGACCCTAATCTCTTTAAAGATTGGTGTGATAGATTGCTTCTTCTAACTACCTCATTTATAACTGACAGTAAAGCATTTACAACTTAAGTAATATTGAACTTTGTTTTTAGACAGCAGAACACTTGCGACTAAGTGTTAAACAGGTATCTGATTATATTCTATGATACTAGCGGTAAATAAATAAACTAGCAGACTTAATTTTTAGTTTTAATTAACCCAATAAATTCCCAGATAACATTGGTATTTATACCAGTTTTTTCTGAAATCCTTGCTAGATAAAGGGACTATTCTATGTAGGCTCACATAGAATTGGTATTAACAAACTCTCACTTGCGTGGGTTCTGGTGCAGGGCTGACAGCAGTTCCAAGCGTTCAGAGAAGAAGAAAAGGGGCAGGGGGCAAGGGAGAGGACCCGATACATAAATTACTCTAAACACTTAAGAGAGTTGCGTAAGACACTTGAAGTGTGACTTTGCGTATACTCCTAACTATTATGTAAGGTAAAATATCGCTGCATGTGACTGTGTCGCCTCTTGGACTTAATCTTTGTGGGTGACTTCCTCCTCAGTTGCTAATACACTCAATCAATCGATCATGCAACCACCGATTAAAGTTGGCACTGTCTTGCAAAACCGTTACCGCATAATTCAAATTCTCGGACAAGGAGGATTTGGTAGAACCTATCTGGCAGAAGACCAGAGGCGCTTTAACGAACTTTGCGCGATCAAGGAATTGATTTCAACAGCAACGGAGGCTTTGGCTTGGAAGAAGGCACAAGAGCTTTTTCACCGAGAAGCTGCCATTTTATATCAAATCGAACACCCACAAGTGCCTAAATTCCGGGAAAGATTTGAGCAAGACCAACGCTTATTTTTGGTGGAGGACTACGTTGCAGGTCAGACGTACCGAACTCTACTCGCTGAACGTCAAGCTGTGGGTAAAACCTTTACAGAGGCTGAAGTATTGCAGCTAATAAAGTTGTTGTTGCCTGTTTTAGAGCATATTCACAGTCGAGGGATTATTCACCGAGATATCTCCCCAGAAAATATTATTTTGCGAGATAGTGACGCTAAACCTGTATTAATTGACTTTGGGGTGGTAAAGGAACTGGCAGAGCGTTTACGATCGCCAAATAGCCCAATGCCAGAAACCACTGTGGGAAAATTAGGCTACTCTCCTAGTGAACAAATGCAAACAGGGGGAGCTTATCCTAGTAGTGACTTGTATGCATTAGCGGTGAGTGCGATTGTTTTGCTGACTGGTAAAGAACCAAGGGATCTATTTGACGAAAACCAACTAACTTGGAATTGGCAGCGGTGGGTAAGAGTGAATCCGCGATTTGCTATAGTGTTGAATCGAATGTTGAATCATATACCGAGCGATCGCTACCAAAGTGCTGCTAATGTATCCCAAGCACTGCAATCTTTGGCTCAACCCAGTGTCTCTACCCCTAATAATGTATCCAACTTGGAAACAATGGCTGTTGGTCGCCGGCCTAACTTAGTACCACCAACTGCTTCGCCCAAGAAGAAACAACCCGCTCCTGTGATTCCACCAAGTAATACTAGCTCAATCTTGGATAATCCGTTAGCGATCGCAGCAATTGCCATTGCTGTAGTGATCATCGCCGGATTTGGTTCTTGGGCATTGGTAAGTTCCATCCGCAATCAGTCAAAACCATCAGCAAGTGAGACACTTCCACAAAATTTCCCTTCACCAGTGATTTCTGGTGGTACTACATTCACATCCACACCCACCAACGATCAACCTGTTGTATCTAGTAGGCGGCTCAATCTGCAAGCATCTAATAACACAGCTACGGTTAAAGATACTCTCAAAACAAATCAAATAATCCGCTACACTTTTTTTGGGCAAGAAGGTGACAAGTTAACTGCGTTTCTTGACCCAGGAAGCAGCGTTTTGCTAACAGTCTTCAGTCCCAATCAACAACCAATTGATCAGAATATCCAGCAAGTAACATCTTATGAAGGTACATTGCTGGTTACTGGTAGATATACTATTGAGTTAACACTGCTTTCAGGAGTTGCCGAAAGCAATTACAACCTCAATGTTGCATTAGAAAAAACAGTCAGACCAACACCGACAGAGACACCTCTGCCAATTCCGACAGAAACACCCTTACCAATACCGACACAAACACCTAACCCAATTCCGACAGAGACACCTAACCCAATTCCAACAGAGACACCCCTGCCATTTCCGACAGAAACACCCTTGCCAATTCCGACACAAACACCTAACCCAATACCGACAGAAACACCCCTGCCATTTCCGACAGAGACACCCCTACCAATTCCGACACAAACACCTAACCCAATTCCTACAACTGGTGAAACGCCAACTTTTCCGCCGACTGATGGAACACAACCATTTTCTGGCCAATGAAATTAATGTTAAACACACTACTGATTACTGGAACTGATACAGAAGCTGGTAAAACTGTTTTAACAACAGCATTAGCAACCTATTGGCAAAAATATTACCCGCAGCGTAGCTGGGGAATCATGAAACCGATTCAATCGGGAATTGGCGATCGCGAGTGGTATCAAAAGCTATTTGCACTACAACAATCTGCTGAAGAAATTACACCTTTGTACTTTCAAGCACCTTTAGCCCCTCCCATAGCAGCAGCACGGGAAAATCGCCGAGTAGATTTAGCACTTGTGTGGCAAGCTTTGTCTAAGTTGCGATCGCATCGTGATTTTGTGCTTGTAGAAGCTTTGGGAGGGTTAGGTTCGCCAGTAACAGAGGAATTAACGGTAGCTGATTTAGCCGGGGAATGGCGTTTACCAACGGTATTGGTAGTGCCAGTTAGATTGGGTGCGATCGCTCAAGCAGTGGCGAACGTAGCATTAGCTAAACAATCGCGCATCAATCTTAAAGGCATTGTTCTAAACTGCGTACAACCTCGAACGGATGCAGAAATAGCCGACTGGACACCACACCAATTGATTCAATCACTCACTAACACGCCAGTTTTAGGCTGCTTGCCCTATTTAGATAACCTGACTGATTTAGATAAACTTGCTCAAGTAGCATCAGATTTAGATTGGGAAACACTAACACTTTAAATTGGGCATTGGAGAAAAAGACTTGAGTAACTGATCGTAGTGAACGTTTAATCCCTGTTTACAACTGATACAGTCACAGTTCTGACATAACTCGGTAATAGCTTTGTAAATAAGATGTGCAATGGTAAGAAAAGATGAAATTAATCTAACTTTAGTGACACACAAGGCAGGTAAATCCTGCCTTATTTAATTTTTGGGCATGGAACGGGAGACATCTGCCCGATTTCTTTTTTGTTGGGCTTACCAGCCGTGATTTTGGCAGGTGCTGTAGAACTCCACACTCTTTTCATGGACGCGGATGTGATTGTTGCCGTAACCGGACCACATGTCATCTCTGCTGACCAATAGGTGGTACAAATGGAAACACTCATGAATAAAAACAAAAATCAATCGGTTTACGATGTAATCATTTCTGGGGCTGGTCCAGTAGGACTTTTCCTAGCCTGTGAACTGGCCCTGGCCAAATGTTCAGTCCTAGTACTCGAAAAAGCGGAGAACCCGCACTCGCCCCTGAAGCAAATTCCTTTCGGGATACGGGGACTCTCAGCGCCTACTATTGAAGGGCTTTACCGCCGTGGCCTGCTAAAAGAACTGGAGGTACATAAACGTCTTAAAAACCCCCACCAAAATGCCGGACAAGGGCCACGCCGTCAGGTAGGGCACTTCGCGGGCATTCCATTTCATGACGGAAATATTGACACCTCGCAGTGGAGGTATCGCCTGTCAAGCTCTACCGACACCAGTTTAATTTCTGAAATGGAGGAGCTTGAAACGGTGCTGTCTCGCCGCGCAGAATCCTTGAGTGTAGAAATCAAGCGCAGGCTTGCCATTACTGACTTTCATCAAACCGAGGACGGGGTAACTGTTCTGTCAGGCGACCAATCTTTTCAAAGCAAATGGCTTGTGGGTTGTGATGGGAGTCGTAGTGTTGTTCGCAAGGCGGGCGGTTTTGAATTCGTCGGTACGGAGCCAGAATTTACTGGCTACTCTACTCAGGTGGACATTGCAGACCCGGAGAAACTAAGCCCGGGCCGAAATGTAACACCAACAGGTATGTATTTGCAATCGCAGCCAGGTTACGTAATAATTCAGGATTTTGATGGCGGGGCATTTCATAATTCAGAAAAGCCAATTACGCTTGAACACGTTCAGGAAGTGTTACGTCGCATCTCGAATACCGACGTTACCATCAGCGCCCTGCATATCGCAACCACGTGGACTGACCGAACACGGCAGGCTACAACCTACCGCAACGGACGTATACTTTTAGCCGGCGATGCCGCGCACATTCATTCGCCGTTGGGAGGCCAAGGGCTTAACCTTGGACTGGGCGATGCCATGAACTTGGGCTGGAAGCTCGCCGCAACCATCCATAATATTGCGCCGTCAGGCTTGTTGGACAGTTATTATACCGAACGTCACCCAATTGGTGCACAGGTTCTGGATTGGTCACGCGCCCAGGTTGCAATCATGAAACCATGCCCACATGCCCGCGCATTGAATGCAATTATCCGCGACCTTATGAATACGCACGATGGTGCCACCTATATTGCAGGAAGGGTGTGGGGCGTTTTCACACATTACAATCTCGGTGGCGACCACCCTTTAGTAGGCCACAGCGTTCCCAATTTTGAGTTCAAAGATGGTACAACGATTGGCGAGCTAATGCGCGATGGCCACGGGATACTGCTTGATTTCGATATGAATGCTTCACTTAAAACTTTGGCGGGTGAATACGGCGACCGAATGAAGTATGTTTCGGGCCGGGCGAAAGAACAATTAGGCTTGAGCACTGTACTGATACGTTCTGATGGGATTATCGCCTGGGCTTCTGACAGCGAACCTAATGAGCAATCAATCAGACAAGCGGTTGCTCTCTGGTTTGCTCTATAGCCTGGAGTTCCAACATCATCTAACCGCGCATCATCCGGTTCAAATTGTAGTCCTGAAGAAGATTCTGATAATGATTCTTCGCCATTCCCTACGATAAACTAAGTTAGCTGTATTTAAACTAGCTTGTCTTCATAATGGTTTCTACCTTTCCCAATCCCTCTTCTGTTGACCTATCTCGCATCCGACTTTCAATCCGCTCATTGCAACCACAATTGATCGAGTGGCGGCGGCGATTGCATCAACAACCAGAGTTAGGTTTTAAAGAAAAACTGACCGCTGATTTTGTATCACAAAAGTTACAAGAATGGGGAATTGAGCATCAAACTGGCATTGCTCACACTGGCATTGTTGCCACCATCAAGGGTAACAAATTAGGCACAGAGAAAGTTTTAGCGATTCGGGCAGATATGGATGCTTTGCCAATCCAAGAACTCAACGAAGTGCCGTATAAATCGCAGCATGATGGAGTGATGCACGCTTGTGGACATGATGGACATACAGCGATCGCTTTAGGTACAGCTTATTATCTCCAGCAGCATCGTCAAGATTTCTCCGGTACCGTGAAAATTATCTTTCAGCCAGCGGAAGAATCACCAGGAGGCGCAAAGCCAATGATTGAAGCTGGAGTCCTGAAAAATCCTGATGTTGACGCAATTATTGGTTTGCACTTATGGAATAATTTGCCCTTGGGAACAGTGGGTGTGCGGGCTGGGGCGTTGATGGCAGCTGTGGAGTGTTTTAACTGCACAATTTTGGGCAAAGGTGGACATGGCGCACTACCTCATCAAACTATTGACTCCGTTGTAGTTGCTGCTCAAATTGTGAATGCTTTGCAAACCATTGTCGCTCGGAATGTTAATCCCATTGATTCGGCTGTGGTGACAGTAGGCGAACTTCATGCTGGAACCAAGCGGAATGTGATTGCTGATACAGCGAGAATGAGTGCCACTGTCAGGTATTTTAATCCTAGTTTGAAAGGCTTTTTCAACCAGCGTGTCGAGCAGATTATTGCTGGAATTTGTCAAAGTCATGGTGCGAGTTATGACTTAGAATACTGGTCACTTTATCCACCAGTAATTAATGATATTAAGATGGCAGAATTGGTGCGAACTGTAGCAGAAGAAGTGGTAGAAACCCCGATGGGTATTGTGCCAGAATGTCAAACTATGGCTGCTGAAGATATGTCATTCTTCTTGCAAGAGGTTCCTGGTTGCTATTTCTTCTTAGGTTCTGCTAACCCTGAAAAAGACTTGGCCTATCCTCATCATCATCCCCGGTTTGATTTTGATGAAACGGCGTTGGGAATGGGTGTGGAAATATTTGTCAGATGCGTGGAGAACTTTTTAAATTAATTGAATGGGTGTAAATTAGCTGTTTTTAATAACTACAATTTTTTAGTCTGGCTTAGGCTCAAAGATTTAGCTTATCAAACTGGTCAAACAATCTATCAAATTATTTAGTTCAGCAACTAAAACGTTCGGCTATTCCCATGTTTTTCGCCTAGTTGTTTGGCGCGCGGCGCATCTACACCGCGCCATTGCTTGTCACAGTTGCCTAAGTCCTGACTACGCTTACTTTGTTACTCGTGAGTTGATATTTCTTGCTGCGATAAATTTGCTAACTCTGATGCTAAGGTTTCTTCCAATAAGTCTACAATTGCGTGTGCATCAGTAGGGGACTTCATTATTTCAGCCTCCGAGTCAGAGCGATTTTTGACATTGGGAATATCTTGGCGTAATTCCTCAATCAAAGCGATGAGTTTAGCGATTTTCTGCTCAGAGAGCAGGTTGAGTTGAAGGCTAAGTTGCGCCCGTTGCTCTGCTAACTTTTCTTGTCGCTCCTGTTTAATCAATACCCCTGTTGTCACCAACAATGAACCCGCAGTCAGTGAAAATTGTAACCAAGGAAATGGAACTTCCTCAAATCTAGGTACACCAAAACGTCGTGGTAAGACATTAGGTGCTACCCAGAGAATAATCCCAAGCAGAATGCTATACAGGAATATAGGACGACCAAAAAAGACGGTTATCGTTTCTACAAGGCGCTGGTGTCGTGGGACATTTTTTTCAGAACGTCTGTGCAATGCGATGATAGTCTCGATATTTTGACTAATAGATTCTGGTAATGGGGCAGTAGGCAGAATTTTTTGCGATACCTGCGGTGAAGCAGTCGGAGTCTTGGCGGCTCCCGTCGAGTCCGAACTGCCGAACGCGGAGGGTGAATCACTTGGATTTGGTTGATTGTTGGTTTGCATTGGTAGTCTAGCGTTATAAATGATTCCTTCAACTGACTAACTTCAATTTTGACTGGAATGCGATACTTGAAGGTAAAAAAAATGCATGAAAGTACCCACAGATAGATTTTGGTAGATTGCTATTGAATCAAACAAGGTTTTTGGAGTTTATTTATGGTCTTCTGGTTGCTGCTGAACCAACTATTGGAGTCGCAAAAGCAACAAATGCGACTTTAAAACTAACTTTTGGAGTCGCAAAAGCAACAAATGTGACTTTAAAACTAACTTTTGGAGTCGCAAAAGCAACAAATGTGACTTTAAAACTAACTTTTGGAGTCGCAAAAGCAACAAATGTGACTTTAAAACTAACTTTTGGAGTCGCAAAAGCAACAAATGTAACTCCAAAACTAACTTTTGCGTAGACGTGGCCTACTACCTATTTTGTGGTTGAGTGGAAGACAATGGGGTTTGTTGTGTCGGGGGTGCTGGTTTGTCTGGAAACCAATCTTTGAATAAGTCTGTGCCATATCAGTATTTAATAAAAAAGGGTTAAATGTCTACTAGTTTAGAGAATAAGTTTTTTACAAGTCTGAGATGATCTCTTTGAAAATTTATTTTTCATTAGTGACACTAACCCTAATTATTTGCTTCGAGATACTTAATCTGTCAGCCAAGACAATATGTACTGATATCCTGGGCGAAAAGCTCTTTGAGCATCAACAATTCGATACATATTTGTATGAACTCCGAATGTTTTCGCTTTGCTCAGAACCAGGTCGTATTTGCCTAACTCATCTATATCTGTTGCACCATTTGTTTGTGAGGGATCGTTGCCTTGCAATTCTGCTATAGCTCGAAAGGAATTATTACCTTTGCGGTTAAATAACAGTAAACCTTTCCACCAACTTACAGGCTCTTCAAGACGTAAGATGAACTTAATTTCTTTACTAGATTCATCAGGACCGACAACGCTTATGCTAATAGTATCTCCATCAGGGAGTTTCTTTTTATCATAAAGGTCTGCGGCATTGATCTCATAAACTGCATTGCTCATAATCATCTCCTTTCTCTTTGTAATAGATAATTCAATCGAAGTAAGTCCAAGCTACTGTTATTTAAATTTTGAACCAATTGATACAGCCATCGAAGAAATAGAAAAAGCGCTCAAAGAAGTTATCCCAGATAAAAACAATGAGGCATAACTTGTGTTGCACATCCCAATATTTCCCTGCATAGATGGGAATTATATCTTCTCTTGTCCGTCATCATGTATTTGACAGACTACTAGTTTGTAATCCATCTTGCAACTAACTGATTACGCTTTCCGTTAAATTCATTTATCCAGATCATAGAGAGTTTAGTTTGAGTTGTTTTTGTATTCTGATTTAGAGACTTGTCTGACCACACTGCTAGCTGTGGATTAGGTAAAGACTTGCTAGAAGTACTTAAAAGTTGCATAAGTTTGTACCTTTGATTGTTTGAGAACTAGTTGACTTGGTGTCTTCGTAACCTGAATCTAAATTAAGCTTTTAATAAGAAAAACACAGCCCGAAAAAGACTTTAATAGTATGAAGTCGAAAATAAAATTCAAATTGCTTGGTATTACTTAGTCATAAAAAGTCTGTTTTGTTCAAGAAGGCAGTTCGAGCTTGCGGCTAATCCTCCAAACCCTTATGGGTCATAGTTTCTAGCCAACGATTCGCACCCTACTCTCTACTCCCCACTCCCTACTCCCTTCTTCATGACTTTTCCCGTTAAGTCTCAAAAAGCTTTCTCACAAAGGATTTTGGGTAAAGTAATCCGGTACAGTAATTAAAATTCGGTGTTAAAGGTGACAAGCAATGTTGGACTGGTGGGAGAAAAATTTTGCGACTTGTGAGTTAGGCGATCGCTTCGAGGTACCAAGTCCTATCAAAAAAGATGTTGTGACGGAACGCTAGTGTGGTAACTGTGAGAAATGGCACATTTACCCAAAAAAATAATCTCAGAACGAATCGACGATGTTGTTCTGTTGCTAGAGGTGATGAAAAAAATGGGACTGCCAGAAATCCTCAACTAATATTTGCCACGTCACTGGAAACAGGAAGGGCTAGATTTGGGGTAAGTGGTATGTATTTGGCTATCGTATATTATCTCACAGGGCGACCATCGGAAAGTCTGGGTAAGGGAATGGGTAGAACAACGACGCTACACCATAGAGCAAGTTTGCTCAATCAACATTAGAGAAACAGATTTTACCGATGACCGTTTAGCTATTCTCTTGAAGCGGTTAAGCAATCCCAAAACACCATCCGCGTTTATGACTTATCGGTAGAGAAAGTGCGAATAGAAGCAACAACAATCAGTGGACACCATCTAATCAGCGAGGAAGGTTTATTCCAATTTGGACACAGCAAGGATGACACCAGCTAACCACAAGTAAAATTAATGATGGTAATGATAGATCCATTGGGGATGCCTCTTGTAACCCAGGTGGTATCTGGAGAACAAGCAAACGATGGATTGTACATTCCCGCCTACCAAAAAATAGATGTAATACACCTTTTTCTCAAAAATGTGCTGTAGCTTGTACCCTGACATCTAATAGTGAAGCTGTTATGCTTCAAAAAATACAAGATGACGCGATCGCAGAAGTTGTGTTATAAAAACGGGCAACCTCTGAGGATTTCTGTATTTTTCCCTACTCGCTAAGGTATACTCGAATTTTTCCTTAAATGCGTAATTCCTACACCAATGGAATCAAATGCTACTGTAAGCAATCAACCTTTAGCGTTTAATTATTTAGTAATCTTTAAAAATCAAAAATAATTATGTTAAGTATCCCTATTAACCTAAATTTACCTCGTACACCCCGCCTTATAACTTCCTTACCTGGGCCTGGTGCTCAAGCAATTGTACAACGTGATCGCGCTGTAACTTCCCCTTCTTATACCCGCGATTATCCCTTAGTTGTATCTCGCGGACAGGGCTGTATGGTAGAAGATGTGGATGGCAATGTATTTCTGGATATGACCGCAGGTATTGCTGTTACCGCCACCGGACACGCCCACCCGGAAGTCGTCAAAGCAATTCAAGAACAGTCAAAGCGTCTACTGCACATGTCAGGGACGGATTTTTATTATGAGCCGATGGTGGAACTAGCGGAACAACTTGCGATTCGTGCCCCTTTTCCCAATCCACAGAATAACGCTAAGTTCCCTGCAAAAGTATTTTTCACCAATTCCGGGGCAGAATCCAACGAAGGAGCCATCAAACTAGCTCGATATTACACCAAGCGATCGCTAATCGTAGCCTTCTTAGGTGCATTTCACGGACGCACCTATGGGGCAATGTCTCTCACCGGTTCCAAAGCAGTGCAGCGAGCTAATTTTGGGCCTTTAGTTCCTGGTGTGACTCATATTTCCTACGGCACTCACGCTAGCTTAGATTACTTGGAAAAACAGCTATTTACGACAATTTTACCAGCGCAAGAAGTAGCAGCGATCGTAGTTGAAGCGATTCAAGGGGAAGGTGGGTATATTGTACCAGAGGATGGTTTCTTGCAGCGGATTCGGGATATTTGCGATCGCCACGGTATTCTGATGGTAGTGGATGAAGTGCAAGCGGGAATGGGGCGAACTGGTCGCTTATTTGCGATCGAGCATTGGGGAGTGATGCCTGATATCATTACTACTGCCAAAGGCATCGCTAGCGGTCTGCCATTAGGAGCGATACTTGCTAGACCAGAGTTAATGACTTGGCCTCCCGGTTCTCACGCTACCACATTTGGCGGTAATCCCGTAGCTTGTGCTGCTGGTATTGCCACACTGCGACTGCTGGAAAGTGGTTTGATGACCAACGCTACCCAGATGGGAGAATTATTACAAGCTAGTTTGACCAAGTTGCATCAAAGATTTCCCAGAGTATCGTTGCCACGAGGTAAGGGTTTGATGGTAGCGGTAGATTTATTTGATGAACAAGGTAATCTCGATTATAAATTGCGCGATCGCATTATCCAAGAAGCTTTTTTACGGGGTTTATTGTTATTAGGTTGCGGTAAAGCAGCAATTCGTTTTTGTCCACCTTTAGTTATCGACAGCGACCAAATTCACATAGCCCTTGAAATTATTAGCGAGGTGTTAAGCTGCTAAAGAAAGTAGATTTAATCAGGATCTAGGATATATCTAGTTTAAATTTATTTAAGCTCTAAGCAGTGCTGAGAACGAAAAATGTAAATTGTTGACGATGATTTCCAGTTCCTCTATAAAGTGGTTTTTTGGATGGAAACTTTGAGCAAGTTTTTTTGACAACTCTGGGTGACACTTTTATGCAGAAGCAATGACACTCGGGCGCTGCTCAATTTTTATTTGCCATTCTGTCAGGCTGGTGCATTCAACCGGGATCATAATTTTGGCCAAGTTAACACAGGCTAGCCCAGCAAAAACTGTGATATCAGCCATTGTGAAGTGCATCCCAGCCACAAAAGGCTCTTTTTCCAATACCTTGTTAAGGTAATGCATACCTTCAATAGCACGTTCACGCTGTTTATTTCCCCACTCCGCGCACTGGTATGTTTCTATCTTCGATCCCAGTCCAGGGGTTGCGTGATGAAAGTATGTAGCTGCTGCATCAAGAAGACATGCTTCAGCTCGACGCTGCATCATGTGTATCACAGCCTTGTCTTTGGCTGTATTACCAGTTAACGTTGGTTCACCGCGAAGGTTATCAATATATTCTGTAATAGCTGTGCATTCAGAGATAATCGTTCCATCATCAAGTTCGAGAATGGGCACAAGACCGAAAGGGTTCTTAGCTAGAAACGCAGCGCTCTTGTGCTCACCCTCAGGTAGATTGACATTAATGAATTCCACATCATTTGTCATGCCCTTCTCGGCCAAAGCGTGGTTTGCGGCAAACTGCAACTCAAGCAGTAACGGAAATGGTCACAGTGTTAGATGATAACAGTGGCGCAGAAATTCAGATCCCTTGGACTTACGCTTATTATGAAATTGGCCAGCGCTATCTAGTAGAAGTGGAATCTGGAGAGCAGGTACTTTTCGATGCTTTTTTAGGAAGTAATGCCCACCAATTATTTGAAATGACTCGTCTATCTAAATAGCCCAAAGTTGTTAGTGAAGAAATAAGCTTCAAGGTTCTGAACTCGAAGTTTTATGTTCTGAACTCGGAGTTTGGTGTTCTGAACTTGGAGTTTGGTGTTCAAAGCTCGGAGTTTGGTGTTCAAAGCTCGAAGTTTTATGTTCTGAACTCGAAGTTTGGTGTTCAAAGCTCGGAGTTTGGTGTTCAAAGCTCAATGTTTCGTGTTCAAAGCTCGAAGTTTCGTGTTCAAAGCTCGAAGTTTCGTGTTCAAAGCTCAATGTTTCGTGTTCAAAGCTCAATGTTTCGTGTTCCAAGCTCAATGTTTCGTGTTTTGGGCGAACTAGGCTTGCAACACAAAATCAGATGCCGTGAGAGTTGGCGCACCAGTTAGAGTCGCAAATTGACCACCGCTGCTAAAACCAGTGTTTCAAGCTTGAAGTTTCGTGTTCCAAGCTTGAAACTCTTTGTTTTGGACGAATTATGCTTGCAACACAAAATCAGATGCCGTAAGAGTTGGCGCACCAGTTAGAGTTGCAAATAGACCACCACTGCCAAAACCAGTCGCGCTGCCATTTTGGTTGTAGAACAACTGCCCACTCACAGAATCGTATACAATTTTCGCCGTGCTAGTCCCCGCTGAAGAAGTGATTTGAAAATCACTCTTGTTACTAAAACCAGTTCCGGCAGCTGAAGTAATTGCATTAAAGGTAGTTTTATCTAGGATAATGTTGTCACCTTCAGAACTCTTGAAGTCACTAATGGCATCTACACCAACAGCAGTCAGGGCAAAGGCTGCATCGGTGTTGTAAAGGAATCTGTCAGCACCCGCACCGCCAACGAGAACATCATTGCCTACACCACCCACAAGAGTATCATTATCTTCTCCACCGATGAGAATATCATCGCCTGACCCGCCCCGCAACAGGTCATTGCCACTGTTGCCATTAATAATGTCATTACCCCCTTGACCATTAATCACATCATTGGAGTTGTCAAAACCCGCAATGTTATTGTTTAAGTCATTTAGGAAGGTGACAGTGTTTTTATTGAAAATGTTAGCTTGAGTAGAGTTGGCAGTAATCACATCAAAGCTGTCGGTGACGCTGCTTTGCCCATCAAACTCTATATTGCCGAGTGCAGGTCTTGAAGAACTTGCTGGCAGGTTATCCAGGTTTGGTAATTTGAAGTTTTGCAGAGTTACTTTGGTGGATGCCACATTTTCAAAAGTGACTTCTAAGTTGTTGCCATTTTCAGTTAGTTGTAAATTTCGAGCAGTTAGTCCCGAACCGATAAATTGCAGTGTATCAACATTGGCAATTACTGCTGCTGATGGGTTTGAGCCTTTACCTCCGACGCCACTAAAATCGGTAATGATGTCATTGCCATCGCCGAGGCGAATCACAAACTTATCTTGACCACCGTTGCCCGTGAGGATATCGTTACCAGCTTTGCCGTCGATGATGTTGTTGCCAATTGTGCCGAAAAGAGTATCTGTACCAGCAGTTCCCGTTAGGATAGGGCTGGTGCCACTGCCGATATTTTTTCCACCAAACAGCACGTAACTTTGCCCTGAGCCGTTGCCGTTGGGGGAGGCATCAGGTGCCCCAATAATCAGGTCGTCGATGCCGTCGCCGTTAATATCTCCTGCACTGCTGACAGACGTGCCTGATTGGTCAGATTCATTAATCCCGTTGATGGCAAAGCCATTACTGCCGTTGAGTGTGGAAAGGTTGAATTGAGCACCAAAACCCCCCTTGCTGCCAAACAGCACGTAGCTCTGCCCTGAACTAAAGCCGTTGGGGGAGGCATAAGGTGCCCCAATAATCAAGTCGTCGATGCCATCGCCGTTGACATCTCCCGCACTGCTGACAGAGTTGCCTAAACCGACAGATCCATCAATGATACTGTTGATGGCAAAGCCGTTAGTGCCGTCAAGGGTGGAGACGTTGAATTGGGAATAATAAACCTTATTGGTGCCAAACACCACGTAGCTCTGCCTTGAAACATCAGGGTTGGGCTCGGCATAAGGTGCCCCGGCGATAATCAGGTCGTCAATGCCGTCGCCGTTGATATCTCCTGCACTGCTGACAGAACTTCCTAACTGACGTGTATCGATGCTGTTGATGGCAAAGCCATCAAGGTAAAGGTTGAAGAGGTTGAATTGGGCATCAAAACTTGCATATCTGCTTTTGCCATATACCACGTAGCCGCGCCTGCCACCAAATGCCCCGATAATCAGGTCGTCGATGCCGTCGCCGTTGAAATCTCCTGCACTACTGACAGGATAGCCCTCGCCGTTGATGGCAAAGCCATTACTGCCATTGAGGGTGGAGAGGTTGAATTGGGCACCAAAACCCCCCTTGCTGCCAAACACCACATAGCTCTGCCCTGATAAGGTGCCGATAATCAGGTCGTCGATGCCGTCGTTGTTGATATCTCCCGTTCTACTGACAGAGATGCCTGATCTGTCATATGCATTGATGCCGTTGATGGCAAAGCCATTACTGCCGTTGAGGGTGGAGAGGTTGAATTGGGCACCAAAACCCCCCTTGCTGCCAAACACCACATAGCTCTGCCCTGAGTATTTGCCGTTGGGGGAGGCATCGCTTGCCCCGATAATCAGGTCGTTGATGCCATCGCCGTTGATGTCTCCTGCACTGCTCACAGATACGCCTGAATTGATGCCATTAATAGCAAAGCCATTACTGCCGTTGAGAGTAGAGAGGTTTAGTTGGGCACCAAAACCCCCTTTGCTGCCAAACACCACGTAGCTCTGCTCTGATGAGGTGCCGATAATCAAGTCGTCGATGCCGTCTGAGTTGATATCTCCGGCACTGCTGACAGAGTTGCCTGATCTGTCAGATGCATTGATGCCGTTGATGGCAAAGCCGTTAGCGCCATTGAGATCGGAAAGGTTAAAAGTTGATTTTGCCATCATTTCTCCGGTGTTAGTTTTCAATGAGTTACTTGTCGTTAGTCATTAGCAAAGACACTAATGCCGCAAGGCGTAATTCATAATTTGTAATTACGATCGCCTAAGGGTTTTAGAGATTTCAAATGGGTGGCATATTTACGCGGCCACTGTACTAGGAGGATGAATATCAAGCTACTCGGTCAGAATTTTTCACAAAAATCCTAATCCAATTTACTCCCTCAGCCTCCCCCGCACGCGTTCTACACAATTAAAACCACAGCCTTAGTACAGTTTTACGTAAAAACGTAGCGTTTTTAGTGAAAAAAACACATTAATATTGCAGCCGACGCATTGGCATTGTAGAGAGATGCATTAACATTGCAGCCGACGCATTGGCATTGTAAAGCGATGCATTAATATTGCAGCCGACGCATTGGCATTGTAGAGAGATGCATTAACATTGCAGCCGACGCATTGGCATTGTAGAAAGATGCATTAACATTGCAGCCGACGCATTGGCATTGTAGAAAGATGCATTAACATTGCAAGGTATTAGCAAATTTAATTCGCTACGAATTAATGAAATGCTGTACTTAGTAAGGACAATTGCAATATTTGTGACAAACCATCGCGATGTTTATAACCACAATCGCGATGTTTGTCACCAAAACCAGGGTAGATGTTCAGAGAGTGTCGCGCTTTGCGAGATATTGGTACATCTGCCAACGTGCATCAACCTCAGCTTGCGCTTGTTCTAACAAGTACTTGGCAACGTCGGGTTTGCTCTTGGTGAGCATCTTGAAGCGATTTTCTTGATACATCGAATTTTCTACAGATTGCTTAGGCGATCGCATATCCAATTGCAATGGATTTTTACCCTGGTTAAGCAACTCTGGATTATGCCGATACAGCAACCAACGACCTGATTCTACCAGAGTTTTCTGATGATTCATCCCTGTGGTCATGTTGATGCCGTGGGCAATGCAATGGCTGTAAGCAATAATTATTGATGGCCCATCATAAGCTTCTGCTTCCAAAAATGCTTTCAGGGTATGTTCATCTCTAGCACCAAGGGCTACACTCGCTACGTAGACATTCCCGTAGGTCATGGCAATCATCCCTAAGTCTTTTTTTGGTGCTGGCTTACCACTGGCGGCATATTTAGCAACTGCTGCTCGTGGCGTAGCTTTAGAAGATTGACCGCCTGTATTAGAATACACTTCTGTATCCATGATCAAGATGTTCACATTTCGACCACTAGCAATTACATGATCGATACCGCCAAAGTCAATATCATAAGCCCAACCGTCACCGCCAACAATCCAGACGCTTTTTCTCACTAAGTAATTTGCAAGAGATTTGAGATTTTGGATTTTGGATTTGAGATTGGGGTCGAAAGTGACAATTTCATCTAACCTTTGCTGCAACAGTTCTATCCTTTCGCGCTGTTCCCAAATATCAGCTTCAGATTTTTGTTCAGCTTTCAGGATGGAGTAGACAAGGTTTTCATCTATTTCACTCCTCAACTCGTGCAACAATTCCGCCGCAAACTCAGCTTGTTTGTCGAGGGAAAGGCGAAAGCCATAACCGAATTCGGCGTTATCTTCAAATAGATTATTAGACCACGCCGGGCCGCGTCCTTCGGCGTTTGTTGTCCAAGGAGTTGTGGGGAGGTTACCACCATAGATTGAGGAACAACCTGTAGCATTGGCAATAACGGCGCGATCGCCAAACAATTGTGTTAATAATTTCAAATAAGGTGTTTCACCACAACCTGCACAAGCACCAGAGAATTCAAATAAAGGTTCTTGCAGTTGTTGTTGGCGAATCTGGTTTAATTTTAGCGATCGCCTATCAGGATTAGGCAAACTCAAGAAGAAATCCCAGTTTTCCCGCTCTTGCTCTTGTAAAGGCAACTGCTGTGCCATATTAATCGCTTTCAGCAATGGCTCAGATTTATCTTTAGCAGGGCAAATATTTACACAAATAGTGCATCCGGTGCAATCTTCTGGGGCAACTTGAATGGTAAATTTTTGATTGGCAAAGTCTTTATCTTTTGCACCAGTTGACTTGAAAGTTTCTGGTGCATTAACTAACTCATCCGCTTGATAAGCCTTTGCACGGATAGCACTGTGCGGACAAACCATGACGCACTTACCACATTGAATGCAGACATCCGGCTTCCATACAGGTATCTCTTCGGCAACGTTACGTTTTTCCCACTTGGCAGTACCTACGGGAAAGGTGCCATCAACAGGTAGTGTACTAACAGGTAAGTCATCACCTTCCCAGACCATGATTTTGCCCAGAACTTCCCGGACAAATTCGGGAGCAGAGTCTAGCAATTTTGGATTTTGGATTTTGGATTTTGGATTATTGATTGTCTGTGGGACATGTACTTTATGTAAGTTGTCTAAGGTGTTGTCTACAGCTTGCAAGTTCATGCGGACAACTTCTGCACCTTTTTTACCGTAAGTCTTGTCAATCGCTTGTTTGATTTTAGTGATCGCTTCTTCTTGTGGCAAGACACCCGCTAAGGCAAAGAAGCATACCTGCATAATAGTGTTAATACGCCCACCCATGCCACTTTCACGGGCAACCTGGCTAGCATTGATTACGTATAACTTCAAATGCTTCTCAATAATTTGTTGCTGCACCTTCAGCGGCAGATTTTCCCAGACGCTATCTGCATCATAGGGACTGTTAAGTAGCAAAGTCGCCCCAGGAATAGCAGCCTTTAAAACATCTATGCGTTCCAGAAATCCCCAATGATGACAACCAATAAAGTTGGCTTGGTCAATTAGGTAGGTGGAGCGAATTGGTTCTTTGCCGAAACGTAGGTGAGAGACGGTCATTGAGCCAGATTTCTTGGAGTCATAGACAAAGTAGCCTTGGGCGTAATTATCGGTTTCTTCACCAATAATCTTGATGGAGTTTTTGTTAGCCCCAACAGTGCCATCAGCACCTAATCCATAAAACATTGCCCGAACAACGTTATCCGATTCTGTGGAGAAATTAGGGTCAAAACTCAAGGAAGTATGACTAATGTCGTCATTAATCCCAATAGTAAAGTGATTTTTTGGTTTAGCTTGGGCCAGGTTGTCAAAAATGCCCTTCACCATCGCCGGAGTAAATTCCTTAGAAGAAAGACCGTAACGACCACCAATAATTTTGGGGGATGAGAAAGTATTTTCTCCCCCTGCCTCCCCTGCTCTCTTATCTTCCCACGCCTCATGAATAGCAGCCACCACATCCAAATACAACGGTTCCCCGGCGCTACCTGCTTCTTTGGTGCGGTCAAGAACTGCGATCGCTTTTACACTAGTTGGCAATACTGCAACAAACCTTTGGACATCAAAGGGGCGGTAAAGTCGCACTTTCACTACACCAAGTTTTTCACCACGGGCGTTAAGGTAATCTACTGTTTCATGGACGGTTTCACAGCCTGAACCCATGAGAACGATAACGCGCGAGGCATCGTTGGCGCCGTAATATTCATAGATTTTGTAATGCCTTCCCGTGCGTTCTCCAAATTCATCCATGATCCGCTGGACAATTTCTGGACAAGCATTGTAGTAAGGGTTAGCACCTTCACGTCCTTGGAAGTAGACATCGGGGTTTTGGGCAGTTCCCCGCAAAACTGGACGATCTGGGGTGAGCGCACGGCTGCGGTGGGCGAGTATGAGGTGATCGTGGATGAGCGATCGCAAATCGTCATCTGAGAGCAGTTTGACTTTCTGCACTTCATGGGAAGTGCGGAACCCGTCAAAGAAGTGCATAAACGAGACTCGCGCTTCTAGGGTAGCAGCATGGGCGATGAGAGCAAAATCTTGACTTTCCTGCACCGAAGCGGAACACAGCAAAGCAAAACCAGTAGCACGAGCTGCCATCACATCGCTATGATCACCAAAAATTGATAAAGCGTGGGTAGCCAGGGAGCGGGCTGCAACGTGAACCACAGCGCTAGTCAGTTCACCAGCAATTTTGTAGAAGTTGGGTATCATCAACAATAATCCCTGAGATGCCGTGAAGGTGGTACTCAGGGAACCTGTTTGCAATGCTCCATGCACTGCACCTGCGGCTCCTCCCTCGCTCTGCATTTGCACCACGCTGGGAACAGTACCCCAAAGGTTGGGACGATTTTCTGCTGACCAAGCATCTGCCCATTCACCCATTGCTGAAGAGGGGGTGATAGGATAAATGGCAATCACTTCATTTAATTTGTAAGCAACACGGGCGACAGCCTCATTCCCATCAATGGTTGCAAAAGTTTTGTTCATAATATGATTTTTGTCCCCGCCTCTAAGCTGCATTATCAGAACACGTGAATATAAGAATCAGAAATAGCCAGAACTAGAAAGTGAGTGAATTATATACATTAAAGAATTATCGGTAGGATTTACTCCGTGTTTAAAGGATAATTTATTGATGGCTTTTGGCTCTTAAGTTAACTTTCAACAAATACTGCATCTATTAATATCTCATCTGCAATATTGCATCTATTAATATGTATTAATAATGTACTCAATAACTGAAGTCTCTGTTTGATAAGACTTTCAGGCAGTTTCTTCTTTTTTGTGGGGTATAGGGTCGGGAATCTCTAATACAAAATATTCCCAAAATGAGGAAATTTACCAAAATGAGGAAATCTTATTGACTTTTGACTTCTCAATTCGACCACAAGATAAATCTCCATTTGCTTGCAAGACAAAGCATCCTCTGAAGTTTGGAGGCTCGCCACAAGAGATTTATACACAAACAATGCTTATCGAGTTTGAGCTATCAACTCACTTTTTTGCATTGCTACCATAAAGTTTGACCAAAGGTAAACCTTTATTGGGAATACTACTAATAAAAAGTTGTTTAATATCGTTCGATTTATATGATAATAAAGAACTCAATACTGCAATGATGGTTGATATCAATACCAAACTTAGATGAATACCTGTCAAGATAAAAACTAATGTTAAGAGTGCAAATATTAAAGTGCAAATATTAGAAAATCTTTGTACCTTTTCTATAATAATCAGAGAATTCCGACAACTTGGACAATGCTTTGTATGTCTATGCCATCGGTCATATAGTTGTTCATCATTCAATTGTTTAAAACTGCCTTCTACACACCCTTGCCATGAAGGACTACCTCCAGCAAATTCGTCTAGCCATTTTCTGAAAGTTATAATACCCACGTCAGCCGGAGAAGGCATAAAGTATGCCTTTTGCCATTTTGTATCTAATGATGACTGGTTTACTTCCTGAGAATGCATAGCTGATAAATCTTGGTCACTTAGCTTGTATGTAGATAAGTGCTGTAACCCAGTTTGTAAATCCTTTGGGAGAATCTCAAGCCAAAAATTTCTTTTAACTAAACTTCCATCAGAAATAAACTTGCCAATGTACCTACAGTAACCTGGTTGTATAGGAACAAAATACAACTGAAAAATATTAGTTTTGCCGTTGGGGTAACGATATATCGTAGTATTACAAGAGGGTGGAGTAAACTTCCGCATCGCCTCCATATCTTTGTTGAAGAGATTGTAGCCTTGATGTTTGAGAGTAAAACCTTCTTGAGCAGATATTTCTCCAACAGATTCAAAATGTTCCATAGGCACAGCTGTTTTAGGTGAAAAAATACCTATTCCTTCATGAAGAAATTCTGCATGAGAAGGATCAAAAGTACTTTCAACAGATACGGTATAACCAACAGGAACTTCTGTCATGTGCCAGGAGGTAGAAGATATATCTAGTTCAGAGTCAGGTATGATAGCTGGCTGCTTGAAGTTACAATCCTCAAAGGCTGTTGAACTATCATCTGGCCATACCCAAAGCAATTCTTGAATCACTTGTGTAGGATATGTTGTAACTTTTGACCTTAAACTATTACAAGCAGTTACTTCTGCTTGGTTACCAGCCAACATGGGAATATGAGTGCATTTCCCTTCACTGTTAAAACACCAACCGTGATGTCTACACATTAAGTTTCCATCTTCAGTGATGCTTCCCATAGATAGTCGCGCCAACTTATGAGGACAAACATCATCCATTACTATCCACTTTTGATTTTTGTCTCTCCAAATCACCAGCTTTTTCCCCAGAAGAGTGATAGGAGTGGGATTAAAAATATCTAAGTAGCTTAAAGGAATAATAGGATACCACTGTTTAGTCCATGAAAACTGAGTTGTCATAACCAGAGCTAGAAACCTAATTTATAAAACTATATTAGTACACTAAGCCGTTGAACGATTTTTGCTGAATGAATCAAAGGCGTAGGGTAGCCCGTCGTAGACATCGCCTGGTAACGGCTCAACGATACACTAAAGTGAATGCGTGAATTACTCAAATGAGAAAGCAATCAAGCATTTAAAGAAAGCAATATGCCATTTTGCTTGCTGAATCGACCGATCCGCATTACCCCACCCCGGCTTTACTGACGCAAAACCTCCCCTCCCCTTAGTAAGGGGAGGGGATTAAGGGGTGGAGTAGAACCGTTGTGCAACAAAGGTTTGAGCTTAAGTTGACACCAATGAGCAATCCTGTGCCCCTACAACATATATGGTTCAATTAAATGAAAACTGCTGTAAGTAAGTTTGACGAATTACGAATTGGTATTACTTGGCTGTTGTAGCGGTATCTGTGCTATCGGTCTTAAACTGACCATCTTCCATATAAATGATGCGATCAACAATATCAAGGATGCGGTTGTCGTGGGTAACTAGCAAAATCGTACAGCCTTGTTCTTTAGCTAGCTTCTGGATTATTTCTACAACATCGCGCCCAGATTTTTTGTCGAGTGCAGCAGTGGGTTCGATAATTCTTCACTCCTAACTCTTGTACAGACGCGATTAATCGCGTCTCTGAAACTAAAAAACATCGGCAGGGTCAGCAGATCGGAGTTTTCGGATAGCGATCGCACAAGAAACACTACACATGATCACGGTCAAAATCCAAACTTGTATTGCCCGTTCCATTTTCATAAAAATAGGAAGCATTGTGGCAGGGTAGGTGACTTGATACAATCCAAAAGAAAGGATGAATCCAGGAAGAAAACCTAAAATAGCTAATAACAATGCTTCTTGAATTAGAACTCCCAAGAGATAGTTATCAGTGTATCCCATTGCTTTGAGGGTAGCGTATTCTGGCAAGTGGTCAGAAACATCAGAGTAAACGATTTGGTAGACAATCACGATGCCAACAATAAACCCGACTGCTGTACCTAAACCGAAAATGAAACCAATGCCAGTACCCGCTTGCCAGTAAGTTCTCTCTACTTTGGCAAACTCTTCTGGAGTCAAGACTCTAACATCTTTAAGTAACCCACTGACAAGTTGCGATCGCACTTTTTCTGGATCGGCATCTGGTTTAAGTGTGATTAACCCAACTTCGATGCGATCGGGTCTGCGATTTAAGTATAAGACTATGATTTGATTTTGGAAAAACACCGTATATCTCAATACAGTTCAGTTAAGGATAATTGTAGGTTGGGTTGAACGTAGACAAAAGAGGCGGCTTAAGGCACGTCTAGGTTGGGTTTCGTTCCTCAAACGCTACTTGCTTCTCTTTACAGCCCTTTGGGCATCCTACGGCAGGCGTTAGCCTCTCCCTTTGGGAGAAGGGGAGACATGCAAGGGACAAGTCGGGAAACCCGCTTGGGCACTGTGACTCCCCAACCTACGCAATACATTTTTGGGCTTAACCCAAGCGTATTGCCGTATATCTGGATGAAGACCGATAAATACTTGGAATTTTTTGTTAGCATTAGCACAGTATTTTTTTAAAAAATTACTGAAGGGGGAGACAAATAGTAGCTTTAGCTCTTTGGAATGCAATGACTTTGTGGGAATCATTACTAAACCTCCAAAAGTATCAAAAATTATTCTGTAATATAATAAACTATGTGTTTTTTATTAAGTACAATTTATGCCTTATCGGAGAAAATTTTTAACAAGAGCAGGATACACTACCCTTTCTACCTTATTGACTATGGGGTTTTTACAAAAGGATAAGCAAAGAGAAGACCAGAGCACAAATTCTATCGCAGTAAATAATCCAATTAAAAATGTAAATTCTCCACTTCGGCAATTAGCTGCCGCCAAAGGAAAGCGTTATGGTACAGCAATTGATGGTGACTTTTTGCGAAAAGAGAAGGATTACGCTGACCTGATTGCTCGTGAATGTTCGATTGCGACACCAAATGGTGAATTAAAATGGGCCGGCACTGAACCACAGCCAGGAAAATTTACCTTTGAATCAGCAGATGCGATCGCCAATTTTTGCCAAAAGCATAATATGACAATGCATGGTCATACCCTTTTTTGGCACTTGTCAAAACCAGACTGGGTTCCTTACCCCCCTACTCTTAAAATGCTCGAACGCCATGTTAATGGTGTCATGGGGCATTATCGCAAGAGTCCGGTTTTAAAATCTTGGGATATTGCCAACGAAATTATCGCTGATACTCCAGATGGAACTGACAACCGCTATGGTTTGCGTAGAGGGGTAAAACCAGAATTGATTCGAGACTTATTTTTAATAGCAGCTGAAGTTGATAGAAATAAGAAATTTTGCCTAAATGATTTTGGCATTGAAGGCGCTACATGGAAATCAGACCATTATTTAAAAATGGTGGAATATCTGAAAAATAATGAGGTCAAACTTGACTGGGCAGGTCTGCAATCGCATCTATGGTTTTCTAAGAACTATCCTTTTGACGAGAAAGGATTTAGTAAGGTCTTAAAACGGTTAAAAGACCTGGAAGTTAAACCAGTAATCACTGAATTAGATATTATTATTGATACTCCATTTCCTGATAGTATTGAAAAGCTCGATCAAATGATAGCGAATGGTTACAAGCGATTTCTTGAGTTGTGCTTTGCAGGTGGAGTTGATACCGTGATTACATGGGGAATTACTGATCGTCACACCTGGATACGTTATCCTCAATGGATGCCACAAAAATACAAGGATAATCCAGAGTTCCAGAAATTTCTGCGTCCGCTTCCCTTTGATGAGAACCTGAAACCTAAACTTGCCCGCAACGCTATTGCCCAGGCTTTTCAGTAAGCAACTTATCGCACCCAGATGTAAATAGCGCTTTTAAGTATCATTCTGAACGAAGTATGTGGCGAGATTCTTCCTTATTTACAACGATGAAAGTTGAATAAAACATCTTGACTGTAGCGCTTTTTGTTTGTACGCAATACACTTTGACCTCTCTCCTAAAAGGAGGAGCCACTGCGTTGGAGAGCCAGCGCGGTCTTCTCCCTTTGGGAGAAGGGGAGACGCGCCCAAGGCACTGCCTCCTTTATCCCGGGGAATCCCTCCACCGCAGTGGCTCCCCATGAGCGACTGGCGTCGGGCTCTGCCGACGAGCCTTGCATGTGGCGTCAGAGGCTTTGAATTTACTCCCCAACGCTACAAGGGTTGGGGCTGTTCTTGTTAGGTCTGTGCAGCATTCTATTTCTTTTTTGTTTACTTGAAATACTCCAAATTTCTCGTAAAAATAATGTGCCAACAAACCAAGGCTCAAGTAAGTAACGTCTCCAAAGTCTTTCAGGTTCACACAACAAGCGATACAACCATTCCAAGCCGACCTTTCCCATCCAGCGAGGAGGAGTGGGTATTGCTCCTGATACATAGTCCATGCAGGCTCCACTAGTCAAAATAGTGTTGGTGTGAATATGTTCAAGATTTTCGGAAATCCAATACTCTTGGCGTGGCATACCCATCCCCACCATTAATACATGGGGTTTGTAAGCATTAATTGCAGCCAGAGTGGCAAGATTTTCTTGACTATCTTTATCCATATCAATGTAGCCATGAGCGCAAGAAATCTGTAAACCAGGAAATCTCTGGCGCAAAATACTTGCTCCTTGTTCAGCAACTCCTGGCTTTGAACCTAAATAAAATACACGCCAGCCTTTATCAGCTGCTTCTGCCATCAGAGGCCATACCCAGTCAGCATAGGTTACTCTTTGTTCTCGTTTCATTGGAAAACCCAACAGCTTTCCAATAAACAATAGAGGCATACCATCAATGTGGATATATTCTGCCTTGGCATAAAAAGCTTGCATTGTTGGATCATTATGGAAGAGATAAAGACTATGCAAGTTGTGATTAGCAATAATCAATTTCTGATTTTGCTCAATAGATTCTTTAATCAAAAAATTCAATTCAGGGATAGAAAGGGCATCCACTTGAACACCAAGAAGTTTATAAGATGAAGTGCGGATCATAAATTTTTTTTGTATTAGATTATATGAGTAAATTTTTAATCATACTGAGTATGCGATCGCTGTTTTTTCAAAATTTGTTCAGCACCTTCAACTAAGTTCTGTACCCTAGCAGCCCAACTGTGATGATTTACTATCTCAATGCAAGCAAATTGTCCCATTTCTGACAGTGCTTCTCTTTTCTGATAAGCTTCCAATAAGGTACGTTTTAAATCATTTTTATCACCTGGTTTAAATAGGAAACCTGTTTTGCGATCGCAAATCAACCGTTTAGCATCTTCAAAAGCTGATGCTATGACTGGTTTAGCCATTGCCATGTATTCATAAAGTTTCATAGGTGAGAGATACATTTTTCCCATTTTTAGTTGAACTTGCCCAGAGTAACCAACATCAAATCCAGCGATATACTGGGGTACTTCTAGCCAAGAAACTCGACCTATAAAAGCTACATAAGGCGAAATACCTAATTCTTGACTCTGCTTTTCCCAAGCAGATTTCATTGCACCATCGCCTACTACTACCAGCGAAATGTCTAAGCCTTCGGCTCGTAATTCAGATATTGTTTCTATTAATAAGTCTAAACCAGCCCAAGCATATAAACTACCTATAAAACCTATAGTAAAACCTGAAAAAATTCGCTTTGGGACATGTAGTTTAGGATTAAGGAAATCAATATCAACTCCGTTTGGTATCAAGACAATTTTTTCACTTGAAATTCCATAATTTTGTACTAAAATTCCTTTTAAAGTTTCACTTACACAGGCTAAAACATCACATTTTTGATATGCTTTAATTTCTATCCATTGAGCTAATCTATACAGGATCAATGCTTTTCGTTCTGCCTTTGCTTCATAAAAAAGTAATGCTTCAGTTTGCAAAATCCAAGGTATTCCCTGACGTTGGAATATCCAGCCCAGACATTGCAAAGTCGCAGCGTACTCATACACCCAATCAACTTGATTTTTAAGTTCTTGGTAACTTCTCCACGAGTTAATGACACCAAGCCCGAGACGCATAAAATCTACTGCTAAAGTGTAGAAAAATCCTTTGCTGATTAATTCACCAGAACCATTCGCCGACCATTTTTTTGAAACTTTATCTCCGACAATAAATGTTTCGATTTTCCACTCAAGTGTTTGAAAGGCCTTCAGGATTCCTAAGATTCGGGAACGGGGCCCAGACATTTCTGCATCAGGATGTGTTGAAATCCGAGGTGCTGCCGCTAAAAAACCAAGCCGTCGCTGCATTTTGGAACTCCTTAAGGTTGCGAACTACTTTGTGGAATTTCTTCTGCAAATGTGGGAGATGCAGCCAAGTTTTTGTAACCAGTAATGGCTCGGAGATAAGGTAAACACCAATAAATTACCCAGAAAAACCCGGAGTGGCGACGACAGAATTCAGTCCAAGGTTTGAGTGGAAATGCTTTGACTTGAATTACCTTTCTTAAGCGTTCTAAAACAGATAATTTTGTATCTACCCAACTATTACGGATTGAGTTTTTACCACAGGTTCCAACATATCCAGGTACAACCCATATCGAGCAACCATTTTTTCTTGCTCTCAAACCATAATCTAGGTCTCCTAAACTGTGGATAAATGCTGCATCAAGATTCCCTACTTTCTTTACAACCGCACGAGGAATTAGCACGCAGTTACCAAACATCGTGTCACATTTTTGAAAAACCTGAGTTGAGCCTAAAAATTCATATTTATTAGAGTACCATTTGCAAGATTTCACTGCACCGCCGTATGAAGCTTCTTTTGTTATTGAATCTTGAGTCGTACCAACTAATATTGAATTTTCTCCGATAGATTCTGATAATTGTTGATGAAGCGTCAATAGACGTTCTAGGGTGTTTGATTCTAGTATTGTGTCGTCATTCAACCAGAGATAATAGTCATAATCTTTTTGCATTGCTTCAGCAAACGCTAGTCTCATTCCTCCCACCCAGAATAGATTTCCATTGCCTTGAAGAATCTGGACTTGTGGATAAAAAACTTTCACTGCTTTTGAAGTACCGTCATAACTTCCATCATCGGTTAAGTAAACATCAAAAGACTTTGTTTGTTGAGCTAAGGCACGCAGACAATTCAGAGTTGTCTCACGCCTATTAAAACAAGTCATTATTACTGCTAACTGTGATTGCTTCATAGAGTATTTTTTTATGTTAATCTAATTCTTTGCAATACAAATTAAAGGGTTACTTCGTTTTTTATATAGAAAAAAAATCTTGAAAATTTTTCCAATTATATTTATACAATTCTTCTAATTTTATATATCGAGATTGGATGCCATTGGGTGCAGCAAAGTATTTTTCTCTCATGGCATCTGGTTGGATTTTTTTACCACCTTCTTGTTCAATAAGATTAGTGATATATGTGCAATAAGCTAACCTCCAATCATTCATTTTTTTCAGAGTTTGTTCTCGAATCTTTTTTGGATCAGGTGCTAACTGTTTTAAAGTTTGCACAGCTTCAGCAACTTTTTCAGACTCTGGAGCAACAATAACGGAGTTCTCAGAAGTAAAGAATTCATCTCGTCCACCTTTACTTGGAGTACTGACAACAGGAATTCCGCATAGTAAGTACTCGCTTGATGCTAGATTTGCTCCTTCGACTGCTGAAAGAATCAAACCGACAAAGGACTGATTATACTTTTTTGCTAACTCTGTACGTGCAATAAAGTCTTTGTTGAAATCTGCATGTTTCAATTCCGGACAAAATTTATGTAAGTCACCACCATAGGATACAACCATCAATTTATCTACGTTTTTTGCCAGCCCAAGACGCTTTGATTGATTGAGTTGTGCCGTGTAAATTGCATCATAAAGCTTTGGTTGATCGATAACTTGATATAAGTATTCATTAATATAAAAATTTTGGTTAAAGTGCCCTCCACGAATTAAAAAACGTTTTCGCAATTCTTCTTCATCTGACGCATTTACCATTAAGTGATGCGTTCTTCCCTCAATGCCATGTAGGGTTGCCTTTATCTTTCTTAGTAACATTTGCTTAGGGGTTCCACACCACCCAGGGATATGTTCTAAAACGTGTTTGGGACGAAACCATTTAGGTAGAGGTTGATATGTAATTTTGCTTTTTTCGTAAACCACTCCCCCCAAGAAAGGATAGCTTCCAAGAAAGGAAACTATAAGCGGCCGAGTACTAAAAATATAAAAACCGTGAAATAACATTTAAATACTTTTCCTTTATTAACTATGTAACTCAAAAGTGATAATAATCATTTAAAATTTTGCAATTTTTTCTATCCAATTACTCACTTGACTATTCAATTTAAACACCCGTAGCTTTTGTTCTATTTTCCTCACAGTCAACATATATCGGTGCATTACTGATGTGCGCGGCATCTTATGTCTAACAACTCCTTCGCATAACCATTGATATTTCTGTGAACTTCGATTAAAGTTTTTTAAACTTATAATTTGTGCATTCCAATCGTGATAAAAAAACAAATTAAAATAATGTATCGACACTATGTCATCCCAAGCTTTAAGTCTTGATTCTTTAGATAAGCGATTGTGTAAAGGTAATGGATAACTATAAGCAGAAGAAAAATGAAAAATCTTTTCTTCCAGCGAGCATAAAGTCACAGATAAGACTGACTGTTCCACAAAATAAATCCCTTGAGGAGGGGTAATATTCATACGTATTACCTTCTCAAAGTTTTCTTTCCAAGCAGTAAATATACCTGCACTCCTTCTTACAGCAACCAAACCAGAATTCCAGTAGGCTCTGATTTTTTTATTACCAATTGGTGTGTCAACAAATACCTCATGCTTCACATTCAGCACTTCATATAGTTTTTGCCAGTACCATTCTTGAGGGTCTCGGGGACCTGTAGAACCAATTCCTTGACCATACTCAGGACGTATGCGAATGTTACAATTTACTGGCAATAAAAATTCGTTCGGCTCATAAAAAAAGCATTTGTCACTGTCTAAAAAAACTAATATTTCTGCATCGATATGTTGCTCGGCATAGGCACAAACCAAGGGTTTATTGGCTAAATAATATTCATTAAATTCTTGATTGATAGGAACTTGTTGATGAGTCACCTGCAACGCTTCAAACGCTTGTTGGGTTTGCTTTGATATCGGTTCACCCACTCTAGGATGAAAACTATATATAGGTGTATTTTTCAATTTACCGCAGAACTTACGAATACTTTCTGCAAGCATCAAAGATTGACCTTCTAAACGACCAGGTTCTGTACAAATTATAAACGCTATAGGTATTGACATATTATGAAGTGTTTATTTACTAAGTTAATTAATGAATGAAGATTTTTTTGCTATGAACAATATTTCTTGAAACAAAGCTGAATAACGACGTGCTTGAAGTTCCAGAGTGAATTCTTGTTCGGCTTTCTCACGAGCATAGAATGACAGCTTGTGCAGCCTCTGCTCATTTTCAAGTACCCAGGTAATTCCTTTAGCAAAATCCTCAACTTCATAAGGTTTAGCCAAATACCCGTTCTGCTGATGATCAACAATATCTTTTAAGCCAGTAGAATTAAATGCAACAACTGGAGTACCACAAGCGAGTGATTCAGAAGCTGTTTGTCCAAAAGATTCTTGAAGAGACGGTACAAGCATCACATCAGCTGCTGAGTAAACAGTTGCTAAAGATATATCATCGTATAAGTGTCCCAAATAGTGTATTTTTAAGCCCAAATCAGGTGGATTATCGGGTTGAGATGCCCCAAAAATCGCAACTTCCAAGTCATCCTTCCAGCCAGATTTACTCAATTCTTGTAGAGCTGGTTGTAACAAATGAAATCCTTTATTTCTATCGCTTGTTGCTTCTATCGCTCCAAACAGCATCAGCTTTTTATCTTGGGGTAGATTGAGTGCTTCTCGTGCAAAATGTTGATTAATAGGTCGATATTTTTGAGTATCCAGTCCGTGGGGAATTACCTCAACTCGCAAATTCTGAAACAAAGAACTGGAATGAGCGCACTGCGCTAACCAATGACTGGGTGAAACTAAAGTTAAATTCAAATTTTTCCAAGCTTTTACTTTACGTTCCCATACCCAACGGGATAAATCCCATTCTTTACCACTGTTGAGTTGAGGACAAGCTCCACAGGATACTTTATAGCGATCGCATTCTCCAGTAACGTGACACCCGCCAGTAAACCCCCACATGTCATGGAGAGTCCAAACTAGAGGACGCTTCAGTTTAGGGAATGTTTCTATCTGCATAAAACCTGCACTAATCCAATGCAAATTAATTATGTCTGGATTAATCTGAGCAACTTTAGGAATAACTCTATCCGGCAACCATTGAATAAAAAATGGAGTCTTTTTCTTTTGAGGATAAAGCTTTAATGGTAAACTTTCAATTGTCAATTTTGCCTTAGCGATGCCTTGAAAGAGTCTAATCTTAGGTGCAATTACTGTTTTATCATTACTATATTTTTCCTGAACTAACATTTTTGACTCTAGTCCTATATCCTTTAAACCTGTATGCAAACGATATGCAGCCCTCGCTGCACCTCCACTGATATCATTAGTGCTAATATGTAAAACTTTCATTTTTATTAACGTTATAATTACTAAAATTATTTCTGACTGCCATAATAGCTAATCGACTAAAATATTTTTATGATTTCGTTGATATTCAAGAGTCAAAGATAACGACGTGGTGACATACATTAACCAATTCCAACTAGGAGTTAATAATCTAGCTTCTGAGAAATTCACTATGACAATGATAAGTAGCATCTGCATTGGACAATAATCTTCCGGTTTTTTGGCCACAGAAATAATTCGAGTCAATGCCATTACAAAGAACCGCACAAACCCTGCTACAAAAGTCAAAAAACCTAATAAGCCTAATTCTAACAATAGTTCTAAAAAACCATTGTGAGCATTACTTGCCCAATCGTAAGTAGCTCTAAGATTAGATGCAGTATTACTAGTCCAAAATCCCGAAAATCCATAACCTAGCCAAGGTCTTTCCAAAATCTTGGAAATCACTAGCCCCCAGAGGTCAGAGCGTCCATTGAATGTAAGGTCTTTACCAGAAGTACCAACTACAGTTTCAGCATTATTGAGAAGTAATATTGAAAAAATAATGAGTAGCATTAAAGCTGAAGTTATCATAATAACTTGTAATTTATAATTAGTTTTTTTCAGCAATTTGTAGAAAGGTAAAAATAATATCATTGCTAATAAAATCGTTAAAGATGTTGTTGAACGTGAGAGAATAATTAGACATATAGATATCCCACATAGTGCCCACATCAACCAGCGATATTTATGGCTACTAAGAGCAAGGTGTAAAAAGACTCCTGCACTCCAAGCCATCATGTAACCTAATTCATTTTTATGACCAAAAATTCCACTCCACATATTTACTAATTCAGGTGATTGGTGAATATAACCTGGTATGAATGTAGAGAATATCATAGATAATAATGCCGCTACACCAAGTGCCCAAGCTATTAGCCTCATTTGTTCCCTAAGGGGATAACGCATTGCCAAATAAATTGCAATAAAATATATTCTGATTAGACCTTTTATATCTTTTAGAGTAGAATTTAGGTCTTCTGACCACAATATAGAAAATATAACTATTGTTAGTAAAAAAAACTCTAATGGACTTTTGGTAATTACATAAATAAAACCTTTCCAGTATAAACTTATGAAATAAAATAAAATTAAATATGAAACTATATTCAAGAAAGTATCTACCTTATCGCCTCCAAGGGTAGACATAGAAATTTCTTGTGCAGGGTGGATTGTTAATGCCCCTACAGCAATGAGTAATAGCAAAATAGTTAATAGTTTTTCTGTTAATTTTACCTTCATTGCTGACAATTAATTTATTAATTTACTAAATATATTGCTATTTTTTGACCGTTGAGTAATTCAATCTTTTCTTCACTTCTTCTTTAAAAATATCCAATGCAGTTGCTTTATAGACTGTTTTCTGGGTAAATTTATCTGCCTCTATATTCCTCACAATAAACGGTGGATGTTTTAGAGGAAATTCCATCGCTTGCATCGGCATATTAATGAACGAAAATTCTTGATTGGAAGTGAAATGAGTTGCGTCTGCACCAACACCAATATTAGAGATTAAATTGATATTGGGAATAATACTTAAGCTACCCTGTATCCAGCAAGTAAATGTCCATTGGTAATCCCAGGTTATACCTGTAGGATTGTTATAAACAGACTGAAATATTCGCCGCCAAAAATTTACTGCTTTTGGGTCTATAAGAATATCATGTAAAAGATTTTCTGCTTGTACCTCTTTCCAGAGTTTAATGGTCAAATCATAATGTTGCCAAGCACGTCTCCAACTTGCCCAACCCCAGCAGTGGTTATAGCGAGAAAAATAGTAACTGTAATTTGTGTGTTTTCGTCCCAATTGAAGATTTTGAGCAGAGATTGTCGCGATTCTAGTATCATTTCTATATTTTTCCAGCAATTCTTCACTAAATCTGAAAAATGTTGGGTGAGGGATACAATCATCTTCTAAAATAATTGTTTCTTCAACACTATTAAATACCCAATCTAAACCACTAGATACTCGTTTTGCACAACCTAAGTTGATATTAGAATAATTCTTGATCACTTCGCATTCCCAATCAACTCTTTCGATGATTGCCCGAGTTGCTTCACACTTTTCGGCCTCACCTTCACGATCAGTGCGGGGACCATCTGCAATTACAAAAAGTTTTTTTGGCTTGGCTTGGCGAATAGCATTAAAAACTTTCTCTGTTGTTTGTGGACGCTTGAAAATAATAAAAGTTACTGCTGTTTGCATAATATAAAGATTAAATATAAACGCTCAATATTTGTAAAAAGTAAGAAGCGATCGCACCTGAATCTGAAATATTTTTTGTGTTCTTGAATCAAATGCATTGCATATAAAAGTAGCAGCAGCTTGAGAGATTATGGTTGCGATCGCAGCCCCAAGTCCTGCATATTTAGGAATTAGTAATAAATTGAGAATAATGTTTAGTATGGCTCCAAATAAAGTCTTACCTAAAGAAACGTGGTTTAAACCTTCAGCAATAAACCACGGTGATGTTGCAAGACCCATAAATACAAACAAAGAAGTCCAAATATGAACTGCTAATATTGACCCCGCTTCTGCATATCCACTTCCAAACATCACTATAATTATATTGTCAGACAGGAATGTCATTGGAAGAGCAATTGCCAAAGATATACATGTCATTAAACTGAGTAATTGTCCTATTCTGTGATAGTAAAGACTTTCTGATTTTTCCTTGGCTGCATAAATTGCAGGAGCAACAGAAGAAACAATAGCTGCCGGAATAAAATACCAAATTTCAGAAATACGCACAGCAGCAGAATAAACTCCAACCTCGCTATCTCCGATCATTTGACCTAACATCACCTGATCAATTCTCATAAAAATCATGATAGCGAACCCCGAAAAAATTAGAGGTAAACTCTCTTTCAAAAGAATTTTGGCAGCCGCAAAACTCCAACGCCATAACTGCAATGAAGACCCTTTGAGTTGATAAACAATCAGCAAGCTAATTGCACTCATCGCAAATTCTGCTAATGTTACCCAAGCAAAAGCTAGCAATGGTGCTTTTATTAAAATTAGTGCGATTTTGATGACACTATTTAGCAGAAATGCTGTGTTCTTAGCAATCACAGTGTATTTTGACTGCACCTGTGATTGAAACCACAGTTCAATAGTATCAGCCGCCCTAAAAATTCCTACCATTCCTAAAATTGCAACTAGCCATATCTTCAGTGTTTCATGCTCACCTAAGAAAAACATAGTGCTAACTGCCAATAACACAGAAGCAATTCCACCCAGCAATTTTAGCCAAAAAGTGGTTCCTAAAATTTCCTCTTTGTTTGATGATTGACGGACAATATGGCGAACTACTACGTCGTCCAGTCCTAAAGTGAAAATTGGGCTAAATAAGCTAACAAAAGCTAAAGCATAGTTAAAGAGACCATACTGCTGTACTCCTAAATACCGTGCTACCCATATTCCTACGACCAAGCTTGCACCCATACGTAGAATGCGGTCAGCAAACAACCAACCTGTATTGGCAATAATTGCACGCAGTCCAGAACGAGATTGAAATTTTGATAAGTTTTTAAATTTTAATTTGCTTAACATTATTTTTTTTAGTTAATCATGTAGAATTATTTACCTTTTTTAATATCGTGACTTTTTTATTTCTTAACGGATAAAACAACGTATATTGATGTATAATTTTAGATTATTTATTGTCTATAACATTTTTACTTTACCAGTCATCAAAGCTTTAAATAAATAGCTAAGTAATAATACTATGCCTTTGATTTTCCAAAAAAAACTATACTCAAACAAAAATATTATTTTCAAATATAAAATAAAATCTTGATACTTTGGACAAGGGATTGTTTTTAACTCCTTGAGAGATGTGAAAGCCAAGAATAATGGTGAACTAAAATTATTTCTTTGCAGAATGTAATTAAATAGTGAATTGCGTTTCCAGAACCTTTTGTATTCATAGTTATTGTCTATCTCTAAAGATTTATTATTATGATACTGGTTATTTTGATGAATTCTATACCTTACTAAAGGTTTAGAAAGATAAAACTTTTTAGCTCCTACCAAAGAAGCTCCCCAGATGAGACAGTCATCAGCCCTTACACGCCAATCTTCTATATATGGAATAGGTAAAAATTTTTTTATTATTTCTCTACGTATTGATAATGTTGAAGTTATGGAACCAATCCATTCACCATTATATAAAGTTCTGATTACTGAATAACCCAAATCTAAATCAACTGCATCACTTTGAAATGTTCCTTCTACTGCTCCAAATTTTTTATATGCACAAAATAGAAAATCACATTCACTACGTCCTTTATAAAACTTTAAGGTGGTTTCTAAATATTGAGGTTCATAAATATCATCGGCATCTAAAAAAAAGATAATGTCCCCAGTTGCAGCTAAAAATCCTTCGTTAAAGGATGATAATTGTCCTTGATTTTTTTCTTTCAAGATAGATTTAACATTAGCTACTTTAGTAAATTTATTGATGACTTCCGCAGAATTATCTGTGGAGGCGTCATCAACAATAATAATTTCATCAAATTTAACTGTTTGATTTAAAGCGCTATCAATTGCCTCTGATAGAAATTCAGCGTAATTGTAGTTATTAATTAAACAAGATGTTTTGATTTGATTTCTATCCATGTAAAAATTTCTTGCTAATAAAAAATAAAATGGGTTGAGATGGTTGTAGTAAGGGTCACTTTCAGGATTTATAGGAAAACTTAACGCTCTTTAGAAAATTTTGTTAAGCTGCTAGATACTAAATCTTGTTCAATTTGTCGTTTTTTGGTGTCATAAAAATAATTATTAGGTTCATTTTTAGTATTCACACCATTGATGACTATCCCTAGTACCTTCTGACCTGACTGAGTTAAAAACTCTTTAGCTGAATTCGCACTGTTAAGGTCAACCACTCCAGGACGAACAACTAATAAGATACCGTCAGTCAGGGTACTTAAAACAGCAGCATCTGCTATTCCTGACAGAGGAGGAGTATCAAAAATTACAAAATCGTAATCTCTCCCGAAGTTACTAACTAATGTTGCCATCCGTTGAGAATCTAGCATTGCTACTGGATTGGGAGGCAAAGCTCCGGAAGTAAGAACCTCAAGATTAGGCATCACTTCTTGCACAACTGCATCTAAAGAAACTTGACCGACAATGACATTACTTAGTCCTATTGTATTTGTTAGCCCCCAGATATGATGCTGTATGGGATGACGCATATCTGCATCCACCAATAACACCCGACGCCCCGCCTGAGCCATAGTTACAGCTAAATTTGCAGATACGTCAGACTTTCCTTCTTTGGTAACGGAACTTGTAACTACAATGCTTTTGAGCGGTTTATCAGAACGGAGGAACTTCAAGTTCACTTGTAGTATTTGGTATGCGTTACCAAGAGGGAAGTAAGGAATATCTCTGCCAATGATTTTGGGAATAGCTCTATCAAGTCCTGTTATAGAAGAATGATCTTTACCATTTCTAACTTGTGTGGGAATTACTCCCAAAATACTGTATTTCAAGACTTCTTTGGCTTCTTTGACAGTTTTCACCGAGCGGTCTATCAAGTCTAAACTAAAGGCGACAATGATACCTAAGAAAAGACCAATTCCTCCTCCACCAACAATAAACAGGATTTTGCGAGGTCCTTCTCCTTTTTCCGGGATTAAGGCATAGGAAATGACACGAGCATTAGGAATCTTTTGGTTCTGTGCAATATCAATTTCTTGGCGTTTGTTTAAGAGCGTTTCGTAAGTTGTTTGAGCTGCTTTCAGCTTCCGTTCTAGTTCTCGTTGATTCTGTTCTAGCCTTGGCAAATTATTTGCTCGTTTGATGTAAGCATCTTGCTGTCGCTGAAGTGTGCCAATTTGTCTCTCTAGACCAACGCGGTCTGCCTGAGCACGAGTAATATCTGCAATTAGGCTTTGCCGCAGTTGTCCAACCTGTAAACTTCCCTGTGTTATCTGCGCTGTACCAGCGACTTGTGCTGTCCGCTGTTTTAGCAAGCTCTTAAGAGCTACGACTTTCTCTTCTAAGCTAGTAATTGTAGGGTGTTCAGGTTCAAAACGGGTACGCTCTAGTGCCAGTTGGCTTTCTGTTTCTTGGAGTTGGGCAAGCACTTTTTGAACTCCAGGTGCTTGACTCAATTCAGATGCGATTACGCCTTGCTGTGAATCTACCTGAGCTTCACTGCCTAACTGTTCTAAACGACCTTTGACATCATCTAGTTGAGCTAATGCTTGAGAAATTTGGTTTCCTAACTTGGAAATTGTATCGACTGCTGCGGTTGCTTCTTGTTCTAGGACAACAACTTTATTCGTTTCTTTAAATAGCCGCAGTTTTGATTCGGCTCTTCTAACAATTTCTTCAGCTTTGGGTACTTCGGTTACAAGAACCTCTTTGGCTGTCCGCGCTTCATTCTGATTAGCCTTGATATTTAGGTCGATATAACTGTCGATAACTTCATTGACGATTTTGGCAGCCAGTTCCGGATCACCGCCTTGATAAGAAAGTTGTACAACATCAGTGCCTTTGATTCCTTCTATTTTTAGTTGTTTTGCCAAACTGGAAATCGAGAGTAGTTTCCCTTGACTATCTTTGAGATTGAGGGAATTAATTGTTTTCTCAATCACTGGATTTGATCCAATAACTTTCACCTGAGTTTCCAGGGGATTGTCGTTCATATTCAAAGCTTCTAGGCGTCCGATGTCTTCTGGTAAGCCTGTGAGTGAGGAAGAGCGATTTGTTTTAATCATCAAACTTCCTTCTGCCTTGTATGAAGGTTTTAGTGAAAATGCATACAAGCATCCAAAAGTAACAGATATGGCAACAATTCCGACTAGAGGTAGCCAACGGCGTTGAAAAACTTCTAAGTATTTCTGAATATTTACTTCTTCAAAGTTGGGCAAAGATTCCATCGTCATAATATATATGCAAAATTTTATAAAAAAAGACTATTTTATTACAGCAGATTTTTCTCAGTATTTTCCTGACAGTAGCACTGTAGCCGACTTCGCGATGGTAATATTTGCGTTAATGTTAGCTAATGTCTTTTTCCTGAAGTTGTTCAATAGGTGAAGTAAACTAATAGTTTGAGCAGTCGCAATTTGAATTTAGATTGTTTGATATTATCCTGAGAGCAAAACAAGATAACTAACAACTTTATCTATGATTTAGTGGCGTTCCATTTTTTTGTTAACTTAGTTTTGTGTTACTAATGATGGAAGTATTGATTAATAATCTAATACTCAACATCATATTATGCAATAACACTGAATTGCGTAACTTTACAAAAAATTCATAGAACATGCTGTATATTAGCTGTCGATTTACTGATTTTGAAAAGACAAGAGGAATTAATTACTTAAGGGTAAGGAATAGAACCATTGTGCCAACTTACAAGCTATGGAACAACTTCAAAGATAAACTTTGTCCAGTTAAAGTAGACACTTGGAAAGACTGGATGGATATTTACGTAAGCTGCTTAAAAGCTTTCAGGAACAATTAATTATTGCTCTGAATAATGGTCAATCTTGGAACGATAGGGGACTAGTAATATTAAGATTGTGTGATTTTAGTATTGAATTTGTAAAGACTTGCTATCAGTTTAATTTGCCCAGACTGATGAAAGACTTTTTTTGATTTTACTTGAGGTGTGGAAATTACCACACAGTGAGCCTTCCAAAATTTATTTAATATTGTACCATAAATGTAACCTAGGAGTAATATATAGGAGAGATAAACGGCTAGTAAGTAAGTTGGGACAATAAAACCAAACTATGTTAATAAAGATAAACTAGGCTACAACCCTCTTTTCGCCTGCCTCCTGCCTTGTGCCAACAACAAATTTTTACGCCTACCTAGCTATTAATACGCTTAACAGAATATGAGTTAGTACAGTTGTAGCAGGAAGCAGATAACAGGCAAGTGTCAAATTCCGATGTGGTTAGAGCATGGATTGCTCAACTGCCTCCTCCCAGATAAAAGTCTACATCTGACTAGACTTCACTATATTTTTAATGAAGTTTAGCTATACTTCTTACTACCTGTGTTAATCTGAAGAACTCAAACCAGGCTGCTATTTTTTTGTTTTTGTATTTAGCCAATTGTAATTATTAAACTGATATTAAATGTTAAGAAATTGAATTATGAAATCCTCTTCCATCATCTTAGTCGTTGTAATTAGCGCACTTACTCTCTCCCAGAGTGCCTATGCTAACCAAGAGAATGTTCCCATGACAACAGGCGATGCTCTGAAGGAGCCGTTTCACGATCGCAATCAGGCTGGAGTTTTATTGACGGAACCAGCCACGATTAACACTACATGGGGTAATTTTATCGGACAGACTAATAATCGAAAACAAACTGCTGAATCAATTTCGCTAGTGCGAGAGCGAGGATGCAAAAAAATCAACCCGCTTGAGTTGATCAATAATCCAGAGGCTTTTTTTAAGCAATGTCAGAAACCAACAAATACCCAAAGTTCTCACAGTAGTGAGCCAATTGAGTATCTCAAGGTTCCTAAACTCGATTCTGGTATTAGTGTGACAGTCACTAAGTTTTGATATAATAACTTTTTTAACAAGAGATAACTAATTCTTGATAGTGTAATTTATCTAGATAATTTCCGCTAATATATGGATGAAATATTTATGCTGGCTGCTTTAGCTCAAAGCAGAAAAGCTTTGCCGGAATGTTTACCGAACCCACCAGTAGGCTGTGTGATCGTAGATGCCCAAGAGATAGTAGCTCAAGGATATACACGGACACCAGGAAAACACCATGCTGAGGCTGACGCACTTAACCAGATTCAAGACAAGGCTTTCGACTTCTTGAAAATGTATGTAACTCTTGAACCTTGTTCTTTTCATGGACGCACACCCGCATGTGCTTTAGCGATCGCTGAAGATCGGCGGATACATGAAATATATGTATCTATAGTTGATCCAGACCCCCGTAATAATGGTAAAGGATTAGACATTCTCAGAAACGCAGGAAAGACAGTTAATGTCGGGTTATGCGCCAATGATGTGAATGCTTTTCTTAACCAATATCTAATAAAGTGATAGTTGAAGAGTTAGATTAAAATTGCAACGTAGTACCATTTTCCCAAAAATCTTTGCAAAAAGTCAATCATTTATATGGATGCATAACTGTGTAATTGTGTCAACTTAAGCTGAAAACTAGTAAAAGAGAAAGCTTTAAGATGTTGTCTCCTTAAGAGTCTCAGATGATTTCCGACTTATTAAAGAAGTGGGAAATCTTGTCGGTTAAGTATGCTGCATAACAATCAACCACCCACCTCTAAATGTAAATCTTTTCGCTTCAATTAGGATATTAGTAGCGATCCGTGGGTGTTGCTGTCTTGCCAAGTATTATCCTTGATGTTAATGTGACCACTGTTACTACTTTTAGTCCAAAAAATGTCTCCAAGAGTAATTACATTGATAATACCGCACTTGATGCAGATGTCTGCGTCCAGTATGACACAAGTGGAATTGTTACAGATACCCACGTTTTTGTCATCCTAAATCCCTAATTACAAGTATTTAATCAGACTCTTAAAGAAAACTGTTCTTCAACAGGGGCAGCAGTAGAAGGACTTTCTTTGATGTTTAATGATCGCCCGCTACGTACCCGGCTTTAGATGATTGGATTATCTCGCAAAAAATTAGAGGTCAACAAATGGACATTTTATATTTAATTAATTCCCATTGAATGAGAATTCTCTGGAAGTATAACCAGACTATTAACATTTCAAAAAATAAATTGCTGATGGCTTAACTATTGGGAATTATTTTGAGAGTTACTATTATTAATTGATTTCTTAGCTCATGAAATCATTATCCAGTAAAATTTTGATTTTTTCCAAAAACTGCATTGGATAATTAAACTAAATATAATTCGGGTTTTAAAATATGCAAGAATCAACAAGAAAGGAGTGTAATTACTTCAAAGGATATGTTGATGCTCCTTTAGCTAATTGATTTGTGACTGGTGATGATGTTAGTATTAAGGGGTGGGTTGATTTTGGGTTTATTATCTCCAACAATTGACTTGTAATGTATCATAGACCAGAATTCATCAGTATTGCCAATTGATTGATTAGCAGTGTGAAATGGCTATGGGTCTGAATATCTAGACTTGATACCAATAAATTGATGAGGTTACAGAGGAGCAAATAACCATGAGCAACTTAACATCTCCACATACCGAAGTTCAAAAAACGAAGAAAAAAAGTTTAGCCGCAGATAAAAAACCTCGAGCTACAGATGATATTGTGCGTAGTTATCTGCAAGAGATCGGGCGTGTAGATTTGTTGACTCGCGAACAAGAGGTTATTTTTGCCCAACAAGTGCAGCAGATGATGATTTTACTAGCTGCTAAGGAAGAATTGGCTGTGAAATTAAAGCAGGAACCCACGCTGCAAGAATGGGCAGATCAGGTAGAGTTAAGTGTTGAGGTGTTAGAGCAACAGCTAAATTTAGGACAACAAGCCAAGCAGAAAATGATTCAGGCTAATCTCCGGTTAGTGGTAGCTGTGGCGAAGAAATACCAGCACCGTAACCTGGAATTTATGGATTTAATTCAAGAAGGTACTTTGGGTTTAGAGCGAGGGGTAGATAAATTTGATCCGGCTCTTGGTTATAAGTTTTCTACCTATGCTTACTGGTGGATTCGTCAAGGAATCACACGAGCGATCGCTCAACAAGGACGGACAATTCGCTTACCTATCCACGTCTTTGAGAAACTGAATAAAATTAAACGCGTGCAGCGAGAATTATCTCAACAGCTAGGTCGTGTTCCCACTACTATTGAAATTGCCAATGCGTTATCTTTGACACCCAGTCAAGTTCGAGAGTGTTTATACTTGGCCCGTCAACCCTTCTCCTTAGAGGCGCGAGTTGGTGAACAACAGGATACAGAATTACAGGACATACTGGAGGATGATGGCCCTTCTCCGGAAGACTATGCTGTTGAAGAATCTCTCCACCAAGACTTACAAGACTTGTTGGCAAAGCTGTCTCCCCAGCAGCGAGAAATATTAACCTTGCGCTTTGGTTTGAGTGATGGATATGAACTTTCTTTAGCACAGATTGGCGATCGCATGGGTATTAGTCGAGAACGGGTGCGTCAGATTGAGCAAAAAGCTCTCAGTCTCCTCCGACGCCAAAAGGAACAAGTACGTAGTTATCTAGCTAGCTGAGGTTATTTTTTCACAATGTAGGGCATTTAAACTTAGGAAGTCACCATCATGACTGTATAAAATTCAGTCATTTTGGGGGAAAATAAATCTAAGTAATCTATCTCAAAGATTTGATATGAGCACATCAAAGACAGTGCAACAATTGCAGGCACAATGGGTGACTTCTGAAAACTTTCGGCGTTATGGACAGGTGATTTTTGCGAGTCTTGATGGCAAAGCTTACGATGTGGAAGATGCCCAGTTAAATCTGCAAAACGGGATTCCACGATTTTATGTTATGCGATTGGAGAAGAGAGGGCGAAAGTTTCATAAAATTACTCGCCATGTCCAATGCACTCAATGTCTGGGTTCTTTGTCAGGGAAGGATTGGTTAATTGCAGTTTGTCCTCCTGATAATGATCAGAATGAACCAGCATTAGAAGAGATTGCTGCTTTTCGCATTCCAGGAAATTGTTTTATCAAGCTACATGAGGGTACTTGGCACGCTGGGCCCCATTTTGACTATGAAGCTGTGGATTTTTATAATTTGGAATTAGTTGATACAAATGTGGTGGATCATTTCACTCATGATTTTTTTAAGAGTCATCAATTAGAGTTTGAGATGGTATAGGTGAGATTGAGTTTAATTAGAGATTTTCAAGAAATAAATTATCCAAAGAAACAAACCACTCCCGACGCAGAGAATACAGAGAGGATTTTTGCGTCAGTTTTGGGATATTTTTTTATTTGCAAGTCCCTTATAGGCATAAACTAGTTATAGATAGCAGTGGTTATCCTACACTTGCGATCACTGTATTCATTTAATGTCTAATAGCGCTTCTGGGTTGAGTTCAATATAGACCTAACAAGAACAGCCCCTTCCTTGCAAGTGAAGGGGAGTAATTCTTAAAGTGAGGAAGATGGTTAACCCAACGCGGACTTTAACTCACTTTGTGCTTGTTCCAACGCTTCTGGTAATTTACTCGCATCGCGTCCGCCTGCTTGGGCTAAGTTCGGTCTTCCACCGCCACCGCCACCGCAGATTTTAGCGATCGCACCTACAAATTTACCAGCTTGCAAACCTTTTTTGTTCACTTCTGGACTAAAAGCTGCAACTATGCTAACTTTTCCTGGTTCAGGAACAGAACCCAGCACCACTGCACCGTTACCGATTTTTTGCAGTAAGCGTTCGGCTGCGGTTTTCAATGATTCTGGATCAACATCTTCTAATTGAGCGACGATAATTTTATAATCGCCTACAGTTTGGGCTGTTTGCAACAAGCTGTCAGATTTTGCGATCGCTAACTGTACCTTCAAGGTTTCCAGTTCCTTCTGGCTAGTTCTGAGTTCGGTTTGCAGACTTGTGATTCTATCTGGTAGTTCTTCGGGTTTAACTTTAAAGCGATCGCTCAAATCTTTAACTACTTTATCCCGAAGGTTGAGATAATCTAGGATTGCTGGCCCCGAAACAGCTTCAATGCGCCGTACCCCAGAAGCCACACCAGCTTCTGAGATAATCTTGAACACCCCAATTTCAGCAGTGTTAGTGACATGGGTTCCACCGCACAGTTCCATTGATACGCTAGGGAAGTCAATCACCCGCACTTCCTCGCCGTATTTTTCGCCGAACATAGCAACAGCACCCCTAGCTTTCGCCTCTGCTAAAGGTAATACTTCCACTTTTGCAGCATGTGCTTCAGCAATCCAAGTGTTCACCTGTTCCTCAACTTGTTGCACTTCCTCTGCTGTCAACGCGCGGGGACAGTTGAAGTCAAAGCGCAACCTGTCAAAAGAAACTAGAGAACCAGCTTGAGATATGCCATCATCAACAATTTTCTTCAACGCCGCTTGCAACAGGTGCGTTGCGGTATGGTTAGCTTGGGCGCGACGCCGACAAGCCTGATCAATTTGGGCTGTAACATGATCACCGACGCGCAGTGTACCGCGTTTGATGCGTCCGAAGTGAACAAAGAAATCAGATTCTTTCTTCATATCTTCCACCCGGACTAGAATACCATCACCAGAAATATAACCGCGATCGCCGATTTGTCCCCCGGATTCGGCATAAAATGGCGTTTTGTCAAGGACAATTTGCACCTGTGTTCCCGCTTCTGCTTCCTCTTGGGAAACACCTTCTACCAAAATCGCTTCAACTTTCGCAGTCGCCGCAGGTTGGGTATAGCCTAAGAACTCCGTGGCTTGGATGTTTTCTGCTAATTTGTCGAGGGAACCTTGTACAGTTAAGTCGATGGTTTCATGTGCTGCTTTGGCACGTTCCACCTGCTTTTGCATTTCGGTATCAAATCCGGCTTCATCGACTGTCAGATGATTTTCCTCGGCAATTTCTTGAGTAAGTTCGAGGGGAAATCCGTAGGTGTCATAGAGGGTAAATGCGCTTTCACCGCTAATTTGAGTGTTCCTTTGCTGTTTCACCTCTTGGATGATTTCTTCTAGGAGTTTTTCGCCTCTATCCAGAGTTCTGAGAAAATTGGATTCTTCCCGTTGCAACTCAGCTTTAATTGCTGCTTCCCGTTGGCGCACATTGGGGTAAGCTGATTCAGAAAGAGCGATCGCAGTTTCGGCAACTTGGGTAGTAAATTCGCCAGAAATCCCAATTAGTCGCCCATGACGCACCACGCGCCGAATTAATCGCCGTAGCACATAACCCCGTCCGACGTTGGAAGCACGAATTTCATCGGCGATCATGTGGACAACTGAACGAACGTGATCACCAATGACTTTCAAAGAGATTTTGGTTTTTTCATCACTTTTGTGGTAATCAACACCAGCAATTTGCGCTGCTGTTTGGATAATTGGGAAAATTAGGTCAGTTTCGTAGTTATTGGGCACTTTTTGGAGAATTTGCGCCATTCTCTCCAAACCCATGCCGGTGTCAATGTTCTTGTTTTGCAGCGGCGTTAAATTGCCAGAGGCATCCCGGTTATATTGCATGAAGACGAGGTTGTAAAACTCGATGAACCGGGAATCGTCTTCTAAATCTATATTTTCGTCACCGCGTTCTGGGTAAAAGTCATAATATATTTCTGAACAAGGGCCGCAAGGCCCAGTCGGCCCAGATACCCAAAAGTTATCATCTTCGCCCAGGCGTTTAATTCTCGCTATCGGCACACCGATTTGATCACGCCAAATACCAAAAGCTTCATCATCATCTTCAAAAACGCTGACGACGAGATTTTGGGGGGAAAAGCCAAAAACTTGTGTGGAGATTTCCCAACCCCAAGCGATCGCTTGTTCTTTAAAATAATCACCAAAGCTGAAATTGCCTAGCATCTCAAAAAACGTGTGATGCCGTTTGGTGCGTCCGACGTTTTCGATGTCGTTGGTACGGATACACTTTTGCGAAGTCGTAGCCCGCTTAAATTCTGATGTGCGTTGCCCCAAGAATATCGGCTTAAATGGTAGCATCCCCGCGATCGTCAGCAGCACGGTTGGGTCTTCTGGCACGAGGGAGGCACTTGGGAGAATTTGGTGTTTCCGTTGGGCAAAGAAGTCGAGGAATATGTTGCGAATTTCGTTACCGCTTAGGTACTGAGGATTTGAAGACATGGGTGTTTTTAACTTTAGACTTTAGACTTGGGCGTAGCGGCACTAGGTAGGTGTATTTTCATAAATAGCTTTATATATTCTTGCATTTTGTTTCATATTAGTGCTAGCGAATTGTACCAGTCGATAAGCTATATACAGTTATTGTGATGCTTTTACACCACTACCTTACTTTAGTAGGATGCAGGAGCGCATTTTGGTAGTTAAGATTAATCGTTAAGAAATGATTTAAAATCTCTCTACTGAGGTAACAAATGGCACTAAAACTTAAGGTATCAAATATTGCTTGTGAAGGATGTGCAGAAACAATTGCTGAATCCATCCACGTTATGGAACCTGAAGCCAAGGTGGATGTCAATGTTAATGCTAAAACTGTCACGGTAGAATCCGCAGCTTCTGAGGAGTCAATCAAACAGGTAATTGTTGCTGCTGGTTACGCTGTTGAAGGTTATTGATCTGATTCTAGCTTTTCACAAAAGTTTAGATTTTAATATCTTAAACCAGACTAACAAATTTTCTTATATTTTTCCGCCCTTTCTCCAAGCGGAATCGAACTAATATTCCCACATTAGGGGCAGGTTTTGACATGGGGTTTTTTATTTAGCTTTGTTTTCTAGATTTATGATGTTGGGGCAAATTAAAAAAAGATGTGAATTAAGTTGACAAACAAACACAGATCAAGGTTAAGCTGAGACATTTTTTCTCACTCTAACACATTGTGATACTTGGGTTTAGACCTTATTTAGATTGGAGATTTTTTATACTATCAATTTGATCTGTAATCGTAATGATGTTAGTGGCAGAAAGCTACTTACCTTAGTGTGAGTGGGTTTTGCTGCATATTTGATTGACGTTTTTATGCAATTCAATCCCTACCTTGACACTTGATAAAAGCCGATTCATTAAAGAAAAAGGCTGAAGTGTTCTATGGGTAATAATATTTTTAATTCAATGAGAAAATATTGGCTTTTATAATTTATTATTTTTCTTTATCGGAAGAAAAATGAAACACTAATGTGACAGTTATTACAAACTATTTATTTTGGTAATTACCTCAGAAAAATAACACCTAAGAAACTACTGTAAGGGTTTTTGGACATGCAAATAATATTCAGTAGTTTTACTGATTTAAAAATATTCTGTAAAGAAGACATTAGTTGTCAGAAGTGGAGGTTTTAGAAAGTCTAGTAATAAATCTCAAGTCTTAAGAGGATATTGAACTTGGAAAATTATTGTGAATTTAGTGTCAAAAAAACGAGATATCAAGAAACATAACTCAGTCAAAAATATCATATTTAGTATTAATCAACAATCCCAGCAACTTTTACTAAGTTAATCTCTTTAAAATTTAAATATGATAAAAAATAAACCAAGGAATATTTCTATTCTGGTCTTTGGAAAGAATAACTTTAGCGCCACACTTCCAGATCAGATCCGTTATGCGACTGATTTTAGTGTAGAAGTTATAGACAATCTTAATCAGGCAATGTCGCGAATTCAAATGACGCCCCCCGATATAATATTTGTGCAGGCTAGCCTGGATGGCAGTATGAAACTGTGCAGTTGGTTGAAAAAGCAGACAAAACTATCCTGGATATACTGTATTCTGTTTGAGGATCGTCCCCAACAGCTTACTGATAGAAATAAGTATGGTTGGCAAAGGGAATTGGAGATGAGTGCTGCGGCATTAAAGCAAGGAGCCGATGCTTATATTTGGTATCTTATTGAAGAAAAAACAGACTATACCTTAGCAGAGTTGACCGCTAACCATAGTCTAATACTTGCTCAATTAACTGTTGGCTTGCGGAAAGCGCAAAAATACCAAGATTTGATTCGGACAAATGATATGTTATCAGCGATCGCCTTAGCCGATTCCTTGACAGAATTAAAAAATCGTCGCGCTTTAGCATGGGACTTACCCAGAGAAATTAAAACAGCTAGGACTGAAAAAACTTCCCTGAGTTTGATTATTCTGGATATAGATCATTTCAAGAAAGTTAACGATACTCATGGGCATTTAGTAGGCGATCGCATCTTGCAGTTGCTGTGTCAGCGTCTGCAACACAATCTGCGCTCTCAAGACACAGCATTCCGCTATGGTGGGGAAGAATTTGTGATTCTTCTGGCTAACACTACCGACGACGAAGCACTATCAGTGGCCCGTCGTCTCAATCGCTTAGTCAGCGACAAACCATTTGCACTCAGCAATAAACTGACAATTAATATCACCATTAGTCTGGGCACAGCCTGTCTGCAAGCTGAGGATGATGATCAAGGAGAGAGTCTGCTGTATCGTGCTGATCAATGTCTCTTACAGGCTAAAACTGCTGGGCGTAATCGGGTTATTAACTCGAACTACCCATCTCATGTCTCACGTTTAAAAGCTGTTTCTTCGTGAACTACCTACTCCCCTCTCCCTACTCCTAACTCAACATGACAATCTTCTACCGAAGTGCGTTGTCGCATGGCATTAACTAAAGCTTCGTAGCTAGACCAATTTTCTTGCAGTAGGGTTTTTGCCTGGAGGGTATGAAACCGCAGTTTCTGCTGATAAACTGATTCAGAAAAGCCCAAAATTGTCAATACTCCTATCAGCTTGTTTTTATCATCAGATCCACCTTCAGCATTATTAAAAATTAGGGTTTCAGCAGCAATACCCGCCATCCAAACAGTGCAGTAGCGGTCTAGCATTTGGACACTGATTTTACCCACTTCTAGTTGAGATGCTAATTCGCCATCATCAAAGCTAACGCCGCCTTGCCCAGATTGCCCCTGTTTCCAGGCTTCCCAAGCGCTGAGGGTGTAGCCAGTAACGGGAATACCCAACAGGTAAGCAACCAAAAAATGCCCTGCTTCGTGGTGGACGATGCGATCGCGGTGTTCACTTGAAAAACCAGCAATCCAATCTAAAAAGATAGTACCACCCTTGCCTTGCAAGCTAAAACTATCTAATGTAGCTATACCTAAGATGGTGAAGGTAGCAAGTGCCGGTACTGCTGGCGATAAGTTTAAGAATGGCCCCAGCAGTACCGATAGGGTCATGAGAAAGATAGATATTGCAACTAAATTTAGACTAGTCTGGCTCATTGAGAGTTTTCTGAGAATCTGCTTAATCTTTCTTCATTATGAGGCGATCGGACACCTTCTGTATCAAGTGTCTTTACAAATCCCTTGACGACGTAATTTCCCGCACTGGCATTTGACTAGAAGTGAAGAACTTTTACAAAAGTTTAATAAATTACAACTATCTAAAACCAAGGCTTGTTACCAATAGTATATGCGTGTAAATTAATACTATTCAACTTAGAGTTTCGTTGTGAGCTTTTTGCTGCTGTTATAGGAGATTTTCATAAAGTGTGATCGCTTGTGCGATGACTTGACTAGCTGATTAAACTCGGCTATTAAAGACTTGCCAATAGACGGATTCTGACATCGCGCCCACTGGCTTCTCTTATTTTTTCTAAAACTTTCTGTTTTTCTGCTTTATAAATTTTAATTTTTCCATCTAAAGTATCCTTAGATTGATATATAGCAATCCTAAATCATTTGTGAGAACTAAAATCTCTGAAAAGCCTATATATACGTACTTTTAATCTCCGTAGTTTCTCACCTTTAAATTCAGATTGCTATAGCCCATCAAAACCTTTCTTGATGACTCTATTTATGTGACTAATAGAGTGCTTAATTTTTACTATTCCACAATCAAATGTCAATAAGATGGCGTATATTAAAATTGAATGTGGGTAGTATTAATATTAAAGTTGAATAAAAGTTAAATAATGCGTATTTGTAGCCTTGAAATAAAAAACTTTCGTGCGATTACTAGTCTTAAGCTTACAGATTTGAGCGAGGTTGTTGTTATTGCTGGCCCAAACGGCTGTGGGAAGTCATGCGTTTTAGATGCAATCCGACTGTTAAAGTCAGCCTATGGAGGTTATCAGCAGAATGAGTTGCAGCAGTGGTTCAATGAATTCCAAATTAATAGCAGTAGAAAAGAGGATATCTTATCTCTGTTTCAAGATAAGAATCAGCCACTAGAAGTAGTTGTAGAGATTTTGCTATCTCCTGAAGAAAATAACTACCTTTTAAATGAGACAAATAAGCTATTACAAGATAATGCAAGTAGTCTTATACAAAATCAAATTTTGCAGGGGGCCTCACTTCAAGATTGGCAGGGGGGATTCACCAATGTAGAATCTCTAGCAGTGCAACAACGTATATATACGCCTATTAGAGAACAGCGTATCAGAAAGACAGTTCCATCTCTAATTAAGGATTTAAAGCAGACTTCTCACGTTGGTCGTATAACAATACATCCTAATAGTAATATAGACATAGCACCATCACAAATTCTTGAGCTTGTATTTGGCAATTATAATCCCCAGCACATTGGCATCATTGATTATCATGGAGCTAGTCGGAATTACGCCCGTGAAAAAATTAACGCAATTAACCTCAGTCTTGAGTTAAATGAACAGCAATTGCGGCAACATACACTCTACAACTACACAAACAAATATTTAAACTTGAAGGCAGAAATGGCTTCAGGCTATATTCGTCAACTTCTTGCGAAAGAGATTAGCACAACGGGTGGCGAAAGTGACACGCTAACTAATACATTAAAAGAACTGTTTACAACTTTTTTCCCTGGTAAAGAGTTTTTAGGAGCGCAACCTCAGGCTGATGGACAGCTCCTATTTCCTGTGCGAACTACCTCTGGTGCCATACATGATATCAATGAGCTAAGTTCTGGTGAGAAGGAAGTTCTCTACGGCTATCTGCGTTTACGGAACACGGCTCCTCGGAATTCTGTACTTCTAATGGACGAACCTGAACTTCACCTAAATCCACGCCTGATAAGTGGTCTAGCATCTTTCTATCACAAGCATCTTGGAAAGCCATTAGGAAATCAGTTATGGTTAGTTACCCATTCTGACACTCTTATCAGAGAAGCAGTTGAGCGTGATGACTTCCAAGTATTTCATATCCAGCCGCCTAGCAATTTGGACAGTCAAAATCAGGCTACGGTGGTTAAAGCAAATGAAGATGTTGAGCGAATAATTATTGACCTGGTTGGAGACCTTGCAGCTTACCGTCCAGGTGCCAAAATTGTAATTTTTGAAGGTGGAGGTAATACTGAGTTTGACTGTTGGATGGTTAGTCAGCTGTTCCCAAAATTTTCAGATGCAGTCAACTTTATATCAGGTGGTAACAAAAGGCGAGTTGCAGACCTTTACGAAGTACTGGAGAATACGCGGCGTTATATCCCTGCAAAGTTTTACGCCGTAACTGACCGCGACACAGATGACTCAGATGTGGTAGAAAATTCCAATCGTATGAGTTGGGATGTTTACCATATTGAGAACTATCTTCTCGAACCACATTTCATTTTCCAAGTTCTCCGGGATATAAATACCTTATGTAAAGAAGTTGCGACGGAGGAAGATATTGAGAAACAGCTTATGGAGTTCGCTTCTGAGATAATTACTAATGTGGTTACACATCGGTTGCGTAAGTACGCAGATCACCAACTTAAAAGCAAGCTTGATCTTGGTTTTGGTCGAAGTATTCAATCTGTAGGATCTGAACTTGCAAAAGCAGTTGCTCGATGCCATGAGCGCATTGAAAAATTGACTTTAAATGAGCTTTCTGAAAAACATCTCACTGACCTTGAAAGAGAATATCGCTTAGAAGCAACTACATCTCTTGGAAATGGCACTTGGCGTAGAATTTTTCCTGGGCGCGACATTATGCAGCGCTTTGTAGGAAGATTTGGGCGAGGTATTCCTTATGAAAGGTTTAGAGATTTAATCTTAGCTCGTATGCGTGATAAGAATTTTCAGCCAGCAGGTATGAAGCAAATTGTTGATCGGATAATTGCCGATCATTAACGTTTGAAGGTTTAATTCGGAACGCACAGTTACAACTCCTTCCCTGCACTCTCGGAAATTTCTCTACTGTGATCGCCAAATTGTAATAGACGGGACGCTTGAATATTTGGAAACTCAAGGGTATTAATTTTGATCAGGGTTCACACCTTTTATTGAGAAGCGCTATTGAGGGAATTGAGGATTACTCATGAAGACGCTTTCTAACTTAAAACTGCCTGTTTAGATTCCTTCGGATATAAAATCACTCAAATACTACTGTCCTATTACCATAGACTAATACACGATTTTGTAAGTGCGATCGCACCGCTCTTGCTAATACAACTCTCTCCAAATCTTTCCCTTTTCTCACCAGATCATCAACTTCATCACGGTGACTAACTCGCACTACATCCTGTTCAATAATCGGGCCTGCATCTAAATCAGGAGTGGCATAATGCGCCGTTGCCCCAATAATTTTTACCCCACGTTCAAAAGCTCGATGATAGGGATTGGCTCCGATAAAAGCTGGTAAAAATGAATGATGAATATTAATAATTTGCGGAAATTTATTAATAAAATCTGCACTAACAATCTGCATATATTTTGCCAATACAACTAAATCTATTTTGTACTGGTGCAGTAATTCTAATTGTTGGGCTTCTTGTTCTGATTTATTGTCTTTAGTGATGGAAACGTGCTGAAAGTCGATATTAAATTGTTCTGCAACTACCTTTAAATTAGAATGGTTACTAATAATTAAAGGAATTTCAGCCACAAATTCTTTAGCACGTTGTCGCCAAATTAAGTCAAATAGACAATGGTCTTGCCGACTTACCCAAATAGCAATGCGTGGTATAGTATCAGAAAAACGTATTTCCCACTTAGCGTCTAAAGGTTGTGCGATCGCATTAAAAGCAGGTGCAATAAATTCTCGCGGTAAATTAAACCCATCTAACTGCCATTCAATGCGAGTAAGGAATAACCCAGCAGCAAAGTCTGTATGCTGATCTGCATGGATAATATTACCACCATTAGAATAGATAAAATTGGCAATTTTTGCCACTAATCCCCGTTGATCTGGGCAGGAAATCAGCAATGTTGCTGTCGAATTTGTCATAATAAATTATAAAAAATAGTGAGATTTGAAGTGTCAACTTAACGTTAAATCGGCGTTTAAAAACCGCGTCTACACGAAGCTTTACCCACCTACCCTGCGGGAAGCCAAGGGCAAACGTGGGTTTCAAACCCTCAATTTTTCCTTAGTCCGCGGAGGCGGTGAGACCAGCGCTGTAGGCGGGTTTCCCCCCGTAGGCAACTGGCGTTAGCGCAGCGTTAGCGAGTCATCGAGCGTCACCCGGAGGGATGCCTATGTAGCCGCTATGCTCATTTACCATTTGTCGGAGTTGGTAAAGGGGTGCTGAGTCCAGGTAATTTCTGACTATTATCTACGGGTTGCTGCCACTCTGATAGGTTACGATTCACAGCATTTGCAAAATCTGTAGATACTAACAACACATTTATATTACCATCGGGTTTAGCAACAGAGTCAGCTTGAGCATACAAGAAACGTTTGTTAAAGTTAGATTTACCCAAAATCAATTGATGGCTTTGTCGGTTTTTCAGGGTGATATTGATAGTGGCTTGGGGTTGATCTAAGGCAAATTCTCCAAGCTCTTTTACAGGAGTTGATAGAGTGCGATCGCTCTTACCTTTGACCAACAAATCCATCAAATAAGAAACAATAGCATCATTTGCTGGGGCCGATATCGGAGATTTGATTAACCACTTGGGGTTACTAGATTCAGAGCTACGTTCCAGATTCAAGGTGAGTTTTTTTGTCTTGACTGTTAGAGACTGCACATCATTTTCTGCAAAAGAGAAAATTTGCTGCTTTTGCTCGTTGATTTCTTCTCGCACAGTCGCCCCCCGAATTTCATAGAGGTAAACAAAACCACCTAAACCCAGCGCTAGCAGTATCAAAATTAAAGTATTTCGCGGCAATTTCATTTTTTAATCATTGGGCATTGAGCATTGGTGAAGAGTTAATATTTATAACTCCTGTACAGACGCGATTAATCGCGTCTCTACTCCTAACTCCTTTCTTACCTTCGTTTCCACCAAATAATAACTGCGATCGCAAACCCAATTAAGGGTAAAACTAACAGAGATGACAATATTAAAAGATTAGCTTGTGTGGTTGTCAGGGCTATCCGACGGTTTTTCGGTTCTTTGGGGCGAATGGAAAGGGGTTGCTTTTCCTGTTGACTCAGCCAAGTAACTGAGTTGAGGAATACATCTCCATTTAATTGCTGTTGAAACAAACCATCAGTGGCGAAATTGGAATTTCCTAAAACCACTAACCGTGACTCAGTGGCTATTTGAGATGAGGGAGTGGGGGAAGGAGTGGGAGCAGGGGGGGGAGGGGAGGCAGCGGGAGTGGGGGAAGCCTTGCTTTGAGTGGTTGGTGATGGTAGGGGTGAAGGTGTCGGTGCAACTTGGGGAGTGGAAGCAGATTTAGCTGCTTTTCTTGTTAAGGCTACGCCCAAGGTTAGAGGCCCTTTCAGGTCTTTATCTGCATTAAACTCCAATTTTTCGCTTTGGAGATCGCTTTCTGCCCAGCTATTAGGATAGGGTTTGGTTCGCAGCAGTGGAGTAGCCTCAACACCAGGCACAGAGCTAATTTCCAGAGGTCGGGCAATCGGATAAAAAGAATTGCCCTTACCGAAATCTTTGGTAATCGGATGTTGTCCGTATTCTGTGACTAAGGGCGTTGCAGGGCCAAGTCCCACGACGCTTTCGCCAGAGACATCGACTGCTAAACGATTATCCAGACGAACACCCCACTCTTGTAGCAAGCTGTCAACTTTAGGATCGGTATTAGGATCAATCATCAGCAGTAAGTTACCGCCGCGATTAAGATACTCTTGTAAGGCTTTGACTTCGCCTTCAAACAGCTCTCGCTTGGGGCCAGCCACGATCACCACAGCGGCATCTTGAGGAACTTTGGAAGTTTCTCCTAAATTCAGCGGTGATGTTGTGAAATTTTTGTCGCCTAATCCTTGAATTGCTTGTGATATTGCACCTTTACCAGGCGAAAGTTGGCGTTCGCCATGACCTTGGAGTAAGTAAACTTTGGCTGTAGTTGAATTTGTTAGTTGTTGCAGGCGACTAGTTAATCTGACTTCCGACAGGCGTTCATTTTCATTTACTGTTTGCACTAATTGCCGTTTATCCCCAGATTCTAAATAAACTTCCCCATAATCTTTAACACCAAACTTTTCTGCAAGTCCTGGTCTAGTTTGGGGGTCGATGTACTCATATTTAAATTTTGAGCTTTGCCGCTGATAATTTTCTAGTAATTCTCGGTCTTGGGGATTCTGATTAATATCAAACACCCACACCTTAACTGGCTGTGGTAATACCCTCACCAATTCCCGTGACTGAGGCGCAAGGGTAAATAATTGAGTTTCTGTTAAATCTGCCCGCAAGTGGTAGCGAGTTCCCAAAAAGTTAATCAATCCCAAAATTGCCAACACTGCTAGAGTTGCTACTAAAGCATTAGTCCCAGCTTGCGTAGAACGACGCCTCCACCAGTTACTCTGGTAGCTTTGCCATATTATCCCCAATCCACTGATGACAATTCCCGCAATCAGAAATGCTAATGTAATTAGTCCCCACTGTTGAGAGACTAACCCAACTGTTAAGCCGACAGTAATTAGGAACGGGCCCAACCAAAACAGATATTTCCACAGTTTCTTTTTTGCAACTATCTTCATATTCTTAAACTGAAGTGAGGAGTTAGGAGTTATAAGTTAAAACTCATAACTTCTAACTTTTAAAGCCTCGACTTTGCTCGGCTTTAACCTTGAGCGAAGCCGAAGGGTTAACTCATAACTTATATGACTACTGCCTTTGAAAGCGCAGTGCATCAATTGATTGAGCTGTGAGAAAGATGCCCAAAAAAATGTAACTGGCGAATAAAATCAAAGCGCTGGTATCAAAAATGCCTTGAATTAAGGTGTTGTAATGTTTCAGCAACGAGAGATAACCTAAGGCTTCACCCACCGGACCAGGGACAATTTTAGCGATTAAATCAATCAATAACAACAATAAAACTGCTGCAAATGTGAGAACAGCAGACAGAATTGTGCTGTCTGTTAAGGAAGAAATAAACATTCCTAAAGATAAAATTGCTCCTGCTAGCAAGATTAATCCAAAATGACCCAGCAACGGAATTGAGAGCGCCATTGGTGGATTTGATCCGCTGATGGCGATCGCTTCAAACACTAGCATAGGTGCAATTATCGTGGTGAAAAATGTTAGCACGCCTAATAACTTACCTACAGCTACCGCCCAATTGGTGATTGGTGACGTGGCTAACAGTTCTAAAGTGCCCCGCTTACGTTCTTCGGCATAGAGTCCCATTGAGAAAATTGGCAGGATAAACAGCAATAGCCACTCCATACGCTCTAAAAATACCCTGACAAATTCGTAAGGGACATCTATTGGCGGTACTGGCACTCCTAATTGTTGCCCTTGTGAATCTATTGCCGCGACTCCTACCAATATGCCATCTGGCCCTAGCAAAATCATCACGAAGAATAACCCCGCGAGCAACCAAAATATGCCTGCGATCGCATAAGCTAAAGGCGATACAAAATAACTCTGTAACTCTCGGCGATAAATGGCAATAATATTACTCAGTACTATACCCATTTACGCTGCCTCTCCTTCGTTGTCTGCTAAGTCTACCTCAGTATCGAAATTCTTTTCTTCTGTGGTCAGTTGCAAGAACACATCTTCTAAGGTAGCGTTAACACGCCGCAGTTCATGTAAACCAAATCCTGCACGCACTAATGTTATGGCAATATCCTTTCCTGGTTCTTTTCCCGGTTGCGATATCACCCGCAGGTAAGCGCGATTTGCCTGTGGTTGATAACCTTGTATTCCCGTCGCAATTGATTCTATCAAACTCACACCCGCGACTTTTTGCAATACTTGTTTGGCTAAGGCAGCTTCTCCTTCTATTTCCAACTCATATCCTGAACCACCTGTCAACTGAGTCATCAGGTTTTCTGGTGTATTAGTTGCCACAACTTTGCCTTGATTGATGATGGCTACACGGCTACAAGTCATGCTAACTTCTGGCAGAATGTGCGTGGAAAGAATAATTGTGTGAGTTCCAGCGAGGCTTTTAATTAAATTCCGCACCTCAATTATTTGTCGAGGATCGAGTCCGACGGTGGGTTCATCCAAAATGATCGCTGGTGGATCGTGGACGATCGCTTGAGCAATTCCTACCCTTTGGCGATATCCTTTAGAAAGTTTGCGAATAATTACCCGCCGCTTATCTTCTAAGTTGCAGCGTTTGATAGCGGCTATTACCTTATTGGTGCGATCGCCTGCTGGAACTCCCTTAATTCGGGCGACAAAATGCAAAAATCCCTCCACCGTCATTTCTGGATATAACGGTGGTGTTTCCGGTAAATAACCTATTCGTTGGCGCACAGCCAGAGAATTTTGATGGACATCATAACCAGCAATCCTGGCATTACCATTCGTTGCCGGTAAATAACCAGCCAGAATCCGCATGGTTGTAGTTTTACCAGCGCCATTGGGGCCCAGAAGCCCTAAAATCTCCCCTGGCTCGACGCTAAAAGTGACATCAGTAATCGCTGGGGTGGAACCGTATATTTTACTTAGATGCTCAACTTCAATCATCGGTATCAAGCGATCGTAATTTATAGGATACCCAACAATATTAGATCACGATATTCAGCATGGGGGATTGGCACTAAGATTGCCGACAATGGGTATTCCTGAAAAACTTAACTACTAAGCTTGCTTCCGTACTAGGGAATGGTGAAAAATAAAAGCCCCTCTCCTCTTAAGAGGCTACGGTGTACACACAAGTCTGAAGTAGTTTACGAATCTGGTTTTTACCCCACCCTAACCCTCCCCTTGTAAAGGGGAGGGAACTGGATTTCCGGCTTCCCCCCTTTACAAGGGGGGATTGAGGGGGGTAATTTAACTTGTGTGTACACCGTAGTCTTATGAGGAGAGAGGAATGGAAGTGAGGTTTTCCATATCTCGTGAAAAGTCTAGCATTGTCAGCCACAACAATGCCATTGTCGGTTGAAACAATCGCATTGTTAGTTGAAACAATCGCATTGTCGGTCGAAACAATCGCATTGTCAGTCAAAATAATCGCATTGTCAGTCAAAATAATCGCATTGTCAGTCGAAACAATCACATTGTCAGTCAAAACAATCGCATTGTCAGTCGAAACAATCGCATTGTCAGTCGAAACAATCGCATTGCAACTCTAAAAGACTTGTGTGTACCTGACTTTTCACGTTATGTAGGAAAGCCCACGAAAAACCTAACCCCCTAACCCCCTTCCCGACGCGGGAAGGGGGAAAACAAAGTCTCTCTCCTAAAAGGAGAGAGAAATAGAAGTGAGGTTTTCCACATACCGTGAAAAATCAGGTTAATAATAGCTGCCAGATTTTCGATGCTCTAAAGCAGTGACACCATCATTTTCCAACACTTCACCGTGATTGATGACGGCATAAATTAACCATCTATCGCCACATTCAAGCTGATTTTGCACCGTACATTCTAAATAGGCTAATGCCTCATTTAGAATCAAACAACCATTAAGAGCAGTTTGTGTGGCAAGATTTGCAAAGGGATTATCTCCTAAAGTGCTATGACGAGAAAAATATCGTCGCACATTTCTTCCTTCTTTGAGGATATTCAGCACAAATTTATCACCAGGATGATGCATTAAATCTGCATTTTGCTCCTGAGTGATCGCAATCATAATTCCTGGCGGGTTAAAAGTTGCCTGAGATATCCAAGAAGTTAAAACCCCTTTGTGGGTTTCTTCATCACGAGTTGTCACAACACACAGAGAACCAACGATCCGCCCCACCGCTTGTTCGGTACGATCTACATGAGTTTCTGTCACAACCTGACGGGAAGTCCGCAGTTTTTTAGTTTTCTTCAAGTTTTGGGCAAAGGAAGCACCCGCTTCTTGACACTGCTGAAGAATTTCAGGAGTAGGGCTAAAACGCACCCGAATTGTTTCAAACCCTAGTTGATAATTTGCATCACTGAGCTTGCTTTCTAGTAAATCTATTGCTTCTCCACTCCAACCGTAGGAACCAAACACTCCTGCTAACTTAGTTTTAGCCGCCACCGAGAGGACGATTCCTAAAGCAGTTTGAATTTGAGTCGGTGCATGGCCGCCTAATGTGGGTGAGCCGATAATCAAGCCATCGCAAGTTTCTACAATGCGGTTAATCTCCGCAGAATCGGCTAGTTCACAGTTGATTGATTCTACATTAATTGCATTTTGAATCAATCCTTGAGCGATCGCATTCGCCAGAGTTGCTGTATTACCATAAGCAGAAGCATAGAGTAAAGCAACACTCAACTCCTGAGATTTTTGTCCTTGACACCATTGACGATAATCATAGCTAAAACGACTCAGGCTGTAACGGACAACCGGGCCGTGTGCTGGGGCATAACATCTGGCTCCCAAAGCTGACAATTTATCTAAGGCTACTTCAACTTGTTTGGCTTGGGGTGCATGAAGACATTCAAAATAGTAACGACGTTCCGCATCTAATCCCTTCCAATCTTCATCAAACAAAGTATCTTCGCAAATATGAGCGCCAAAAAGTTTATCTGTGTAGAGAATTTTTGTGGCGGAATCATAGGTACAAAGTCCATCCGCCCACCGGGGAGTTGGTACGGTGATAAATGATAGAAGATGTCCTTGTCCTAAATCTAGAGTATCCCCTGATCGCATCGCTTGAATAGGTGATTCAAATTCGGGAAAGGCAGTTTTTAGAGCATTGGCGGCGGGGCGAGAACAAATGAGAGTGGCTTGAGGAACCAGAGAGAGCAATACTCGCAAGGTTGCTCTGCGGTTCGGGTTGACATGACTGAGAACAATGTAATCGAGGGAGATAAAATCTAGATGTTGTGCTAGTTGCTCAAGGTAAATTTCCGTAAAAGATTCACCAGGAGGGTCAATTAAAGCTTTTTTATTAGCTTGAATCAGATAAGAATTTGCTGTAGTTCCCCGTTGGCGGGAATATTCCACCTCAAATTTTAATCTGTCCCAAGTCCGCGATCGCAGAATCAGAGTATTTTTACCAATTTCAGCAACTTGTACATCTCTGCTATGGTTGGACGTTAATGTTGCAGTAGACATAATAACCTCTCTTATGGGGATTGGGGATTGGGGATTGGGGATTGGGGATGGATAAATAATCAATAGTTCTTTCTCTGTCTGCCTTTCCTACTCCCCCTGCTTGTTCCTAATGACCATTGGTTTGTGTTAATTCAGACTTGGCTAGATTTCTATAGCGTTTAGATGCTTCTTGTTCCGGGTCGATACCTTCAAAGGTCGGGGGTAGCCAAACTCGCAGGAACAGTAGTATTCCCAGCACTAATAAAAAGGCACAAGTTGCTAAAACTTGACTCCAATTTGTTTCTAAAACCCCTTTAACAATGACTTCTCGCAAAGCAGAAACAATGGAAACTTCAACAGCTACCCCAATAGAGACTCGATGTTCCTGTAGGTAAATAATTAGCAGTCGGAATAACTCAACTAAGATAAGTAAAAAGAGAATATCGGCAGTAACAGCATGAAAATCTAGAGGCGGAAGTAAGGAGAGAAACATATCTCTCACCTGAAGCACCATGAAGCAAAATAAACCGATACACAAAGAAATTACAATTACATCTTGGATAAATTCCAAGGTTCGCACAACGCGCCCCCGATTGATTTCGTACATGGTAATCGGGGCATTTTCAACAGATTTATACATAGTTTTTTAGCAGACGCGATGAATCGCGTTTGTACAAGAGTGGGTAGAGACGCGATTCATCGCGTCTATAAGAAGCAGAAGCAGGAAAAGTCGGGGAAATAAGCGAGGTAAAGGGACAAGGAGAATGACCAATGCCCTATTTAGTAATGATTGCCAATTTTGCGGTGATGAGCGGCGGTAAGTGCATTTAGCTTGGCAACTCTTCCAGTTTGGACTGTGCTATAAATTACCCAATGATCTCCACAGTCCATGCGGCTAGTGATTTCACATTCCATATAAGCTAGGGCTTCTGCTAAAACGGGCGATTCATTCTTCGCTGGATATGTTTTCACTCCGGCAAAGCGGTCTGCACCAGGAGTAAAACGCTTCAGGAAATGTTTCATTAATCCTTGATATTTACCTTCTTCTAAAACGTTTAAAACAAAGCGATCGCCAACATGCATCAAAGATTCAATTGCTCGATCTTTGGATACTGCGATCGCTACTCCTAAAGGTTCAAGACTCGCTTGTGTCACCCAAGAGGCCAACATAGCACTCTGAATTTCTCCTTTTTTGGCGGTGATAATGTATAATCCTGTGCTAATACGCCCTAAAGCTTTTTCTAGCTCGGTATTGATGGATTTGATCTGTTTAATGGTGCGATCGCGATTTAACCATTGACCCATATCTGTCCCCGCTTCATCACAAAGCTGTTCCATTGTTTGGGTAGGAATTTCCTTAACTAAGATAGGTGGAAAAGCTTCAGTTAATCCTAGTTCTTGAAACTTATTACGTAAAGGGTAAAGGGGTTCATCTTCTCCCCCTCCCGACTCTAATAAACCAATTGTCTGTTTTTTGTGAACAGCAGCTAAAATTGTACTTAAAGAAGCTTGAGCCATTACCGAAGATTGGGGTGGCATTGCAATTACTAAACCAGAAGATTGGGCAACTAATTCTCGAACTTCTTGAGGCTCAGAACTATTGAGAGGAAATAATTCTACTGCCACGCCTGTTTTTGCACATCCATGTGCTATAGTACGGACTAAATGCTCGCCATGCCCGTAATCTTCAACATAAAATAGAGCCACTAAAGTCTCTGTTTTTGCTTGTTCTAAACTCCAGTTTTGATACCGTCCAAGCCATTCCGAAATATAATTTTGTAATAAAGGGCCATGTCCTGTGGCAACTGTTCCTATTTCTAACTTTTCAATCCGCTTTAAAGCTGCCAAAACAGACCGGGCATTGGGGCCCATGAGACAATCATAGTAATATTTAAAATCTTCCTCTACTGAAATAAGATTTTCATCATAGGTGTGGTCATCACAGTAGTGCATCCCAAACACATCACAGGTGTAAAGAGTGGAAGTTTTGTGGTCATAAGTGAAGATTGTGTCAGGCCAGTGTAAGTTAGGTGCAGAAACAAATTCTAATTGGTGTCCCTTGCCTAAATCTAATAGCTGTCCACTTTTCACCTGCATTGATTTAAAAGGCTGGTGAACCATATTTTCTAAAAATTGAATAGCTACCTTAGCACCGACAATAGTAATGGAGGGAGCTAATTGCAAAATATTTTTCACTAAGCCACTGTGATCGGGTTCTGTGTGACTAATAATCAAGTAATCTATTTTAGTCGGATCAATTAATCCTACCAGTATCTCAAGATATAGCTGCTCAAACTTGCGGTGAGATGTGTCAATTAAAGCAATTTTTTCTCCTTGAATTAAGAAAGAATTATAGGTCGTCCCATTCCGTAAACCAAACTCGATATCAAAACGTTCTCTATCCCAGTCGAGACAACGGATAGCAGTCGTTTGAGGAGCAACTTCAACAGTTTGAATCGTCAAACGTCCTGGGTTGGGAGTAACTTGAGTGGGCTGGATGAGTGCAACCATTTGTTTTCTCCAAAAAGATTATTATTTGAAGCGAGAGTTATGTTTATTATATTTACCTGAAATACTCAATTAGTAAAATGTTAATTTCTAAAGCTAATCATCAGAAAGATTTATTGGTCATTTAGATTGATTTACCATTGGAATTACTCAATGTTTATCATTACTTTTATCTTTAATAATGAATGTGAGAAAATGTAAATACTAAGTTAGAATGTTTAGGCATGTCGTTAACTTTTATTTCTCCTCCTCTACAACAAATCAACAGCGAAATTGTCCGCCACGCTGGTGTTGATCTGTATGTACTGCGCCTGGATCTCATGCACCGATGGGTTAACGGCAACAAGTGGTTCAAGCTAAAGTACAACCTTTTAGAGGCCAAGCAGAAAAATTTTACGAGGTTACTTACCTTTGGGGGCGCTTATTCCAATCACATCTATGCAACTGCGGCTGCTGGTAATCTTTTCGGTTTTGGCACCATTGGTATAATTCGTGGAGAGGAGAGGCTACCATTGAACCCGACGCTGAGTTTTGCTGTACAGCAGGGTATGCAGCTTGTGTATCTCAACCGCGAGATGTATCGACAACGCAACACAGCAGCGCTACAGGAATATCTGCATCAACGTTTCGGTGAGGTCTTTATCATTCCCGAAGGTGGGAGTAATTTAAATGGTGTGCGCGGCTGCACGGAGATAATTGGTGATGCGATGCCTACGGCTGGCTACGCCTACGCATTTGATCATATATGCGTAGCTTGTGGTACAGCTACCACACTGGCTGGTATTGCGCTTTCGTTGCATCAAGGACAAAAAGCGATCGCTTTTCCAGTATTGAAAAATGGAGCTTTTCTTGCACAAGAAATCGAAAGTCTGCTGACAAATTACCTCGCCTCTGGTTTACCCGCAGCATATAGTCCGGCATCTTGGGAATTGGTGTGTGATTACCACTTTGGCGGCTATGCAAAGGTAAACGATGAGCTGCTACTGTTCAGCCAACAGTTCAGCGAGGAACATGGCGTACCTCTTGATTACGTATATACCGCTAAAATGTTTTACGGAGTGATGGATTTACTACAGCAAGGATTTTTTGGTAAAGGCGATCGCTTGTTGCTGGTACACACAGGTGGCTTACAGGGCAACGTTGGTATGGAGGAAAGGTTGCAGAGATTATCTAAAATCTGAGTTGACACTTAATTAAATATCAGTTAACTTTGTATGGAATTTTACTAAAATCAGTTAAATTCACATACTAATCTTAATATTTACGAAAAGTTAAGTAAAGTTAATTTAATGTCTACATACACTGATCGCATTCAGCCAACTAATTCTGCTATTGCTACCTATTTAGATAATCTCTTAGCTAGAAAGTATCAAATTCCCACTTTTCAGCGAGATATTGTCTGGGAGAAAGAGAATGTTAAAAAACTCTGGGATAGTATTTATAAATTTTACCCATTAGGAAGTATTTTAATTTGGAAAACTAGCACCAAGCTTGAAAGTCATAGAGAAATAGGAGGTATTGAGCTTGCTGATAATTTTTCTTCTAACGAATACCAATATATTTTAGATGGACAACAAAGGACAACTGCCCTTCTAACCTCAATATATGGAGATAAAATTGCTTGCAAAAATAAGTTTAACCCGACACTATATGTAGATTTGACTATTGAATTTACTGATGCAACCGATGATACAAGTTATATCAAAAGATTTTTATTTTGGGATGAAATAGATGATAATAAAGGGCGAAATAAAGGAAATAAAAGTAAAACTGAACGTTATGAGGAAAAACTGATTGTTAAGTTAGAAGATATTAAAAATGATTATGGCAATGTTGAAAAAAATCTTCATAAAGGTGGCTATGGTGACTTTGATCATCCCTACAGACAACAGTTAGCGAAGTGTAAAGAAGTTTTGGATAATTATCGAATATCCTTCATTGAATTACGAGGTATTGAAGTTGCGGAAGTCTGCCAAATATTTGAGCGGATTAATCAAGCGGGTAAACCATTATATATCTTTGATATTGTGGTTGCTAAAACTTTTCGTATTGAGGACAAAAAGAATAATATTCCTGGGTTTTACCTTCGTGAATTAATTAATAATTTTAGAAAGTCTATTGCTAGCAGTCAATATGCGAATGTTGATGATTGGACATTGCTCCAGATGCTAGCTGTAGTAGTAAAACTTTCATTTCCCAATGCTGGGATACAAAATATTACTGATAAGTATCTTAATGAGCTAAAAACAGAGCATATTGAAGCTGTATGGTCTAATTTTAAAATAGCAGTTGTAAAAACTTTTGATTTTTTTGATAATATTTTGCATATTAAGGGTACAAGATTAATTCCTTACCGATATTTATATTTGACTATCACAGCATATTTTTATCGTAATGATAAACCAGATTATAGTTTTTTAACTAAGTATTTTTGGTATTATAGTTTTCATAATGCAGACTTACTAACAAATACTACTCACCTCTGGCAACATATAGACTTTCTTAATCAACAAAAGGCTAATACTACTTACTCATTCAACCAATTTGATATTGATAAGAATTTGATAAGAAAATCTTTCTACAGTTATAGAGGTCGCTTATCCAGAGCAATACTATCACTTTATGCAAACCACAAGCCGCAGGATTGGGCAAAACCGCATAAAGATGTTTTGTCTGATGTTTATTATCTGCTAACAGATAAGCCTAACTTGCACCATATATTTCCAGTTAACTTTATTAAACAGAGTGGCATTGCTAGTCAAATAGAATCTGATAGCTTGATGAATATTGCCTATCTGTCTCAAATAACTAATTTGAAAATTAGCGATAAAAATCCATTAGATTATCTTAAAGAATATGACGAGCCTGGTTTAGAGGCAGTGCTACGCTCTCATCTTATACCGACGATTATTCTTGAATGGTCAAGATCCAATGCACTTCCTGAAGACGCCATAACCATTTTTATTGAAGAAAGGGTAAACCTCTTATTAGAGGCTTTGAGGCTGAAGTTAGACGGAATTGAATTTAATATTTTTGATATGGGCAATCGCACAGATAATATCTATTCCTAAATAAGCGATTTGGTGAATATCCAATAATTTGGTTTACAGTCATCATCCACTTCCTAATTTTTGAAGCTATAAATTGGTGTACTAAGGAACCATTTATAGCCTTAAGCTAGTATATTTTATGTTTATTGTACCTCACCCTTTTGATTTACCTGATTAGGTGATTTTGATTAACGCACACATGTAGCGAATTACTGCAAGCTACCACAGAAATGATAAAAGTGCAGAGGACGAAGTAAAATTTGCTATCTATATAGCAGTCCTAAATAATTTATGACATTCTCTGTTTCTTTTCTTGGCGCTCTTGGCGGTTCGATATTTGAATTTGACGTTTGTTTAATGCTAGATGACCGAAGTAAGCAGCAATTCCTAGTAAAAGGAAATACAAAATTGTATCGTAATAGGGAAATTGTGATATTTCTGTTGAAATAATGCTCAGGTAGGCTGACATAGAGATGGATATCAAAATTCCGAAGTAAACCTAAAATGCAAAAACCCAATGCTGATGATATTTCATTTTTATAATTTTAAAAGGTATTTATGAGCAATACAAAGATAATAAAGAGCGTTCCCCAATTGGGAACGCTCTATTTTGGTAAATTATGTTAAGATAATATGAATTTAAATTGAAAATTGCTAGTTGCTAAAATCAGACATGAAGATTTGCTTGTTCCTGCAACCAAGGATCTACAGGTTGTCCATCTTTGCGGCGTAATTCAATTTCCACTACCATCACTTCTTTTGAACCAGGAGGCGCAGGTTTTTTATGGAAAATAATGTCATAATCTTCTGGATTGTGTTTGCGTTCTTTCAACCATTCCTGTACCTTGGTTGTGGCAAAAAATGATTGCCCTTGCTCAAACATTCGAGTAATCTGCAATTGCAGTGTGTAAGGATTTATGCGACTCATTTTCTACCGCCTTTGTTAAGTTAATTTTAGGACAAGTAATCTGCTTACCCTAGATAATCTAATGTTAGTGCGAAGTACCCACACCTGACACTTAGCGTATAGGTGGGGCTTCCAACTTAACTCACTCTGCCATCCAATACGCTTGGGTTAGAGGCAGATAAAATATATGCGTAGGTTGGGAAGCCACAGTGCCCAAGCGGGTTTTCTGACTTGTCCCTTGCGCGTCTCTTCTTCTCCCAAAGGGAGAGGCTAACGTCTGCCGTAGAATGCCCAAAGGGCTGTAAAGAGAAACAAGTGGCGTTTGAAGAACGAAACCGAACATTTTGGGGCATTTGTTGGGTTTGACTACCCTGCCTTAAGCCGCCTCCTTTGTCTACATTCAATCTAACCCACAATCTTTCTTAACTGAACTTTATTACTCTGCCATCTGTAGGAACAAAGTCAAACCTAGTTCGGTAAGTGAGTAGGCATTAGACTGCACTCCACCGCTGAAATTTCGCATACAGTGACAGATGAGAGGGCAGATTAGTTAACGATGGTTTAGCATTTCCCACTGCCTCTACAACATTTCACTACTTAATTCTGTTATAGATTGGAGAGAGGCACGCCGCTTCAAAAACTGACCAACAGACTGAGATGGTTGTTATGAAGAGCAAAAATCAAGCTGTTTTCGCTTTAATTGTAAAAAGTACTATTGTCTTTTTACCCTTACTGTTATCCATTGGAATTGTCAGTGGACAATCTGCACCATCACCCTCCCCAGCACTAACTCCTACTCCGGTGTTATCAAATCAGGAACGGGAAGAATTAGTGCGACTACGAGCAGAAAAGCGAATTCAACAGCAAGTGCAATCTGATTTTAAGAGCGCTTTTAGCCGTACAACTATCTTACTCAATATCTGGCTAGTTATATTAAGTCTATTTCCAGTCGCAATCATTGTTTTATTTTGGCTCCTGCGACGGGTGGTAATCCGCGAAATTGTTGATAGAGCAATGCAACAACTACAAGGAATGGAAAAATTACAAAATCAGCTAACCACAGTTAAGCAAGATGCTGAAAATATTATTCAAGAAGCTAAAAAAATAAATTATGAATTAGAACAGGAAACAGCTAATTTACAACAAAAAATTAAAAACGAACAAGAAAATTTATCTACCCTGACATCTGAACTAGATTTAGCTAAAGCCCAGGTATTAAGTAGATTAGAAACGGAACTCAAAAAATCTCAAGAAAATATAGTAAATTTAGAGTCAAATTTTGCTTCTGAGCTATCTAAGTTAGAGTTTGATGCTCAACAAAAAAGAGATATAGCACTGCAAAATATAGGAAAATTAGCATCTGTCATGACAGAGGAACTGTCTAATTTAAAGTTAGGGGTGCAACAACAACAACTAGCCGTTGCTGATTTAGAAATATCAAGGTCTGAGTTCACATCTCAACTTTCGGGATGGCAGTCTGATGCTCAAAAGCAAAAAGATATAGCTTTTGAAAGTTTAACAAAATTGCAGTCAGAATTTACTTCTAAATTATCCGAATTACAAGTAGATGCTCAAACCAAAAAAGAGATTACGTTTGATAATTTAGGAAAATTAGATAATCAATTTAAATCTCAATTATCTGAATTACAGGCGGATGCTCAGGAGCAAAGAAATAAAATTATTGAGAGTTTAGCAATATTACAATCACAGTCTATTGCTCAACTATCCGAATTACAAGTAGATGCTCAAAAGCGGAAAGAGTTAATCATTGAAAATTTAGAAAAATCTGGTTCGGAATTTACTTCGCAATTCTCAGAATTACAATCGAATGCTCAAAAACAAAAGATTCTTATTTTGGAGAAGATAGAAAGATTAGAAACTGAGTTTGTCTCTCAACTTTCTGAGTTACAATTGGATGCCCAACAAAGAAAGGATCTAATTCTTCAAGAACTAGTTGAGATGACATCTGCATCCATTCCAGAGGCAGTGAATTCTGAAGTTGAGATGACATCTGCATCCATTCCAGAGGCAGTGAATTCTGAAGTTGAGGAAGAAATACAGGAACAGCCACAAGAAACAGAATTCACTGCTGATGAGTATGTAAAACAGGGAGATGCGCTGTTTTCTGAAAGGCGTTATAAAGATGCGATCGCAGCTTACAACCAAACGGTTAAAATCCAACCTGATGAACCTGTGGCTTGGTTAAAACGAGGTCTAACTCTCGGAAGATTAAAACGCTACCAAGATGCGATAGCATCTTATGACCAAGCTATTAAACTCCAACCAGATTATCATCAAGCTTGGTGCGATCGCGGCGTTGCTTTTGGTAACTTACAACAGCATCAGCAAGCCTTTGCCTCATTTGACAAAGCTACACAAATCAAGCCTGACGATGCAGTTGCTTGGTTAAATCGCGGTCTTTCACTAGTAGCATTGGAACAATACGAAGAGGCAATGGTATCCTTTAATAAAGCGCTGGAATTCCAACCCAATTCTCCCAATATCTGGGATAAACATGGTTATACTTTGGTGAGATTGGGACGCGATGATGAAGCGATCGCTAGTTTTAACAAAGCTTTAGAAATTAAGTCAGATTATGCTAGTGCCTATTACAACAAAGCAGCCTGTTACGCACTGCAAAGACAAGTTGAACGCTCTCTGCTAACTCTACAACAAGCAATTGAACTTAATCCCAGGTATAAAGAAGACGCAGCAATTGACCTAGATTTTGATGACATTGCTGATGATCAGCGCTTTATGCAGTTGGTTGCAGAGTAAAAACTTAAAAACATTAATTACTCCCCACTCCCCACAATTGGCGGATTTGGTTCGCCAGACATCGCTTTGAGTTTAGATGTGAAAGACTCAGAGCGATCGCTTTTTTCTGGGGTAAATTGCCCGATTGGAGCATGAATAGCAGCAGGTGGTAGCAGTTTTGCCCGTTTATGATGGAATGGTGATGGAGAGGAGGGTGGACTTTCTTGTGAAATTTGCCTTTGGCTAACAGTAGATGATAGCTGAAGCGTTGCCGAAGAGGCAAATTTCCCAGAAAGGGGAGACTTTAGGACGGTTTTATTGTCTCTATCTTCCTGCTTCCCCTCTTCTTCACTCAAAGATGCCTTTTGTTCGTAACTTTTCAGTTGTAGAGTTGCAGTATTGCTGTGTTGATAACCGTTGCCAATCTTAGCAGGTGGTAATTGAGGACTCGTGACTTTCTCTACAGTAGGGTTTTTCTTGGCTGGTGGTAGGGCTGGAGCAGGCGATGAGGTTAACCTTTGGGGAAATTTGCTACAAATCATCCGTTCAAATTCCATGTTGAAATGATATGTAGCCTGATCCCGGCGCTGCCAAAATACTAAAATTTGCTGCACGGAAACCGCTTTATAACGACCTTGATATAGTGCCTCAATCACTGCCAGGTGTAGCCAATTAAGGGGATATTGCGTTTGCCAACGCTCAACTAGCTCACTGGCACTATACCCACTGAGATCGAAACTATAGTTAATTAATAAAGCGATCGCCAAGTTGGCAGAAGTGTCTGGAAGTGTTGTTAACATGGGGCTATTAGCTTTAGGCAATAGGTCTAAAATTTGTCACCCATCGCATATTACCCTAACGTGCTTTTAACTACATGATTTTTTTCACGAGTTACTAAGCCGATAGGCAGTGTTTCCTATTCTACTTGTGAACTTCTGGAATGCAACCCTACATAGACAGATTTAATTGCAGGTGTTTGCCCAATGGCAACTAATGCCTGATAAACCATTGCTGCAACTTCGGCGCGTGTTGCCGAACGTGAAGGTGCAAGTACTTTCGGATCTGGATAGTTGACAACTATTCCCCGTTGTGTCGCAGTGGCAACGGCTGTCCGGGCATAGTCGGGAATGGTATGACGATCACTGTAAACTTCTAAAGCATGGCTATCAGCAGAAGGTAGTCCCAGTCCGTTTACTAGGGAGACAATCACTTGTAGCCGCTGGACATTTTGATCAGGGCGGAAAGTGCGATCGCTAAATCCGCCAACAAAGCCACCGCTAGCCGCGATTTGGATTGCGCTATAAGCCCAAAAATCCTTGGGTACGTCTGTAAAATCAGGTGCTGGGATTTTAGGAAATGGGTTAAAGGCGATCGCCACCAAAGCCGCGTACTGGGCGCGAGTCATGGGTTTATCTGTCTGGTAGCTACCATCAGCGAAACTATGAGTTAAATCCATGCTCACTAATGCCTGGATAAATGGTTCTGCCCAATGTTCATCCAGTTGAACAGGTGCGGGGAGTTTTTCAGATGGGGATTCAGTCGGAGCCTCTGAGGAACTGGTGCTAATTGCTACTCTATCCGCTGGAAGCAATTCGACTAAGCCCTTGACTAGAGGAGGATTCAACTGATTACCTACTGAAACCAGCTTTTGTGTAGTGGCATTGTATAAATCGAATTCACTATGGTCACGAAAAATATTATCAGCAGGATCTTCGGTATTACCTAAGTCAGGAATTGCATTGCCATTGACTAATAGACCACCTTGGGTATTTTTAACAATGAGATTTTGACGCAGCACAGGGCGGGCGTTGCGAGAAAGTGCGATCGCTGTGCGATTTTCTGATAATTTGTTATTTGCGATCGCCGGAGCGGCAAAATCACTAATTACTATGCCTAAAGGGTTTCTTTGAAATACATTCCGCAGTACTTCTCCCTGGCTATGACCTGCCATCACTAACCCACTAGCAGTATTTTGCACAAATATGTTATCTAAAATTGTGGGTTTGGCAGTACCAGTGGTAAACACACCTTCCCGCCCACAGTCGCTCAAAGTATTGTTAGCTAAAGTAGATGCAGCCGATTCAATCCAGATACCAGTACCTTTTGCTGAGGGATTGGTAACAGTTACACCTAAAAGACTGGCATTATCTAGCAAGAGAAACGTGATATTTTGCATACCAAAGCTGGGACTTTGATACTCCCCACTCCCAGAAATTACAATCCCTGCACCTTTGTTCGCTTCGTTACCTACCACTGTCGCCTCTCCAGGGATAACCAGTGGGAACACCTCACCACTAGCAGCACTGTAAGTCCCCGACTCCAGATGAATTATCGTGGAAATTTTGGTTACTTTTAAGGCCCGGGTGAGGCTTTTAAATGGACTCAACCGTGAACCAGTATTGGTATCATTCCCTGTCATAGGGTTGACATAGAGTGTGACAACGAGGGTAAAGTTCTCCATTGATAGTTGAGAGTCGGTTGTTTTAATTATGACAATCGTAAATAACACTACTTGTAGCAAACTTTTTCAAAGTAGTATCCTTGTGTGTAGAAAATATATCCACGTTACTTGTTCTTGCAAGCGGATAATGTGTACACACAAGTTATACACTCTCATGCAACATTCAGAGTTATGATCTGGAGGTTTCGAGTTATGATCTGGGCGTTCCGAGTTATGATCTCGGCGTTCGGTGTTCCAAGCTTGAAGTTCCGAGTTATGATCTCGGCGTTCGGTGTTCCAAGCTTGAAGTTCTGAGTTCTGATCTCGGTGTTCTGAGTTCCAAGCTCAAAGTTCCGAGTTCTGATCTCGGCGTTCCGAGTTCCAAGCTCAAAGTTCCGAGTTCTGATCTCGGCGTTCCGAGTTCCAAGCTCAAAGTTCCGAGTTCTGATCTCGATGTTCGGTGTTCCAAGCTCAAAGTTCCGAGTTCTGAGAGCGATCGCATCCAAATATATTTTTCAGGGTGCTGTCTTAGCTACGCAGCGATTCTCTTGCCAGTGCCAAAAGTAATCACCAAAAACCGGAAACTAGGCTGTCATCAGTAAATGGTATGGTGATATTATCCCGGGCAATTGCTGTTAATGTTGACTGATTTGACTAATTCGCCTGATATCCCACCGCTATAATCGGTACTGCGATTTAGCGGCGGGAGATGTCACACATTTTCATCTAGGATGGTTCCTTCTATATTGGCTCCCTCCAAATTTGCTCCGCTCAAATTTGTCTGGTTCAAATCTGCTTGGGTGAGATTTGCCTGGGACAAGTCGGCTACACCTAAGTCTGCACCACTCAAATCGGCTCCATCTAGATTCGCTGCCATCAAGCTTGCTTCCTGTAAATCCGCGTCACTCAAGTTAGTTTCAATCAGTTTAGCAACTGTCAAATCAGCCTGACTCAAATTAGCTCCTTCCATTGCTGCTCCATCCAAGATAGCTCCATCTAAGATGGCTCCGCTTAAGTTGCTACCAGTGAGGTTAGCATTGCTCAAATCTGCTCCATTTAAGTCTGCCTCAATCAAACTGGCTTGGGCTAAATTAGCGTGACTCAGATTAGCTCCATCTAAAATTGCTTTATCTAAAATTATGTCACTGAGATCGGCTTCCCTTAAGTTTGCCTCGCTCAAGTTGACACCAGTAAAGTCTCTGACACCTGCTTGATAGTTTTTCAGGAGTTGATCTGCTTTCATATCTGTCACTGTGCTAAGGAACTTTTTAATTGAGGCTATCCAGGTTACCCAGACAGGCAGTAAATCCCTAAGTACGCGCCACGAAGGATTGGTATGGTGAATCAAACCAGAGTCAATATCGCAATCACTTTTATCTAAATTAGCTATCCTCAACTACTAGCGCTACTACCTAAAGTTATGAGTTACTCTCATCCTTGGGACGGATGTTGAGGAATTTAAAAATTTAAATTAGTGCAAAGTGATCGCTATACTCAATTGTGGTGTTCATCTGGCAGAGGTTATGGCAAAACCAATTCGTATTCTTTTGCAGACTACGATTCCTACGACTGAAGATGACTGGAGCATTTTTCGTTTCTCGATGTTACAAGATTACTTAGCATCGATTCAAGACGAAGCAGGAAACTCCTTATTTGAAGTTACAGGACGCGATTACGAATCAGATGCAGTAGGTGGTGATCCAGTTTTAAGTAGTCTCGACAAATCAGATTTTGATGAACTTTGGCTATTTGGCTTAGAAGTGGATAAGGGTTTAACCGAAAAAGACATTGCCGGAATTAATGCTTTTCGGCAACGCGGCGGCGGTATTCTAGCAACACGCGATCATCAAGATATGGGCTGTTCGATGTGTGGTTTAGTTGACATTGGTGATGTTCACTATTTCAACACAAAAAATCCCGATCCCGACGAATCTCGCAGGAGCCGAGATGACTCATACACAACTTATATTTCCTGGCCTAACTATCATTCGGGAGCTAACGGCGATTATCAAAAAATTACCATTGTTGAACCCATTCACGAACTTTTAAAAAATCCCAATTCACCTACGGGAAGTATTAATTTTTTCCCAACACATCCCCATGAAGGTGGAATTGGCGTGTCTTTGGGCAATGCAAACGCGCGGGTAATTGCTCTGGGTAAAAGTTTAGTTACAGATCGTAACTTCAATTTGGTTGTAGCGATCGAACATCATCAAGATGAACAGGGAAATAGACTAGGACGAGCAGTAGCTAACTCCAGTTTCCATCATTTAGTAGATTACAACTGGAATATCAACCAAGGCTGTCCCACTTTTGTAGATGAGCCACCAGGAGATGGCATCAAAAAAGAGCCACGTGCCTTAGAAGATATCAAAACCTATGTGCGTAACGTCGCTTTCTGGCTAGCAAATTGATTTGAATTGAGGCATTCCCCCGTGAGACTAGTATAGTACGGCAAAATCCAGCCACCACCTCAATTAACAAGACTTGGGGCAAAATCCCCTTGTTAAAGGTAGGCAAACTGACGCCGCACTGTACTAGTACAGTATGGCAAGAATCCAGCTACCATCTCAATTAACAAGACTTGGGGCAAAATCCCCTTGTTAAAGGTAGGTAAACTGACGCCGCACTGTACTAGAAACCTGAGTTAACCCTGAGTACCGGGTATAGGGCGGGTAGTTCAGGTTTCCCCACCAACCACTACATCTCGAATTCGGAGACTAGGGCCACCACAACCCACTGACAAGCCGTTTTGCCCTCCTTTACCACAACCGCCGGATTCATCCCAGTAAAAATCATCACCAATTGCCTCAATATCCGCTAAAGTTTGGAATACATTTCCCGAAAGCGTTACGTCCCGCACAGGTTCAGCAATTTTACCGTTCCTAATCATCCACGCTTCCCCAGCACTAAAGGTGAACATTTCACCATTCGTCATCCCACCCAACCAATTACGGGCATACACTCCTTCTTTGATATCGGTGAATAAGTCTTTGACTGGTGTTTTACCCCGTTCAATCCAGGTATTTGTCATCCGCACAATGGGCGTAAAGTGATAGTTGAGACAGCGGGCGTTACCCGTAGGCGCTTCCTCCAATTTGCCAGCGGTTTCACGAGAATGTAAACGTCCAACTAAAACTCCATCTTTAATTAGTTGAGTAGTAGTAGCAGGCGTGCCTTCATCGTCGTAAAAATAGCTACCGCGATGTCCCTCTGAAGCAGCACCATCAAAAATTTGGAGTTCTTCTGGCCCAAACCGCCGTCCAATGGTCATGACTTCTAACAAATCAGGGTTTTCGTAAGCCATATCAGCCTCAGAAAGATGTCCGAAGGCTTCGTGGACAAACAAGCCGGTAAGAATTGGGTCAATAACGACGGTGTAGGTATTGCCTTTCGCCGATGGCAGAGATAAAGCTGCGATCGCTCTTTGGGCGGCACTTTTGACCTGTTCATCCAAATCAGTTAAATCTTCGTAAGCTTTGCGAGAACCAGTAGTTTCCCGTCCAGTTTGTACGGTTTCGCCATTTCTGGCGGTGGCAGCAAAGCGCATTTCCATATCCACCCAAGATTGCTCGATTAAAGTGCCTTCCGAAGTAGCAATGATCACTTTTTGGGCACTGTCTCCATAGCGCACCGAGGTAGTGGTAATCCGGTGATCAACGCCTTTGAGCAATTGGGCATAGCGATCACACAATTGTTTTTTCTTAGAGAGTGGGATTTTTCGGGGATCAGTGCCTTTTAGGGGTAGAATGCATACTGCTTGCACCGGGTCAATGGGTGCAAGTAAAGTTTCTTCATCACCAACCATCCGCGCAGCAGCGATCGCTTCTTCTATCCGATCCTGAATTGTTGCCAGCTCGTTAAAGCAGCTCAACCCCCATCCACCTTTATAACAAGCGCGAATATGTCCACCAATTGAAATGCCTTCACTGAGGGTTTCTACCTTGTCGCCACGCAACAAGATATCAGTCCCTTCTGCTTCTTCAAGGCGAATCATCAGATAATCTACACGCTTTGAGTAGCGAGGGATGAGGTCAGAAAGCACATTTCGTGCGTCAGCAAGTGTAGTCGGCATTTCCAGGTAGTAACAATGACGAACTGCATTTATTTTGCAATTATTTGGGGAATTTCTGCTACTCAATGTCGGAGTTGCCCATGAATCCATGACTTAGAAGATGTTTGAGAAGTGTTTGGGTGTGATTTTAGGTACTTATTGATCTTCCCTAACCCATGCCAGTCGCTCCACTTGGGCAGACCCCTCTGAGCGACTGGCTCCCCTTAAAAAGCAGGGCTGTTTCACTTCCTAAAAGGCTCTGATTTACAAGCGTATAAATCAATAAAATCAGGTGATTAAATTTGCTAGTAATTAGAGGACTTTTAAAACATCCTTTGAGAAGGCATCAGGCGATCGCTGACTCTTAATACTTCCTTTTTTACGGTGGGTAAGAACTCAATGATGTGCTAAGGTAATTAGGTGAGAATAAAATTCGGTTACAGTGTTTGTTTTTAGTATTGACAGGCTTTTCCCTTTTGGTCTTAACAAGCTTGTCTCCGAAATCTAAATCTCTACACACCTATGATTTTGGAGATAATGCATGTCAATTTATGTAGGTAATCTATCCTACGAGGTCACACAAGAAGACCTCACTTCTGTTTTTGCCGAACATGGTTCTGTAAAACGGGTTCAGTTACCTACTGACCGTGAAACTGGACGCCCTCGCGGCTTTGCTTTCGTAGAGATGGGTACAGAAGCTGAAGAAACAGCTGCCATTGAAGCTCTTGATGGTGCTGAGTGGATGGGACGCGACCTCAAAGTGAATAAGGCTAAACCCAAGGAAGATAGAGGTGGTTCCTTTGGTGGTGACCGTCGCGGCAGCGGCGGTGGAGGATACTCTCGAGGACGCTACTAAGCTTTAAGATAAAAAATTCAGTTTTAATGTTTTAAGGGCAGAATCATTATCTGCCCTTTTTGCGCTCCGGTCTACTGGATGGCTTAAAATTGCCCAGTACCAATTAAGTAGGAGATGAAAATGACCCAAGTATTTGTGGGCGAAAATGAAGGAATTGAGTCAGCCTTACGTCGATTTAAGAGGGAAGTTTCTAAAGCAGGTATTTTTCCAGACATGAGAAAGCATCGTCACTTTGAAACACCTTTGGAAAAACACAAGCGCAAAGAAGTCGCAAGGCACAAGCAACGTAAGAGGAATTTCCATCGCAATTGAGAACAAGCGATACCTACAGTAAGCTACGCTAACGCACTCTTTGATTAGATTCTTAGCTCTCGAAGAGGCAATCGCTCTACTCCTGTATGTAAATTTAAAGGGTAGGTTTTGGCAAAGCCATTACTATTACTGATTATGGGATGGGCAATGTAAATAACGGTGTGTTCCCCATCTGACAAAAACCTGTTATCGTTACTTCCAGGGTGGCGATCACTACGCTGACTTTACTAGATTTGGCTGAAGAATTTATTTTTGGGATTCCCTTAGTGGTCAACAAGACTTTTGAAGGGTCTGTCTATTCGTGAGAGGTTAAGACAAAATCAATCTTGTCAATAGTAATTAGGCGATAAATTAACTACTTGATGACGGATCAAATTAAGCTTTGTACTGATTTTTTCGGGTAAGGGTAAATGATGCTTTTAAATATGACGCGTAGGCGTAGCCCGTCTTCTCTACGAGACGCTCCGTGAACGGGATAGCCAGCTTTAAAATTGTGTTTTCTACCCGGATTTCAACATAATTTTAAGCACTATTGCTTATTGACAAATTGTTAATGATCTTAACCTATCACTGATGGGGTTTTTGAAACCTTGTTTCAAGTCCTCAGAGAAAATCTCTGCTGCCAGATTAATACCTTAGGTTACCCAAAGGCTGCCTTGTTTACATTCTGTATCGCTTTAGTTGCCTATAACCCACTGTCTGCGGTTAGGGCAGCTTTAAGAAGTGTTTATGCAACCGAGAAGATAGAAGCCGAAATTTTCAGCTATTATTTAGCTGATGAAATCAAGGCTACTTAGAGGTCATTTATAAAGTAAAAATCAAATTACTATAGGGGAGCTAGTGCGTTGGACGGGTTCCCCAGCTTGTACCCATACGGGGAAGCAAGCTACGCGCAGCGTCTCCCTTAGGAGAAGCAACTGGCGTTGTGTTAGGCACATATTTCGATATCCTTTATCACAAAAAATATATCAAAGCCCCTAACGCATTGCTATACAAAATGGTGCATTAGGCTTTAGCCTAACGCACCCTAACTTTTGATTTACTTTATAAATGGTTTCTTACAGGGGGATGATGATTGCGATTCCCCCTGATAGTGGTGTGTTTTTCAGAACATCACCTTCACAAAATTATCGCAAACCCTCAACATCTGGCAGGTCTTATCAAGCTCAGAGCTTTTCCTCGTCATCCGCCAGACCCAAAAAACCTCAGCCAAAGAGGACTTACCCCAAGAATCGACCTCATGTCTAAACTTATAAGATTCTAAACCAGAAAAAACAGGAAAATAACACACCTTGAAAGGGCTAGTCATAAATGAGAACAGAAGGGGTTTGGGGATTTGCTTGTAGGTGAACTATTAGCTCAAAACCATCCATATTGGACATGGCTAAATGAGCAGAATCACATTTGGGTTGTGTTCAGTTGCTACCTATAGCGCGTGTTTGCAAGAAAATAACTGATAACTATGAAACACTATATTTCACTTACAAATTTAGATGTGCTTGTCATGGTTTCATTTTTTGTTTAGTATGATTTCCTAAGTTTGGGGGACTTTTTCCTCTTGAGTAGAAAGAGAACGGATTAACTCCCGAATCACATCGGTTGCTGGTCTGCCCGTCATTGAACAGTATTGTTCAAGCTTCTGTGCCTCGCTTGATGTGAGATTGATTGTAAGTCGTTTAGCAGCCCATTTTTTATTCATAATAGTAGACAGACAAGCTATATTTTTAAACTACTTCTCTAATATCAATCTTTTAAGCTGCTACTACAATGGTATAATTAATGACATTTTATTTAAGTAATTATGAAGCAGGATATTATGTTTTTCTAAGCAATAGTGAAGAGGTAGGGTATATTCTCAAGAATGAAGTTTAGCTACTTTTAAAGCAGTAATTATAAATATAATGTAAAAGTAATATTAAAGTAAGTAAACACAAAATAAGTATTCTCACATACTGTTGTCGAATTTTAAAGAATTAAGATGATTTAGTGAGCCAAGTCACTAATAAGTCATTCGATTGGTCGTGGCAACCAGAATAATGTTAATCAATCTTCTTTTAACAATACTCCGGACAAAATTAGGCGGCAATAACGCCATAAGACCGTAGGTTTTGGTAGTTAGGATGGGATTTATAGCAACCGATAAGGCGGTTAGGACGTAGACTAAAGATGTTATCGTGACCTGCTATCGTCTGATCTACTTATGCCTAAACCATACAGTTACGACTTCCGTCAGAAAGTACTCCAAGCTATCGAGTTAGATGGACTCAAGAAAAGCGAAGCCAGTGAACTGTTCAACATCAGCCGCAACACGATCAACCTATGGTTGCAGCGCAAAGCTGAAACCGGAGATGTTCTGCCGTTCGTTGCCCAACCACCCGCCTGGAAACAACCACAAAATCACAGACTGGGATGAATTTCGGGCTTTTGCTAAATCTCATGGTGATAAAACCCAGGTAGAAAATGGCTCAACTGTGGGAGGGCGACATCAGCGATGCCTACGGCGAGCTACGCTAACGCACAATCTCACGAGGGTTGAAGAAAATTGGGTTCACGCGAAAAAAAAGACCTACGGCTACCAAGAACGAGATGAGGTGAAACGGCAGATATTCCCAGAGCAATTGGCAACCCATGAGGAAGAAGTGATTGTTTATGTGGATGAAGCAGGCATGGACAATCGGGAAGACTACGCTTATGGCTGGAATGAAAGAGGACAAAGGTTTCATGCCTTGAAGTCAGGACGAAAGCAGGGGCGAGTAAATATGATTGCGGCTCAATGTATTGGACAACTGATGGCTCCCTTTACTGTCGTTGGCTCCTGCAATCGGACTGTTTTTGAGATTTGGTTGGAAGGAGAGCTTAATTCCTCTACTGAAACCGGAGCAGGTAGTGGTCATAGATAATGCCACGTTTCATAAAGGGGGTCGCATTGAGCAACTAATTCACGAAGCCGCCTGTGAGTTGTTATACCTACCTGCTTATTCACCGGACTTCAATAAGATTGAGCGATGTTGGTCTTGGCTCAAAAGTCGGATTCGTAAGCAACTTGACCAGTTTGAGTGTCTACGCGATGCGATGGAGTATGTCCTACGTCTAGCGTCCTAACTGCCTTGGCGCCTGCTATAATTACAGTCGGCGAGAGTCCTAACATTGAAATAAAGGTGTCGAGTAAATGGTCATTAAGTGCCCGTCGCTTGACACTTGCCATTGAAAAGACAAAGGGTGTCTGACCCGACTGCTGATACAATTTAACGAAAAGCCTGATACAAATAAAGCATCAAGAATAAAATCCCAACCTGTAATAGAAGCAACTATTGATGTGTTTAATTGTTCCAATCGCTTCCAAATAAATTCTCTTAATTCATCTAAAGTTGAGAAGCTTTCCCAAGTTAAATGCCTTTTAACCTCCTACCACAATCTTTCAATTGGATTAAGTTGAGGTGTATGCGGAGGCTGAAATAACAAAACTATATTTTCTGGTAGTTTGAGATGCTGACTAAAATGAAAAGATCCATTATCTAACTGAAGAACATGTATATCTTGAGAATAAGTCTTTGAGAATTTTTCTTAAAAAATCTTGAAACAATCTGTATTTAAATGAGAGAATTCCCAAATAAAATGCTCTCCAGTTAATGGTTCTACGAATCCATATAAATAAAAATTATCCCGCTTTCATTGGATAATGCCGATGGGCTTGACTCCTTTTCTGGTAATTAATCTCCCAGCTTCAGTCTTCAACCCCACATGGCTTTCGTCTCCACACCAATATCTAATTTTTTTTGTTTATCGACTGGTGCTATGATGTATTTTTTAATTACTTCTAGGTATTGTGGCAGTTTTTTTTAAATTCCAATTCTGCTTCACTATCGTATTTGACACCTACTGCTGGCGGTACTTTTAGCTTCGCTTTCATTTGATAGCGCATGTCGTGTACTACTTTATACGATGCTTCTATCCCTTCCACTGCTTTTAACCAGGTTCGTATTTTTTCATAACTTTTAAATCCTTGTGGCTGTTGAAGTTCTCTCTCTAGCTGCTTTCTTGCTTGTAAGTTAATGATTGGCGGTCTTGCTGGACTCTTTTTCCTTAACAATAAACCTTTTATTCCTGATTCGGTATAGTCCTTCAACCATCTTTGTACCCTTACCCAAGTCTCCCTACCACCACTGCTACATCCTGTATTGTTTTTACCTAACCTATTTTCACTAAATACAACGCTTGAATCCGTTCACGATTTGATACTATTTTTTGTTTTCTCAGCAGCTCCTGTAATTCCTCTGCTGACTCATATATTTCTACTTTAGTGACTCCAGCCATCTTTGCTCGTTGATATTTATTCCTTCTTTATCTGTATCACAGTTTTAGTGAATTGGTATGACCCCTCTTTTGTTACTTTAGGGAAAGAAAAATAGAGAGAAGATTAACTAGCAATGGAGAAAGGAATCGGAGAAGCTCGAAAACCATTCATCAATTCAATTAACTTAAGGAAACAGCGTCTCATCCCAGGAATGTTGAATACATCTAACCAAGGTAACAGCAAATGGTAAAAGATATAAGGCTGAATAATTAGTCTCAAGTTATTCAGGGAACTTTTCACTTTTCCATGTCATACCTACTTCCCACTCCCGATGTTGGCTAAATTGAGTAGTTGATGCATTGATGAATGAAGAGGAATCAGGGCTAGAATTTGGAAGATTTTCAGCTATCACCTTCTCAGCTTCTAATTGGAAATAAGTCGCCTGAATGCTGACTAAAAGATAAGCACTAAAAATTATTTCCCACCAGCGCTCAATACTTTCATAGTCTGTCAGGCGAAAATCAGCCCAGCCGAGTTCATTTTTGACTTGTTTAAAGCCATATTCAATCCAGTTTCTCAAACTATAAAGTTGAGCAACATTGAGTTGAAAGTCAACAGATAAATTAGTCATAACGTACCAGCTTTCGTCTCCTGTAGGGTCAGGAAGATTACTTTTACTGATTTGGTAATATCTCAAGCGACGACGTTGACCAAAGATGATTTCTCTCTTGTAGCGAGTTTCTGTTTGACGATGTGAAAGCTTTTGCTGATATGCTTTCCATCTGTTATAACGCTTCCGGCTTCCGGCTGGCATCAACACACCATGATTGGAACGAATTGCCACGATAAATTCTAGGTTTAATTTTTCTAATACCCTGATGACATCTCCACTCTCTCCATAAAGGCTATCTGCCAATACCAACTTGATTTTAAAACCCATCTCTTGTATCTCTTGAATTATTTCCACCGCTATTTGTGGTTTCGTTTTATATTTATCTCCTGATTGCAGTCGATTTTTCAGTTTAAAAATTTGAAAAATTAATGGATAAGTAATCCCATCTACTACACCATAAGCATTAACTGAGACTATTCCATTCTCGGTTTTGCCTAAATTCCCTATATACTGACGAGTTACATAGTCTGTAGATTTCCCCTTTTTCTTGTCTCCTGTTTCGTCAATACACAAAATTATTTCTCTTTCTCCAATAAACATTTTCGTTAGCCATAACCTCATTTCTTGCACCGCCTTGACATCCCACTGTGCATCTCTCAAAAAATGATGTAGTGACTGACCGTCTTTGAGTCCTGCTGTTTTGGCTATCTCCGGCAGAGATTTCTGTGGGATTTTTGATAGCATTCCCAAGTGTAAAAACTTGAATGCTTCAAAATGTCTCACATCCTCAAATAACGAATAATAGTGTTGACAATAGTTATCTATGAAGGCAACTGTGCTTAGTGCCTGTCTACGCGGCGTAACCATCCCTATTACTTACTGTTTCTGGTTTTCTTCCTGATTATACTTTCCCCGTAGTAACAAAAGAGGGATGACGATGAGCATCGAACTTTTTAACAGTACCTTCCTGCAAAAACAAAAGCCTGCCCGAATGGTCATCGGGAGGCTTTGGTTAGATTATTAAACCTGGCATCGAGCTATTTTTGCGTAGGGCTACCCCTAAACT
>NZ_JBALDG010000009.1:0-35912 GCF_036917195.1 Nostoc sp.
AGTTTAGGGGTAGCCCTACGCAAAAATAGCTCGATGCCAGGTTTAATAATCTAACCAAAGCCTCCCGATGACCATTCGGGCAGGCTTTTGTTTTTACTGAGAATTGTCAACTTTTGACTGTGCCTGTTTCTCCCAGTCAGTTATCTTTACTAATCTCAATTATGAGCAGGACTCAAAACTATTATCATGGATGTTCGGGTGAGTCATCTCTGGAACAAAAATGTATCCCTCGATAATCCGATTCTCCGCTTCTGTGGCAAAATTTCTAGGAACGGATAGTTTAGCTTAAAGAAATTGCAGTTTCAAATTGAGTTTTTTTCCAGCTTTGTTGTTCAATTGGGTCAGCTTCTCTATATTTAGGTCGTGGCACACGCAGACAAAATATAATTTGCTTGAGGTATTCTCAACCACGCCTACGATCTATTTTTTCACCTGTTAGTTTGCTCAACCAATCTGCCACCTTTGTACCATTCCATAGTCCACGATCTGGACTCTTCTGTGATCGGACTTGATATTATTCCAGAAAAAACAAGAGACAGCATTAATTAAAGAATGATAATTATTATGAAAAAGATAAAAGACGACTTCCTCTCAAAAGTATTTTGCTCATTAACCGTGTCACTATAGAAAATAGAGCTGCAAATTGAGCAATAGGAAGACTAAAGAACGCTGTGCAGATAACATTCTTAGGGACGAGTTCCGGTGTACCCACACGATCGCGCAATGTTTCCAGTGTCGCCCTGAGATTACCCCAAAGGGCAGAATTGTGGTTATTCGACTGTGGCGAAGGCACCCAACATCAAATTATGCGGAGTGAACTGAAAATCAGTCAACTCTCCCGAATTTTTATCACTCATATGCACGGGGACCACATCTTTGGCTTGATGGGACTTCTAGCCACTTGCGGCTTGGCTGGCAATGTGGAACGAATTGATATATATGGGCCACCTGGATTAAATGATTACATTCAAGCTGCCTCCCGTTACTCGTACACACACTTTTCCTACCCCATTAAAGTCTATGCCATCCGTCCAGGAGTAATTTATGAAGACGATGACTTCACCGTTAGCTGTGGTAATTTGCATCATCGCATTACAGCTTTCGGCTACCGTGTAGCCGAAAAAGACCGAACAGGACGCTTTGATATCGAAAAAGCCAAGGCGTTGCAAATTCCTCCTGGTCGCATTTACGGTCAACTCAAGCGCGGTGAAACAGTGACCCTTAGCGACGGACGGGTGATTGATGGCACCCAATTATGTGGCCCTACAGAAATAGGTCGAAAAATTGCCTATTGTACAGACACAATTTATTGTGATGGTGCAGTGCAATTAGCTCATGATGCAGATGTCTTAATTCACGAAGCAACCTTTGCCCATCAAGATGCAGACATGGCTTTTCAGCGATTGCATTCCACTACCACAATGGCAGCGCAAACAGCTTTAGCTGCTGGGGCACATCGACTGATTATGAGTCATTTCAGTCCTCGCTATGCTCCTGGCAATACCTTGGAGTTGAAGGATCTCCTTAAGGAAGCCCGTGCTATTTTTCCCCGTACTGATATGGCTTATGATTTCATGATTCATGAAGTACCCAGGCGGCGGGAAGTAGAGTTAACCAAGCTAGGCGTTTAAATTTTGATTTCAGATTCTAGATTTCCTATTGAACCCTTCTAATCTAAAATTTAAAATTAACCAGGCTCTATCTTAAAGTTTAGTAGTCCAACTCATAACGTCCAGTAAATAAACAGCAGTTTAGTTTGGCGATAAAGTAAACTATTTAACCAAAGGACTTACGGTGAAATAAGTGTATCAATAATCAATAAATATTATGATTCAAATATTTTTCTTAATTTGGTTTTTATATTACAAGTTATCAAAATAACTTTAACATATAGTAGTGTTGTGAATCAGAGAATTTTTTACTTAAATACTTAGGAAAAATAATTAATTTTCCGTCAAGATTTTTCTTCTCTAAAGAAAATGTTTATTGAAAATTTATTCTTCCAACACTGATTAAGAATTTATATGCATGAATTGATGAACATGCAAGCGCCAGTTGGCATAATATTGTGCCAAGTGAGCTTGTCATTATTGGAAGAATAATTAAGTATGTTGTTGCAGCTATAGGTGTAAAAAAACATTTCACATTTCTCATAAATCTTCCAAATAAATATAGTCTTTCGATATTAGAGGAGTTTGATAGTGGCTAAGACTAGTCTGAATCAAGAGCAACAGGTTACTACTTCAGCACAAGGCGCAGTTGACATCAGACAATTATTTACTATTTTGCTTCGTCATCGCTTTCTGATCTTGGGGGTTTCTTGTGTAGTTATGTCTGCTGCTAGCCTCTTGACTGTCACTGCTAAACCTACTTACCAGAGCAATATGCAGATATTGGTGAGTTCCAATTTATCTGAAGGAGCACAGTCAAATAATATCCCAGTAGATGCAGATAATCAGGTTACTGATTCCAATTCTCAAGTTGTTGATTCCACTACTCAGATGAAACTCATGCTGAGTTCTAAGTTGCTTCAGAAAGCCATAGATTTACTTCATTCTGATTATCCTGATATTACCTTAGAGGATATCAATGGTCAAACAAAACGGAACAAAAAAACATCTCTAGAAGTGACTCCAGAAGAAGGAGGCATAGGAGCTAATAAAGTTTTTAGTCAAGTATTTAAAGTTTCCTTCAATGATGACGATCCAGTCAAAGCACAAAGAGTACTTCAATCTCTACAGAAAGTCTATCAAAACTACAACAAAGAGCAACAAAAAGAACGTCTGAATCAGGGACTGGCTTTTGTAAACGCTCGCCTACCTGAGATAAAAAAAGAGGTGAGTAAAGCTGATAAAAATTTGGAACAGTTTCGCAATAAACATAAATTACTCAATCCCGAAGTCCAAAGTAAAATCCTGCTAGAATCTCTAGCCGATATTCAACAACAGCTACAAACCACTCGTGCCAATCTTCAAGACGTAAACGCTCGCTACGATAACTTAGAGCAACAAATAGCGTCTTCATCTCAGCAGAATGAACTAATTTCTTCTCGTTTAAATCACTCAAGCCGCTACCAAGCACTATTGAGTGAAATTCAAAAGACTGAACTAGCATTGGCTAAGGAGCGGCTGCGCTATACAGACGATTACCCATCGGTACAAAAACTAAAACAGCAACGTCAAAGTCAACTGTCGCTATTACGACAAGAGGTGAAAGTTATTACTACTAGCAGTAAGGGAGAACCCCTCTTAAAAGGGCAAATAGTAGGGGTTGATCCAAACCTAGTAGACGAGTTTATTCTGGTGCAGACAACTGTTTTAGGACTAACTGCAAATGAAAAGAATCTAGCCGAGTCAGAACAGCGACTCCGCTCTGAGCTAAATAAATACCCAAGCTTGATAGCAGAGTATAACCGTCTGTTGCCAAAGGTAGAAACTAGTCACAAAACCCTTGAACAACTCCTTCAGGCGCAACAGTCCTTAGGACTGAAAATTGCTCAGGAAGGATATAACTGGCAAGTTTTAGCAGAACCGGCTCTAGGTACTTATACAGGGAACAACAGATTATTACTTTTGGTTGGGGGAGCAGTAATTGGGCCGATTTTAGGTATTTTAGCAGCCCTGATTTTGGAAAAGTTTAATGACGCTATTTATTGTGCGGGAGATTTAAAGAAACTGACGAACCTACGTGTACTGGGATCAGTACCGAAACTACGGTCGCGTGGTGTCAAAAAGCGGCGGCTGAACCTACCTTGGAATAGGCAGCGAACTTCAGATTCCTCTGTAGTAGAAGCCACTACTAAATTGCCCGTCCATGAAACCTTGGACATGATCTACCAAAATATTCAAATATTAAAATATCCTTTACCCTTCAAGTCGTTGATGTTGACTTCAGCACTACCAGGGGAAGGGAAGACAACCTTAGTATTAGGGCTTGTGGCTAGTGCTACCCGAATGCATCGACGGGTATTAGTTATTGATGCTAACCTACATAATCCTAGCCTGCACAAAATCCTGGAACTATCCAATGACTGGGGACTATCTCTATTATTAGTTGATGAGACAACTACTCATTTTCAAGATTATATCCAGCCTATTCACCCCTCTATTGATATTTTGACTGCTGGGCCTGTACCAGAAGACACGGTGAAGTTGCTCAGTTCTCAAAGGATGAAAGAACTAATGGAGTTATTTGAGCAAACATATGACTTAGTACTGATAGATGCTCCGCCTATTTTAGGCACAGTTGATGCCAGAATTGTGGCATCTCTTTGCAATGGTATCGTAATGGTAGAGCGCATGGGTAAAGTAACCCGAAGTGAACTGACTCAAGCTACAGAAATTTTGAGTAAGTTGAATTTAATTGGAATTATCGCTAATGAAGTGAGCAATTCTCAAAAGGTATTGGCATCGTAGGCATACCTAAGAAGACGCCAAGAGTGGGAGACGCACCGACGCTCTTGAAACTCTCCGTGTCTTTGCGTGCCTGTGTCCTTTTTTGTCCGGTTTTTAAATGCAACCGCACTGATATTTGTAGGATGAAGCACGGGTAAGAACTTCTGGTATACGCGATCGCAATAGCAATCCTAAATCATTCGTGAACAAGGAGATCCCGGACTTCTCAGAGAAGTCCGGGATCTTAGCCTTGCCAAGAGCGAGTGTCAAGATCATCTGATTTCTACTTTATAGCTAAAGCAAAATGCATAATTAGTAGGAGGTGGCAACCTCCTGCGTTGGAGAAGTGTCTCATCTTAAAGTAGTAGACGCCATAGTTGAGAGCGTCAAATAGATACTAGTGTGATTAGATGATCAGCATGAAATTCCAACTTTACTTAGGCTCTTTATTTTCCCAGATTAAAGTACATCATTCGTGGGTAAGTGTCCTTTTGTGGATAGCTTTGGTTGCCCCAGCCCAAGCATCTGTAATTCTGCGTGTGGCAATTGAGAGAGGGGTTAATCAGGTAAAAGTGGGCAGTTCCACTACTGGGATCGTCAAGGATAGTACTGGCCGGACTCTCGGAGAGTTGCCAGCCATGAGTGCATATTATGCCCAAACCATTCCTGGCGGAGTTGCTTTAGATAAGTGGCAGTCTGGTTTATTTTGGATTGAGCCAACTGGTAAAGGATTCGTTTATATTGGCGATCGCTGGTATCGGGGTAGAACTCTGGTTGTCCCTACAGAAAAAGGCTTAACTGCTGTTAACTGGGTTGATGACCAAGAATATCTCTACAGCGTTCTGGGTGGCGAAATGGATGCTAGCTGGCCCCAAGAAGCTTTAAAAGCCCAAGCGATCGCAGCCCGCACCTATGCCCTCTACGAACGAGAAAAACAGCGGAATAATCCTATTTATGATTTAGGTAATACCCCGGATCGTTGGCAAATTTACAAAGGTGTCATTAGTGAATCTCCTGCTACTTATGCCGCAGTGGATTCCACATTAGGGCAGGTACTAACTTACAAAAACCGGATTATTCTTTCAGTTTTCCACGCTTGTTCTGGGGGACACACTGAAAATGTGGAAGATGTTTGGGGAAGCAACGAGCCTTACCTACGGGCTGTTCAAGACTACGACCAAAATATCCGCGAGTGTAATTGGGTGAAAACCTTCTCGCCTACTGAAATTAGCGCTAAATTTCCTGAGGTGGGCAATGTCAAGGATATGATTCCGGAGACATACTCACCTTTCCGCAGTGTTAAAGTCTTGAAAATTGTCGGCAACAGGGGTACAAAAGTGCTACAGGGCGAGGAAGTGCGGACAGCACTTAAACTAAAAAGTACCCGCTTTAGCGTTACCAAGGGAGCTGATGGTAGTTTTGTACTGCAAGGGCTTGGCTTCGGTCATGGTTTAGGCATGAGTCAGTGGGGGGCGTATAATCTGGCTCGGCAGGGAGTGAACCACTTGCAAATTTTGGGGCATTATTATCAAGGTGTAGCCTTAACACCAATTCAGGCGAAGTAAGGAGAAAGTTAGGAGTTAAAAGTTAGGAGTTTTAAATAAATCTTAATTATTCACTCCTCACTCTCAACTCTTTACTCTATTCCCCACTCTCACGTTCCAAGCGCCGTTGCCATTCAGCATCAATTTGTGCAGAACGCTCAACTTCCTGGTCAAGTAAGTCAGTTTCGCTAGAATACACTAAATCTTCATTGCCAATAACTTTTTCTGTTGCAAATTGTTGAGCATAGTCGATTTTTTGTTGCAAAGGTGCATCAGGACTTGCCAATAGCCTTGATCGGGAAAGGCGATCGCGGTTGCGATCAACAATTTTACGATTACGCCACCGAATCCAGAAATAACGCAATAACGGTACACCTAAAAAACCTGCTCCGTAAGCCAATAGCAGCCAATAAATTCCTTGCACAAAAGCTACCAGTCCACCTAATTGGGCAGCAACTGTGCCATCTCTCAACAAACTTCCCAGTACTAAAGCACCAACAAAATTTAGTACACCCAACCCAGCACTCAGCATAATTTGCCCTGAACTTGCGGCACTAAAACGCCAGGGTAATTCCTCCAAGTAAGCTGATATTGAATGACGGCGTTTTTTAACTGCACTCACCTGTAACTCTGGGAAGTAATAAACAATTTGCCCTTCCGGACTTACCATCGGTTGCCCATTAAATCGCGTCAGAACAGGCAGCATATAATCTTCGTACTCTCTTGTATATCCCTCGCCAATGTCATCCAAGTATGGGGCAATTTGTTCTGCTACCACTGCGCCACGGTTACTCCGAATCACCGTAGCAATTTCTTGCCAGCGGCGTTCTTCTAAGTTGGCGTTTGGATTCCCATCACCAAACAAAAACGAAAACACAGCTTCAAAGAAATTCAGATTGCTTTCTTCCCGGCTTCCACGTCGCCGTTCCTGGTAATGGGTGTCATAATTTGGGCTAAGATACCAGAATAAATTTGGAAAATAGAAAAACCCCCCACCGCCGGAATTACTGCCCCGATTGTTGCCGTCACGGTCTGAATTGGCAGCAGTAATGATAATGAAGATGGTAACAGTTATCAGGACGATGGAAAGAGTTAAGAAAATTCCAAAAGAAATGCGAATCAGGTAAAACAGAACACTCCAGACCTTTTTCCACCATTCCTGCAATTGTAACCGGAAGTATTTATTACGCAAAATTGCTCGAAAATTTGGTGGGAAAAGGTAAACTATATCACCTGAATCCGCTACCTGCAAATGTCCCCCAGCATCAGATGCCAGGGCTAACAAGCTTTGATTAGCTTCAGTGACGTTCAATCCTGCCTGAGTTGCCACATCACCAACGGTGACACGATAACCCAGCTGTTCCACAGCTTGCATGATGGTGGGACTGGGAGCCATTGCTCTCCCCTCCTGTTAAACTTATTCTCCTTTTCTTCAGTATAAAGTTTTATTTTGAGCGACTTGGCAGGCGCAGGATTGAAGCATGAAATCATTAAGTGCGATTCGTTGATTAGTGAATCTCGGTAGCCAGTCCGTAAATAACTAATCCAGCCCGACAGCAGATTACTGTCACCAAGGCTGAACTCTCGGTCAGATGCAGGTGAAAGCCCTGCCAATCAGACTCAGATTTGACTCCTTATCTGCGGACACCGAACAAGCTTGGTTTCTTGTAGAGTGAAGCTGGGAACAGGGGCAACCAGATGACCGTTGCGGGTTGACACTGGCGCTAACAGGGAGTTCCTACGGTGAAATCGAGCCTAGAAAAGCAACCTATTTCAGAGCAGGACGCAACGTCTAAAAACCTGACTCCACAGGAGCTAATTCCCGCGGCGTTTTTTTAATGGACAGCGGTAAGAGTCCAAGGAATCCAGTGGTTGAATTGGCTACACCTAACGGAACAACGCCACATGCTACAACGGGGGGAACCCCCGCAACGCAGTGGCTCATCAATCTCTCCGAGGGAACGAATAAAAACGAACTGTGGGTCTTGGGGCAGTCGAACCCCAGGTAGGCTAGACAAGCAGCGGAAATCCCTCAGTGTCAACAACTCGAATTATGGTACTACCACAAAGGCTATGAAACTAGCTCCGGTAGTCAGAGGATGGAGAAATTACCATAAGTTCTGCAAAATGGACGGTTCCAGGAACTCCCTGCATCACATCCAAAAAAGAGCCTATAAGGTATTTAACAAGGAAAGCAAACAGAACCGCTATTCTACCAAACAATTGGTAGATAAAGCGTTTCCAGCAGTTCCTTACTCCGAAAATAAACACGTCCTTGTCAAAGGAGAAAAATCACCTTTCAACGGAGACATCACTTACTGGAGCGAACGTAACAGCAAGCTCTATGGCGGCAAAACCTCTAAAGCTCTTAAGAAGCAAAACCATAAATGTGCATCCTGCGGCTTAAAGTTCATCGATGAAGAACGAGTTCACTTGCATCACATCGACGGAAATCACGCCAACTGGGAGAAAAATAATCTTGAAGCAATTCATGAGAGTTGCCACCATTACAAGCACATCAGCAAAAGCGCAAGCTAAGAACATCGGGAGCCGGATGCACAGAAATGGGCACGTCCGGATCTAATTGAGAGGTGCGGGAGATAATACTCCCCATCGACTCAACCAAATATAAATCACATGAATTTGGCAAACCGACACTGAAATAGATTTACCAATAAATAACCTGATACGCAAGATGTTATAATTATTTTCCTCAGCTTGGTTAACCTGCAAATTTTCTGCTCAAATCAAATATGGTTCAGTACACTCTCGCTCAAAGCCCAGAAATTATCCTCACTGTTTCTGGAAAAGATTCAGCCAAAGCCCGTGACAAAGCAATGGATCAGCTGATGGAACTAATGGATGCAGGTAAGCTACCCACGGAACTAGAAGAAGGATTTGGCCCTCAACAATTAATTGAGGTTAAAGAGCCAACTATTGATACTGCTAGCGGTGAGGATACCATTACACAAGCTGTTCAGGTGCTGAGTAACTTGGCCACACTCAAGCTGAAAGTTCAGGAGTCACGAACTGAAGCGTTGGAAATTCGCAAAGCTGTTGATGTTCTGTTCTCCGACGAGTCGATAACTGAAGAGGAAATTACTCGACTCAAGGAAGGTTTTAAAGTTCTCAAAAATTTTGCCCAAGCTAATGTGCGTTACCAGGAAGCGCGATCTAAAGCAGAACAGGCTAGGCAAACTCTGGATCAAGCTCTCAAATCGCCTGATAAGTAACATTTACAGAATTAGATGCATTGATACGCATCTTAAAAATGTAATTAAATTACTTTAAAAGACAGGCTGTTATGCCTGTCTTTAGATTTACTGGGGCGCTAGGATTCGAACCTAGGGATGGCGGGACCAAAACCCGCTGCCTTACCACTTGGCTACGCCCCAACGACTTTACTTTAGTTAATATAGCAGTTAATCCTGGGTTTATGTCAAGTACTTTAATAGCTGATTTCAGATCATGGGTTTTTACACCGGGACATTAATTGGTCGAAATGCTTACACCTAGCCTCTTTGAGCATTTTGGGGTGAACCCTAGAATCAACGTTTGGCTGTATCGTCGAACTGACATTTTTTTAATGATGCATAGGCGTAGCCCACTGTAGGCATCACTAGCCCAAAAATTGTGTTTGTTTACCCCCTTTTCGACAGAATTTTAAGCACTATTACTTATTGACAAATTATTTATGACCTAAACCTCTCACGGATGGTCTACCCTATTTCCTTTTTCTTAATCCCCAGTGTCGTGAAGGAAGACCGCTGCAATACGACTTGATGATAGTAGTTGCTTCGTAGCCAGCCATATAAATAGTGGAATGGTCTTAGCATAGCGACTGCAAAGTCGGCGCGGTTCTTGAATCCATCGATACAGCCATTCAAGTCCTAAGTCTCGAACTATGCGGGGTGCCCGCTTGTGAATTCCTGCATAAACTGGGAAAACTCCACCCAGTCCAATCATTACAGCTTGTATCTTACCCTTATGTTGAGCTATCCAATTTTCTTGTTTGGGACATCCCAAAGACACTAAGACGGTGCTGGCACCACTAGAATTAATCTTTTGAACCAAAGCTTCGTCTTCAGTTTCAGTCAGGGGACGAAAGGGTAGAGGTTCCATCGCCGCAATCTTCATCTGGGGAAAGTCCTGCTCTAACCTTTTTCGCATCCTAGAAAGAATTTCCGTTTGGGAACCTAGAAAGAAAATACTAAGATTTTGTGTTTGAGTTAGCTGACACAATGCTAGGAAAATATCCATCCCTGCCACACGGTCTTGGTAAAGCGCTCCCATTTTTCGCATCATCCATACAAGAGGCATACCATCAGGAGTAACTATATCTGCATTTCGTAATACGGTAGCAAACTCTGGATTCCAATGAGCTTCAATGAGCATATGTACATTGGCTACATATACAGTTTTACTTTCACGCTTATTGGCCCACTTCAGTATTGTTTGTACCTGGTGATCAAAGCGTAAAGCAGTAATAGGAAAATCAAGCACTTTTTTAGTAGGTAGAAGCACTCTTGCCACTATCAATAACTCCTGTGTCCAAGAAAAAAATCCATAGATTACCTAGACCAATCCGAATATTGAATAATTCGGATTGGATGACTCCTGACTTTTTGTCGGCTTGTGTCATCATTGGAAGTTAACACGTGGAGGTGCAATTGCCTTCTTAGTATACTTTTGGCTTAATCGGTAATACTAGAATTATTTGGTGTTGTGTCCTAGCTTACTGTTTTAAGCTAGGAATTTTAGACGCTGTTTGCCAAAATTCATACTTCCTTTATAATAAATTTTTGATAGATTCATGCAAGCATTACAATTGCGATAAATTCCTATGGATATATATTTATCGCGTAATATTTGCTACATTTAAAAATTATATAGTGAAGCCAAATCCCATAACTCAGTCTGATGATTTTGAGATGTAAGTATCCACTTAAGAGGTTTAATTCAAATTGGTATATTTTAAACGAATGGCTAATAATTTTTTCTTTTTATTTTCCAAATTTATTACAAATTTGATTTATTCTATATACTGAAATATCCCTACAATTTATTTTTTTATCCAACAAAAGCTCAAAAAATAAGGGGAAGATAATCTTATCTTCCCCTGGTATATTGTTTTTATTATTGTCTGGTTTGTTACTTTCCTTTAGTCTTTGCCGTAACATTTGCCTTTGCTTTTTAAGTTGCCGCTTCCTTGCAGAACCGCCTCTACCTTTGTCATTCCTGCCTTCTTTACGGGGAGATTCCCATCTTTTCAGGCGCATCACTTTTAACCTCTTTAATACTTATTTGCTAGTGGGCAGGAGGAGAATCGAACTCCTATGACCGCAAGGCCGCCACATTTTGAGTGTGGTGCGTCTACCAGTTTCGCCACCCGCCCTTATATCCAATCTTAACTATTATACTCTAATTGAGGGATTTTGTAACTAGTCTGAAAATTAATTCTCAAAGTTTTGCTGGAATAATAGCTTTTATAAGGCTTAAAGGCGTGGCAGGGTCAACAAACTAGGGTCAATATCCTCTAGTTTGGCACAGCCGCTAAGTGCCATTCCCACATTTAACTCATCTTGTAGGAGTGAGATGACATGAGATACACCGACTTGTCCTGCTACTGCTAGTCCCCACAAAATGGGTCGTCCGATCAGTACCGCTTTTGCTCCTAATGCCAGAGCTTTGAGAATGTCTGTGCCCCTACGAATGCCTCCATCCAACAGCACTTCTACTTTACCATCCACTGCTGTTACTATTTCCGCTAGGGCATCTAAAGAAGTGATCGCACCATCGAGTTGTCTGCCACCATGATTGGAAACAACAATTGCTTTGGCTCCATATTCTACAGCCCGAACAGCATCATCTCCCCGTAAAATTCCTTTGATCACTAAAGGTAGTGGAGATAAAGACTGCAACCATTCCAAATCGTGCCAAGTTACTGCTGGGTTTAGCTGTTGGGCAAAATAGGTAAATAACCCAGATTCGCCTTTTTCTTGGGAAATATCTAGTTCTGAGATGGTGGCGAGATTAGCCAGATGTAAGTGTGGGGGTAAGGCAAACTCGTTACGTCTATCTCTCTCCCGTTGTCCGAGAACAGGTGCATCTACAGTCAGACAAAGTGCTTTGTAGCCTGCTTTATAGGCTTTTTCTACCAAAGCACGAGTTAATCCCCGATCTTTATGGCTATAAAGCTGGAACCATCGCAGAGAATCTGGAAATTTATCACATGCAGTCGCCACTTCTTCAATGCTCTTTGTTGCCAGTGTACTTAACACCATGCCCACACCAGCTGATGCCGCAGCGAGAGCCGTGGCAATTTCTCCATCTAGATGAGCTAGACATTGAAAAGCCATCGGCGCAATTAACAAAGGTAGTTGCAGGGGTTGTCCTAAAATAGAGGTAGTTAGATTGCGATCGCTAACATCGACTAATATCCGAGGTCGCAGCTTGACTCGCTCAAAGGCAGCACGATTATCCCGCAACGTTATTTCATCCCAAGCACCACTGCTATAGTAATCAAGCGTCATTTGAGAAAGATACTCTTTTGCTAGCTTTTCGTACTCAAAGAGATTTATGGGTTGAAAGCGATCGTCATTGGTTACAACTGTCATGGTAGCGGCTGTGGGTTAAGCAATAGGATGTTTTTTAATCCAATTGTCCGATTGAACAAGCTTAAAATTTTCATTGATTTCTTAGTAAAGGTGAAAAACCCAGTATCTTGGATTGAGTTCTTCTAAAGGAACCTATTTAATAATTCTTCCCTGGATAGTTGCAGTAATAAAGGAGTAAATTCCTCTGGAGATGATGTTAATAAAGCTTCAGTAATTACTCTTAGTTCTGCATCTAAAGAACCAAAGCGAACTTGCAACAAATTCTCTATAACATTACGACCTTCTGCTTGAATTCCTTCTTGGATTCCTTCTTGGATTCCTTCTTGTTTGACTTCTGCTAATTTTTGCTCGTAAATAGGTGATAAGCGCATAATTAAATTTCTATCCTCCTCGTCTATATTTTGATTGAATTCTAAGGTAATCTTTAAATTTAATAATAAATCAATTGCTTTGGAACGTAAGGGATTATTTTTGGGAAGTGCTTCTAGTTCATTTATCGCTTGTTGCTGGACTCTTCCCTTACCTAAAATTCTCAACCATAGTGTTTCTTCTGTACACGGTAATTGGTGAATTACCACAATTGCTGTTCTCAAATAATCGCCTAAAAAATGTACTCCTATTCCCCAATTTTCTTCATCTAAGTTAGTTCTAAAACCATCCAATATAGATTCATAAGCTGTGGGTGACAAAATCCACAAACGTGGTAATTCTGATTCTGCAAGCCGATTTTTATCACCTTTAGCTTGACGTTTTACTTCAGCAAAGATATCAAACAACTTATTCATGCAACTGCGGATCTCCGCAATTGTAGCCGCATTTCTAAATGGTTCAACTAATGCAGGTTCAGCCGCAAATTTTCCTAACAGCCCTAATTTTATTGTATTTTTTGTGGATTGAGGTGGAGGTACAAAATAAACATCAATTTCTCGAATTTGGGCTGGAACTTTCCGACTTGTTTCCACTTGTCCCAATGGTTGTAACAATTCTTTAAGATAGTCTTTGGCGAACTGGTCGTAAGGAAACCTGGCCATTAGCTGATTTTTGGGCTGTACCAGTATTTTACATCACAGTGCAATCGCCCATAGCTTGCCTGAAGAAATTTAGGATGTGTGATCGCATTAGCGAATCCTCTGGAGTATTGTAAGCTAAAACACATCTAATTTGCATAATCAAATTTCATCAGTAGCTCTACCAGTTTCGCCATCCGCCTTTGGGTGTAACTTCATTACTTGTAGACTTCAGTCCGTGACTTTGCAACAGAGTTTGATATTCTGTGCTGCTTGCCCAACGGTCAATTTCTCGCGCCCGCAGCACTGGTACTGGATGAGTTAATTGGGCTGTACGGGCAGCTTTGACCATTTCGCCTAATTCAGTCTTGCTAATATCATCGTAAGCGCGGGCTTGGGCAACAAAGGCGTCGAGATTCAGTTGTGGCGCTAAGGTGGGGGAACCACCCGCCAGCTTCATCAACACTGACATGACAACTTTGGGGTCTTGGGTTGCTAGTAATGCGGCGCGATCGCAGGTAAACTCAGCACAGCGAACCCATTCTAAAAGCTGCGCCTGTATCGCTTGAGCAACGAAGGTGCCGACATTGGGCACAATCGCCGCAGCTAATATTAATAAATTTACAGGAGTCAAATAAACGCTATGGTCACACTTGAGATGCCCCAATTCGTGGGCAATTACTGCTTGTATTTCCTCTGGTGTGAGGATATCAATCAGGGATGTGTGTAGCACAACAAAGGGTTGCTTACCCCGCACAGCAAAAGTATAGGCGTTGGGAGCCGGATGTTGCCGGACGTACAACTGGGGAGGCTCTATATCCAGGATTTTACAGGCGTCTAACAACAGCTTATATAAATCGGGCAGTTGCTGTTCACCCACCAGAACGCTGGAGGCAATATTTTCCACATAGAAAACCTGTTCTGCCATTGGCCCGAGCCAATTTCGCACCAACATATCTATGCCTGGTATTTGCTTGAGCGTTTTGGTAGCTTCCAGGTCTAATGGATGACGAAATGAGTCAGCTTTTAAACCAATTAGCGGGGTTTTGAAGAAGGACATAGTGGAGCAAGCTATAAAAAACACAACTATGGAATCTGGCTGGTTAAATAAACAGCCTCCCACAGTTAGTATAACGATTTAAGTAGGGTGGGCAGGGGGAGCAGGGGAGCAGAGGGAGAAAATTTTACCTTGTCTCCCTCGTTTCCCTCATTCCCCTTGTTCCAACGTCAGTCTCAACCGATCAATTTCAACTTGAAAGGCTACTAATGCTGGAAGCGATTTCTGCATCTGCTGATGTTTCGCCCACGCGCAGGATTTTAGCTCCCAATTGCTGCAACTTCACATCAAGTCGATCATAGCCGCGATCTAGGTGCTGTAATCCCTGAATTGTGGTTTGTCCTTCTGCCGCCAGTCCTGCTATGACTAGCGCTGCTGATGCTCGTAAGTCTGTGCCTAATACTGGTGCGCCTGACAATTTCGGTACTCCCCGAACGAAAGCAGCGTTGCCTTTGACACGAATATCTGCCCCCAAGCGATTCAACTCTGAGGCATGACGTAAGCGATTTTCAAAGACGGATTCGTTAATCACGCTGTCGCCTTCCGCCAATGCCAGCAAAGCCATGAACGGCGCTTGCATATCTGTGGGAAAACCTGGATGGTATTGGGTTTCAATATCCGTTGCCTTGAGGGTTTCCGCTGGCAGAACGCGTAAGTATTCAGGCTTTTCCTCAATTATTGTCACCCCAATATCCCGCAACTTGGCAATCACTGGTACAAGATGTTCTGGAGCCACCGGCGAAAGGGTAAGTTCTGAGCGGGTAATTGCTGCTGCCAGCAAAAACGTCCCAGCCTCAATGCGATCAGGAATAATACTGTAGTCAACAGAATGTAACTTGGGTACTCCTTCAATAATAATCCTGCTAGTCCCTGCCCCCTCAATCTTGGCTCCCATTGCGTTACAGAAGTTAGCTAAATCAACTACTTCCGGTTCTCTGGCAGCATTTTCGATGATCGTTTCGCCCTCTGCCAGGGTAGCCGCCATCATCAAGTTTTCCGTCGCTCCGACGCTAGCGATGTCTAAGTAAATCTTCGCACCTTTTAATCTCCGGCTGCTGCCAGGGACGTAGGCATTACAAATGCCATGCTCAATCTGTACCTCAGCTCCCATTGCTTGCAGACCTCGGACATGTAAGTCAACTGGTCTTGCTCCAATAGCACAACCGCCTGGTAAGGGCATCTGCGCTACTCCCAATCTTGCCAGAATGGCACCAATGGCGAAAAAACTCGCCCTCAATTGGGTAACTAGTTCGTAGGGAGCTTTTGATGTTTTAATTTCGCTGGCATTGATGTCTAAAATGTCACCTTGCCGTGTTAAGCGTACACCTAAAGCCGATAATACCTGACCCATCCGCTCTACGTCCGCTAATAAGGGGACATTGCGGATGCGACAATCGCCCGGACACAGTAAGGCTCCAGCCATGATTACCAGTGCTGAATTTTTTGCCCCACTAATTTTCACATGACCTCGCAAAGGATGCCCACCCCAAATTTGCAAGACTGAGGAGTCTGCTTTTGGAGCAAATTTGGCATCTGGTAAGCTGCTAGAAGGATTAATAAGCCTACCTCCAAAAGTAATACGTATTTTATATGCTTGAAGTTGGTTTTGATTCTACAGTAAAGATTCAATTTGTCCACCTTTTAGGACAACATCTTCGATGAAAAAATTGTTTTTTTGGTGAAATTTTCGGGCTGACAACAAGCAATAGCAAGCTTTTTGAGCTTTTGAAAATTTTAAAAAAAAGAACTAATAATTAGTAACTCTAAGCAAAATTAAATACTCAGTAAAATAACTTAAGTGTTCTCTAAAAATCAATGCTGTACTGTTGAGTTAATATTTTGATTCTACCTATCCCCTAAAAAACTCGTTTCTAAGTTGAGATTTTTAAGGAAGTGTGATGTTTTCACTTGACAAAGGTAAAAAATTACGCAATAGTAAGAAATTGTCGATAAAAACAATTGCCAGCGGAACTGGCGGAATGGCAGACGCGCTAGATTCAGGTTCTAGTGCCGCAAGGCTTCCGGGTTCAAGTCCCGGGTTCCGCATACTAATTTTGGATTTTAGATTAGCGATAGCGCAGCGTTAGCGAGTCCGCGAGCGTCTTTGTAGATTAATCCAAAATCCAAAATCGTTCGAGTGAGCGAACACAAGAGCGTCTCTAAGAGTTGCCGAAGTCCAAAATCCAAAATCGTGTTGACCAGTTTACAAAATTCCCTAGTCAAGCAAATTCGCAAACTCCACTCCACCAAGGAGCGGCACAAGCAGCAGTTATTTTTACTAGAAGGGACGCACCTGTTAGAGGAAGCTTGTGCGGTTAATTACCCGCTAGAAACAGTGTGTTGTACTTCAGATTGGCAAGCAGCCCACTCCTCACTGTGGTCACAAGCTTGTAGTAAAAGCGATCGCACCGAAATTGTAAGCGAGGAAATATTAAATGCGATCGCTACTACAGTCCAACCAGATGGTGTGGTGGCAACGGCAAAACGAAGCGTTGACCAAACTCAACTACCATTGACTGGTTTAATCCTAGCTTTAGAAACGGTGCAAGATCCCGGGAATCTGGGTACGATGATCCGCACTGCTGCTGCCGCTGGAGCATCGGGGTTGTGGATAAGTGGAGATAGTGTAGATTTAGATAGCCCCAAAGTTCTCCGTGCTTCAGCAGGGCAATGGTTTCGCCTAGCAACGGCGGTAACCGAAGATTTAAAAGCGACAGTTCAACAAAGTCAGCAGGCAGGAATGCAGGTAGTGGCAACCTTACCCAGTGCGACTTTAACTTATTGGGAGGTGGACTGGCGAAAACCCAGTCTAATTTTACTGGGAAATGAAGGTGCTGGATTGTCAGCAGATTTGGCAGCGACCGCAGACAAGCAAGTAAGAATTCCTCTGAGTCCTGGGGTGGAATCTTTGAATGTGGCGATCGCAGCCGCTTTAATGTTGTACGAAGCTCGGCGGCAAATGATTTGTCAGTAATGAATTTTAACTTTTTACCCCTATTTCGTTTTTGTTATTTCTTCAAGATATTGTTCAATATCAGCAACTGCATCCTCAAGAGCCGCTAAATCAATATTTATCAAGTCTTGAGCTTCGACTTCACTGAGACTACTAGTATCCAGTTGCGGGAGTTGTGGGATTTCTTCTTCCTGAGTTGAACTTTCTTGTAAGATATCCTCCAACTGATCGAGGGATTGTTGAAACACTTGATCAGCGGCGCGGCGCTGTTGTGGCTGAATTGGCTCCATAATATTGACTTGAAAATCCTGATTTATTGACCTAATTTTGATTGCAGTTCCTACAGATTTAAGTTTTGCACTTATAACATCATAATTGTATGCTGTATCAACTTTAGCAGTGGTTATCAAGAATATCGATACTTGGCTTTGGTCACTTTTGCCAAGCCGTCTGCAATTGTTGGGACTTGTATTTTTGTAAAGACTATGAGATATTTTTATCCCCTTGTACGCTAATTCGACCGATAAGCCGTAGTATATTATTCTGTATGTGATAGCACTTTTTTTTGCGTGTCAACTAGGTAATGTCTAGGAATACTCCGCGTCTACGCAATATTTACAAGGAAAGTATTTTATGAGCACCGTACAACTTTACTTTGCTAAAGCCTCCACCTTTTCCCAAAGAACCCGTGTGGTTTTACTGGAAAAAGGAATTGACTTTAGCGCCACTGAAATTGACTTACAAAATAAACCAGATGGTTACACCCAGATTTCGCGCTACGGCAAAGTCCCTGCCATCAAACATGGGGATATCGAAATTTATGAGTCTGCCATCATCAACGAATATCTTGATGAAGTCTTCCCAGAACCACCTTTATTACCCCGCGATCCAGGTGCTAAAGCGATCGCTCGGATCTGGATCGACTATGCCAACACTCGCTTTGTACCCGCCTTTAACAAACTCCTGCGTGGTAAAGATGCTCAAGAACAGGGACAGGGACAAAGAGAGTTTTTGGAATCGCTGTTGTACATTGAGCAAGAAGGACTAGGTAAGCTCTCTGGTGATGGCCCTTACTGGTTAGGAGATCAGCTGAGTTTAGTCGATATTAGCTTTTATCCCTGGTTTGAACGCTTGCCTCTCCTGGAACACTTCCGCAATTTCACCTTATCAACAGAAACCCCTCGCTTGCAAAAATGGTGGAATACTGTGCGCGATCGCGAGTCAATTCGGGCTGTGGAAAATCCTGCAAGCTTCTATTTAGAACGATTTGCCAAGATTCTTGGTGCGCCCACTGCGGTTGCTTCTGCTCAAAAGTAAGACAAGAAATAGGGAACAGGTTAGAGTCTCTGTCCTCTGTGATTAAAACATTGTTGAATTCACTGGGAGATTTAACCCATGAGCTTAAACAGTCAATTATTCAAGGATCTACCGCATGTTGAGGGAGAACTCAATTACCTCACCCCGACAGCAGAAAAACGTGTCAACTACACCTACGAACCATCGGTAGGGATTCCATAGCGAAGTGGGAAGTATGAGGTATACAAACTCCCAATCTACGATGCTCGGACAATCTCACAAGATGTGTCCTTGGATCAACAGGGATTCGCCTTGGCCGAACACCACACCACTATTAAAGACTTTTATGATCAGGATGAGGTGCGCCACATTTACTACCCTGAGGCCGAGCAATTCCTCAAAGATTTGACAGGTGCCCAAAAGGTGATAGTGTTCGATCACAACCTCCGTAATGCCGAAATATTTTCTGATAAACATTTAATTGTGGTGATAAAGTTTCTTGACAGCCTTACTCTAAGTTGTTCTTGATTAGTTGATAATTCATAAGCATAACTTATAGTATAGGCTAGCTTTTTTATCATTTAAGTTTGAAGCGGCGATCGCTAGACAACAGATCCCTCTCAACTGCTGACTTTCGATCTACTGAGTATATTTCTTAATGAATGTTAGCAAAAAAGTATCGATTAACGCAAAGAAACGCAAAGTAATTACAGTTGGGCTTAAAATCGCTGACCTGTAGTAACTTCAAATCTAACTTCTCCTTGGTCGCTAATTCCTAAGTCGCCTCGAATCAGCCCAAAAGATGACTTCAGTCTCAATCCTAAGCCGTAGCCAAAGCCACTTCCAGGTTTGTCTCGCAGCACTCCTGGTTCTCCTAGCACGGTTTCGCTAGACCCGAAATCTGAGGCTAAGTCACTAAAGAGAATTCCTCCTATTGACTGAAAAATTGGGAAACGATATTCCACAGAAGCTAAACCATAACTCCGACCACTGGCAACTTTACCATAACCGTAACCTCTAACAGAATTTAGCCCACCAATATTAAAAGCATCAGCTGGTGGAAAGTCTCCAAAAGTTGTGCCAATTTGTAAATTAATAGCCAGCATTTCTGGATTGTCAGTTGGTCTACCATTACCTATCCAACTGACTGGTAAATACTGAATATAGTCTCCCCGTAGGCGGTTGCTGGAAATATTACCCAGTCCAATGGGAATCGCTTGTTCTGTACTGAGGGTGAGGATTGATCCTTGAGTCGGATTGTCTCGGCGATCGCGTTGATCTCTGGATACAGCAAATGATACTGTAAATAGGTCATCAATGCCAGTACCGCTGACAGATAGGGGACTCCCTAATCTATCTACCTGTGCAACGTTATACTCTTGATCGCGGAGGCTAATCCTGGTATAGTTGAGAGCCACAGATGTATCCCAGTCATCGAAAGAGCGTAAGAGTCCCACAGAACCACCAAACCTTCCCTCGCGCACTTTGTTGCCGTTAGCCAATCTGATATCTTCGTTGAAGGTTCCCGATATATTTCGACTACGAAAACTTCTAATGTTATAGCCTAAGCGGTTTGGTTCTCCAGGACGATAACGACTAGTGAACTGACTATTAAACTGGACATCTTTAGTGCTAAACTGCACAGTTGTATCTAATTTATCGTTAAGACCACTGATATATGCATCTTTATAACCCACCCGACCGTATAGCCCAACATCATCGTTACTACCGCCTCCTAAGATTAGAGAAGGGAAGCGACGCTCTTTAATTTTATAAATGATATTAACACTGGAGGCATCTTCTTCTCGATTAACATCTACTTGATTAAATGACTCTAATCTCCTTAATCGTTGTAAGTCTGCTTGAAGCAAATCCTCACGGAATACCTGACCGGGTTTGAGTCTCAGCAGACCAATGATAAAATCTGTCTGAGTCCGCCCTTTAATTAACTGACCTTTGTCATCGAGCAACTCATTTTTGTGATTAATAAAACGAATCTGGATGTCTCTGACAACTTTTTGGGAAAATTCCAGCGCTTGGCTATCTCCTGAAGTCGCTCCTATATAATTACCATATTTGGCATACCCTCCCTCTATATGGATCGTAGCTTCCGGCGTTACAATACCACTAGCCCCATCCTGAGTAGAAGATTGCGAGTCTGCAAGGGCTTCTGGATTTTTCCCACCCACTAACATTACCGCGATCGCAACTACAGTTATTTGAACTCGCATATTGAAAATCTGTTAGTGTTATTAAGTTTACGACATAGAGCGGATTTATTGTACGTAAGTATTATAGTTCTGAGGGAGGAAGCATTGGGAGCATCTCAATAAGTGTAAAAATGGCTGCTAAATTCTGCTAAATATGTACGCAAGTATGATTATCCTACCCCGAAGTCTCTCAATACCCCCAAAGATGGCAATAGACATCTGATGAAAAAGAATGTAGAGACGCGAAACTTGCGTCTCTACAAGGGTTCTGGATAACGCATATTTAATTTCACCAGATATCTAATGATTCGTGAGAGTGGCTAGATAATCTTACCGGAAGTCAACAACAATCCCTAATCGATGAAATTGTAGCCGAAGAAGAACAAAGTAGAATCTCTCAGCAAACAGAGATTAACAAAGTTTTAATCATGGCGATCGCTCAACTTGAACCGCAATTACAGGAGATTGTACAACTTTACTACTGAGTGCGGCTAGGGTGCAAGGTGTTGACCAAACGCAACCAGAGGCTATTTTATCTTGTCAACTATCGATCGCAGGTCAATCAATTTTGGATATATGGAAAAATAGAATTTAGATTGATTCCAACAATCAAGTCACTTGCTTGTCAAAAAATGTTTGGATAATAGAATTATTCTCGCGTTTAAATTCGCAGGTCTCAAACATGCATTAAATAATGGAACGCAAGAATCTTCTTTTCGATTATCCAAAATTTAAAATTCGGTCAAACCTGCGAACTGCTGATTATACGACAAGGCGAACCAGACGTGGCGCTTTGAGTTACGTAACCTCACTGTAGGTACAGCCATTCCGCGTGGTTTTAAACTCCGACTACTCACTGAAGATTTACAGCCCTTTTCCAATAACGAAGATATCCCTATAACCGCCGTAAAACAACTTTATGTAGAAATTGCTTTAGAGCCTTTCAAGCTAACTTATTATATCGAACTCCGGTTAATATGATACAATCTTAAAGTTTGCCTTTATATCTGGTTATTTTTTTAGGTTTTCATCATTTCGTAATGAAGCTTAAATTAGATGCTATAGCATGAGGGTAACGAAAGAAACAAATTTGTTTCTCTACCAAGATAATTTTTATGAAAATAGCATATATAATTTTAGCACATAATTATCCTGAACAATTGGTACGGCTTATTTTTAAGTTGAATACAGATGATGTTTCATTTTTTATCCATATAGATAAAAAAACAGATAAGACAATATATTATCAGATATTTAGTCAGTTAAATAAATTATCAAATGTATTTTTTATCAAGAGATATAATTCACAATGGGGAAGTTTTAATCTGGTAAAAGCTACTTTAGAAGCAATAAATGTAATAGAAAAAACAGGACTGGAATTTGATTATGTTATATTCTTATCAGGTCAAGACTATTTGATAAAAACAAATGCATATATCAAGAGATTTCTCCAAAAGAATCAAGGGAAAGAATTTATAGAATATTTTTCCCTACCTTATATTTACTGGAAAGAAGGCGGTTTAATAAGAATAGAATCTTGGCACATCTATTGGAATCATAAATATTTTTGTATTCCCGAAAAGCGTGAATTGAAATCTCCTATTGTATCTTTATTATATTCATTTTTAATTTTGCCTTTAGTTAAAAAACGCAAACTTCCTGAAGGCTTTGCTATTTATGGAGGTTCTCAATTTTGGTGTTTAACAGGAGAATGTATAAAATGGATAAATATTTTTGTAAAGCAAAATCCGAAGTTTGTTAAACGTTTTAATTACACTTATTGTACAGATGAGATATTTTTTCAGACACTTATCTTAAATTCACCTTTTAAAGACAAGGTAGTTAACGATAATCTGAAATATATAGATTGGGGTGACGACATTTATGCCTATCATCCAATAATTTTAGAGAAAAAGGATTTTGAAAAAATCAGGCAATCAGAAAAATTATTTGCTAGGAAGTTTGATACAAGTAAAGACTCGGATATATTAGATATGATAGATAAAATGATATTATTAGGTAAATAGTAACTTGTAGAAGTATGCGAGTAAAGGATGATATGATTGGGATTGCGATCGCAGGCACTGGATTTGGTCAAAAAGTCCACATCCCTGGATTCAAAGCACATCCTCAAACTGAGGTAGTTGCTGTTTATCACCGGGATATAAATAAAGCCAAAGCCATAGCAGAATCCCATAATATTACCCATGCTTCCGATTCACTTACAGATATTGTGGCATTGCCAGAAGTGCAAGCAGTCAGCATCTCTACGCCGCCATTTTTGCACTATGAAATGGCAAAAACTGTACTGCAAGCTGGGAAACATTTATTACTAGAAAAACCGACAACCTTAAATGCAGTTGAAGCTAAAGAACTTTATCAGTTAGTTAGAGAAAAAAGCCTTATTGCAACTGTAGACTTTGAATTTCGCTTTGTACCTGCATGGCAATTATTTGCTGAACTATTGTCAGAAAACTATGTGGGTGAGTTGCGCTTAATTAAAATTGATTGGTTAGGTTCTTCTCGTGCTGATACTTCACGCCCTTGGAATTGGTATTCTGACAAAGATAAAGGAGGCGGTGCATTGGGATCTTTAGGTTCCCACTCCTTCGATTACATCCACTGGTTATTCGGGCCAGTCCGGAGATTAAACGCGCATTTAACTACTGCTATTCCCACACGAGTTGACCCTGTTAGTGGAGAATCTAAGCCAGTGAATACCGATGACAACTGTATATTAACGCTGGAATTAGCAAATGGCACACCTTGCCAACTTTCGATCAGTGCGGTTGTTCATGCACCAAGAACCCATTGGATAGAAGTATATGGCGATCGCGGTACATTAATTGTGGGCAGTGAAAATCAAAAAGATTATATACACGGCTTTCGTGTTTGGGGTTCTCAGCTAGGTAAACCTCTAACAGAAATAGAAATACCAAATCGGTTAATTTTTCCCAAAAATCATGCTGATGGGCGCATTTCTGCATTTATCCGCGTAGTAGACCAATGGGTGCAAGGAATTGACCGCAATCAGGAAATTACACCATCGCTGCGAGAAGGAATTTATTCTCAGTTGTTGATGGATTTATCCCATGAATCCCATACAAAAGCAAGTTGGGTAGATGTACCCAGCTTGGAAGGATTTCTTCGCAACTAAGGAAATGAGCAAAACTCCCCGCATTCGTATCCCACTAGAAGTAAAGAAATATGTCTTTCAACGTGACAAATACCAATGCCAAAGCTGCGGTAAAATTATTGGAGAAACTAACCTCAGCATTGACCATATCATTCCCCTTGCCTGTGGTGGTCAAAACGATATCAGTAATCTCCAAACTCTCTGTCTTACCTGCAATCAGCAGAAAACAGACAACATTGATCCCCGCTTCCGGCGATATTTTCAGCTTTAGGTTAGGATCAGACGGGCTATTAGTTTCTGATTATCTATGCCTCAAAATCACAATAGCAATTCTTTAAGATTCCTCAATATTAGAACTACGATTCTCTACCTCTTCGCTGTCATAGCTGTTTTAGTAGTAGCCTTTCCTTGGCTATATGAGATTAAAACGAAAGCTGGGATCGATATATCACCTGGACGCCATGCAGGAACATTTTTTGAGAAACATACCCACGGACTCTTTAAGTGTGAGTGGCTTTATCCATACCATTGCGATCGCCCCCCAGGTTAAGTAAAGGAAGTTAAAAAGAAAAGGGGACAATTTTCCCCTTTTCTATGTGTAAGATTTTTATCCTAACTGATTTGAGATCATGCTGACATCAACAGCTAACTTTTTGCCCAACTTGAGCAACTGAAGACACTGATTATCTCCTTCATTCTCAAGACTAGTGACACACACCGGCGCAATCTGACTGTACAGACAACTAAAATATAGCTCTTGTGATCGCTGTAGAGAAATATCAATATTTAATTGATCCCCGACATCAATCAATCGCTCCAATAGTTGGATATCTGCATTAAAACTACCATTGGCATCGTGCAACAATTGCCAAAGCGATCGCGCAATTAACTGTTCTAACATCTGCTTACCGTCAGGAATATTCAGCCGACAACGCAGATGTTTCGCTTCAGTAGCGATCGCCTCCAATTCTAATATGTGATTCCAACTCTTTTGGGGATCAGCTATATCTTGCTCAAGCCATCGCAATGTGATCAGACAGCGATGCCCTAATGCAATATCTGCTGCTACCTGCAATTCTTGCGGTACTGCTACTTCATCTCGATGAAACGCCATCAGCACCCCATAATTATCACGGTAGGCTTGGGTATACAATTGTCCTAAACGTGCCAGTGTTTCCTGACTAAGCAACTGCATAATCCGGTGGCGTTCTTCAGCAAATAGATTTTGTAAGCTGAAAGCCATTTTTCCAAATAGCTGTGTCATCACCAAAATAGTATGAGCCGCACTAGCTTGTTGCAATGCCCCAAACAGCTTTTCTTTGATTTGGCTGTAGTCACGCCGCCCGGTAAATTGTTGAATGCAGCAGTGGAAATCCCACCCTCCCAAATGCAAAACTGCAAATACCAAATGCTCACTTTCCCAAGTAATCTCTGATACCAGCTTTAAATTTCCGACAGCCAGAGTTAGCGATCCCATGCGTTGCAGTTGGTAATCTAGCTCATTGGCAGCATAGCAATAAACCTTTTTGTGGTAACGCTGAGACTGTTTGTCCGCAGCATCTTTCCTTGGCAGAGAATTGCGCGTCTCTACTAGTTTGTGATTGCTAAATAGGGAAGTAATCGCGTAATGGGCTGCTACTTGCTTAAAGCCAAGCTGGGCAGTTAACACGAGTTGCCGATAAATTTCGCCACCGTGTTTGAAGTCATCCACATTACTGGGGGCTAAACCAAGACGTTTGACAAAGCCTTTTTCCAACTGCACACCAGCCACTTCCCCCGCCAATTCCAAAGCACGGGCGGCGTAGCGCAAAATTTGCGTCCCCTCTGGACGGGAAATTTCTTCAAAAAACCAACCGCAACTAGTGAACATTAATAAAGCGTGACGCTGCATTTCCAACAGGCGTAGGGCATCTACTTGTTCGGCTGCTGTTAGTTTGTGGGTTTGATGGCGGGACAGGAAACGGTTGACATTGCCAGCAGAGCGATCGCGCATCACTTGAATATATTCATCTCGTGCTTGCCAGGGATCACGAAATAACTGCCTACCATGTTCCTCATACACCTCAGTTAGCTGATCCCGCAGCCAATTTAGAGCATTCCGCAAGGGACGACGCCATTTCTGATGCCAAACGCTGCCTTCTCCACCGCAACCACAGTCATCTTCCCATCTGCCGACACCGTGGGCGCAACTCCAGGCTGTGACTGACTTCAATTCCACTTCCCAACTGGGAGAATTTAAGCTCAGGTAGTGGGCGAAGTTTGTCACCGTCCAACTCTGTTGAGGAAACTCTCTGGTAAAGGCGTAGGCTAAAGTTTTCTCAGTTCCCTTCTTGTGATGTCCGAAGGTTTCCCCATCCGTCGCCACAGAGATTAACTGTGTTGGTCGATGATCCCCACGCACAGCTGAACCGATACGTCCGGCAAAGTAACTGGAATTATAAACGACATCACTAAAACCCATGTCCCGCGATATCGGGCCATCGTAGAAGAAGATATCAATGTATGGTAATCCTTCTCTATCACTATCCTTGGGACTAGTGGGGATCGCACTCAGAGTTGAAGATGAACTGCCTAGTGTGGGCTGCAAATAACAACGATAGGGACGAGTGGAATCAATCTGACTACCACCGACTTCGATCCATTCCGGATTGGGATCATCTTGAGTGGGGAGGGGACGGCAACGTAGTGCTTGGGACGGTGCAAGGATAATGAAGCGAATACCCTCAGCAACAAGAGCTTCTAAGGTTGCATAGTCCACACCGGTTTCTGCTAGCCACATGCCTTCGGGATCGCGTCCAAAGCGGGAGCGGAAGTCTTCTTTACCCCAGCGAATTTGGGTATATTTGTCGCGTTCGTTCGCCAGAGGCATGATGATGTGATTGTATACTTGCGCGATCGCATTGCCGTGACCATGCAAGCGTTGGCTACTCTTGGCATCCGCCTCTAAAATTCGCTGATAAACCTCCACATCGTAGCGTTCTAGCCACGACATCAGCGTTGGTCCAATATTAAAACTAAAATACTCATAATTGTTGACGATCTCCACCACTTCGCCTCGGTCATTTAAGACTCTGGCAAAAGCATTTGGGCGATAGCATTCCCAATGAATCCGCTCATTCCAGTCATGGAAAGGTGCAGCGCTCGGTTGGCGTTCAATTGCGTCCAGATAAGGGTTTTCCCTTGGTGGCTGGTAAAAATGACCATGCACCGTCACATATACACCATTGGCCTTTCTCAGGGGATCGGTTTCTTTGGTGTTATTGGGATCTGAATCTAATGTTAACGTTGAGCCACTAGCTGGCATTTGGTCAGCAGAAGTCATGTATATTTATCCAAAACAAAAAACTTACAGTTGCACCGAAAAGTTTGTGCATAAACCTTTCTCCAATGGTTTGAACACAAAATCCGGTATAAACAACAACTATGGAATCCAACCTAATTTTTGACAAAGCAGTCTTATTGTAGTGGGAAATCTGCGTTATCGCACAGCGCAAAGTCCGTTGGGGAGACAGCGCCGTGGGCGGGTTTCCCGACTTGAGGCGACTGTCGTCGGCTCTGCCGACTTAAAGGAACTTTGCAAGACAGCCCTTTCCCTGAAGGCTCAAAATAATCAGCCATTGAACAAAACCTTAGTTAGGGGTTTTCTCTTCTTCAGCGCCAATCAAAATTTTAATTGTCTTTTAATATATTAAACCCCATTTCTGGTGTATTATTTTGGCTCAAATTCATACTTTTGCAACAAAAGATGACAAAAACTCCTTAAATCGCAATCTTATTTTACATACACAGCAGTGAACTGAAAACAGTACAATTTCTGAATTGCTCTACAGACGGTTGAGAGTATCCTATGAGAGTGCTGAATTGAAAGTTGTTTTTTATTGCAACACTCCAAATTTTAAACTTAGGATTGCTGGCTGTGGATGATACCCTCAACTCAAGACAACAAATGTCAACAAAAAACATTATTCTTCTCGTTTTATTGCTGTTTATCCCGGTTTCCCTAGTAGCCCACTTTCTGGAGTGGGGAGAATTGATAGTTTTCATTACAGCTGGATTAGCAATTCTGCCCTTAGCAGCTTGGATGGGTACAGCCACAGAAGAAATTGCTGTCGTAGTGGGGCCATCATTGGGGGGCTTGTTAAACGCCACCTTTGGCAATGCTACAGAACTAATTATCGCCTTAGTAGCGCTGAACGCTGGGTTAATAGATGTAGTCAAAGCCAGTATCACAGGATCAATTATTAGCAACTTACTACTGGTAATGGGTTTTTCCATGCTTTTGGGAGGACTGCGCTACAAAGAACAGACATTTCAGCCAATTGTGGCGCGGGTGAATGCTGCTTCAATGAATTTAGCAGTGATTGCCATTTTGATGCCAACGGCGATGAATTATACCTCTCAAGGTATTAACCAACAAACACTGCAAAATCTTTCTATTGCTGTTGCTATAGTATTAATCCTGGTTTATGCCCTAACGCTGCTATTTTCGATGAGAACCCACTCCTATCTATATGATGTGGGTTTAGCGGAGGCAGAAGCAGAAGCAGAGGAAATATCAATATCTCATGCTAAACCAAATATGGCATTATGGGTTGGCGTGCTGCTAGTGTGTACCTTGCTGGTGGCAATTGAGTCAGAAATGCTAGTGGATTCTCTGGAGGTGGCCACATCTCAGCTAGGTTTGACGGCGCTGTTTACAGGGGTGATTTTGGTTCCCATCGTCGGTAACGCCGCCGAACACGCCACAGCAGTCACCGTGGCGATGAAAGATAAGATGGATCTTTCCCTTTCGGTAGCTGTGGGATCAAGTATGCAGATTGCCCTATTTGTTGCGCCCGTATTAGTTATAGCAGGGCGGATATTGGGTAAACCAATGGATTTGGATTTCAAACCCTTTGAATTAGTAGCTGTGGTTGTGTCAGTGTTGATTGCAAACACTATTAGTTCCGATGGTAGGTCTAATTGGCTAGAAGGCACTTTATTATTAGCTGCCTATACAGTGTTGGGATTCGCCTTCTACTTCCATCCAGTTATAGAAGGTATGGGGTAGTTAGCTAGCAGTACCGCAGCTACGCCCGTCGTAGATATCGCTCATAGTTTAACAAGAAAGCGATCGCTCTTGATTATGAGTAATGACCGAGCCAATTTTAAATTTTAGTTAGATTTTTTTAGTTCATGCCACACTAACGTCCGGCTACGCGCTTTCACCCTTCTGGATGACACAAATCCAAAATCGTTCGACTGGGCGAACGCAAGAGCGTCTCGTAGAGAAGTCGAAGTCCAAAATTTAAAAAAAATCCAAAATCTGTTGATTACACCCTTTTGCCAGGGACAGGAGAAAATAAAGACATATAAGAGCGATCGCCTGTATGAGCTACTGCCTTAACCCCCATTGTCCCAAGCCGGAAAATCCTGCTGATGTGAAGTTTTGCCGGACTTGCGGTTCTAAGCTACTCCTTAAAGAACGTTACCGTGCTATCAAACCAATCGGACAAGGTGGTTTTGGCAAAACCTTCTTAGCTGTGGATGAGGATAAACCCTCAAAACCACGCTGCGTGATTAAGCAATTTTATCCCCAAGCCCAAGGCACTAACACTCTTGCAAAAGCCGTAGAGTTATTTAACCAAGAAGCGGTGCAGTTAGATGAATTGGGCAAACATCCCCAAATTCCCGAACTACTAGCATATTTTACCCAAGAAGATCGGCAGTATCTTGTCCAAGAATTTATCGACGGGCAAAACTTAGCCCAGGAATTGGCACATAGAGGTGCTTTCAATGAAATACAAATCCGGCAATTATTGAATGATTTATTGTCAGTTTTGCAATTTTGTCATGCCAGACACGTAATTCACCGCGATATTAAGCCAGAAAATATTATCCGCGAAAGCGATGCCTACGGCAAGGGCGAAGCTCAACGCAAACTAGTATTAGTAGATTTTGGTGCTGCTAAATCTGCCACTGGCGCTGCCTTAAATCAAACTGGTACTAGTATTGGTAGTCCAGAATATGTTGCACCTGAACAAATGAGAGGTAGGGCTGTTTTCGCCAGTGATATTTACAGTTTGGGTGCTACTTGTATTAATTTATTAACTAAGCGATCGCCCTTCGATTCCTATGATACCAACAACGATACATGGGTATGGCAGCAATACTTGCAAACTCCCGTCAGTAATCAATTGAGTCGCATTCTTAACAAGATGCTAGAAAGTATTCCAGTGCGACGTTACCAAACAGTAGATGAAGTTTTCAAAGACTTAAATTACCAGTCGCAAGCAGCAGCCACGCCTGCTCCCTCAGCAAAACCCCTGACTACACAACCAACTTTTCCACCTGCGATTGTCCCGAAAACTCCCAGCCAAATTGATTTAGAATTAGAGGAAATGAAAACTCTATTTATTGGCAAAGCTAAACCCCAAAATAACAATCAAAATCAACCGAAAACACAATCAATCCAGCCTTCTAATAAAAGCCAAATAGATGAAGAATTAGAAGAATTAAAAGCCAAATATCTTGGGAAGAATAACACGCCAAATCAATGAGAAAACCAGATATAAAAAGCTTCTATTACATCACACATATTGAAAATCTGCCCTCAATACTTCAAAGAGGTATCTTATCCCACAAAGCAGTTGAGGAGTTAGGTGTTTCATATACACCAATCTACGATAGTGGGATTGTTAGCAAGCGTAAAGACAAGTCTACGCCTGCAAGGAGTAGTTTGTAGGAATACGCTAACTTATACTTTCAACCACGTAACCCAATGATGTATCGGGTGGTTCATGAAAAAGACAAAAGAGATATTGCTGTTATTGGAGTTAAACCGGATGTACTTGCAGCAGTAGGAGGACTAATTACAGATGGAAATGCTGCCAATGAGCCAACTCAATTTTTTGCTATTAAGGAAGGAATAGAAATACTTCAGAAACAATGGAAAATTATTCAAAATGAGTGGTGGAATGAGCTTGATGGTTCTAAACGAAAGATCATGGCTGAATGCCTGGTTCCTGAGCAAATTAGCCCAGAACTTGTTCATTCAGTTTTTGTAGCAGACTATAAGGCTAAAGAGCGAGTCGAAACAATTATAGGTTCAGCTAAAATACCTGTTGTTCCTGAACCAAATATGTTCTTCCAACCCATATCTGCTGCCCGTATTGGGACTAATATTTCCTTGATTGATGGGGATATGTTTTTTTCAAATATGCAAACGCTGACGATTAATGTTAATCTTCAAGGCATAATGGGCAAAGGATTAGCGTCACGGGCAAAATATCAGTTTCCTGACGTATATGTAGTTTATCAAGATGCTTGCCGAAATCAACAGCTCACTGCCACAAAACCCTATCTCTATAAACGGGAAGCTTCTTTAGATCAAGAACTAGCTGATCTTAGCCTTCCGCTTGTGTCCTCCAATGCTGTAAAGTGGTTCTTGTCGTTTGCTACTAAAAGACAATGGCGAGAAAACTCTCGTTTAGAAGACATTGAAGGTGGCTTAGACTGGGTTAGAAAAAATTGTCATAATATTGGTATTCAGTCTTTGGCAATGCCAGCTTTGGGTTGTGGTTTAGGCAACTTAAATTGGGCTGAAGTAGGGCCGCTAATGTGTCGTTATTTGCATAATATAGGAATTCAGGTTGCGATTTATCTTCCACGGGAACACCAAATTGATTCCAAATACTTAACTAATGATTACTTGTTAAATCGCTCTTGATTCGCACGTTGCCGTAAATGCCTTTTCTCTAAAATGAAAAATATGCAAGTTAAAAGTGCATTAGTATAACAATTAATAGTGATAAGTGACAAAAAAGTGACTCTAAAAGAGCCACTTTCAAATTTACAAACTAAAACTCTCTAAACTTTTGGAGAAGTTGTAGATGTTGTAGGTGTAGTTGGTTCTGAAGTTTGTAGCTCTCTTGGTGTGGAAGTTTGCACTGATGCTTCAGAAATTGGCGTCCATTCGGTGTGGAAGACTCCAGGCTTATCAAGCCGCTCGTAGGTATGCGCTCCGAAGTAGTCGCGTTGGGCTTGAGTGAGGTTTTGGGGCAAGCGATCGCGTCGATAACTGTCAAAATAATCTAATGATGCACTGAATGCTGGCACTGGAATTCCCAGTTTTGCTGCTGTTGCCAACACTTCGCGCCAAGCTGTTTGTCTGTCGAGAATTGTCTGCCTGAATTCAGGAGCCAATAGCAGGTTAGGTGGCGCTGGATTTTCGCTAAATGCGTTCTTAATCTTATTCAAAAATCCAGCGCGAATAATACAGCCACCCTTCCAAATCCGCGCCAGTTCACCTAAATGCAAGTTAAAATTGTAGGTTTTTGAAGCTGTAGCCAACAATGCCATGCCCTGAGCGTAAGAACAGATTTTCGAGCAATACAGGGCATCTCGCACCATATTGATAAAGGCTTTGGTATCTCCCTCATACTTGCCAGAAGGACCTGTAAGTACCTTGGATGCTGCTACCCGCTCTTTTTTGAAAGAAGACATTATCCGGGCGTTCACCGCTGCAATCATTGTTGGTACAGCAACTCCCAAATCCATTGCAGTTTGCACTGTCCAGCGTCCGGTTCCCTTTTGCCCTGCGGCATCAACAATCAAATCGACTAAGGGTAGATTTGTATCTGGGTCAATGTAGGGGAAAATCTTTGCTGTAATTTCAATTAAAAACGAATTGAGTTCGTCGGTGGTGTTCCATTCGGTAAAAACTTCGTGTAGCTGATTATGGTCTAGTCCAGCAACATTTTTCAGCAAGTCGTATGCTTCTGCAATTAACTGCATATCGCCGTACTCAATGCCGTTGTGTACCATTTTGACGTAGTGACCGGCACCACCAGGGCCACAGTAGGTTACGCAAGGACCATCGTCAACTTGGGCAGCAATTTTATTAAAAATTGGTGAGAGATACTCGTAGGAGCTTTCTGTACCTCCAGGCATCAGTGAGGGGCCATTTAGCGCACCTTCTTCACCACCACTAACACCCATACCGATAAACCGAAGTCCAGCGGGTTCTAATTCCTGAGTGCGTCGTTCTGTATCTTCAAACCAAGAGTTGCCACCGTCGATAATGATATCGCCTTCGTCTAACAAGGGTTTGAGTTGAGAAATTACTGCATCTACTGGCTTACCAGCTTGCACCATCACTAAGATTTTGCGAGGACGTTCCAATGCAGCGACAAATTCTTCCAGGGTAAAGGCAGCTTTAACGTTCCGTCCTGGCGCACGCTCTGCCATGAATCTGTCGGTTTTATCGCGCGAGCGGTTGTATACTGCGATTGGGAAGCCATTGCGCTCCACGTTTAGAGCGATGTTCTCACCCATAACGGCTAATCCAATCACACCAAAGCTTTGTAGTGTCATAAAAAATTTCTGGCTAACTCTTGCAGATCCTTTTACTTTAAGCGTAGTCCGAGATTTTCTGTTCTCTCCTAAAGAAGACCTTAAGAGTTGAATAAACGACAAAAATCCACAACTAACACGGATAATTAATTTTAAATTGTATCTAAATCAACAATTAACTTGCAAAATTTGCAAAATTGAAATAGTCAAAGGACGTAGTAAGGAGTAACCAAATAATGCTGGCATATGTCCTAGCTTTAGTGGTCGGTCTTGGTAGTTTAGCCATTTATATAGCAGCTTTCTTTTTCCCAGAAATCCACCGCAAGAATGACTTTATCTGGAGTGGTGTAGGACTATTCTATGCCTTAGTCTTATGGGTGTTTGCACCACGCATTACTGGGGGTTTGTTGCTGGGTCATGTGGCTAGTGTGGCTCTTTTGGTCTGGTTTGGCTGGCAAACTCTATCATTACGTCGGCAACTGACTCCGCAGGCACAACAAACCCAAGTACCCAGTTCTGAGACGGTGAAAACTAGCATTCAGGAACAGGTGAATAATTTGTCCCTTCAGGAACGGCTGGGCCAGTTGCAAAAAGGTCTTGGTAGCACCTTCAGTGGCGTGAAAGATAAGGTGCAACAGACTGTAAGTAAAAAGGCACCCACAACTCCCAAACCTGAAGATATTACCTCTGTACTGGCAGAGAAACCTGCTGTTGAGATTATCAACAAAACTACTTCTATACCAAAACAACCAGCAGACGAGACTGTTACTACCGACACCGAAGCAAAAACCAAGAGTGTACCGGAAGCGATTCCACCACATCCCCCATCTCCTGAATTGGTGGAAGCAGCGCAAGCAGATTTTGAAATTGAGGACAAGCAGCCGATTCCCGTAGAAGAAATTGCGCCAGATGCGGTACTTGCTCCCCCAGCAGAAACGCCGCCTGAACAAATACCGCCGAATCAAGTTAGTTGAATGCAGTGAGACCCAACGTTAACCTAATATAATGTTGGGTTTCACTATTTCCATCAGACTATTTTAGGGCTAATTTTAAACGCTAATTTAGAACGATAGAAGCACACATCAAACGCTAAAAAGAAATTCATGTGTCCTAAAATTAATGAGGCGTTTCTATCTTTTGTCCAAGCGAAAGCTAGCTCTACTGTTGGAAATTGCTCAATATCTGCTATCAATACCAATGCCCTCGCCTCAAACCTAGCCAAATTACCACCCAATGGAACTGAGAGTCTTTGACGTTCCCAAACTGCTCCCAGCCTTAACCCGATTTCCTAGGGCAATACGTTGATACTAGAACCAGTATCTAGTAAATCTGATACACTTACACAACGATTCTGATAAGTTAGAATTAGCGGTAGATAAGGCAGCCTACTTAATGCACCAAGTTCTGGATTTACCTCAGTAAATGCAAATCTAACTTTATCAACCATGTGTTGCCGCTTGTTCTTCTGCTAGTGCCTTCGTTAAAACAGCAGCAGCTTCAAAAGAATCATATAAGCCGAGACTTGCTACTTTGTCCTGAGCATCCAATGGAACTAAACTTGATTCCTTCAACAATTCGGCTGCCAGGAAATGTATTAGTAAGAGTTTATCAATGTGGGATAATTCTTCAAGCAGTGGTATGAGTTCGGTAAGAAGCATAAATTAAGGCTTTAATGAATTTAGATAAATTTTAGAGGATAGTTTGGGGAACGCTCTTAACTAATTAGGAATAAAAATTATGAACATCCAACTTAAAGCGGAATACGAGCAATTTATACAAACCCGAATAGCTACAGGTAGATATAAAAATGCTGAAGATGTGATTGCTAAAGCATTGAAACTGCTCGAAGAATGGGAGAAGGGTTATCAGGAATGGGAAGAAGAAATCCAGAAAAAAATAGCTGTTGGGCTTGCTTCTATCGAACGTGGAGACGTAGTAGATGGTGAAGTTGTAATGGCGCGACTGTCAGAGAAATTACGCAAAGCGCGTGAGACTCAAGGATAATGGAATATTTTATTGCCAAAGAAGCAAGCCAAGATTTAGATGAAATTTTGGATTATTTTCTAGTTCGCAATATTAACGCAAGGGAAAGATTTATTTAAGGATTTAATAAGAAGTGCCAAAACATAGCTCAATTCCCGAATATAGGACGAAGTTACGCCAAGTTTGATCCAAGCCTTAGAGGAATACCCTTAGATAGCTACATTATTTTTTATCAAGTTTTTGAAAATAGTGTTGTGATTGTGCGAGTAGTTAGCGGTCATAGGGATTTATAGCGCTACAAGATTGTGTTAGGACTATTATATCGAGTGCAAAAAAATCTGATGCCTGCCCCCTATAGCTATGACCTGGGCCAAAAAGCGAT
>NZ_JBALDG010000010.1:0-19195 GCF_036917195.1 Nostoc sp.
AATTTCTACTTGATGGCTGCATAAATTGCCAGAGTGAAATCCACAATAGCATTTCATAATTTTTTATTCTTATTTAGCGACAAGTCTATTAAAGTAATTCTTGATAACGTGCCGATGCTTTAAGGCCAGCATCTTCTCGTCAGATCCTCGTAACTGAACGTCTGGCGTAAGAAACTGCAACAGATTCAAGCTTTCGAGTAACAACACAGCAGGTAATAGTTGCCTAGAGTTAAAATCTGTCTAACAAATAGAATTTTCCCCCTGCTTCCAATTACGCTGCTGCCCATTTAGTATCACGGTTCGTCAAAAATTGCCCCAGTGTCAAATAGTAGTGCATCCGTAGTTGGAGATACCAGCTGTTATTATCCTTCTCGACTAAATCCGGTGTAACTTCAACTTCATAGGGACAAGACAATTCAGCCAAGCGCTGCTGGTGTCGTTCAGTTTTCGTTTTCGCCCGTTTGTCAAGGAGTTTCTTGAGTTCCGTTTGGGAGAGTTCTATAGAATTACTAGACTTTACAGCACTTCCCGCTATTATGCAATACAGTTTTTTTTCTTATCCCTCTCCTAGCATCTGACTTTTCCCGTTATCTGCTTAATTGAGCGATGTCTACGACGGGCTACGCCTACGCTTACTCTACCCCTAGCCCAAAGCCCTGTTCTCTCGTGATTCATTGTCATTAATCTTAATTTATTGATAATAATTTATTGTCTGAAACCTTTACTATTTCGTTGTTTCACGACTTAACGGGAAAAGTTAGATTCAAGTAGGGGAGCGTTCCGTTGGCGCTGGCGGAAGGCGGTCTTCTTTGCACGATTGCCGCAACCGTTACCAGTCATTGCACACCATCTGCGTAGACCGGAATGTGAAGTGTCCATGAAGAGCATCGCGCACTCAGGGTTAGCGCAGGCTTTAATCCGCTCTAACAAAGAACTTGAGAACAAGTTGATCGCGTCGCGTGCGATCAAGGCGAGGGCGGCATCTACAGAACAAACTGCAGTCCATGAGACACTTCGCCCGTCCGGGTTGAGCTGGAGCACCGCTGGCGATCGGGCAGCCCAAGCGTTGATCGTCTTGATGTCTACTGGGTTGGGAACGTGATGGCAGCGGAGCGATTGCACAGTCTGGTACATAGCTTCCCGAAGCCTCTTTGCAGACTTTAGCGCCTTCGGACTAACATCCGAAGCGTCCGACATTAGTCCGGCATCGAGGCACCATCGGGCGAAATCGGCGGGTATCAATAGTCGCTCGATATCACGGTGTCCGCGTTCACCGATGGTGGCGATGAGGTTCAGTGACAAGCGACCAGGAGTGAATCGGAATGCTAAATCGGCGGGTGTTAGGTGATTGGTAGGGACAGATTGACGCATGAAACTAGTATAACCAGTTCCAGAATCAAGTCGATGTGGTATATTTGGAACCAGTCAAAACAGTTTTTTCAGGTTCCAAGTTTTGTCCTAACATGTTAAGTGAAGATGACAGTTGGTTCACGACAACAAACTCGGCACTCGGATTCGCGAGTCTTTGATAAAAAGCACTTTTGGAGGGTATTGCGATGAATATCGGTTTTATTGGAATCGGGAGCATGGGTGCTGCAATGGTGCCAAATTTGATCAAAGCAGGTCATAGCGTGAAGGTGTGGAATCGCAACTTGGACGCGGCTAAATCGCTCGAAGGTGTCACGGTACTGCCATCGCCAACTGCCGCGTTTGAGAACGATGCCGTTATTACCATGCTGTCGGATGATACAGCAGTTCGTAGTGTGCTCCTTGACTCAAAGGCACTCGATTCTGCACGCAAAGGCTGCATCCACATCATGATGGCAACGATTTCACCCGCCCTCTCTGGAGAATTACACGATCTGCACCGTAGCGCGGGGATTGCTTACGTCGCCGCCCCAGTTCTCGGTATTCCTGCCGTAGCCGCAAAGGGTGAGTTGAATATTATCGCAGCGGGTAACGCTGAAGCGATTGCAACGGTTCAGCCCCTTTTCAACGCTCTGGGTCAGAAGACGTGGCACCTCGGCGATGATCCCAAGTACGCCAACGTGACGAAGATCGCGGCCAACATGATGATTACGCTTGCCATTGAGTCGATGGGCGAAGCTACAGCGCTGACTGAAAGCTACGGTTTGAAGGCGAGCGATTTTCTCGAGGTTGTCACGAACACAATTTTCGCGAGTCCGAGCTACAAGCGCTATGGCAATAATATTGCCAGCAACAGCTACGAACCAGGGTTTAAGTTGACCTTGGGACTCAAAGACGTGAATCTAGCGCTTGATGCAGCCAAAGCAAAGCATACTGTGTTGCCTGCTGCGGAAATTGTGCGAGAAAACCTAAACAAAGCGGTCGATCAGGGACTAGGTTCCAAGGACTGGTCAGCTCTGGCTAAGATCACACGTCGGCGGGCAGGACTAGAAGAGGGCGTAGCCTAGCAAGACTGTAGCCGGATTCGTAACAAGTTAAGGTTTTTTAGGTTTTGTCAAGAGCTAGTATAAAGCGATTCAAAAAGCTGAGAAACTGGTCAGAATAAGTCTTCTGGCTCAAAGTAATGCCAACCAAAAAAGCGAGAAACCTTGACCATGTTTGTCGTCGCAACACCCCACAAGCGGATAACGAAGCCATTAGCAAACATTTGCAAGACTTACTGAGTCCAGCAATATACGCTCAAAGCGCATACTACCCATTCGTGAGAGGTTAAGATTATATACAATTTGTCAATAAGCAATCATACTTAAAATATAGCCAAAATTGGGGTCGGAAACAGAATTTTTAGGCAGGCGATGCCTGCGGCGGGCTGTGCGATTCGTTCAGTCAAAAACAAGTAGTAATACTTAGGGATGGCTGGCTTTTGTTGGGTAACCCATCCTGGGTTGAGTTCGCACTTTAATCCTCAACAAATGACAACTCATTATCCATGTAGGTGAGGAAATCTAATTAAGCCACAAGCTAAGAAAACTAGAGAGGCAACAGGGATAGAGGCTTACACCAAAATCATAACCTACCTCACAATAAACTAAGTCTTACTGTCCCGGTGCGGGATTAAAAGCACACAAACTACCAGGGATAAAACTTTGGTAGCCCCCACGTCCGAGACTGATTATCAAAGGCGTGAAGCGGGGGTGAAAGCAGTTAATGCGGTAATTGCTAAAAGCGTATACTGCAAGCAAGAATCCTATGGGTAGAACAGGCAAAGTGCTGTTTAACCATCATTAGCAGGCTCCAGGGGGAATAAGCAGATTGGAATTATCTTCTAAACCGCCTGGGTGGGAAAGAACCGACATAATAGAGTCCATCCGGTTTTGCTGACCGAGATGGCGCACTACTCTTACCCGGTGGATAGGCACGTCCTAAAGGATTCAAATATGGATGATGGGAACGAAAACCTTCAACTATTACATCGACACTGCCATGATGAAAAAACCTTTAATGACCTAGTAGAAATTAGAAAAATAAATGGCGTTGCAGAATAGAAATATGAATTCGAGCGATCGCTATGAAATGTCCAAGATGTTCATCAGATCATATTCGCAAGAATGGGCGGCAGCGTGGTAAACACGCATTACATATGTGTAGACTGTAAACGTCAGTTCATCGAATCTTATGAGCAGAAAGGGTACAGGGAAGATATTAAAAGTGAGTGCTTAGAAATGTACGTTAATGGATCTGGTTTCCGCGCCATAGAAAGAGTTAAAAAAGTAGATCATACTACTGTTATAAATTGGGTGAAACAAGTGGGTAATACTCTACCAGATACGCCTTATAGAAGTGAAATACCAGAAGTTACTCTTATTTGATGAACTTGAAACCTTTATTAGCTCAAAAAAAACACTCATTGGTTGTGGACAGTAGTAAATCATCGCGTTGCGGGGATTATAGCTTGGGTTTTGGGAGATAGAAGTTCAGAAACTTTTAAATATTTGTCGATGGTGATCAACTGGAGTTTAGACTAGATGGTAGAACTTAAACAAAAAAATAGGGGGTGTGATTGAACACAGACCCGCTATTAGCAGAAGCACCAGAGTTGAACCACCAACTCTCGCCTGCTAATATGAAACGTGCCAAACTAGAAGAATTTCGTCAAGCTGTGTACAAGCATCTAGGTAAAGCGCATGATGTGACTTTTGAATTAACAAATGCCATACTTCTAACCCGTAATGCTTACAGTTTGGCAGATTTATCACTATCACCAGTATTTAGGCGCAAGTGCCCAAGTATTTATGAAGCGTTACAACATAGCAAACCACAGCGCCAGAAATTGATGCAGTTATACATCAAGGTGAAAATAGCCGTTTAAGACCGGAGGCGGAGCGTCTCCGGCTCCGCATTATCTTACTCGATTACATCGCAAAACTTTTTGTTACTCCAAAACCGAAGAAATGCTGAAATACTCAATTCGGTTAGTAATACATTATCTTGAGTATCTTTGATGTTTCAAGCGGCTCAACAGCAAGGCTTATCACCGTTATGTTTGGGATTTACAGGCACTCTCAGAGTTGTGCGCCGAGCAATGGCACAATTTCAACAATCCGCACCAGAGGAAATCCCCTTTTTTTGAGCTGGTTGATGGCAGAGATTTTAGACTGCAAGATTCCGGTAAGGCAGGGTAGAAGTAATCCCAGAGTTGTCAAGAAAACAAGAGCGAAGTTTCCATCTCGAAAAAGAAAGCATAGAGAAAGTAGTTCTAAGGGTGAGAAACGAACTTTCGCTATTCACAGCACTGCATAAGGCTTAACCGAACAGCATTGAGAGCTAACCGACCGTCATAACGATGCTTTATCTTTTTTTAAGCATCAGCTTACCATACTGCTATTTACCTTATATTAATAGTACTCTTTGGGATAATATTAAGTTTGAATAGATAAATTATTATTTCACAACAGCACTTAGAAGAAAAAGGAAGTCTCTAATGGTTAATAGTTTGACTGCTCGTCAAATTAGAAAGGCAACAAACCGTTTTGTTATTGGTACTGCTGCGTCAGCAGTTGCTTGCAGTAGCATTGCTTTGATTCCAGCAACTGCTGAGGCAGTTACTCGTAACTATTCATGTAGTGCTAAAGGTTTTACAGGCACAATTCGAGTCGATTACAATCAAGGCATCGGAAGAAATGCAAGCTCAATAATAGAAGTCTCCTATAAAATTAACAAGGGAAGTAATAAAGGCGGGAATAAAGCAAATGTTGGTTATAGTGATGGAGGAACCCTACCCATTAAAAAATTCTATACCGGAGATGCAGGCATCCAAGATAATCAATGGCATTACTTGGGTGGCAGCTATTCACGAGGTTTTGGAAGCGTCGCTGCTAGGTTCGTTTTTGATAAAAGCAGGGCTTCTGATCCTAGTTGTAATGTGAAAATTACATTCTGATAAAAGGATTGAAGTCATCGAAAAAATCGCTTGCATCTGTGCTGGAGTCGGTGGCAATGGGTAGTCTGTGGTCAGCGATCGCAGTTTCCCAACTTTTCCTCGCTTGATTTTCAGAAAGGCGACACCGATAGCGTAGCGTAAAGCCTTCTCTTCGAGAGGCTGCGCCAACGCATAGAGCGACGCAGGAGCGTCATAGCCTGCCGTAGACATTGCACCAAAGGCAACTTGTAAACGTTGCTACAAATAATATTAGCGCCCATCTAACTAGAGGTAAGCGCTATTGGTTTATTAAATTCAGGGTATTTCACTTTTGTTGCAGAGAATTCTGTTTAACTACTCTAGTTCTGCCTCTAATTCCTTGAATTCTTTGTACTGTCTATCTTTGTGCTGCCAGTATTTATTGACTGTTTCTTTAGCTGCAACTGCACTTTCATATTCTGTTCCACCTTGGAGAGTTAACCTTTCTCTTACTTTTTTCCGAAGGTCAGAGACGATTTTACCGTTAACTTTGCGGGTTTTAGCCCAATCTAAAATAGTTTGTGGATAAGAACTAATGCCAATATATTTACCTTGAATAATTTCTGGTAGACTGTAAGCTTTTAGTTCGCTTATCCAATAGTAAATAAATTTGAGGTCTGGGTCTTTTTCCGGAATATTCTTATTTGGGTTATATATGCGAAAAGTATCACTAAACGGATTAGTAACACCTGATTGCATTTGCCACTGCCAATTATCAATTGCTAAATCTCCATCTACTAAATAGTTCATATAATGTCTAGCGCCGTGATGCCAGGAAATACCACAGTTGATAGTTAAAAACGTTGCACACATTGCCCTCATGCGAAAGTTCATCCAACCCATAGTTTTTAGTTGTCGCATACTTGCATCTACCAGGGGAAAGCCTGTTAACCCTTCTTGCCATGCCTGAAACAGTTCTTGCTTTTGTGATCGTAGCTCTAGGGGTGTATACCATTCATCAAATTCTGGGTAGCGGTTTTGATAAGCTATTTCTGGATAAAAATAAAGACGCTGTGTAAAACTATCATGCCAGCGTAAGCGGTCACGATATGCTTTTAAGGAAAATTCTGCCTTGGGCTGATTTGTAAGTTCTGCTGCCCTCGCCTTAGTTTCTTGGTAAACAATGCGAGTTGAAATTGTACCAAAAGTCAGATGTGGTGATAAATGCGATGTTGCTCCTTGCTGTGCTAACCAAGGGCGTGAAAGTTTCCAATGATAACCATTAAATCTACTTTGAAGAAATGAATTTAATGTAGCTTGTGCCTGTGTTTCTCCACCAAGAAAATATATCTGTTCTGTCTGACAAAAGGCTGAATACTTTTGTTTTAATTCTGTAAATGTCAGCTGGAGAATATTTAAAGACAGTGACGGAGTATTAATACTAATAGGTTTTGGGTAAATAGGTTGTCTTTGGTATGTGTAATACTCGCTATACCAATGCTCACGTTTATCTTCCGATTGTAAAAAATTATTTAATCCAATGTGATAATTAAGATTTAGCTGTTGATAAAAATGAACGATAGCCTTGTCTCGGCTAACACCATACTCAACTTGTACATCACGATTTAAGTAGAGTTTTGGTCTATGTCCCTGCTGTATTAATTGTTGAGTTAATTCTTGTATAATCTCTATAGAATTACCTTCAAATAATATTAATTTGCTACCTAATTTTTTTAAATTACTATCTAGATTCTCTAAAGACTCAAACAAAAACCGCACCCGCCCTTTACCTACATCGACCCACTGATAAAACCAAGGGTCGATGATAAAGAATGGTAAAATTGCGGCATTATTGGCAGATGCTAAGGTGACAATTTCGTTGTCAGCCAAACGTAAGTCTCGACGAAACCACACAAGGTGCATAACTCAATTTTCTATATCAACTTAATAATACAATTGTACTATCTAATTTGAATGGTGGAACTAAAACTATGACCTACGCCTACGGCATGGATGACGCGGTGCAAGTATAGCAACCGCCAGGTTGGTTAGGACGCTAAATTTCGGATATGCTCCATGGCTTGTGGCAGTGTTTCAAAATGCTCTAGTTGTTTGGGAATACGGCTTTTCACGACCAGCATTTTTCAATCCGGTTTAAGTCTGGTGAATAGGGTGGTAAGTACCACACCTCACAGCCTACAGCCCTAACCAGTTGCTCAATGCGTCCGCCTTTATCAAAGGTGGCATTGTCAATCACCAGTTTCTGCCCTGGTCTGAGGGTGGGAATCAAGCACGTTTCTTTCCTTCGTCTCAAATACTTCTCGATTGCAAACTCCTTCAATCGTGAACGGGCAAAGAAAGGCAGCTGTTGCACACAAAGTGCAGGAATCGTGTTGACTCAACCTGTTGTGCGAACGGACTTCAGGTCATGAAAGCGCTCTTTTTGAAGACTGTAACCATAACCATAGTCCTCTTGATGATCCATACCTCCAGCATGGCATCAAAATTATCTTTTTGCTATTGCGTCAGCATTAACTCTTTGAGATTGTATACTAGCTCTTAGGCTAAGGCTTGCATTTTTCTTGCTATAAAAAATTCAATATTTCACGCCCTTTTTCTCATACTTCCTGCTATCAAAGCAAATTCAGATTTTGGAATTAAAGTTAGCGATCGCAGTATGGGATGACGCAAATAGTCATAGCTATATCTTGTATTCTAGGAAAATAGCAACGATCCAGTATGCGCCCAGCATCAACCAGATGCTGAACAAGAAGATAGATTTTTGCACGGCGCTGCTTGTCATGGATGCTTACTGATTGCAGAAACTAGTTGATGAACTTAACCGCCTCAATGTTATGGGCGTACATTCCCAGCATATTGCTTATACGCTGCGGCTTTTGGCAGGAGAACGAAGTACATCTAAAGTTGTAAGCGATGCCTACGGCGGGCAAAGCCTACGCCTTGACTTAGTTTGGACTGGCCCAGAAATTGCTGGTTCCCAAAGCCGTGATACTGTCATTGTGGTGCGTAAGTTGTTTAGTAGTGCCAAAACAAGTGTTTTGATTTCCAGCTTTGCTATTGATAAGGGGCATAAAGCACGAGAGTTATTTACAGCGCTGGCAGAACCTATGGATTTGAACCCAGAATTAAATGTGCGGATGTTTCTTAACGTTAATCCACTGCATAACAGCGAAGTGCCAACATCTAGTTACTGTGGGAGTTTGCCAGTACTTTTCGCCAAGATATTTGGCTAGGACAAAGACTACCTAAAGTATTTCATGATCCGTGATCGCTGACGGTGGGTGTGGAATCAAAAGCTTGTTTACACGTTAACCCTGTCAAAAATGGGGTACCCCTTGCTTCTCAAAAACCACGTCTGAACGCCTGGAGACAACAGGCTTACTTTTTTCAGTTTTACCAACTTTTGATGATTGGGTATCGGACAAGGCATCAAATGCAAACATACAGCGAAACTCGACGGGACAAGGGTTAGAGTTACTGCCAGTATGCCAGATTTCTATTGTTTTACCAGCTTTCGGTTAAAAGTTGGGATTTGAGTTCTATCTTGAGAAGTGAGCATCACTGTAACTACTGTTACAATGATGCTCACTATGAAAAAAGCTGTCGCGTAATTAAAGGTTTCAGTCAGCAAATTTGAGATCCCCTTAATTGGGATAATTGTTTTGAGTTAGAGATGATTCACTCTTCAAAAGTATGCTTCAATGTAGCATAAATCATTTGAATCTATTATGCTCCCATGAATGACGGGACCTCTGCCACTGATTGCTACTAGCTTACCGCGCTACTTACAGCACCCTTAAGGGCTGCAATTCCCTGTTCAATGCTAGCCCACAGACCCATGTCAGGTTCTTTACCGGCTATCTCTCGCGTTCCGACGAAGTAAAGAACACCTTTAAGAATCTCTTGGTGAGCGCGATTTTCAAAATTAACTCGGTTGAGCGGTTCCATCAAATCTTGAAGCTCATCATTCAAGGACTGGGCAACCTTGTGTAGAACCAGCCCGGTCATTGTCTGTTGATGCTTTAGCAACTCAAGCTGTAAGTACTTGTCATACAGAGTTAGCTCGGAACCACTCATCATTTGGCTTACCTTCTGGGCATGTTGTTGAGTAATGTCGCGAGGTTCTGCAGCGTTACCGTATCTAGAAATAGCTGCTTCGATAATGCCGAGATTTTCGCGATCGCTCTTTATCATTCCTTCGAGCCGCTCACAAATCGTATTATCGTCCGTCTGTGCTATTAACTTTTGCTCACTTTCCAACAGAACATTCTGAAAAAGCTTTAGATCGGCAAGCTTAGTCGCTATATTTGTCACATCGGCCATTATTATTAACTCCAGACTACAGGTTTTATCGGTTATAACAAGCAAACTTATTTTTTCCATATTCTCGTGAGGTTTGAGTAAGTCCGTCCCTCCTCAGAAAGATTTATATCAAGTTTGGTAAGTATGTTTCAGCCTTTTTCTAGAAAGTTACATGCGATTAGGTCTATTTCTGCCCCTCAGTAAGAGGTTAAGATAATTGCACTAATGTCTGCGAGGGTGCAGGAAAAGGCGATGTTACCAGAGCCACTATGCCCTTTAAAATTAGTACTTAAAATCACCAATTTTAAACAAAGGTCTACTTAAGTAGGTATTCATCACACAGCGATACCAACTCTTGGAGACGCTGCGCGAACGGTGAGCTTCTCTACGAGACGCTTCGCGAATGCTAACGCAAAAGTTTTCCGTTTACTCAATAGTGGGTCACATCAGATTTACACAAAGAATTTTAGGCAAAGAAGCTGCTATCTGCTTCCACGTCAAGCCAGCATCATTCGAGAAGAAGATTTGACCATCACAAGTTCCGAAAGCAGCTATATTCCTCTTGAAAGTGGCAAGAGTTCCTGTGTTGATATTGTCTTTTAACCATTCTGGTAGCCCTAGCTCACACTTCTCAAATGTGCCTGGCTCATCAAGTAGACGGCGATAAATGGCTGCCTTGTTACCTGATGGGCCCATAGAAGCGGTCATCAAAATTGTCTCACCACACACTGCCACGGCTCGTGAGTAGTTAGCATGTAGATTTGTGCGATCGAAGCTCCAAGAGTTCCCTCTATCTTGACTAATCGCTAGCCCCTCAGCCGTAGCCGCCAACACCAGATCCCGACGAGCCGGAATGGTTCGTACCTCGTGAACATCTGCATGAAAGTCAATGGTGGGTTGCCATGACTGTCCCTGGTCGTCAGAGCGCAGAATGCCTCCGACATGCACATTCACATAAAGTTCGCCGGATTGACCTACTGCCATCGAGCGAACATCTGGAGGCCCTCCCCACGGTGTATACCATTGGGAGCGTCCCTCAACCGCCTCAAAGCAATTGATCCGATTTGTGCTTCCATCATCAGCAATGCGTAGGAGATGAGCTTGTGACGTTCCTACCAGAACCGCACCCTCGATCGGCAGGATGCAGTTCAATCGCAAATCATTTATCGCAGTGACTTGATGCCACTTGCCGTTAAGGTCGCGATGCCATATTGAATTGCGATCGGCGATCGCCCACAGTCCATCCTGGCTCAAGGCAAGAGCAGTGATGGAATAACCTTCAAGTTCTACATACTGTTTGGAGTCAATAAACAGCAAGCCATCAGATGTTCCTGCTATTACCAGAGGTTTAGGCATCGCCTGCTCGGCATTGGCAAAGTCTGTATCTGTTTGCTTGTACTCAATCGGCTTCACGATTTGCTGCTCCGTCTTGTTCATAATTTGAATCTCCTTAAGTACTGTCATTATTGGTTAACATCACTCCTACAGCACTCGTTCTAATGTTAGCGAACGCTGTCTGATTGACGAGTTTCTTTATTGATACAAAGCTTTAGATTTGCATAGTCCGTCTAGTTAGAGATGCCTGAGCTTCATGTTATTAAGGGCTTTACATGTGTTCATCTTTCTTGAGAAGTAACCTATATAGAGCTTTTGCAGGATTTAAAGCAAAAATTTCTATATTCTTGGGTTTATTGCCATTCGTGCATTGCGATGGTAGCTGACCAAACCGGGGAAGTATGCAAGCCAGTGAACCTGTACTTTATCCTGGTAGTAGGCTTTGAAATTCCGGTAACAAGACTGATGAAAGCCGATCACAATCGTCATGATCTAGCTCTTACACAGACTGCGATCAGCTACGCTGGGCGGTTACGCCATTGCGCTTTCTTTTTTGCAGCCCATTACCAACAGTTGGCGCTGCCACTGTGGTTCAAAGGTTTGACAGAAGTCATCGACACAACAGAATAGTTCTTCTAGAGTAGACCTCTTACAAAAGTGCTTTTTGCACTCTTGTGGTCAAAGGGAAAAGGTTAAAGGGGAGAGGAAAATACAAAAACCTTTCCCCTTACCCTTTTCCCGACTTATGCAAGAAATCTAGTGAACATAGGGCAAGCAGATGGATGAGAATTTAGCACTTTCAGCCTACCTGTTTTGCCCCCTTTCTTATCCCGAACTCACGCTAAAATAAAGAACCTGGCTTTGGTAAAAACAAGGTTCTTATTTCCAGATCAGGTTTGTGTATATTAAGCCAAATTTAAGCTTTAGTCTCACCAGCTTTTTTAGAGGCAGCAATTGCACTGACTCCAAAAAATAAACCTAATAGGGAAGTGGGTTCAGGTATGGATGTAGATGAAGAACTCACGGTAATATTGGCAGCAGAATCTTGATAGATGTATGTTCCTGCCCGTCCCACTTCACCCGTCAAGCTAATTTCCGAGCTTGAAGTTCTTTCTAAGGTATATCTAGGAGCATCAAAAGCAATGCCAAAATCAACCGCTAGATTCCAATTTGACCCAGAATCAAGCTCAAAATTGACATTTCGGGTTAAGTCACCGCCATTAGTAGAGCCTGGATTCAAATTCAGGTCTAGATTGCTGACGTTAAGCTCCCAATCGTTCAAAGTCCCATCCTCTGCATAAACCACAAATCCCGAATATTCACTCGTGTCTGGCAAAACGTTCTCCAAGAAAGGGCTAGCATCGACTAAGGTAAAATCACCCGAAAATTCTTGTTTAGTTAGAATAGCTCCCAGCACGGGAGTAGCATGAAATACGCTTGCTAGTAGCAAACCAATCAGGGCAACGCTAACTTTAGGGGGTCGAACTTGATTCATAGAAAGGGTATGCTATTAAAAATTGCGAACAAATACTAACACGATATTTTAATCATAGGAATCGACTACGAGCAGCAAAGACAATCGTCTATGGTAATTAGTGGCTTAAAACCCAATTAAAAGTCCCGATTATTCAAAAACTGTAAAATATGTTGAGATGTGATTAGAGGCTGTTCAAGTTGAGGTGCATGACCGCAATTTTTAAGCTTTATTAATTGAGAATTGGAAATGTCTCGCTGAAATTTTTCTGCATCTCCCAGTGGGAGTATATTATCAGCTTCTCCCCATAAAATCAGTGTTGGTTTGTCAAGTTGGACAATTCTATTTGCCAAGTCACTATAACCACCAGTTTTGACATAAGAAATCATGGCATCATTCCAAAGCGGCATTTCTTGATGTAGCATCGCGCACTGAATAGCTAAAAGTATTTTGGCATTAAAGTTAGGTAAAGTCCTAGCTAACTTTAATGCCAAAATGTGGCGTTGACGAAGGTATTCTACAGCAAAAAAGTCAAAAGGTGGAAATAAGTATTTGGTAAAAGTGGGAGAAGTAGTGTAACCTAAACTATTAACCAATACTAGTGATTTCACAACTTGAGGATAAGCAAGAGTGAAATCAATTGCAGTTGCACCTCCCATCGATGCACCTACTAGTATGATCGGTCCGTTGATTAAAGTTTTCCAAAAATTGTAGAGATGAATTCGGATTGTAGTTGGGCTATAGGTTATTTCTTTGTGTCTTTGTGTAAATCCAAAACCTAACAAATCTATTGCCCATGTTTCATTTTGAGCGGCAAGTAATGGCAGCAGAAGACGGAACTCTAGGATAGAACTGTCGAAACCGTGCAGCAGCACAATTGGTGTGACTCCTCTACCTTTACGAATGTAGGTTGTGAGGATTGGATATTGACTCACAGAGGTTGCAAGAGCAATTCTTTGAATACTTTGCAGGAAAGCGATCGCTTTTGGGTCTGTTAATTGATTAACTTGCGATGGTAGAAAATTAGTCAACATTGGTATTCACTCCAAACTAATTTTCCATAAACCATCTAGCGAATTGGACTGTTGCAATTGACCACTACTGCTGTCGGGCCAATCATTGCCATATACCAACCCAACACTGAATGTATTATTTACAGGATATTGCCCTAGTTTTCCAAAACCTTCAATATTGTTTGAGTCAGTGATTACCTGCCCTCTTAACTTTATGGTTATTTGGTTCCTGTCAGCAAAGAAAATTGTCGCTCGTTTGTTGTGAAAGCTTACCTGAACTTTATAAACCCCACCTGTTGCATAATAGTAAGCTTTAGCAGGCAGCTTTTTACCATCAATATTTTGCCCTTTGAACTCAACTGCCATAGCAGGCGTGCTTAGTATCAACAGGACTGGCAGGACTAAGCCAAACATTTTCATTGGTTTGTTAACAAACGCTGTTTATCAAACTATTTCCCACTTTAAAACATAAATTTCCGTTGCGGGGCAGTTTTAGCACTTATTCATCGGGCAATCTGGTTCGTTATAGTTATACGCCTGAGTATGGTGCTAGGGCTAAGGTTTTCGTACTATCAGAAAGGAGAAAGCGATCACAGAGGTTAAACAGTTCTATCTCAGTCTGTGTTTGTCGCATCAGCCGTAGGAAATCACCTTCAACGTCAACCAAAAGGGCAATGTAGTTGAGGAACATTTTCAAGTAGCCGACGCGCGATCGCTCTGGCATATTTGCTGCGGTTGGAGTTTGCCATAAACGCTCAATATAGTTACGTACCTCTATTGCATAAACAGGCGTGATTGTCTCGAAGCGCAAAGCTTGCCGAATTTGAGTAAAAATCCAAGGATTCCCGATCGCCCAGCGTCCCACCATTACACCCGCCGCGCCCGTTTGAGAAAGCACTTCAAGCGCAGCAAAAGCAGAGTAAATATTGCCATTGGCGAGCACTGGACAATCAACTCGTTTGACCGCTTCAGCGATTAAATCATATTTCACTGAAGAGTGGTACATATCTTTCACCGTGCGGCCATGCAAGCTCAACAAATCAATGCTGTGGCGATTAATTGTATCTAGAATTTCGTAAAAAGTATCTGTATTTTCAAAGCCTAGCCGCATCTTCACCGTCAAAGGTCGATCATTGACTGCCTGCCGTAGTTCTGCCAATATCCGATCTACTTTTTCTGGATATAGCAGCAATCCACCCCCAACATTTTTGCGATAGATTCTCGGTGCTGGACAGCCCATGTTCAAATCAACTCCAGCGATATTATAACGGCACAGATCAATTGCTGTTCTTACTAAGTCGGGAATGCTTTCGCCAATCATTTGAGCAAAAACAGGGCGACCCGTGTCGTTTTCCGTGATTGCTGCTAGAATGCTACGATTGAGCCGTGAGGTATCATTGACGCGGAAATACTCTGTGAAAAAGTAGTCAGGGCTGCCGTAGTGGGCAATCACCTTCATAAACCAGAGGTTTGTCACATCCTGCATGGGCGCAAGAGCGGTGAGGGGTAGGTCTTTGTGGAGTGATTGGGGGAGCGATACCTGGGACGACATGGAGATTCCTAGCCTTTGACAAAGCATCACTCTATCAAAAAATTGTTACTAATTCGTCATTCACATGAAAACTGAGGGAGAAGCATTTCAGTGAGATCCCCGACATCAGAGTTAGGTTTGGATAACGGTAGGGGCAATGGTGAGTGCTAAATTACAGTTTTACTCCCCTCTGTTGGTAATAGAGGGGTCGGAGGAAAAGTTAATATAGCACTTATCGAACTCACGTTAATATGATTGAACTTGCTATTACCTTTTGTTAACAAAGAATTCAGTGTGTAAAGTTTGCCGATAGGTAGTTGTTGAAAATTTTTGCCAAAAGGAATTACTGTTTAGGGATGATCCAAGTGTCAGAGCTAGCTTTTTCCTAGCCTAATCATTTAATCTCTAGTGTATTTTGTAAAAAAGAAATTAATTGAATCTGTCGTTTGCTAGAGTCTAAGAAATTAGTAATTATTTAACATGATCAAGTGGTGTTAGAGGCAAAAAGTTGTTGAGAACGCAAAAAGTACTTCTTGGGTTATTAGTTGGTTGTGCGATCGTACTGGCTTATTATATGCCATCGCTTGCGGCAAAAAGTAGTGGAAATTTACCGCAAGCAAAGAGGATTGGCAATATAGAGCAAGTTGCTGCTTTTAATGGTTCAATGCTAACAGGAGTAAGCGTATCTGAAAGTGGGCGTATTTTTGTCAACTTTCCCCGGTGGGGTGATTCAGTAAACTTTACAGTTGCAGAGATTAAGAATGGTCATGCTGTAGCCTACCCGAATGCCCAAATCAATCAACTTAACAGCAGCGAACAGTCAAAATCACTAGTTTCTGTTCAAAGTGTTGTTGTTGATCCACAAGACCGTCTTTGGATTCTCGATACTGGAAGCATCGAATTTGCACCGACTTCCTACGGTGGTCCAAAACTTATTGGTGTTGACCTCAAGCAAAATCGGATCTTTAAAACTATCCTTTTTCCCCAAGAAGTTGCTTTACCAACCACATATTTGAATGATGTGCGCTTTGACTTGCGGCGGGGTGAAGCAGGTATGGCGTTTATTACTGACTCATCTGATAAAGGTGCCAATGGTATCATTGTTGTTGATTTAGCCAGTGGTAAAAGTTGGCGACGGCTGAATGATCATCCTTCTACTAAGGCAGAGCCGAATTTTTTGCCTAGTGTTGAAGGTCAACCGTTGATGAGCCGACCACTTAACCAACCCCCTAGTTATATTAAGTTAGGTTCAGATGGCATTGCTATCAGTGCAGATGGAAAGCGTCTATTTTATTGTCCTCTAGCTAGCCGTAAACTCTACAGCGTTAGCGTTGATGCACTTTCCAATGAACAAATGAGTGATGCACAGGTTGCAGCAACAGTCGAAGATCATGGTGATAAGGGCGGGGGTTCTGATGGACTTGAATCAGATGCGAATAACCGAGTATATCTGACAAACTATGAGCAAAACGCTATTTTTCGCCGTAACGAGTGGGGGATGATTGAACCCCTGATTCATGACCCACGTGTTCTTTGGCCGGATACTCTCTCAGTTGCAAAAGATGGTTATCTCTACTTCACAGCTAATCAGCTACATCGTCAAGCCAGATATCACCAAGGAAAAGACCTACGCCAGAAACCTTACAGTCTGTTCCGTACTCGAATTGATGCCCAACCAGTTGCTTTAAGATAAAGTAAAAGTGTTTATAGTAGAATTTCTCCTTGTGAGATATTCCCAATATTTCTTAGCTCTGAGAAGACAAATCGGTGCTCGCTCTCTTTTTGGGCCTACCTAACAAAATCGCATTGCTCCCGCCGAGTCTAATTTTTAGTAATTGCACTGAGTTTTGGAAATAAGTAGTTGAAGCCATAATGTAATTGCCATTCATCTACTGGTTATCATAGACCCGTATACAGGATAATTTTTTTGTTCGATCATTTCCTTTCCTAGTAAAATAAACCTACAACTGCGAACTCATTCGGAAAACCCTAAAAATAGTGTAGTAATCCCATCTATCGCCTTAAACATGTGTTGCAGGAGAATCAAGACAGTAAGAAGTCCGAATGTGTGCAAGAAATCTAGATTTGGGACTTCTTAATGTTCCCTTCGCCCCCACTAGGAATCGGTTCTATGAAGACGGAAACCAGTTCACAATCGGCCTACAGCAAGTTTATTGAGCAGGTCAAATCTTCGCAGGTGCAACAGGTTACAATTAAGCCAGATTGTATTGAATATATCCTCAAACCAGAATTTGGCAGCCAGCGCTACTATACCGACCCCTCTGGACAAATAGAGGATCTCAGAAGCTTGTTGCAAAGCCATAATGTAGAATTCATTACTCTTGGTGATAACTCTGCGAACACCGCAGGCATCATCGGCATACTTGTTTCTAGTGGGATACTGGTTGGTGCGTTTGCATGGCTTTTGAAATTTAGCAATGCGGGTGGTGGTGTAGGCATTGGCATGAAGATGGGTAAAAGTAATGCGCGGGTCTATAACCGGGGAAAGATAGGTACGACCTTTTTAGATGTAGCAGGTGCAGATGAAGCCAAGCAGGAACTTCAAGAGGTTGTTGACTTCCTGTCTAATGGTGAAAAGTACCGTAAAATTGGCGCGAAAATCCCCAAGGGTATACTTTTGGTCGGATCTCCTGGAACGGGTAAGACCCTTTTAGCAAAGGCTGTTGCTGGCGAAGCCGGGGTTCCCTTCCTAAGTATGTCGGGTTCAGAATTCGTTGAAGTCTTCGTAGGTGTAGGTGCATCAAGGGTACGTGATTTGTTTAACCAAGCTAAACGCCAAGCTCCGTGTATTATTTTTATTGATGAACTAGACGCTATCGGTAAGACTCGCGGCAATAATGTTGTCGGCGGCAATGATGAACGGGAACAAACTTTGAATCAATTGCTCACAGAAATGGATGGTTTTGATGGCAATAATGGCGTGATCGTGATTGCAGCCACCAATCGTCCTGAAATCCTTGACCCTGCCTTAATTCGTCCTGGTCGCTTTGATCGCCAAGTTTTGGTAGATCGCCCTGATAAGAGTGGCAGATTAGAAATCTTATTAGTGCATACTCGTTCGGTAATTCTTAGTGAAGACGTGAATCTAGAGGTAATCGCCGCCCAAACCCCTGGTTTTGTTGGCGCAGATTTAGCCAACCTCGTCAATGAAGCGGCGCTGATGGCGGCTCGTAACAATCACCAAGCGGTTCTCATGGCAGATTTTAAAGAGGCCATCGAACGCGTGGTTGCAGGATTAGAAAAGCGTTCGCGGATTCTCACTCCCCAAGAACGGCAAATCGTGACGTATCATGAAGTTGGACATGCTCTTGTTGGCGCACTCATGCCTGGTGGCGGTAAGGTTTCCAAAATTTCCATTGTGCCTCGTGGATTGGGAGCATTGGGTTATACTCTGCAAATGCCAGAGGGCGATCGCTTCTTGCTGCTAGAAGATGAATTACGTGGGCAACTTGCGACCTTGCTGGGCGGACGAGCCGCTGAGGAAATTATTATGGGCAAAGTCTCTACCGGAGCTAGTGACGACATTCAGAAAGCGACTGATTTAGCCGAGCGTGCCGTAACGCAATATGGTATGAGCAATACCCTTGGACCAATCGCCTTTGAAAAGAATTCAGCACAATTTCTGCAAGGCAGCAGTTCTCGTCGCTCGATTAGTCCGGAAGTTGCGGTGGAGATTGATCGCCAAGTCAAACAGAACATTGATCTAGCCCACGATATGGCGTTGAAAATTCTGCAACTCAACCGTGACTTACTAGAATCTACAGCCCAATTCCTGTTAGAGAAAGAGGTGTTAGAAGGCGATGAGCTGCAACAGATTTTGTCCCAAGTGCAAGCACCTGTAAGTTTGAATACCTGGTTGATGAAGGGCTAGCGTTTACACTCACCTGATCTTAAAAATAAATTAACGTGAGTTTGACGGCTGTGGCTTAGACTACTGATGCAGATAAAAGTACTGCCTACACTTACTTTTTTAAGAAACGGTAAAAACTTACTTGAGTAGAGTACTTCTTTTGCCTTTAACTATTTTATACTTTTTTAGCACTGACTTTATAGTTACTACTTTGGTAGTAGTGCATAGTATAGCCCTACGCAAATACGTTAGGACATTGTTTGAATGCGGCATCGACACAATCACGAAAGCGATTAAATTCATGCCAACGTTGCCGCATCCA
>NZ_JBALDG010000011.1:0-203599 GCF_036917195.1 Nostoc sp.
TCTTCTTTCAACACCCGATTGATGTCTAGCATTTTTCTGTCTCATTCCAGTTGCTAATCGTTACTCTACCTTATTAAGCGACAAGTCTAATATTTCCGATGATGCTGGCTTGCTGGAGATGTTGAGGGAAAACATCAGCTATTTCCGGTCAAAACCAATGAACATTCCTAAAATTACCATCCTACTCGACCAGGGTTATCATCCAGAACATCTGACACAGGAACTAGAAAAGGTATACCCGCAGATCATGCGGAAGATTAAGTTTGAGCGCTCGACCAAGCCTTCCACCCAAGAAAAGGCAGCGCAAGGCAAGTCAGGATTTGTCCCAGCAGTAGCTAGGTGGGTAATTGAGCGGTCGAATGCTTGGATGGGGCGCTGCAAGATCCTGGTCAAGAACTTTGAGCGAACACTATCGAATGCCACGACCAAGCTCAATCTTTGTTTTGTTAGGCTCATGCTTAAGAGACTCGCAGCTTCTTAGAGATATCAAATGGGTTCTATAAAGGATTAAGCATTGATTTGCAGCACGATTTTGCCCCGGACATGACCGCCCTGACTCAATTCCTGAGCTTGACGGGCTTCAGACAAAGAAAACGTCTGAGCAACAAGCGTCTTAACCTGCCCGGAATCGACTAAACTAGCAATTTCCTCCAGCAGCGAGGCCGAGGGTTTCATATTCATCATCTCTGCACGGATACCTCGTTCTTCAGCTTTTTGAGCATCGGGGGGAGCGCTAGTTGAAACCATAATGCCACCCGGCTTCACTACTGAATAAGAACGTGCTTGCGTGTCACCGCCTAACGTATCTAGAACTACATCAACATTCTCAACAACTTGTTCAAAGGGTGTGGCGTTGTAGTCAATCACTTGATCTGCACCCAGAGATTGAACAAATTCTGCATTTGCAGCTGAGGCAGTTCCAATAACGTGCGCTCCTTTCCATTTAGCAAATTGCACTGCGAACATGCCAACTCCGCCTGATGCAGCATGAATTAGCACGGTTTGACCTGGTTTGAGATCAGCATGATCAAACAGCCCTTGATAGGCAGTCATTGCTACCATCGGCACTGATGCCGCTTCCACAAAATCGAGCGTCTTAGGTTTGAGCGCGATCGCATCTTCTGGAGCCGTCACGAACTGGGCATAAGCTCCCATTCTCAGTTCGCCATAAACTTCTTGACCGACTTGGAGCGCTTTGACATCTGCGCCAATCGCTTCCACAATGCCTGCGATATCCATTCCAGGCGTAAATGGCAAAGGCATTGGAAAAATTTCTTTCATATAGCCTGCCCGGATTTTCCAATCGAGCGGATTGACTCCGGCAGCCTGAACTCGAATTAGTACTTCATTCGGTTGTGGTTCGGGTTGTGCGATCGTTTCTAGCGTCAGCACGTCTGACTCGCCATAGTTATGAATGCGGATTGCTTGTATCATATTACTCATCCAGATTGTTATAAACTGTCAAAAATGATCCAATCCTGAATCCCTTGGGTTTTCAAAACGGTTTGAGCGTTTTGAAGTTCATCGTTCGTTCCCTCAAGGACTATCAAATACTGTCCTTGTGCTAACCGCTCGTTGTAAAGCTTGATTTGCTCATCTGGGATGTTCGTGCCGATCGCGGCTCCGAGTAAGCCGCCTGCTACAGCTCCATAAAACGCTCCAGTCGCCAGTCCCACCGAAGCAGCTCTTGCTCCAACCAAGACAATCGAGCTAATGCCTGGAATCGCTAAGGTTACTAGTCCACCTCCTAAAAAGCCGATAATACTGCCCCAACTTCCAGCATCTAATGCACCATGCTCGATCCGCTCAATCGTGCGATCGCGGGCAAATTTAGCTTCAGACTGTACAGTTGCCTCTGTTGCTTTAAGCGTCACATCTTCTGAGTTGACGTGTTGAGCAACAACTGAAACTTTGTTCATCGGAAAATCAGCCGCTTTAAGTTGATCAAGGGCTGACTCAGTGTGTTGGCGATCAGGAAATATCCCGGCTGCATTTTTATGTTCTAGCGCCATATTTAATGTCCTGGTTGAAAGTTTGCGATCGCAAGCCCAATTTATGCCTACGAATTACTTTTCGAGGTAAGGAAATCAGTAAGCAAAAAACCTCCTTGGGTTTACTGATTACTGTTAGTTATATTAAAGCCAAATGCGGAGCAAGGATGGCATCAGAGTGTAATTAACTTTATGGTTAATCTTTTAGCTCGACTAGTGGCTTACACTTATCAAAATAGGACTTACGCAAAAACCCTCTCAAACTCTCATTTCTCTGTGACCTCTGCGTCCTCTGTGGTTCGTTTTCTGTTGCCTGTGCGTAAGTCCTAAAAAGAAGAAACCTTTATTCTTTGTTGTTAATTACAAATTAAATTGACTGTTTGCGCCAGTTGTGTTTTTTGAGCTTTGTTTGCCAAGACTCCATGTAGGTGTAGAAAACGGGCGTCAAATAAAGTGTGAGAAACTGCGAGAACACTAACCCCCCAACTACTGCTAAACCAAGAGGACGGCGTGTATCTGCTCCGGCTCCCAAACCGAGGGCAATTGGTAAAGTCCCCATGAGTGCTGCCATTGTGGTCATCATAATTGGGCGGAACCTCACCAAGCAGGCTTCATAGATAGCATCATAGGGGGTTTTGCCGTTTTGACGGGCAATGATCGCAAAGTCAACCATCATGATGCCGTTTTTCTTCACAATGCCAACCAGCAGGATAATACCGACGAAGGCGTAAATATTCAAGTCAACTTGAAATAGCAACAGGGTTAGCAGTGCCCCAAATCCAGCGGAGGGTAAGCTTGAAAGGATAGTCAGGGGGTGAATAAAGTTCTCGTAGAGAATCCCCAACACGATATAAATCACGAAGATGGCAACCAGCAGTAGCAGTCCTAAGCCCTGAATTGATGACTGGAATGCCTGCGCTGAACCTCGGAAGCCTGTACTAATAGTTGGTGGCAGTGTTTGACGAGCAAGTTGCTCAATCTTCCCAGTGACGTTACCGAGTGACACTCCTGGCTTAAGATTAAAGGAGAAGGTAACAGAAGCAAGTTGCCCTTGATGGTTGATAGTTAAGGGGCCCACATCTTTGGTCAAAGTTGCTATAGCGTTGAGAGGTATAAGTTGTCCACTGGGGGCACGAACTGAGAGTAAATCTAGAGCATTGGAATTTTGTTGATATTTTGGTTCCACGCCCATAATTACTTGGTACTGGCTATCGGGGGCGTAGATGGTGGAAACTTGGCGAGTGCCATAGGCATTACTCAGGGCAGTTTCGATTTGATTGGCGGTCAAACCTAAAGCCGAAGCGTGGTCACGGTTGATGTTTACTTTTACTTGCGGATTTTTGATTTGTAAATCGCTGTTGACATCTTGTAAATCTGAGAGTGATCGCAGTTTTTCTTCTAAAAGTGGAGCGTACTGGTAAAGTTCCTGAATATTGGGAGTTTGCAGAGTAAATTGATACTGCGCTTTTGTCTGTTGTCCACCGACATTGATGGCTGGGGGATTTTGCAAGAAAACTTTGATTCCAGGCACACCTGACAACTTAGGTCGGAGTTTTTGCACAACTTCATCAGCACTGAGACGGCCCTCATGGCGGGGCTTGAGTTCGATTAAAATTCTTCCAGTGTTGGCGGAAGCATTGGGACCGCCAGCCCCGACGCTGGAGTTGATGGAATCGACATTCGGATCACGGTAAGCGATCGCAGCTATTGCCTGTTGATGTTTTACCATTTCATCAAAAGATATATCCTCTGATGCCTGAGTAGTTGCAGTGATTTGTCCAACATCTGCGTTGGGAACAAACCCTTTAGGCACAATTATAAATAGATACACTGTTGCTACAAGAATCGCTCCCGAAATCACCATCGTTGTGCGGTGATACTTGAGTGATTTCTTCAAACTCCAATCGTATCCGCCTAATATCACATTAAAAACGTTTTCTGAAAAGTTGTAGAGACGACGGTTAAAATTTTGGATTTTGGATTTTAGACTTTCCTGCGGAACGCTACGCGAACGGCGTGAGCGCTCAGTCGAACGATTTTGAATTTTGGATTGGGAATTGAGAATTTCTCCCTCATCTCCCTCATCTTCCCCTGCTTCCCCTGCTCCCTCACTCTCCGGTTCATGATGAGGTGGACTCAAGAATCTGGAACACAGCATTGGCGTCAAGCTAAGGGAAATTACGCCAGATACCAAGATTGCAACGCTAATAGTAACAGCGAACTCACGGAACAGTCGTCCCAGAATGCCTTCCATGAACAGTATAGGGATAAATACTGCTACTAAGGAAATGGTCATAGATAAAATTGTAAAACCAATTTCTTTAGAACCATTTAGGGCTGCTTCCATCCGGCTTTCGCCCATTTCCATGTGGCGGACAATGTTCTCCAGCATGACTACGGCATCATCAACCACGAAACCTACTGAAAGGGTCAACGCCATCAGTGACAGGTTATCGAGCGAGAAGCCCAGTAGCACCATGACCGCAAAAGTCGCTACTATCGAAAGCGGTACTGCCAAACTGGGAATGAGTGTAGCAGAGATATTGCGGAGAAACAGAAAGATTACCAGCACCACCAAGGCAATGGTGAGCAACAGCGTAAATTGTACATCATCCACCGACTCGCGAATTGACTGGGAGCGATCGTAGAGAATATCTACGTTCACAGCTGCCGGAATTTGTGTGCGGAAAGTAGGTAGCAGTTTCTTGATTGCATCCACTACTTGAACGGTATTAGTTCCCGGTTGGCGCTGAATTGCCAGAATGATCGCCCGGACGCCAGAATTTTGGATTGAGGATTTTTCCCCTGCTCCCCTGCTCCTCTGCTCCCCTGCTCCCCTGCTCCCTACTCCCTGCTGCTTACTTTCCTTCTTAACAGGAAAATACCAGCTTGCTACCTTGTCATTTTCCACACTGTCCAGGACTTGCCCCAGTTCTCCTAGCTGCACTGGTGCGCCGTTTTGATAAGCCACACTTAGGGAGCGATAGCTGGCAGCATCGTTGAGTTGACCGTTTGCTTGGATCGTAGAATTCTGTTGCTTCCCGTAAAGTGTTCCAGTGGGCAGATTGACATTTCCGTTAGCGATCGCATCAGCTACTTCATCAATTCCGATTCCCTTAACACTCAGTGATTCGGGGTCAAGCTGAATCCGTACCGCGTATTTTTGGGAACCGTACACCTGCACTTGCGCCACTCCATCCACCATTGACAGGCGTTGTGCCAGCAATGTCTCAGCATATTTGTCTACAGTTGAGAGGGGCAGAATAGATGAATTGAGCGAGATGTAAAGGACTGGCTGATCTGCCGGATTTACCTTTCGGTAAGACGGGGGATTAGGCATATTCGTGGGCAACTGCCTCGCTGCCTTAGAAATAGCAGACTGCACATCTTGTGCTGCCCCGTCTATATCCCGATTTAGGTCAAATTGCAGCGTAATCTGGGCACTACCCAAAGAGCTGCTAGAGTTCATTGAACTCACTCCCGCTATACTAGAAAACTGCTGCTCTAAAGGAGTTGCTACTGAGGCAGCCATCGTCTCTGGACTAGCTCCGGGCAGGTTAGCTGTTACCTGAAGTGTCGGATAATCCACATTGGGCAGATCGCTAACGGGTAGCTGTTGGTAACTGATCAGCCCAAATATCAAAATGCCAACCATAACTAGAGTTGTCATGATTGGACGCCGGATGAATAGCTCGGAAATGTTCATCGCGCTCCCTGCCTCTTGCTTCCTACTTCCGGTTTCACTTGGACTATGGCACCAGCCACTAGGTTGAATTGTCCATCAGTAACTACTTGCTCACCTGATTTCAACCCTTGCTTGATCACTGTTTCGTTCTTAACGGTGTCACCGACGGTAATTGGACGCATTTCTGCTGTTTTGTCGGGTTTGACTACATACACAAACTGCCCCTGCTGTCCACTCTGTACCGCCTGAGAAGGAATAGTAATAGCATTTGGTTCTTCGCTCAGTTTGAGGACTACATTGACAAACTGCCCTGGAAAAAGTCGCTCATCAGCGTTGGCAAAATTACCCTTAAGTTGAATCGTACCTGTTTGGGTATTGACTCCACTATCAACAAAGGTGAGTTCGCCTCGTACCGGATGCCCTGCATCTTTAGGAGGTAAAGCATCGACTTCTAACTTACCGTTAGCACTGTATTTTTTGATGTCTGGCAGCAGTCGTTGAGGAATGGAAAAGTTGACGTAAATCGGGTGGATTTGGCTAATCGTAATCAGCGAATCCTCGGCATTTGCAGCATTTGCTTTGACTAAGTTGCCTTGAGTTAGTTTCAAGCTACCCGTGCGTCCAGCAATTGGTGCGTAGATGGAAGTATAAGAAAGCTGAACTTTGGCATTGTCGATCGCAGCTTCATCTGATGCTACTGCTGCCAAGGCATTTTGTACATCTGCTTGGGCTGCCGCTACCGCTGCCTGAGCATTTGCTACTCCACCTTGATCTGCCTTCACCGTTGCCTGTTGAGCATCAGCAGTAGTCTGGTACTGTTGGGCCTGTTCTTTACTGATTGCCCCTTGCTTAAGCAAACGAGTATAACGTTGAGCTTGCACATCTGCATTTGTTGCCTGCGCCTTATCCTTGACTACATTCGCTTTTGCTTGGTTCACATCGGCAATGGCTTTGAGCACATTTGCCTGTGCCTGTTTCACCAGCGCTAAATCTTTGGCTTTGGCAGCATTAGCTTGCATCAGCGCGGCTTGTAGAGAGCGGGAATCAATTTTAAATAACAAGTCTCCTTTGTTAACGTTCTGTCCTTGCTGAAAATATACGCCAGTAAGTTGTCCGCCCACCTGAGACTTGACAGATACCGTGGAATATGCCTCTACTGTTCCAGTAGCCGATAGTTGTATTGGAATCGTTTTTTGAGTTGCAGTGGCAACCACAACTGGCACAGCTCGTTTTTTTCCTGCTTCTTTTTTACTAGATTCGGCTTCGGAAGCATTACACGCACTACACAAGTAGGCCAGACTTAATATAAGTACCGAGAACCGCCCTCTTTGAATAATGCTTTGAAAACGAGAAACAATTTGAGCAGCCAAGGACGAAGGCTTTGTCGTCTCAACAGGGGCTAAACAGCGCATATCAACAATCTGGGGGAAAGGGGAAAGCACAGACACGTACTAGCTTGTCGTTAGACATCGCATTTTCTGCAAAATGGTTGGTTGCGATTAATTCTAATTAGAAAAGCATAATATTAGTTAATCTAAACATTAGTGTACTAATAATTTATTGTTTAGCCTACTCCTTTTGGAGATAAATTGTTGTTAAACTCTTGTGACTTTGGTACTAAGCCATTGTGACTTTGGTACTAAGGCGTTGTGACTTTATTTGTATATATAAGATTATGTTGCAAAAATTGTTTGAGAACAAATAAAATAGCCTAAGCAATAACTTTATTTTACGAAAGCGATCGCTGTTTGTCGTTAAGCCAAAATAAATCTTTTAACTGAGACATTCAACAGAAGCGATCGCCCTCAACTGAAATTTAAGCAGCACAAAAAATCGGGGCAGGTTGTAAACCCGCCCCGATCGCTTCTGATATACTGCGCCCAACGGCTGTTGCTACAGGCTTTAAACTATCAACTAGATGCACCATATCTTCTAAAGAAAGTGCTTGACGGGCATCAGAAACAGATTTTTCTGGTTCTGGGTGACATTCAATAATTAATCCATCTGCACCGCAAGCGATCGCAGCCCTAGCCACAGGTGCCACCAGTTCCCGTTTTCCGACGGCATGGGAAGGATCTACAATCACAGGCAGGTGAGTGATTTGCTTGAGTGCTGCCACTGCCCCTAAATCTAGGACATTGCGAGTGTAATCATCGAAGCTGCGGATACCGCGTTCGCACAACACTACATCAGGATTACCGTGGCTGAGGATATATTCAGCAGCCATGACGAATTCTTCAATTGTCGCTGCTAAACCACGCTTGAGCAGTATTGGTTTACCAGCTTGTCCTAAAGCTTTGAGCAAGTCAAAGTTTTGCATATTGCGGCTACCAACTTGAAGCATATCAGCGTGGGCGGCGACTACTTCAATTTGGGAAATTGACATCACCTCGGTGACAACTGGCATATTGTAATGCGATCGCACTCTTGCCAAAATCTTCAATCCTACCTCTCCCATACCCTGGAAGGCGTAGGGAGATGTGCGGGGTTTGTAGACACCACCACGCAAGCCCTGCACGGATGCAGTAGAGAGATTTTGGGCGACTATCTCCATTTGTTCTAAGTTTTCAACGGTGCAGGGGCCGCCGATAATTACCAGTTCTTCGCCCCCGAAAGCGACTTTTTCTGAAAGTTTAACAATTGTCTGATGGTTCGGATAGGATTGTGTGGCAAGTTTGGCATTAATCATGGTTCCATTCTCCTAAAAAATTAAGTATTGGGCACTATACCCCGATAAGAAAAAAGCCCAGAACCTTTGAGGAGTTCCGGGCGCGTTCTGATTCATTGGCATGACGCTATTTACCCGGAACTTATTCTGGGCCAAAAGTAAAAGCCATAAAACCAGCTACTGAAATAAGTCATAACGATGAAATTCTCCTTAAAAAAACAAAAACCGCAGAGTTCGCTCTGCGGTTCACCGGGCGGTTTCCGTTAGGAAACTCGATTCACTCCCGGTGAACCACCCTAAACCAAAAAGAAAAATAAGAATTTGTGTTAAGCATTTGCGGGGCTTTTGCTGGAAAATTCAATAACTATACCTATGTAGGGTAACATTAACAGAAAAAGTCGGTGGTGTCAAGACCCCCATAAACCATGAAAAAGCGATAGACTCAGTACAACTGTAGGAGTCAAGACTATTGACATGCTCACGCCTGCTGAAGCCACGGTGATTCCAACTTCACAAGACGCGAGTTTTCTGGTTCTGCGAGTCGGCTTACTTGGGTATCGTTGCCGTTACCTAAGTAGAGGTCATCCACTTAAGAGACGTTAATTCCGGTATGCCCTACGGTACTCAATCCAATACGAAAAATATTCACCGCAGCATTATGATTCACAAGCTAAAACCGTTCCACATAAACAAGCGTGAGTCCTAGTGCTTAGAGGGATTGAGAAGTTAAAATATATAATTCTCCTGACTTATCACCTCACTTTGCGAAAGCTGATTGCAGACAATTGACAATCACCATACATTATTCTTACCCAAGTCCTTATTGACCAGATTAACTTTTTAGGATCATCAGTTTCATTATGCCCAGTTCCAAAATCTTAGCCCAATCTTTCGACTATTATGGAGTTTACCCCTGCCCAGTCTGTCGGATAGGTAAGATTTCTCATATGCCATTAATGGAAGCTATGGCTTGTGACTTTTGCCAAGAGATTTTTACAGTCAACCTAGAACTACAGCAAATCAAAATGCCTTCTAGGCAACCACCCTTAGTTTGGCGTTGGAATGGGTTTAGTTGGACAGAAGCCCAGTTGGAAGGTATGGAATTAGGTTGGGGTTATGGAGTAGCAGCAGCAGCTTTTGTAATTCTTCCCACTACTTTAATTGGTATAGTAGCTTACTATTTTCCTGCTAATCTCAAGGAACCCATTACCTGGATGCCATATATTTGGACTATATTAACTTTCTTATCACATTTATCAATTATTGTTTGGATTTTTATTGAAGTCTATCAGATTCCAGTTGCAGCATATTTGAGAGCGATCGCTCGATGGAGAAATGGGGAGATGGAGAGATGAGGGAGTGGGGGGCTGGCGTTGCAGAGGGAAGTTGTAGTAAGTCTTTCTCCTTTGCCCCTTTGCTCCTTTATCTGTTGTGCCCCATGACGCCAGTCGCCTCTCCTAAGGGAGACGCTGCGCGAACAAGTCGGGAAACCCTTGACGCTCGATTACTCGCTACCGCTACGCTAACGGCAGTGGCTCCCCAATGCCCCATAATCAATGACATAATGATTCAGCGGATAGATCGACTCCATAACTCATAATTAAGTTGATTGTCCACCAAAATATCGTATGAGCGATCTGGAGCAGTACTATAGAATTTTGGAATTAGAGCCTGGGGCAACACTTGACGAAGTGAACCAGGCTTACAAAGATTTAGTCTTTGTTTGGCATCCCGATCGCATTCCCAAAGACAATCTCCGTTTACAGCAGAAAGCACAAGACAAGCTGAAAGCTATAAATGAAGCTCGTGAAAAGTTGCGCTCTCTAAAAACCAAACCTCAAACCACGCTTAACTCACCACCACCTGAACCACAAAAACCATCTCAAACAACCCAGCAACCACCAAAGAAAAGCTCAGACTTGAGTGGCAAAGACTACAGTCGGGCAAATTTGAGCAATAAAGACTTATCTGGCAGAAATCTAAGTTATGCCAATTTGAGTGGTGCTAATCTCAGTGATACTTTTATGCACAAAGTTAACCTCAGAGGTGCGAATTTATCTGAAGCAAATTTATTTCGGGCAAACTTACTTTTAGCGGATCTGCGGGAGGCGAATTTACGTGCTGCTAATTTGATTGGAGCGGATCTCAGTGGGGCCGACTTGCGGGGAGCCGACTTGACAGGAGCGCGGATTCGCTCTGGTGAGCGCCTTTTGGTTAAACTAATTGGTACTAACTTAGCTGGGGCAATTATGCCTGATGGTGCAATTTACCAATAATTGAGGTTGCGGCAAAACACAGAATTGATGTGACACTTGAGGGTGCCGAATGTGGGATATATTCCTGGTGTATTCCATACCAAACTCTTAATACACCCGCGATTAATGCAATCGTACTTGTCAGCAGCTTGCGGTAGCTTGCAATTATAGGCAACACCTCTACCCCTACTCGCCTATGAACAATAACGGTGTTAGGATATCTTTCACCAGCGGAATCTGACTTATGAAATTAGTTTGCTCCCAAAGCGATCTTAGTACAAACCTCTCACTCGTCAGTCGTGCAGTACCTTCACGACCAACTCATCCTGTACTTGCCAATGTGCTGCTACAAGCGGATGCTCAAACTAACCAGGTAAGCTTAACAGCCTTTGATCTCAGCTTGGGAATCCGCACCAGCTTTAACGCTGAGGTATGGCAAGGAGGTGCGATCGCACTTCCTGCTAAATTACTTGTAGACATCACCTCTCGTCTTCCAGAAGGCGAAATCACTCTAGATGATGAATCAGCCCTTACAGGTGCAACATCCGGTGGAGAAGGTTTAATTGTCACACTCACACCCAAAAGTGGACATTACCAAGTCCGAGCAATGGGGCCTGAAGAATTTCCGGAACTACCTGTAATTGAAAATACAGAAATAATCCATCTCACCACCACCGCATTAATTGAGGGATTACGGGGTTCATTGTTTGCTACTAGTGCTGATGAAACCAAGCAAGTACTCACTGGAGTACATTTAACAGTTAAACAAGATACCCTAGAATTTGCAGCTACCGATGGACATCGCCTAGCAGTGGTAGAAACTAGCAACGAGCGTCCTCTAGGCGGAACTAGTCAACTAGAAGTGACAGTACCAGCTAGAGCATTACGCGAACTCCAACGAATGTTAGCTCATAGCGCCTCATCAGATGAACCTGTAGCTTTATATTTCGATCAAGGTCAAGTTGTATTTTCATGGCAAAATCAACGCTTGACTAGTCGCACATTAGAAGGGCAATATCCTGCCTATCGACAACTAATCCCGCGCCAATTTGAGCGACAAATTACAATTGAACGGCGGCAATTTGTAAGCACTTTGGAGCGGATTGCTGTACTAGCCGATCAGAAAAATAATATTGTTAAGGTCAGTATTGATAGCGAAGCTCAAGAAATTACCTTATCTTGTGAAGCTCAAGATGTGGGAAGTGGTAGAGAATCAATGCCGGTCCAGATTTCTGGGGAAAACATAGAAATTGCTTTTAACATTAAATATTTGATGGAAGGCTTAAAAGAGTTACCATCTTCCGAAATTCAAATGCATTTGAATCAAAGTCTAACTCCAGTGATTTTTACACCATTGGGTGGTTTGAAAATGACCTATTTAGCTATGCCTGTGCAACTTAGAAGTTAATCGGACTTATACCAACCAATTCTATGTGAGGCTGTACATAAACGCCCTCAGACTAGAAGCTTTTGTCGTTACCCACATTTTTGTAAAAATCAAAGTATTGCGCTCACCCGACATCCCGCTCTGCACTGAAGTGCAAGGCTGATAGCCTAAATCCACTCAAGTGGATTAAAATCATCTACTCAGTCCGCTTTGGTTTAAACATTGTTTCTAATTAAAACTTTATCTCTTTAGTGGCTCCCAAACCTACGGGAGTTGATTGTGCGATTTGGTGATTTGTCTAATCGGAATTTCAATCCAAAATTCTGTACCTAACCCTGGCTGAGAATCACATTTAAACACACCACCGTGTTTATCCACCACAATCTGATAACTAATTGACAACCCCAAGCCAGTGCCTTTCCCCACTGGCTTAGTAGTGAAAAATGGGTCGCAGATTCTTGCCTTTATAGCTTCGGGTATTCCTGAGCCATTGTCTGCAATGCGAATTACTACGCTCTTGACATAGCCTTCAAGCTCACCAAGAGCAGTACGGATAGTAATTTGATGGCTATGAGGTTTCGATTCAGATTCCCTGTAATCTTCTAGGGCATCGATCGCATTGCTTAAAACATTCATAAATACCTGATTCAGTGGGCCAGCATAGCACTCTACTAAGGGCAAGTCACTGTACTCTTTGACTAATTTAATCGCCGGACTTTCCGGTTTTGCTTTCAAGCGATGCTGCAAAATTAGCAAGGTGCTATCAATGCCCTCATGAATATTAACTGGCTTTTTTTCTGCGTGGTCAAGGCGGGAGAAATTCCGTAAACCCAAGACTATTTGACGGATGCGATCAATCCCAATTTTCATAGAAGATAGAGTTTTAGGCAAATCCTCGATGATAAATTCTAAGTCTATTTCTTCTGAGCGATCGCGAATCTCAGGGTTGGGGTTAGGGCAGTTTTGCAAATATAGGTCTAGTATACTGAGTAAATCTTGGGTGTAATCATTGACATGGTTGATGTTGCCATAAATGAAGTTCACCGGATTATTAATTTCGTGAGCAACACCAGCTACCAGTTGACCTAGTGAGGACATTTTCTCAGTTTGGATCAGTTGGGTTTGAGTTTGCTTTAAATCATGCAGAGCTAGAGCCAGCTTTTCTGTCTGCTCCTTAGTCTGATTATGCAATTGGGCTTGTTGGAGTGCAACCCCAAGCTGATTGGCAATTTGAGTGATGAACTTAATTTCTGAGGCTTCCCAGTGGCGGGGTGCAGAGTTCTGGTAAGCTGCTAGTAAGCCCCATAGCTGTTGCCCGATAAATATGGGTGCGATCGCATACGCCTTTACTTGTAATTGCTCCAGAGCCGCAATATGACACTCCGAGTGACCAGACTGATAGATATCATCAACTATATAGCTTTCATTATGGCGATATCGTCCACCTTGAGTTTCCTGTAAATAGCTATCTTCCCAAACTGTCTTGAGATCAGAACCTACAAGTTTTACCCAACCATCACCCACAAACTCGGCGATATATTCACCACTCCAATCTGGATGAAAGCGATAGACAGCCACACGATCCGCTTGCAGTGATTTGCAAATTTCTTGAGTGGTAGTCTGAAAAATCATATCTAAGTCAAGAGATTCTCGGATTTTCGCAACAACTTCAAACAATACCCGTTGTTGTTCTGCCGCTTGTTGCAAATCAACAGCCTGATGCTTGGTTTGTTCAAGTAAATCAGCTTGTTCCAGTGCTACAGAAAGCTGTGCAGCAACTTGGGTAGCAAACTGGATTTCTGAGGATTGCCATTCACGCGGTTGGTAACACTGGTGAATGCACAACAAACCCCACAGTTCATTACTTTTAGCCAGTGGCAAAACTAAATTGGCTTTAACTTGGAGTTGCTCCAGCATTTGGACATAACAAACATTCAGCTCAGAGTTGTGGATATCAGCGATCGCGTGGATGCGTCCCTGACGATAGAGGGCATCATACTTCTTCTTAAAGCAGGTGTCTTGAATTTTTAATGTTAAAGCAGAAGTAAACTCTGGCAAAAGATCCTCTGAAACAATTTCACCTTCATCGAGTTGGGAATTCGCGTCAAAGCGGTATACTACTACTCTGTCAGCATTCAAAGAGCGACGGACTTCACACACAGTTGCGGCAAAAACTGTATTTAGATCAAGAGATTCCCGAATTTTGGCAACAACTTCAAACAATATATGTTGTTGTTCTGTCGCTTGTCGCAAACTTAAGGTCTGCTGTTTTGTTTGAGTGAGTAATTCTGCTTGCTGAAGTGCTACTCCCATTTGGGCAGCAATCTGACTGAGAAAGTTAACTTCAGAGGCTTTCCATTGTCGGGGGCCAGTGTGTTGATAAGTTGCCAGCAAACCCCAAAGTTTTTGTCCAACAAAAATCGGAGCAAGCACAAAAGCGTGAATTTGAAACTGTTCTAGATTATCGATATGACACTGAGCAAACCCCATACTGTAGATGTCATCGACTGCAAATGTTTCATTGTTGCGGTAACGTCCTCCTTGTGTGTCTTGTAGGTAGGTATCATTCCAAACTGTATTGATACCTAGTTCAGACTCATTCGACCAGTATGGATTAGCAGCCTCAAAATCCCCGACAAATTCACCACCCCAATTAGAATCAAAACGATAAACAGAAACGCGATCGGCTTTGATTAATTGACAAACCTCTTTAGTGGTTGTTTGAAAAATGGTATTTGTATCAAGAGATTCCCGAATTTCGGAAATGACTTTAAACACAGCCTGTTGTTGTTCAGTTGTCCGTTGTAATTCAACTGTGCGTTTTTTAACTTGTTTTTCTAAATTTTCATTGAAGGCTTGCACTTGTTGGTATAGTTCATATTGCTGAACTGCTGAAGCAAAGTGTTTACCGAGGTCTCTAGCCAGTTCAATCTCTTCGAGCGTCCATTTTTGAGCTTGTGCTTTTTTAGATTCGCGCCAAACCTCAAAGGATTGTCGGGGGTACAGTTGCCTTTGATCGCTGTCATACTGCCCCGCCCACAGCGTTTCTGTATCGATTTCGTCGCGGAAAATACTTAAATAGCCCAGCAACTGCTGACGATACTGGAGTGGGATCATCAACATGCTGCGAATTTTAGTTGGTTGAAAAGCAACTTGCAAAGTTCGCAAGCTAGGAGTTTGATATATATCTAAAATCGGCCAAACATCGTAGTTACTAGACTTGTAGTATTCCTGCCAGACGCTATACTGCTCTATGAGTGGATATATGGTTTGTTCTGGCATCACAGGTTGCTGTCCACAAATATAAAGCTTGATACAAGTATTTCCTGGTATTAAGCATTCTGTTAAGCTGGTCAGGCTGCCATTGTGGGAATCAAAAGTTGCATTTCTAATGCAAAGCCTACCACCAACACCATCAAAGGCAGCAACAGCCGCTTCTAGGGCTGGCTGTAATATAATAGTGGGTAGTGAATGCAGCAGGGTAGCAATGCGGTTAATGATAGTTTCTCGTTCGGCTGTTTTGCGGACTTGAGTCAGCAGGGTACTTTGAGCGATCGCTACTGAAAGTTGATCTACTACCATCTGCACAGCTTCCAGTTCATATTCTGAAATCTGGCGTGAGTCAGAATGGTGAGATACCAGCAGCCCCCAAAGTTGATCTTGATAAATAATGGGTGCTACTACAGAAGATTTGACCCCCATCGCACTCAAGTACTCAACATGACATGGATCTACAGGGCGGTAACGGATATCTTCTGATATAGTTTCTCCATTTTCCAACTCATGCAAGTGACTTTGACCAATCTCTTGAGTATCAAGATTAACAACAGAACGCACTCGTGATTTAATAAATAGTTCACGCGCGGTGGGCGGAATATCATCAGCAGGAAAGTTCAGCCCCAATAGCGACGGCAACCGATTTTCGTAAATTGACTCAGCAATCACTTGACCACTATCATCGGGATGAAATTTGTAAATCATCACTCGGTCAGTTTTTAGTAGCGATCGCACCTCTGCCGTTGTCACTGTGATAATTTCTTTCAACTCTAAGCTTCGTCGGATACGGTTTGTAATGCGGCGTAGTAAACTTTCTTCATGGCGACATAAGGGCAAATCTTGTTCAGGGTTGGAGATCATTGCTTATAGCAAAATAAATTAATAATTTGCAAACTGAAATAATTAAATCTAAAGCCATTTTTAAATTTATTTCATTAAATTGTCTTCAGTGAAACTACTGCCAAATCCCGAAGAAAAATATTTATTTACCTTTTATAAAAATTTACCAAAAACTCATAAAAACAGACGCTAAAAGAATTGCGTCTGTACTAGTTATAAGAAAAGATTCTTGCTTTTTAAGTTTGAGTTTTTGTCAAATATTGCCGGAGCAACAAAATTAAACTCTTATGTTGTCAGTAAAACGAATTTTAAGATAGTCGTCTTCCATCTTTGCCCCTCCTGGTTGTAGTGCTGCTAGGGCTTGCGGCAAAACTAAGTTACGACGGTGATTGCCAATAGTAATGTTTAATTCGTCCCCATTTTTACTCAGTTGAACTTGGTTTTTAGGAATACCAGGTAAGTAAAGTTCTAAACTGTATTGGTTTTGCTCTTGCACGACTTTCATGGTCGTTTCTTTATAATAAACCTGAGTCGGATCTTCATCTTTATAAAGGGTTTCCTTCAGGCGTTCTAATGAAGCCAATCCGCACATTTCCTCAGAAAAAAGTGGGACTTCTTTCACAGGTAGAGGGTGGAAATTATCATGAATTTCCTGACGATATTGCTCCTGACTTTCCTTCCAACGTTGGAAAAATGGGTCTTGGACAACGCTAGGAATAATCCGATTAGCCACCACTAAATCTGTTGCAACATTATACAAACTCAAATAAGCATGGGCACGGAGAGACTCTTTAATCACCATCTTTTCAGGATTAGTGACCAGACGCACTGAGGTTTGAGTATTGTCTGTTAATACTTTTTCCAGAGCTTCAATTTGTTCATAAAACTCATAAGGTGCATCCATCACCTCTTTATCTGGTAGCGAAAAACCAGCAATTGGTCTAAAAAAAGGTTCAACCAGAGGGCGAAGTGCTACGGAGATGTTTTGAAATGGTTTGTAAAAACGGCGCATATACCAGCCACTGACTTCAGGTAAACTCAGCAAGCGCAGTGCTGTGCCAGTGGGGGCTGAGTCGATAATTAAAACATCAAACTCACCTTCATCGTAATGGCGTTTCATCCTTACCAAGCCAAAAATCTCATCCATGCCTGGTAAAATTGCCAATTCTTCTGCCTGTACGCCGTCTAGACCCCTTGCCTGTAAAACTTGGGTAATGTAACGTTTCACAGCACCCCAATTTCCCTCTAATTCTTGCAGCGCATCCAGTTCTGCACCCCAGAGATTTGGGCGAATTTCCCGGGGTACATGTCCCATTTCTATGTCAAAACTGTCTGCCAGGGAGTGAGCGGGATCTGTACTTAAAACCAATGTTTGATAGCCTAATTCTGCACAACGGAGTCCAGTTGCAGCAGCAACGGAAGTTTTGCCCACGCCGCCTTTGCCGGTCATTAAAATTACACGCATAGATGCTTCTGTCCTGCCTAAGGATTTTTTACATTTATTTACATTATCGACTGTTTAAGGAAAATAAATTAGTAGGCAAGGTTTTGAGTTTATCAAACTGATTATCAATAGTGTCAGTTTATTGATAGACTTTTAACAGAAAATCAAGGATTTTAAAAATAATTTTCCGTTCTTCTGCGTCCATTTGATTGCCAGTTCGACTTGTGTGTACACGGTAGCCCAATTTATCAGGGAGCGGGTGCGGTCTTCTCCCTACAGCCCTTCCCTAATGGGACGCCTTGCGGCGGCATCCTACGGCAGGCAGGCGTTAGTTTCTCCCTTGGGGAGAAGGGGAGACTATTTATTCCAGAGACTTAAAAATGCTTGAGAGATAACTGGGGTAATCTGACTTTGTAAGTGATTTAGTGCATCACGATGATTTGCATTGTTGTCATCATAATAAGTGAACAAATTCGTCAGCTTGACAATCTCAGGATTTTGATCGTTTGTCCCCCTCCATTTATTAGTAACTTTGTATAAAACGTCCTTAGGTAGATTTTGTTGTAAGTTATTTAGGGCTGCGATGTAAGAAGGATTTTTAGGATTCTTTTTGAATTGGAAGCACAAATCTATCAGCTTAAGTTGTGATTGTGGCTGGGGCTGGGGCTTATTTGTTAGAGTAGGTTGCTGTAGAATTTGACGCTGTTCAATAGTGGCAATGCCATTTTCAGTTAAACCCTGAGATTTCTGAAATTTCTTGACTGCTGTATAAGTGGCTGGCCCATAAAAGGGCTTGTCTAGAGGAATTTCGGCATTGGTTGCAAAACCATGAAACTTCAATCTATTCTGAAGCCCTTTGACTGTATCTTCCATTACAGTTCGAGTCTCTGAATCAGCGTTACCATTTACCACAAGTTTTTGTGAGTACTGTTTCTGAAACTTTTTAATCGCTTCTTCGGTAGGATCATCAGTCAAGGAGTTATTGTTCCTCTTCCAGGGAGCAAATTTTGTGAGATCAGGCTTAGGATCAATTTCAGGAGCTAAATATCCCAGCCCAATCAATATATGACGGATGACTTCAGGGCTACTAATGGTCATGCTTCTTGATTCCTTTGCTACTAAACTACCATTTAATGTATCTTGTTTTACAAAAATTACGTAAGTAGAAATAAATAAATCTAACATATCTTGTTTAGAAGGCGTTCTAAAAGTTAAGCAATGTGTGATAACAAGGTGCAACTCTTTGAGACGTTTGGCGTAAGTGACTACACACTGGTAAAAAGAAAGGTGGTTTTAAGTCTTAGTAAGCGATCGCTTATTCTCAACTATTGATGATACTACGCAATGTTTCCTTTACACCAGCTTGCAAGCGGCTCTCTGTACTTGTGCGATCGCTCTTTGCTATTTTGCTACGTTTGTAAAAGAAAGTTACGATTGGCAACGAAGAAAAAGGGGTAAGCGATCGCTTCAAATTGCTTCAAAATAGCGATCGCATCTATTACAGCAGATTTCAACTTAGTTAAGTACAGTGCTTTAGTCTACAAGCCAGATAAAAAACCTTTTTGACTCCTAACCAAAGGCGGAGCGTCTCCGGCTTTGCTCTTAACTCCTGCTCTAAAAGGTTGTTTGAAAAGTGTTTCCCTGGTGACTTTAAGCACTTCCAGATCCCCCCCTAACCTCCCTTTTTAAGGGGTACTTAGAGGGATCTAAAACTTTTGATACTGAGAAGAGAACTTTTCAAACATCCTCTAAAGGACTGACAAAAAATAAATTATCCAAAATTGTTTGTACATTTGTAGGGGCGTAAGGCCTTGCGCCCCAAAGATGGGATGTTTTTTTAACTGGAAGTCCCTAATGATAAGTAGCTGCACAAAAATATTCACAGTCATTACCAACGAAGTAAAGCAATCCTAAACCGCAAGCAAATTGCAACTTTACAAGACGCTACGCATAGCTTGCTTCTTCATAGGAGTGCGTTTCACTTCGTTACATTTACAATGATATTGTGTAATTAATTCTGTCCGACTACTTACTTAACAGTTTGAGCGCTCTTTTTTGATTTTTGCTTTACGCCACCTTTCAAACGGGTTATCCTGCTTCTGCGGATGCGCTCGCTTTTGCGAATACCACCCGCCATCTCATATTCGATGCTATCGTTACCGTACTTGAAAGCAACCCCCATCAACATTTTCGCAGTAAGATTACCTAAGCTTGTTTCCAACTCTTCAATCTCGGTTCGGTAAGAATCAATCATCGCTAGAGCGCTGTTATACTCATCAATTTTGGTGCGTAACTGCTCAATTAGTTGTGTGAAGTTTTTTAAGTTGTGAGTATCCCCAAAATCTATCGTTGGATCAATCGCCTTCAGTCCAGAGGCTCTTAACTCAGCCTTTTCTAGAATGCGGGATATTAATTTTTTACGAGTCATAAATTTACTCTTATCAAAAGCTTATAAAGCTAGTTTGCCCTACAGTGACTATATATCGCAGCAGTATAATCCGCAAAACATTTGCGTTGCGGTGAATCCAGCGCTGTAGGCGGGTTTCACGCCGTAGGCGACTGGTGAATCCCAAGGGCGTCTCCCCCATCCCCAAAGGAGGCCCCGAAGCCCCCCGTTGTAGCAACTGGCGTTTGAGGAACGAAACCCAACATTATCAAGACTTTGTTGGGTTGCGCTGCGCTTAATCCAACCTACGATTCTTCTTAAGTGAACCGTATTGCTACGCGAACAGCATCCCTCTTATTTCAAGAACTGCTGCGATCGTTGTTAGCTATTTCACCATCTTGGCAAAAGGGAACTGCGATCGCATTACCTAAAAGAAAATCAGTCACTAAAAGCAATGAAACCGCGCTATTCAAGGGACACGATAAAAAGTGTGTTAACAAATGCGATAGTAGTCAAATAACAAGAAATGCAAGCTTGAGACAAAAGTATTGTCAAGTACAACTGATATTGGCACTCTAATTAGCTCTTAAAAAAGAAAACTTACCATTGATACCGTTTGGTTCCATTTTGAGTTGTGCAACGTAAAACTCTTTTTGAATTACATCACCTACTGGTGTAAAAGCAATTTCACCGAGAGGAGTTTGATATTTTCCTCTTAGTAACTCTTTATTCAATTCTGTACGCAACTGTGGCAGTGTCAATTTGTTAATGTTGCTTTTTTTATCTAAAGATTGAAGAGTTTCTACATATATCTGTAACGCAGCAAAAGCTTGAGCACTTACTTGGGGTGGTTCTCTATGATATTGTTCAAGGTAGGCTTTGCGAAATGCGGTGTTAATTTCACTGGCATACACAGGGCTATAAGCTTGAGCCACAATCACGCCATCACAAAGCGCTCTGCACACAGAAAATATATGGGATGTGTTAAAACCATTGCCACCAACAATTATTCCTTTATAACCAAGTTCTCGTAATTGTTTAACTAAATTACCTCCATCTACAGCTAACCCGGATATAATCGCTAAATCTGGTTTTAAATTAATAGCACCGCTGGCTTGAGCTTGAAAGTCGGTATCTGTAGTTTGAAACTTTTGGACTGTGACTAAATCTAATCCTAAATTTCTAACTGCTTTCTGAAAAATTTCTGTTTCCGACTTATTGAAAGCGTCATTTTGAGCGTAGAATACAGCTACTCTTTTCAGATTAGGATTTTGTTTGAGTGCAGCTTTCACCGAATAAGGAGCGACGACAGCAACAGATGAAGAAACACGAGTTACATAATCACCAATTTCGGGAATGCCTTTAGCAGTGTTTGATGCTCCAATAACTGGGACTTGATTGCGTTCTGCTACGGGATCAGCGCTAAAAGCTTGTTGTGATAAAGTAGGGCCAACAATGCCAACAACTTTATCTTTACTAATTAAAGTTTGAAAAGCGTTAATGGCTCCAACTTCATCGCCACCAGTATCTTGATAGACTAATTTAATTGGTCTACCATTGATACCTCCTTTGTCATTAAAATACTTCTGGGCAATTTTTACTCCATCAGTTCCCTCCTGACCAAGTAATGCTACATTGCTCGTTTGTGCGAAGGCGATACCGATAGGAATAGGATTAGCTACACCTGTTGTCGCTGTTGGATTATTTGCGGAATTCGCTTCATTACTGCCACTTTTACCACAAGCTACCAGCAGCATAGAGCATGTAAATAGTAAGGCAGTTTGATGTGCGATCACTTTTTTCATAGATGTATGACGATGATATTTGTTAGGATAATACTGGATTGTAGTGTATTACATGTAAATGAGAAATCCTATAGTTGACTGATCAGCAACCGAAGCAGAAAAAAGTCAGATTCACGTCTAGGCTCGTAAAACACGGGAGCAAGTAGAACAGGGTTATTCTGGTTCCTTGTGAGCAGAAAACCAAGTCTCTGGCGAGGAGGTGAAAGATTGTCTTGAAGGCACTTGTTCCGCCGCGCCTGTCGCTCAAATTGAAAAATCCTCAAGTTTAGCAGCGATCGCATTGCAGGGGTAGTGGGTCTATACAACAGCCTATAGCGCTTCTCAATTGAGTCAAATACAGACCTAACAAGAACAGCCCCTTCCCTTGTAGGGAAGGGGAGTAAGAAATTCAAAGCCTCTCTCCTTTTAGGCTACGGTGTACACACAAGTATGACCAGCATAAGTTTTAACTCTTCTAGTTGTTTCGTAGGGTGCGTTATGGAGACGCCGAAATAACAAATGGGTTCCCCGAAATAACAAATGCGTTCGCCGAAATAACAAATGCGTTCGCCGAAATAACAAATGAGTTCGTCGAAATAACAAATGCGTTCGCCGAAGTAACAAATGAGTTCGCCGAAATAACAAATGCGATCGCCGAAGTAACAAATGAGTTCGCCGAAATAACAAATGCGATCGCCGAAATAACAAATGAGTACGCCGAAATAACAAATGCGTTCGCCAAAATAACAAATGCGTTGGCTAGCAAGAACCGCAAATCTTTGGTGGATGAAGTTTTTCCGACTTGTGTGTACACCGTAGCCTTTTGACTTTTGATTTTTGACTTCCCGATAGGGCGTGGCATCCAGCGTTTTTACAATTGGGCAGGACTTTAGAGGAATGTGCGGCGAAGTACTGCACAATACTTCTCGAATAAGGGTTAAGTTGTCCTAAATTCAGATCCCCCCGCCTACGGCGACCCCCTTAAAAAGGGGGTAAAAGAAGGTTAGAAGCCCCCCTTTTTAAGGGGGGTTGGGGGGATCTGCAACGACTAATTGCGCTAACCGAGAAGTATTGAAGTACCGCAGGTTTTGTCAGAAGTACCGACCACAGGCGAAACCAGAACAGCGAAACCACTGGGGGAGCAGCTTTTTACCATCGGTGATCAAAGGTGGGCAAGCTAAAAAGTCGTCGCCTGGACAGATGAGCCTACCTTGGGACAAGCAGAAGTTAACTGAAAGTACGGAGGTGCATGAGATAGCAGCAAAATTTATTCAGGCAAACTGTTATCAGCCACCAGTGCCAGGTATCGGATTTATGAAATGCTGATTCTTGCGTGGAAAATGAGGCTGAAATAAATGTTTACAAATTTCTGAAATCCTTATGTTTTACACTTTGCAAGTCGCAATGCGAGAAAATAAGAGATCGGAGATCATAATTGAGGTCATTGGCTGCAATTGAGAAAAACAAGATAGGTAGGCTACCCCTTGGAACAGATTTGTATTTTATACGATTGTACAGTTCGTCATGTGACACGTAGCTACCTCTGCTTGTGTCCGTCTGATTGTCTTTAGGTCTTTTTTCATCATACCATCCAACTGCCTTGGCAAACTGAATATAATTTTTATAATAAAAGTTATTCCAGTCCTCTGGTTTTATACCAAGTCTATTCCCAGTTTTGATCCATATCTCCTTTTGCACACCAAAGCCAAAACGATTGTCTGCATTCACCCAAAGGTGGTCTATTTTTTGTAGGTCTGGACAAGAAAAGCTATTGATGTTGTGATAATCCATATATCCTTGTTCATCCTTTTTAGTAATATTGAACACGAGTTCGGATGTTTTTATATCAGCCGACTTCCAATTTTTAGCTTTCAAAAAATATTCAAGTTGAGCATATAAATATTTAGTGAAAGATGTTTCAACTTCTCTCCTAAATTTTAATTCTGTAATATTTTGAAAGATTAGGTTAATTAAACCTCTATAAACTGATTGAATATTCTCGTCTGTGAGCAACTGGTTCTCTTTGGTAAAATCAGTTTTATATGGATAAATTGTTAAAATATGAAATGCTATAGTGTAAGATTTTATAGCTTTTTTGATTTGTTCCTCTTGGACTAATAAATTACCTTGACTTTTTTGGAATAATACTTGAATTTGTAAGCCTTGACTGGAATCTAAAACTTTTTTATCAGCTTGGGATAAATTTGACTGGCTTTCTTGAATTTCACTTCTAGCATTACTCAATTCCTTCAGTTGTTGGTAGATTTGTGATTTAGCAGAAAATAATAGTACTTGTTTAAGTTAATGATTATCGATATTAAATGATAACGCTGCTATTCTTAAAGCTTCATCTGAATCTGATGGACTGTCATTTTGTAATTTTCCAGCTAGTGCTACAAGTTGGCGAACGTTTGCAACTTCTGTTTGAGCTTCTTCATTTTTTGCATTGGTTTGCTTCAGTTGTTTTTCTTGAGTCTTTAGTTTTACCAAAATTGCTAATTCTTTCTTTTGAGATTGACTAAGTTGATCATTAGTTTGAAAGAGTTCCCTACTTTTCTCTTTTAAATTCTGTCTCGCCCTTGCTGTATTTTCTTCAGCCTTTTTTGCTTGTTGCTTTGCTTCTCTAGCAATTTTGTCATCTTCATTTACTTTTTGTTTTGCTGATTTTTCGCTTTCTTTAGCTTGCCCTTCTAACTTCAAAGCTTGTGCAGCTCTATCTTTAGCCTTTTTTTCATTTTCCTGTGCTTCTGTAGCCTTTTGCTGGGCTTTGGTCAAATTTTTTTGAGCTTCATCAACTCGTTTCTTTGCTGCCGAGACATTAAAATTAGCTAGTTTAACCTCCTTCCTAGACCATATCCCTAAAGCTATAGCTCCTAAAACTGCTACAACCAAAACAACAATCCCAATACTAATCCTTCGTTGAGCTTGACTATTAGCCTCACTGAGTAATTGGTTTCTTACCTCGACTGCTTTCTTGTCCTTCCTCTCTCTTGACAAAGCTGCCTCTTGTTCTTGAGCAGCAATCTCTTCCTGAATTTCTTTCTCTTTACTAGCCGCTAAATACTGCTTATCCTGATAACTTAAATTTTTATCCCTGGCCCATTGTTCTACTGATTGTAATGCCTTACCTCGCAACAGCCGTGATTCATCAGCACCTCCAGAAGCGACCCAAAAGCGAAAACTCTCTGAATAAGGACGCAGGTTATTTAATTGATTTTCAACCCAATTAAAATCAAATATTTGCCGATAAATCTGATTATAAATTTTCAGCTTACCTTGCTCTCTAATCACTAATCCTGAAAGTTGTAACTCACTTTGCTCTAATGTTTCATCTGCTGTTATAAGTGATTGTTCTTCACTCAGCCTGATTTGCTGATATAGTTCTAGTAAGTAACCTGCTTTTTGTTCATCTCGTAAAATTCTGGCTTGAATTGTTCGCAAATGCTCAGGCTCATCCTGTGATTCCCAACTTTCAATAATCCGCGACTTGACAATTTGTTCAACTGAAGGAGGATTTTCTTGCTCAGATTCCTCAACCAGAAACTGACAAAGCTTTTGAGTCAAAAATGGTTGTCCTCCCGTCCACTGCAAGATTTTTTGCATTATCGCTTGGGGACTGCTGAATTTACTGCCTAGACCACTTTCTAATGGTTTAACTTCGTGCAATTGAAAACCTTTGAGGGAGATAGCCTGACCAATATTAAACGGAGTACGCTGTTTATCTCCAATCAAATTACTAGGTGATGCGACCCCTAATAAACAGAACGTGAGGCGATTATATTCCAGGTTATCAACACGCTTGTTATAGCAGGCGCGAATTAATGCAAAAAAGTCATCTGTAGGAAAGTTTAGACTAAGGACGCTATCGATTTCATCAATAAAAATAACAATATTTTCTTGGACTTCAACAAGTAATACTTCTTCCAAAAACTTGCGAAATCTCGTCACTAATGTATTTAACTGGTTCTCTGACCACCAATCACCAAAATCTAAATCTAATCCAAAACTATCAATGAGTGTGTCGATTAAATCTGCATACCATTGTTCGGGAGGTACATTTTGAATACCTCCAGCCGAAAGGTCAACTGCTGCACACTTTACACTGTCCTCTCTCAATCGCTGCATGGTTCGCACACGTAAGCTAGACTTACCGCTTTGGCGCGAATTTAGTACGTAACAAAACTTTCCTGCTTTTAGTCCTTCGTATAATTGGGCATCAGCTTCTCTTGTGACATAGGTACTGGCATTTTCAGGCAGACTTCCAGAGAATATGTATTGGTCAACCATGATTTACCTACTCCAAACGAGTTGAGAAATACTGACGATACAAATCACAACCAGGAACACAATCATTGCTAGAAAGTTTTACTAACCCCAAACTATGCAACTTAAAGGCAACTTCAGTATCTAACCTCACAGGTGTATTTGTCATCACTACTTTTTTATACCCTAACTCCAACTGAGGATTATGTTGTAAATGCCACAGTTGTTGTCGCAAGTGAGCGCTGAAAATTCCCTGCTCTGTTGGTGCAAGTCTTAGCAGTTCTTCTAAGGTCATTTGCTGGCTTTTGAGGTGAGCGATGGCTTGTTGCATCAGATAGGGATGTCCCCCTAACAAGTCTATCAACCTACTTAAGTCCTGTTTCCCCAACAGCCCTAACTCATTCTGCTTGGCGAGTTCTGTTACTTGTTGCAGATTAAATTCGGGTAAATCAATCGCCAGTCCTACATTAAAGGGGGAATGATTACTATCCAAAGAAGGGTAAGATTCAGTAGAGTGAACTACTACTAACCGCAGTTTCTTCCAGATATTACCAATCTTGTCCCCTTGTTTAGCTGCTTCATACCACCCACGCAGGAGTAAACAGAATTGGGGAAAAATCTCTGGATAATCAAACAGTCTCTCAAAGTTATCTATAGCTAAAAATAAGGGAGTATCAGTAACCGATAATAAATATTTTTGGAAATAGCGAGTGCAGTTCTTATTCAGTCCAAAAACTTCTTGCCAGTGTTTATCTAGTTGGGGTTCTAGTTCCAAAGTGTCAGCAACATCAACACACAACCATTGTAGAAATGTTTTTAAGTTAGCCAGAATATCGATATCAGCAAGTTGTAAATCTATTTTTGCAGTTTGATAACCCTGGTGTCTTGCATAGTCTAAGGTTTTCTCCAGCAGCAATGTTTTACCCATTCTTTGCGGGGCTTTGAGACGAATTAACGCTCCTGGTTGCACAAGAGCCTCATAGCATTTATTTTCAATGGGTGGTCGTTGAATATATATAGTTGTATGTGCCCCCATTGCAGAGTTCTCAGCCGCTTGTAACTGTTGTTCAATTGCATCTAACTTGTCACTAAGCTCCTTCAGGGTGCGTTCTTCTGACTGAAGCTGGTGTTCATATTGAAACTTGCGTGATGGATCTGTTTCAATAATCCATGCATTTCGTATCCTTGCAATCCTCTGGCTTTGGAGTGCGTAGGCTTTTTCGAGTGAGTCTTGTTCTTGCTGCGTAGGCGAAGCCCGCCGTAGGCATCGCTCTCTTTGGTTTTGTGATGGGGCCGGACTACCTGATGCCGCCGTCTGCTGCCCAAGGTGAATATTGTAGATGTCACCGCCAATTCGCCCAGCATTTACAGACTCAGCATTAATCAACCCACCGCCAAACTGGGAATTGCGTAAGTCGTTGTCGGCTTGCTTCGGGTCTTCTGAGTCGGACATGGGTTTGATTTGAGCGTTCTTAAGCGTCTCTGTTCTGAATGTTACCACCTAATTGCTGTACGTCAAATTCCTTAAAATTCCCGGAGGTCTGCCTTAGTTAGATCGGGTGTTACTTCTGGATGTTCTTGCCGCCATTGATTCCAGGTTTTTACTCCTTGCCTAAGTATTGCCAGATGTTTCTCATTCGCCATCTTGAGTTAACCCCTCTGCTTTATCTATGCAAGAAAACTACTCTGCCTCCTGCCAACCTTCTAAAGTTGCCACAAGTATGTTGACAAGAGGATGATCCACTAGCTCCTTGAAAGCTTCTGTTCCACCTGCTTTCAAAGCCCCAATAACCCGCACTTTCAAAGTAGGATTACTATCAATTTGCTTGAGTGCTTCTGTGACCACTATCTGTTTTTCTAGTGGAGTATTAGTAGGGTAACTCTGCCCCAATTGGTTGAGAAGCTTCTGAATCTCTGCGGCGGCTTCTGCCAGATTTTGCCGTTGCTGTGGGGTGTAGTTAGTAATGTTACCGCCAATTTGTTGTGCATTTACGGAGTCAGCGTCTACAATACCACCAGCAAATTGAGCGCCTTGCAAGTTAAAGTTAGAAGTTTTATTATTCACTTTTTGCTGGTTATTATTGCCTTGAACGTTGTTGACGTTGCCGCCAACTGAACCACCAACTGAAAAGCTACCGGGATTGTTAGTCATAGTATTTACCTGTTCAACATTTGAATAAAAGCTAAAATGCTCTAACGCCGTCATCACCATATTTTCTAATCTGCGGATTTGATTATCTTTTTCTGCTAGCAGTAATTTAATCTCCCGCTCCGGCAAACCTTTTATCTGATTATACGTGGTAAAATATTACATGCTCAGTTCCGACTTATCAGCCATAGCTGCGGTTTTGGCATGAAGCAAGAACTTATCTTCGCCTCGTACTTCCATTCCTACAATCCCCAAATCTGCTTCTGGGTAATTCTTAGCTAACTGTTTGAAGGAAATTGCGATCGCACTTCAACTACTTGCATATTCCAGTACTCTCCCAAACTCCCAGCGCCAAGCAGTCTCTACCAGTATTTCTTTGCCGTTGATGAATTGGATGAATTCTTACCCATTGTCATAAGAAAATATCTGAGTAATATATTACTCATTGTTCGGTAGGCAAAAAACCAAACTCCGATTTAATATTCCAGCGCTTACCGTCGTGAAGCAGTAGGGTTAGTTTGTGGGCAGTAAACTCAAAATGCAACTGACGCTTTTCAAACTCTGGCCAAGCAGCTTTAAAGTTTTGCTTTGTTAAATCCCGAAACGCAACCGTCATGTGGGGCGCAAAAGGGCGGGTTTTAGAAACCTTGTCAACAATTCCCAAGTTGCTTTCTGTATAAGCCATTAAATCAGCTTGCAAAGTCAAAACTTCTTGACTTCTGACTACATTGATGTATATGACACGAGGTACAAAAGCATCAAACCCCCTGAGTGTAATTGCTACTGGCTGTTGTCCACTAGCAAACTCTTCCAAGGATGCTTCTAGCAGTGGCAAGTTAGCATCTGCCCATTCAAAGGGCGGTTGCAGGGTAATATGAGGCGGAGACTTTAGCGCCCCGCTACTAGCATAGTGATCGGCAAAGTACTGCTTAATCTGGTTAGCGTAGTCTTGAATGTCTTCCGGTGGTAAAAGGGCGACAAAAAAACGGCTCATCTAATTTTATTCCTTAGTAATTGGTGGTCAGTGGGAAAACTTAAAAGAAGGCGGATCGAGTTGGCGCTTGATCCGCCATGTTGTGTTAACAAAGAGAAAACTAAATGAGCGATCAAATTATTCTGTCCGATGAGGATGTTATTTCTATGGCTCAGGATGCTAACTTAACTGAGGCTTCAACATCGACAGGTGAAGAATTGATGGAACGTCTGAAGTATTTGGTGCATAGGAGCAGCAACTTAGAAGAGGACAAGGCTTCAGACTGGTTTGGAGATGGTGTCAACTGTAAGCTTTTACTGGCTCAGGGTGGCGGCTGGCAAAAAGGTAAAATCCGAATTCTTTTTGAATTTGTTCTTGACAAGCCGACACCAACAAAACCACTGATTCCCACTAACTCGACATCTCCCCTGGATGATCTGCGATCGCACTTAGAGGTCTAATAGTTACAGATGTGTCGCCTGCTAGCAGACAGTAGGTGACATATCCATGAGAAAGCCGTCCTTGTCAGAGCCGCTAGGATGGCTTTATTCGTCTTCTTCTCTGTTTTGACCTTTAAATCTTCAGTAAATTACTATAGTTAGTGTATATTGCTACTCAAATGCTACTCAAAAATAGTAATAACTTAAGCAGGATGTCTGTTGCAACTGGAGTTAAGAAGCAAATGCCTTGGTTTGTGAAAATTGAAGAAGGCAAAGTCGATAAACCTACCTTTGACCAATATGTACCTGCCCACAAAGCCTACATTCAGGACTTGATTGCTAAAGGACACAAAGCGCGAACAGGCTACTGGGCAGAGCAAAGAGGCGGGATGTTGCTGTTTGAGGCAGCCTCAAAGGAGGAAGCAGAAGCAATTGTAGCTGATGATCCATTGGTGCAACATGGCTGCGTCAACTATCAGCTTTACGAATGGCGAATTGTTATGGAATAACACACACTTACTGACTTTTAATGTTATGCTTTTAAAAGACCTGGATCTATGCGATTGCAACACCCAAATCTTGTCAGAACCGGAAGGTAGCAGCAACACGGGAGGCTTGTGATAGGCGTAGTCTCCGGGTCGCCCTATTTTTAGGAGCGTTCAGCAACAATGGCTGGTTTTGGAGATATTGTTCAAAAAGCTTTTTACCTCGGTGTTGGATTAGCTTCTTACGCAGGTGAGAAAGCAGGGGGGAAATTAGCCCAAGTGCGATCGCAAGTCCAAAAACTGGCAGATGAAATGGTGGCAAAGGGCGAAATGAACACAGAAGAAGCCCGCCGCTTCGTTGAAGATATGATGAAGCAAGCCCAACAGGCCCAAGCATCTGGTGAAACCTCACCAGAAACACCCCCTTCTGAACCTCGCCGCATTGAAATTTTAGAGGAAGATGAAGAACCAAGGGTGAAAGAGGGAGCAACTGATGAGAATGTGGATAAATTACGCCAAGAAGTGCTAGACCTGCAAAATGAGTTAAAACGATTGCAACGCGATTAATAAAAAATATTCTTTGATCGAAATATTAGTAATAAGTAGCACTTCAGATAGAAACTTGAGTAAGATACATTGCTTAATGTGTACTCTAGTGCTTCCAGCCAGATAATACAAACCGTCCTGTTTATAGCCTGTTAAGGGCGTCAATTTTATGGAACAGTGGCAAAAAGATTTAGCAGAAATCGTCGAAACAGTGGCTGATGAAGTAGAGCGTTTCTTCCTGGGAATGAGTGAAATGGTAGACGCTTTTTTTGAGCTAACGGAAGAAATCACGGAGCAAGTCCCTAACATTGTCAGTGAAGTCGATCAGTATTTACAGGATTTGGCTGAACCAATGTTGGAAGCTTACTGGGAACTGGAAGACATTGTAACAGATGTAGATCCGGGCTTTCCTTATTCAGTTGAACCCACAGCCGAAAAAAATCCTGCCTGCATCGGTTGTACTCACTACCACGGTCAGGTTTATGGTGGTAATTTATTAGTTTGTGCTATGCATCCTCACGGTTGTGAAGATGAGAATTGTCCAGACTGGGAGAAGGAAGAGTATTGAGATGCTGAGTAAGGATTTACGATTTATTAATCTCCCCATCTCCTCCTTTACCCAAACTAGCAAATAATCATACTTTAATAACTTATGAGTAATTCCTCACCTGAAAGTGTATCCCAGGCAAGCCTAGAAATGAAGTATGGCGAACGCGACATTGCCGAAGGTAAATTAATTACCTTTCCGAATCCGCGTGTGGGGAGGCGATATGACATTAATATTACTTTGCCGGAATTTACTTGTAAATGTCCATTTTCCGGCTATCCTGACTTTGCGACAATTTACGTTACCTATGTGCCTAATGAGCGGGTAGTGGAATTGAAGGCGCTTAAGCTTTACATTAACAGTTACCGCGATCGCTACATTTCTCACGAAGAATCTGCCAATCAAATTTTGGATGATTTTGTAGCTGCTTGTGATCCGTTGGAAGTCACGGTGAAAGCAGATTTTACGCCTCGCGGTAATGTACATACTGTGGTTGAAGTGCGTCACCAAAAGTAATATCATCACTGATTAGCGTTATTCAGCAATTTTATTGACGGCAGATTGCACTTGAAGCACAACTTTTTTAGACAAAGGAATATATCCAAGTTCCAAACTAGATTTTTGCCCCTCAATCACAACCCAATCAACAAAGTTTTTCAGCACTTGAGCTTTGACTCGGTTTGGATATTGGTGATAAGTTAAAAGCCAGCTGTAACTGACTATGGGATAAGACTGGGCATCTGTAGGATCGGTGATAAAACCAATCAAATTATTATTGGGTAATTTCACTGCCTCTAAGGTTTGAGCTACAGATTCTGATGTCGGCGTAATATAATTACCAGATTTATTTTCTAAAGCAGCCACAGGAAGTTTATTTTGTTTGGCGTAAACATACTCTACATAGCCAATAGCTCCTGGTATCTGTTGAATCAGGGCGGTAACACCTTCGTTACCCTTTCCACCAATTCCCACTTGCCATGCTACAGCTTTACCAGCCCCAAGTTTCCTTTTCCATTCTGGACTTATAGCACTTAGGTGTTGCGTCAACACGCTCGTAGTCCCACTACCATCAGTTCGGTGTACGACTTGAATCGGTAAATTGGGCAAACTTACTCCTGGATTAGCTGCGGCTATTCTTGGATGATTCCAATTTGTAATTTTTCCGAGGAAAATATCTACGTAAACTTGGCGTGGTAGCCTTAGAGTCGTTGGCACATTGACTTGAGGCGACTGCTGTGCAACTGGTGTGAGGTTATAAGCCAGTACAATAGAACCGGCAGTTATTGGCAAAGCGATCACTCCCCGTTTTATCTTGGCTGCTTCTTCATTTGTAATTCCTACATCACTAGCTGCAAAGTCCACAGTACCTTCAATGAGTTGTTGCACTCCAGCACTGCTCCCTATAGCTTGATAGTTAATTTCCACATTGGGATTTTTCTGATTGTAATCTGAAAGCCAGCGCTCGTACAAAGGCGCGGGAAAACTTGCTCCGGCACCAATGAGGGAAACATGCTTGATGTTTCTATGATCCCCAGTGCAAGAAGCAATACTCAACGAAACAGCGATTAGGGGTAGAAGGTAAACGCGTCCCTTGGATTGAACTTGAGGAGACATGGAAATCTTTTGTTCCAATCTTTAATAAACACCTCTAATAATTTTTCAATTTGTAGCCATGTAAGCGTAATTAATTGTAAATAACTTTGAAACGCAAAGGGGCGCAGAGGTTCACGCAAAGGTAGACAAAGTTATCACTTATGCTCTGCGTTCGTCTGTGATTTACTTTGCGCTCCTGTGCTTTTAAACTTCAATTGGCGTCTCTTTCTCCTCAGCTTTTGGCTGTGAACTCAGCCGATCTAAAATCTCCAAAACCTCTTGTTCAAAAGCAACTTGGGCGCGATTAGTTTTACCACCCACATACAAGCGATCGCCTTTTTGCAATGCCCATATTTGCGAATGGGAGAAGTAACTCATCACCACACCCAGCATTAGCAAGCCAAACCCTGAGTAAACAATTGGTATGCCTGGATCGGCTTTAATTTGTAAGCCAGTGCTACCAATCACATCCAGAATTTTCAGCTTCACGCCATTGACTTCGGTGGACATCCCAGTGCGGACAGTATCAACAAGTTTGCCAGTGGGATCATAAATTAATACCATCCCTTGCAAGTCTTTGGCTAACAGGGAGACACCCTCACTCAAATCAGGTTTAGTCGGAACCCACGTTCCCCAAATGCGCCCGTTACCGTTGGTGTTCAATTGCGCCATTGGTAGTTGAAAAATCGGGCTGTTGTTAAATTGGACGCGAACAGCTGCAATTCCCCAATCAGTTTGGTAGAAAGTTACACCATGATAGCGCAGAGGCTCGTTGACAAAAATTTTCTTGTGATCAACCTCCTTTCCCTGATTATTCAAGACAGACATATCCGAATAAAATTGATCAATGCCGCCAGATGGAGTGTAGTCAATCCAAAAACGATTGACGCGCACAGACCAATCTTTGGGGACTTGGGCTGCTGCTAAAGGACCAGCATCTACAATATTTCTCACCTGAAATGTATCGCCACTGGCAACCATTTCCTGAGCCAGAAACCCAGTCATCGCCCCCCAAATTCCCCCTAGCAGAATAGCTACGATGCCAATATGAACGATAATTGGGCCGATGCGTCCGACTATTCCCTTGCGGGCGTAGAGGAGATTTTCTTTTTCTTGATCTGGAAAAATTTTATAGCGGCGTTTCTCTAATATTTGGCTGAGAGAATTCAAAGAACCAGTATCTAGTTCTGCACTCAAAGCTAATTTTTGAAATTGCCGTGGTTCTTCGTAATATTTCCAGCGCTGGGCAGCTTTTAAGGCTGGTAACTGACGAGTAAAAGAACAAGCAGTTAAGCTAGTGCCAAATAAGATGAGTAATGCCAAAAACCACCAGGTACGATATACGTGGTCTAACCCAACTACCTGAATTACCTTCCAAGTTAAGAAACCAAATAAAGCTGGATGTTCTGGGTAGTTAGCCTGGTAGAATGCGGGTGAGCGACCTTGCTCAATTACAGTTCCGGTGGAACTAAAGATTGCAATCAATAGAAATAGTGCGATCGCTAGTCGTAAGTTGGTCAGTACAGGCAAAAGCTCCTGCCGTAAGAATTGCCCAGGTACTGCCCACCATTTTAATTCTTTGTCCGCTGAATCTTCTAAAGTCATTATGTGTAAAATATTACAAATGTATTAAATAATATAAATCTCAATTAGGCACTATCAAGGATTGAAATTAAAAACTGCCAATGGGAATCCGAGAAATTAAGGAAAATACACCGAATCCTACCAACAGCGCCCCGCTGACTGGGTTAATCCAACCAGACCAGCGACGCAATTCCAGTAACTTTTTAATTGAAGCTGTAAAAGTACCCGCCAAAATCAATGGTGCTACATAACCGCCTGTGTAAGAAAGTAGCAAAACAGCGCCTAAAATTAAGTCTTGTGTATTGGCAATCCAACCTAGTAAGCTAGCTAAAACAGGCGTGCTACAAGGGGATGCGACTAAGCCGAAAGTCAGCCCCAGCAAATAGGAACGCAATCCTGCTGGTAAATCTGGCGAAATCCAATTCGTTTCACCCAAGGATGGAAATTGCAGAGGTAGAGCTTCTAGTAAGTTCAGCCCCATGAGAATGGCGATAATGCTGACGATAATCGGCAAACCAATTCCCACTTGACCGTAGACTTTTCCCACCAAAGCTGCTAAGATTCCTAATCCTGCCAATGTAGTTGCTAATCCGAAAGCAAACCAAGTTGATTGAGCAGCTGCTTGCAAACGGCTTTTGGCTTCATAACCACCGATGTAACCAATGGTAATTGGCAGCATAGAAAGCATACAGGGTGTGAGACTAGTGAGCAAGCCAGCTGCAAAGATGATACCAATACTTGGCACACTCAGGTGTGTCAGTTGGTTAGAAACGAGGCTGTTGGCAAATTGTTCTAGTTGGTAAATTTGGGTTTGCAGATTATCAAGCATGGGGAGTTTATGAGCGGGGAATGCTTACTCTGCTTGAATTTTAGCTTATTTTTGGTTTTTTTAGTTAGCAGAATTGATTATCGTAACCTAATATTATCTAAATTTAATCTGCCCAAGGAAATGTATCTAAAATACAATTAATCTGGATTATTCCTGAAGAAGTACGCCTGGAGTATTTGGCATGATGATTGCATTACCTGGATTTGAAATTGTCGCTTTGTTAAAAGCAGGGGTAAAAGCAGTCATATACCGTGGAATTAAGGTTAAAGATCAGTGTCCGGTAATTATCAAAGGGCTACGTCCAGAACAGTGTATACCCAATAATATTGAGCAACTTAGACATGAGTATGCGATCGCTCAAAGATTAAACATTGCAGCAGCAGTCAAAGCCTACGCCTTAGAGATGCACCAGGGAATCCCTTATCTAATTATGGAGGATTTTGGGGGGCGATCGCTTGACCTGTTGTTAGACCAATTTCAACAGCCTGTTCCATTTTTAAAGATTGCTATTGAAATCACTAGCAGACTTGCACAAATTCACAGCCATCACATTGTTCACAAAAATATTAAGCCACAAAATATTTTAGTTAACCTCGAAACTAATCAGGTCAAGATTGCTGATTTTGGAATTGCTGCTTTCATTCCCTATGAGCAGCAAAGAGTTAGCAGTTCCAGTCGCATTGAAGGCAGTCTACCATATCTGTCACCTGAGCAAACCGGGCGGATGAATCGAGGGATTGACCATCGTAGTGATTTATATTCACTGAGAGTCACCTTCTATGAAATGCTCACAGGTCAGCTACCGTTTCAAGGCAAAGACCCCTTAGAGTGGGTGCATTGTCATATCGCCAAATCTCCGCCATCCCCGAAAAAGCTAAACTCTGATATTCCCGAAATGCTTTGTGAGATCATCATAAAATTGCTGTCCAAGGTTGCAGAACAGATGAGTGGTGTTGTGCTTGATATCACCGATCGCAAACAATCTGAAGCCAAACGTATTCAACTGATTCAAGAGCAAACCGCCCGTCTGGAAGCAGAAGTCGATCAGCAACGAGCAGCGTTTTTGGCTCAAGTCAGTGCAACACTCGCATCTTCCCTCGATTACGAAAGCACGCTAACAAGCGTGGCAAACCTGGTTGTGCCTTACTTCGCCGATTGGTGCAGTGTTAATCTCCTGCAAGACAATCAAGCAATTAATCAAGTAGCAGTTGCCCATCGAGATCCAGAGAAAGTGAAACTCGCGTGGGAACTCTATCAGCGTTATCCCAGAGATTTTGATGCAGCTGAAGGTGTGGCTAAGGTGCTGCGTACAGGACTTGCAGAAATGGTAACTGAAATTTCAGATGCAGCCCTAGCAGCAGCCATCCAAGATCCAGAACATCTGCGAATTCTGCGTGAACTTGGTTTAAAGTCATGTATAATCTTGCCCTTGATGGCACGTGAAAGAATTTTTGGGGCAATTTCCTTTGTGACTGCTGAATCAGAACGTCGTTACAGCATAGCTGACTTGTCACTGGCAGAAGATGTTGCTCATCGAGCTGCGATCGCCATCGATAATGCCCGCCTTTACCAAGAAGCGCAGCAAGCACAAACAACAGCAGAGCGAGCATTAGAGCGAGTTGCCCGTCTCCAGTCGATCACAGCTGCCCTTTCAGAATCGCTGACACCAGCCCAAGTATCTCAAGTCATTGTCGAGCAAAGCATGGCTGCCTTGGGAGCTAGTTCAGCCCTCGTCGCTTTGCTGAATGAAAACAAAACTGAACTGGAAATTGTGCGTGCGGTTGGCTATAGCCAAGATTTGCTGGACACTTGGCGGCATTTTGCCATAGATTCACCATTTCCCTTAGCAGAAGCCGTGCGGACTGGGCAACCTATTTGGGGACAAGCGAGACAAAATCAGATAGCTCGTTACCCTCATCTAGCTGAAATTTACGCCCAATATGACATTGATCCCTGGATTTCTATTCCATTGATGGTAGAAGGTTGGGCAGTTGGAGGTATAACTTTGGGATTTGCCCAGCCTCAACTACTTAGTGGAGAAGATCAAGCGTTTATCTTGGCTGTTGCTCAACAATGCGCCCAAGCGATCGCTCGCGCCCACCTTTACGAAGCCGAACGAACGGCGCGAAACGCTGCTGAATCAGCAAACCGGATCAAAGATGAATTTTTAGCTGTGTTGTCCCATGAACTGAGAACCCCGCTTAACCCAATTCTGGGTTGGACAAAACTGATGCGAACCCGCAAACTTGACCAATTAACAAGCGATCGCGCCCTCGAAACCATTGAGCGCAACGCCAAGTTACAAACCCAATTGATTGAAGATTTGCTTGATGTCTCCCGCATCCTTCAGGGTAAACTTAATCTCAACTTCTACCCAATTAATTTGGTATCAGTCATTGAAGCTGCGATCGAGACAGTGCGTTTATCAGCACAGGCCAAGTCCATCGAGATTCAGACAATTCTTGAATCTGGTGTCGGGCAAGTTTTAGGCGATGCCAATCGATTGCAACAAGTCATTTGGAATATCCTTTCCAATGCGATTAAGTTTACTCCCACTGGGGGACAGGTAAAAATTAAATTAAAGCAGGTTGGCTTACAGGTACAAATCTGCATAACTGACACAGGGAAGGGGATTGTACCTGAGTTCTTAGCTTATGTCTTTGATTATTTTCGTCAAGCAGATAGTGCCACAACTCGAAAATTTGGCGGTTTAGGTTTAGGATTAGCGATCGTCCGGCATCTTGTAGAACTTCACGGGAAAACTGTTTAAGCAGAAAGCCTGGGCGAAGGACAAGGAGCAACTTTTACCGTCATACTTCCATGCTTACAGGATAAAAGCAAAGGAATCAAGGATGCAAAAGATAACTCCTCACTTCTGGGAGATCAATCCTCACCCTTGTCTGGCTTACAGATTCTCGTGGTGGATGATGATGCAGATATGCAAGAATTTTTGTCCTTCATGCTAAAGCAATATGGTGCAACTGTGACCACTGTAACCTCAGGCACTGCAGCTTTAACTGCACTGAGTCAATCCCAGCCAAATCTGATCATCAGCGATATTGGGATGCCAGAAATGGATGGTTACATGCTGATGCGACAGGTGAGGAGTCTAAAACCAGAGCAAGGCGGGACAATTCCAGCGATCGCCTTAACTGCCTATGCTGGTGAGATGGATCAGCAGCAAGCGATCGCTGTCGGATTTCAGCAGCATATTTCCAAACCTGTAGATCCACAGAAATTGGTAAAGGCAATCGTGTTATCAGGGACTGCCAAAAAATAAATTATCCAAAATTATTTGTACAACAGAGAAGCCATGCCGCAGGCTTTACGCTGCGCTATCGACAATTCCATTATCCAAAATTGCTTGGCTTCCACCTGACCCCACAGGATGACGCTAGCTAAACAAGCGATTAAACTATGGGTAATATCAAACAATTGTTGCTTTTAGCACCACTTACATAAATTTAATTTCATTGTTAAATCTAAAATCTTATCCTGCTATATAAAATACCGATTATGTCAGTGTATCAAGGAAGTTGTGGGGAGACCGCCGATATGATTATTGGTGTTCACAACCAAGAAAACCGCGAATTACAAGCAAATTCGGCTCCTGTAGGTACTCTTGCCACAAGACAAGGAACTTTTTCTACGTTTCTTGCTCCCCTGACTCAGGATACTTTTAAACAGGTCGTTAAGGATGTCGAGCAAAAATTACAGATTGTCCATCAAACCCTGTCAATGCTGGATTCTCACGGGTTTGAAACTCTTCTGCAAGAAATGTTGCATTCGATTACCTTGAAAACCGGGGAATTACTAGGGGCAGACCGGACAACGATATTTTTATTGGATGAAGAAAAACAAGAACTCTGGTCAATTCTAGCTGAGGGGGAGGGTGATCGCTCTTTAGAAATTCGCATCCCCGCTGATAAAGGCATTGCTGGGGAAGTCGCCACCTCCAAGCAAGTTATCAATATTCCCTTTGATTTTTATAATGACCCACGATCGCATTTTGCCCAAGAACAAGAAAAAAGAACTGGCTATCGCACTTACACCATGCTGGCTTTGCCATTGTTGAATGAACATAGGCAATTAGTTGCGGTAGTGCAATTACTGAATAAATTAAAATCTGGGAATAATCACGATGCTCCACTTGCAGAGCGCATTGATACCAAAGGTTTTATCTGTGCTGACGAACAATTATTTCGAGAATTTGCCGCTTCGATTCGCCTAATTTTAGAATCCTCACGCTCTTTTTATGTAGCCACCCAAAAACAAAGAGCAGTGGCGGCGCTGATGAAGGCGATCAAGTCCCTCTCTCAAAGCAGTCTGGACTTAGAAGACACGCTGAAGCGGGTGATGGATGAAGCCAAGGAACTGATGAATGCTGATCGCAGTACCCTATGGTTAATAGACCGCGATCGCCATGAATTGTGGACGAAAATCACCCAGGATAATGGTTCAACTAAGGAGTTGCGAGTCCCCGTAGGTAAAGGCTTTGCTGGTCTAGTAGCTGTTTCTGGCAAAAAACTAAATATTGCCTTTGACTTGTACGACGATCCTGATTCGGAGACAGCCAAACAAATTGACCAGCAAAATGGCTATCGTACCTGTAGCTTGCTTTGTATGCCAGTATTTAATGCCAATCAACAACTGATTGGCGTTACCCAACTCGTAAATAAAAAGAAATCAGGAGATTTTCCCCATTATAATCCAGCTGATTGGCCGAAAGCTCCCGACTGCTTCCAAGCTAGCTTTGACCGTAATGATGAAGAATTTATGGAAGCTTTTAATATTCAAGCGGGAGTAGCGCTGCAAAATGCCCAGTTGTTTGCCACAGTCAAGCAACAAGAACAAATGCAACGGGATATTCTGCGTAGTCTTTCCAATGGAGTGGTTTCCACTGATAAAACTGGATTAATTATCGCCGCCAATGAAAGTGCCAAACGTTTGTTAGGACTGGGGCCAGAAGACCGTTTAGAAGGTAAATTAGTTACTGATGTGATCGGCATCAAAGAAGGTGACTTTAGCAAGTGGTATCAGGATGCTTTACACGCAGTTGACTTAAAAGGTCGCCAGCAATATTACCCTGATCGCACCCTCTTAGGCACTGGTATTAACCAGCATAGTATTAATTTATCGATTAATACAATTGCCGATGCTAGCGACCAAGAGCAAATCCGTGGGGCGCTGGTGGTGATGGAAGACATCAGTGATGAAAAGCGGCTCAAGAGTACGATGTACCGCTACATGACCCAAGAATTAGCCGAAGAATTGCTGAAACTAGATGACGCTAAACTAGGAGGCGATCGCAAAGAAGTTTCGATTTTATTTTCTGATATTCGCGGCTATACCACTTTGACAGAAAACTTGGAAGCAGAAGAAGTGGTGAGTATGCTTAATGAATATTTTGAATCAATGGTGGAGGCAGTCTTTAAACATAAAGGTACTCTTGACAAATACATCGGCGACGCCATCATGGCTGTGTTTGGTTCTCCCCTACCATTAGAAGAACACGCTTGGATGGCAGTACAAACATCCTTAGAAATGCGCGATCGCCTGCACGAATTTAATCAACGCCGCTACGCAGCTGATAAGCCCGGAATTAAAATTGGCATTGGCATCAATTCTGATACCGTGATTAGTGGGAATATTGGCTCTAGTAAGCGGATGGAATTTACCGCTATTGGCGATGGTGTTAATCTTGGCTCCAGACTAGAAAGTGTTAGTAAACAGTATGGTTGCGATATTATTATTAGCCATAACACTTTTAAACCATGCCAAGATCATATTTGGGCTAGGGAACTAGATTACATTCGTGTCAAGGGCAGAAATGAGCCAATAGCCATATATGAATTACTGGGTTTGCGTTCTGATTCCATTGAAAGCGAAAAACTACAAGTGATTGAGCACTATCATAAAGGGCGCGAGTATTACCTCAAGCGGCAGTTTACCTTTGCTAGAGCCGAGTTTGCCAAAGTTTTGGCCGCAGACAACCATGACAAAGCTGCTATGTTGCATCTGTTGCGTTGTCAGCATTGGTTACAATCACCTCCAACAGATTCAGATTGGGATGAAGGAGTCTGGACATTTCAGGAAAAATAAGTAGCCTTGCTAAATTGACGGCTGAAGGATGGGTGACCTTTTTTGAATTAAAAATTAAAAATTAAAAATTAATAATTTTGAAGAATAATAATTTTTAATTAATTAATTTTGGGTACAGAGCAAGCACCCTGCAGGAATTAAAAATGTAAAATTAAAAATGTAAAATTAGGATTTCTTCAATTTTTAATTAATAATTTTTAATTTTTAATTGATTGTGGTGGGTTCAGAGCCAACACTGATAGCGCAGCTCTCTTCTCTACGAGAGGCTGCGCCAACGAGTCTGCGTTCCTTGCGCGTCTCGTAGAGAGCGGATTACAATTTTTAATTAGAGTAATCCAAGGAAAAAATGATCCAAAAATAGGGATACTGAGAGAATAATTAGTGTGCAGTATGGTTTATGTCTTCAGAATCGTTAATCCAACTAAGTGAAAGTCTCAGGTCGTTGTACATCAAGACAGCACAAAAGCTAAAGGGAAGTGACCGAAGACAATTCATGGCAGAGGTAGTGAAAGGATGGGGACGAGGAGGAGCAACAATTGCAGAACGAGAATTAGGATGGAATCGACGGACAATTCCTAAAGGAATGCAGGAGTTAGAGCATGGAATGTCGATAGCAGACTGATTCCGGCTCAGAGGCAGCTTTCCCAACTGAACATAGACTGCCAAACTTACTAGAAGATATATGCTCAATTGTAGAGCCACAAAGCCAAACAGACCCAAGTTTTGAGAGTACAAGGTTGTATACCAGGGTGTCATCCGCGCAAGTCCGTCATCAGTTGATAGAAATCAAAGGGTATCAAGATGAAGAACTCCCAACAACTGAGGTAATTCGACAACGATTGAATCAACTAGGTTATGGCTTAAAAAGGGTGGCTAAAACAAAACCAATCAAACAGATACCAGAAACAGAAGCAATCTTTAAAGAAGTTAACCGCATTAATCAGTTCTTCAGATGATGAGCAAACAACACTGAGAATTTCTATAGATGCCAAGCTGGGAATCAAAATTGGAGAGTTCGATAGAGGTGGAAAGACTCCTGTCAAAACAGTGGCATATGACCACGACTTTTCAACTTGTTGAGCACTTACCCCTTACGGGATTTTTCTGCCTGAAGAGGGCGAGTTATTTCTATTTTTCCTACAGTCCAAACTGACTGCGAAATGCGCCGGGGGGAGTATCCCCCCGGTCACTTTCGCGCTGATTGTATCGTTGACATACTTGAACAATGGTGGATGAGTGTGCTAGACCGATGCAGCTTAGATTCGGAAATTAGTCATCAACCAAGATAACGGACCAGAAAACCATTCTCGGCGAACTCAGTTTATGTATCGTATCCTTGAGTTCTCTGACAAATTTCAACTGACAATTCAACTAGCTTATTATCCTCCAAATCACAGTAAATATGATCCTGTCGAGCACGCTTTTGGTTGGCTTGAGCAACATTGGCGTGGTAGCTTACAAGGGCAGTGTTGATACCGTACTCCAGTTTGCTTCTACCCTAACTTTCAAGGGCAAAAATCCTGTGGTTACTTTGGTTGAGCAGATTTACCATACAAAAGTTAAACTTACACAACAAGCAATGGCAGAAGTCGAAAAACAGATATACCGCTTACCAAGTTTGAAAAAATGGTTCGTTGAAATCTTTTGTCGAAGTGACTGAAGTTTTGGATCATTTTTTAGTTGGAATACTCTTAGTATCCTTTGGGTTGGCGTTAATCTCTGATTTGCCCACCAACTTGAAGCCGACTTTCTCCACAGCAGCAATTACCCCATCAAGAGACATATAGCCAGTTTTGATACTCTCTTCCAAAGAAATGCCTGGTTTTGCACGGTGTTCTTCCACCCCCAGGATGCCCCCCGGCTTGAGTGCTTTGTAAGCCGCCGCGTAAACCTGCTCGGCATATCCAGCCTTAACCCAGTTGTGAATATTACGGAAGGTAAGAATCATGTCCACGGAATTGTCTGGGGCTAGGGAAAGTTCATTTGGAGGATTAATTTCAACGACTTTGACCTTACCAAAAATCTTTGGCTCACCTGCTAGCTTCTGTTGGAAAGCTAAAGCCTGTTTACTCGTGCTGGGAGCAAAGTTGGTAACTATGAATTGTCCCTTTTGCTGTAGAAACGGGGCGAGAATCTCGGTATACCAACCACCCCCCGGCCACAATTCAACCACGGTCATATTCGAGCGCAGACCGAAGAATTCAAGAGTCTGTGCTGGGTGACGGTACTTGTCTCGGTCACGATTTGCAGCAAAGCGATGACTGCTGGTAAGTACAGTTTGGAGCGTGGTTGTGTGGTCAAAAGCTTTGGCTTGTTCGCTCTCGTTGGCTAAAACACTGGTGGGCATTATGAATGCTAACAAAAAAAACCTAGAGTTAGGCCTTTTAGCAAGCCTTGGTAGCAGGTGGGATTTTGTGCAAATTTCATAGCTGTTTTTTCTACTTTCCGCTTCAGCATAAAGGCAAATAGGGTTCTCATAAATGGTGAGTATTGCACACTTTTGTGCTATTGTTTCTGACAAAACTGGAGGGAATGCAATGTGATGCGATCGCTGAGAAATTTTCCTCTTTGAATCGAGGGCGATCGCAATCAAGAAGTTTACGCATGGCTCTGGGTTTGAGTATGAGTAACTGCTTGACTGATTGATTCACCCAATAAGGTGAATGTTTAGCCTTTTTGCAATTGCAGATACTGCATTAGCAAAGATGGCAACATCTTTACCAACGCTCCAAGGAGCGAATAATGCAGATTTTTCTCCAGCGATGTTGTGGAAATTATGCAAAAATTAGCTAAATAATAAGGTTTGACAATTCTTTTAGTGACACATGATAACCGGATTCTTGATATTGCCGATCGCATCGTCTATATGGAAGATGGTATTGATGTCAGGGCAAAAGCGAACGCCGCTTAATCTAACCAATTTATAACTGTCATTCTGATATTCTTCCCCACTCCAATATGACTCAGTTAATCTCGCCACCCCAAGAACCGATTGATAACGCTGTAGCAGAGAAAAAAAAGGGTAAACTGTCTCCTGGCGTGCTTATCCCCGTAGCCCTATTACTCATAGGTGCAGGTGTAATAACTTGGTTTTTTCTCTTACCGCACTCGGAAACTAACGCGCTGCGCTTCGGCGGTCGCATTGAAGGCTATGAAACTGATATTGGTGCAAAAGTAGCGGGTCGAATCGAGTCAGTAGCGGTGCGAGAAGGGGATGCAGTCCATAAAGATCAAGTGATTGTGAAGTTGGATGATGCAGAGATTCAAGCACAACTTCAGGGCGCAGATGCCCGTTTAGATTCCATTCGCAAACAAGAAGAACAGGCGCGGTTGCAAATCAATATCCTAGAAAGTCAGATTATGGAAAATCAGCTTTCTTTACAACAGGCGCAAGGAGATGCCAAAGGTCAGATTTTTCAAGCTGAGTCGTCGGTTGCTTCCAGTCAGGCGCAACTAAATCAAGCGATCGCTCAAGTAGAACAAGCCAAATCGGAATTGAAACTCACGCGAATAAATCGCGATCGCTACACTAAATTGGTTGCTGAAGGAGCTGTCACCCAGCAACAATTTGACCAAGCCCAAACAAGCCTTGAAACTGCCCTTGCTACCCTGAAATCACGTCAAGCAGCAGTAGATTCTTATCGAAAATTAGTCAATTCTGCCCAAGGACAATTGACCCAAGCCCAAAGCACGGCGTTAAATCCTTCTATCCGTAACGCCCAACTAGGTGGATTACGCGCCCAATTGGCACAGACGCGCTTAAAACTAGCCGCCGCTCAAGCTGATGTCGCTAACGCCAAAGCTTCCCAGCAAGAAACTAAAGCTCAGATTGCTTACCTAAATGTGAAAAGCCCAATTGAAGGCGTAGTCGTCAGCCGGAGTGTAGAACCAGGAGCAGTTGTTACCACTGGCAAAACCCTGCTCACAGTAATTGATCCCAAAACAGTTTATTTACGTGGTTTTATCCCCCAAGGCGAAATTGGAAAACTGCGAGTTGGTCAGTTAGCGAAGGTATTTCTAGATTCAGCCCCCAAAGAACCCTTGAGTGCTAAAATTGCTGCCGTTGACACCGAAGCATCTTTTACCCCTGAGAATATTTATTTCCAGCAAGACCGGGTTAAACAAGTTTTTGGTGTCAAAATCACCATCGACAAGCCCGATGGTTTAGCCAAGCCAGGAATGCCAGCGGATGCTGAGATTATCATCGCACCAGAGGCGAAAAAATGATCGCCGCACTACTTCAATCCCTAATCCAAAATTCTTATGACTACCATCACGCCATCTGCTGATCGGGGCGATTTCCTAACTCATCCCCAAATTGATGCAGAAGTAATTCAGGTAGAAGGTTTATCCAAACGTTATGGAAAATTAGTCGCGGTTAAGGGAATAGATTTTGCTGTCCAACGGGGAGAAATCTTTGGCTTAATTGGCCCCGATGGTGCAGGAAAAACAACCACCTTCCATATTTTGGGTGGGGTCATGGAAGCATCTGCTGGCAATATCCAGATTTTGGGCAAACCACCCCGCGATGCTCGTTTATCTATTGGTTATTTGACACAGCAATTCTCACTGTATCTCGACTTAAGTATTGATGAAAATCTGCGTTACACTGCGGGATTGCGGGAAGTTCCCGAACAGCAATTCTTTGGGCGTCGTCAGAAATATCTGCGATTAATGAGTTTGGATAAATTTGGCGATCGCTTGGCTGGTCGCCTCTCTGGTGGGATGAAGCAGAAATTAGCTCTATGCTGTGCCTTGATTTCTCAACCTGAAATTCTGCTGTTGGATGAGCCAACTACAGGAGTTGACCCGGTATCTCGGCGAGAATTTTGGGATGTTCTCGCCACCATTGCCGCAGAGGGAGTGACAGTAGTTGTGGCGACACCTTATTTAGATGAAGCCGAAAGGTGCGATCGCATTGCTTTGATGTATGAAGGCGAAATTCAGCAAATTGGCACCCTTTCTCAGTTGCGAGAGAGTCTGGGTTTACAGCGTTTGGAAGTTCGGACTCAGCACATTGAAGCAGCTGAACGAGTATTACATGAGGCGACAAATAGCAAACACACATCAATTGTTGATGTGCAAACCTTTGGCGATCGCCTGGATGTGCTAGTTAAAGATGTCGCAGTCGGTACAGCGGCAGTTCAAACAATTTTCACTCAGCAGCGGCTACAACTTGACAGCATTCAAACTACTGACGCTACCTTAGAAAACGTTTTTGTTTCCCGTCTGCGTGCAGCTGGCAATGACCCAGAATTTATGGCTTTTCCCAGTACAAAAAGAAGGTCTGAGGAAAGAGAAATTACATCTATTGCTATTGGTGCAAATAGACTCAGAAAGGTGTTTGGCGACTTCCAGGCGGTTAAGAGTGTAGATTTGGAAGTTCGCTATGGTGAAATTTACGGGTTACTAGGAGCGAATGGTGCAGGAAAGACAACTACGATTAAGATTCTCTGCGGTCTTTTAGAACCAACATCCGGGAAAATTTCTTTAGCTGGACAAACTCAAAATCTGCGTAGTAGGGCTGTGCGCCAACGCATCGGTTATATGAGCCAAAAATTCACCCTCTACGATGATTTGACTATTATCCAGAATCTGGAATTTTACTGTGGAGTTTATGGTGTACCAAGTCGGTTACGCCGCACCAAAATTGATTGGGTACTTGCCACTTGTGGTTTAGTTGGCAGAGAAAATATGCTCACAGGACAATTACCAGGAGGATGGAAGCAACGGGTAGCTTTTGGCGCTTCAGTGATGCACGAGCCAGAAATTTTGTTTTTAGATGAACCGACATCAGGAGTAGACCCCTTAGCACGTCGTCAGTTCTGGCGATTAATTAATGAGTTTGCTAGAGCAGGTACAGCAGTACTGGTGACTACCCATTATTTAGAAGAAGCAGAACAATGTAACAGGATGGGGTTTATGGTGGCGGGTGAAGTGGTGACACAGGGTTCGCCGAGTCAGATTAAAGCTGCTCAACCCGGTCAACTTGTAGAGGTTGTAACCGATAAAACCCAAGATGCCTCTGATTTACTCAAAACTGAGTTTGCACCGTGGCGAGTATCAATTTTTGGCGATCGCTTACACCTTGTTCTCGATCATCCAGACTCAGATATTCCCTATATCCGCTCAATTTTACAAACACAGAAGATTAATATTCGCTCTTTGCGACCTATTCCCTTTTCTCTTGAGGATGCATTTATTGGTATTGTACAACGTACCCAAGAAGAGGAGAGGGGGTAGGGGGAGAATTAATAACTAAGGACAAATGACCAATAAAAATGAAACGAATTTTATCTCAATGCCGCAAGGAATTAGCCCAATTTCAGCGCGATCGCTTTACTTTAGCACTAGCATTTCTCCTACCATTTATCAGCTTAATTATCTTCGGTTTTGCTATTCGATTAGAATCTAAAAATATTCCCTTATTTGTACAAGATTTTGACATCAGTCCCCTCAGCCGTGCTTATACTGAGCGGCTATTTGCAACCAATCAATTTGAACAAATTAATAATCATAGCTTTCCGCTTCTCAATTCAAATGCAAAATCTACAATTCAAAATCCTCAATGGGCAATTGATCAGGGACTTGCAAAAGCTGCTGTGGTCATTCCGCCAGATTTCAGTCGTCGCATTAAATCTGGTTTAACTAGCACAGTACAAATTTTAGTTGATGGAACTGATGTTAATAACGCACGAGTTATTAAAAACGGTATTCAAGCAACAACAAGGTTCTTTCTTCAAAATTCTGGCTTCCAACCTTCATCTGATAAAGTTATTGCCCATATTCGCCTCTGGTTTAATCCGGGAAGAAAAGAGTCTCTTTCAATAGTGCCTGGTGTTTTTGCAGTAATTTTGTGGATTTTTCCCTCATTATTAACAGCAATTACTATGGTGCGCGAAAAAGAAAAGGGGACAATATTACAAGTATATACTTCTAGCCTCAGTGCTGAAGAATTCCTTTTAGGAAAAGCTTTAGCTTACCTACTAATTGGAATTAACGAAGCTTCACTTATTATGATTATGAGTGTAATAATTTGGCAATTGACATTAGCTGGAGATCCAACGCCATTATTAATGGGTACACTAATGTTTTTGATAGATAGTACTATGTTTGGTTTATTAATTGGGATTCGCTCTCCCACTCAAAATGCTGCCGTCCAGACTATTGCGTTACTAGGTTTTTTGACATCTTTATTACTAAGTGGATTCATTTATCCGCTTAGTAATATACCCTTTCCACTCTCACTAATTACTTATATTGTTCCAGCACGTTATTATATTGAAATTACTCGTGATGCCTATGTACGCGGCACTGGGTGGGCAGGGGTCTGGTTATCATTTTTAATGCTAGTTATCTTAGGGTTATTGCTATTTAATGCAGCCCGTGGGATATTAAAACGAATGCAATTACCAGATTAATCATTACCAGAATATTATATTTATTCTTTTATACAGAAGTTTGCAACTAAATCAAGTACAGCACCTCACCCTGAAAGCCAGATAAAAAGCTTCTTTAACTGCTGTACAGACGCGATTAATCGCGTCTCTCCTCCTAACTCCTGTACAGACGCGATTAATCGCGTCTCCTAACTTCTACTATATATACCCTTTTATAATTTAGAACTAAATTAACTATGAAATTAATCCAAAGATTGTTCAATGGCCGATTCTGGAGTTTAGCAATTAAAGAATTTCACCAAATATTGAGGAGTAAAGAAACACTAGTATTATTGATAATTCCTCCCACAATCCAAATGCTAATTTATGGGTTCTCTCTGAATCCAGATGTGCATTATCTGAAATTAGGAATCGTTGATTATGCTAATACTTATGAAAGCCGAGAGCTAGTTGCTGAATTAACTGAAAATAAAGTCTTTTTAGTTGAAAAATATATGTTCAACGATCAGGACTTAGGTGAGCAAGTGCGACAGGGAAAAATTACAGCAGGATTGGTAATTCCCTATGATTTTAACCGCCATTTATCTGAAGAAAAACCAGCCGAAATACAGGTTTTAGTTGATGCAGTAGATGCTAATACTGCTGGAATTGCCCAAGGTTATTTAAATCAGATTATTTATCAATTTAATCAGCGCTTTTCATCTAATCAAGCACCAGCATTAATTAACCCGGAAACAACCTTTCTTTATAATCCTGGACTAGTGAGTAGTTGGTTTTTCATCCCAGGAGTTTTGGGAGTAGTTTTAACACTAATTAGTTCTTTGGTTTCTTCAGTCACAGTTGTGCGAGAAAAGGATACAGGAACTCTTGAACAACTGTTAATGACTCCAGCAGAAGCTTGGGAAATTTTGTTAGCTAAAATTGTGCCGCTGTTTATTCTGTTGATGGGCGATGTCATCTTAGCTTTAAATTTGGGAAGATTAGTTTTTGGAGTGCCTTTTCGAGGCAATGCTTTTCTATTTTTAGGACTATCAGGACTTTATTTATTTGTAGGAATTGGCATTGGGATTATGCTGGCAACAATATGTCGTACTCAGCAACAAGTTGTACTGACATCATTTTTTATTAATTTACCATTGATTCAACTTTCCGGTGCAATCTCTCCCGTTGAAAATATGCCTTTAATATTGAAGTATATATCGCTACTAAATCCTCTACGTCATTATGTAGCGATTGTCCGGGGGATACTGCTCAAAGGCTCAGGTTTGGACGTACTTTGGTTGAATGCGATCGCACTTTTGGTTTTTGCAATAGTGCTTTTATCTATCAGTATTAACCAATTTCGTCGTCAATTAAGCTAACTTTCATTGGTAGCTAAATTCAGGACTAGCAACACTTATAGGACTTACACACACTCTACGATTCTTGGCGTTCTTCTCTAACGAGACGCTTCGCGAAGGCATCTTGGCGGTTCGATAAATTAAGCTTTTTGGCGATTTTTGCGTAAGTCCTAACTTATCATCAACTTTTAGCACTGCCACAATATTTAAGTCAAACTATACTGCATATAAACCACTACCGATCATTTTTTTCGTTTCCAGCCTCCGGCTGGAAATGCATTAAAAGCGGCTTTGCCGCAAATTCAAGAGGCAAAGCCTCACATTAGCCATTCCCAATTAGAGACTGGGAACGAGGTAACTATGACTGCTAAGGAATTGTTGCAACGTTACGCTCGCTGCCGGGGAACGGGATTTCAGAGGTGTTGACTTGAGTGGAGCTAATTTGAGTGGGATTAATCTGACTAACGCTGACTTAAGCAGCATCGACCTGACTGGATCGGATTTGACTGGGTCTGATTTGAGTGGCAGTAACTTGATGTACAGCAAGCTGCGAGGTGTGAGGCTCATTGGTTGCAAATTCAATGGCACTAACCTCTTGGAAGTTGAATGGCGAACCACCGATTTTATGGATGTCAAATTGTCCGGAGCCATTAATTTCTACTTTGGATTGCTGGAGAATGTTTTGCTTTGCAACACCACGATGCCGGATGGCAATGTCATCACTGAAGAGACTTATTGGAAAGCCTGAATGATGGTAGGTTTCTCTGCTTGCTAGCAGAGAAGAAACTAACGCATCTCCCTTGCTATTGCTATCGATATTGCTTGACCAGTTACTTTCGATATAAAAAAATTGAGTATTTTTAACAGGTAAAATCTATGTAAATTACTTTTTAAAAAATCTTAATATTTCTCAACTAAGTTTAAAAAATCTTGGGATTGGATTAAGAATGAATTAAGAGCGATCGCTTTGTAAAGGTTAGTTGATATTTCTTGTCAAACAGCGGAAGAAGTTAGAAACTAAGAATACAACACATGCAATTATTTTATGACTGCTATTTCTAGCCTTGAATTCAAACGACCAATTTGGCAAACTGCGATCATATTGACTTTGGGCTTTTGGCTCAGTGCTAGTCTAGTTTTAGACTGGGTAATTATGCCTAGTCTTTATCTTTCTGGGATGATGAGCCAAGCAGGTTTTACGACAGCAGGCTATACGATTTTTTGGAACTTCAATCGGATGGAATTATTATCTGCTGCTGTAGTATTGACTGGGGCACTAGCTTTGGGCAAAATCCGATATCACTGGCGTATTGGCAGTATTGTTTTATCTGGGCTGCTACTAACTATAGCTATGCTTGACACGTATTTCTTAACTCCGCAAATGTGCGCTATAGGAGTTCAACTCAACCTATTTGAAGCTGCTGCTGCTATTCCATCGACAATGAATTTACTACACGGCAGTTATTGGGTACTGGAAGTAGTTAAGCTGGTGGCTGGTGGTACACTTTTAAGCTGGTGCTGGCGGGAGCAATTTTAAGTAAATGACGAAGTATAACAGTGAGATTATTCACTTCTAAATCTCACGTCAAAGACGCAAAGAAATTCTTTGCGTCTTTTTGCTACATATATCTTATGGGTTAATGAATGCGATGTCTACCACAGGCTACGCCTACGCGTACAACTTTGTATTTATATTTGTGACTTTTAAAACATGAGATTTTTATGGTAAATTGCTACCATAAAATGATTTACTCATTTATAAGTGTAATTCAATAAGCAGACAAAATTGTTTTTTCCTGTACATTTTCAGTCTTTCAGGATATCTGAACAAATAAATACTAGAAGATTATATTAATTAGTTTTCATGTTTACTTTACTGATTTATCATGAAGTTTATATATTTCTGCTAACTTTTTTTGAAAATTATAGTAATCTGAATTTTAGTGAGTACGTTACTTGTTATCTACCATCTAGCTGAAAATAGCTATTTTGCAAGTATGTACTAGCAATCAAGAATATCGCTGTAAGTTCTTGAATTTGTCACTCCAGTGTAGGGTGACTATTTAGCCCCACACAACATTAGAACCCGTTTCCAGTGCTGATGAAGAGATTCCCTTCTGCTGATTTGGTCGCCTGTGCATCTCACCACACACCATCATGGCGGCAATTATCAGCTAACTCATTCTTGGTCGGAGGTTACCATTCTTGTTGTACAAGTGATAATTTTGCCCAATCCCAACACTAAGAGTTGCTCTACAATCACAAACCTAAGTTAGACATTGAACTCTTTATTGGGGATTAGAGACTGAGGACTGGGAAGATTTGGATGGGGATTAGAACCCCAACCAAGAACAAAAGTAAGAATTTCTTCCCCAGTACTTAATAGCGGAGCGCCCATTCGTGAGAGGCCAGCGCAGTGAGGGAGTGCGGTCTTGTTCCTACAGCCCTTCCTTCGCTAACGGGACGCCTTGCGGCGAACAGGCATCCTACGGCAGGTGCTAGCCTCTCAAAGATGGGAGAAGGGGAGCCACTGCGGTCTTCTCCCAGGGGAGACGCCAAGGGCGATAGCGAACGCAAGAGCGTCTCTAAGAGTTGCGGTAGCGAGTCAGACGCTCCTACGTCGCTCTAAGCGAACGCAAGAGCGTCTCGTAAAGAAGCCATGCCGCAGGCTTTACGCTACGCTACCCTTGCGTCTGGGGTTTCCCCAAGTAGAGGAGCCAGCCGGGCGGGTATCCCGACTTGAGCGGACTGGCGTCAAGTGGCGTGAGACGATGCCGCGCATAACGCAGCCTCAACTTTAGAAGTTCCCCTCAAGAATAAACTTCTAGCAAAAGTGCGGACGACTTTCGTCACGGCTACAAAAACATAGTTCGTCAGCGCGGACTTAATGCCTAAAAGCCTTGAGGAAATCCCTTTACGTCTACATTCTTGTAGGTTTTGGTCGCTCTAAACTTTAGCATCAGGGGCAAAACAACTCTTGTAAGATAACTAAAGTATCTGCAATTTTAGGCTGCAAAATACGGATAACAATGATACTTTTGTGACTGATGGGCGAGAGCCAATGGTGTGTGCGTCACACTTGAGCTACTGTTAGATCGGCTAGATTAGCGAAAGATACAGAAAACCAATCTAATTTTTGAAATACTATATCCTGGCAACCAGTCAGGCGATTTTGCTATTGGGCTATAACATGAATTGGTTTAGTTGTAATTCGTGCCTTATAGCTTAACAGAGATTGGTGAATTAGGAGTTGGGGGGTGTGGAATCTCTGTACTAACTCAAATGTGACCGCTATATTTATCTGATAGTGCTTCCAACAAAGTCGCGGTGAATTCCGAAAAGGTAATTCACTAATTTTGCCTGCAAATGTTAATTTTATTCCAGAGCCATCCCAATGAAGACACTTCCGATTAGTAGATATAGATTTTTCCAAAAGCTCCAGCCTTTATCTCTGTTGAAAAAAATCACTGGTAAGTCGGTTACTGGTTGTTTGCAGGTGTTTAGCACGTCAGGCTGTTGGTCTATATATGTGGACGAGGGTAAACTCATTTATGCCTCCTACTCAGAGAAAATGTTTGAGCCACTTTACAGAAATTTGCAACGCTTGAGTCAGGAAATTTCTACTCTCCCTGGCGGAATCAAAGAACAGTTGCGGGCGATATTTGAAACTGGTATTGAAAATCAGGCAATACCGAACCCAGATTATCTGGCTATTTGCTGGTTAGTCAATCAGAAATATATCAGTCCCTCTCAAGCGGCGATACTGATAGAGGAATTGGCCTTAGAAGTTCTGGAGTCATTTCTGAACTTAGAAGAGGGAAGTTATGAATTTATTCCTGAAAGTTTTCTGGATGACATGCCAAAGTTTTGTCATCTAAATCTCCGCTTACTAGTTGAACAATGTCAAACACCCCGAAGCGTTGGCGTTCGCGTTAGCGTCTCTGAAAGAGAAGCCTCTCGTAGAGAAGCGGCTTATCATCAGACATTGCCAACTTCTCAATCGCACCCCTCACAATTGTTCCAAATAAATGAGCTAAAAACTAAAACTACACCAAAGTCGTCTAGAACAAACAGCTATAAACCGTCAGCCTACTCTATTAATACTAATGAACATAGGGAGCAACGAATCACCCAACCACCTGTTGATAAAAAAGTCTACACAATCTTTTGTATTAATGACAGTCCTACGGTATTGAATGCTATTAAGAGTTATTTAGATGAGCAAACCTTTTCTGTTGTTGGAGTCACAGATTCTTTAAAAGCTTTAATGCAGATTATTCGCACAAAACCCGACATAATTTTGTTGGATATTTCAATGCCTAATTTAGACGGATATGAACTCTGCTCTTTGCTGCGTAAACACTCACATTTTAAAAATACACCCGTGATTATGGTGTCAGGAAAAGTAGGATTTCTAGATAAAGCTAAAGCTAAAATGGTCAGAGCATCAGGCTATTTAACTAAGCCTTTTACACAAGGCGATTTACTAAAAGTAATCTTTAAACATATTATTTAATTTACTAATATAATAAATAACTCCATGAAAGCCAACATATTTTTTTGGAGATTTAAGGTTGAGTATTACCTGGATTGCTACTATTCTAGTTATAGAATATTGTCTGATTAAATTGAAATTAATTAGTCATTATCTCAGGGATCAGGTTTAAATGTAATTAAAGTAATTAGTGCTAAATAAGCTGTAGAAATAATCTTAAAATAAAAGCCTGATGCGATTGTTGCGGATGTAGTAATACCAGGAATAAGTGGATTTTAATTGTATCGCTTCATCAAAACAAATCCGACCAATCAAAAAGTACCTATTGTAATTTGTAGTAGCAAAAATCAGGCATTTCACCGCTTGTAGGCAACAAAGCAAGGTGCTGACGCCTATATAACTAAGACATATACGCCTAAGCAGCTAGTGAGAGTCATTCAATCGCTTAAGGCATAAACCTGCAAATCAGTTTGTGGGATATAGCAATCCTAAATGAGTTATGAAAATTCGCGGTATCCAGATCCCCGACTTATTTGAAAAGTCGGGGATCTAACTTTTTAGTCACCCGTACCCCTACGGTAATCTTGCTATGCGTAGTGTTCCGCTCTTAAGGAGAAGGGTTAGATATAGTCCTTGAAAGTGAGCGATGAATCGCTCACTACAAACCTTTTTTTAAGTTAAAATTGAAGTAGCTCTGAAGAAGTGATGCCTCCCCCAGTATTTCCAAAAGCGATCGCTCCATAACTTCACTGACAAATTTATTACCTTGTAAGTTGAGGTGAATGTGATCGTGATACAAACCTTGCGGGTTGGTAGTTGAATTGAATAGCGGTAAAAAATCTATATAGTTAATTTGCTGTACCTTGGTAAAATCGTTCAAGCGCTGCCGTGCTTTAATTTCGTAATCGCGGGGGCCTGGTTCACCAATTTCTCGCAGCAAGGGAGTCATGACTAGTATAAATTGGCTGTTAGTTTGGCGAGTCAGGGCTTGAATTTTGCTGATCGCCTCCAGATTAATCCCAACGCGATCGCCTGCTTCATTATGCACTGCTTTCATTTCCGGAATTGGCTTTTGCTTGAGGATATAACGTTGCCACACTTCCACTAATGCCAGGGGAGGTTTACTGTCTGGATAGTTCCGATCGCGTCCTACCGGTAAGGAAGTGGGAGGAGTAGCAAACAAATCATCGGTATTAATTAATAACACTACCACCTGCGCGTTAAAATTGCTAAACTTCTGTAAATAAGCTAACTCGTTCCTTGGCCCCCAAGAGTTAGCTGAAGCATTCAGCACTTCTACTTCCTGATAATTACTATTAGTGAATGATGCCAGAGAACGCATCATCATCGTGGATATTGTATTAGTCTGATCTGTCCACCAGCCACCATTAGCAATAGAATCCCCTAACAGTAAAACTCTCAGCCCAGAAGGTGCAGGTATCTTTTTGATCGGACTACCTCGCATAGAATACTCATTAATTTCAATGCGATTACCAAAACGACGGGTACGCTGGTTAGGAGCCAATAAATAACCAATCTGCTCATCACCAATGTAAATCAGGGGATTACCAAAGCCAAAGAGTGATCGCAGTCCGATCTCGACTACCACAAACAATCCCACAACCACCGCCAAAATTACGATCAGCGCCACTTTCACCTACCCACACTCTTTTATACCGAGTTGCTTTTCAACGATCGTAACTGACGTATTGGGCATTGGAAAGAGGCAGAGGGGCGGGGTACAGAAGGGAAAACTTTTCTCCCCTGCTTCTTCCCGACTGCCCAGGAATCTGACTAAGCGGATTAATATGTATTGAAATGTGTTTAATAAGCTTTAAAAACAGCAATTATATGCTTATTAACTGTCTATCTAATAGTTTACCAACGTTTTGATATATTTGGGCTACTTTTGTGTAAGAGTATAGCAGTGTTTTCTAATGATCTAAATTTGTATTATAGGTATTACTATAGCTACAATTTTCAGCGTTTTATCAATTAATTTCGCAAAACTTCGCAATTTTTTTTTCGGGGGTAGGGTAGGATGATCAAAATAGCCACACGTAAATATTTAGGCAAACAAAATGTCTATGACATTGGGGTTGAGCAAGACCATAATTTTGCGCTCAAAAATGGCTTAATAGCTTCCAATTGCTTCAATAAATCCCATTCGACTGCCTATGCTTATGTAACTTATCAAACAGCATATTTAAAAGCTAATTACCCATTGGAATATATGGCGGCACTGTTGACGGCGAACAGTGGCGATACAGATAAGGTACAGAGATATATTACTAACTGTAGTAATATGGGTATTTCCATAGATCCGCCAGATATTAATCGTTCTGGTGTCGATTTTACACCGACAGCGGGAAAGATTCTGTTTGGATTTTCGGCGGTGCGTAATGTGGGACAGAATGCGATCGCCTGTATTTTGGAAGCGCGAAATGAGACAGGATTTAAATCCCTTGCTGATTTTTGCGATCGTGTCGATTTACGTGCTGTTAACCGCCGGACTCTGGAATCGCTGATTTATTGTGGAGCCTTTGACAAAATTGCACTAAACCGCCAACAGTTAATTAATGACTTAGAATTAGTGTATGATTGGGCACAATCTCGCGCTAAAGATAGAGCCAGTGGTCAAGGGAATCTCTTAGATTTATTAGGCGAGGGATTTTCTTATACTCAGAATAAAAAAGCCAATAATGCCTTTGAAACTGCTCCAAAATCTAAACCTGTGATGGATTTTACCCCACAGGAAAAGTTGCAAAAGGAGAAAGAATTATTAGGCTTTTATGTATCAGATCATCCCCTGAAATCCTTACGGCAAATAGCACCACTTTTAACTCCAATTAACCTTTCACAACTGGGAGAACAAAAGGAAGAAATAAGGCTTTGTGCAGTTGTCATGTTAAATAACGTGAAAAAAGTGGTTACTAAAAAAGGCGATCAGATGGCAATTTTGCAAATAGAAGACCTAACTACACAATCAGAAGCTATTGTTTTTCCTAAAACCTATGAACGCATTAGTTCCCTACTCAAAGTTGATACTAGATTGATTATTTGGGGAAAACTAGATCAACGCGACGAGCAAACTCAATTTATTCTAGAAGATGCAGAACCAGTGGAAACAGTGCAAATGGTGATGGTAGAATTAAATCCCCAGCAAGCAGGTAATATCGAAGAACTACATCGCTTGAAAACAATTTTGCAAGAACAGTCAGGAGACAAAGAAAAGGCAAAAATGCCAGTGATTGGAATTATCCAAACTGAAAATTCTCGTAAACTTGTTCGCTTGGGTTGGCAATTTTGCGTACAAGATTCTAGAATAACTGTTCAAGCTTTGCAAAACGCCAGTTTTCCTGCTCATATAAAATCGTTAACTGGTAGCTGACGCCAAAAGTGAAAAGTTCACTAATACTGAAAAGCAGCTAAAAAATCAGTTTTACTGAACTGTCAACAGTAAATAAACTTAAATACATAGGATTCTGAGCAGTTTTTTAGTTACTTCTGCGGATGATGATTTCCGGCAGAAAATAGTATCTTTTTATGCCAAGGGACTTGAGGCTGCGATCGGGGGAAGGAGTTAGAACTTGATGATTGTCAACGAGCTAGATAAATTTGTTTCATACTGTAAAAGAATTCAACCCCAAACTCAGGAGGACATTCAAAAGTTTTTTGAAGGAGTGATCTTGTTTCCTTATGATAAGGAACTTCTATTGCAAGCTTATTTATTTCTGAATATCAAAGACTTGTTTCCTTCATGCGCCCAATTGCTGTTATTTGAAAAATCTCCAATTTCAGATTATACAGATTTAGGGAAGTGTGATTTTGTCTACCTGACCTTTAAGGGTAGTCTGTTTTTAATTGAAACTAAGTTTATTGATACAGAAGCAACAGGAGCGACAGAAAGAAAAAGAAGAAATAAGCATAGAAACAAGGTATTTGAGCAAGTTATTACTTTAAAAGGTCGATTTAGTGAATATTGGAATATGAGGCTAGATCAATTAGAGTGCGGGGTTTTCACAACAGATGCAGAAGTTGCTTGGCGAGGAAATGGTGTAAATGTTGTGTCTAAATCAATATCTATAGATCATCTCGAAAAATGGCGAAGAAGTTATCACACTAGTGAAAAAGGTTATCAGGTAAGCAAAATGGGAGTACAAAAACCGAATTAGTCTTCGTAATGCAAGTCAGTTAGTTACAGTTTCTGTTTTTAATTTTTGCTAAAACTGAATCCCTATCACTTTAGTCTAATTTTTAGCAATTTTTAATTTGACAAGCATAATTCTACCTGACCATGCTTTCATCTTCGGAGATAGTATGATGTATGTAAATAATTGTTACGATATTACAATACGGTTCAGTTAGTCCTAAAAATCTTAAGCTGCGTAGGTTGGGTTGTAGCAAGATACCCGTAGGGTATGAAGTAAAACCCAACAATTAACGTTTAATATTGAGTTTCGTTCTTCAATGCAACCTATGATTATCTTTAACTGAGCCGTATTGTACGATATTATTAATATTAATGTCAAACTTTTAAGAACAAGCTAATCTTAAAACTTTAGTGGTATATTCTTAACCTTAACTTAATTTTATTAGCGTAATTTTCCTATTATCAATCACAAAATTGGTAGCAATCAAGCTGAACTTCAAATAGCAAATTTCCAAGATAAATAATTCCTTAAACACGGATAAGTCTGATAAAGTAATTTCAACTTTAACGATTTAGTAACCAAATACCTTTGTCACCAAGTATCTATATAGTTTGAGCTTCGTTGGTTCAGTTCTCCAACTATTAATTCTATTGAATCATAATGACAAACATCCTGCCTATGACCTTGCCTATGGGTCTTCAGGTAAGGGAATTGATAAGTTTTACGCTCCAGAAATGAATGCTAAAGTTGCCTTGAAAATGGCAAATTAGTGGATCAATCAACTGCAATAGAGAGGAGTATTCAGCGATCGCTCGTTTTTTGCCAATCTCACAAAATCGCATTGCTCCTATCTATCAGTAACACTGGAATTTTTGCGCTATTCCTTGGTTGACTCTTCCTTTAAAGCAGACCCAAGAAGATGCTGATTTGCCTGCCGAACCTTAGCTCTTGCCTCATCATAGAGGAAGGGTAAATAGGCATACCGCCGTCCTTGAGTTATAGGTGTCGCTTCGTGCAACAGGGAGCAGGAAAAGACGATAGCTCCACCCAAAGGCGGTTGATAGGTTTGCTGACCAAATTCTGGAAATCGCAAACATCCACCTTCGTATTCACTCGTATTCAGATTCAATGACACCGCAAAGCAGCGATGAGCAGTCCCTTTCGTGGTATTGTCCCGGTGGGGTCTAAAGTGTCCACCGATTTGGCTGTCATAGCAAGCAACAATGTGACGCTCCATTCGGCTTGCTTGAAACTGAAAGGCTTTGAAAATTTCGGGAACAAGGCGATCATGAATTCGATGCATCGCCGCATTCCGCAGTTCCTCGTCGGTAATCTCCTGATCCCGTCGCCGTTTATGACCGTAATCGTAGACTGGGACTGTACGGCCATCGATTTCTCGCATAAAGCCGGAGTCTCCACCACCATGCAATTCATAGAACTGAATCAGCGCCTGACACAGTTTTAGTTCAAATACCCTGGGTACAATCAAGACAGGTGCCTGAACTGCCGCCGGTGCTTCTGACGGAATGGGTGGCAATTGAGCGAGGAATGCCATCAACTGCGGCACATGGGTTTCGGGTGACTCATTAAACGGCAGCACCGCCAGCACCCGCAGACTATAATCGAGTACCAGCGTAAATTGTCTGTAATCCCCTGTGGCGGTAACGGCACCGTATTTTTGGCTAATGGCTTGATCAAAATCCCAGAAGAACCGGATGCCCGGAAGATGCTGTTGAACTCGGTGCTGCTTCTCATCCTCTGGATCGACGCTCACGCCAAAGAAACAGAAGTTTTGGTCATCAAAGACTGCCCGTTGGCTCCAGATGTCTTCAAGAATGCGCTGGCTAGTTTTCATTCCCGCTGAACTGAAGAAGCAGAGTACAATGTAACGACCCGCGATTGTCTCGAAGTGAAAATTAGCACTGTTTGTAGAACGGGCTGTGAACCAGGGGGCTGGCTCACCGATCATCAGGAGTCTCTGGCGCACGGGCATAGGCTTCTTCCAATTCCTACTCAGCCTGGTTTTCGGATGCAGCGTTTTTTGAAGAAAGTGGCATTACTAAAATATTATCGGGGTATAACAACGATTCATAAAAAATTTCGCCATTTGGTGTGAAATGCTTTACTTAGACAAAAACAAATGAGAGATGTTTTCTGTACTTAAACCCTTGACTATCTTATTGGTATCTAATAACGAATTTGAAAGCTTGAACCCCACCATAATCGTTAAGGAATAGACGCAAATATACTGATTAGACAGTCAGGGACTCCAACTCCAAATGAACTGATAGCAAACAATTTCGCTGATAGACAAAATCCAAATAGGTATATCAGGAGCCACATAGCCAACCAAAAACGCACTTTTAATAATTGGTACTCGTGATCAAGCCTTATTTAGAGCCGCTGTCATCAGAAAGTGCTTTTTCTTCTTCAGTAAAAATCGCGTCCAACCATAAGCAACCTTTACCCGAAAAACATGTCAGATTAGTTGAACAAGTAACCAAAAGTCTGACAGGAAAACCATACTAATGAGAATTTGGGCTACTATTGCTGTGCTAGCTTCTTCTTGGCTAATATTTGGGATCATAGCTTCTGAGCCGATCGCCGCTAATTCTATTGTAGTACAAAATGTAATACCTTTTCCTTTGCCAACAAATGCTAAACAGATTACTGTCAGTAGCGCTCTGTTTGGGTTGAAGAGAGTTGACACCAAAGGTAATGTTACCATTTTCCAGACAACAAGAGTGCCACTTCAGGAAGGAAACGCCTACGGATGGCGAATTAAACTCAAAGATTATCAAGGTGAAGTGAAATGGCGCGAAGTTTTGCATTTACCGAAACCTCCAGAAAGTTGGGGTACAGATAATGGTGAAGACTTCTCAATATCAGCAGACGGCACTACATCTGTGACACGGCGCACACAGTCGGCTCCAGAGGGTGTGATTGAGAATTTTTGGACGATCGCTCCTGGGGATCCAGTTGGTAAGCATAGAATAGAGGTCTATATTGATGACCGTTTGATCAGTACTTTCGAGTTTGAAATTATTCCAGTCAAGTAGATATGAGAGGATGTTTAGAAAGTGAGGGATATTGTAAGAAAGGTCACAAAGCTTAGAGGATGTTTGGAAAGTTATAAAAAGCTTTAGTCTTTGCCCCCCTGCAACGCCAGCTCCCTCATCCTCCCCTGCAACGCCAGCTCCCCTTAACCTTAAGTTGAGGAGTATCTTAGATATAGAAGTCTAATTCTTGTTGGGTGGCGATCATGAATACAGAGGAATTCCTGCGATTAATCGAAAAGCAGCCCCTATGTCCTCAGACACTGCCAATAGGGCTGCAAGCAATGTGGTATGACAAAAAAGGTGATTGGAGCAAAGCTCATGAAATACTTGGAAATGCCAGCGATGCCGATAGTGCTTGGGTTCATGCTTACCTGCACCGCAAAGAAGGCGATTTGAACAATGCCCATTACTGGTATCAGCGCAGTGGTCAGCCAGAGTTTCCAGGAGAACTAAGCCAGGAATGGGAACAAATAACTTCTGTATTGCTAAGGAAGGTCAACGTGACGCATGAATGTTGAAGAATTAAAACGGCGTTTTGCCGCAGGAGAAAGATATTTTCCAGCCGTCAACTTGAGTCGGGACAAGCTGATTGGAGCCTATTTGCCTGGAATCAATTTATGGGGATCTGACTTGAGTGGAGCTAACCTAGCTAAAGCTAAACTCTGGGGAGCAGATTTGAGTAGAGCTAACTTAGCCAAAGCGAACTTGACCAGAGCTAATTTGAGCGGTGTCAAACTGAATGAAGCAAATCTCCGGGGAGCCAAACTCAGCTATGCCAAGTTGTATGGAGCGAATCTGACTGGCGCTTACTACGATGAAAGCACGCGGTTTTCTAGAGGTTTTGACCCCATCAGTAGAAATATGCAGAAGGTGTGAAGGGGATTGGGGAACTCGGAGTCCCCTCTAGGGATAAGGGGCAATGGGGACTGGGGACTTGCCTGCAAGCGGATTTAAGATTACAGCATTTTTCAATTCATCCGCTAGTCGTAGAGAATTCAGCATGAGTTCTCTATGATTAACTCCTTGATTATTTCTAATTAAATTGGCGAAAATGTTGCTTTAAATAACTGATTTTGATCCGTGTTGATGTGAGCCATCTAACATAGACGATATCAACATTTGTTCAAAGACTTTAGAAAGAGCAGTTTGAAAACGTTGACGATGTTTGAGTTTGAAAAAAGGTCGAACTATTTCTGCGATCGCACCCTTGCCCTCTCTGTTATCAATAACTCGAATTGTCCGCAGAGTTCCCAACTGTATTTCTTTTTTTACCATCAACTCAGAAATTCCAATTGCACCGACACCATCTTCGATTGCTGCTTTTGTCATCTCTCCACTGTTGAACACTAAAATTACATTCAGTTCACTGAGATTGATTCCCCAATTTTGTAAGGCTTCCTCAAACCTTTGCTGGGTTCCAGAACCTGTTTCTCGCATCACCCAAAGGGTTTTAGTCAATTGGGTTAAATCAATTTCTCCCCACTCAAACCAAGGGTGTTTTTGACCTACCACAATTTGCAAGCGATCGCTCCCCACTATTTCATACTCTAGAGTACTCTGGAGCGCTGGCTTCACATCTCCTTCCACCAAACCCAAATCAAACTGTCCTGTCGCTGTTCCGACACAAATCTCTTCTGTATTGGCAAGGCTACAGTCAATCTGGATACCGGGATATCGGCTCTTAAACTCACTAATCTTGCTTGGTAGCCAGTAGTTACCAATTGTCAGACTCGACCCTAATTTCAATTCACCCCGTTGCAGATTGTTCAATTCTCGCAATCCCCTTTCAGTCAAGGAAACTTGATCGAGAATTTTCTGCGCTTCCACTTGCAGCAATTTACCAGCCTCAGCAATCTCGATATGGCGACCAATCCGATGGAACAGTTTCACTCCGTATTCTTGCTCTAAGTTGTGGATCGCTGCACTGACGGCAGGTTGTGTAATATAAAGCTCCTCAGCTGCGCGAGTAAAGTGTAACTGCTGCGCCACAGCCAGAAAGATTTTTAGCTGCTCAAGCGTCATTCCTGCCATTTATGGTATCCCTACAACTTGGTGTCAAATTTTTAATCACTTTCATTTATCATTTTGACAAACAAAAGCATTTGATTCTATCGGTTAGTTTGACTAAAGTATAAATCAAGGCTTCGGCACAGACCCAAACAGCCAAAGTACAGTTTAAAAATTTCAGCAGAGCGAAACACATGACGCATCAGTGACAACGACACAGATCATAATTTAGTATTCCTACTCAATATAAGATTTTTGATACCAGTATTTTGGATATCGTAAATCCAATCCAAAATCTAAAATCCAAAATTGAATGACCAAGTATGAAAATAAGGACTTCCACAAATGAGCGGTTTAGTAACTGCAATTACCACAGGGATCACAGCATTTAGTGCCACCAACATCGATGATATTGTCATTCTGACGTTGCTTTTTTCACAAATAAATAAAACGTTCCGCAGTCGTCACATCCTTGCTGGTCAGTATCTCGGTTTTGCTGCATTGATCATTGCTAGCCTTCCTGGTTTTTTCGGTGGACTAATCATACCGCAGGACTGGATTAGACTACTTGGTTTAATGCCAATAATCATTGGTATGAGTAGTTTACTAAAACGCGAAGAGGATTCATCAGAGGAAGCCGAAGAAGAAACCGAGCCGTATTGTCCCTCTATAATTGCCAGTTTTTTCTCTCCGCAAACATGCAATGTAGCTGCGATCGCCTTTGCAAATGGTAGTGATAATATTAGCGTCTATGTACCTCTGTTTGCCAATTCTGAATTAGAGAGTCTACTGGTAATACTAAGTGTATTCTTTTCATTAGTAGGTGTGTGGTGTTATACCGCTTATAAGTTAACCTACTTACCTGCGATTGCACAATTTTTAACTGAGAATGGCAATACTTTTGTGCCTTCTATATTGATTGGACTGGGTATATTTATTGTTACAGAAAATGTTACTTTGACTCTTGTATCTGTAGTTTCTAGTTATATATTTTCATTGATTTTAAGTTTCAATACTCAGCCGTCGAGTGAAGAACATTGAAGAAAGAGACTTGGGGACAAGGGGAGTCTTGCAGATGCGGATTGGAACACCACCTGAAGATCAGCCACCAAAAAGTGGTGCTTTTGTATTAAATCCAAGGGTGTAGCCTTACTTGAGGACTCTTAGATAATTTCCCCAAGTCTCCAAATCTGGCCATACCTTGAGTCCTCTTGACAAAAATTTACTATCTAAAAATAGGTACATCATCAATTTTCTACTCAAAATGAATTCTAAACTGCAAATTATATTATCCATCACCAGGAGTCAAAACATGAAAATCTGGAAATTTCTGCTAATTGTCTTGATGATTTTCGCAAATCTCGCCTTTGCTCAACCTTCTTTTGCTGATAGACCAAAATTTAGCAAAAACCCTGACTATATCGAAGTCACTAAAACTCTTAACGAACTCTCTCAGACAAAAGATGCCCAAACTGACGTTGAAGGTCTCACACCAAAAGAAATTCAGAAGAGAATCGAGGAATTAACACTGCAAAAATATGCTTTAGAGACGGGAATCAACTGGGGTCAATGTAACAACCAAACAGGTAATACTATAGCAGTATACGGCAAAAGACCAAATGATGAAGATAATGAAGATGCTGTATATGACAATAATCTGTATTTTCTAGCTAATGGTCAGTCCACTAAAAAGAACTGGGATTGCGATGGGATCTATCTAGGGAATGATATCAAGGTAGCAAATTTTACTTCTAGTTTTAATGGGCAAGGTCAAAAATTAACAGGCCCGGCTGCTCTCAAGATCCTTGATGGAACTCAGTTAGTGATTAAGACAGATCCAGATACTGCTGCGATTGAATTAAATGTTCCGACTGTGAAAGTTCTTAACAGCAATGAGGCTAACTGGTTTATCCCAGATATATCGCAGGCTCTCATAAATACACGAGTTCCTAATGCGCCTAGCAATCAGTCTTGAAATAGAACTGCATAGTCTATTTTGAACGATTGTTCTCAATTTAAATAGAGTAATACCGATTAGCTGTGAGGTTGCATAGTCAGAAGGGGCTTAAGCCCCTTCTGACTATGCCTGATTTTGTGCAGCCTTTTAGAGAATTGGTATAACAGCCAAAATCAGAGAAAAACCTGACTTGCACTAGTGAAAAATCTCTCTGATCTGGGCTGTTCTCTTGAATTTATCTATCCTCAATCTCAGGCTTGTTTTATTTATATATCCGCATTAAAATAAATTTTGAAAAAATGTACAATCACAAGAGGTATATTTCATTAGCGCAAGTATTGTGCTGGGTGCAAGTCATCTGGAAGGAGATTTGCTATTACCTCGGCATTTTTTTAATAAGAGCCGCTTTGGGGATAAGGGTGTTATTCATGCAGTTAAAATTGGAATCTACAGAAGAAGATAAAGATAAAAAAAAGCCAGGACGACTAAATCCGTCCCGAATCCGAGATCACTTGGCAAATGAGCGTACCTACCTCGCTTGGATGCGGACAGGGATCGCTCTTTTAGGTTTTGGTGTCGTCATCGTGCGTTTGCGTGCTTTCCAAGTACCTTTGATACCCCGTCCCGGCAATGGCTGGAAGTTAGGTTTAGTCTTCTCGCTGGTGGGTTTAATCACAGTGTGGCTCTCAACAGGACACTATTTCGCAGTCCGTCGTGATATCGAAGAAGATACTTATGAACCAACAGACCGTTGGGTGCTGCTGTTTAGTCTCGCCGTGATGATTCTCGGAACTGGGGTAATCTATTTTGTTTTTACAACTTCTTTAGATCCATCAAGTCCACTTATGCCTGAGTAACAGTATTTTTAAAACCGTACCTTATACAACTCGAATAATTCCCCTGATTTGTGCGTTGCTATTTTACCACCAGCCGCCTTAATCGTTTTTTCCCACTTAGCCAAAGGTTCTAAAAACACCTCAGCCCCCAAATAGGTTTCCAGAACTGCCCAATCTTCCGCCAAAGGCTGTTCTGGATTGAGAACGTCAAACACAAAATGTCCACCTGGTTTTAACACCCGCTTGACTTCTATCAGTACAGCATCCCAGTATTCGAGTGTAAAATAGCAGCTGAATCCTGTTGCGATCGCTAGGTCAAACTGCTCTGATGAGTAGCTTAACTGATGAGCTGCTCCCAACTCAACACCTTTGAATAGCTTGGAATTCAACTGCGGCCCACGGGAATTAAGGGTATCACGCGCCACATTACTAATTTCTTGCCCATGAAAATATGCTTGCCAATCCCGCCAAGGATAGATTAAAAAGCTGATACCACAGCCGATATCTAAACAGTGCTGGTTTTTTTGAGGTTTAGCAATTTCCCAAAAAGGAGAAGCAATTCTTCCTGAGAAACTACCTGCAATCCACTCGCCAAATATCGGCATCGCCTGGACTTCGGTTGGGAGTTCAAAGGTTTCACCTTGATACTCTCGGTTAAAGCGATAGGCGATTTGGGCTAATCTTTCGTCCCAATTAGTTGATTTGGGTGAAGCAAAGAGATTTTGGAACTGCGAATCGGACTTTTTGGACATTATATTTCTGCTGCTCTTTCTAAGGATTGTATTCAAATTCGCTTTGCGATGGCGTAACCGCCCGCCAGAGGCGATCGCACCCCTATCTAATCATCTGCTGAGGTTTGTCCGACTTTGTAGGTATAGCCAACATCCGAAAAACTGATACTGTAGTAAGTGCGCTTATCCAAACACTGGTTGATAAACTGGCTGAGTTTACGGCTATTGTAGCGACCATCAGCATATTTAATTGTTCGCTTCTGGAATCAAACCATAGTTGCTGCTTACAGTACCAGTTGAATTGCAGTTGTTTTAGTTTTGACTAATGCACCCACAATTTGATGTTGATAAGTGTAATTGTATCCACCGTGCTAATAGCCGTAGTTGGTAATTGGGGTGAGATTGTCAAGCAGAATTTGAATTTCAGTTATCAGAGTTTGAGTTGCTTCCCTTGGTGATTCTTTGTAGACAATTTGTGTTTTTTCAATTTGTTGCTATGCTTAAAAACCGACTAGCAATTCTAAATCAAACGCGCAGAAACAAGATCCCCGACTTCTCAAAGAAGTCGGGGATCTGGGGCTTACAATGCTCACCTTACAGACTTAAGATTAACCCAAATCGAAAAGCAAGATTTCACCGCCGATGTTGGTGCTAATTTCTAGCTGTTCTTCGCCATTTATTTGCACACCATCGCCTGCTCTAAGTTCCTCACCATTCAAGTTAACTATGCCTTGGGCTATTTGTAACCAAGCATAACGGCCAGGTTTGACTTGATAATTAACAACATCACCATCCTCTAAAACAGATGTGTATAAATCAACATCTTGGTAAATTGTCACAGCACCATCGCGCCCATCCCTAGCAGCAATTAAGCGGAGTTTGCCACGCTTTTCTTCTAGAGGAAAAGTTTTTTGTTCATATCTTGGTGTCAATCCTTGTTGCTCAGGAAGAATCCAGATTTGCAGCAAGTGTAGTGGTTCAGTTGGCGAAGGATTAAATTCGCTGTGGCTGATTCCAGTACCAGCACTCATAATCTGTACATCACCGGGATGAATTATCGAGCCAGTACCCAAGCTGTCTTTATGCTCTACTGCACCTTCTAAGACGTATGTGAGGATTTCCATGTCGCGATGACCGTGGGTAGGGAATCCAGCACCAGGGGCCCCACGATCGTCGTTAATCACCCGCAGAGAGCGAAATCCCATACGGTTAGGATCGTAAAAACTACCGAAGGAAAATGTGTGATAACTATCGAGCCAGCCTGTTTGAACGTGACCACGGGCATTGCGATCGTGAATTAAGTGGGTAATTGTATTTTGAGACATAAATTTACCTCGTTGTTAATGAATATTTAGTTAGGAGTCAGTCAATTTTTGATTTTAGATTTTTCCTTCAATTGCCGAAGATATTTTTTAATTCTTCAACCTTGTTTTGAACTATTTCAATAGTAAAGCATGTATATATAAAATGAAAAGTACGCACTTAAAAGTGGCGTACTTACCAAAAAGATACTGTGAGATTTTGATTTAAATCAGTCGTGCTAGTAGGGTGTGTTATGCCGTAGGCTAAGGCATTTTTAATGGTCGCTCGTGCTGTACTTTTAGCAATCACACATTATATATAGCAATCCTATCTGAGTTGTGGAAAATTATTTTATTTAATGAACCAGGACGCATTCGCGCAGCGTCTCGTAGAGAAGGACGCAAAGTGTAGAAAGAGAAAATTTTACAAATGATTTGGGACTGCTATATCAATTCTCGATCAAGATGTCCTATGAAATGGTGCGTTAGGCTAAAGCCGTAACGCACCTTACTACTAATGAGTTAGAAAGCGTATCTCTCAGAAGTGCTTATATTACACCAGCAGGTATCTTTTGAGTTGTAGTAGTATCCGCTTTGCCATTCTCTGCCTTAATTTCTGCTACTTGCAGATGAGCTTCTAAGAACCAGAGTCGTTTGTCAATGGTGCGGGAAATTTCAGTGTAAAGGTCGGCGGTATCAGCATCACCTAAGTCATTAGTTTTAGCGATCGCCTCTCTAATATGTTTAGCATAGGGTGCAAAGCGATCTGCTAAGGCTGTCACATGGTCTTTACCATCCAAAATATCAAAGGGATATTCTGGCAAAATTGAATCACTAGCAGCAGAACGGACTGTTCCTAAGGCATATCCGCCTAAAGCAGTGACGCGTTCCGCAACTAGATCGATGTACTCTTCCAATTCACCAGCAAGTTCATCAAATAATTCATGTAGCTGGTAGAAGTCAGTTCCTTTAACATTCCAGTGCGCTTGCTTTGTCTGGGTTTTCAGATCCAAAGTAGCTGCCAAAGTTTGGTTGAGAATTACTACGATTTGCACTCGCGCTTCCGCGGGAATGTCAATGCGGGTGGGGTACAAACGTGATGAAAGGGTGTTGTCGCTCATGATTCTACTTAATGCCTTTTATATCTAACTTTACAGATAGTGGTTGGCTGTGCAAAACTCTCTGACGATAGATTGAATTAATGCCTGAATGTATCAAGATTTATGACTATTGCCTTAACTGCGATGGTTTTCTATGCTGTGGAATGTACCACCGAAAAGGCGCTCGCGAATTATATCACTCTGCAAAAAGTCATGGGGAAAACCCAGTTCAATTTGACTCACTTCATCTAACCGTTGCAAATGTTCTGGTGAGAGGCTGACATCTAAAGAAGCTAAGTTATCTTGAAACTGAGTTAACTTACGTGCGCCAATAATCGGAATAATCACACCACTTTGAGCGCGTAACCAGGCTAATGCTACCTGTGAGGGTGTGTGTCCAATTTTTTCTGCAACTTCACTGACAACTTGAGCGATCGCTAAATTCTTTTCAGAAACCTCTCCCCCCAAACTCGCAACTCGCCCCTGTTCGTCGCCTTCTTGACTGGGTTTATTGTACTTCCCTGTTAGCACACCACCACCCAAGGGCGACCACGGCGTTACTGCCAAATCAAAGGCTTTAGCCATCGGTAGTAAGTCACGTTCTGGTGTTCGCTGAATTAAACTATACTCAATTTGCAGGGCGACAAACTGCGTCCATCCTTGATATTGGGCGATGGTATTTGCTTGGGAAATGATCCAAGCAGGGGCGTCAGAAATGCCGATGTAATGTACCTTACCTTGACGGACTACATCATCAAGCGATCGCAAAACTTCCTGAATGGGCGTTGTGAAATCCCAAGCGTGCAACCAGAATAAGTCAATGTAATCAGTATTCAGCCGTTTTAGGCTAGCTTCTAGAGACTGGATTAAGTTCTTGCGATGGTTTCCACTGGCGTTAGGGTCGCCCTTGTTGTCACCCATCTGCAAGGGAAAGGAATATTTTGTAGCAACTACAAAGCGTTCCCGTTCTTTAGCAATTAACTCACCGACAATTTTTTCACTGCTACCATCGGTATAACCGTTGGCGGTGTCAATGAAATTACCTCCTGCTTCTACATAGGCATCAAAGATTTTACGACTTTCGTCAGCAGATGCACCCCAACCCCAATCTTCACCAAAGGTCATGGTTCCCAAGGAGAGTTCAGATACTCTTAACCCGCTTTTGCCCAAGAGTTTGTATTTCATGAATATTTTCTCATTAATGAAAAAAACTATCGAATACCATCCCAAAAGCATGATAACTGCAAACCGGGGGTGATGTTTGAGGACAAGTTTTTTAATCTATCTAAATGCAACCTCTTACATTGTGAATGCGACGACTTACATTGTGAATGTGACGCCTTACATTGTGAATGTGATGGCTTACATTGTAAATGCGATGGCTTACATTGTGAATGCGACGACTTACATTGTGAATGTGACGATTTACATTGTGAATGTGACGACTTACATTATGAATGCGACAACCGCCTTGTTAAAAGTAGGCAAACTTTCGCCGTGCTGTACTAATGTATGAGACTGACGCACTAATTCTCTGAAACTCTTATTCCTTGCTGTACTTTGCAACGGCAGTCGCTAGAATAAGCCAAAGTCCAAGTCAAAACAAGACCTATGACCTATACCTCACCTAAACTACTTACCTTTGAGGAATTTATAGCCCAATATGGTGATAATACACGCTACGAACTAATAGACGGACAACTAAGAGACATGGAACCTACAGGGCCACACGAAGCTGTTGCTGGTAGTATTGCTGGTAGAATCTATGTGGAAATTTTTAGTTCTAATTTCAACTGGCTAATACCAAAAACTTGTCTGATAAAATTACCTGCTGCTGAAGCCACAGCGCTGCGTACTGATGTAATTGTTTTAGATAAAGCCGAACTTAGTAAAGAACCGCTCTGGCAAAAAGAACCTATTATTTGTAACGGCAGTACAGTCAAGCTTGTTGCTGAAGTTGTAAGCACAAATTGGCAAGATGATTATGCAATAAAAGTGGAAGAATACGCTTTTCTTAATATTCCAGAATATTGGATTGTGGACTTTCGTGGCTTGGGTGGTTTGCAATTTATCGGTAATCCCAAACAACCCACATTCACCGTTTGTCAGTTAGTTAACGGTGTGTACCAGCAGGAACAATATCGCTTAGGGGATACTATTTCTTCTGATATCTTGCCAAATTTACAACTGAAACTCGACGATATTATGCATATTTAACAAATCAAATTTTGTTTTGGCTGAGGTGAATCGGATTACTTAGCACTGCTTCGGTGAGGACAGAGCGATCGCCACGGTTTTCTAAGCTAGAATACCAAAGTTGTATTGAAATACATTTGACAAGTCAATTGCCAAAGACCCGTTATTTTTATGAATTACTACGTAATCTACGACGGAAATTGTAATCTCTGCGTTACCTTAGTGCGATCGCTAGAATCTTTAGACCAAGGAAAGCTGTTTCGCTACGCTCCTATGCAAGATGAGCAGACACTTTTACGATGGGGAATAACAGCCCAAGACTGTGAACAGGGGATGATTTTAATTGATGCCAATGAACCTCAAAGACGTTGGCAAGGTAGTAACGCCGCAGAAGAAATTGGGCGGTTATTGCCAGCAGGAAGTATATTTGTAGACGCTTATCGAGCATTACCGGGGATAAAGTGGGCAGGCGATCGCTTTTACGAACAAATCCGCGATAACCGCTATGCACTCTTCGGTAAGCGTTCTAATACCTATGAATCGTCATACTGTGTTGATGGTAGCTGCAAGCCGTAAGGACGTATAGGTGTCATTGGTGTCAATCAACTTAAGCCAAAACCCCTTTAAAACCTCGTTTCTAGCTTCTAGCTAGAAATGCTATTCATTGCAGTGCCGCGAATTTGGGAGGCAGCAGCCCCATGAAAAGCATTCCCAGTCGGAGACTCTTAACGAGGGGGCTTCTAACTAAATTTGTCATTAGACAGAATTCGTTTTGGTAAAAAATCCGCCTTCAGGTGCTAGCAAAAAGTCTGCAAGACCAACCATTATGCTATCTGGCGTGTTTGTAAACATTGTACAATCAATGACATTTGCGATAGCCGTTCGCGCTAGCGTCTCCATTGGCCTAGCCTCTCCCTTTGGGAGAAGGAGAAGGCTTAAGCTTCGCTTATCGCTACCGGAAAGGGCGGGTACGCCATCGCGCCACAATTCGGCACAACAAACTGAACTGATGGGAGGATACTGCGTGAGAATTGGTGCTAACTACTTGGGTAACGGAGAGTGTGAGTTTACAGTTTGGTCTCCGCTACTAGATAGCGTCACTGTAAAAATTTTGACGCCAGAACCGCAGTTAATTCCTCTCAAGCCTCAGTCTGAGGGATACTGGCAGATAAAAGTCAACGATGTCTATCCAGGCACGCTTTATCAGTATGTCTTGAATGGTCAAGATACCTTTGCTGATCCAGCGTCGCAGTATCAACCTGAAGGGGTACATGGACCGTCTCAAATTGTCGATCAACACTTTGAGTGGACTGATGAAGGGTGGACTGGCATTCCTGTGGAGTCGCTGATTTTTTATGAACTTCACGTTGGGACATTCACGCCTGAAGGAACTTTCACCGCCATCATTTCCCGCTTACCGGAACTGAGGGAACTGGGAATTAACGCCATTGAAATCATGCCCATCTCCCAGTTTCCGGGAGATACCCATATTGAAGCTTCTTTGACATATCGCAACTGGGGCTATGATGGCGTTTACCCTTATGCTGTCCAAAATTCCTACGGTAGCCCAGCTGACCTGAAGCAACTGGTAAATGCTTGCCACCAACACGATATCGCCGTAGTGCTGGATGTCGTGTATAACCACTTTGGCCCAGAAGGTAATTATATGGCGCAGTTCGCGCCCTACTTTACTAAAACCTATAAAACGCCGTGGGGCGATGCGCTAAATTTTGACGATGCCTATAGTCAGGGTGTGCGAAACTATTTTATTCAAAATGCGCTGTACTGGTTGCGCGAGTTTCACATTGATGCATTGCGGCTAGATGCCGTTCAAGCAATTTACGACTTAGGGGCAAAGCATTTTTTATGGGAACTGGGAGAAGCAATTCATCATTTCTCACAACAAGGGCAAAAATGGAAACGCCATTTAATTGCTGAAAGTGACCAGAATAATCCGCAAATAATTCGTCCGGCAGAATTGGGGGGATATGGAATTGACGCCCAGTGGAGTGATGATTTCCACCATGCATTACACACACTGTTGACAGGCGATCGCCAAGGATATTATGAAGATTTTGGGCAAACTGCTCAGTTGGCGAAAGCTTATGAAGATACTTTTGTCTACGATTGGAAGTACGCACCACATCGTAAGCGGTTTCATGGCGTATCTTGCCGCGATCGCCCTTTATCACAGTTTACAATCTGCATTCAGAATCACGATCAAATCGGCAATCAAATGAAAGGAGAACGCCTTACCCAGCGGATCTCTTTTGAAGGATTAAAGTTAGCCGCCGCCGCTGTGCTGCTGTCGCCCAACTTACCCCTATTGTTCATGGGAGAGGAATACGGAGAAACAGCACCCTTCATTTACTTTGTCAGTCACTCCGATCCTGATTTAATTCAATTAGTTCGAGCCGGACGCAAAGAAGAATTTGAAGCATTTCACTACGCAGATGATCCCCCAGATCCGGAATCGGCAGAAACTTTCCTAAAGTCTAAACTCAATTGGCAGTTACGCAATGAAGGTAAGCACAAAGTTCTGTGGGATTGGTATCGCCAGTTAATTAATTTACGCAAGACGCATCCAGCCCTTTTGAATCAAGACCGCAATTTCATCCAAGCGACTAGCGATAAAGAGAAGGAGTTGGTCATTGTGCGTCGTTGGTGCGAATCAACTGAACTAATATTTGTGATGAATTTCAATTCGTCTCCAATGACAGTGAATTTGCCAATTGGGCATAATGCTCATAAGCTATTAGACTCAGCAGATACCTCATGGTCTGGGCCAGGTTCTGAAGCCGCTGAACATCTGTCTGTGGGCCAAGAAGTGAAAATAAAAGCTACCAGTATAGTCCTGTATGAAAGGGAATGAAGGGAAAAGTTAGAACTTGAACTTTCAAGCCTTACAGAAGTTTTCAGCTAAATGAAGCACAAAAGCTAAATATAACCCCCCACCCCCTTCCCTAGTAGGGAAGGGGAGATTCAAAGCCTATCTCCTTGTAGCAGCTACCGTGTACACACAAGTCATCGAATTACCCAAAACAAAAGAAAAACCTCACCCTGTCTTATCGGACATCCCTCTCCTTAGTAAGGAGAGGGAAGGTTTTGCGTAGCAAGACCAGGGTGAGGTTTCTCAGGAGTGTATGAGACTTAACCAAAAATTGCGTTCAGAAAGGACTTGTGTGTACACCGTAGCCTTGTAGCAGAGAAGAATAGAAGTGAGGTTATCTTATTGGTCTATTCATTTTTAAATCGCTGTAAAGGCTCAACTTCCGACCTCAAAGGCTCAACTGTCAGCTTCAAAGGCTCGACTTCCAGCTTCAAAGGCTTAACTTCCGACCTCAAAGGCTCAACTGTCAGCCTCAAAGGCTCAACTTCCGACCTCAAAGGCTCAACTTCCGACCTCAAAGGCTCAACTTCCGACCTCAAAGGCTCAACTTCCGACCTCAAAGGCTCAACTGTCAGCCTCAAAGGCTCAACTTCCGACCTCAAAGGCTCAACTGTCAGCCTCAAAGGCTCAACTGTCAGCCTCAAAGGCTCAACTTCCAACCTCAAAGGCTCGACTTCCGACCTCAAAGGCTCAAACTCTCCACTTGCTACTTCCCTACCTCTCACTAGAAACAAAAAAATATGCGAATTCCTACCGCAACTTATCGAATTCAGTTTACACCTGAGTTTGGCTTTGACAACGCTAAAGCGATCGCAGCTTATCTAGCAGATTTAGGCATTTCCGATTTATATGCCTCTCCCATTTTCAAGGCACGATCCGGGAGTACGCATGGCTACGATATAGTAGATGCCAATCAACTTAATCCAGAACTGGGAACTAATGAGTCCTTTGATGCATTAGTTGGCGAAGTCCAATCCCTTGGTATGGGCTGGTTACAAGATATTGTGCCAAACCACATGGCCTATACCAGCGAAAACCCTTACTTGATAGATATTTTAGAATACGGGCCAGATTCCAGCTATACCGACTACTTCGACCTTTCTTGGAATGCTCCCTTTGGCGATCGCCAAGAGCGAATCCTAGCACCGCTACTGGGAGATTTCTACGGTGTGTCCTTGGAAAATGGAGATATTCAACTGCAATATGAACAAAACGGTTTAACTGTAAACTATTACAGCTTGAAACTGCCGTTGCGGTTAGAGTCTTACACAAAAGTTATCACTCAGAATCTGGGTAAACTCACGCGCACACTGGGACGCAATCACCCCGATTTTATTAAGCTATTGGGGATTCTATATATTCTCAAAAGTGTGCCCTCAGAGGTTGGGGGAAAACAGCGACAAGACCAAATTGCATTTATTAAAGGATTGGTTTGGGAACTCTACACCACAAACGATGTTATCCGTGAGTTCATTGACGAAAATATCCAAACTTTCAACGGAGAACCAGGCAATTCAGAAAGCTTTAACCTCCTAGATGATTTACTGAATGACCAGTTTTACCGTCTTTCCTATTGGAAAGTTGGGGCGGAGGAAATGAATTACCGCCGTTTCTTTACTGTCAATGAACTGATTTCCGTTAAAGTTGAAGAAGTGCGAGTTTTTAATAACACCCATAACTTAATTCAAAAGCTGGTTGAAGAAGGCACATTTACAGGTTTAAGAGTTGACCATATTGATGGACTTTATAACCCAATCCAGTACCTCGAAAGGCTGCGGGAAAAGACAGGTGATGTTTATATCACGGTGGAGAAGATTTTAGAACTCACCGAAGATTTACCGGAAAATTGGGCAATTGAAGGGACATCTGGATATGACTTTTTGAACTATGTAAATGGCATATTTTGTCAAACAGAAAATAAATCGAAGTTCGATAAAATATACCAGAACTTTATCGGTTCCAGAGTAGATTATGCATCGGTGGTGAAAGATAAAAAGTACCTGATACTGGAAAAGAATTTAGCAGGAGATATCGACAATCTGGCTCTTTTGTTAAAGAATATTTCCAGCAAATATCGCTATGGCAATGATTTTACACTGAATGGACTCAAAAGAGCGATCGCTGAAGTTTTAACACAGTTCCCGATTTATCGGACATACATTACGCCCGATGGAATTGGAGATAGCGATCGCGCTACTATTCAAGAAGTAATTGACCAAGCCAAAGAACAAACGCCCCTGTTATATCATGAATTGAACTTTATTGAAAAGTTAATGCTGCTAGAGTTTGATAATTCTCTTACTCAAACAGAACGCGAACAATGGGTATATTTTGTCTTGCGGATGCAACAATACAGCGGGCCTTTGATGGCAAAAGGCGTAGAAGACACCACATTATATGTTTACAATCGCTTGCTTTCGCTGAATGAAGTTGGAGGTAATCCTGGTCATTTTGGGATTTCAGCAGCCAAATTTCATGCCTTTAACCAACAGCACCAAGCAACCTGGCCTCATACAATGAACACCACAGCCACCCACGACACCAAACGCGGCGAAGATGTGCGCGCCAGGTTGAATGTCCTGTCAGAAATCCCCGATGAGTGGGAACAGCAGGTAAATACTTGGAGCGCCATGAATCAAGGATATCGTAGCGAGGGCTTCACCAACCCCTACGGTGTACGCCACGGGTTTGCTATGCCGGATCGCAACGATGAGTATTTTATCTATCAAACTCTAGTAGGGGCATTTCCCTTTGCAGAAGATGAATATGCATCCTTCATGGAACGGGTGAAAGATTATATAATTAAGGCAATTAGAGAAGCGAAAGTCCACACAGCTTGGTTGCGACCTGATAGCAGGTATGAAGAGGCTTGTACCTCCTTTATTGACAAGGTACTCGACCCTTCGATCTCCGGGGAATTTCTAGAAGCCTTTCGTCCCTTTCAACAGCGAATTGCAGACTATGGTATATTCAATTCCCTTTCCCAAACTCTGCTGAAGATTACCGTACCCGGCGTACCCGACTTTTACCAGGGAACGGAACTTTGGGAACTAAGCCTAGTCGATCCAGACAATCGCCGTCCCGTGGATTTTGAACAGCGACGTACTTACTTAAGCGCCATCCGCGAACAAGTAAAAACAGACATTATCGGACTAATTCAGGAGTTGCTGAACGACAAAACAGACGGCAGAATCAAACTATTTTTAACGGCTCAATTACTCCAAGCCAGAACAAACTATGTCTCATTATTCCAGGACGGTGACTATCTGCCACTAGAAGTTCAGGGAACCTACGCCAATCATATTATCGCCTTTGCGCGGCGGGAAGGGAATCAAACAGCGATCGCGATCGCGCCTCGCTTTTTAACTAGCCTCATCCAGCCTGGAGACAACCCCTTGGGCGAATCAGTTTGGCAAGATACGCACCTGCAATTACCCCCTGGAACTCCCTTCACCTTGAAAAACGTCCTAACTCAGCAACCTTTGGAGGTTACAGAAACATTATCTATCGCAGCAGCCCTCACCCATTTTCCAGTTGCTCTGTTAGTTAGTAGTGCCGAGTAAAACAGGACTTACGCACTGAAAACCTGAAGCCTCGATTCCTCACTCCCCACGCCAGTCGCTCATGGGGAGTCACTGCGTTGGGGAGTGGGCGCGGTCTTCTCCCTACAGCCCTTCCCTAGCGGGACGCCTTGCGGCGAACAGGCATCCTACGGCAGGCGCTAGCCTAGAAGAGGAAACGCCACTCTTGTTAGCAACTGGCATGGAAACCCTCAGACCGCGAACTCGTTGGCAAAGCCTCTGGTAGAGTTGAGGCTGCGCTATGGCGGTATCGTCTCACGCCACTTGACGCTAGTTCGCTCAAGTCGCCACCACCTATACGGCTAGCTCCTCTACTTGGGGAAACCCCAGTTAAGGCAGAGTGGCTCCCCTTCTCACATTAGCCACAGCCTAACGCCTGCCGTAGGATGCCCGAACGCGAACAGCGTCTCCTGTCTTGAGTAAGGGCTGTAGGGAGAAGACTGCGCCCGCTCCCCTTAAAAGGCGGGGATCTATTCTGCCTAAGTCCGATAAAAAAAGAAATCTGTCTCGCCCAGAGAAAACGCCGTAAAACCTCTGCGTTACAACCATTCGCGCAGTGTGTCGCTTAGGATAAGTTCAGATGTCTGACGAGAAACCGCTTCGCATCAACGGCAAAAGCCGCCGTTCATACTTCTCTCTGCGTTAAAAAAATCCGAACTCTTCAACACCCTGTCAAATTGAAAATGATACTATGACCACTCCATCTTCTATCCAAACTCCAGCGTTTACCACCACGCAGATTGATACCCTGCGGGCCCATATCAAAAAAACGTGGAAAACCTTAACGCGATCGCATGAACACTTATTACAATCTGCAAGGGATACCAAACTAGAGCACAAAAAAGATACTTGTTGGATTGTCTACATTTCCCCCTTAGAAGATTCTCCCAAGGTTCAAAGTGTGTTGGAGCGATCGCTATCTCCCAAGGATATGGAATGCCTGGAAATTCGCACTTTGCCACCTGAAGTAGAGGCGATTAAAGATCACGGATTGTTGTACCTACCAGGGTCTTATGTCGTACCAGGTGGTCGCTTTAATGAAATGTATGGCTGGGACAGCTACTTTATATTACTGGGACTTCTGCACGATGGGGAATTAGAGTTAGCGCAAAGCCAAGTAGACCAACTGCTGTACCAGGTGCAGAATTACGGGATCATCCTCAATTCCAACCGGACCTACATGCTGTCGCGATCGCAGCCTCCTGTCCTCAGCATGATGGTTTTGGCATTATTCGAGCACACCCAGGATGAAGAGTGGTTAAAGTCAATTGTACCGCTGCTAGAGCAATTTTACTATTACTGGGTAGTACCGCCCCACCTAAATTCCGCAACAGGCTTATCTAGATTCTATGCTCTTGGGGAAGGACCCGCGCCAGAAGTTGTGTTCTCCGAGCGGGATGAGCAGGGGAAAAGCCACTATGATCGCGTCAAGGAGTACTTTAAAACTTTTGAAGTTGAGGATTATGACGTTAGTCTTTATTACAACCAGGAAACTGACGAACTGACCAGACTATTTTATAAGAGCGATCGCACCATGCGCGAGTCTGGTTTTGATATCACCAACCGATTTGGCCCTTTCAGTGCTGATATCCTCCACTACGCTCCTGTGTGCCTCAACAGTTTGCTGTATCAGGTTGAACAAGACATGGCGCAAATTAAGCATATTCTGGGGAACGAACAATTGGAACAAAAATGGAGCGATCGCGCAGATATCCGCCGCGATCGCATCGATCAATTTCTCTGGGATGAAGAACAGGGACTTTATCTGGACTATCACTTCCAGAGTGGAAAACGCCGCCGCTACGAATTTGCTACCACGTTCTATCCTCTCTGGTTGGGAATTGCTTCTCCAACTCAAGCCAAACGCGTCGTGGGAAATCTCTCTTTGTTTGAAGCCCCAGGTGGAATTTTTACCAGTACTCGTGTCACTGGCAACCAGTGGGATGCTCCCTTTGGCTGGGCACCATTGACGTTAATTGCCGTCCAGGGACTTCACCGCTATGGGTATCATACAGAAGGCGATCGCATTGCCAATAAATTCCTAGCTATGGTAATTAAAGAATTCGGGCGTCACAACACCCTAGTCGAGAAATATGATGTTGAACGCTGTTCTGCCAACGTTTCCGACGAAATCTGCTTTGGATATAGTTCTAACGAAGTTGGCTTCGGCTGGACAAATGGAGTCATTCTAGAACTTTTAGCAGCCTGTGGTAAAAAGGTTTAAATAAAAAAGCGTGAGGAAAAAACTCACGCCCTTATCTTATTTATTACACTTGACTCTATATGGATTATGTATAGTTGAATGAAATTTGAATGGGACAAAAATAAAAACCAACAAAATATCCAGAAACATGGCATTAGTTTTGAAGAAGCTACACAAATATTTGACGGTGTTGTTTTCACCTCAATTGATGAACGCTACGACTATGAAGAAATTCGAGAAATTAGTATTGGCTCAATCCAAGGTGTTGTAATTATTACCGTTGCTCATACAGACAGAAACGGCAAAATTCGATTAATCTCTGCCCGAAAAGCCACCCCCAAAGAAAGGAGAACCTACTATGAGTATCTCGCCCAATCGACTTAAAGAACTCCAAAATATCGCTGATACAGCGATTGATACTTCAGATATTCCTGAATTAGATCAGCAATTTTGGGAAACAGCCAAAATAGTAAAACCTGTTAGCCAAGAAGCCACATTCATTCAACTAGATCAAGATATTTTGGATTGGTTTAAAAGCAAAGGAAAAAGCTACGAATCTCTAATCAACTCTGCTCTCCGCTCTTATATTGAGCATAATTCATAGGCGGTTAGGGGGTTAGGTTTTTCCTGGGCTTTCAGATGAGGTAAGAAGTCACAAAATTGCTGGGTTTGGGCTGGTGAAATATTAAAGGGGAAAGGATAAAACACCTTTCCCCGCATTCCTTCTTTTGGCAAACTACTGGCCTAAATAACTATTCACGCCATCAATTTTATCTTGACAGATGTTAATCCGCTGTTGAAATGCTCAAAGCCTGTATTTGGTTTCAACTGTGAAAACATTGAGTGCGATTCGTTGATTAGTGAATCTCGGTAGCCAGTCCGTAAATAACTAATCCAGCCCGACAGCAGATTACTGTCACCAAGGCTGAACTCTCGGTCAGATGCAGGTGAAAGCCCTGCCAATCAGACTCAGATTTGACTCCTTATCTGCGGACACCGAACAAGCTTGGTTTCTTGTAGAGTGAAGCTGGGAACAGGGGCAACCAGATGACCGTTGCGGGTTGACACTGGCGCTAACAGGGAGTTCCTACGGTGAAATCGAGCCTAGAAAAGCAACCTATTTCAGAGCAGGACGCAACGTCTAAAAACCTGACTCCACAGGAGCTAATTCCCGCGGCGTTTTTTTAATGGACAGCGGTAAGAGTCCAAGGAATCCAGTGGTTGAATTGGCTACACCTAACGGAACAACGCCACATGCTACAACGGGGGGAACCCCCGCAACGCAGTGGCTCATCAATCTCTCCGAGGGAACGAATAAAAACGAACTGTGGGTCTTGGGGCAGTCGAACCCCAGGTAGGCTAGACAAGCAGCGGAAATCCCTCAGTGTCAACAACTCGAATTATGGTACTACCACAAAGGCTATGAAACTAGCTCCGGTAGTCAGAGGATGGAGAAATTACCATAAGTTCTGCAAAATGGACGGTTCCAGGAACTCCCTGCATCACATCCAAAAAAGAGCCTATAAGGTATTTAACAAGGAAAGCAAACAGAACCGCTATTCTACCAAACAATTGGTAGATAAAGCGTTTCCAGCAGTTCCTTACTCCGAAAATAAACACGTCCTTGTCAAAGGAGAAAAATCACCTTTCAACGGAGACATCACTTACTGGAGCGAACGTAACAGCAAGCTCTATGGCGGCAAAACCTCTAAAGCTCTTAAGAAGCAAAACCATAAATGTGCATCCTGCGGCTTAAAGTTCATCGATGAAGAACGAGTTCACTTGCATCACATCGACGGAAATCACGCCAACTGGGAGAAAAATAATCTTGAAGCAATTCATGAGAGTTGCCACCATTACAAGCACATCAGCAAAAGCGCAAGCTAAGAACATCGGGAGCCGGATGCACAGAAATGGGCACGTCCGGATCTAATTGAGAGGTGCGGGAGATAATACTCCCCATCAACTCAACCATTGTAGCAGGTTACATAATCAATAGCTGCCAGACCCTCGCGATAAGTAGTCCAACTAACCAAACACGTTTTTCTTGACGAATAACCCTCAAGAAGTAAATCAGTAACTTCTTTGTACAAAGCATTATCCTTCCACAAACATATCGTAGCTTCAACAGTTGGTAATCCAGGGTTCATTTGAATACATACACCCCTTCCTACTACCACAGGATTTAGATGATATTCCCTAATTGTACCAGTTGCACCTTCCGTTCCGTACCCTGCGGTAACGCTGCGGGAATAGAATGACATTCCTGATTTTTTGACTTTTGCAAAAGGTTTATTAATGAACAACGAGATCCCCGACTTCTCTAAGAAGTCGGGGATCTTAATCTTACGATTTTCAAAAATCATTATTCAAGTTTGATTCCTATATTCAGCACCTATTAAGTATCATCTGTCCGCTTATCGTAAGGCTCACCTGTAAAAGGTTGTACGCCAATAGAAGGATAAGCATCATCTGTAGGGCCAAAAATCCGCATTGCAGCTTCAGAAATATACTGGGTTATGTTCGCAATTATTTTGGAAATAGCCATAATATTGGACTCCTTTTTTCGAGTCGCTTTAATTGTGATACCTATACTCTAATGCTGATATTTTCGACTGGCTCCAATTCTCAATATATTGAGAATATATGCAATGTTTATTCAGATAACTTCGCAATACTTTAGTTAGTCAAAAAGTTTAACTTTTCTTTTTCATTCTAATTGAAACTTATCTATTTCTCCAAATCCTGTCTGGGAAGGAGGCTGGCAAACTTGCCTTGCCTTGGCAAGATATTATTTTCTTTCATTAGCCGGCCGTTAAGATAACATTATTGCTAGCTTTTACTATTAAGAAGGATTAAATATTGTATGAAGCTAGGATTAATGTTACCTATAAACCTACCGTTACACAGCAATCTCTGAAATATACCTGCTAGGAGTTGACATTATTTATGGTAAATATTACCATAATATAGAAGAAGCATCTTGTAAGGAAACTCTTGCATGACAACTTTCTTAGATTTGGACTATGTACATAAACAGCAAAGCCAGCAGAACCAGGAACTAAACTTCTGTGCGGATGACTACAGCTTGCTGACCGATCTTTATCAGTTGACGATGGCAGCTTGTTACACAGGCGAAGGTATAGAACAACAACGGGCAAGCTTTGAATTGTCTGTAAGACGTTTGCCAGAGGGTTTTGGTTATTTAATTGCAATGGGGCTGACGCAGGCATTGGAATATTTAGCCAAATTCCGCTTTAATCCGTCGCAAATTGTGGCATTACAGGCGACGGAAATTTTTGCTCATGCTAGCGATCGCTTTTGGTCACTTTTAGCTGAGGGAAAGTTTACGGGTGATGTTTGGGCAGTACCGGAAGGGACAGCCGTCTTTGCCAATCAGCCACTGTTGCGGGTGGAAGCACCCCTTTGGCAAGCGCAACTAGTGGAAACTTACCTCCTGAATACGATTAATTACCAGACTTTGATTGCCACAAAGGCAGCACGGGTGCGGGATGTAGCGGGGGAGTCAGCAACACTTTTAGAATTTGGGACAAGACGAGCATTTAGTCCGCAAGGGTCTTTGTGGGCGGCGCGGGCGGCGTTGGCAGGTGGCTTAGATTCCACTTCCAATGTGTTAGCAGCGCTACAACTGGGACAACAGCCAAGTGGTACGATGGCACACGCCCTGGTGATGGCGTTGTCAGCAATAGAAGGCACTGAAGAACAAGCTTTTAGTGCATTTCATCGATATTTTCCGGGTGCGCCATTGCTGATTGATACCTACGATACCGTTGCTGCTGCCCAGCGCTTGGCCCAAAAAGTAAATTCTGGGGAAATGCAATTAACAGGAGTGAGATTGGACTCAGGAGATTTAGTTACCTTATCAAAAGAGGTGCGATCGCTCCTTCCTGGTGTGCCAATTTTTGCTAGTGGTGACTTGGACGAGTGGGAAATTGCCAGGTTAAAAGCCGCTGGGACCCAAATTGATGGTTACGGACTGGGAACGCGACTAGTTACAGGTTCGCCTGTAAATGGAGTCTATAAACTTGTAGACATTGATGGTATCCCAGTGATGAAGCAGTCGAGTGGTAAGGTTACTTATCCAGGGCGCAAGCAGATTTTTCGCTCGTTTACGGGAGGTAAGGTAAAAGCAGATAGGTTGGGACTCTTAGGTGAAAGTCCTCTGGACGAAGAATCTTTGTTGCAGTTGGTAGTGCAAGAAGGTGAACGGGTGCAACCACTGGAATCTTTGGCAACAATTCGTCAGCGTACCGCCGCCTCAGTTGCTAGTTTGCCACAACAGACACGGCGTTTGGATCATCCTATGGCGGTGCAGGTGGAGATTTCTGAAGGGTTACGGGTGTTGACTGAAGAAACTAAGAAACGAACCGCCAAGGACGCATTCGCGCAGCGTCTCGTAGAGAAGGACGCAAAGTAAGATGATGAGAATTGCTTTGTTTGGAACGAGTGCCGATCCACCAACTGCTGGACATGAAGAAATTCTAAGTTGGTTGTCTAAGCGTTATGATTGGGTAGCGGTTTGGGCAGCAGATAATCCATTTAAGTCCCATCAAACACCCTTAGAACATCGGGCGGCAATGCTGCAATTGTTGATTGCGAATATAGACGCACCACGGCACAATATTGCTTTGGAACAAGAATTGAGTAGCTTCAGAACACTGGAAACAGTGGAAAAAGCAAAGGTCACTTGGGGTGAAGACGTTGAATTGACGTTGATCATTGGTTCAGATTTACTCAGTCAGCTACCACGTTGGTATCGGGTTGAAGATTTGTTACAGGAAGTGCAACTACTGATCGTGCCGCGACCGGGATATGCAATAGATGAGTCTAGTTCAGAGGTAGTGCAAAAGCTGGGAGGGAAAATTGCGATCGCTAGTCTGACCGGTCTAGATGTTTCCTCAACAGCGTACCGCGAACATGGAGATTCTAAAGCCCTCACAGCCCCTGTAGTTGCCTATATTAATCGAGAGCATTTGTACGAATGCCAGGACGTTCCCAAAAAAAGATACCAACTCCGCTAAACCAACAACCTTTGGCCGATTTCAAGGTTGGTGTTGATAATGTAATTTTTTCTGTAGATACTGTACAAAATCGGCTGTTAGTTTTACTAGTAATGCGACAGCAAGAACCATTTTTAAATCATTGGAGTCTTCCCGGTACTTTAGTACGTCGAGGAGAGTCTTTAGAAGATGCCGCCTATCGCATTATGGCGGAGAAAATTAAGGTAAACAATCTCTACTTAGAACAACTGTATACATTTGGAGGCCCAAATCGCGATCCACGGGAAGCAACCGATAGTTATGATGTGCGTTATCTATCAGTTAGTTACTTTGCCCTAGTGCGATTTGAGGAAGCCGAATTGATTGCCGATCGCGTAACTGGCATAGCTTGGTATCCAGTAAAACAAGTGCCGCAATTAGCTTTTGACCATAATGAAATTCTGGCCTATGGGCATGGGCGGTTGCGTAATAAATTAGAGTATAGCCCGGTGGCTTTTGAAGTCTTGCCAGAAATGTTCACCTTGAATGATTTATATCAGTTATACGCCACAGTTTTAGGTGACAACTTTTCCGATTATTCTAATTTTCGGGCGCGTCTACTCAAATTAGGTTTTTTATGTGATACCGGAATTAAGGTATCACGAGGTGCTGGTCGTCCAGCTAGTTTGTATAAGTTTGACGCCGAAGCTTTTGCTCCCTTAAAAGATAAACCTCTGGTGTTTATTTAACCAATCTCTACCCAAAGTCCAAAGTAATTAATTTTGACTCTGCCTATTTTGGATTTTAGATTTTAAATTTCTCCTTCAATCCCTTCGCTTTGGTGCAGTCGCTCATGGGGGAAACCCCCTACAGCCCTTCCCTAACGGGACGCCTTACGGCGAACGGGCATCCTACGGCAGGCGCTAGCCTCTCACGAATGGGAGAAGAACGCGCTGCTTCACCAAAATCCAAAATTGAACAACTCTTAACTAACCAAAAATGAAGATTGCGATCGCTCAAATTAATCCGACAATTGGTGATTTGCTTTTGAATGCCCAAAAAATCCTGGAGGCGGCACAACGAGCAGCATCTAGCGGTGTGCGTTTGTTGTTGACACCAGAACTTTCTTTGTGTGGCTATCCACCAAGGGATTTATTGCTAAATCCTAGTTTTGTGGAAGCGATGGGCATCACTTTGCAAAACTTGGCCCAGGATTTACCACCAAATTTAGCTGTATTGGTAGGAACTGTTGAACAGAACCTAAAAGCGTCTATTACTGGCGGTAAAACTTTATTTAACAGCATGGCTTTGTTAGAGAATGGCAAGGTCAAGCAAGTTTTTCACAAGCGACTTTTGCCTACTTACGATGTATTTGACGAACGTCGCTATTTTGAAGCAGGGTTGCAAGCTAATTATTTCACTCTAGATAATATCCATATTGGCGTAACTATTTGCGAAGATTTATGGAACGATGAAGAATTTTGGGGTAAACGGAGTTATGCAGTAAATCCAATTGCTGACTTAGCAATTCTGGGTGTAGATTTGATTGTAAATTTATCTGCTTCCCCCTACACTGTCGGCAAGCAGCAGTTTCGCGAAACAATGCTTAGGTATAGTGCAGTCCGTTTTCAACAACCGATTATTTATGCTAATCAGGTTGGGGGAAATGATGACCTAATTTTTGATGGGCGCAGTTTTGCCTTGAATCGTCAAGGTGAAATTATGTGTCGCACCCGTGGCTTTGACACTGATTTAGTGGTAGTCGAATTTGACGAGGCGCAACGGGATTTGCAGTTGGGTTCTGTAGCACCTGCATATGAATCGGAAGATGAAGAAATTTGGCAAGCTTTGGTTTTGGGAGTGCGAGATTATGCTCGCAAGTGTCGCTTTTCTAAAGTAGTGTTGGGTTTAAGTGGCGGGATTGACTCTGCAATAGTAGCAGCGCTCGCAACTGCTGCACTTGGTAAAGAAAATGTCCTTGGTGTTCTCATGCCTTCCCCTTATAGTTCGGAGCATTCCATTAGTGATGCTGTGGCATTAGCCGAAAATTTGGGGATTAAGACTAATCTTTTACCAATTGGGGAGTTAATGCAAGGCTTTGATCAAACATTAGGTGATTTGTTTGCAGGTACTGAGTTTGGACTGGCAGAAGAGAATATACAGTCCCGAATTCGGGGTAATTTATTAATGGCGATCGCTAACAAATTTGGCTATCTCCTCCTATCTACCGGTAACAAGTCAGAAATGGCAGTCGGTTACTGTACCCTCTACGGCGATATGAATGGCGGGTTAGCAGTAATTGCAGATGTTCCTAAAACCCGTGTATATTCACTTTGCAATTGGTTAAATCGCAATAATGAAATCATCCCGCAAAACGTGTTGACTAAACCACCCAGCGCTGAACTCAAACCAGGTCAAGTGGATCAAGACTCTCTACCGTCCTACGAAATTTTGGACGATATTTTGCAACGCCTGATTCACAACCACCAATCAGCAGCGCAAATTGTTACAGCAGGTCACGATCCGGTAATTGTAGACCGAGTAATCCAAATGGTGGCGCGGGCTGAATTTAAACGGCGACAAGCACCCCCCGGATTGAAAATCACCGATCGCGCTTTTGGAACCGGTTGGCGAATGCCAATTGCTAGTAACTGGGTTGGTGTCAAAAATGCTTACCAGACTAAAACCACAGCTACACCTAACCTTAGTTTGTTGTGATGGACAAAATGCTCATCCGCGTTGTCCAGGCGCGGATAAGCATTACCATTGAAACTAAAGTCTCAAAGAAAATTATGTTAGATGAAGCAAATTTTGAACAACGTTTAGCGACTCTTGAACAAACAGTTGCAGATATCAAACATCGAGTCATTGATGCGCCTACGTCTAATAATTGGCTGGAAAAGGTTATTGGCTCAATCTCTGATGAACCAGCATTTTTGGAAGCTTTAGAGTATGGTCGGTCATTACGCCACGCTGACATATTTACAGAAGAGACTGGCGAGCAACTGTGAGATATCTACTGGACACAGACCATATCAGTTTTCTTCAAAGACGTTCAGGAACAGAGTTTTTAGTATTAGCTGCTCATATTGCCCAGCATCAGGCTACAGATTTCGCTTTTTCTATTGTTAGTTTCCATGAGCAAGTAATTGGTGCTCATACCTTTATTACTCGTTCCTAAACACCTGGTGATGTAGTTCGGGGATATACTCTGCTAATGGAAATAATTCGGGGGTTTTCGGCAGCACCAATTTTACCATTTGATGCTGGAGCAGTAGCCATATTTGAAGGGTTACGATCGCAAAGAGTTCGCATCGCCACGATGGATTTAAGAATAGCTTCGATTGCACTTTCACGGAGCTTAGTATTATTGACTTGCAATACTAGCGACTTTAGCAAAGTTCCAAACTTAATAACACAGGATTGGACTGTGTAAGCTCCAAAGTGAATTAAAGAGCCAAAGATTTACTTTCAACCTTCACCATTCCACCTCTGAACTCGGAGATTGCACCTTTTAACACCAATTGTCGAGTTAAAAGAGCGTTGGCGCAGCCCGCCGCAGGCATCGCTCGACCTCAAAACCTGATTGTTCCACCTCTGAACACGAAGCTTCCACTTTGGAACAAGAATTGTCGAGTAAAAAGGGCGATCGCTTCACCTGTGAACACGAATTGTCGAGTAAAAAGGGCGATCGCTTCACCTGTGAACACGAATTGTCGAGTAAAAAGGCGATCGCTTTACTTGTGAACATGAATTGTCGAGTAAAAAGAGCGACCGCTTAACCTTTTATCCTCGAAATTGCGGCTTTAATCCTCACGATTCGAGTTCTAAACTCGGAAGTTGCACCTTTGAACATCTAATTGTCGAGTTCAAAACGCAAAGGCGTGTCCCGTCACAGACATCGCTTTGTTTGTTTTGATAATTGGTTAATAGCGATGCCTGCGGCGAGCTGCGTGCGCCAACGCCTTTTGTTGATGATGCGATGCCACAAACTTTGTAACCACCTTATAGTAGTTGTAAAAATATAAAAAGTATTTAGTCGTTATCTTCAACTTGATATGAACGCAGCAGATTTATTCCCAACCTTGCACAAGCTATCTCGTGCAGATAAACTCAAGGTCATGCAGTTTTTAGTTCAAGAACTAGCGACTGAAGAAGAAACATTGTCGTTACAGCCAGGAGTCACTTATCATGTGTGGTCTCCCTATAATTCCCATGAAGCTGCTAATAAACTAGGCGCACTCCTAGAAGAAGACAGACAGGTAAACGATGCTTAATTCACAAAGATTTCCCTTTGTTGAAAGTCGTGATTTGTTCGGGGATATCGATGCAGTACCAATATTACCTTTGACGTTAAGCTATAAAAATTCTGTCGTCAACGTTTCAGGTTTATTGGATACTGGAGCTAGTATTAATGTTTTACCTTACAGTCTAGGTATTGAGTTAGGGGTGTCTTGGGAAGAATTAACAACCTCAGTGCAACTGGCTGGAAACCTTGCACCAGTTGAAGCAAAAGGGTTAATTCTATCTGCTCAAATAGCCAGCTTTGCACCAGTTCGATTGGTATTTGCTTGGAGTCTCACGGATGATGTGCCGTTACTTTTAGGACGCATGAATTTTTTCTTAGAATTTGATGTCTGTTTTTATCGTTCGCAGATGGCGTTTGAACTGTCTTCTAAGTCGTAAATCCGATCACTCGACCTCAAAGCTTCACCATTCCACCTCTGAACTCGAAGATTGCACCTTTTAACACCAATTGTCGAGTTAAAAGAGCGTTGGCGCAGCCCGCCGCAGGCATCGCTTAACCTTTAAGCCTCGAAATTGCACCTTTTATCCTCGAAGTTGCACCTTTTATCCTCGAAGTTGCACCTTTAAGCCTCGAAGTTGCGCCTTTTATCCTCGAAGTTGCGCCTTTAAGCCTCGAAGTTGCGCCTTTTATCCTCGAAGTTGCGCCTTTAACCCCGATTATTCTACTTTTGAACTTAAAGCTTGCACCTCACAACACAAATTGTCGAGTTAAAAGGGTCTAAGTCTAGATTGTCAGAGACATTGCTCAACCTCTGAGCTTAATCAATAGGTTATTTTTACTCATCTAAACGGTGTGCAATCGCGTTCACCAATCTCTCAAATTCTGATTCGCTGTGAATATCTTCAGTCTGAGTATTCATGTCTCTCAGCAGGTCGGTAAGTTTGGCGATCGTGCTACGTATCTCTCTGTATTGGTCAATATCTTCTCGAAATCCTTGCAAATTATCTGCATCTACTTTTTTCAACGCTGCGTTTAACTCTTTGATTTTCTCTTCCCAGTACTCAATATATTTAATTCTTTCAATAGGGTTAAAAATATTGGCATCTGTTAAAAGAATAGGAAAGATTCGCTGATATAAATTCCCATTTTTAGAAATTTCAACCAGTTCATACATACAATTTTCGGACTTCAAATACTGGTCGCTGATTACTAAAATTACGCATCTGCCACGGCTCAAACGCTGCATGAATTCTTTAAATCTTTCTTTATAGCCAATTGCATTGGTATCACGAATAATTTTGATATCTTTGGCTTCAAATGCTTGCTCTATCTTTGCTACAAGTTGTTTGCTTTCTTTATCCCGCCAAGTGTAGGAGATAAATACTTGCTTTTGATTGCTATCTTGTAATCGATGCGTCAATGATTCATCTCGCTTTCGTTCCAGTTCGTTTTGCAACTGTGCAACCTGGGGGTTGAGTTCCCTATCTGGTCTATCGAGTTGGAGCATGACATCATCAATTAACCTACGGACATTTACCATTTGAAAGCTTTTCCTGCATTGAATCAGGTAAGCACTATGATCTAGGAAATCACGCAGTTCGTTCAGAGGATAACTATAAGGAGTTTGGCTTCCTTCACATTTTTCGCAGTTACAAGGAACTAGGGTTTGATATTGCAAACGTTCATAAGAGTTGTGGATTTTTTCGAGTTCATGGGTGATCACAGCCATCAATTCTTTTGTACGGTTTCCGGCTACACGGATTTTAATTTCCCGTTGATTGTAGTTTTCAATGATTTCAGCACGAGTTTGGTCTTTGTTGAGAACAACACCGTTTTTCCAAACGAGTTTTTGCTGTTCAATCCAAGGATGCGTCTCGACAATAAAGCGGGTGAGGATGCCTTTGGGCATGAATGTATAGGTGTAGCGCAGGATTATTGCGATCGTCCCAGGTATAATCAGCTTTTTCAATGGAAAGTAATTGAGGCGCAATATAAATGTCATGGCGACCCGGAATTTCGTAGCAAAGCTTGAACCGCATCATTAATTGCAGGAGTTCATCTCGCATATCAGCATATTCGCCGCTTTTCCAAATATCTTTGAGGTTTTCCTTGGTAAAACAACCTAGCTCTTGCTTGACAGTTTGACTGTCCAAAACTCTGTAAACGGCAGTTGTCCCCCATTCCGGTTTGAGAATGACATAGTGTTTGAGTGTAGAATCGTCTTGAAAGTGCAGGCAAACGCCGAGGTCGTGGAGATAGCTGCTCAAGCGCAGCATGTCTTTCTTGTCAATTAAATTATTGACTCGGCAAAGGGTAAAGTATTCTTCAACGCTGATGTAATTTCGGGAATCGTTCTCTAAGGCTGCTCTGACTCTTACCCAGAGTTTTGGTAAAGGTGTACCAACATGGTCAAGATTACTGATGTAAAGCTGAATAGCTTTTTTAATCTCTGCTAAACCTCGATTAGTATTTAAATTGGTTGCCAGAATTTCCTTGAGGTTGTCAAATTCTCCTCGTAACTGCCCACCATCGACTTCGCACTGACGGTCTTGTTTTTCGTTTTTGATGATGAAAACTGGGCTTTTGTCGCTCAAGAGTTCAACAACCTTCAACCACCAGTAAAAACCAGTGTTTTCTTTGCGAGTGTCGGCAACTAAAGCATAGAGAGAACGCTTGCTAAGGAAAAACTGATGGGTTTGATGGTAGATTTCCTGACCGCCAAAATCCCAGATGTTAACGCGAAAATCTTTGCCATTGGGCAGTGTAAAGTGCCACCGGATCACCTCAATGCCTTCAGTTGATTTTTCATTCGCCTGGAGTTTATAGTTTTCGTCTTTTATTTTCTTGGCTAAAGAGGTTTTACCGGCTTCTCCTTCGCCAATAATCAAGAGTTTTGCTTCGTAGAAAGGTTCGGTTTCGGCTGGATCTTGCACCCGAAAATAGAAATTGAGAATTTTATTTACATCACCTGGATCTTCGGATAAATCTTTTGTCCCCAAAATTTCTGGTGGAATGGGGAGTGGATTTCTACGAAGATCCAGCTTTTTTAGGTTTGCCAGTTCCCTGATTTCCTTTGGCAGACTGCTCAGTTGATTACTGCTGAGGTAGAGGGATTGCAGGTTGGTGAGTTGGACTATTTCGGGTGGCAGACTGCTCAGTTGATTACTGCGGAGGTCGAGGGTTTGCAGGTTGGTGAGTTGGCCAAATTCCGGTGGCAGACTGCTCAGTTGATTACTGCGGAGGTCGAGGGTTTGCAGGTTGGTGAGTTGGACAATTTCCGGTGGCAGACTGCTCAGTTGATTAAAGCTGAGGTCGAGGGATTGCAGGTTGGTGAGTTGGCCAATTTCCGGTGACAGACTGCTCAATTGATTAAACCAGAGGTTGAGGGATTGCAGGTTGGTGAGTTGGCCAATTTCCGGTGACAGACTGCTCAATTGATTAAACCAGAGGTTAAGGGATTGCAGGTTGGTGAGTTGGACAATTTCCGGTGGCAGACTGCTCAATTGATTAAAGCTGAGGTCGAGGATTTGCAAGTTGGTGAGTTGGACAATTTCCGGTGGCAGACTGCTCAGTTGATTACTGCTGAGATTGAGCGTTTGCAAGTTGGTGAGTTGGACAATTTCCGGTGGCAGACTGCTCAGTTGATTACTGATGAGATTGAGCGTTTGCAGGTTGGTGAGTTGGACAATTTCCGGTGGCAGACTGCTCAGTTGATTACTGCTGAGGTCGAGGATTTGCAGGTTGGTGAGTTGGACAATTTCCGGTGGCAGACTGCTCAGTTGATTACTGATGAGATTGAGCGATCGCAGGTTAGTGAGTTGCCCAATTTCCGATGGCAGCGTTGTTAAGTCTTTGTTAGAAAGGTCTAATTTTGTCACATTGTCTCTGACAGCTTGTTCAATAATTTCCAGCAGTTCTTCGTTAGTCATTTGGTACAGAGGCGATGCCTGATGACAAGTTGCTGCTTGAACGAGCAGCAGAGAAATTGAGCTAATTAACAATGTAGCTTGTATCAACGATCGCATTCAGGCAATGTGCGTGCGATCGCAGACTCCAGATGACATCATATTTGAGCTTAGAGTATAGTTTTAGACGACATCAGTTTTAAAAATGATGTTTATACTTAGAAATCAGTAAATGAAAGCAGGTGCATAATGAAACTACAAGATTTCTTGGGAAAAGATGAGAAATGGTCATTTGATGCGATCGCTGAAGATGCAGAGTTGGCTCGTCAGATTCAGATATTGTTAATCGGCTTAGGTTTGCTAGAACCTCCAGCTGATGGGAAATTTGGCCCTGTTTCTGTGATATCTCTCAAAAAATTTCAAGAATTAACAAAGACTGAAGAGAGTGGCTTTTTAGGAGCAGTCACAGCCAAAAAACTAATTGAAACCAAAATAGATGATCTTCCTAAACCCCCGTTAAAACTAGGCAATGACATCGCTAGTAAGATTGTGAAATATATGCTATCCAAAGGTTATCAGGTATTTACCAATCCAAAAGAATACAACATTGTTTATGTAGAGGGTATAGATGCAAACTGGACTCTTAACAGTGATACACCCAATCAATTTAATGATCGGCGGATTGTGATTGAAGTAGTAAATGGCGTTCCCAAAATCGTAGATAACTGGGAAGCTACTACAGAACCAGGGAAGTACTACACTTATAATCCGATGAATCCCAAAGGAGCAGCTAGGATTCAGTTTGGACAATATAAAGCTTGGGCCGTTGGTACCCACGGCACAGCAGAGCCTCATGAAGCATTAGTGCAAGTTGGAGATATAACTGTTTGTAGAGATTTTAATAAAGATTTTAAACGGACTAGCGACAAACTTGATACAGGTGATGATTTTTATGTGAATCAACACTACGGCTTTGATTTCCCCCGGAATGATATTCGCCTTGCTAGTGCGGGTTGTTTAGTGGGACGTACTCGTGAGGGACATAGAGAGTTTATGGGGATTATTAAACAAGACCGACGTTATGTCGCTAATCGTAAATATACTTTTTACACTACCGTGATTCCTGGGGATGATTTACTCAAAAAGTTTCCAAAATGAGGTAAGCTGTTCCACATTTAATTTACACAATTTAGAGGCTGAAACTCATACCCAGAGGACGTCCAGTTAGAAAACTAGATATGCATTAGCTTAATAGGTAATTGGTAGTAGTTGTTGTGATGCAACGTTTGGTAGGGATACACAGATGTGCATCCCTACTTTATGTGAGGCAGCAACTTTGTCTAACCTTGTTCTTGTGGTTGCCCTATCTGTGCCGTCAGTTTCTCTTTATCTTGCCTGCGTTTTTTGGCGTAAAGCTGAATAGTGACTGCCATCAAAATAATCATGGCAAAAATAGCCCAGGCAGCGATATCTGTAGGTAGATTATTCTTAAATACAGCCAGTAGGACGATCGCTACTAACATAACTGTAGGTGCTTCATTTAAAGCACGTAATTGCTGACTATTCCAACCACATTCATCTACTGCTAATTTCTTCATCAGCCGAGCGCAGTAATGATGATAGCCAATTAAAATGGCAACAAACAACAGTTTTATATGCAACCAGCCCTCTTTTAAAACGTCTGGTTCAGTGGTTAGTAAACCGATGGCCATTGCGATCGTCACGAACATTCCTGGGTTAGTAATAATAGAGTAGAGGCGCTTTTCCATAATTTGATACTGATTTTTCAGTATCGTTCGTGCTGGTTCAGGTTCTTGATTAGCTTCAACGTGATAGATAAAAAGACGTACTAGGTAGAACAAACCAGCGAACCAGACTACAAATCCGACAATATGAAAGGCTTTAAACCATGAATAAGCCATGACTCTTAATCTCCTTTATTTGTAGTTGTGATGTATTTTTAATGGTAATAAAAAGTTCACAAATGCAGGCGGGATAACATTTATAAATCTAGCAAAGATCCAGAACTTATTTCTTTACCACAGATAAATCCCGATGAATTATCTGTGTTTATCTGTGGTTTCATTTTTATAATATCGATTTTTGCCAAAGAGATATTGTCAATGTGTATCTTTACGACGCACAAAGGGTAAAAGGTCTTCCAAAATCGCCTCATGGTAGTGTTCTTGAGGATAATGTCCGACGTTATTAAGTTTTATTAATTCGGCATTTGGTGCAGAATCTGTAAAATTTTGGGCAATGTCTACAGATAACCAAGGGTCAATCATCCCCCATTGAATCAGAATTGGCTGTTGCCATTCTTTAAAGCCAGATTCGATTTCTGTCATTGCTGAATCAAGTTGTAAATTGCGAATACTTGATAAGAGACTTCGACCAGATGCAGAAGCTTTCAAAAATGGTTTGCGATAAATATCTAAATCCTTATCTCCGATGCGATAACGGCTACCACCTTCTAGCGTCCGGTCAACTAATAGGGGGTCTTGGGTCATGACTTCACCTACCAAAGGTAAACCCATTTGTTTAATTTTCCAGGGTAATTTAGCAGCAGTTGAAATTGGTGTATTTAAGATAGCTAAATTAGCAATTTGTTCTGGGTGACGCAAGGCATATTGTAGTCCTACAGAACCTAAAAAGCCTTGTACAACTAAAGAAAAATGTTCAATTTCTAAAGCTTTGATAAATCCTTCTAAAGCTGTGATGAAAGCATCGGGAGTGTAAGCAAAATCTCGTTTTTCTGGTTTTAAAGAATTGCCATAACCAATCCAATCTGGAGCGATCGCTCTTGTACCCTGATTCGCTAAAGCAGGTATAATATTACGCCAACTATAACTTTGTGAAACTAAGCCGTGTAGCAACAACACAGGCGCTAAGTCAGTTCTACCGATTGGTAAAGATTCGCGATAAAACCATTCCAGTGAATCTACATTGATTTTATGTTCTGTTATTGACACGCTATTTTCCTATGGATTGGGCATTAGGCACTTGTACTGAGCGAAGTCGAAGTATTGGGCATGGGGCATCGGGCATTGGCCAAACAGGGCACTTGTACTGAGCTTGTCCTAAGCGGACCTGTACTGAGCGCAGCCGAAGTATTGCCTTGAGCGAACGCAAGAGCGTCTCTAAGAGTTGGCGAAAGGAGCCGACTTGTGCCGAGTGTTCGCGCTGCGTCTCTAAGAGTTGCCCAGGTAAGGGCGGCGTCGTAAAGCCTGCGGCATAGCTACGCTTAAGGCGCAGCCTTTCGTAGAGAAGTTATTGGGTATTAGTTATTTTCTTTCTTCCCCTGCTCCCCCTGCTCCCTCATCCCCCTGCTCCCACTCCCTGAGGAATAATCATCTCACGAATTGCATAAGCTGTGGCGGGTGCAAGTAAAACGCCGTTGCGGTAGTGTCCGGTAGCTAGGAGGACATTATTAAACCCTGATAACTTACCAATAACTGGGGCTGGGCGTCCTTCAGGACGAGGACGTAACCCCGACCAAGTGCGGATAATAGTTGCTGTGGCTAACTCTGGGCAAAATGCGATCGCTTGTTCTCTAGCAGATTCCAGCAGTTCTTGATTTGGCGGTATTTCATTTTCATTGCTGGGAAATTCCACTGTTGCACCCACCCAATAATCTTCACCCCCCACAGGAATAATATGGACATCGTTACCTGTAATCGCTGGCTGGAAGTCAGGATTGCCTAATGGATGCCTTACACGTACTTGCAATGCTTGCCCAAGCACAGGACGGATATCAATTATCTGATTTAATTTTGCTGTCAATGGTGTTGAACCTAGCCCTGCTGCGACTACAAACCAATCAGCGACTATTTTTCCCTCTGTAGTCTCAAGTTGAACGCAAAATTGGGGGGAAGACTCAGGTGGTGAGGTTTGGGCATCCAAAACAGTCACGCCAAATTTGAAAGTTACACCATTTTGCTGGGCAGCCTCAACTAAAGCTAATGTGAGGGCAGTTGGATCAAGTTGACGGTCTTGAGGAGAATAGACAGCGTTAGTAATTTTTTCGTGATCAACTTGAGGACACATATTCTGGAGTTTAGCAGTGTCCCAAATTTCTAAATGCCAGCCTTGAGAGTGGCGAATTTCTACTAGTTTTTTCCATGCTGAGATTCCCTCAACCCCCGTATTCAAGGGGGGAGCAGACAAAAGCATGAGAATTCCCTGGCGATTAAAAGGGATTTTGCGACCTGTTAAAGCTTCTAGTTCAGGAATCAAAGTTTCATAGCGTTGGATGCTAGTTTGTCGCATCTGCCAAGCTTTGCCCTTAATTTTTTGACTGATTGCGCCCATCAAAACGCCAAGTGCAGCGCCCGTGGAAGCTTGTGCTGGTGGTTGTTGATCGCAAACCGTGATTTTTAGCCCTTTTACTTGACTTAGTTCATAGGCGATCAGAGCCCCAACTACACCACAACCGATAATAACTACATTCATGACTTGTGCTTAGAGTTAGAAGTGAGAAGTTAGGAGTTAAAAATTTAAAATTCCTAACTCCTAACTCTTAACTTCTAACTCTCTTCTGCTTTAGGAAGCAGATCAAGGAATTTGTCAATATCTGCAAAAGCAGCTTGGGAGTTACTTGAGGCAGTTTGAGGATTGCCAGCACTAGTAGCTTTATCAAGTTTAACCAGGTCGTTAAACAAATCTCGCGTTATTTGACGTGCTGTGGGTTGGTCTTTAGGTAGAAGGTTGGAAGTGACATAAGTCAGGTTCAGCCTTGCTTCTGTTATCGGGCCATGTATAAAGTTACGCACGTTGATCCAATCACCTCTTTGGATCAGGGTTTTCAACTCTTGTGAGCGATCGCGCACAGCCTGAATTTCAGGAACATATGCCTGAATTCTTTCAAGTTGTGTTGCCGTGTAAGTTGGAGGTGCCACCGCGACACCAGGACCGCCACAACTAATGAGGAATGTGGCCAATAATACTAGAACAAATGAAAAAATCGAGCGTTGACGCGCCATACACTGAATTTAATTGCTTTTATGTTTACCGATTAACAGTGTCATTTTAGATCGCTAGCGCAATTTATCGTTCACTCTAGTCAACTTTTAACCAAACCGCGCTGCCTGGCTGCAACTTTCATCCTCACCAATTTAAGCAGGCGGCCGGAGCCTTTCTCAGTATCTAGCAGTTCGCCCAACTCGTGTACTATGTAATCACTAAGGCGTAATTGTTTGGGTTCAATTATAGTAAAAACCCATTGCCACAAGGCTTTACGACATAAGTCGCTACCTCCAATTACCTTATTTTTATGTTTATCGCCCGATGATTCCAGTGACCAAACCATAGCCAAAGCTTTCTGAAACTTCCTCAACGAAAGGTGTCGCTTAGTACAGTTTTGTGTAAAAACGTAGCGTTTTTAATGCAGGAGAACGCATTGACATTCCTTTGGAATGCATTGGCATTGCGTCGGGATGCATTAACAATGCGACCGAAGCATTAACAATGCAAGCCGGTGCATTAACAAGGCGGCTGATGCATTAACAATGCAAGCCGATGTATTAACAAGGCGGCTGATGCATTGGCATTGCAGAATATTGCCAAATTAAATTCGCTACGAATATAACGTGCGAATACAGCGCGGTATTATTGAAAGCGTGAATCATTGAGCAGTTGGTGTAACTCCTCCTCGATGCTGAATTCCTCCCACTGGAGATTGCACAAGCGCTCGGCATGGTGGCAAACAGTGGCTCTCAAGCCCAATCCAATGGTCAGCTTGTACAGTAAATCGTATTTCTTGCTTTGGCGATCGCAAATCGCAGTTACGGATAGTAAGACGCGAAAAGTCAATTAGCAGAAAGTTTAAAAACAGAACCTAACGTGCAACTGAGTCCCGACAGATTAAGACGGGTACTGCTGTGACTTCTAATCTTGATAAAGCCAGAGTCCGAACTGGGAAACCATCACCTTCGGTGGCAGCGATTTCGGCAGGTTTTTCCCGGCTGGTAAGCAGCACACAGCTTTGATGTCCAGTTTTCCCAATCACCACAAAAGTTCGCCGGAAGATTCATTGCCTTCAGTTTTCTGAAGTAGAACTCATTGGGGATTCTTGTCAGCCAAGGATTTTGCAGAAAATTTTGATATTTTTTACAAAGGGCAGAGTTTCATCTGCTTTTAAGGAATTTTTAAGTATAATTACTTAATAGGTGTTAGCCAGTCCCAACAAGAAGCGATTTTTGGCATCTGTTAGTAACAATGATTGTTAGAGAAGTATGATTTAGAGTTGCTAAATTTCAAAGGTCTTGATAAGCTGAAACACCTAATAATATAAGCCTTCTGGCGGTTTTTATGTCTTCACATCCCTGAAGATGCCGATGTCAATATAGGAGTGTTTTTTAGTGAATGCAGCTGAACAGGCAACGAACCTTGAACTCGCCAGCAACATTGCTACAGTGGTTAATTTGTTCAAATTCGAGTTTCCTGATGCCAAATCTGATCTCAAACCCTGGAAAAATGACCCGGAAACCAGGCAGTTAGTCGATCCAGACTCTATAGACATTGGCTTTCACTTTCCTGGTATTAGCAAATCTTGGCGAAGTCGCAGTATTTTAATTCAAATTCGATTTTATCAAGATCCGATCAATAACTCATACCGGGCGATCGGCGTGCAGGTAGCTGGATTTGATCATCGCGGCGAGGCGTGGCGACTTTCTACGGTAGAAAATTGGAGTATTGTCGGCGCGTCTTTGCCTTCTGGTGAAATTGGGGATAAGCTCAAACAGATTTGCCGACAGATTTTAGAAGTTTTTAATAAACCAACTGATTTAACTAACACATTATAGGGGCACAGCATTGCTCATCGGTGTCAAGTCGCTTCGCAAAATTCAAAAGCTGTACCCCTACTCTCAAAGCGTCTTGTAGAAAAGATGTTGGCGCTGCGATCACCTTAAGTGTGTGATTCGCAAACTCGCTCGTCCCGCCACAATTGATATAGCCGCGTCGCTGGCATCGTCATATACAAAACATCCCCAACACCGAGATTATTTTCTAATAAATCCCAGCCATGATGGATTTGGTGATTTTTTTCTAAGTATAAAGGTACACAATCAGTAGACATGGCTACATCTTTCACCCACCGACCATAAAAGATGTGTGAAGGTGTAATCACAGTCGCAAAAGCCACCCAAAGACTATCGGCTGTGATGCCATTACCGAGGATGCGTCCTCCTAGTGCAGCAGCGGCAAAAGCTGGGGCCGCTAGTTCAGCCGGACTCAGTACAGCCTCGAAGCCAAATAGCTGTTGCGCTATGCCGGCAAAATCGGGATCGGCATAATTAACAATCACCGGAATCTTGGGTGTCAAGCCTTTGGCTTTGAGGGCAATTTCCAGATTGGTAGCATCATTGTTAGTGACAGCAAGCACTGCGGCGGCAGACTCTATATTGCTGGCTTTGAGTATTGTGCGAAAGCTGGCATCACCCTGAATGACGGGGATACCGAGTTCGCGGGCGGTGTTGATATATTTGTTGTTGGAGTCGGGTTCAACTACTACAACTTCATATCCGCTGGCGTGGAGTTGCTGGACAATTCTCACCCCAATACCACTCAAGCCACAGACAATGTAGTGATATCGCTGGGGAATTCGGGCTGCATCCCAAAATTGCTTAAAGCGGCTTCCCAAGACAAAATCGGTGAGCATTGCATACCAAATACCAATTACCACTGCTCCAACCATCATCATCACAACGGTAAATAGCTTAATACTGTTAGGAGCATTTTCTACTACTTTGTCATTACCACCGGCTCCGGTAATCATGCCTACAGAAAAATATAGAGCATCGACAGGAGACAAACTCAACTCAGCCGACATATAGGTGAATGTAGCAATCGCAATAACTGCCAATAATGCAATAGCACCCAGTAGTACTGATCGCCCATGTTGCTGAAACAGCCTAATATTAGTCAAGACTTTCAGCAGTTTTTTAATCAATGATCTCCGAGGAGAACGGATACGGGGTTGAGTGCCAATAATTAAGCGATCGCCTACTTGTATCTCTTGTCCAGATATTACAGCTGATACCAAATCCATCTCACCTTTTACTGGCAAGTAATAAATCAGCATCCGCGATCGGTCTTCCCACAATTCACTCAGCTTTCGACCCTTCCATAAGTGGTTTTCATCAATGTATTCTTCGTGAATCGGCCAAGTTTGCTGAAATAATTTGATTTGTCCGATCGCTTGGCTTCCCAGTGCTGCAAACGTGAATACGGGTGCTACTAATCCCACAACACTCATACTCAAGTGGTCTGGCAAACTTTGATCTAGGCGCTCCCCCAAATTTGTATTATAAAAACGGTTGATAATCCGAATTTGGGGATTCAGCACTCGCGCTTGCATCATAATAGACAAATTCAGAGCATCTTTAGATCCAGTGATTATTAAAGTGTCTGCCTGTTGAATTCCGGCTGCTGTTAGGGTAGAAGCTGCTTGTAAATCACCAACAATCACATCTGGTGCTGTTTCGCCAGGGATGGATTGGTGATGAATACCAACAACGAAGGCTCCCTGCTGTCTCAGCAACCGAAAGGTTTTATATCCGGTAAGTCCTAAGCCACAAACAATAATTCGAGGTTTCATGAAACGGCAGCATCTTTTATAGGTAGGGCTGCATTTCTAGTTATTTATCAATATTGTTGCCCACTTTCCTGGAATATAACTGTAGCTGACAACACGATTGTTTCAATTGGAGGCAAGAGGCAGGAGGCAGGAGGCAGAGACACCAATAGGACTTACGCAAAAACCCTCTCAAACTCTCATTCCTCCGTGACCTCTGTGCCCTCTGTGGTTCGTTTTCCGTTACGCGTGCGTAAGTCCTAACCAAGTAGAAAGAGAATTATAAATTTGATGATTGAGGGTAAAAGGTTTTATAACACTTCTCGTGTTGAGTTTAATAGAGACCTAACAATAACAGCCCCTTCCCTGCAACGAAAGGGCAGTAAGATTTCATTCCTCTCTCCTCTTTTAAGCTAAGGTGTACACACAAGTATTTTGTACCTGCAATGCGATTGTATCGGCTGACAATGCGATTGTATCGACAGACAATGCGATTGTATCGGCTGACAATACGATTGTATCGACTGACAATGTGATTGTATCAACAGACAATGTGATTGTATCAACAGACAATGCCAATGCACACCCTACGTTACCTAGCAACTTTAAAAGCTGACTATAATTTGACACCTCAAATAGGAGAGTTTTTTCTAGCCAGGGTTTGAACAGGCAATAAAATAATATAGAAAAATATGGCAACTTTTGTAGGTTGTGATACGCTATCTGCTTGAGGAGTGTCGAGGAACCGAAAATGACTAAGCTGCGCGTGGGGTTACTATTTGGCGGTCGTTCGGGAGAACATGAAGTTTCGATCAAATCAGCACGGGCGATCGCTAATGCTTTGAGTGCAGAGCAAAATGCTAATAAGTACGAAATACTGCCTTTTTACATCCAAAAAGATGGACGTTGGCTAGCAGGAGAAACACCCCAAAAGGTTTTAGCAACCGGCAGTCCGCTACTGGAATCTGAAGAATCAACATCTGTTGGACATTTGACATCTAACCCTCAAGCCCAAACCCTCAACAAGTGGCAATCTCCCTCTCAAGTTGCCCAAGTAGATGTTTGGTTTCCTATTCTCCACGGCCCCAACGGTGAAGACGGGACAATTCAAGGGTTACTCACCTTGATGCAAGTCCCCTTTGTTGGTTCTGGGGTGTTAGGTTCGGCAATGGGGATGGATAAAATTGCCATGAAAATGGCCTTTGAGCAAGCGGGACTAGCACAGGTAAAATACAAGGCGATAACTAGAACGCAGGTTTGGTCTAATCCTTGCGTATTTCCGAAATTGTGTGATGAAATTGAGGCAGCATTAGGTTATCCCGCTTTTGTCAAGCCTGCTAATTTAGGTTCATCAGTGGGTATCGCCAAAGTGCGATCGCGCCAAGAATTAGAAGCCGCCTTAGATAATGCTGCTAGTTATGACCGAAGGCTGGTTGTGGAAGCTGGTGTCGTCGCGAGAGAAGTCGAGTGTGCCGTTTTAGGTAATGATCAACCCCAAGCCTCTGTCATTGGAGAGATTACATATGACAGCGATTTTTATGATTATGAAACTAAATATACTGAAGGTAGAGCATATTTACTGATACCTGCACAGATTCCAGATGCGATCGCTCGTCAAATCCAGGATATGGCTTTGCAAGCTTTTGCCGCTGTTGACGCTGCGGGGTTAGCAAGGGTAGATTTTTTCTATGTGGAAGCGACACAAGAAGTTTTGATTAACGAAATCAACACCTTGCCAGGCTTCACTGCAACGAGTATGTATCCCCAACTCTGGGCCCATAGTGGAGTCTCCTTTCCAGAATTAGTTGATCGGTTAATTCAACTTGCGATCGCTAGGCATTCTCCTAGCTGAGGGAGAAAATAAGCAAACTGATTTCAGATTATTACGGCAAAAAGTCATAAGAAATACAGAATTTTGGCAAAAGTTAGCCGGATTTGGTAGCGTATGTTTTACAAAAAAGCTACTTGAATCTAAAATTTTGTTACGGATACCTGATGCTTGACTCCTCCAGTACAATTTATTGACTAGAGGGGTACAAATCTGAAAGTAATCATGGAAAAAAGTCAGAGTGTACAGCGCGAGCGAACCCAACGAAGAGGGGCTACTCCAGAGCTGACAAAAAGGAAATCGAGACTAAAACAAAGCTCGAATGTTCTGATATATCTGGTTGCACATCATCCTTGGCTATTGTTTACTGGGTTTTTAGCCATGTTTATCGGAGGTGGTGGCTTTGCCCTGTATAGCTTAGGTAATGCTGGACAGGTAGCACAAGAAGAACCAGAAAAAATCCCAGTTATAGTTGAACAACCAATCAATGCGCCCTCTGAGAATAGTAATCCTACACCTTTATGGATGGTGGCTGCGATCGCCCTCAGTTGTGGTAGTGGTTGCTTGCTCATTTTCCGAATGCTCAACCGGAAAGCACAACCGCAAAAAGTTCAAAAACAGATTAACCGCCATCAGGCACGCTTGGCACAAAGCCATTACCAAAGATTGGAACCACGCCTTCCCAAAAACCAGCCAATTTTTGTGCCACAGCCACGACTGATGCCCGTTATGCAGATGCAACCTAAACCAAAACACCTGGTGACGGTTCTGCCAGCAGAACACAAGCACCACTTGGATACGCGTACAGAATCTTTGGCAGACTTGATGGATCTTCGTAAAGATAGTTCATTATCTGCAATTTTACGCCAGTCTTAATAGTACTGTAAAGCAAAAACTTGTCAAAATAATACTTTTTGCGAATTAAGGCACGGTTATACCGTGTCTTTACTAGTTTTTACACGTCCGGTTAAACTGATAAGGAAGAAAATAGCAGATCAAGCAGTGAATAACATAGTGCGGTTAGTTTTGACAGCAATATTGCTGGTGCTAGTGACAGCTTGTGGCAGTATTGGACTGCTACCGACTAGCGAGTTAGTGCAAAAAGCGATCGCACTTGGACTAGAACAAACTCAACAAAAACTTAGCCAACAGTTGGATCTAGATTTTCAAGGATTTGAAATCAAGCGGCTATCAATTACCCAGGAACAACCCCTGACGATTGAAAATTTACCAGCTTTCCGCGTTCGGGGAACCTATGACTTGATTATTAAGTTACCAAAACGACGCTTGACCCAACAACAACAACCCTTTGAGGTTTACCTGCAAATTCAGCAAGAAGGTAAAACTTGGCGATCGCTAATTCCAGAAAAAGGTAGTAAAAGTACTCAATCAACTTGGCGCAGTTATCTCATCCAATAGGGACGGGGAAAGGTTTGAATTGCCTCACTGTTTTCCCAAACTACAGGTTAAATTTTGTGTATCCTGTACCGTCATCTTCTGCAAGAATTACAAAATCGAAGGATTCAACTAACGCCTGTATTGCACCAGTTCCGCCATAAGGATAGCTAAAGGGTTCAAACTCCAGTCTAGCTCTGTCGGCAGAAACCATGCTACAAGCAACTAATTGATATTCACCATTTTGAAAAGCATCAAACATAGACTCAAAGCCCCAAGGAGTTTCAAGGCTAGGATCTGTCCACCTTTGTTCCACAGGTGTTGCAAACCAGCGACGCAAATGTTCAGTCTCTTCCTCTTCACTAGGCCACCAAAAATGTGATAGTGCTTTGTGATCAAAAAAATTAGCCAATCTTCTTCATTACGCCAATAATTATTGTCTTTATCTTTTTTAATTTCGTTGAAAACTTCACAAAGAGCATTGAATCTTGTGGAATCATCTACTTGAAACTCTACAAAGCAGTATTTCATTATTTCTCCCTTCTTTGTTTCTAAACAGTGATTCATTTTATTTATATATGTGCAACTATAAAAACCATCACAATCATGTCTGTTGGTACTTTCCACAAAAGGGTAGCAAAGATACTCAACCTAATTGGCGTAGCTATCTCATTAAAAAGCTGGTGTGTGCAAATAGAAAAACCATCACAATGATTTACGTATAACTGCTAGGGTACAGTCATGATCGAGGTAATAGTTTCACCAAAGACAGGGCAAGATGTATATTAACTTTTTTATCAGTTCCATTGCTGGAATTGTGGTTGTGGTGCTAACGGCTTTTGGCTTACTGCAATGGTTGCACATCCCTACTGGTAACTTTCTTGATTGGGTGATTGGTGGTGCAAGTTTTTGGTGGCTGTTGGTAATTGTTACCGTACCGTGGAATGTGCATTTTCAAGCCAAAGAAGTCTTAGCAGAAGCAGCACAATCCAAGGAGAAAGGAATTCCAGTCGATGAGAAACAAGTAAAATATGTCACAGTGTTGGCAAAGCGATCGCTCTGGGTTGCCATTGCTTTACACTTATTCTCAGCTGTTGGTCTTTATACTCTTGCTGCCACTGGTATTAGTACGGTGGGATATATCAGTTCTGGTGCAGCTTTGTTATTAACAATTCTGCGTCCAGCTATTCGAGCTTACGAGTATTTATATGCACGGTTAGCGATGATTCGCCAAGAATGGAAGTATCCGCGCGAAGATATTTTTGAACTGCGCGATCGCTTCTCTATATTGGAACAAAAAATCCAGTCATTCGAGGAGCAACTTAACCCAGAACAATCTTATTCATTACCAGCAACTCAACAGCGCTTCGCCGAAGAAACTCGCAGAGATTTAGCCCGGATTGCTGCTAATTTAGAGGAATTGCGAGCGACAAATCAAACAGAACATGAGCGTTTGGGGAGAGAAGCAAGAAATGCGATCGCGCAACTTTCCACTGACGGACAATTTCTCGATCATGTCCGTGAAATTATTCGATTTTTTAAGACTGCTTAATTATTACTCTCATAGCTAACCAAATTTGAAATTTTGGATAATGTAATTAAATATTCATCATCCAAAATTTCAAAAGTTTCTCCAAAGAGGGTTAACTAGACTCTATAAACAGTAAGATAAGTTTGACATAAATGGCACAAAGTTGGTAGATAAAGACATTGGAATTTAGCAGGGCAAGGGAGAAAACCAAATATGTTATAACTTTGTACGGATGATGTTTGGTGAAGCTCATATAACTTCAGGAGTACTCACGGTGAATCAGATACAACTGACTTTAACTATTGGTTACCTGTTTATGACATGCTATTTTTTAAGTAATTGGTTAATATTTTCCCTACGTCATCCTGCTTCTACTCCAGAAGATAAATTTTTATCAGTTGTGATGTTTTTGGTCACAACTATCTTCTGGCCTCTGATGATTCCGATATCTTGTTTAGAAATAGTTCAAAAAAAGCAAATAGACTTTAATAAAATGATTCCTGTTATTTTAGCAATATTTGTATTTAGTATTTCATATTATTTGACCGAATAATTCATAATTAATTGTTGCCAATTGCATAGATATAAAGTAATACACTTTCTGTTTGTGATACTTTGTCCCGGAAGATCCCCCCAAGCCCTTTAAAGAGGGGCTTAATTCAATACGCTTGGATTAATGGGACTTTTGCTATATGCTCGGATCATACCAAGCAAAATAGACCTCTTGCAAAAATCCTTGAATCACCCCTCCCCAACCCTCCCCGATGTGTTGGGGAGGGGGCAAGATTTCAAGTTTCCCCCCTTTATAAGGGGGGATAAAGGGGGGTCTATTCGACTTATGCAAGAGGTCTAATATCCAATCCGTCACAAGCAGATAAAAAACCCTACATCCGCGTGTGATAGCGATTGTAGGGCTGGTGTGTAATGAGGTGTCGGATTCTGAAATCTTTTAAATTATATAAAAGGATTTGAAACGGATTAAACAACTGCGGGGGGATATCTGGGTAATGCTAGGGTTATAGTTTGTTGAATTTACTGAGGGTTGACTATATTTACTGAAAAAATTGCTAATCGAATGCTGGTAGCTTTTTCCTAGTTCTTTTTGGAGAGATATCGTCAAATATTTCTATGACGACATCTCCCAACAGCCTACTAACAAAAAGCATTCAGCCCGTTAATTAGCTTTAGTTTCTCCCCACCTTGAAACCTCCCCCGCTCAAGAATTCTTCATTGACCAGCAACAAAATTTTATTAACGGCGTCTGCTGCCAAAACCACTTGAACGGCGGGGTGCTGTACTACGCCCACTACCAAAACCACTGCCAGAATTGCGTCTGATAGTGCTGGAGTTACCAGAGGGTCGCAACGTACTACCACCAAAACCAGAACCCGAAGGACGGTTATTACCTGTAGTGCTACGCGGTGTATTGCGTATAGTTGAATTTCCAGGATATGACCTTCTAATTGTCCCTGTATTGCGGAACGCAGTGCGATTTGTCACGGCTGCGGGTGGAGCATTGTAGCGAGTTTGGTAGTGTTGAACTGCTTGTCCATAGCTTGTGCCATATCCACCGAAGCCACTTAATCCTTGTCCTGATTGATAGACAGGGGGTACATAATACTGGGGTCTAAACAACATACTACCAATTGCCTGACCCGCCAAGCTACCAGCCACAGACCCGGCAAACGGTGCCCAGAAGCTATTTTCTCGACGGACTACAACCGTCTCTTGTTGTCCTGTTTGGGGATTGGTTTTATTCTCGGTAACGTTATGGACGTACTCAATTTTAAAGTCTTCCGTCAGATATAAAATCGGTTGTCCTTTTTCTACCTTTAGATAAGTTTTTTTGCCCTGCTTGATTTCATCATCAGTTAACCGTGCCATTTGCAAATTTTCGGTTGCAAAGGTTGGGGGATTATTATTAAGTAAAAACAGGCTGTACTCACCACTTGCATCGTCATAAGTAGCTTGTTGTATTTGATACTCACCGTCACTCAGCTTTGTGTTAGTAGAAGTTTGGCTAACGTTCTTAGTCGGAGAAGTAGTTTGGTTTCCCCCACCACAAGCGACAGTTGTCATACACAAACTCAGAGCTAAAAAAACGGCAGTAAATTTACGTACTATAGTCATGATCATTGGATTATTGTCCTATCTCTGAGCTTAACAATTTATTGATGTGAGCAGTAAGTACGGACTACCCAACAGATTACAAAGGAATCAATTCTGGGTAATATTGCAACAGTTGATCGCTAGTGAGTTCATCACCTAACTGTGCTGGCGAGAAATGCACTTGGATTGCCTTCAATCTATGTTTATAATGCAAATTTATCAATGCTTTCAATCCTTCCTTAAGTGCCTGAACGTTAGAAAGATCAGTTTCTAATTCTGGTACTTCTCCTTCATAAGCTACTGTAATCATCACAATGACATTGCGCGTTACAGATATAGATAAAGGTTCATTCAATCCAGAGTTAGGACTGTAATCTGGTTCACTGAGATATCTTTCGGCAGAGTCAGTAAATAATTCATTCACGTAATCTCCTGCCTCGCCTTCATTCCAAAATACGTCACCTTCGTTGGCAGCAGAAAGCCAATACTCATCGTATTGCAGCAGGGTTTGGCTAATTTCTACCAATCCTTCTCCCAAAACTTCTAAATCGCCATCAACATCGATCGCATCTCGTCCAGCACTATTTAATACTCCTAAAATTGGTGCTACCTCACCTCCCCCTAAGTGCAGAAATAGGCGAAAGACTACATAGCGAGTTCGACCGATCATTTTATTAAAGGTATCGCGCATTTTTGTCCTCCAAAATTTTGTTTTTTCTTATTTCTCATTTGCCCAATGACGCCAGTTGCTTGTTCCTACAGCCCTTCCCTAACGGGACGCCTTGCGGCGAACGGGCATCCTACAGCAGGCTAGCGCCAAGGGGGTTTCCCCCAGGAGGAACTGCCGTGCATGGTCTTTCGACTTGAGCGGACTGGCGTCAAGTGGCGTGAGACGCTCTTGCTAGCAAGATCCCCGTAGGGGTACAACGCTGGGAACCTCCGCAACGCACTGGCTCCCCAATGCCCCATGATTAATGACTAATATAGTGAAATCCTTGGACAAAATCTATAACCATATTTAACGGAGGCAATATATCATATTTTATTGATTCATTAGATATATCATCATAAGCTGAAGCATTGAGAGCAGAGCGATTAATAAATCTTTTCCCAAAGTTGGGATGGTCATGGACAATCAAAGTGTGGGCGCTAGAATTCGTTAAAATTATTTGGGTTGAGGCTTTACAAAAATTTAACTTTGCAGCTACTTCGATATTTTTTTTCATCTGTTTAATTGTTGTAGCCTGACTCATCGCTTGCTCTACAAGAAGATTTAATTGTTTCACCAGATGGGGAGATTTTAGCGATTTTAAATATTGGTTCGCAACAACTTCACTGTTAATCATTTCCACCATACTCAAAATATTTTTTTGGGTAGATGCTGCATCTAGAAAGGGAAGAATCACAATGTAAGCAGTGGCAAATAATGCTTCGTCGCTATCTACATGAAATGTGAAAACAGTTCGGCGACGCCCATTTTCCACGCTTGGGGGTTGTTTCAGCTCACGGTATTCCTGAGCAATTTGGTAGTAAGCGCCAGCAAGAGCAAAATTGGCTTCGTATTCTAGGGCTGCATCAACAATAATCCGGATTGTTGGCGGTGTTTCGTTAAAAAAATCTCGTGAGTCTTCGGAATGAAAGTTTTGGATAATGGAGCGATCGCCTCTGGGGCTAAGATCAACCCATTCACAAATCATGCCTTCGGTTTTTAAACCAAACCTAGAGGTGGCATAAAGCTTTGCCCCAGTTAAAGTTGCTCCTGTTAAGTCAGCACCGATCCATTCCGCCTTAATTAATTTTGCCTGAGTTAAATTGGCGTAGATTAAAATTGTATTCGTTAAATTGGCATTGCTTAAATCTGCGCCAATTAAAGTAGCCCCGCTCAATTTTGCGCCACTCAAATCTGCCCACCGGAGATTCGCCCCGCTCAAATCTGCCCCGCTCAGGTTAGCATGGCTGAGATTCGCTTGTCTGAGTTCGGCATCTCGCAAATTTGCACCGCTAATGTCAGAACGACTCAGGTCAGTGGCGTTTAAGTTAGCCATTTCCAAGTTGGCTCCGGTCAAGGAAGCGCCTTTCAAGAGGGCCTCACTCAAATTAGCGTGACGGAGATTCGCTTGGCGGAGTGTGGCCTCTCGCAGATCGGCACTGGTAAGATCAGCCTCCAGCAGGTCAGCGCGACTCAGGTCAGCACGAATTAACTCGGCGCGGATCAACGAGGCTCCTCTAAGTTGAGCGCGACCCAGATCCGCTCGAATTAAATTAGCGACGTTAAAACTAGCGTTGTTCAAGATGGCGTTAGATAGATTCGCACCACTCAGTCTGGCTACATTCAGCTTGGCATTGCTCAAGTTAGCTTCACTCAGATTCGCGCCACTCAGGTTGACTATACTCAAATTAGCATCGCTAAGATTCACACCACTGAGTTTGGCCCCACTCAGGTTCGCTTCTGCGAGGTCAACACCACTAAAGTTTAAGACTCCTGCTGCGTATTGTTCCAGTAATTCCTCTATAGTCATCGATGCTACCCCTTGGATGCCAACTTTAATAGTTGGTATCATAAAAAACGGAATGTCAAAATCAAAAATGAATATTGGGATTTTAGGACTGGGACTGATAGGCGGATCTTTGGGTTTTGATTTGCGATCGCAAGGACATCATATCTTAGGAGTTAGTCGCCGTGAAGCCACGTGTCAAAAGGCAGTTGCCCTCGGCACTGTTGATCAAGCATCAGTTGATCTGAGCCTGTTAGCAGCTGCAGAGGTTGTATTTATTTGTACACCCTTAGCGCTTATTGTGCCCCAATTAGAACAGTTGAGCGCTCATTTGTCTAGCGCTACCGTCGTGACTGATGTGGGTTCGGCGAAAGCACAGATAGTCAAGGCGATTTCTCCCCTTTGGAATAATTTTATCGGCGGTCACCCAATGGCGGGAAAAACAGACAGTGGAATAGAAGCTGCACAGCGGTATTTATTTGTTGATAAACCTTATGTATTAACACCAATAACTACAACACCAACTAGTGCAATTACGGTGGTGGAAGAAATTGTGCGATCGCTTGGAGCGAATATCCACTATTGTCAACCAGAGCAACATGACCGAGCTGTTAGTTGGATTTCCCATTTACCTGTAATGGTCAGTTCCTCGTTGATTGCTGCTTGTTTGAGTGAAACTGACCCTGATGTTTTGCAATTAGCCCAAAAATTTGCTAGTTCAGGTTTTCGGGATACCAGTCGTGTGGGTGGTGGGAATCCAGAGTTGGGTGTAATGATGGCACGGTATAATCGTCAAGCATTGCTGCGATCGCTGCAACAATATCGTCACAATCTCGATGAGTTGACTAACTTAATTGAGCAGGAAAATTGGGCTGTTTTAGAGCAAAAGTTGAAATCAACGGGGAAGGCACGACCTAATTTTGTTGAATAGTTGTCGGGTGCGTTAGGTTATTGATAACGCACCTATTTCAACATTTAGTGAGTTAATTGCTTAATTGATTTTGAATGCTTTTTAAGGTAATTGATCAAGTCGGGTGGCTACTTTGTTGTCAAATCAATAAAGATAGCTATTTAGTAATTCTAACAATAAAATCTTTAAAAAATGCTACTTGACAGTTTGATAGTAACCGAACTGATATACTATACAGATAAATTTACAAAAATCAACAATGGTAGAACGCCCAATCAAGAAATCGGAACGTCAGTCTCAAAAAAGTACTGACAACAATACCGAAAATTCGGATTCTATACCTCCTATTGAATCCAACCCCAAAAGCTCGAAACCAAGCCGTAATCGCTCGTCTGATACAGGAAAAAAAGCATCCTCTGGGAATGAAAATAGGCAGCAGGGTAATCCTGCTCTAGCGCGTGGTCCAAAACCCGTTAAACCTCCAGCCCCGAAAGTCAAAACAGAAGAACTTGAAACCGAGTCAGAATCTATCTCTGAGGAGTCTCAAGACTAACATTACAAGTGCTGCGTGTGATGTGGGAGGCTATAAGCATATGAAGACTGGGATTTCTGGCTCCGAAGGCAGCGATCGTGCCCCACATCACCATTAGGTTATTCTTATGTTGAATGCTTTTATATTAAACTTTACTATTGGTGCATAAAATCAATCAATGTCTGTAACTAGCCATTGCCACTCAGTGACTACAGTGTTGGATATGTTGAGAACCAATTGCTGTCCACTAGAGACTGGCACATAGAGTTTGAGCGCATCAGTTGTTGGCAATTTCCGTAAGATATCAGTTAAGTTATATTCACCGACATTAGGGACAGGTGCAATTAGAGCGTATGCATCCGATGCACTCAGCAATTTTCCGGCTGCTGTCTCAATCAACAATGGTTGGGGGTGAGCAATTTCAATGACACCCGGAAAAGCAACCAAGCGTAACCGTAAGTCTTTGAGTGGACTGTTGTAATTCTGTTTGAACAGCAGCACTTGCCAAGCGTATCCTTTTTCATCTTTGATAGATATTTGTGAATGGTAGCGTAAGACACCAGGAGAATCATGGTGTTGACGCAGCAATGCTTGTGCTGATTGTATATTCCATTCACATACAGTTAATGTTAGAAACACTATTAGGGCACAACGCCAGAAATATCGTTGAAATTTTCGCTTCATGCAACACTATAACAATTTGTAATTCTGAATTCTGGATTGGAGCATTTTTATTCAATTATTGTTAATGCATCGGCTGACAATGCGATTGCATCGGCTGACAATGCCATTGCATCGATTGACAATGCGATTGCATCGGCTGACAATGCGATTGCATCGGCTGACAATGCGATTGCATCGATTGACAATGCCATTGCATCGATTGACAATACCATTTCTCTAGAAATTAATTATGCGTCGCTAACCGCAGGGAACGGAAGTCTCCAGGTTTGCGCTACGCGTTGAGATCGACTAAAGCCGCTGCTCAAACTTCTCTGTGCGTCAGATAAAAAAATCTGCTTTATCTACCTGAAAATAGCTGTAATCTAAAATCGGCTTTCATACTCAACTTGGAATTGATTTTCATCCCCCAAATTAGTTGAGCCTCGCATCAAAATTTCGTCATTGAGTCGATAGAGCACATTGTAACGGAAAGACTCATCATTGTTAGAAAGAGCATGTGATAAAGAAACAGATGCGTTTTTATTGATGTCAAACACACCTTCTGCTGATAAATTAAGAACTGAACCGTTCGCTGCTTTATTAGTATTAGTAGTAGGGGTAGGAAATACCCGAAACTCACTGAAACCAATAGCCTGTCCGATCGCAGTGATAGTTCCTTGTAAACCACCTAAAATGGTCGAACTAGCGAAACCAGTCAGCCCTTGTCCTGCATTTGTTTGACCGAAAGAACCCAGAATCGAGCCACCCAGCAGAGCAACTATTTCTCCCTTACTACGGCTAGGTTCACTCGTCAGTTCTAGATTCTCGCTCAATTCACTAGCTGGCCCGTTTACGCTGGCTTGAACGGTAACGGTATTTAAAGTCCCAAAATTGTTTGCAGAAATATCGCTGACTTCAGAAGACAATGGTGATTCCAAAGTTTGACTGTTCCTTGTTGATGCTTCCGGTACAATTGCGGTAAGTCGAACATCAAGAGTAGGGTCAAGTCCAAGACTAGGAGTAAAGCTCGCAGTTTGTTCATAGCCACGCGCCAAGGTGAACTGAGTGGAAAATACGCTCAGTCGTCCTCCTGTCAAACGAATGACTCCTTCAGGAAGCGGCTTGGCTAATGTACCATTAATAGTCAAGTCGCCTTTGGCGTCAAACCTCAATAGGGGCTGACTCAATGCCGCTCCTCCTGGTACAAAGCTCAGTAAAGACTGAGTGGTAACACGAATACCTTTGTCTAAAGTCAACTTTAAATCTGCAAACTCTATAGGTAAATTGGGTGGAGTGACTGCGCTAGTGCTACTCTTTGCTGTAATCACTGGGTTAGAGCTATTCTCTGGTGTAGTAGTTACTGGGTTAGTGCTATTCTCTGGTGTAGGTGTGACGTTAGCATTAACCTCTTCTCTATTTATGACGTTAGCGTTAGCCTCTGCTGTCGCTGCTAATTTTTTCTTCGCAGCAGCCGAGTTTCCAATAATCACCTGACCATTACTCAGTTTAATCTCTCCACCAATTACAGGTTTTAGGGCTGTTCCGCGAATTACGACATCGCCGCCAACACCGCCTTCATACAGTCCTGCAAGCTTAAAATTGAGTTTGTCTGCTATTGATACTGTTAGGGGATTCGCTGCGGCTTGCTGCGGATCAAAAATTGGCAGGATGCCTGATGCTGTTACTTGCCCTTTATTGTACGTGCCTTGGATACCTTCAACACTCACCGTATTACCATTAAATCGCGCTATCCCTGTGACATTTGTTAGGGGATCAGATAAGGCTTGAGTGCGAAAAGTTGCATTATTAAGTGTGGCATTTCCGTTGATAATTGGTTCCTTTAAAGTACCCTGAACGTTTAAATCTACTTTTCCTTGACCGTCTACCCAAGCGACTTGATTGTTGGTAAACACGTTTAACAGTGCCAATCCTTCATTTTGCAGATTAGCGTTGATGCTAATTTGATTGCTATCTGGCTGCACTGCGGCAGAAGGTAATGGAGCAGGTACACTACCTGTAATTGCAAGTGGCTGCGTTCCTGTGACTAGCAAGGTACTGTCAAAATTCAAGCGAGCTTTGTTGTAGTCAAAGTTCACTTGTCCTGTTTGCACAGGTTGCTTGTTGAGAGTTGCATTCGCCAGCGCCACTTGTCCTTGAACTCTGGGGTCTTTTAAACTACCTCCCAAGGTGGCATCAGCATTTACATTACCAGTGATATCTATGGGGTATTTTGCGATAAAAGGCTCTAAAAGTGATAGAGGTAGACTTGCTACATTCAACTTTCCAGATAGTTGCTCAGTTCCTAACTGTCCCGAAAAAGCCACCAGTCCTTGATTGATTCCAACACTCAACGGCGAAAGTGTGACGATCCCATCAGCAAAAGTACCTTGAGCAACGACTTGATTAATCGAGTATTCACCCCATTGCCAATTAGCACCTTGAAAATTAAAGCCGACATTTAACCCAGACTTCAACGAGCCATTAGCTGTAATTCCTCCACTCAAAGCACCCGTTAATTCTGCAAGGGTGGGCAAAGATAAAGATGCGGCTTTTTTTCTTTCTACCTGCTGTTGTTTTGCTACCGATGTTGCAATATTCGAGAAATATGCTAATTGTGTTTTCAAATCTGCATTGGGCAAACTGACAGGCTCAGTATTAAGTACCTCTGCTCCAGCCAACTTCGGAGGCTGTAACCCGGTACCAAAGTCTTTAAAGTCAAAGATATTAAACGCTTGTAAGAGTTTCTCAATTCTGGTTTGGTCTAAATTAGCTTGAACTTGAAATTGCGGGTCATTCCCTGTTTGCACATTTCCACTCAGGGCGATATTGCTATCTGCAATCCGCAACTGACCATTAGCCAAGCTAGCAGTACCATCAGCATAATTGATGGTGCCGCGAAATTCATCTGCTGCGACTCTAGCAACGCGAGGCCTTGCGATCGCAACATCTCCCGCAACTGCATAATTATTCAGATTGACAACTAAATTTCCCGATAATTGCCCCGCAAGTGGTTTCAATTGATTGTTAGGTAAAAAGCCGCTAACAAGAGCTATGGGAAACTGTTGGGCGTTGATGAGTAAGTTATCTCCCTCGGTTCTACCTGTGGTAACTGCCCCATCCCGTTGGACTAAAAATGAAGTTGGGCGATAATCTGCACCCAGGTTAAGCGCAATCCTATCTTGCTTTCCAGCTAGTTGCAGACTTGCTCCCTGTCCCCCTTGAAAATTCACATTTCCAGTTAAAACTGGGTCAAACGCCAAGTTACTGACCTGGAAATTCCGCAGTCGGATATTGCCATTAGCTTGCGGAACATCTGGAGTACCTATGACTTTTCCCTTAAAATCAAGTAGCCCTGCTACCGCCACGTCACCAGGAACTTTAAAGCCAGTATTTTTGAGGTTGAAATTCTGCGCCAGTACATTCAAATTAAATCCCGTAATTTCGGGTGCGCCAGTTGGTGGAGTTTGAACAGCGATCGCCCCATTAGCACTCAATCCTGAGGTAGTTGCGTTTTCAACGATAATCTGCTGTCCATTCCACTGCACTTGCGCTGTCAGCGGTTGTGCTAGCAGTGCTAACCCTTGGGAAACCCGGATTTGTCCGGCGGCTCGAATATCTGCAAGCTGGAAAGATTTTGCTGTGCCTGCGAATTGGATATTACTATTGAGCCGTCCTCCCAATTGTGGTGAGAAACGGTTGAGTTGAATTTGGGAAGTGTTAGCAAGCACTTGCCAGCGACCACGATTAAAGCTAACATTCCTGAGATTAACCGTACCTCCTGCTACATTCAGCCTTGCCTGTCCTGTGGCTTGAATGGTTGAGGGTTGGAAAGAAGCAGTGCTTCCTGACAAATTCAAGGCGACATTGCTTAAAACTCCCTGGAACTGGGGTGGTATCTCTCCAAAACGGCTCAATTGCAGTTGTTGGGTATTCACAAAAGCCTGCCAGCGTTGTTGTACAACTTGACCCCTAGCCCTGATTACACCGCCTGCCACGTTCAACACAGCATTTGGCAAGAGGATATTCTGCCCTTGTTGAGTAACAACAGCTTCACCTCTAATGGGATAGGTGGCTGTGGGCGCTTGCACTAGCGTTACTGCTTGCAGGTTGCCAAGTGAGCCGGAAATCCTGCTATTTGCCGATACATTCCCAATGGTGATGGAGGATGAGGAGTTGTATGCTTTAGCGATCGCATCCCCTGGTAAATTTTTTGCTTGTACATTCAACGCCACCCTGCCTTTGGGTGCAAGCTGAAGTTGACCGTTGGCTGTGACTTGCCCTCCCACCTCTGGATTTGCTTGAACGCGAACAACATTGACGTTTAATGGTGTGCCCAGAGAACCAGAAATTTTGGCGTTTGCAGATATACCACCAATATTAATTGGAGTTGAAATACCGTAACCTTGAGCGATCGCATTTCCTGGTAAACCTTGAGCTTGAATACCTATATTTACTTGACCTCGGGGAGCCAGTTGAATTTGACCACTGGCTGTAATTTGCCCCCCTGTTGGCGGCGTCACTTTAACACTAGTAATATCAAGTTTCAAGGGCTTGCCAAGTGAACTAGAAATTTGTGCTTTTGCTGAAACATTTCCAACTGCGATCGGTAGAGTAACGCCATAACCGCGTGCTAGTATATCCCCTGATACACCATCAACTTGAGCATTAAATCTTGCCTCATTTTTAACTCCCAGTTGAGCTTGACCACCGCCTGTGATTTCACCACCAGCTGCGGGGACTATTTTCAGATTGGAAACGGCAAGTTGAGATGCAGTTTTAGATACATTCAAGCGGAAGTCAGTATTGACGGCTTGAATTTGAACACGGTCAACTTGAATAGGTTTTGTATTACTTACTGTACCGCTAAGGACTGGTTGCTCAAGTGCGCCTAGTACCTGAATATTTGCTTGAATTTCGCCAGTAGCTGGGACTGACGAATTCACTTTCAATGTGTCTAAGATATTTTTTGCACTAACTGGTTTTATCTGAGCAGAGACATTAAAACCTGTTTGGCTATTAATTGTTCCATTTGCCTGAATGGGAACTTTGCCAAAGTTCGTATTCAGATTCTCTAAAGCAACTGTCTGACCTTGAAATAGAAATCTCCCATTAAAATTAGAAACCTGCTGAGGAATATTTTGAATTTTAGCAGTGATTTGATTAGCTGTAGCTGTTCCTGTAATCGCTATTTCTGACAGTTTGGGTGGAATCTGAACCCCTAAGTCAGCATCTAAACGCCCTGCTTGCAAGGCAATTGGCAATTGAATTAATCGACTGACCTCTGATACTTGTAAATTTTGTGCTTGCAGCTTGAGGTTAGTTTGTTGAGCTTTTACTTGTGTTTCGCCAACAATTTTAACAGCGCCTCCCCTAGTGAGTTGAGCGTTGATGTCATAACCGATCCTTTGATTTCGATCTGAAAATCGGGCAACACCACCAACTTGATCTAATATTACTGAGCCTTTCGGTTTAGTTGGTGCGGCGAATGGCATCAACTCTACATCACCATCTTGAATTTGAAGTGTCTGCAACTCAGTTTGGATGAAGCCTTGTCCCTCCCCAGCCTTAACTTGCGCTGTAACCCAACGACCATCCTGATCCTGTTGAATGTATACATTGGGCTGAACTAATATCACATTTAATCCCAGTTTTCGGGTGAGGAGAAGTTGCAACGGCGAGAACTGCACCTCCAAAGCTTTTGCTACGACCTGATCTTGATCATTGGGAGTTGCTGGTATCGAAAGAGAGCTAAATCTTAGACTAGAGAGTGAAAAACGTTCAACATTCCCTACTTTTACTGGACGCCCAAGCAATTGCTGAAGATTTTGCTCCACTAATGGTGCTAAATCTTTATATATATAGCTTCTTGCCCACCAAGCACCAACTCCAATTCCAACCAGTAAAACTCCACCCATAGCCAAACTGGTACGTCCTAAGATGAGGAGCCATAAACGACGGTTAGATGGTTTCTGATTATTTTCTGAATTTGGAGAGTGCTTCATTATCGTTATCGTTACCAGTACTTTTTTCTGGAGTCAGCCTAGAGACAGACTAATCGCAGCTGTATCAGCAAGTTACAAGCTATCGTTTCACAATATTAGCCCTTACGCAAGAACTTTCCGGCAAGGCAGTTCTCAATTCTTGGAGAGGCTGCGCCCTAAGCGTTCGCGCAGCGTCTCGAAGAGAAGCTATGCCGCAGGCTTTACGAGACGCTCCCTAAATGCGTCTATGTTATTTTATAATTTTGCGTAATTCCTGAATTTATTTCGAGTCATATAGCAATCCTAAATCATTCGTAAAAAGTTAGATCCCCGACTTCTATGAGAAGTCGGGGATCTAGACACCGTGAATTTTCATAAATCATTTAGGACTGCTATAGATGAACGCTATATTCGCTGATCTGTGATTAGTGAAGTGGATAAAAATTAGTTAGCTTTATCCTGTAATGGATTTACCTATAGTTGAACACCCGATGAACACATAGAACAACGTACTCAATTTACTTTCTGAAATCATATTCCTGGATTTTTTAATGATTCATGAATAATAAGATTCCCAATTTTTTTTATAAAAGTCGGGAATCTGAGCCTTTCGATTACTCTTGGGTGAATCCGTTCAATTCATCATTTGGTTCATCAATCGTTTCCGGTACTAAAGCTGGGTTACTCCTACGTTCTTGTGGTGATTGCTCCCGGATAACATCGTCTATTCTCGCAGGGTGTTTGATTTTGTCTAGTACCTCTGGACTTAATTGCGATGGATCGCCTTCTGGATTCGACTTTTCTGCTTGACTAGGAACTGTTTCCTTATTCATCACTATTTCCCCAAACTTATACACCAAGCTTAAGTTCTTTTGTGGTAAAGTACACACTATCTTGAGACCTATTTCACACAGTGGTAGGTAAAAAGGCGACGTCGAATAGCCTGCCTTTAGACATTGCGCCTTGTAGACCAAAGCTGATTCACTAAACTAAATAGCCTTTACCATAAAAAACGTAAATATTGAATTGAGCGGAGGCGGAGCGTCTTTGGCTTTGCGGTAGACTGGTGGCAGAGATTGCCATAACTGTTTTGCCGATTGACGCTTAGCGATCGCCAATATATACTCCAACAATTTCTCCTGTTGTTGCGTTGGACTTTCGACAAATTGTCATCCACAATTTTGACATTTGAACCGTTGTTTTTCGTAGTGAATGCGTCCATTTTTGACTATATTGTTCGAGTTGCATTTAGGACAGTGCATAGCTTCCGTATTGAACAATACTATGCACTACTACCAAAGTTTGTTTTGATTGTGTACTAACCAACAGTTTAAAACGGTAATACAGCATTATGCATCGGATAAGTAGCACATCAGGTGGATGGAATCAGTCAGAGGGTTTAATTTTTCTAGAACAAACTCCAGCGCCTTTGGTGTTGATTACAGCCGCTGATACCGACATTCAAACTTTAGCAGCTGCGGTTTTGAAATTACCTGCAAGCTTTCCGGCATTAAGAGTCGCCAACCTGTTACAGTTGCAGCAACAATTAAGTGTAGATACTTATGGAGAGCAAGTTTTAGAACTTGCCCAAGTAATTATTTTGCGTCTGTTAGGAGGACGTTCCTACTGGGATTATGGCTTAGAAGTAGTGCAGGAAATTGTACAACGTAATGGTAAAACCCTGATTGTAATGCCAGGGGATGACGCTTTTGATCCCGATTTAATCTCCCTGTCTACCGTGCCTTTGGGTGTTGTTAACCAGGTATGGCAGTATTTTAGCGAAGGCGGCGTAGAAAATTTCGTTAATGCTCTCCAATTTATCTCTGACACTTGCCTGTTAACTGCATACAATCCCCCACTACCCCGGCCAATTCCGCGTGTGGGATTGTATGAATGGGAAGTAAGTAATGGGGAGTGGGGAGCAGGGAGCAGGGAGCAGGGAGCAGGGGAGCAGGGGAGCATGAGAGCAGGGGAGCATGAGAGCAGGGGAGTGTTAGAACTTGATTCATCCACCTCGGAACTGGATGAATCCACCTTTGATACTCGTTCATCCACCTCGGAACTGGATGAATCCACCTTTGATACTCGTTCATCCACCTCGGAACTGGATGAATCCACCTTTGATACTCGTTCATCCACCTCAGAACTGGATGAATCCACCTTTGATACTCGTTCATCCACCTCGGAACTGGATGAATCCACCTTTGATACTCGTTCATCCACCTCAGAATTGGATGAATCCACCTTTGATACTCGTTCATCCACCTCGGAACTGGATGAATCCACCTTTGATACTCGTTCATCCACCTCAGAACTGGATGAATCCACCTTAGAACATCAAAGCTTCCAATGCCCTATCCCCAAAGTCGGCATTCTTTTCTACCGTGCCCATTATTTAGCGGGAAATACTAAGGTAATCGATGCTTTATGCAAAGCCTTGGTACAGAAAAATTTACAACCAGTGCCAGTGTTTGTTTCCTCGTTGCGTGAACCAGATGTTCAGGCTGAGTTGAGTGAATTTTTCCAACCCAAAGAAGCCGAATCAATAGCTGTGCTGCTAAATACCACCAGTTTTTCTCTAGCACGCTTGGAAACCGAAACACCCCAAATCGACCTGTGGCAAAAATTAGATGTGCCTGTGTTGCAGGTAATCCTCAGTGGCGGGTCAATTGAGCAGTGGGAGTCACAGTTTCAAGGGCTTTCTCCCCGCGATATTGGGATGAATGTAGCCCTACCAGAAGTAGATGGGCGGATTATTACTCGTGCTGTGTCTTTTAAAGAAGTGCAAACTCGTAATCCCCATCTAGAGACAGATGTGGTAATTTATGAACCAGTGAGCGATCGCATCGAGTTCGTTGCTAAACTAGCAGCAAATTGGGCGCGTCTGCGTGACAAACCACCCCAAGAACGGCGAATTGCCCTAATTCTGGCAAACTACCCCAACCGGAATGGACGCCTCGCTAATGGTGTGGGACTGGACACCCCAGCTAGTTGTGTAGAAATCCTACAAGCTCTACATCTGGCTGGGTATGAAGTAGAAAATTCACCTGCTCAAGGAGATGAGTTGATTCAACGGCTGACAGATGGTGTAACAAATGATCCGGAAGGTCGAGAATGGCTTCCGGTACACCAAAGTGTCTCTTGGGAAGAGTATCAAAAGTATTTCGCTTCTTTACCGCTAGCAGTGCAGCAGGGTATTAGTGAGCGTTGGGAAATGGGAGAGCAGGGGAGCAATCAAGAATTCTTCCCCTCTGCCCCTGTGCCCCCCTGCCCCTCTGCCTCTTTCCCCGTTCCCGGAATTCAACTCGGCAACGTTTTCGTGGGAATTCAGCCAGCAAGGGGTTATGATAATGACCCCAGTTTGAATTATCATGCGCCGGATTTAGAACCAACCCATGCTTATTTAGCTTTCTATTATTGGGTTAGAGAATGTTTTGGTGCTGATGCTGTGGTTCATGTGGGCAAACACGGAAATCTAGAATGGCTACCCGGTAAAAGTGTGGCTTTATCCAGTAATTGTTATCCAGAAGTAGCTTTCGGCGCACTTCCCCACCTGTACCCGTTTATTGTGAATGACCCTGGTGAAGGTTCCCAAGCCAAACGTCGCGCTCAAGCGGTGATTATAGATCATCTAACGCCGCCGATGACTCGTGCGGAACTCTACGGTTCTTTGCAACAGTTAGAAAATTTAATTGATGAATATTATGAAGCGGAAAGTTTAGATCCTTCTCGTTTGCCAGTGATTCGCGATCGCATCCGCGAACTGGTGATCAAAGAAAATCTCCATCTAGATTTAGGAATCCAAAATGAAACAGAAATTTTTAATTCTGTTAGCGCAGCGTTAGCGAGTCCGCGAGCGTCATCCTTAATTTTGAATTCTATCGGTGGCTATCTTTGTGAATTGAAAGAAGCCCAAATCCGCGATGGGTTGCACATTTTTGGGCAATGTCCCGAAGGACGCCAGCTACGAGATTTAATAGTAGCGATCGCTCGTATACCCAATCGCTATTCTTCAGGTATTACCCGTGCCATAGCCCAAAATTGGGGTCTAGACTTCGATCCCCTCACAGCAGATTTGTCAATGACTAGTGGTGAATACTCAATAGTCAATGGCACAGAATGCCGTACCCTTGGTGATATCGTCGAAGTCCTAGAAGAACACGCTGCCCTTCTAGTAGAAAAACTAATAAATCAGGACTCTTGTACAGACGCGATGAATCGCGTCTCCTCCCCCAGCACAGACGCGATGAATCGCGTCTCCTCCCCCAGCACAGACGCGATGAATCGCGTCTCTACCTGGATACGCGATCGCCTACTTCCGGCTTTACAACAAACCCACCAAGAAATTACCCACTTATTACACGGACTTGATGGCGGTTACGTCCCAAGTGCCCCAGCCGGCGCACCCACGCGCGGTCGCCCAGAAGTTCTACCAACTGGGAGAAACTTTTATTCTGTGGATATTCGCGCCATTCCCACAGAAACAGCTTGGGATATCGGTAGGAAAGCCGCTGAAACCCTGGTTGAATATTACACTCAAGAACATGGTGAATATCCCAAAACACTAGGCTTATCAATGTGGGGAACTGCCACCATGAGGACTGGGGGTGATGATATTGCCGAAGCGTTGGCTTTACTTGGAGTCCAACCTGTGTGGGATGGTGCAGCGCGGCGAGTAGTGGATTTTGAAATTTTGCCCTTGGCGATTTTGGGGCGTCCCCGGGTAGATGTCACCTTGCGAATTTCCGGATTCTTCCGGGATGCTTTTCCCAACTTAATTGATTTATTCGCTCAAGCAGTGTCAGCAGTTGCAGACTTAGATGAACCGCCAGAACAAAATCCCCTCGCGGATGCAGTTCGCCAAGAAACTGATTTGTGGACAAAACAAGGATTAACTTTAGAAGCAGCAGTGGTACGATCGCGCTATCGCATCTTTGGTTCTCGTCCAGGTGCTTACGGCGCCGGACTCCAAGGTTTAATCGAATCGCAAAACTGGACAGATGACCAAGATTTAGCTCGCGCCTACATCAACTGGAGTTCTTACGCCTACTCTTCAGGAAGCGGAGCAGAGGAGCAGGGAAGCAGGGGAGCAGGGGGAGCAGAAGAGGATAAAATCTCCAATCCCGAATCCCCAATACCTAATCCCGAAGCCTTCAAGCAACGCTTGGGGCAAATGCAAGTTGTGCTGCACAATCAAGACAACCGTGAACACGACCTACTCGATTCTGATGATTATTACCAATTTCAGGGTGGCTTAACAGCGGCAGTGCGTTCTCTACAGGGAAAAAATCCCCAAACTTATTTTGGTGATAATTCCATACCCGCCCAACCACGCGTTCGCCAACTGAAAGAAGAAATCGCACGGGTGTATCGTTCTCGCGTAGTTAATCCCAAGTGGATTGCGGGAGTCATGCGCCACGGTTACAAAGGTGCTTTTGAAATGGCAGCGACTGTGGATTATCTATTTGCCTACGATGCAACAGCTAAATGTGTAGAAGATTATATGTATCAAGGCATAGTACAAGCTTACTTGCTCGATCCAGTTGTCTCGGAATTTATTCAGCAAAAGAACCCTTATGCACTACGTGATATTGCTGAAAGATTATTAGAAGCACACAAGCGCAATTTGTGGGAAAATGTAAATATAGGAACATTAGAAGCTTTGAGGAACCTAGTACATCAAGCTGAAGCACTGATCGAAGAAAAATCAATGGTGTAGGAAATAAATATGGAGAATCTTGCGTATTTGCACTTAGCTTTCGCCTATGAAGACAGCACACCCAGTGAATTGGTCTTCCTCAGCTCTTTGTTTAACAAAGCAGCTGCACCAGATTGGAAACGGCTTTCTGGTAGGGCTTGGAAGTATATGTTGCCCCTTGCTCTGTCTTTGTCCATTCTTGGCGCTCTCAGCAGCGTCATGGCACTGGAAAGAGGCGATCAAGGCCCTTCTGTCAGAAATATACAACAACAGTTGAAACGAGCAGGCTTTTATCAAGCTCCAGTTACTAAAGTATATGACGTATCCACAGAAGAATCTGTGCGGCGCTTCCAAAAGGCCGCTGGTTTACCAGTGGACGGCATTGTTGGAGGAAGTACCCTCCAAAAATTAGAAAACTGGCAAGCCAAAAAATCCAGTTCTACGATTACACTAGCCAAAAAGCCCAGCACTAATAATAGTTCAACTAGTTCAGCAACTAGCCAGCGTCGTAATCCCAATTACCTTGCCAAGGGGGATGAAGGTGAAGATGTCAGGGTTTTGCAAGAACGCTTAAGAATTGCAGGCTTTTATTACGGAAACGCCACAGGGATATTTGGTCCAATTACCGAAGAAGCTGTCCAGCGCTTCCAAGACTCTTACAAATTAAGCGTTGATGGGATTGTTGGCCCAGCAACATTACGTAAATTGCCGGGAATTGGCATTGGTGATGGAGAAGAGGCTCCTACAAAGGTAGTCAATCGAGATAAACTCCGTGTAGGCGATCGCGGTGAGCCAGTTAGAATTGTTCAAGAACAATTGATCCAGGCAGGATATTTAGAGGGAGAGCCAAATGGCTATTATGGCCCCTACACTGCAAATGCTGTAAAGAGATTTCAGACAGCTAATCACTTGGCAGCAAGTGGCGTTGCTGGGCCAACTACCCGATCTAAGTTATATAGCTCAGTTAATACTGCTAGCAAAAGCGAGTTTAATACCCTGGAAATCCAAACGCGACTACGGGAGCGGGGTTTTTATAAAGGCAAGCTGAACGGTGTGATGGCAGATGACACCAAAAAAGCGATTAAACAAGCCCAAGAGTTCTATGGCATCAGTCTCAAGGATGTTAAGAGCGGACGCTTTTAGCATCCGCTTTGGCGTTGTTAGTATCAGTCCTCAACTGGTTGCTTGCCTCCAGTAATACCAAATTACGAACTGCTCAAAATTCCACTTATTTGGTTAATTTGAGTAGTTTCGTCTTGTTATCCACCTAAGTAGCTAAAGCGGCATCAGTGCCCGTTGGCACTTAGGACACACTGCATGGATGGTCATTTGACAGTCAAGCAGGTGAAAACCTTCTTTTTGAGCGGTTTTCGCCCCAATTTTTAAAATTGAGTCGTTTTTAAACTCAATAGTTGAGTTGCACCGGACACAGATTAGGTGATGGTGGTGATGGGGATAGGGCTGGTTGATCTCATAATGCTTATGTCCCTCGCCCAGTTCTAGTTCCCGTAAAATTCCCATCCTTGCCATCAACTTCAAAGTCCGATAAATAGTTGACAGACTGATCCCTTCACCATCAGTTTCTAGCCGATGATAAAGATCCTCCGCACTCAGATGTTCACCTTGCGGAAGTTCTTGAAAAATGTGTAAAATTGTTTCGCGCTGGGGAGTTAAACGCCAACCTCGGTCGTTCAATTCTGCCTTAAGTGAAGTAGTCGTGTAGACAGTCATACTAATATTTCTCAACAAAGCCTGTTAGTTGAGAATATAACAAATATTTGGAGTGATTTGCAACAATCATTCTCTATTGATAATTATTACTAAATATTTAAGAAATATTCATTAAATCTTGATCAAAATTCAAGTAATAAACTGTAGTGCATTTAATTTGCATACAGTTAATAGTTAGGATACTTGTAACGATTGTATCCCTTGACTTTGAATTTTGAATGAGTGAGTTTTGAATTGCTTAGTTGATCCCCACCTTCAAGATATCTGAGCAAAGGCCTGGGGAAACTCTTGTACTATTAAATGCAAATTATTTGCTACAAGTCTCTAAGCTCGACTTTATCGATTTTTTGACAACGCTCAAGCTGAGGCTGAAACCTTTGTGGGACGGTAGTTTTACTTTTTCGATTTCAGCGATAATCAGTGACATGGAAAAAGTTTTTGCCGGATAAAAAGAACCAAGTTCTTAATTTTGGATAAAGTTGAGCTTAAAGGATGTTTGAAAAGTATCGTTATTAACATCAAAACTCTCGAAACCTAACCCCTCTACCCCCCTTCCCTATTGTTAGCGTTGGCGAATGCAAGAGCGTCTTTAAAAGTTGCCTCTGGTACAGAAGCGGCCGAAGTGCGGGAATGGGGGTTTCAAAGCCTCTCAAGAGCAGGAAAAAAATGGAAGTAAGGTTGACTTTCCAAACATCCTCTAAGCGGCTTTTGATCTAGGATCAAATCAGTCCTTTATCCCTAGTACAGCGGGCGCATAAATCCACCTACCATCTCAATTAACAAGACTTGGGGCTTAACAAGGGGCAAAATTCCTTATTAAAGGTAGGCAAACTGACGCCACAGTGTACTAGTCATTTGTCAAGTGCAGTTTTTTAATGACAAATGACTAATCACAAATGACTAAGTTAGAGACTCCAAATAGTCGCGGATGAGGTTGCGTCGCTTGGGTTGACGTAGCTTTTGCAAAGCCTTGGATTCTATTTGTCGGACTCGTTCCCGCGATAAGTCAAGAGCGCGGCCAATTTCTGCTAAAGAATAAGGATGACCATCTGCTAAACCAAACCGCATCAAAATTACATCGCGCTCCCGGCTAGTCAAATCTGACAGAAGATGATGCAAGTCTCTTTGTAAAGATTCTCGCATTAACATTTCTTCTGGGGTTACACTGTCAGTTTCGAGTAATTCTCCTAACTCAGTGTCTTTATCCTTGCCTACTTTGGTTTCTAAAGAAACGGAGCGAGGCACCCGCAACAAAACTTCTCGGACTTGGGTTGGTGTCATCTCTAACTCAGTAGCTAAATCTTCTAGAGTTGGGGTGCGACCTTTTTCTTGAGCAATTTTGCGTTGGGCCTTTTTGATTTTATTTAACTTTTCGGTAATATGGACAGGGAGGCGGATGGTGCGACTAGAAGTTGCGATCGCCCGGGTAATTCCCTGACGAATCCACCAGTAGGCATAGGTACTGAAGCGGTAACCCTTAGTTGGGTCAAATTTTTCTACAGCCCGCTCTAAACCCAGTGTGCCTTCTTGGACTAAATCCAACAATTCCAAACCGCGATTTTGATACTTCTTAGCAACAGACACAACTAGGCGAAGATTAGCCTTAATCATGTGTTCTTTTGCTTGGAGTCCTTGGGACTGAATTTGCTCCAATTCTTCTACTGTCAACTTGGCAATTTCCGCCCAGCGACGTTTGCCATCTGCCAAAGTCGGTCTGAGATCTGATAGAATTATGCCAGCAGTGGCAGCCCACCTTTCTAAAGATGGGCGATGTCCTAGTTCCGAGGTCAGACGCTCCTGAACTTCAACTAACTTCTGATAGGGCGTAATAACTTCATCCCCTTGCTTGGCGGCGTTAGCAAGCACTATCCGCATCCGCAAGTAGCGCTGGACTTTTTGAGCTTCTGAAACCTCTTCATCGCGCCCTAACAACCGAACCCGACCAATTTCCTGAAGATATAGACGTACTAGGTCTGTACTCCGACGGTTAGTGTTAGTAGCAAAGTTAGCATGCTCAACAGAAGCTATCTCTAGTTCCTGTAAATCATCTACCGATAACTCACTCTCATCAACCGTGAGATCCGAGTCCAAAGTCTGGGGGGACTTTTTGGTATTGTAGGGGGCATCTGCATAAAAAGATGTTGCTGGCATAAAGATTGTCTCAATGGCTCCAGGTAACAATAGAGTACGGTCAGCTTAGATTACGGTCAGCTATTCAACTGTTGCTATTGTTCCCGTGATTTACGATGAACTAACACGGTTGAAGGTTCCATTACAATTTTTTTAGAAATTAACTGGAATGGTTTTATTGGATACAGTATTACTGAACTTAATCGGCTGCTAAACTTTTGATTGAACCAATAGCTATTCAAATCCGCAGCTAGGTTTTCAATATTTAAACTACTTAGTTAACATTTCAACCTTGAAGATTACTGATAGTAATTTTTATAATAGGGTATAAAATACTTCAGTAAATATCATGTTTATAATTGGCATAGTCACATTTACATGGCTATAAAAGTAATATCCTGACGATTTACCAATTTTTTCTCAGGATAATTGAGGTATAAGTATAACTAATAGATATCAGCGAAGTGATTAGTATTAACGGCAAAAATTATATTGACACAGAGAGAGTGAGACACAGAGAAAATTCCAGCGCTCGGAACTTTGAAAGGCGCGGAGAATGAAAATTTCACCATGTCAGTTTTAACCCATGAATTTCAACTTGACAGACTACTAGTACAGTGGGCGCATAAATCCAGCTACCATCTCAATTAACTAGACAACAAAGGGCAAAATCCCTTGTTAAAGGTAGACAGACTTCCGCGCCCGCTACACTAGTAGTTGTACTCTGGCTTTATATCTCGCAGCATCAGTTCATCAAGCGCTTGTCTGGGTGTAACTTCATCCTGAAGTAACCGATAAACTTGCTCGGTAATCGGGACAGGAATGTTTTGTTGCTTGGCTCGTTGCATTAAAACCCGACAAGTGTTCACTCCTTCAGCAGTTCCTTGTAAATTTGCAAGAATTTCAGTGAGTGTCTTACCACCAGCTAGCTGGTAGCCGACTTGGTAATTACGACTTAAGGGACTATTGCAAGTTGCTAACAAATCTCCTAGACCCGATAAACCATAAAATGTTTCCGTCTTTGCACCCCAGTTGTTACCGATGCGAACCATTTCTGTAAGTCCACGAGTGACTAAAGCAGCTTTGGCATTGGTTCCTAGTTGTAAACCATCGCACACACCAGCTGCGATCGCAATGACATTTTTCAGTGTTCCCCCCAGTTCCACGCCCAAGGGGTCGGGATTGGTATATACCCGAAAACGTTGAGAAGAAAATACTAACTGCACTACTTGAGCAGCCGTGGGAATGTTACTGGCTACCACCGTTGCTGCTGGTAATTCTAGTTGAATTTCTTTAGATAAATTAGGCCCAGACAGGACAACCACTGCATGGTTAGGGAATACTGTTTGCCAAATTTGCGACGGCGTACAGGTGGTTTGAGGGTCCAAACCTTTCGTCGCTGTGACAAAAATTGTCTCTGGAGAAAGGGGGAAAGACTGAACTTGGGAAGCAACATCCCTCACACCAATCATCGAGATCGCGGACAGGACTATTTGGACATCTTTTAAAACTGCTTGGATTTGAGAACCTTGACGCGACCAGACGCGCACCCTATGACCATTCGCTGCGGCGAGATTTGCTAGAGATGCACCCCAAGCACCCGCACCAAGAATTGCTACAGATTTTGGATTAGTCATTAATCAAGAGTCTCCCCATCACCGCATCCTCTTAGCTCACCAATCTAAAATCTAAAATCTAAAATTGGCTGCGGGGATAACGTTCCATTAATTCCCTAACTTTTTCTGCATGATATGAGCTTCTTGTCAATGGAGAAGAAACAACTTGTAAAAATCCGATTTCTTCGCCGAATGCCTTCCAAGCAGCAAATTGTTCTGGGTGGATAAATTCATTTACAAGTAAATGTTTTTGACTCGGTTGGAGGTATTGCCCGATTGTCAAAATGTCGCAATCTACAGTTCGCAAGTCTTGCATGACTTGGCGGATTTCGGCATCAGTTTCACCGAGTCCAACCATGATCCCGGATTTAGTGTATGTGCTCTTGAGAACTTGACCAGAGCGCTGCAATAATTCTAATGTGCGATCGTAGTTTCCTTGGGGACGCACCCGGCGATACAGGCGTGGAACAGTTTCCGTATTGTGGTTTAATACCTCTGGCGCAGCTTGTAGAATCAACTCTAGAGAATTCCAATTACCGCACAAGTCAGGAATTAGCACCTCAATTGTGGTGTTGGGTGAAACAGAGCGAACCGCATTAATACAGGCCACAAACTGAGATGCACCACCATCAAGCAAGTCATCTCGATTTACAGAAGTGATTACCACATGATTAAGTTTCATGCGGTGAACAGCTGACGCTAGTCGTGCAGGTTCCGTGGGGTCTAGTGGTTTGGGTTTTTTCTCAAAATCAATATCGCAGTAGGGACAAGCGCGTGTACAAGCTGGACCCATAATCAAAAACGTGGCAGTTCCGGCGTTGAAGCATTCACCAATATTCGGACAGGACGCTTCCTCACAAACTGTATTGAGGGCTAAATCCCGCAAAATGTCTTTAACGTTACCGATGCGCTCACGCCCAGGTGCTTTCACCCGCAACCAGTCTGGTTTTACAGTCACAATCCGCTTTTACCACTAGAGTTATACAAATTTAATCGTAGCAAGCAAAGCCTTAGATAAAGTGATCATATATAGATGTAATTCTGTCATTTGGCACGGGTTGTGATATTCTTAAGTGATAATGCCATTTTTCTGGCGGGATGTGGCGCAGCTTGGTAGCGCACTTCGTTCGGGACGAAGGGGCCGCTGGTTCGAATCCAGTCATCCCGATTCTGTTGAAACGCAAGATATTGCTCTTGATACGTTTTACGCCGATACTTTCAACCCACCCCTAGCCGGAATGGTTGTTGAAACCCCGCCGCCTAGACCCCTTGCAAATAAAGCTTTCCAGATACAAATTTGGCATATCTCTGAAAAAGCTTCCTTTGTCGCATATCAAAAAACTAAATCAACTGACATACTTGTTTCTGAAGTTAAGACATTACAAGGGTTTTAAGATTTTGGCAGGACTCCAGGGATTTTGCCCCCGCTTCGACATGCCAAAAAAATATTTGAGAGGGTTCCCCCGACGAAGGGGGTGATTCAGTAGTCACCACTGTAGTAATCTACACCGTCATGAATAACGGCTACAGCTAAAAGCCTTACTCCTTATTGCTGGGAGCGCACCTATTCCATCTATAGAATTCTACAGATGGCAGCATCAGAAGCGGGCAGCTACCAGGTCAGAAAGCATGACAGTCTGACAACCGCCAAACTAACCCAGATTTATCACAGTACAGCGGCTCAAAAGAGCATGAACTGCGGCGCTGTTATAACAATATTATATTTTCAAGGTTCGGATCAGTGAGTTAAATTAAAGTGGCTTGACGTTCTTGGTATGCAAAGACGGCTAAATCTCGCGCTTTTTCTTGTGGACTGCCTCTGATTGACTGTGTACCAATTTCAGTAGAAATTCCGGCTTTTGAAGCTTGGGATTTAATACTCTCAATTAATCGACCGTAACTCCAGCGATGAACGCTCATACGATATTCTTTGGCGTATTTTTGTTGAGCTTCCTTGTAACCAGGACATTTCTTCTCTGCTCTGGATTGGATTTCACTACTGATTTGCTCACGCATATCGCGGAGTTTTGGGATAACTATGCTGCCAGCTTGATAGGTTTTAGCGATCGCAATTATCGCATCAGCCAATAATCTATCTATATATTGCCCTAACTCTGATTCACCAAAGGAGTTGGGTGCATTCTGTTTCTGAGCTTTGTGGCGTTCGTGCGAAAGACGTTGCTGTTGTTGTCGCTGGCGGTTGAGAAGATTGTAGCGTTTGCCCAGTAGTTGTTTAACACTGCGATAAGTTAGAACTTTATTGTTGGCAGCATCTATCACAGCAACGGTTGCTGGTTTATCTAGTTCCAAGCTGACACCAACCAGAATATTAGATTTTCCTTGATACAAGGGTTTAGTGGGAAGATTAGGGAAGGGGTTGTTAAGTTTTTGCCTCGTAGTTAATTCTTTTGTTAGCCGAGTTACCTGATTCTTATTTAAACAACCTTTTTGTTCCATTTTGCTGATGTTTTTTCAGCCTGGTTGATTTTTTCAAGAGGAACCAGTTCTGATTCTTCTTGTGTCCACAACCGTGTTTATACACAGCACTGAAGAATCAATTGGTAGGTTTTCCACGGCTCTTGTGTACCTTTTTGTTCCTGCCAGAGCAAACACCCAGAACGTAGAAGAAATAGCCCAGAAGAATATATTTTTTCGTCATCATGCCAAATTTGCCAGTCTTAACAAAAGCGTTGAAAATAGTGAAGCTGGCGAGAATCACAATAAACCTCAAATAATCGTTCATTCATTCGTCTATTTATACCATTAAATTTGAAAAAGATACGACATTTATCATTTGTCAACCAAGTTAGGTCTGTATTGGTTTCATAATCAACAGGATATGGCATATAGCTATTTCCTTTCAGGAGTCTAGCTTGCCAAGATTTAGCTTCATCTTCATTCTCAGGGACTTTATTAACCACTTCTGACAAAGTTTCTAGCCATTTTTCTCCTGTTAAATCTCGTCCTTTGGGTTTCCGACTTTTGATTTGATTTTTTAAGCGTTCAAGTTCTATTTCTTTTTTACGCCTACTCTTAGCATATTGGTCGGGATCTTCATCAATCTCACTGACCTGACAGTTATTTTTGAGTAGATAGGCAAGAGCGCACCGAGATAAACAGTCTTCTGTTTTATCGTAAATATCAAATAATCCATTGAAAACTGTCGTGTTTGAAGAGTCTTTTTTATTATTTTTAGTATTTTTGCCTTTTTTTGTTTTGGATTGCTTATTTTTATTCTGAGTGAACTTAGCAACAAATGAAGTCAAAATTTCAGTAGCTTTGACCTTAATAACATCTAAGCTACATTGACTTTCTTGCTGTAATTCCATATCACTCTTGAGCATCTTTAGCCAACGCTCTTTTCCTTCTATTTGGCGCTGTCGTCGCTTTTGTAAGGCGAACCAAGACTTGTAAACTTCCTTGACTAGAGTAACTGCTGATGTGTAAAAACGACCTTGCTGGTCAGCAAAGCGCTCTTGCTTTTTGAGAGAGTCGCATATTATTTCGATAGTGTCTTTAGGCATTTCACCTTTTTGTAACCAAGTCTCGAAATCAGGATGTTTGGCTAGCTGTTCCAATAATTCGTTAATCAGTGGTGTGTTTTTCTCAGCCATTAGTTCCCACAGGAGGCGGAGGCTGTTTTCATCACCAATAAGACGACATTGAATAGTGATAACGCTCATGGTGTGTTTAACTGTGTGGCGTTGATGAAAGTTGCTCTTAAAGTCTTTGACTTGTTTAGTCACCTACTTTAATCATAAGCGCAATAGCTTAAAAGCGCAATAGCTTAAAAGCTTTGTAGCTCAAATGTATTTTTATTAAAATGCTGTGCCAAAATTAAGCCCGAACAAAGACTTGGTATTGGGATGACTGAAGAAACACGAGAGGTTCGGGGAAGAATCCCTAAAAGTTTAAAAATTGCATTCGAGATTGCCTGCGCCCGTCTGGAAATAACTCAGACAGCAGCATTGGAGGAGGCTATTAAGGAATGGTTGAAAAAATATGAGTCTACGTCTAGTGACAAATAGAGTCAGTTAGAAGCAATAGACGTTTTATTTGGATTAACTAATTCTTCGTAATGGCCGCTATATTCTGGAACCATTTTGGTTCCGGTAATTCCTATCAAAATCCTCAATAGACTGTGCAATGCGATCGCAATTTCTCATCACATCTGACTACCACAATCACATATAAGTCTGACTAACTGGGCTGAAATTTATAGTAATACTCAGTATTAATACTAATGCAATTCCAAAAATGTATTGCTACATTTTGAACATATAAATTGGTATACTTGCTCATGCATATAGCCATAATTATGTATGACTTTGATGGGCGAAATATATCGATATTTTCATTAAATAGACTCAAATGCTTTAAATAATCTAAATTAATTGACTTTCAAAGAAAGTATTAAAACATACATTACTATTTTGATAATTAAATTTATAAGTATTTTTAAATACTAAATTTTTATACCCAATTAAAATCTGCGGATTTGCAACTGTGAGCGATCGCTTAACAGGTAATTTTTCATGCAAAAAATAGCTTCTCTGTGATTGGTGTAGGGGTTCCAACAGGGCAAAGGGGTGTAGGGGATGAGTGTTGTTACTGGTCAAATTGTGCGGGTGCGATCGCGGCAGTATCTTGTAGAAGATGTAGTGGCTAAACCTTTGGTGAAGGAAGACACTTTAGTTTGCCTTTCGTGTTTGGAAGATGATGCGTTAGGAGAACAGTTAGAAGTTCTTTGGGAAAGAGAAGTTGATGCCAAAGTCATAAGTAAAACTTCGTGGGAGTCCATAGCAAACCGAGGTTTTGACAATCCCCGTCTATTTTCGGCTTATCTCCATACTCTGCGCTGGAACTGTGTTACCTCAACTGACCCAAAACTGTTTCAAGCACCATACCGTGCAGGTATTGAAGTCAAAGCTTACCAACTTGAACCGCTACGCAAGGCTTTATTAATGCCTAGAGTTGCTTTGTTTATTGCTGACGATGTTGGTTTAGGGAAAACCATAGAAGCAGGTCTGATTTTAAGAGAGATGTTGATGCGGCAAAAAGTTCGCCGTGTTTTGATTTCCTGTCCACCATCGGTTGTACGGCAATGGCAAGAAGAAATGGAAAGCCGCTTCGGGCTAACTTTTGTAATTTTTGACCGTGAGTTTGTAGCTAGTCGTCGTCAAGAACGGGGTTATGGGATTAACCCTTGGACAACTCACAGCCGCTTCATTATTTCTCATGCTTTGTTACGCGATGAAACCTATGCTGCACCTTTGCGTGATTGGTTGGGAGATTTTGCAGGTGCATCAATGTTGATTCTCGATGAAGCACACAACGCAGCCCCAGCTAGTGGTGCGAAGTATGCTGTAGATTCTCAATTAACACGCACTGTCCGTGATATAGCCCCCAGGTTTGAACATAAGTTATTCCTTTCTGCTACGCCCCATAATGGACATTCCAATAGCTTTGCAGCATTACTGGAAATCCTCGACCCGCAACGATTTTGTCGAGGTGTACCTGTGCGCGATGCCTATGGCGGGCAGAGCCAACGCAAGCTTTTAGATACGGTGATGGTGCGGCGGTTAAAGCAAGATTTACGGGAGATTGGCGAAGAGTTTCCTGAACGGCGGGTTATTCCTATCGTTATCGATAATCTGCCAGAAGATGCACCGGAATTGAAACTGTCACGATTGCTGCAAGAATATCGCAGTCTGCGGGAAGAACGGCTGAAGGAAGCATCGAAGTCAACCCAAAATGCGGCGATGCTGGTAATCACTTCGCTGCAAAAGCGTCTGCTGTCTTCTATCGAAGCTTTTGCACGTACTTTGAAAGTTCATCGTGCAGCGATTGAAAAGCAATCTACTAACCGTTCTGTAAATGGCATCGAGAATTTACCATTGCTTTTAGAATCTCCTGGCGCTGATGATGAACGGGCTGAACTAGCGGAAGAAGAAGTACAAGCAGAAGAAGATACTCAGGTAACGGTGGCGACTGGACAGGCTGCAAGCTTTGGGTTAAGCAGTCGAGAATTGGAAATTTTAGAAGAGATGACCGATGTAGCCAACCAAGCTAGATATCAAGCAGACCCACGAGTTGAAAAGTTGGTGGCTTGGATTAAACAAAATCTCTGTCCTGATTTGGGTAAACCTAATGCTGCTTGGTTAGATAAGCGAGTCATTATATTTACTGAATACACAGATACAAAACGCTACTTGCAGCAAAAACTCCAAGAAGCGATCGCCGGCTCAGATAGCGAAGCGCTACGGCGAAACGCCGAACGCATTGATGTATTTCATGGTGGTATTGGCGAAGAACGCCGAGAAGCTATCAAAAATGCTTTTAACTCCGACCCATCGCGTCACCCCCTCCGCATTCTTATAGCCACGGATGCAGCACGGGAAGGGGTCAACCTGCAAAACAATTGTGCTGACCTATTCCATTTTGATGTGCCTTGGAACCCGTCGCGGATGGAACAGCGCAACGGCCGTATTGACAGAAAATTACAGCGATCGCCTGTTGTTCACTGCTACTACTTTGTTTTAGCGCAACGGACAGAGGACAAAGTATTAAAAGTGCTGGTGAAAAAGACCGAAACAATTCAAAAAGAATTGGGAACACTTTCACCAGTTGTGCAAAAGAATTTATCGCGGTTGTTGTCAGATGGTATTCGCCACAATCAGGTAACTAATATTACTGCTTCTATAGAACAAGCTGATTTACCTAACTTACAGATAGTAAACGAGGAATTGGAAGAAAATCGACTGCAAAGAGAAGAATTAACCAAGCAATTATCACAGTTACAAGAGATGCTGAAAACGTCGCGGGATTGGTTGGGACTGAGTGATGAACACTTCCGCAATGCTATTTCCGCTTCATTGGAAATTCTCGGTGCGACTCCTCTGGCCCCAGTCGATAGTAATGAAGCTTACCAAGACTCCGCAACTGCACGTTGGGCGCTTCCACCCCTTGACCAACGTGCAGACCCCACATGGGCGACTACTCTTGATACCTTAAGACCGCCACGTAAGAAAGGACAAAAGCCTTGGGAATGGCGACGGGAAGCACCGATTCGTCCGGTGGTATTTCGTGACCCTTGTTCCTTAGATGGGGATGTGGTTCACCTGCATTTAGAACATCGGGTTGTACAGCGCCTTTTAGGGAGATTTTTAGCCCAAGGGTTTTTACATGATGAGTTAACCCGCGCTTGCATTTGTCTGACTGATGACCCAATTCCGAAAGTTATCGCCTTGGGACGCTTATCGGTTTACGGACAGGGTGCTTCGCGGTTACATGACGAAGTAATTGCGATCGCTGCGGAATGGTCTGAAGCAGCTAGGGGAGGCAAGAAACTACAACCGTTAAACGAAGGAGAGAAAGACAACGTACTGGCTTTATTGGAAGATTCTTTAGCTTCTCCTCGTTTGCAAAAAGTATCTCAGACGGTTAAAGAACTGTTGAAACAGAATGCTACCCAAGATATTGCTGATTTGATTCCCCATTTGGAACGCCGTGCCAATATCTTGGCTCAAAGAGCTGAGAAAAAGTTAACCGAACGGGGCAAAAAAGAAGCTGTGGAGATGAAAAAAATTCTCGAACAGCAGCAGCAGCGTATTAGCCAACGCAAGCAGGAAATTGAAAATACCAAAGCTATTCAGCTATCGATTCCGTTTGAAGAGTTCCCAGTCGAGGAAAAACGGCAGTTAGAAGCAGACCGCCGCCACTGGGAGAAGCGATTGAAAGCACTTGCTGAAGAAATTAATACTGAACCTGCCCGAATTGAGGCTTCCTACGAAGTTAGGGCGGTGCGAGTTGAACCTATGGGATTGATTTATTTGTGGCCAGTTTCGGGTTGAGGAGTATGGTAAAGGATAGAGAAATTCAAGCGCATAAGGAATGGTTGGGCTTCCTTCAGCCAGTGGGGTTGGTAGTGTCGCCAACGGCGTTAAATAATGCCCAAATGTCGGTAAATCGCAACGTTGTTGAGTTACAGCAACGGTTAAGCGAAATAGTTAGCCGAGATTCCTCTGATGACAGCACCAATTACACCTGCGTAATTTCTGACTTTCTCACCTTCACAGTAGAAATTCTTGGTTGGCAACCGACAGATTTAGTCGAGAGTCCAGAGGATTTGGAGGTATCGCTACCAGAATACGGTGAAACTTTACAACCGACCTATGCCGTACCTGACCCAGATAAAGGTGGTTGGCTGATGCTAGTACAGGTCAGGACTAAAAAACTTGGCTGGGTTTTTATATTTTGAAGGAGTCGGATTCATCCGACTTCACCAGATTCGCCAGGGGTTCAAAACCCCTGGCGAATCTGGTGAATCTGGCAAATCTGGCGAATCTGGTGAATCTGGCGAATCTGGCAAATCTGGCGAATCTGGCGAATCTGGTGAATCTGGTGAATCTGGTGAATCTGGCGAATCTGGCAAATCTGGCAAATCTGGCGAATCTGGCGAATCTAACAAATCTGGTTGAAATACATTTATTGTTTTTAACCAAAAATGGGCAATCTAGTAAAGGTAGATAAATGCTAATTAGCAAAAAATATGTCATTATGGCGACTTTACTATCATATTATTTGGACAACAAAACAACGCCTACCTCTAATTATGTCCAATAAAGAATCTGAACTTCATAATTATATTATTGGTAAATCAGATGCTCTAAATTGTATTGTTCATGGAATAGGTGGTATGGAAGACCATATTCATTTAGTTGTGTCTATTCCTCCGACAATAGCTATTGCAGATTTTGTTAAAAAAATTAAAGGTAGTAGTTCTTATTATTTCAATCAAAATATTCCTGCTACGTCAGATAAATTCTCTTGGCAAGAAGGGTATGGGGTTTTCTCTTTAGGTAGTAAGCAACTTGAGCAAGCTGTTACTTATGTTAAAAATCAAAAAATACATCATTCACAAGGAACAACAAATTCTCATTTAGAAAATATGTAAATTGATGGACAGCCAGATAGCCAGATAGCCAGGGGTTCAAAACCCCTGTCTGATAGCTAAAGTCCTCTGGAAGAGGACTAGCAAATTAATTTAAATAATCGTCTAAAGACGATTTGAGCTATTAGACGGGGGTTTTAACCTCCGCAATTAAATTAAGTCATCCAAAAGCCAAATATTAAATGATAAATAATGCGAAATCTCTAACCTCTGCCGAAGTGCGATCGCGCCTCATCGAAGCCCTACAACTCGACCTCATAGGCCCCATCCCCGATGATATCGACCACGCAGAAGAAATTCTCGACCAAGCACCATCAAAATGGTATCTTACAGGTTTCCTTGTTCCGCATGGCGCACCTATCGAACAGCGTGGAGATGATACTGGCGATGATGATTTAGATGTAGTGCAAGGCGGTAGTGCAGCTGAAGATGAAAGTGTTCCAGATAAACCATTCGCCAAAAAAGCTTTTTTCCCTTCATCGATGGGTTTAAGTTTCCTAGTTGCTAAAAACGCCAGTCAACTTAATCTCACAGTGCAATGGGGTGATTATTTCCCAATAAAAGACAATACTGTTGCACAATCTCAAGATGATTCTGGTGCTCAAGAAATTCTCTCACCCCTAGAAATAGATACGACAATCCCGCAAGAGGAATCAAATAACAGTCTATCGGGATGCTGGAAACGGATTCCATACCAAGCCCAAATCATTGTTCCTCTAATGGGCGATCGCAATCCCGAACAATTACAATTGGGTTTAGGTTTAAGTAGTCCTAAACAATTAAAATTACCGCTTCATCAAAACCAATCTACAAAAACTATTCCCATAGCTGATAGCAACGGTTTACAACTCGTCGTCTCCATCCGTCCTGTCACATCCAAGGAACTTGTCCCGGCTGGAACTCGTTCTGTCTCTGTATTTCTCGTCAATAATCGCCTCCCCACCTCAGATAAACAGCGCGATATTAGCTATATTTTTCAAACCAGTTTAATCATCCATACCCCAGAACCATTAGTAGCCCGTCCCAATTTACGCGGACGAGATAATCATGATTGGGATGAAAACGTCGCTGATTTACAATACCGCGATGATTATGAATATGCGGTAGGTCATAACGTTTCTGCGATTGCATTAACTAATCCTGATGGTAGCTGTCAGGAAGTACGTACTGCTTGGATACCAACGGCTGATGTGGAAAAGGTCATAGCCACTCAAGTAAAAAACGTTGAATTGGAAATGGAAGCCTTAGCTGGCGCATCCACACCAGAAGCTTTGCAAAATATGCTGAGTCCAATGGTGGATGCTTACGCTGATTGGATTAAAGAACAATGCACCAAATGTCCCAACGAACCAAAACGGTTAAATGTAGCCCTAGATTTACTCCGCCGTGCGGAAATTGCCAACAAGCGCATCGACGCTGGTATCAAAGCATTAAATGACCCACAAATATTTGAAGCATTTCAAATAGGAAATCGGGCTATTGCTACGTATATGCGTCAACGTGCTACTCACGGCAAAAATATCACTCCTGAAAGTCTTGCGCCACCTGAATGGCGACCCTTCCAGCTAGCGTTTTTACTGATGAACTTGGCAGGAATAGCTTACCCCGAAAATGGCGATCGTGAATTAGTCGATTTGCTATTCTTTCCTACAGGTGGCGGTAAAACCGAAGCTTACTTAGGACTTGCAGCCTTTACTATTGTCCTGCGGCGACTGCGTTATCCCGGTATCAAATCGGCTGGTTTAAGCGTCCTCATGCGCTATACCCTGCGTCTTTTGACTCTTGACCAACTCGGACGGGCGACGACGATGATTTGCGCCTTAGAATTAGAACGCCAAAAAAACCCGCAGAAGTTAGGAACTTGGCCCTTTGAAATTGGACTGTGGGTAGGACAAGCTGCAACACCCAACCGCATGGGTAAAAAAGGAGATAACGACGATAACAGTGCTAGAAAACGGACTCTTGATTTCCAAAACAATGATCGTAACAACCCATCGCCCATCCCGTTAGAAAAGTGTCCTTGGTGCGATACAGAATTTCAACGCAACTCATTCCAACTACTACCAAATACTGACCAACCAACGAACTTACGCGTAGTTTGTGCTAATCGTCGCTGTCATTTTCGCGGTGATAATCCTTTACCAATAGTCGCCGTAGACGAGCCAATATACCGCCGCCTACCTTGTTTTATTATCTCTACAGTAGATAAATTTGCCAGCCTGCCTTGGGTGGGAGAAACTGGTGCATTATTTGGACGAGTAGACCGCTACGACAACGATGGTTTTTACGGCCCTACTCAACCAGGTCGCGGTAAACCCCTTGGCGGTTATTTACCACCACCAGACTTAATTATCCAGGACGAATTACATTTAATTTCCGGCCCCTTGGGAACAATGGTAGGACTATACGAAACCGCCATTGATGCCTTGTGCAGCCAAGAGATAGACGGTAAAAAAATTCGTCCGAAAATAGTTGCTTCAACTGCAACAGTCCGCCGCGCCAGCAAGCAAATTCAAGCTTTATTCGGTCGCAGCGAAGTTGATATATTTCCGCCACCAGGGCCAGACCGACGCGATTCATTCTTTGCCAAAACCGTCCCTGCTACAGTAAAAAATGCCCGCACTTATGTAGGAATTGCTGCTCAAGGACGCAGTTTAAAAGTAGTTTTATTACGTACTTATTTGGCATTATTAGGCGCAGCCCAAAAACACTGGCTAGAACAAGGAGGGAAGAAAAATTCTGATAACTCAGCAGATTCCTACATGACGCTGTTAGGTTACTTTAACTCTCTACGTGAACTCGGTGGTAGTCGGCGGATTGTGGAAGATGAAGTAAATTCTGGTCTAGTGCGTTATAGCCAGCGTAAACGAGTAGATGAAATATCAGGGTTATTTGCTGGTCGTAAAATTGATGATGAACCAGAAGAATTGACCTCCCGTGTCAGCACTAGCGACGTTGCAGAGACTAAGCGGCGAATGGAATCAACCTTTGATAAAGATGAAAAGGTTGATGTTGTTTTAGCGACAAACATGATTTCCGTAGGTTTGGATATTACCCGCTTGGGTTTAATGGTAGTTCTCGGTCAACCCAAGACAGCCGCCGAATATATCCAGGCTACTAGCCGTGTAGGACGGGATGAGGAAAGACCGGGTTTAGTAGTGACATTACTAAACATTCATCGTCCACGCGATCGCTCTCATTATGAACGCTTTTTTGCTTGGCATTCAACATTTTACCGTGCTGTAGAAGCTACCAGCGTAACTCCCTTTTCTCCTCGTGCTATTGACCGAGGTATTGCAGCTATTACCGTTGCTTTAACACGTCTAGGACATCCTGGGATGACAGCACCAACTCGCGCTTTCGATATTACTCAACATCGCCAAGATTTAGAGTTTGTTGTTGAAACTATTGCACAACGGGCCGAGGTTTGTAGAAACAACGAGGATGACGCAGAGGAAACACGTTACAAAGTTAAAGGACGAGTAAAAAATTTACTAGATACATGGCAAAGCATTGCTAATGGAAAAATTAGCCTCCAATATCAGCGTGAAGTAGGCGAAGCACCACCACTGATATTTGACCCCCTCGACCCCGAATTAGAGAATCAACCACTAGAAGCACGAAGGTTTAAAGCCCAGCGAAGTTTGCGCGATGTCGAACCAACAGTCAATCTGTGGGTGATTAACCCTTACGGAAATGAGGTAGAGGAGAAAGGAAAATGAGTAAATCTAACAGAAGAATTCCCCCAGCAGGACAAGTACGGCAAAGTCAAATTCTCTCTACCTTTGGGCCTGGGGCGATGGTAGACTTACCAGAACATTCCGTGTTAGTTGCTGGTTTAAATCAGTGGCGTGGCGACAGAAAACGCATTTTTGAAGATCGGTTAGCGATTAGAGTTGCTGAAATTTTACAAATCAATCATGTCAACTTGTATGCGCCACCGGTTGATGAACAAGACCCCAGAGCTACCCGCACCGGAATTAATGTTTTCATGTTTCCCACTTGGTTTTTAGCTCAAGTCAAGGAAACTTGGTACGACACTAAAACCAAAAAAACATTCCGCACTCGTCCTCTGTTACCGTGGGGTAATTTAGTCAGTGGTCAATATCTTAATTCTGAAAAAAAGAAAGTACCAGTCGTACCTGTCCGCTTCGTGCAAGCCTGCGTTAAAGGTCATATTAGTGATATTGATTGGTATCGTTTTGTACATAATGACCCTGAAAATAAGTGTCGAGGTCAGTTATGGTTAGACGAAGGTGGTTCAGGTAACGACTTCGCTGAAATTTACGTGCGCTGCGAAGCCTGTAAAAAACGCCGTCCCCTTGCTGATGCTACAGTCCGCAACGGTAAAGTCTTAGGCCCATGTCAAGGACATCGCCCTTGGCTTGGCTCATTTGCCCAAGAACCTTACTGTATTCGTGAATCCACTGGTTTACCAGAATACAACCGCTTATTAGTTAGGTCTGCCAGTAACGCTTATTTTTCACAAATTCTTAGCGTTATTTCCCTACCTGACTTAGATGCGGGTTTACGAGATGCAGTGAATTTAGTTTACGAAGATTTTCTCCAATATGCAGAAAGCGTCAGCGAAATTAAAAAAGAACGCAAAAAACAAAAGGTAGCTGTAGCTTTAGAAAAATTTAGTGATGAAGCAGTCTGGGAAGAAGTACAACGGCGACAAAGCGGTGCTTCAACTGGAGATAAAAAAATTAAACAAGTAGAAATTGAGACATTACTTGCTAGTTCTGTCGAAGTTGGGGAAGATGTCCCAGACGGTGATTTTTACGCTCGTTCTCGCCAGCTAAATAACTTAAAGCCTACGTTTTCTTCCCGTATTGAACGAATCGTTTTAGTACATCGCTTACGTGAAGTAATTGCTCAGGTAGGCTTTACTCGCTTTGAAGCGGAAATGCCAGATATCGATGGCGAACTTGATATCAGCGTCAGGCGTGCTGCTTTAGATATTGAGCCTACTTGGGTTCCTGCAATTGAGAATAAAGGCGAGGGCGTATTTATTGCTTTCCGTAAGGAAGCGATCGAAGATTGGTTAAAGCGAGAAGCCGTCAAAAAACGTGGACGAGAATTATCAAGAGGATTTGATATCTGGTGTGCGCGTAAAGGTATAGACCAAGAAAAAGAAAAAATTAAGTTTCCTGGCTTGCCATATACTATGCTGCATTCTCTATCACATTTATTAATTGTGGCTGTATCGTTAGAATGCGGCTATGCTGCCAGTTCCATCCGCGAACGCATCTACGCTGGTGATGCAGGATATGGAATTCTTTTATACACAGGTTCGTCTGGGTCAGAAGGGACTTTAGGCGGATTGGTAGAAGTTGGTAAACGCATTGAATACCACTTGGAAGTAGCACTAGAGCAAGGAAAATTATGCTCCAATGACCCAGTATGCGCTCAACATCGACCAGATAATGAGCAAGAGGAGCGTTTTCTGCACGGTTCCGCTTGTCACGGATGTTTGCTGATTGCCGAAACATCCTGCGAACGCCGCAACGAATTTCTTGACCGCGCCTTAGTTGTCTCTACAGTTGAAGGTTTAGGAGCAGAATTCTTCCCAGAATAAACACAATGGCTTTTTTACAACTGAGCCGCCCAACTTTGCTGAAACTAACAATAGCATTAGAAAACGGTAGGCTATCCCCTCCTTTTCTCGTATCGACCATTGTTAACTACGTACCTGCAACTTTAAGTCAAACAGTAGTTGATGAACTTAATCATCTAACTTCTGAAGGCGTAAAATGCAGCCATATTGCTTATACCTTGCGCTTGCTAGCAGCAGAACGAAGTACATCTCAACAAATACGCGTAGACGCAAAGCGGCTTGTCGCAGACATCGCATTGAGTTAGTATGGACTGGCCCAGAGGTAACTGGTTCTCAAAGCCGTGATACTAGCGTTGTTGTCCGTGAACTGTTTAGCAACGCGAAAAAAAGTGTTCTCATCTCCAGCTTTGCTATTGATAAAGGCGAGAAAGCGCGGAAATTATTCCAGGTACTTGCAGAACGTATGGATGCTAACCCGGAACTATATGTACAAATGTTTCTTAACATCCAACGTCCACATTACAGTGAAGTAGCAGAGTCAGTTTTATTGAGAGAATTTGCACACACCTTTTGCCGCGATATCTGGACAGGGGAGAGATTACCAGAAGTTTTTTATGATTCGCGATCGCTAGCAGTGGATGTTAAGTAAAAGTCATCTTTGCACGCCAAGTGCATTGTTGTAGATGAGGAATTTGTGCTAATTACATCAGCTAATTTTACAGAAGCCGCCCACGAACGCAATATTGAAGCAGGTGTGTTGCTCACTGACTCAGCAACAGCCCAAGCTTTGCGCTTGCAGTTTGACAGTTTGGTATCTCACAAAATCCTGCGTCCTATTCCTGGGATTTGATTGTTGCAGCGATGGCACTCAAACTATATCAACCTAAGAAACCACATTCTCTTCACCTTCATCTGATACATAATTCCAACAGTTCCCCTGGTTGACAATTCAACGCTTTACAAATGCCATGTTTAAGTGCGATTCCTTCACTCACCAAAATCTCGAACGCGATCGCCAAATTATATGTTTCGGAGAGTTTTTGTGTAAGTCCTGAGAATAATGAATTAGCTAACCAAAGTACTAAACTTTTTATTTTTATGCTAGGCTAATAAGCATTTTTTCAAAAATTTTAAACACATGTTCCTCTCCATTGTCTCTAGTGAAAATACTATAATTTGGGTGAGAATTGATTTCAATTAACCAATATTGGTTATCTTGGTCTAATACGATATCTAAACCACCATAATCAAGGTCTAATTCTTCAAAAACTGGTTTAGCAAAATTAGCAATCTCTGACAATATTTTTGGCTCGTTGATATACTTTGCTTTTGCACCATTCCAGTGCAGAGGACTAAGGTTACCTACAAATTTTGCATTACTTATATCTTTTTCATAGAGCAAAACTAACTCTTTATTTAAGAAAACCGCTCTATATTCAGATTTAATGTCAATAAATTCTTGAGCAATAGCAACGTAATCATACTTTTTAAAATTGACATTAAAAATTTCTTTTAAAGCAGTTTCAATTTCATGTTGATTCTGACATAAAAAAACGTTATGCCCCCTCGCACCAGAATTTCTTTTAACAATCACAGGTGTTTCAAACTTTTCCTTGATTTCTAATACAATATCCGGAATAGTTGAGAATTTTAAGTAAATCTTATACTCGATGTCACAGAAAGGAGAAAGAAAACCTACTGTCCGAGGAAGTTTAACTTTTTTATTTAAAAGATGGTAAGTGTATTCTTTGTCTTTTATAAGGTGTGCTACTGCTTGATTAATTAACGGAGTGCTATAGTTACAAAAATAATGCGATTTATTATTCAGTTTTATTTTGATTAAGTTTTCAGCAGGATGAAGAATTTCATAGCTGATGTTTAAGTTTTCACAAGCTTGGAGCAATAGCGAAATGTTGTCTAACATATATACTTGAAGTTAAACATCCTAATAAAGTGTTTACATTACGAATTATTTTAACTTGCTGTTTGCCGTTTAAAAATCACAATTTCAGTACCGACAACTGGGTTACGCGCTACCAGCCTATTTTGGGAGTCGATAATTTCTAAATGAGTAAAATCAAGTTCTTGAGAGCGTTGTAATATCTTTGCAGCTAGTTTGTCCTGCTGAGATTCTTTGAGAGTGTACCAATCGTCACTAATTTTGACAGTTAGATTGCTGGTGCGGAAGTTGGCTTGAATTGACTTTATCAGACCAGAGGCAATGCGATCGCTAGTTTCGGCTACCTGATTTTCAATAGCCGCAATCAAGGCTTGTTCTGGTGTCAATTCTATGGTTGGTGTCGGAGTTGGTGTGGGAATTGGTTCTGGTTCTGGTTCCGGCGTTGGTGGTGGCGGAATTTGTACTTCTGGCGGCGTAATTTCCTCTCGTGGCTGTGGCGGCTGTGGTTCTGGTGCGACTGACTCTGGTGGAGTAGTTATTATTGGTGTGGGTACAGGAACCTCCTTAATCGGTGGAACTGTTGCTACTTCAGTAGATTTACCAGTAAAGACAATCGCCGTTGTCCAAACGAGAATTACAGCAATTGCAGTAACAATTCCCGTCAAAGCTGTATCTGATAACTTTGTTGACAAATTTGATGGTAAAAACAAGCGGATTGTCCTTAACAGTCCACCCCATCGCAACTGAAGCTGCTGGAAAAAACTGGGTTTTTCTTCAGTACCAGGTGGGGGTGCAGTCTCCAGTTTCTCAACCGTTACTTCTAAAACCCCAATCGTCCCTTGGAGAAGTTGGATAATTTTAGCCTTCCAAAATGGCTGAACTCTCTGGTAAGGTTTTTGGGGAGGTTGAGTTACCTGCTCATTCGTCGGTTTTGACTGATTGTCTTGTGACATGGAACTTTCACCAAAAGCAGCGAATCAAAGACAAACAACGTACATTATTACTGGTGCTGCCTTCTTTTGCCTTAATGTATCACTTCATTGCTCATTGTTTCCGCTGAACTGACTATTTACTAAATTTGGTGAATTATGAACCTGAAACGCCGTCAATTTTTATTTTTAAGTAGCTTCAGCGCCATTAGTACAGGATTTTTAAGCTGGATGTTAGCCAATCAAAATAATCAAAGTGCTGATATTAGCGATTCAACAACAGCTATAGCCGCCAACCCACCCAAAAAAGACTTGTTATTACGTTTTGTGTCTGTAGCAGATACGGGGACTGGGGCTAAAGGACAGTATGCTGTGGCTGGGGCAATGAATGCGTATCACAAGGAAAATCCTTATGATTTAGTAGTTTTAGCTGGAGACAACATTTACAATAACGGCGAAATTGAAAAAATCGGCGAAGTTTTTGAGCGTCCATACCAAGCTTTGCTGAAGCAAGATGTAAAATTTCAGGCTTGTTTAGGTAATCACGATATTCGTACTGCCAATGGTGATCCACAAGTCAAATATGTCGGCTTTAATATGAAGGGACGTTACTATACATTTAAACGTAATCAAGTACAATTTTTCGCTTTAGATACTAACAGTAATGCTGATTGGAAAAACCAGCTAATTTGGTTAGAAAAAGAATTAAGTCTTAGTAATGCTCCTTGGAAAGTGGTGTTTGGACATCATCCGATTTATTCATCGGGTCAGTATGGGAATAATCCAGGTTTTATTAAAACTTTTACTCCTCTATTTCAAAAATACGGCGTTCAACTTTATATCAATGGGCACGAACATAGTTATGAACGTACTCGTGCTATTGATGGTACAACTTATTTAATTTGTGGCGCAGGTGCAGGCAATCGTCCTGTAGGGCGTTCTGAGTGGACAGAGTATTCCACTAGTGATTTAAGTTTTGCCTCTTATGAGGTGTATAAAGATAGAATAGAAATAAGTGCGATCGCTACTAATAATCGTGTTTTTGATAAAGGCATTATTAAACTAAAATCAGCGTAATTATGGTGAAAGTCAAGCGCTTGAAAATACAATCCTTCCGTGGAATCGGTGATTTGACGCTGGAGTTCGATGTAAGTGAACCTAAAGAATTACAACATCTGATCGGACGACCGGATCAATTAACATATGAATGCTATAGAACTCAAACTCCAGGAATGCTCTTAGCACTACAGCAAATTCTTCTTTCTTAATATCTTGTGGGGTGGGCATCTTGCCCGCCCTGATTATGTAAATTCAATGCCGATTAGCTTAACACACAATTTGCTCATCCAAGGCCAGATGAATGTTACAGAGGTGGCACATCAAGTAGGCTACGCTAGTCCAACCTCATTTTACAACGCCTTTCGCAAGAAGTTTGGCGTAAGTCCTAAGTCTTGTCACGGCTAAAAAGTCCGGCTCGAAGAGAAAAGGTCCGGCTCGAAGAGGACGCCCTCGCACCAACAATTGTATTCTTTAGTGAATAGTCGTGGTTGGTATAACTTGGGTACTTTACCAACTTTTTTTCTCGTCTGGTTTACTGGTCTGGAGCGGATAAAAATGCTTGTGAAATTGCTTTGTGCTGTTATTAACATTTTAATATCAATCTCTTATATAACTGTAGCTAATTCTGCTTATGGTAAACAACCGTTAGGTTCGGTTCGCTTTGCCAGTGAAGTGCAGTCAGCTAAAACTAGTGCAATATATTTGATAAGGGCACTTAGAGATCCGAACAAAGTTCCACAACTGAACGGCAGTCGCTACAACGGGGGGAACCCCACGCCAGTCCCCTCAACGGAGGGAACCTCCGCACCGGGCTGGCTTTGCAACGCGCTGCCTCGTCAAGCGATATTAGATGTGGTGTCAGTTACGGATGTGAAAGTGAATCCCACAGATAAAGGGATAGAGTTAATTTTAGTCACACCGAATTCTCAGAAATTACAAGTAAGAGGCACAACAGAGGGTAATTCTTACATTGCAGACATCCCTAATGCAAAGTTGCAGCTTGTCAGTGGCGAGAGTTTTCGCCAACAGAAGCCAGCAGTAGGAATTGCTGAAGTGACGGTTGTAAGTTTAGATGCAAATACTCTGCGAGTGACGGTTACGGGTGAAACAGGTGCGCCAACAGTCGAGTTGTTTGATAGTACACAACAAGGGTTGGTATTTGGAGTAACTGCTGCTACACGGCAGTCGCTACAACGGGGGGAACCCCCGCAAAGCGCTGCCTCATCCACTGCACAGCAGCCAACACAGACAATTCCAAAACCCGCAAATTCAGAAGAGCAAAAGCCCATTGAGTTAGAAGTTATTGGCACTCCTGAAGCAAGTTATCGAGTTCCCAGGACGAGTGTGGGGACAAAGACACCAACAGACTTACGGGATATTCCTGGCACAGTTCAGGTGATTCCAAGGGCAGTCATTGATGATTTAGGAGCGCGCAACCTTTCTGATGTAGTCCAAGCTTATGGTCTAACACCATCATTCAACTCGTCCAAAATAACTGATAATTTTACTATTCGTGGTTTTCTCGGCTTTGGCAATACCTTGCGGAATGGTCTGAGGGATGAAGCTAACCGTTCAATTCTGGGAACTGACTTGAGCAATGTAGAACGCGTTGAGATTCTGAGAGGCCCAGCCTCTGTACTCTACGGTCAACTAGAAGCGGGTGGTGTAGTTAATATTGTTACAAAACAACCACTTGACACACCTTATTACGCTTTAGATTTTGGTGTTGGCAGTTTTAACTATTATCAGCCTTCCATTGACTTTTCTGGCCCCTTGACCTCAGACAAAAAGCTTTTGTATCGATTAAATGCCGACTTCGAGAACAGAGATTCCTTTACTGATTTTAGCTATTCAAGGCGCTTTCAGATTACACCTGTCATCACTTGGCGCATTGGCGACAACACAACCTTAACAGTTGAGGGAGAGTACTATACCAGAAATACAACCCTTGGTTACACTCTTCCTGCTGAGGGAACCATACTTCCTAACCCAAATGGGAATATACCTCTTAGTCGTTTTGTAGGAGAGCCTGATGATGAGTTGGCAGAGCGGACAACATATCGCATCGGCTATGACTTTAAGCACCGCTTCAATGACAACTGGTCATTGCAGAACACTCTCCATACTCTATTTCTGCGAGCCGATCAAACAGCTGCATTTATTAGCGCTTTAAACCCAGACAAACGCATAGCCACGCGCTCGGTTCAGTATTATCGGAATAATATTTGGGATAATTACATTATGGACACAAATGTTGTCGGTAAGTTCAACACTGGCAGCATTAGCCATCAACTACTGCTCGGCTTCGATTTATACCGAAACTACATTATAAATGATGATACTGGTAATACATTTTATTCTCTGGCTCCATTAGATTTATTTAACCCAGTGTATGGAAGTGACAGAGGTTCACTAACTTCGGGAAATCGCACTTTTAATAAAAATGATGCTGTGGGTGTTTATGCTCAAGACCAGATTTCACTAACTGATAATCTCAAGTTAGTTTTAGGTGGACGCTTTGACTATGTGGATAGTAAAGCTATATCTACAAATATTCTCACGAACTTAACTACGACCACCTATCAATCCGACACCGCATTTACTCCCAGAGTCGGTATCGTTTATCAACCAATTAAACCAATTTCTCTCTACGCCAGCTACAGCCAATCTTTTACACAAAATGTTGGAACTGACATTAATGGCAGTGCATTCAAGCCAAGTCACGGTACTCAATATGAAGTTGGTGTCAAAGCTGATTTATTATCAGATAAACTGTCTGCTACCTTAGCGCTGTTTGATTTGACTAAAGACAATGTTTTGACACCGAACCTCCAAAATACTCGGTTTAATATTCAATCAGGAGAGCAAAGAGGTCGAGGTGTAGAATTCACTCTCACAGGGGAAGTTTTACCTGGGTGGAATGTAATTGCTTCCTATGCTTATTTGGATGGGCGAGTTACCGAAGACAACCGATACCCTGTTGGTAATCGCTTACAGAATGCACCCGAACATACCGCCAGTTTGTGGACAAGCTACTTCGTTCCGAAAGGAAGCTTAAAGGGATGGGGAGTTGGTTTAGGTTTATTCTACGTTAGTGAAAAAGAAGGCGATTTATTTAATACATTTCAGTTGCCATCTTATTTTTTGACGAATGCAGCTCTCTACTATCGTAAAGACAATCTGGACTTAAGTCTCAATTTCAAAAACCTATTTGATGTCGAATATTTTGAATCATCTAGAGGTATTTTAGATAACGTTCCTGGCGACCCGTTCACAGTTGAGTTGAGAGCAAGATGGAAGTTTTAACAGCTATGGCGCTTGACTGGGAAAGTCGTAAAATAAAGCGATCGCTATCTAAAGAACTACTCAATTAAGCAGATGAATATTTTATGTTTGTGGTTACCACTGGTTTTAAGAACAATAAAGTTAAATTGCAAAAAAAACTTCAATAACTGGAAGCAGAACCTTTGTAGTTGAAATTAAAAGTTTGTATAGCTGGGGAACATTGGACTTCTGGCAGCTATTTATCAGCAAATCTCGTGCTTGATGATTTATTTAGATGTTTGGTGCAAAAGCAGAACTAAGATGGTATTAAATTGGTCAGCTTTACAAACGGCAGTGCTTCATGAAACTCCTTATCCCTGGATATTGTTTGAGGATATCATAGCTGCTAATTATCAGTCTGAGTTAATCAAAACCTACCCAACGATTGAAAATTTTGAAGAAATTGGGGAGGGGTATCTCAGTTTAGCTACAAAGTTAATTGCAAAAGAAGAAATTATTCCTCAGTTACGCGAGAAGAACGCTCACTGGCAAAAGCTAGTTGATGATGGTTGGATTGTTTCTAATATTCAAGATTTCAGCGAAATTTGGCAGAGGTTTATCTTAGAGTTATCGACACCTGCTTATAGAGAAATTTTAGGAAAGCTATCGGGGTTGAAGTTAGAAAACTATCTCATGACTATAGGTTTTCGTCGATTTCACTCCGAACACGTTAAATTTTGGATTCCCCACACTGATGGCCCCCACAGAGTCCTAACTCATTTGTTCTACTTCAATGAACAATGGTCTAGTGACTGGGGAGGTTGCTTGCAAATTCTCTCACAAAAAGACACATCCAGTGTTGTTTACAATATTCCTCCACTGATTGGTTCTTCAGTAGCTTTGGTAGAAACTGGCTCGTCCTGGCACGTAATTACTCCAATTTCACCCCTAGCACCGCAGCATCGATTAACGATGCAGACAGTCTTTTGGCTTCCCTTGTCGTAGTTATTCAACTTTGCTAATAGTGAACTAAACAACTCAAACAGCGATACCGAAGGTAAGCTACGAAGGGTACATTGTAGAGGCGTTGTTAATTTGAGGCACGATTAAATATAAATTGGGAGTTTAAAATTGTGACTGTTGCTTTGCGATTGTTTCTAATTGGATTGCTAGCACTTTTGAGTTTAAGTAGTTGCAGTGCAAAGATTCATAAGCCGACTGATAAGAGTTGGAATCACTCCTCGACTGCATCGCATTCACAAGCCGCCGTCCATTTAGTCAAACACGCAATGGGTAAAACTCTAGTTCCCCTTCACCCCAAACGAGTCGTAGCACTGCATTGGTATGCTACGGAAGTTGCTGGTATATTTGGTATTAAACTTTTAGGCGCTCCTGTACCAATACTACACCCGGAGTTGAGACGAGATGATTTTGTGGATTTGGGCTGGTTTCCACCCAACATGGAGAAAGTCGTAGCTCTCAAACCTGATTTGCTATTAGGTAGTGCTGGCTGGTTCAAGGATACTTACAACTTGTGGTCGCAAATTGCACCTACTGTTTTAGACAGTATGAAATACAACGGGCAATGGAAAGAACCATTTATGCAGATTGTAGAAGCACTGGGTCAAACTGAGTCAGCTAAACAGGTTGTGGCACAATATAATGCACGGGTAGCAGAGTTTAAACACTTGATGGGAGAACGACTTAAAACCCTAAAAGTATCTGTAGTGCAGATTATGCCTGGGTCGATTAATTTGTTGAAAAAAAGTGCATTTTCTGGCACGATATTATCTGACTTGGGTATTGCACGTCCTCCGTTTCAGGATATGGATGCAAAAACGTCTCTACAATTAGGGGAAAACCCCGTTAACTATCCCATATCTGAAGAACTTCTCCCCTTGATAGACGCAGATATTCTATTTGTTATTCCTTTTAGTTTCAATAAAAAAAACAGTTATCAAAAAATGATTGAGCAATTGATGGCACAACCTTTATGGAGAAAATTGAAAGTTGTGCAGCAAGGTAAAGTTTATGTGATGGGTGAGTACTGGCTTGCTGGTAGTTATATATCAGCCAATAAAGTGCTGGATGATTTGTTTCGTTACTTGGTAAAGGAACAATAATTTTTTTATGTTGTGTAAAGGAAGAGGATGAAATGATATTGAAATGGAATACCATTCAAAATGGTATTTTACACTCAGTTCCTTGTCGCTGGGCATTTATTCAGAATCCATTGACAGAAGAATATAGTTTAGAGCTAGCTAAAACCTATCCACAAGACAAATTTGAGGAATTAACTTGGGAAGAGAATGGCTTTTTTTGGCGCAAGCCAATCATTGTAACACCTGAAGATATTTCCAAGATACGAGATTTGAGAAAAGACTTACATCAGAAAATTGAGCAAGGATACTTCTGTTGTGTTGTTCAAAACTTAAGTGAGTCTTGGCAAAAATTTATCAAAGAATTGCAGTCTCTCGCTTATCGTGAAGCGATGGGAGAGTTGTTAGACTTGAATTTGAAAGACCATATGATAGGAATTAGTTTCCGTCGTTACCATCCTGGACACTTCGGCCGCTCTCCACACACCGATTTCCAAGGTGGTACCACTGTCACTCAACTATACTTCTTTAATCAGGAATGGCATCTGGATTGGGGAGGTTATTTCCAAATTCTGAGTGACAGCAAGAATGAAAGTGTTGTCTATAAAATTCCTCCAAGGCTGAACACCTCAGTTGCAATTGTGTTTTCTAAAAATTCCTGGCATATGGTAACTCCGGTTGTACCATATGCACCCTATCCTCGATTAACTTTAGCGATTACTTATTGGAAACCAAAATGGAATCCAATTCCATCTTGACAGAATTTTATGACTAGCATTTAAAGGAGATGTACTAAATAAATGCGATCGCTCTTATTTATCTAATATGTACGATCGCTTCAAGATCACGCAATGCACTAATTGTAGGCGATTACATATTCATCATACATCCTGAAGTTAGTATGCACTCGTGCGATCGCTTGTTTGTCATAATTATTTACCAGTAAAGTTGGTAAAAGGTTATAGATGATACTATTTATCTTATACAAGTAGTGATAAATATAAGGTTATACCAAATAATTAATAATTCGTACAACACGGTGTAAGCGTAAATAAACCACCGATTCTAAATCAATGAAACGCTTATGCTGTATTAATTTTGAATTTTGAATTTTGAATTCGGAGCGAAGCGACGTGACACTCATTCTTTCACTAGCAGATTACTGGAAACTATTAAATCAAGCAGAGTCAGTTCCGTACAATAGCTGCTTTGGTAAGTTTGATATTACACGAAAGTATGCATTTGGAGAAGGATATCACAGACAAATTCAATTACGAGATTGCGTACGCTTAGACATATACAACTGTCAAGATAATAAGTCAGTGATTGTAGAATGTCCTTATCGAAAACATCCAATAGAATTTCAATTTTTTGTTCCAGTAGCCTCAAAGTCCCAAGAAATACACTTTAGGAGCGGAGAATACTTCTTGAGCGGAAGTGGTATTGCTGCTAAAAGTAAGGATATTCTGCAAGAATCATTCTCTATCATAACAGTAGCTATTAATATAAATCCAAAAGTGTTTCGCTCATTTGCCGCAGATTCCTCTGGAAAACTGCCTAAGAATTTACAACATTTAATCAGACCCTTCGAGCAAGCAACTTATGAGCGCTATGGAACTATAACTCCAGCAATGCTAGGAGTGTTGCAGCAAATTCTTCAATGTCCTTACCAAGATATGACTAAGCGATTATATCTTGAAGGTAAAGTTTGGGAATTAGCAGCATTGATGGTTGAGCAAGAAATACAAATTAATCAAGGTTGCCTTGAGATTAAAAAACTAAAACCATCAGAAATTGAACGTATTTATTATGCTAAGGAAATTTTGTTGAAACATCTAGATAATCCACCTTCTCTAATACAACTAGCACAACAAGTTGGATTAAACGATCGCAAACTTAAAGAAGGCTTCCGTTCCGTTTTTGGAACTACAGTATTTGGCTATCTCCACAATTATCGTCTGGAAGTAGCACAAAATTTGCTTATGCAAGGCCAGATGAATGTCACAGAGGTAGCATATCAAGTAGGCTACGCTAGCCCAACATCATTTTACAACGCCTTTCGCAAGAAGTTTGGCGTCAGTCCTAAGTCTTGTCACGGATAAAAAAGTCCGGCTCGAAGAGGACGCGATCTCACAATGCACTGATTGTAGGCGATCGCACTCCTTGGATACATCCTGAAGTTAGTATGCAAGGAGTGCGATCGCTTGTTTGTCATAATTTTTTACCAGCAAAGTTGGTAAATATGTGATATATGATACTTTTATCTTATACAAACAATGATATGTATAAACTTATACTATTTAAAAACCACTGATTCAGGATTCAAAATCATGACTAAAAACCCGATTTTTTGATGCTCTAACAAGGAGTTTTTGGTTGTATAAGCCGTTAAAACAGGGTTTCTCAGTCTCGTATTTTATTAATGAATCGGTGTTCTAGTTAACTATGCGATGTCTATCAAGTAGCTATGACACTTATTCTTCCACTAGCAGATTACTTAAAACAATTATATCAAGCAGAGCCTGTTCAGCAGGATAGCTGCTTTGATAAGTTTGACATTACGCGAAAATATGCCTTTGGAGAAGGATATCTCCGACAAATTCAACTACGAGATTGCGTATTCTTAGACATCTACAACTGTCAAGATAATAAATTAGGGCTTGTAGAAAGTCCTTACCGAAAACATCCAGTAGAATTGCAATTTTTTATTCCAGTAGCTTCAAAATCCCAAGATATTCACTTTAGGAGTGGAGAATACTTCTTAAGCGGGAGTGGTATGGCTCCTGAAAGTTCAAGTTTCCTGAGTGAGTCATTCTCGATTATCACAGTAGCAATTTATATAAATTACGAAAAATTTCGTTCATTTATCGCAGATCCCTCTGGAGAATTGCTAAAAAATTTACAACATTTAATCAGACCTTTCGATCGACCAACTTATGAGCGCTATGGAACTATAACTCCAGCAATGCTGTTAGCGTTGCAGCAAATTCTTCAATGTCCTTACCAAGATATAACTAAGCGATTATATCTTGAAAGCAAGGTTTGGGAATTAGCAGCATTAATGGTTGAGCAAGAAATACAAATTAATCAAGGTAGCTTTGAAAGTATTAAGCTAAAGCCATCGGAGGTTGAGCGTATTCATTATGCTAAGGAAATTTTGTTGAAACATCTAGATAATCCACCATCTCTGATACAGCTAGCACAGCAAGTTGGATTAAACGATCGCAAACTTAATGAAGGCTTTCGTGCTGTCTTTGGAACCACAGTATTTGGTTATCTGCACAATTATCGTATGGAAGTGGCACACAACTTGCTCATCCAAGGCCAAATGAATGTTACACAAGTGGCACATCAAGTCGGCTACGCTAGCCCAACCTCATTTTACAACGCCTTTCGCAAGAAGTTTGGCGTGAATCCTAAGTCCTGTCACGGATAAAAAAGTCTGGCTCGAAGAGAAAAAGTCTGGCTCGAAGAGGACGCGATCACACCAAAAATTGTATTCTTTGTAAATAATCGTGGTTGGTATAACCTTGGTTACTTTACCAACTTTTTTCTCGTGTGGTGTGTTGCTCTGGAGCGGATAAAAATGCCTGTGAAATTATTTTATGCTGTTATTAACATTTTAATATCAATCCTTTGTATAACTGTAGCTAATTCTGCCTATAGCGAACAACCATCGGCTAAGGTTCGCTCTGCTACTGAGGTGCAGTCTGCTAAAACTAGTGCAATATATTTGTTAAGGATACCCAGACAGCAGAACAAGGTTACTCAACTGAGTCAAACAATATCAGATGTGGTATCAGTTACAGATGTGAAAGTGAACCCCACAGATAAAGGTATAGAGTTAATTTTAGTCACCCATAATTCACAAAAATTACAAGTTAAAGGCAGAATAGAGGGTAATTCCTACATTGCAGACATCTCTAATGCTCAGTTGCAGCTTGCGAGTAGAGAGAGTTTTCAACAATTAAAGCCAGCTGTAGGAATTGCTGAGGTAACGGTTGCAAATGTAGATACAAGTACTCTACGGGTAACGGTTGCGGGTGAAACGGGTGTGCCAATAGTCCAGTTGTTTGATAGTACGCAGGAGGGGTTGGTTTTTGGAGTGAGTGCTGCTGCAACGACTGCACAACAACCAACAATTAAGCCACAGCAACAACCCCAAACAGAACAAAACCAACCACCAATTGAGTTGGAGGTAACAGCTCCACCAGATACATATCGGGTTCCTGATACCAATGTAGGAACAAAAACAGACACACCACTGAGAGACATTCCCCAATCGATACAGGTGATTCCTCGGCAAGTCTTAAACGATCAAAAAGCACAAAATTTTAGCGATGCGCTTAGAAATACAGGTATAATTGGGGCGCTAGTTCCAGGCAGTACTAATGCTGATATATTTACAATTCGAGGTTTTCAACAATCTAGAGTTATTCTTCGCAATGGTCTAAGAGATCCGTCTCGCATTGATTCTGGTCGCACTCAGTTAACTAATGTAGAACGGATAGAGGTTTTTAAGGGACCGGGTTCGGTACTCTATGGTCAACAGTCTCCAGGAGGCACTGTTAATTATATTACAAAACAGCCACTTTCCGATCCTTATTTTGCTGCCAACATGAGCGTTGGTAACTATGACTTTTATCAACCCTCCCTTGATATTTCTGGCCCTTTAAACTCTGATAAAACTGCTTTATATCGCTTAAACTTTTCTTACAATAATTCAGGAAGTTTTATTGATTTTCTCAGTAGTCGAAACTTGCTGATTGCACCAGTATTCGCTTTTCGTCTGGGCAAGAACACAACATTTAAGCTTGAAGGAGAGTTTTTAGACCAAGAACAAGACAGTGTTAATAATGGTCTGCCAGCAGTGGGAACTGTACTACCCAATCCTAATGGCAAGATTCCCCTAAATCGTAATGTTTCAGAACCAACAGATTCCAACTTTCGTTATTCAACTTTGCTTAATTATAACCTAGAGCATAAGTTTAATGATAATTGGGCGTTGCGAAATGCTTTTCATGTCAGGTTTGTACGCAACAATCAAGATATTTTCTTTCCCACAGGTTTACTATCAGATGGTCGGACTTTAAATCGGATAAAAAGCAGTTTTAATGGGCCAGCCTTGGAAAATACTTATGTGATGGATACTAACGTTGTCGGCAAGTTTAAAACAGGCAACGTTGAACATGAACTATTAATCGGTTTTGACTTATTCAGAGATTTTTTTGCTTCAGAAAATATCGTTAGAGAAGCAGGTTCACTCGATTTATTTAATCCTATATATGGTCAACCTTTAGGTTCTATTACATCCACAAGTAACACCAAAACAAGAAATGATGCATTAGGGCTTTATGTTCAAGATCAAGTAAAGTTATTCAACAACCTGAAATTAATATTGGGCGGACGCTTAGACTTTGCGGAAAATGAAGTTACAAATTTTATAACTTCCCAAACCACCAGTCAAAGTGATTCTGTCTTTAGTCCTCGTGTAGGTATTGTTTACCAACCTATCGAACCTGTTTCGCTCTATGCAAGCTACAGTCAATCATTTACACAGAATGTTGGTGCTACCTTTGATGGTAGTCTCTTTGAACCTAGTCGAGGAACTCAATATGAAGTTGGGGTCAAAACTGATTTACTCAATAATAAATTATCCGCAACACTCGCTTTGTATCAACTTACCTTATCCAATGTTCTTACACAAGACCTTGCTCATCCATCATTTAATATTCAAACTGGGGAGCAAGAAAGTCGAGGCGTTGAGTTGAATGTGATTGGTGAAATTCTACCGGGTTGGAACGTGATTGCATCCTACAACTATACTTATGCAGAAATTACCAATGACAACAGGTATAAAGTAGGCAATTTATTGGTGAATGTACCTGAAAATAGTGCTAGTTTGTGGACTACTTATACTATTCCTAAAGGTTCACTCCAAGGTCTAGGAGGTGGCTTTGGTATGTTCTATGTTGGCGATCGGCAGGGCGACTTAAATAACTCGTTCAGCGTGCCAAGCTATTTACAACTAGATGCTGCACTTTACTATCGCAGAAATAACTTTCGCCTTGCACTTAATCTGAAAAACCTATCTGATGTTAGGTATTTTACTCCTCGAAGTGCTACACAGGTATATCCCAGCGATCCCTTTACAGTAGTGTTAACAGCAGGGTGGGAGTTTTGATGAGGAGCGGTAAAATCTCGCTGCGGATAAAAATGTATCGTGTTTTTCGGCTATCTTTCATCAGTCTACTAACTCTAATGTTAGTTTCTTCTTGCACTTACTCGTTTCGTAAAGCAGCAACTCCTCACCGAGGTTTTTTGGAGAAACCAATATCAGCTACTGTTCGGCTGGTAAAACACGCAATGGGTGAAACTCTAGTTCCTGTTAACGCACAAAGGGTAGTTGCATTAGATCCATTCCTAGCTGAAGATGCTTTGGCTTTGGGAGTCAAGTTAGTAGGCGCTCCTCAAAAGAACTTATCAGAATTTCAACTATGCTATGACCAATGTTTGAATATAAAAGATATTGGATGGAGACCCACCAATATAGAAAAAATTGCTGCTCTTAAACCTGACTTGATCTTGGGTAGCACTATCGATAACAAAGAAACCTATACATTGTTATCGCATATAGCACCTACTGTTTTATACAAATACAGTTTTGAGGAATGGAAAGACACATTTATACAAGCAGCTAATGCTTTAAATAAGACCGAGTCAGCCCAGATGGTCTTGGCAAAATATAATGCACGTTTAGCCCAATTCAAAACTAAGATGGGCAACCGACTCCAAAAAACTGTTGTGTCGTTTCTAAGTCCTAGACCTGATGTTATGGTTGTATTCGCCAAATGGTCCTTTTCTGGACTTATCTTAAAGGAAGCTGGTGTGGCTCGCCCAACTTCACAAATGTTAGATAAAAAGGCAACCCTTGGCAAAGGAGGGAATATTGCTTATAATCTATCACCGGAACTTCTAGAAGACGTTGATGGAAATGTTCTGTTTGTCAGCCCAACATCTACTGCCAACACAACTGATTCTCAAAAGGTACTCCAGAAACTCCGTAAAGAACCACTATGGTCAAAGTTAAAAGTTGTCCAGCAGGGCAAAGTTTATTTGGTTAGAGACCACTGGATCTGCTGTGGTTCAATTGCAGCTAATCGCGTGCTTGATGATTTATTTAAGTATCTCCTCAACGAGTCATAGGGTTTGAAATTGTTTTGTGTGACACGGAGTCTATCATGTTAGATTTAAATGTCATTCGCACGGGAATAATGCAAGAAGCACCCTATCGCTGGGCATTTTTGCAAAATCTGTTCCCACAAAAAGAGAGTTTAGAGCTATCCAATAACTATCCTCAAGAGGGTTTTTATAAAGATGGCAAAGGGTTTCCAATGCGAATGCTATTTGATGAGATTCAGGATATTACTAAGCCACAAATTACCGATTTACCCAAGCTGAACAATTTCTGGCAGCAACTGGTTAATGACCTGCACACCACTGCTTATCGAGCCGCTGTTGGGGAATTGACAGGTTTGAACTTAATGGACGATTTAATGTACATCTACTTGTTTCGTTATGACGTAGAAAACTCTTTTCCTCCTCACCCCGATTCTCCCATTATCCGCATGGTGCAAATGTTTTATTTCAATCAAGAATGGAACTCTAACTGGGGTGGTTGTTTACGTATTCTAAAAGACGATAATCCTGACTCGGTTTTTCAGGAAATTCCACCATTGCTGAATACTTCAGTTCTTTTGGTGCGTTCAGATAATTCCTGGCATACTGTGACCCCAGTATCAAAAGAAGCTGCTCAGTCTAGACTGACGCTAAAAGTTGCCTTTATAAACCGAGAAAAATATTTTGCCTACAAGAACAATACTTAATTGAGTTCAATGATGAATTATGGTATTTAGAATATTAAAAGCGTATCCAGTGGCACTGGAGTACACAAATCTCATTCTGTTGAACACTTTGAAGAAATTGAAATATAAAAAACAAGAACCCCGCTTTATTTGATAAGTCGGAGTTCTGCGATTTTATCACTCTACTCGTTGCAACTGTGCTACTCTTGGGTCAACAATTTTTTGTCCCAAGCTAGAAAATTTAATAGCCACAGACATCTTATTACCCGTTCCGAAAACATGGGTGATTTCACCAAGCCCAAAAGTTTTATGTAATACTCTATCGCCTACTTGCCAATTCTGGGTTGCGTCTTGTTTACCACTAGGAGTAGAAGCACTTTTAGTATAAGTTTGACGACTCAGGCGTTGAGTGGATAATAATTCTTCTGGTAATTCGTCGAGAAATTGCGATCGCATCGCGGGTTCACGAGAGCCATACAAACGGCGTTCCCGCGCGTGTGATAAATACAACCTTTCTTGGGCGCGAGTAATCCCCACATAACACAAGCGACGTTCTTCTTCCAAAGATGCGGGATCACTCAGCGATCGGTAGCCGGGAAACAGTCCTTGTTCTAATCCCACCAAAAATACTACGGGAAATTCCAAACCCTTGGAAGCGTGCAAAGTCATCAAAGAAACGGCTGTCTGTCCTTCTTTTAAATTATCCAAATCAGAACTGAGGGCGGCACTATTGAGAAAGTCTTGAAGAAAAACCTCTTCGTTTTCTTCTTGAAATTGCAGTGCAGCGTTGTAAAGTTCTTGGACGTTTTGTACCCGATCTGTGGCTTCATCTGTGCCTTGATTCATCAAGTCTTGGACGTAACCAGAGTCTTCTAGTATTCCTTGCAAAACCTCAGTTACGGGAAGCGTGCTGACTTGTCCTTGCCAACGGCTAATCATTGCGGCAAAATTATTTACAGCTTTTGTCGCCCGTCCAGCTAATGTATTAACTGATGTTTCATCGCTGAGTATTTCCCACAAAGTTGTCCCTAATTGTTGGGAGGCGTTCACCAAAGCATCAATAGTGCTTTTGCCAACTCCCCGCCGGGGAGTATTGATAACTCGTAATAAACTGACTGTATCAGATGGGTTAGCGATCACTCTTAAATAAGCAATGACATCTTTAATTTCTTTGCGATCATAAAATCTCGTTCCCCCCACAACTGTATAAGGAATTCGATATTTTACCAACAATTCTTCAAAGGGGCGAGATTGGGCGTTTGTCCGATAAAGTATGGCAAAACTACCCCAATTCAACTCTGGATTTTGCTGTTCTAAAGTACGAATTTGATTAATCACAAATGCGGCTTCTGCAAGTTCTTCATCGGCTTTGTGATAAGTAATCTGCTCACCCGGCCCCCGTGTCGGTTTGAGGATTTTATCAATCCGTTGGGTGTTATTTTCAATCAGTTCATTAGCTGCTTGCAGAATGTTTTCACAAGAACGATAGTTTTCCTCCAGCTTAACCATCGTTCGGGTGTCATCATCTACCAAACCATCGCCAAAGTCTTCCTGAAATCCCAGCAAGATGGTAAAATCTGCCATCCGAAAGCTGTAAATTGATTGATCCGCATCCCCGACAACGAAAACTGAGCGATTTTGCCATTCCCATTCGCTCTTTCTGGTTTCGCCATTAGTAACTAATAAGTGGATGAGTTGATACTGAGTGCGGTTGGTATCTTGATATTCATCTACGAGGATATGGCGAAACTTCCGATGCCAGTAACCCAATACTTGCTCATTTTGCTTAAATAATCTAGTAGGTACAAGAATTAAATCATCAAAGTCGAGAGCGTTGTTTTCTGCTAACTTATCTTGATATAAATTGTAGACTTGGGCAATCACTCGTCCGCGATAATTTGGTTGCTCTTGCTCAAATTCTTGGGGTGATAAACCTTGGTTTTTAGCGTTACTAATAGCGTAGCGGACAGAGCGGGCGTCAAATTTCTTATCGTCTAAATTTAGCTGTTTATTTACGATTTCTTTGATCAGAGTCATCACATCTGATTCATCAAAAATAGAAAAATTGCGATTCCAACGGCGTCCTTTCTCGTCTACATATTTTTCAATATCAAAGCGGAGAATGCGAGAAAATAGACTGTGGAAAGTACCACACCATAAGTCTTTGATCGTATTTTTGTAAACTTGTGATCGCAATTGCGTCTGTTGGTATTCTGTCAACAAATCAAGACGCTTACCGTGTTGTTTCATTGCCAGCTGTTCCGCAAACAGCCGTTGAATCCGGTCTTTCATCTCTCGTGCAGCTTTGTTGGTAAAAGTAACCGCCAGGATATTTTCTGGATCAACGCGGTGTTTCAGAATCAGATTCGCAATCCGATAAGTCAGCGCTCGTGTTTTACCGGAACCTGCGCCAGCAACAACTAGCAACGGCCCGCAATAATGTTCGACAGCTTGACGTTGGCTAGGGTTAAGGTGACTGAGAAAGTCGATGGTTGTTGTCATGGATGTGAAAAAGCGATGTCTAAGGGCGGGCTACGCCTACGCCTGGCGTCACATCAATAGAGAGTTGCTATTGCCCAGGTTACAATATCCTAACGAAACTTGGTCAATAAAGATTGTGTGGCAGTATTCTTAACCAGAATGGTACTCTATCATTGGCACATCAGTATAACCATTATCTCTATGGAATGGCAAAGCGGCTGTGCAAAAGCGTACCCATTGATGAAAAAACCCGGACACGAATGGGAACAAGCAATTGCAAACTGCTAACAATTCAAGTGTTTCGCCTTTTCTTAATGCCATTCGACTCATTTACTAATACCACTAATTTTCCTGTTGTTTGATTAGACTCCATATATTGGTGTGCTTCAACAATCTCGTCCAGATGAAAAACACGGTCTATATTGACCCGGTTTTGCCCCACTTCTACACCATCAATAAATCGTTGTAAATGTTCAATAGATAAATCTTCAGTACCTCCGGTATAAACGGTCAATTTTACCGTGTGAGGAATATCATCCATTGGTGAAAAGTTATTTAATGTCCAGGCATTGCCCAAAATACCGGTCATGCAGACAATGCCACCAGGGGCAACACATTGTAGTGAATCCAGCAGGGTAGAGGTTCCTACCAGTTCTAAAACCCGATCAACCCCCTTGGGAAAATTCTGACGGATAGAGATTGCGATTGCTCCTGTATCTATTACAACGCTATCAACCCCATTTGCTTGCAAAGCGTCTACTTTAGAAGAATTGCGAGTAGTCGCCACAACGGTTAGCCCCAGTTCTTTGGCAAGGTGTGTCGCGGCCATACCAACTGATGAAGTACCCCCCCGAATCAATAGCGTCTGCCCAGCCTGCACGCCCAAACCGGATATAAGAGAACCATAAGCCGTCTGAAACATTTCTGGAATGGCTCCTAAGACTGACCAGTCGAGGTTACTGTTAATCGGAAATACGCAGGTTTGCGGGACACAGGTGTATTCGGCATAGCTGCCATCAAATGCTCGTCCCATGCCTCCCATAATCGCTGCTACCTTCTGACCGGGCTGAAATGGGGTGTCAGGGGCGGCTTCGACAACACCAACGCACTCAATCCCCAAAATTCTGGGAAGTTGAACGCTGGGAGAATGCCCTTGACGTGTGAACATCTCAGAACGGTTCAGACCAAAGGCTTTGATCTCGATTAGCACCCATCCAGGCTGAGGAGATGGTTTTGTAATCTCTTGTAATTTAAGGGCTGTTGGATCACCGGGAGATTCCAAAAGAATTGCTTTCATAACGTTAATCATCGGCTGAATTAACTTGTTCTATGGTGTCAAACCTAATTTTTGTACGAGTACCATCACAAAATGGTTTGTTGGCTGTAAGCCGGAGTATTCATTGGGAGCCAACCGCTACAGCTAATTGGATAAGTTAATTGGATGCCTGTGAAGAGGCAAACAAATTTTGATGGGTAGTCGGTATTGAGAAACATTTTCTCAAATAAGGAAGAGATAACGGGCTAAGACTCTACATCTGACCATCATTTTCAGCAAATGGGGTTTACCAAACTGTTGTAAATCAAAAAATACTGGGATTTTAACAACGTTTGTGTTGTAGCAATTTATGAATTGTCCCTGCAATACGTTAACTTTTTTACGTAGATAAGTTAGCGACCAATTATTCCTGCGCGTTCTGTCGTAAAATCAGCGACGGGGAATAAAACATCATAAAAATACTGGGCAAGCTCTGACTTGTTCTCTTGTCAACAGAGCCTACAGCTGTTTTCAGTTAATTGAACTACGGATGTTCTTAGGGACACCGCAATGTTGCCTAGCCCGTGGTTTATATGCTTGAAAAACGCTGTAATACCTAACCAAGAGTGTTGTCACCAATAGAACTATTCACTCCTTGAGTACCTAATTGACATTGGGTAGCAACACACGATACATCATGATTCAACCGTTAAATTTTTAAAGATGAAAAATTTCTTTAATTTTAGGTTCAACCAATACAAGGAGAGGTGGATATGGATCTGAGCTTAATTGTATCCAATATTTTGAATCCACCAATCCTGTTTTTCTTTTTAGGCATGACTGCTGTTTTTGTCAAGTCTGATCTAGAAATTCCCGCACCAGTGCCCAAACTCTTTTCGTTGTATCTGCTGCTTGCCATTGGTTTTAAAGGAGGGGTAGAACTAATCAAAAGCGGTATAACTCAGGAAGTAGTTCTCACACTCGCGGCAGCGATGATGATGGCTTGTGTTGTTCCAATTTACACCTTTTTTATCCTGAAGTTGAAATTGGATACTTACGATGCGGCTGCGATCGCAGCCACCTACGGCTCTATCAGTGCCGTCACCTTCATCACAGCTAGCGCTTTTTTAACTGAGCTTGGCATTACTTTTGATGGTTACATGGTGGCAGCCCTTGCCCTGATGGAATCTCCAGCGATTATAGTTGGTCTAATTTTGGTGAATATATTCACCGCCGATGGCAAGCGGGAGTTTTCGTGGCCGGAAGTTTTGCAAGAAGCATTTCTTAATAGTTCAGTTTTTCTATTAGTCGGTAGTCTATTAATAGGTGTCTTGACAGGAGAACACGGTTGGCATGTATTAGAACCCTTTACTCAAGGGTTATTTTATGGCGTTCTCACTTTCTTCTTACTGGACATGGGATTGGTCGCTGCTAGAAGAATTAAAGACTTGCAAAAAACCGGAGTTTTCCTGATTTTATTTGCGATACTAATTCCAATACTCAATGCAGGCATTGGGTTAGCGATCGCCAAATTCATCGGTATGCCTCGCGGAGATTCACTGTTGTTCGCTGTATTGTGTGCCAGTGCTTCTTACATTGCTGTCCCAGCAGCTATGCGGATGACTGTTCCAGAAGCAAATCCCAGCCTGTATGTTTCTACCGCTCTAGCGGTGACTTTCCCGTTCAATATTATTGTGGGAATTCCGTTGTATCTCTACGGAATTAACCTATTTTGGAGGTAATAATATGCACGTAGTTAAAAAGATAGAAATTATCGCCAACTCCTTTGAGCTTGCCAAAATTTTAGATAAATTAGACAAGTCGGGTGTACATAACCATGCCATAATCCGAAATGTTGCTGGTAAAGGATTACGAGGAACGACAGAAGATTTAGACATGACCATGCTTGATAATGTTTACATCCTCGCGTTTTGCATGCCAGAAGAACTCAAGCGTGTTGTCGAAAATATCAAACCACTCCTGAATAAGTTCGGTGGTACTTGCTACGTTTCCGATGTGATGGAAATTCGCTCTGTCAGATGTGTAGCGTCGATGTAAGAGAGTTATAAATTCAATGAAGCATTTCATGGAACGTCGTGACTTTTTGAAGTTGGGAATTACCGGGGCGTTTGGGATGATGCTATCTACCAGCGATTTACTCTGGCGGGTGGAACAGGCTAAAGCTGCCGAAATACCCTCAACCTCCCCTGAATCCCTCAGTCCCGATGCAGCATTGCAAAAGCTGATGGAGGGAAATCAGCGGTTTGTTCAGCATCAACCCCAATACCCCGATCAATCTGCGCTGCGGTTGCAGGAAGTTGCTCAAGCTCAACATCCATTTGCAACTATTCTCAGTTGTGCGGATTCACGAGTCCCCGCAGAAATTGTTTTCGATCAGGGCATTGGGGACATCTTTGATGTTCGGATTGCCGGAAATATTGCCACGTCTGAAGCGATCGGCAGTATTGAATATGCGGTTGTCTTGTTAGGTTCTCCGCTGCTGATGGTAATGGGTCATGAGCGTTGTGGGGCAGTAACGGCCGCTGTACAAAACCAATCGTTACTCGGTGATATTGGTAGTTTTGTGAAGGCAATTAAACCAGCAGTGGAAAAGGTCAAGGATCAGTCGGGTGACGCGGTTGAAAATGCTGTGGTTGCAAATGTACAATATCAACTTCAACGTTTGAAGCGATCACAGCTTTTAACTGAGCAGGTGCGAGCGGGCAAATTGAAAATCGTCGGAGGTCGTTACGATTTGGATACAGGGAGGGTGAGTATCATTACTTAATTTGGTAGAGGATTCCCAACAATTAAACAATTTAGGACTTACGCACAAGAGATCCCCTAACCCCCTTATAAAAGTTGGCTGTTTAGGGTTCCCCCCTTTTTAAGGGGGGATCTAGGTTTCAGGTTTTCAGTAACTACTTCAATCCTGCACAGTCATTGGTAGACGAATAATGAAAGTAGAGCCAACTCCCGGCTCACTTTTGACAATAATCTCACCACCCATCATCTGGCAAAAGTGGCGGCTAATTGCCAACCCCAGTCCCGTACCTCCATACTTTTTCGTAGTCGAGGTATCTCCTTGTGTAAAAGGTTGAAATAACTGTTGCTGTTGACGGTGAGACATACCTATGCCTGTGTCGGTAACGGTGAAAGTAATGATGCCCAAAGGAGCCTCCAGTCGGAATTCATCCTTTTCTCTGTTGACTGTCAGTATCACCTTGCCGTTTGTAGTGAACTTGCCGGCGTTACTTAGTAAGTTTAACAACACCTGCCGCATCCTGGTTTGATCGGCGTACATGATGCCAAGTTGCTGATCAATATGTACTTCTAAGACATTGGCATTTTTTTCTATTGTCGGTTTGACTGTGAGGACAACGTTATGAATTAGGGTTGCAATCTCGAATGTCTCTGGATAGAGGGTCATTTTCCCCGCTTCAATTTTTGACAAGTCGAGGATTTCGTTAATTAAGTGCAGTAGATGCTTACCAGCAGAGTTAATAGTTTCTAAGTCTGTGATAAAGTCTCCTGATAAACCAAGATCGGTGGCGTCGTCTTCTAGAAGTTGGCTTAAGCCAATGACAGCATTTAATGGCGTGCGTAATTCGTGGCTGACATTGGCCAAAAACACGCTTTTTGCTTTGCTAGCAGCTTCGGCTAATTCTTTAGCTTGTTGTAGTTCTTTTGTTCGCTCAGATACTCGCTCAATCAGACGATTTAGAGATTTGGCGAGTAGGCCAATTTCATCTTCAGTGGTGACTGGAGCTCGCAAATCGAAATTAGATTTTCTTGCAACTTGCTCCGCTACTTGGGTGACAGTGATAACTGGTTCAGCGATCGCCCGACTGGTACGCCATGCTACAATGGCTGCGATCGCCACCGAAACCAGCATACTCATAATCACGATGAATCGCTCTACTACTTTTGCCTCTTCAACAGCTTTTTGCTTTTCTTGCTCTTGAAATTCAGCATTTTGCAGGATGTTAGTCAAGCTTTCAGAAAGCTGGTCTAGCCGGATGGCTGTTTCACCACGCATAATTGTCAATAACTGCGATCGGGCAGAGGAAATCTGCTGAGGCTGCACTTGCTGGGAGTCAACTTCCTTTAAAACGACCTCGATTTGGTCAACGTAAGCTTTTAAATTAGTCTTGTAATCCAGCAATAACGTCTGTAAAATCGAACTTGTTGCTGCTAGTCTTTTAGGTTTACTATCGATGAATCCGGCAATTTTTGACTCTAGTTGCTTGGCTTTTTCAACATTTTTCAGAAAATCGGCTTTTTTGCTTTGCAGCTGTTGTGAATTTTCCAATACAGCAACTAGGTTAGAGCTATGCAATTGCGCCCCTACTACTGCATCTTTATAATTACTCAGTAGTTGTCCTTGTTCATAGGCTTGATTAAATTGCCTGACTTCTCTTCCCCGGTAGTAGTTGGCAATCACTAACCCAGTCAATGAGCCAAAAAAGCCAATTCCGATAGCTACAAAGTACCCATAGCCAATCTTTTGATGGATGCGCCAAGAACTGGCTTTGAGTTTCCCTCGTGAGGGAAATTCTATAGTCGGGAGTTCGTCTGTCGATGGCTCTTCGGCTGACACTTTTTTGCTTTCTGAACTGCTGTCGATAGGGGTTGGCTTTTGAGGAAAGCATTTCTCAAATCTTCTTGCCTTCCCGCAAAAATCACTAAATCAGTCTAGCTTGTGCAAACACTTTCATTGATGATTAATATCTAGATTATCTTCTTTTATAGCAATAGCAAATCATTGCTTACTAGATAATTAGCATAACCTTATATAGTATAAGTGGTTTTGATATAGCAATTTTAAATCATTCGTGAGAGATAAAATTGCTGAAACGCCTATAAATAGGTACTTTTAATCTCCGTATTTTCTCACATTTCAATTTTGATTGCTATAGCAATGAGTTCTTGGCATCAGGTACGCCACTACTCTACCTTACTGCTTCTTTAGAAAATTAATACAATCAGGAAAAAACAAAAGCTTTGACATTCGTTGGGCAGTTGAACTGAGCGACTTGTACCGAGTGAAGTCGAGGTAAGCCGTAAAACCTACGGCATAGCTACGCTTAGGGCGCAGCCTCTCCAAGAGTTGTATTGGGCATTGGGAGGAGACAAGTTAGAGACTTCCTCCTTGTCTGGCCAGGCCACATTGACCCTTATCCCCAGAGAGCGCCCCGAGTTACCCAGTCCTCAGACACGCATATCATAAAATAGTTCTAAAATCTAGTCTATATGAACACACAAAAACTGTTATTACGTATTAATATCAATACGAATGCGTTAATTGACGAATGCGGCTTAAGATAGCTTTAATATCAGATAAAATCGGCTTTTAGGCTTATATAAATGAGAGGTGGACTGATTTTTGCATAATTTGTACTTAGATTTAGTACGATTATGAGCAAATGACACGGAATGGGATAATCACAACCGGAGGATTCCAGTTGATTCAAAAAAAAAGAACTCAGAAAGCCGATTATAATACAACATCCTTCTGAGTTCTATCCTCCTACTGAACTTTCTACCTTGTAGTTGATGCAGTAGATATTACGGGGCAATTATGGTTATAGGATACTAAAACCCTTTTCTGCCCTTGACCTAATTCTATTGATGCACTTGTGCATTACCTAATCAACAGCCTTTTGGTTGTAATTATCCAGATCAGAAAAACTCAACTGTCAAATTTATAGGAGCGAAAATGCCAGAACAAGAATTCACAGAAAGCACATCAAAAGAGGGTACAGTGACAGATATCAACAGCCAAACGGGAACTATCACCAAACTCCAGCCCCCCGCACAATCTCAAGACGAATGGCTAAAATACGGGGAGCAAATTTCTAGCTTTTTAGCAACATTACCAGAATATCTGGGAAGCTTCTTTAATCAATATAGGCAACCCCTGGTGACTGTTGGTTTAATTGTGGGATCAATTGTTGGGGTTAAAGTACTCTTGGCAATATTAGATGCTTTGAATGATATCCCCTTGGTAGCACCTACTTTTGAGTTGATCGGTATTGGTTATTCTGCCTGGTTTGTTTACCGCTATTTACTCAAAGCCTCAACTAGGAAAGAGTTAACTAGTGAAATCACCACTCTGAAATCACAAGTAGTTGGTAAAGAAATTCCAGAAGCTTAATATCTAACTATGGCTTCTCCTGCAAAGACGCTACGCTAATGCTTTAATTCAAAATCACGGTCTGTTCTGATCTGAGGAAGCCTTAGATCAGACTTTTCTCAAAATTAAGAATTTTTTTTGAATTTCTAATTTTGAATTTTGAATTCTCTGCAATGGGTTGGCCAACAAGCAAGGGAGCATACAACTCTTGGAGAGGCTGCGCCCTAAGCGTAGCTATGCCGCAGGCTTTACGACTGCGCTCAGTAACCAGGGGAGCAATAAAGAATCTTTCTCCTCAGTTCCTCTACCTGTTTGTTGAACACTTTCCCTACCAAGCTCACTGAGACGAGCTTCCTGCGGACAAGTTACCTTTTAGGTTGTGCTTTGGAGTGCGCGAAAGTCTTGGAGACACGCTGCGTGATGCCTGCGGCAGGCGTAGCTGCGGTACAATGTTTTGAGATGGAATTGCCTCCAACTTGCCACGTTTTACTAAAGCTTGATGAATCATCGCTGCCACTTCAGTCCGACTAGCTACTTTGTTAGGAGCGATAATTTGTTGATTTGGATAGTTAACTACCAGACCATTAGTTGTAGCAGCGGCTATTTTGCTAATAGCATAGGTTGGAATATCTTTAGCATCTTTATAGACACTTAAAATCTGATTTGGGGAAGTGGGTGCTTTTAAATTCAACCCACTGACAAGAGCAACTAAAACTTGCACTCGCGAAATATTTTGTTGTGGTTTGAAGGTTTTTTTAGGGTAGCCTGTGAGAAATCCGGCACTGATCGCTTGGTCAATTGCTGGAGTTGCCCAGAATTTTGCTGGTACATCTTGAAATGCGATCGCGGTCTTAGACGGTTCTTGGTCAAAGGCTTTTTGAAGTATAGCAGCGAATTCGGCGCGATTTACAGGCTGATTTGGTCTAAAAGAATAATCAGGAAACCCCTTGAGAATACCACGGGAAGAAAGAACATCTATAAAACGCCGACCCCAGAAGTTATTGGGCACATCGTTAAATGCAATTGGCGGCGGAATAATGGATTTTTGTTTTGCCGGAGTTACTAAAGGCAATGCTAATGATGTAATTGATGACTCAAGTCCTGTTGAAGAGGATACAGGCGTCTGTGGTTGTGGGGATTGAGTTGGGATTACCTCAGCAGATGGTAACACTGCACGGGAAGGAGTTGCGCTGTTAGTCGGAAATGAAGGTATCTTGGGTTCAATAACAGCTTCAGGTGGAGATGACGGCAAAACGTTGAATCTAGGGACTGCATTTGGTTCTACCTTGGGAGTAGGGGAGGGCAATACTTGATTTGGTTGAACGCTAGGAGATGGAGTGGAAGAAGGCGACAGCAGCCCGTTTAAGTTCCAGCTAGAATCCCTGCCAGACAATGACCAAAAAAGAATCGCTCCGATAGTGGTGAAGGCAACCAGAATGGCTATAAATTCATCAAAGCCAAGGGCAGTTCTTTGGGATGACTCCGGTTCGGAAGGAGGTCTATTTGTCATCGTGATTACCCTAGTAGCAGTAAAATTTGTGTCTAAACAAATTAAGCCACAGATGACTCTTTTACACCAGCCCTTTTTAATTCATAATTCCTAATTCGTAATTCGTAATCACGCTCGTTGCGCGGCATCGTCTCCCCTTCTGCCAAAGGAAGAGGCTAACGCCTGCCGTAGGATGCCCAGAGGGCTGTAGGGAGAAGACTTTAACGTAATTCGTAATTTGTAGCAAAATATTAGGCTTCTGGTTCAATGCCGAGTGATGTCTAACGACAAGCCGCTTCGCGTCTACGCAATTGGGCAGTTAAGCGATCGGCTCTTTGGCGTTCCTGTTCTGCTGTTTGGGATTCCTGTTCTGCTCTTTCCTCGCCACTCAACAACAAATTACCTTGTAAATCCCACCAACGCAGCTAGGGTAATTCCACATTCTGATAAACTCCTAGCCAAATGCCTAATTCAACACCCAAAGAAACGATGGGATAATGTCCTCGTTCATTTGTTGGTAACACCTGATACTGTCCTTCAACCAGATGATAAACTTCTATACTGGCTTTACTCACTTCATAAATGCCGTAGAAGGGAGGACGAATCACCTGCTCATAAATCCAAAATTTACCCTTCCAAGGAGTTTTATCTCGTTCTTCACTACCGTCCCCAGAGACAAATTCCGGGACAATCAACAAGGCAATAAACTTTCGCCACAATACATAAGAGCGTCGCGTTTGCCCATTCAGTGTAGGCGGTACATTTGGTACATAAAATCAATCCGGTGCTTCTGCTCCTTTTTCAGGGGGATCAGTTAAGCGCCAGTAAATACCTAAGTCCTGGCCAATACAATTACCTTCAGGATTTATTTGCTTGAGAATAGGTTGAATCGAGTCAGTTAGTAAGATGCTTTGGGGATGCTCTTGCCAATTTTTCACGCCAGTTCGCACAACGGGGGGAACCCCGCAAGCGACTGGCTTACAAACGTGCCATCGGACTCAGGAAGCTGGGTATGATCGGGGAAAGGAGTTAGGGCGGTCGATGGATTGGTTGCAGAGGTCATAATCCTACCTTTGCACTTTTTGTAAAGGTTGTTTTTAGTTTAGCTTGCGATCGCTCTTGCCAGTAATTGTAAAAGCTAGCATTTAAGACAAGAGATTTTGCTCTTGTTTGTTAATTGAGATGGTAGCTGGATTTTTCCGCCCGCTGTACTAAGCCAATGAGCATTTAAGTTGCATAAAAGCAGGGCTGGAGTTGCTTACTACAAGCAAATCATTCTGGAAATAATGAATGAGGATGAGCTTAGTTTGACTAGATACCTAAACCTAAACCGGATTTAGAGGTGGCAGAATGTAAAATATTAACTTATTGTTTACCTGTCTTTGTAAAAATCAGGGTGTCTAGTGTCAGAAGAATTCAGTTGCTCAATCTTACCGCCATTTTTGTCTATTGGTAGCGATCGCGATCTCGATTTAGAGTCAACCCTCCAAGAACTACCAATGTACAACTTCCCAGTGGAAATCAACCGCACTGGTATGGAAGTGGCTAATTTTTTGGAAAAATATCCCCTATTACCAGGAGTAATTTTGGTAGAACAGGGAAACTTTATTGGGATGATTTCGCGGCGACGACTGCTGGAATTTTTGATTCGTCCCTATGGACAAGAGTTATTTGTTCAGCAACCATTAGCCGTTCTCTACAGCTATGCACGGATACCGATGTTGCTCCTTGCTGATACAACATCGATTTTAACTGCAATGCAACTTAGCTTAAAGCGATCACCAGAATTCTTAGCAGAACCAATTGTAGTACACACAGAATCTGGTGCTTATAGATTGTTAGATGTACAAGAATTGAATATTATTTCTTGGCAAATTCGGGGAATTGACAATCTGGTGCGGTATGAACGCAGCCAAGCCCAAATGATTCAAAATGATAAAATGGCAAATCTGGGACGTTTAGTAGACGGCATAGCGCACGAAATTTTAGACCCAGTAGGTTTTATTTGGGGTAATATAACTTATGTTTCAAACTACAGCCAAGATTTGCTCAAGCTGATAGCAGCTTATGAAAAAGAATTCCCATCAGCTTCCCAGGCAATTAATCTTCTTAAAGAAGAGATTGAATTTGATTTTTTAGAACAAGATTTGTCGCGATCGCTTGCTAGTATTCGCACCGGAGCGGAAAGATTAAAAAAACTCGTCACCAGCTTACAAAACTTCTGTCATATCGATGAACTTTATCCAAGACCAGCAGATTTACATGCCTGCATAGATAGTATTATTTTACTAATTAATAGCCGTCTTCAAGGAGAAATTGAAATCGTCAAATACTACGGTCAATTACCTCCAGTATATTGCTTTATGGGACAATTAAATCAGGTTTTGATGAATATTTTCAGTGAAGTGGTAGATACTTTACTTAATGAAGCAGTCCGACAGCAGTTGCATTTAGATGATACAAAGACTCTTCAAAAACCCCGAATTGAGATTACCACAGAAGTTATTTCCCAGGAAGCAAGCAACCCAGATGTAGCAGATTCTCGCTGGATCTTAATTCGCATTGCTGACAATAGTTCTGGAATATCTCAAGAATTACAACAGCAAATTATGGAGTCTTTTTCTCTGGAAACAAAGAATAGTAAGAATACTAGTTTGGCAGTAAGTTATCGAATTATCACCGTCAGACATGGCGGAAAATTAAATTTCCATTCACAGATTGGTATAGGTACAAAATTTGAAATTTTATTGCCTTTAGTTTAATAAAACTCCATCCCCAAAAGCTTATTTAAGATTCATAAAATTTTGCTCCTAGTCTTTGACTTGAAACGAAGAATTTATTTTCGGTTAGGTGGAGCTTAAGTACCCATCATAACGTTGCGTTAGATTACTTCCTAAACTTACTGCTTGATAGGAATTTGAACCACAAACTCCGTTCCTTTTCCAGGTGTCGAAAAAAATTCTAACTTGCCGCCATGTTTTTCGGTGATGATTTGATAACTGATAGCCATTCCCATTCCTGTTCCTTTCCCGACAGGTTTTGTTGTAAAGAAGGGATTGAAAATCTCTTTTTGAATCGATTCGGGAATCCCAGAGCCATTGTCAGTGATCGCAATTTTTACCCATTGCAAATCAACGATAGAGGTATGAATCGTGATGTGACTGGGATTATCCCGGATTTCTTCATAAGTCCGTTTGGCATTGAGTTCTTCGAGCGCATCAAGTGCATTTACGAGAATGTTCATAAACACTTGGTTAATCTGTCCCGCATAACATTCTACATTGGATAAATTGCCGTAGTCTCTGATAACCTGAATTTCTAGGCTTTTGTCAGTGGCTTGGAGGCGATGCTGCAAAATCATCAAAGTATTGTCGATGCCCTCATGAATATCCACCGCTTTAAACTCACTTTCATCTAGGCGCGAGAAGTTACGTAGTGATAGCACAATATCCCGGATACGCTCCGTCCCAATATTCATTGAGTTCAATACCATAATCGCGTCTTTTTCTAGAAACTCTAAATCGACGGTTTTGCGTTGGGTTTGAATTTCAGTAGGTGGGTTGGGGAAATGATGGTGATAAAGCTTGACCAATTGTAGTAAGTCATGGATGTATTGCCTGATATGGCTAAGATTTCCGTAAATAAAGCTAACGGGATTGTTGATTTCGTGAGCAATGCCTGCCACCATTTGACCCAGAGCAGACATCTTTTCGCTTTGAATCATTTGAGCTTGCATTTTATGCAAACTAGCTAACGTAGCTTCTAACTCTTGGCCTCTGTACTGCAAGTCTGTCCGAGAGTCTTCTAACTCACAAATGACTTTCTTTAATAAAAATTCCTTTGTGCCAATGTCAGTTTCTAGCTGGCGGCGTTCAGCTTCGCAGCGTTCCAGTTTTTTTCGCAAGGTACGGTTTGTCTTTTCCAACTCTTGGATCTGTGTGGAATTGTCTTGGTTATCCATACACCACTCATTTTGTACCCATTAGCAGTGTGACAAACGTTTTGTTATGAAATTGCGTTTGACCTTTGCTTACCAAAGGAGCAATTTCACCATAAGCGTAGAAACCACAGCAAGGCAATGCCTCTGGTAAATGAGTTTTGACAAGCTGATACTCAAGTCTTGCCAGAGTTCCCAGAATTCGTCGACGGGCTGCACAGGAAATAAGTAACGCTGCTGTTGGCTTCACACCGGGATAATCGGCAAGAGCATTCTTTAGGGATGCCTCAGAAGCTGACAGAATATCGCCACGAGTTGCATCGGTGATTTGCACAAGTGCCTGTTCAGGAATATCAGAGAAGAATGTCACACTACCAGATTGTTGATCGTAACCATTGGGTGCCCGCATATAAAAATGGTCTTGATCCTCAAAAACCGCCAAGGCATGAATCGCAAAGTTAGCCGCAAATCGTTCTTCACCGAGATAATGCTGGTAGAAATCTAAGGCACGCTGTCCATCAATTTCATAGACTACGTTGCGATTAACTTTAGTTACACGGCTACGTTGGCTGATGGGAGTCCAACCACTGGCAACTCCGTGGGAAAATAATAGTTGTCCAGAGAACAGCAGCACTGGCACTGAATCACTCAACACTTCACCCTGGAAGAATTGGTAGGTCTTATTAAAGGTATAGTCATCGGCAGCCATTCCTCCAATGATGGGAACATGCTTTCCCAGACTTTGTTTTAAACCCTCTAAAATCAAGACCCCGTTGCTGGTTAGACTATCGGGAAAGGTGAGGCATAATTGCGGTAAGGATGCACTCTTTGCCTTTGCTTGTGCGATCGCTTGTTGGGCTGCAAGGGCTGGATTTTTAGATGCTCCTCGTCCAATACCTGCCTGAATTTCTACTTCATCGGTAGCAAACAGCATTAGGGTTAGAGAATCTTGCTGAAACTCCAGAATTGAGGAGATTTCTCCATTTGTAGTTCCACCAATCAACTCAATTCCGGGGAAAGCATCTTGAATGCGTTGCAAAATTAACGCATGGTCAAAATCTATAGCAGTGAATAAAAGTCCAGCCTGAGGAATTGACCCTGCTAGGGAACGGCTACATTTTTGAAGAACTTCAGCGATCGCGTTTTGAGAATCAGGATCGTCACTATGACCAACAACAACTCGAAACACAACTACCTCATTGTAAGTTTGAATAGCAGCGTGCTTACCCAATTCAGATGGCAGCACCTAGTAACCTACAATTAGACTTCCCACTTACTTGAACTAAATCTCAATTCACCTGAGTTTTTATTTTCCGCCTCATTACGCTTGGCTTAAGGTTTGCTCCTCTCTAACCCCTCCTTAAAAAGGAGGGAATTAGAGCAAACCTTTTTAAGGGGAGCCAGCTACCATCTCAATTAACCAGACAACAGGGGGCAAAATCCCCTTGTTAAAGGTAGGCAAACTGACGCCGTATTGTACTAGCTTCCAGTCCCCAGTTCAATTCATCTGCAATAAATTTTCGCCACTTTGGTAAATTTCCCGCGCATAATCAGTCCAAGCGCCTTGTCCCCAATAACGAAAACAACTAGTTTGCAGCAAAAGGTTATGTAGGAGAACGTTACGGTATTGAGATTGTCTAGTAATCGGTTCTGCTGAGTCAGTTTGCAATAATGGATCTATCTTTTGATGGAATAAACTGCTTAATTGATACATGGGAGACAACACATTTTCATATCCTTTTACCCAACTGATATGATTTGTCCACGAGGCTCCATCCATGTGAAAATTAGAGTTTATTTGCTTTAATTCTTGAATGGCATTCTCTACAGCTTGTGGTTGAATATTATCTGGTGAAACTCGCTCCCAAATTTGATGTTGTCCAACTGGCTGACAAGTTGGATAATCTTCAGGTTTGCATCCAGCAGCTTCGATTAATTCTAAATATTCTGTACCACACATCCCAACTACACCTGATTTTCCTTTGCCGTTATTGACCATATCCCACCAAGCTTGTTTAAAAGCGCTAGGAAATTCATTCATCATTACACCACCATTTTCACCATCTCCAATTTGGCTAACTATTGGTGGCACAAATACACTGCCAATTTGTTGTTTGCATAAGGTTTTGGCTTCATAATAAGGCTGCATTTGTGCGACTAATTTAGTATCCGAACCTTGGGTTTTAATTAAGGCTGTGATACTAATTGTTTCGCCTTGAGAATTGCGGGCAATCAGACGATGTGGTAAATGTTTGTGGGTAAGAGATTGACCACTAATTGTTTCTACAGAATGTTCTTGAACAAGTAGCCAGCGATATCCACATTCTTTCAGCGCTTTCACAAATTCAAACAGAGCATCAGGGTGATTTGGTAAATGCATTTCTGGAGGCGAAAATCCTTTGACTCGCGCTAGTGCTTCCCAGCCAAAAATTGCCGCAAAGTGATGTTGCCATGCGATGATATGCAATTTAATATCTGGTATGGGTGTGGAAGGAATAACTGCATGGCTCCACATTGTACCCAGCCACTCTACATAAGGTTGATAGGTGCGATCGCAAGTGATGCGTTTGAGATTATCGAGAACATCACTGCGTCCCATTTGCCGCAGTCCCCACAAAAGATTACCAGAGTAATCCAACATCACACGCGGATTGCAACCTTGATTTACAAGTTCGGGGATCAAGTCTCCCATGCGGCTGTAACAATAAGCAAAAGGATCTGCATTGTGGTTATCCCCCTCATGAGGATGTTCAAACATATATTGCAGATTGCTGATGAGTGTACCATCATTTCCTGCGGGTATAGTTGGCTGGTGCATGTGCAAGGCGATCGCAAACACAGCATTCACATCCTCTAAGCGGATATTTGTTGTTGGCAAAAATACTGGTTTGTTATGGTTAACTACAGAGATCACCTCTGTTTCCCAACCAGAAATATTCGGCAAGCCATCAATGATTTCGGGCAAAGGAGTAAGAGTCGTGGGGAAGGAAAGCATTTCTGATTGCTCCGAAATAAGTTATATCTACAAAACTTGCATGAGTATCTAATAGCACCTGACTCAGTATAGATACGATAAATACCCTGAGCCATAACATTTTGAATTTGGTGATTTTCAGTAACTGCGAACTCAGGCAAGTCTATAGCAATCCTATTTGATCAAATGGGATTGCTATAGTAATTATCGGTGCAGTCTACCCAGATATTCGCATCTTTATGTTCTACTGATTGATAAAGTTTGTTTACCATCTGCTAATATGTCAGATTTTAGTCAGAAATTTATGAATCGCATGATTCGGCTCTTTTGGCAAAATATACTTAGTCCATGCTGCTGGTGTTGATTAGGATACTGATTGCCTATGTCTAGAGAGACAAGTCGCCAAGAGCGTCTGGGCGGCTGTGGCCAGTTATCGGCAGCAATGTGTAGAATTGATTCCTGACTTTTTAGTAGTAAATTTAACACGATCACGACTTACGCAAACAATAGCCGAAAAGAAAGATTTTCTTGTTAGGGCAATTCATGAATTACCCTAAAGCGCGTGTAGTTTTGCGTAAGTCCTAACAATGTTACCAAAATTATCGCACTTTACTAAAAGTCATTGTTCCAGATTGTGTTTTAGAACGCCCAGGCACAAGTGAAGCACAAGTCCGCAAACGCCGCCTGAAAGCTTACCCCTTGATGGCAAAATCCTGCATCAATTACATAAGCTGCAAACTGCTTAAACCACAAGTGTTTCTGCTTTTATTAGTGCTATTCGGACTAGATCCCCTGAGGTGCATCCCAGTTTTTATTTTGTCATCAGAGAATAACTTGTCATTGTGAACGCAAAAGCGTCTCGTAGAGAGGAGGAAAGACGAACGCAAGAGCGTGTCGCAGACAAGCAATCCCACAATCTCTCACTAAGCACCAGTTGATGGGATTGCCACGCTCCACTTCGTTGCGCTCACAATGACAGGCAAAAAAGTGCGATGCTCCCGATCCCCTGTTAGCCAAAGTAGTCACAAATTCTAATCTTGAATTTTATTGCAATCCTTTTTATCAGGTTCGACTATATTTAGCTAATCTCTGCCTAATCGATTCAGGTAATCGTTCTGGATGCTTATAAAAATAAAAAATTTTTAATAAAATAAAATTCATGTTTCGAGCTAACCAAATCTGCCATTGCTCCATTAAGGATAGTGTTTTAATATAATCATTAAATAACTGTTTAATTCGCACTATACTGGTTCCTCTTGCAGAATCATCAAATGTTTTTGTTCCTGGATAATATCTATAGTTACCCCAAGTCTCATTGAAATACTTAACATGAGATGAACAAACCGCTTTCAAGAGGAAATCTATATCCATTACATAATGATCTTCTACTTTATAGAGTCCGATTTGCTGATGCAATGATTTATGATAAAAGTAAGCAGAGGGATTTACTGGAAAAGAAGCATCGATAATTCCATCATCATTAACTCGTCTTTCTAACAAAAAATCAATCGTGCGTAATCGGTTAGGTTTATTAATATAAATTAGTTTATCTTTCTGATTCAGAATATTACAGTTGCCAACAATCAAGGTTGGATTTGGTAAAGTTTGAAAAATTTCACAAATGCGATTAAGAATATTTATTTCATAAAAATCATCAACATTTAAAACACCAATAATCTGTCCTTGTGCCATAGCAATTCCTTTATTCATAGCATCAGATTGTCCTCGATCCTTTTCACTAATCCAGCGGATGTGGGGATATTGATTGGCTTTATCCTTAATAATGTCTACTGTTTTGTCACTTGAACCTCCATCTACAATGATATGCTCCACTTCTAAACAGTTTTGGTCAATAACAACTTGAAGACAAGATTCTATAAATCTCTCCCCATTATAAACTGGTGTAATTATACTAATCATTAACAACTACCTCTTGTGAGTATTCCAAACACAAAATAAATCAAACAATTGATATCTAATAATAAAGTTCCCCATTGGCACAAGTTTCTAACATAATACGGTTCAGTGTAAGTAAGTTGGTGCTAATATTTAAGGTTTTGTTAAGAAATTTAAATCGTTGGTGCGTTGTCGCGCAGTGCAACGCACCATCAACGATTCAAGGTGTGTTAAGATAAAGGCAATTAACCGCAGAAGCCTCAAAAAATTTAGAAATTACGCGCAGACACGCAAAAAATCATGTTCTTGACAAGAACAAATCACCGAAACGATGGATTCTTGTCAAAAAACTAGTTTTTGACTCGGCTGTTGTTTTCTTGGTGCTGGCGGAGTTGCTATTCGTAAAATTAGCTCTAGCAACCAAGGAGCAAGGCGTTGACACCATACGGCTAAATGATACCATCCGACTAAAATTTCTACTGAATTATTTTGTATTGCAGTGACGAGTGCTTTAGCCACTTGCTGGGGAGTCATGGGGATCACCCAGCGAAATAATTTTAAGTCGCGCACCATGTCTGTGTCTGTCAGGGAAAACAGTAATGCAATCCTCAGATATTGTGTTCAGCTATAGCAATCCTAAATCATTCGTGAAAAGTTAGATCCCCGACAACTTTTACAAAGTTGGGGATCTGGACACCGCGAATTTGAACGAAATCAGATAGGACTGCTATAGCTCTTGGCGCAAAGCTTGGGTAAATCCTAAGATGGCAAACTTGGTAGCTGAGTAAGTCAATCGCCTCAACTTGCTGAAAATTGAGTTTTCCCTGAAGGGTGGGATCAGATTTTTCCAGACGCTGGAGTTCATTAAGTAGATACTTATCTGTACGTCCCTACAGCCGATTCATGTGTTGCAAAGATTTTTGGAAATGGTATGATACAACTCAAAATTAAGAAATTCAGATTTAATCTGGGTTTCTGGGTTTGAATCTGCTACCCTATTTTAGAGAATTGGTATAAGTTTTAACCAATTAAAAAATTATCAAACTTCTCTAATTAGCCAATTTTACAACAAATAGACTTGTCCAGAATTTTATAACTCAGTCTGTACAAAGGTTTTAAAGGTTGACTATATGTCTTCATTCAATGTAGCAATAAGGGTTTGGCATAGTTGATGATAGTTTAGAGAGAAAAAATATGATTTTTAAATTTTGAGCGGCAACATGATTTATTATGCTGTACAATCCGCAGAAACTATATACGGTAAATATTAGTATTTATAAAGATAAAATTTTATATTCTATCTTTACGCAAATTTAATTTTAGGACATGTCTAATGAAACTAAAGCAATTTGGGATTACATTTTTGAGTGTTTGTATTGCTGCTTTTTCGGGAATGAAAGCAGCAGAGGCGGCGTCGTTTTCGGTAATTGCCGATCGTCTTAATAGTCCACGGGGTCTAACTTTTGGCCCTGACGGGAGTCTCTACGTCACAGAGGCAGGAACGGGCGGAAGTGGAGCTTGTGTTCCTTCACCGAGTGCCCAAGGCGAATCTTTATGTTATGGCACAACTGGTGCAGTGACAAAAATTGGAAATGGTACGCAAGAACGTGTACTTACAGGACTTCCTTCTTTAGCATTACCAGATGGTACTGATACTGCTGGGCCTCATGATATAAAATTTGATGCCAGTGGCAAGCCTTATATTGCAGTTGGGTATGCTTCTGATCCCACATTTCGCGCCACATTAGGTAACACTGACTTAGGAAAAATCATCACTGCTAATTTCAATACAAATTCCTGGACTAGTGTTGCTGATTTAGCTAATTATGAACTTGCAAATAATCCTGACCAAGGCGATCTAATTAGCAATCCCTTCTCTCTTCTTTTAGATGGAAATAATATTATTGCAGTTGATACTGGTGCTAATGAGTTACTCAGTGTAGGGACTGATGGGAGTAATTTAAAGGCGATCGCCACAATTCCTCGGCAGACATTAACTAATCCAATTTTTCCCTCTGGTGCATCGTCATCACCATTTGAAATCCAAGCAGTACCGACAAATATCGCCAAAGGCCCAGATGGCGCTTATTATATTAGCCAATTAACTGGTTTTCCTTTTCCCGAAGGTAAAGCAAAAATCTACCGAGTTGGTTCTGATGGTCAACCAACAGTCTATACCGATGGCTTTACCCAACTTACTGACTTAACTTTTGATCCTGAGGGTAATTTGTATGCTTTGCAGTACGCTAATCAGTCACTTTGGAAAGGTAATGTAGATGGTTCTTTGATTAAAATAGCGACCGATGGAACTCGCACAACTATTCTTAGTGGCAATGGACTAGAGTCTCCTACTGCTTTGACTATTGGTGCTGATGGTGCTATTTATGTGACAAATCGAGGCGATAGCCCTGGACTTGGACAAGTTCTCAAAATTGAGAATCCCAAGTCTGTTCCTGAATCTAGTTCTACTTTCAGCTTATTAGCGCTTCTTGGCACTGTGAGTGTTACTTTGTTGCACAAGGGTAAAGCCAAACGACTTTAGGGGCTTCCAAAAAATAAATTATTCCCTAAATAATACGAGTTGGTGGAGAAGATTTTGATATTCCTGTCCATCTGGGACAGGAACTCTCAGAAGTGTTACTTAATCGCCAGTGGCTCAAAAATCAGCGGTTGGTGGTAGATATACCATCCAAGGTGTTAACGCTGGGATAAATAGTTATAGTGACTTGACCTGACATTGAGTTTTCTGGACAGTAACAAATCGCCAAAACGCTGGATCTTAACCAAAAAACTCAGTTTTTCATGAGGCTGTTGTCTTCTTGGGGCTGGCGGAGTTGCTATTCGTAAAATTAGCTCTAGCAACCAAGGAGTAAGGCGTTGACACAATACAGCTAAATGACTTTGCCATCCGACTAAAATTTCTGGTGCATCCCTTTGCATTCCGGTGATCAGTGCTTTAGCCACTTGCTGCGTAGTCATGGGGATCACCCAGCGAAATAATTTTAAGTCGCGCACCATGTCTGTGTCTGTGAGGGAAGGTAGTAATGCAATCACTCGGATATTGTGTTCAGCTAGTTCCTGGCGCAAGGCTTGGGTAAATCCCAAGATGGCAAACTTGGTAGCTGAGTAAGTCGCCATTGTCGGTGCTGCTACTTTCCCCATCAGACTCGATACATTGACAATTGTCCCTTGCCTTTGGCTGGCCATGCGTCTAGCGATCAGACTAGTGAGGTTGTACATTCCTAACAAGTTCACAGAGAGTTCTTCTTGAACTTGGGGCATTTTAGATTGCAAAAACGAACTTTGGTATGCGACTCCTGCACAATTAACCAGCAGGTGAATCTGTCCGTAATTGCGCCACAGTTGAGCAACAGCGATATTTACTTCAATTGTCTGCGTCAAATCTAATGCCACGATCGCAGCTTCTGTACCCATCGCCTCGATTTCGTTGGCTATCTCGACTAACTTTTGGCGATCGCGTGCTACCAATATCAGCCGCTTAATGCCTTGTTGTGCTAGTTCGAGAGCGATCGCTCGTCCAATACCACGGGAAGCCCCTGTAATTAGAGCTACTTTACCTTGAATATCCATTGGTTTTATCCTCCAAAATTTAAGTCTTACCAAACTCTTCGTTATTGCCGATACACACAATCAACAGCTACTCGCTTGTCGGCACAAGGTAAGACAAATAATCAATCGCAATTGAAATCAAATTCAAACGAAGCCTTTAGCAACGAGATATTTCTTGGTTAATCTGCAATCCCTCATAATTGTCTATACGAGGCAGAAATTTCTCGTTTTTAACCCGTCAAAGCCTAAAATACTTGGCTGAATGCATGTAGCTCATAGATTTTACTTCTCCTAGATCCGAGCGCTCATCAGCATCGTTGTCATACACACGTTAGCAATTAAATCAAGGTATTGCAATATTCTTTAATCAGGATTTCTTAATACTTGTTAACAAAAGCATATATATGCAAAAGATTTTATTAAATAAGTTTTTATGAATACCTCAGTACAAATATCTCAATTTCCTGACAATTAGCTCTGATTTGGTGAAATTGTTATACCTAACTCATAACTTAGAAACAAAAAAGACATATAGCCTTTTTATTTCTAGTTGCAACACTTATGTTTTTGGGCTATTTTGCAGATTAATATCAGTATATTTACTTATTTATGTAAAATAAAGGTTTCGGATTTTTATTTTTTAAAAGAATAGAATAGAGTTAAATTATTGTCTTTAATGCAAATTACAACGGCATGTTTATCTACCAAAACTTTAGGACAAATGGTAATTTGTTTGGCTTTAGCTTTGAGTTTATCAAAGAAATGCTTGAGACTCGCCTGGTGTATGGCAAACTTAAATCATTCATGAACAACAAGATCCCCGACTTCTTTAAGAAGTCGCGGATCAAAGGCTTTCAATCTTCACAAATCAAATAAGATTGCTTTAGTTAAAACTATGAGTAAAAGACCAATTTTATTTTTACTGGATAGAGTCCAGCAGTTGATTCATCTAAAATCAGCAGTGGTGGATAGTTAACGATAGCTCTTGCTATAGCCAGTCTTTGGCGTTGTCCACCATAAATATTTGACCCAAATTCACTTAATACAGTGCGTGGTTAAAATTTTGACAAACAGTTTTGTTGTACTATCATTCCCATATACTTTCTAGTCGGGAGAATAGCTTTTCTAAAAGTTTTTTTCTAGTTTTAATTCGTTTGGGTCTCTTTACATTTCGTCCAGATACTGCGTTTTGTGTAAATACTCCGTTTTGTCCAGGCGCTCCGTCTTGTCCAGGCGCTCCGTCTTGTCCAGGTGCTCCGTTTTGTCCAGGTGCTCCGTTTTGTCCAGGTGCTCCATTCGTTATAACCGTACTCTCACCACCAGACAAGTTTGCTTCTTCGGTTTCATTTAGTGAGATAAACATTGGGGATGTTTGAGTGCTTTCCATACTTAACCTAAGTTGCCAATTATAAGTTTTGAACTTTTGACAAGACTGTTTTCACTTAAGATAACCAGAGCAAGAGAGTACTAAAATGGTTATATATATTTATATCTCAACAGATAAAATATCGGAAATTTTGGTATGTTTACCTTACTTACTCCAAACTAATAGACAGGCTTGCTTATTCGTTTGGAGTAAGTAAAGTAAAAAGAGTTTCGTTATCCACAAAGTTATTAGATTGTGATGAATATGGTCGATTTAGGAAGTAGCAGCGCTTATTTCCCTACTGGACTACTCACAGGTGAACAGTATGTTTAGAGAAAAGCGCTGCTGAAGCTTATCAACGGTTGCTGGTGAGCAACGTCAATGTTAAGTTTGTTGAAGAAAAGTAGATAGGTAACAAAAAGGTATGATTAACTAATCAATAACTAACTAATGGCTTGGTAGGTCAATTAGTAATTGAGTCACGTCCAAAAGTAACTTAATCTGTGGCAACAGGATAAATTCTTTTAAACCTGACGCTTTATTTATTTAAAAGTGCGGTTAATCGCGTCGTTAAAGGCTCGGTTAATCGACTTTTAACGTTTCTTGTTTCCCTTCTACTAAACCTTATAGTTTTGCTTATACTGATGAATTATACTACTAGACCGAAGTTGCCATCTCCACCTTTTCCACCAGTTCTACCAGCTCCACCATTTCCACCAGTTCCACCATTTGCATTAATATTGTTTCCAACTACAGGTGCAAAAGCTTTCTTATTGCCGCCGATAAGAATGACACCACCATCGGCACTGCCACCGGGACCACCGTTACCACCGGGACCACCACTACCGACTATATTTAATACTTTTTTGCCACCAGACAAATTAGCTTCTTCGTTAGTGCTTAATGTTGTAAACAGTGTGCTTTCCATGATTTTAGTTCTCGCTTGATTATTGGGATTAAAGTCACGTCATTCCAAAGTCATAGATATAAACTTAAAAAAGTATATTTAGTAACTTTTTCCTGCCGTTAAAAGTATTATTACCCCTCTTGCGAAATAGGTCAAGCAATTAAATATTTAAGAAATGTGTATTACACTAGTTAACAAAGAAGTTACATAGTTACTATTTATACATATTTGATTAAAAATAAATTTTTATTTATCAAAAAATCGCATGGGTCAATATATATATATTGATATAAATATGGCAATCTAAAAGCTAAATTTTGTCGAAAAATGTATAAGCTTATCACGTATTAATACTGGTAAAATAACCAAAATACCTATAATTTCAAGATACATTGAGCAAACCAAATAAGACTTTTTATACTGATTGTACTTGAATAACTTTCTAAAACTCAAAACTGGAATTTGGCATTTTTGAATAAGTATTTTTCCGTAAAAATATTTTTATACAATTATTTTATACATCAATAACGTGAATATATATAATTTCTTTTAATATGAAAACGTTTAATTTTGCTGAATTATTGATAATTTGGAAAAAAGCTTTATTGATTACACAAATTTTTTATAAATAAATAAAGAAAGGATAAAATTTTAGATAGAAATTATAAAGATTTGGTGTTCTTACTAAAATGCGCTAATTGTTATTTAGACTTAACTGTATATAAGCTTGATATTTATATAGTAAATACATAAATAGTAGGCACGAATTAACCTAACTATATAACAAAATGTGAATCTATCAAAGTCCTTGTGATTGCGTTGTTGCACTCTGTTTCACTCGCAATGACATACTTATAAATTTTCCCACCCACCTACTTACAAGCAAGGCACTTATCAGTCACAAGCATCAAGGTGAAAGAAAATCAGATTGTGAAAAAGGGAGATGCGATCGCACTGATCGACAACTCCCAATTGCAAAGTAAAAAAATATCCGGCAGAATTAGTTACAACGAGCGCAAATCGATACACAACTCAAAGCGCTAAAAATTCAAATTACTACTGAGTCCAATGCAATGCGACAGGCGATCGCATCTGCAAAAGCAGACCTGAGTCGCAACCAAAGAGACTAGCCAGACAGGGGAATTACAACTTAGACAGAAGTGCAAGAAGCAGAAGCCGCTGCTGAATTAGCTAGGGAGAAAATGAACCGATATCAGCAGATGGAAAATACGGGAGCGATCGCTATTCTCCAAATTAAGGATAAAGACCTGAGTTCGACGACTTATGTAATAACCGCCTAATTAGCGTAAATATTGAAATCTCTAAGAGGTTTTACTACACAAAACCGTCCCTCTCCGATTCAAAGCTACGGTGTACACACAAGTCGAAAAAAGCTCGATTTTCCATTGTTCTCTCGTTTCCATGCTCTGCACGGGAATGGCTGATTAGAGGCTTTGCCTCCAGTTAAATATTGAGTCAGAATTGAGTCACAGATTCAATGAATGCATTCCCATGCTCATCATGGTAACGAGGAAAAACTTTATTTCTTTAAAGGTGCGGTTAATCGTCTTTTGACGTTTATTATTTCCCTTTTACTAAACTTCATAGGTTTATCTATAGTGATGAATTTTCTATCTCTTAACAATTCCAACATTTCCACCACCTCCACCATTTCCACCACCTCCACCATTTCCACCATTTGTAGTTCCTCCATTAATAGAGCTATTATTAATACTGTCGGCGATTACGATAACAATGCTACCAAAAGCGTTGCCACCTCTACCGCCTCTGCCGCCTTTGCCGCCTTTGCCGCCATTGGCTTTACCACCAGACAAGTTAGCTTCTTCGTTGGTGCTTAATGCAGTAAACAATGTGCTTTGCATAATTTTAGTTCTCGCTTGATTGTTGGGATTTAAGTCACGTCATACTTAAAGTAACAAATAGACAAAAAGTCTATTTGTTACTTTTTTGTGTCAATAAAAGTATTATTAGGGTTCTTGTTAAAAAAATCAAGCAAGTTGTTGTTTGAGAAAATTATAAATATTTACTCTTGTCTAAAATGGGATAATTTCTATATTAAAATTAGCTGGGTATAACCTTGATAGTTACATATTTAAGACATCTATTATAGAACCATGAAAGTATTATTATGGTTCTTGCTAACAAAAATCAAGCAAGTTGTTGTTTGAGAAAATTATAAATATTTACTCTTGTCTAAAATGGGATAATTGCTATATTAAACCTAGCTGGATATAACCTTGATAGTTACATATTAATGCGACAGGCGATCGCATCCACCAAAGCAGATATGAGTCGCAACCAAAGAGACTATCGAGACAGGAGAATTACAACTCTGATAGAAGTGCAAGAAGCAGAAGCCGCTGCTGAATTAGCTAGAGAGGAGATGAACTGATATCAGCAGCTAGGAAATACGGGGGCGATCGCCATTCTCCAAATTAAGGAAAAATAACAAGCTTTTAAAGCTGCTGTTGCTAGACTTATCATTTCCAAAAAAGAAATCGTACTGAGATTTATTCTGAGAAAAGTAAGGCTGGTAACAGATTTGTAGCTTCCTGTATTCCACGCCATTGAGAACCATTATAAGTAGATGAACAAAAATATAGCGCTTCTCATTTGGATGCAATACACTCTGACCTCACTTCCATTCCTCTCTCCTTTTAGGAGAAAGGCTTTGAGGCCTACTCCCCAACGCTACAAGGGTTGGGGCTGTTCTTGTTAGGTCTGTATTCCATTCAATTGAGAACCGCTATATTTCCTGTGATTGCGAGCGTTGGCGAATCCAAGAGCGTCTTTAAGAGTTGCGCGGTAGTGTTGCGTAGCAAAGAGACGCTAACTCGTAATGACATTGTGTAATTAATTTTGTCCGACTACCTAACTAAGGGTGGGTAGGGGTAGGTTGAGGATTTGATGGTTTGGCTGATTGGGCAGTTGGCCCCTTCCAAATTTGATTTAACTGATCTGCCGACAAGGACTGTAAAATACTGAGATTCAGAGGCTCTTTACTAATAAATGTGGCGTAGGATGGCTGCAAATAGGATCGGTATTCAGGACGATTGAGGAGATGGGTTTCCATAAAAGCTACACTCAAGGCATCGAGATAGGAATAAACAGCAACGCGATCGGGGCCCAGTAAGGTAGACGGTACAGGTAACACATCATCTTTAGAAGCTCCGATCGCCGAAAAGTGGGTGGCGTTTTCAATCAAAGCCAGGTACTTATTGGAATCAGAAAGCCAGGTAAAGGGGCGAATTTGCTCAAATACAGGTGGGGCGAAAATATCTTGACTACCTGCTACCAGCATTACCGGAATTTTAATTTGACTGACTCCACCCTCACCCAAAATTGAGCTGTCAAAGGGATTAATTGCCATGACAACTTTGATGCGATCGTCTTTGAGTTCGTAATTTATTGGTGGTAACTTAGTTGCTTGACACTGCAAAAAGAGCGACAAATTAAGGGATGAATTATTGGGATTACAGTCTAGCTTTAGTTGCCTAAAGTTAATATTTGCTCCTGCTAGAGTCAAAACAGTATAACCACCAAAGGACTGACCGATCGCCCCAATTTGCTGAAAATTGAGTTTTCCCTGGAGAGTAGGATCAGATTTGTCTAGACGCTGGAGTTCATTGAGTAGATATTTGATATCCAAAGGTCGGTTAATAAATTCTGCTGCGTCTGGCGGCCCTGCCAAACCCGCGAAGTATAGCTGAAAGCGTTTGGCATTACTACCAGGGTGTTCCAGTACAGCAACGGCAAAACCATAGGATGCTAGATGTTCAGCCAGATAAACAAAAGTAAAGCGGTCTGAGGCCAGGCCATGAGAAATTACAATCAGGGGAAAGGGAGGCGAGGGCAGTTCTTTAGTGCTTGGTGAACCTGCTTTTGGCAGATAGATATCCACGGGTAGACGGCGATTGCGAGAAATGTCATTTAGCTCTAGGCTTTTTTTCTGCCAACGGTATTTTCCAGGCGATCGCAAATCTGGCTGTTTTGAGAAGTCAATTGTTGAATTGGCTGCTTCAGCGATCGCTTCTTTTTGAAGAGAGGCAAAAACTTCATCCTTTTTTTTGATCAATTGTGACAAGTCATCGACTATCCTTAACCCCTCTGAAAAATTCACCCGGATAGTATTGCTAGGAAATTTCCGCAGCAAATTCACAACTGTTAAGCCCTCTTTATCAGCAGCAGACAAAATCAGAGAGGCACGTATGGCATAAAAGCCATTCTGTCGAGACTCAGTGAGGAGTAATTTTCCCAGTTGTTGAACTAGCTGCTCGCCTATCGGTGAGTAGGTAACTTGAGATACTAATGTCGGAGTGACATTGAACCTTTGCTGAAGTAAATCCCGCAGTTGAGCGAGTTGTTGGGGAGTAGCACGGTTAGCATAAAATGAAAAATCTTGATCGATTTTGCCAACTTTCGCAAAAGTTTCCAGCGAGTCCACGGACAAGTAAAATTCCCCGAAGGGAGGATAAAAAAAGCTAATGCGTTCAGCCCCCAATCCGGGAGTAGCAGTCAAAAACGTAGATAGCAAACCGAAACCCAGGTATTTGAAAAATTTTTTCATTAGAAAAACCCACTGTCTAACTCTGCCAAACTTGTTTGGGCAGGGAGGAAAGCGGGGCGGGATCTATAACCGCTTTCCTGTTTACTTGGTTTAGATATATCAAACAGGCTACAAGCACAAGAAAGCAAGTACTTACTAACTATAGTTTCACACATACGCTTTAAACCGGCACTGAATTAAATTTCGGGGTGCTAGGGGTGCACAGCTAGTTTGCTTATTTATTATCCTGAGTTATCAAAACACATGGGTGGCAAATTTTTCAGCTAAATAGCACCAGTAGGGCGATAATAGATATAGAGATCAAAATAATTTTATATGTCCTTCTCCTGCTGCGCCTGTTGTGTTGTCGTCCTTAATCAACAACAGAAGCAAAATATCTCTCACAAAAACCAGTACCAGGATGTACCAGTTAACCACAGCAAGAGCGTGGTTAAAAGTTGCACTGTAATTGAAAATGGTCGGGTTGTCGTTAAAGCTTTACAACCACCACTCAATCAGACTTTGGAGTAAATTTCAGCAATTTAACCCCCTTCACTCTAAAGGTAAAACATCGTGGAAGCGGTTGTAATCAATGTAGCGATGTCCATCGGGTGTGTGGTGGAAGATATCGACAAATTGATTGTTCCACAAAATCTCATTAGCACCATAGCTATAACGCGCATTAACCACTTGTGCAACTGTTTCATCAATGCCACTCAAAGAGATGATCAGCGTAGTATTTGTCTGGGTTAACGATTCTGGTGTCATCCCATATAGAGGACTAAACTCATCAATGACATGCATCACTGACCAGCTTAACGTAAAGCTAGGTGTTTGGTTCCTCAGCAGTTTGAGATCGTAGAACCGACGCATGAACTGCCCTTCTATGGTTACTTCGTCCCGCATTAAGTAGACTCGCATCTGCGCCTCCAAAATTGTATTGCGACGCTTATTAGCGGTGCGAAATATCAGAGTTGGCATGGCATCATGAGGTGTAATTACAGCAACACGGCTAAAAAGCACACGGGCTGTGGGTCGGGAGAACCGAGCAAACGCTAGTCCTGTCATCACAGCAATTCCCACCAAACCGATCATTGCTTCAATCGTGACAATAATGTTGGCGTAAGTTGTTTTAGGATACATTGCCCCATAGCCGATGGATGCTAGGGTTTGCACACTAAAGAAAAACACATCTAAAAAAGAGCCAGGTCGGGCGTTGGCAATACAATCTCCTCCTATCAAGTAAGCTAAGGCAAATAGAGTATTAATAGTTAGATAAAAAGTACAAATTAGGATCAGAAAGCCAATCCAGGGAATCGTTAGCAGCAGATGGTAGGGATCGCGCCAGTAGGAATACCATGCACCCATACCCATAATCTCAAATTTTCCATCTTGAACTTGAATCTGAATAGGTGGAATCAGACGCTCTCGTTTCTTCCGTGAAAGTCTCTTCAGTCGAAATTTCATTGCAAGTGGTCAAAAGAACGGCAACTGCTTAGTATTGTAAATTAAGTTGCTTTGGAGACATTCCACTTACCCGAAAGAGAACAGAAATTTCAACTTTCTTTTCTTAAATTAGCAAAAAAATAGGGTGTGCAATGCCCACCCTACTAATTGATCTTCTAAAAACTTATTTTTCTGGCTTTATTGATTGACTTTTAGAACAGCGGTCAAACCACTCCTGGTATTTTTTCTGGTGTGACTCATCTTCAACAGCAATGGTCACTCGCACCAGCTTGCATCCATGATTTTGCTCTAGTGCGATCGCATTCAACAATAAGCTAGCAGTTTTAGGCGAAGTAAATTCACCGCTTATCGTTAAAGCGCCGTCAAAATGTGTAACTTCAGGTCTTTCTACTTGGGTCAAGTCAATACCATCAATTTCCTCTTGTCCTAAATCAATTTCTGCGAGTTGTTTGTGTTCTGAGCTAATTTGTTCCACAATCAGCTTTTCACGCCGGACAGGAACTTGCACCATCCGGGTTTCAATTACTTTGCGAACAATTACCTCACCAATTTTCCGCTTGCTGCTTTCAACAACTAGTCGTTCTTCTAATAGACGAATAATCTGTTCTTCACTAGCCTCTTCTGAATTTGTTGCCTCAACTGGGCTATTTGTAATTCGATTATTGGCTAGTTGCTCAGTTGAGTTACTATCGCCTGGTGCTTCTGTTTCTAAATATTCAGGCATATACTCGATTTCTGATTTGTTTAAGTCTATGAAAACAGATTTAGTCGGCTTGTCGATTTTTTTGATTCTCTGGCTCTGCAATCGAAATAAAGAAGGACGTTTATCGGCTAATTGCTGATTATATTCTCCAGTTTGTTGATTTGCCTGGTTAGATATAACTAAGTTTAGCCGACGATTAGCATCCACAATTAAATCATGAACTACTCCTACTAGCTGACCTTGCTTATCGATGACAGTAAAATTATTTACCTTATTTTTCAAATCTGCTAGTGAGGTGCTAGTGCGAGAGTTCGAGTTTGCCTGTCCAATGTTTTTGGTCATCGGTTGGCTATTCATATGCAAAGTTTATGAACTACTTTTTACTTAGCTAAATTAAATGTAGTGCTCATTCTGAACCTATTATAAGCACAGGTAAAGCTAATTTTACAGCCCCACCTGCACTGTGGCAAATTAATTATTAGTCATTAGCTAGTAACTAATGACTATATTTAGTTAGCGTTCTTCAATCGGAAGATTACCAGAATTCACATCTAACTCTTCACGACGCACGGTTTCTTGAGTTTCAACTGTCTCTTGATCTACCACTTTTCTAACTCTGACTTCTTCACGCAAAAATGCTTCTTTGCGAACATCAGGAGTTTCTTCGTGAATTTCAATCCGAGCAACTTCGCCTTCACGGAAATCTGCTTCCCGCCCAGAAACGGCAGTACCTGCATCTACTGGAGTTACGCGCTCAATCACAACTCGCTCTTTTTCTATCGGGATTGCAATCCGTGCAGTATCAGTCTCAACATGCTTACCAATCGATACTTCTCCAGTTTTTTGGCGTCGTTTACTGGCAATCAGCCGTTCTTCGTACAATCTCAGAGTTTGATTCTCTTGCTCATTTAACCCAAATAAAGAAGGGTCACGTTCGTAAGTATAGTCATCACGGGCGTAAGTAGGTGTAGGCGTCGGTGTCGATGTCGGTGTATCCAATGGTGCTAAAGCGTCTACAGGTGTTGAAGCCTCTACAGGAGGGGTGTAGTCTGTGGGTTGGCGATATACCCCACGCACCCGTTCTTCATAGTCATAATCAAGGGTTTGGCGTTCATTGAACTCAGGTAAACTTTCTGCTTGCTCTCTAGTCAAGCCAATTGTATAAACGCGATCAACGTTATAGTCGATCCGAGCACGACCAATTGGTAGTAACACTTTTTTACCAAAAATCCAAAAGCCTAAGTCAACGACTAAATAGCGGAAATGACCTTCCTCGTCCACTAAAACATCGGTAACACTACCAATTTTTTCATCACTTCCTTGTGTATAAACCCCAAGCCCCTTAATATCCTGACCTTCAAAGGCATCCCGATAGTTAGGCTCAAAATCTTCTAATTTGTAAAGAACCATTATATTTTACCTCAAAAATTTCCTTGCCATATCCTAGTAAATAAAGTAGACATTTAACTACTTATTTACCTCCGTCTAGCGAATGAATTATTTAAAAATTTTAATAATCAAAAGTTATAGATATTTGATGATGGCAGATAAACCATGTAAATACACAAAAGCATAACGGTATGAAGTGCAATTTTGCATCTCTATATTAATACAGTTCAGTTAAAAATAATTGTAGGTTAGGTTGAACGAAGTGAAACCTAAAAAATGTCTGTTTAGGTTAGGTTTTATTCCTCAAACGCCACTTGCAAGGCTTGTCGGGAAACTGCAAAGGTGCAGTGGCTCACCAACCTACGCAATATATTTTATGTGGCTATAATTCAAGCGTATTGATTTGTACATTGTTTATCAAAAGGTAAATTTTTCAAAGTACTAAGATACCCAACTTCTTAGAGGTTGTTTGAAAAGTCTAATTTATTACTTATACCAATTCTATGTAATGTTGGACTCTATCATATCGTTGCAATTTTCTAAGTGAATTTTTATATATACAACTAAGTTAATGAATTCTATGTTTACACAACCTGAAAACTAAAGCTAAAACTTGCCCAATTATTTACAGCCAAGATATATGAGTCGGCTGTTGTGCCATTCATCTCCGTTTTGAGGGCGCTGGCATTATGTAAGTCTTGTAGCAAGGCTTGTGCAACGTCTAATGGATTCAACAATGGGCCAATCGGTTGTTCTTCATCTGGGGAATATTTAGTAGTGTTCAAGGCGGCGAGAGTTGCACTAAAGGGGGCAGTACTAAAAATCAATTGTTGTTCGCACTCAGAAGCTAGTCCTGAAATCACCCATTCGGAAGCAGCATCAGTTTGGGGTAGGGTAATGGTTTCACCTGGGGCGATGACGACTTGTTTGAGGAGGGGTTTGGTGTCCGCTGTGTTTGGTTCTTGGGGGTTCCAAGAGTAGAAGGTAATTGCTGTATGATTATTGTTTAATCCCAGCAAGATTAAATATACCGAGCGATCGCTCTGGTTTTCCACTCGATATTGCATTCGACTACCAACTGGCACAACGGGAGTGGGGAGTGATTTTTTAATCGAATCAGTTTTGAAAGTTCGTGCTGTTTGGCGCTGCATGACGACGCGAGGCGATATCTCACTAATCATTTCTAAGGTTGCCTTCAGAGCCAAGCCGGAAGAACCTTGATTTTCTGTAAGTCGCCATAACTTGGCTGCAAGCAAGATTGATAATTTTGGCGCTAACTTTTGTACTGTTAACTTTACTGCTTCTCCTACTTCCCCAGTGGTATTGGGAATTAGCTCGCCACCAAGAGAAAATAGACCATAATGACTGGGCATTTCCTGTTGCTTGGCAAATAGACAATCAGCGGGTTTTTCTCCTGCTACTACAGTGGATACATGGGAAAATCCAGCAAAGGCACTTGTAGCGTCTACCCGCTCAATTCTTTCCAATCCAGTATCCAAAGCTATTGTTAAATTAATATTTCGGGGTAAAACCCGGACTGCTTCTTGGACGAGTTGCCCGACTTGGAGGGAATTTGCACCTTCAATTTTAGAAATTTGGGCTTTTGCAGTTAACCCAGTCCGCGATCGCAATACTAATTGCTCTGTTGTTGCTAAGGTTAATCGAGAATTCACTCCATAGTATGGCAGCACTTGTGGAGGTAATCCTGCTAACCACAGATGCACGGTTTTGCCGTCTTCTTCAATGGCACTCACCACGCCTTGGGCACCGATGATACCGTCTGCAAGTAGCTGATTTTTTACCTCATTTGGCAGTAAAGACGTTACATCTGGATTTTTCTGATTACTTAATAACGCTGGTTGCTGTTTGCTACCTAATTTGGATAGAGAATTTTCTACATGAGAGAGGGCGACTTGAATTGTGGTGGCTGGGGTGAATTCCCACAAATACTGCGTTAAGGCGTAGGTAAATAACCCGGCACTAAAACCAGGAAAAAGTCCTTCTCTCGCTGGCTGCTTTGGTTCTGAGGTAGCTGCTAAAACAATCGGAGTGCTGGGTAATTTTTGAATTTTAAGTTGTTTGAGAAAGTCGAGTTCCTCTGCTGCTAGCTTTGCTACTGTCTCTTGAAGGGCACGAATTTTTAATCCTAAAACTGTGCTAGGAGCATAATAGCTAGTATCCAATACTGCTGTTACTCGGTCTGTGGGGAGCGATCGCAATAATAGTAATAGAGTTTCTTCTAATATATAGTTGACTATTTTCTCATCTTGTGATTTCCGACTCACATTAGCTGCCACCAGAGCATTTTGCATTGGATCTGGCGATGTTTCCAATTTGACACGGCTGCCATAGCCGCTAAAGTGAAATACGACCACATCACTGGGTTTAGCTTGCTTGCCCAGGTGATCCAAAAAAGCCGCCTCAATGAATTCCCTGCTAGCTTCTTCCTCAGTTAAGGTTAAAATATCTGACCCTTGGAAGCCAAAGCGGTGAATCAAAAGTTCTTTTTGTAGTTCTACATCCGTCAGACAACCACTGAGGTCTGGAATTTTGGGGTATTGATTAATACCTATTAACAAAGCCAACTTGCGCGGGCTGGGTTCTGCCAAAGCCTGATAATAGCGATTTCCCAAAGTCAACCACTCAGCTTCAGTCAGCCCCAATACCGCGAGTATTGAGCCAATTCTGTGTAAAAACGTGCGCCGTTCCATAATTAGCTATCAGCCCTCAGCCCATTAGCTAGCAGCTTACAGGGCTGAACTCTGTATTGTAAAGTTAGAGTTTATGCTGTTTGCTTCTTCACCAAATAATTGTTAATTCACAATTCATAATTGATGGTAATAAAGTAACTAACTTGAGTTAGGAAAAGATAAAAACAAATTCCTGACTCAAGAAAAGCGGATTCATCAGTGGGGTCTTAATTACAAATTACGAATTACGAATTATTTTGACTATCCACCTTAAGCCGATACTTGTATCCGCATTGCCCGCGCCAACTCTGCCGCCACCTCAGGACGAGAAAATTCTGGTGGAGGTAACTCACCGCGCCGCAGCATTTCCCGGACTTTTGTCCCCGATAGGTGAATGCGTTCTTCTGGCCTGCTGGGACTGGTTTTAGATGTTGCCATCTGCTTAGTGCGCGTGCAGTAAAAAGCGTGTTCAAATTTCATCGGCACAATGCCCAATTCACTGGGCGCAAATTCTTCAAAGATATACTGAGCATCATAAGTGCCGTAATAGTCACCGACACCAGCATGATCCCGTCCGACGATAAAGTGAGTACAGCCGTAGTTTTTGCGGACTAAAGCATGGAATATTGCCTCACGAGGCCCAGCATAGCGCATTGCTGCCGGATTAATTGCCAAAGTTACCCGGTCTAAGGGGTAGTAATGTTCTAGCAAAATTTCATAGCAGCGCATCCGCACGTCAGCGGCAATATCATCTTCTTTTGTCGCCCCGACTAATGGGTGCAAAAATAGACCATCAACGATTTCTAAGGCGCACTTTTGAATATATTCATGGGCGCGGTGGATGGGGTTGCGAGTTTGAAAGCCGACGATGGTTTTCCAACCCTTGTCTTGAAATAGTTGCCGTGAGGCAGCTGGATCGATTTGGTAAGTGGGAAACTGGAGATGAGGTTGACGCTCTAACAACCAAATATCACCCGCCAGATTTACAGTACCTTGATTATAGAGTACTTGCACGCCCGGATGATTGACATCATTAGTACGGTAGACTTTTATTGCTTCGCGGATTTTATCGTAGTGATATTTTTGGGTGAGTTGCAAAACTCCGATAAATTCGCCTATCGAGTTATCTAAACGGATTAAGCCGCCTTCTGGCAATGGGGAAGCGACTTCTTCGCTTACCGATAGTGTAATCGGGATTGACCACACAAGACCGTTAGCTAATCGCATTTCTGTCACAGTGCGATCGTAGTCTTCCTGGTTCATAAAACCCGTTAGCGGACTAAAAGCACCGATCGCAATCATTTCTAGATCGGAAACAGCGCGATCGTCAAGTTGCACTCGCGGCAAAAAGTCAGCTTTTGAGAGAAACTCTGCTCTTTGTTCTGGTGTGGCGATACGGTTAACCAACTGTCCACCGTGGGGGGCTATGGCATCTGGATTTTGACTCAACGTAATCCCCTCTTTGTATTAACTGTTATTGTTTCAGATTATGTACTAACTTATCAAATGCTGGTACTGAGAGATAAATAGTTTGGGCAATGGTCTGTAGTTATTCTCCTTGTCTTTATCGTTTGTGTTAAAAAGTTTGGGGAATTTAGATACTTAAAACTGTAATCAAACTTAGAACGAAATATAAAATATAGCTATTGTCTGAGGATTTACCAGATATGGTTGGCCTTATAACTTTAACAGCGGCGCAAGCGATCGCAAATGTTGCCTTTAGCAAGTTCTTTGAGTCGAGTGTGGGTAAGTTAGGCGAGAAGTTTACTGAGGCGGGACTGAAGAAGATTGACGAATTGTATCAGACGATTCGGAGAAAACTCAGTGCTAATCCTGATGCTAATCATGCTTTAGCTGATGTTGAACAAGGTAATCAAGAAGCGTTACAGCGAGTAGCGGTTTATCTTTTGGATGTAATGAACGCTGACGGTAACTTTGCCACCGATGTCCAAAAAATTGCTGATGAAATCAATATTCATCGCCTGGAAGATAACAGCAGCCAGAATCAGTACAACTATGGTGGACAGAATTATCAAACTAAAACGGGTGAGAACAATACTAATCAATTTGGCAATAGTACAACTAATAACTACTATAACAATTCATCACCGTCTTGACTGGAGTCGTCCGTAGAGCAACGGATAAATTCAAATGCAAACAGTCCGATTATTAACTCACTGCGTCCAGAAACTAGCTATTGGCAAGGACGGAATCATGAACTTGACCAAATGCAGCAATGGTTACATTCAGCTAATCTGCGTCTAATTGGTGTGACGGCTACGGGTGGTTATGGAAAGTCGGCGTTGGTTGCTAAATTATCTCAAACAGTAGCAGCGAGTTTTCCCCAACAGGTTTGGGCAACTTTTAGTGATGCCTATCCTTTTGCTGTGTGGGGACGCTGGCTGTTGGATAAGTTGGAGAAACCAGCGCCGGAAAAACCAGAAGATTTATTAATTGCGGTTTGTGATTGTTTGCAAACAGAACGATATTTGCTGGTGTTGGATAACCTGGAAACTTTGCTGCAAGATGATGGACAATGGCAGGATCAGGCTTATTCTGATTTTTTAAGGCGTTGGTTCGGTTCTAGCAGTGAAAGTAAGATTTTGGTGACAAGCCGCGAACAACCGACGCTACCAAGCAATACCCTAAACCAAAGTGAATGGTTACGACTGGATGGACTTTCCACAGATGCAGGGGTGGCGTTGTTGCAAGCTTTGGAAATTCCAGGTTCAGATGCAAATTTAGCAGAATTTGTCAAGCGTGTAGATGGACATCCTTTGTTGCTGAAGCTGGTGGCGGGGTTGCTGAAAGCTGAGGAGGGAGAAGAGGCGAATATTAGTGTTTTGAAACAGGATATTTTCCAGATATTAGGTTTGCACCGAGATGACCCAGAGGCGAGTATTGCTAAAATTTTAGATGCCAGTATTCAGCGTCTAGAACCCAGGTTACAAACTCTGTTGCGGGATTTAAGCGTGTATCGCTTACCCTTTGACTGTTCAGCAGCACTGGCGATGTCTTTACAGGATTTGGAAAACCTCTCTCCAAACCTCTCTCCTAAGAGGAGAGAAGCTTTGAATTCTCCCCCAACGCTAGTAGGGAAGGGGGCTGGGGGGTTAGTCGCCTCTTCTTTTCCAGATGAGGTGAAGAGTCAGGTAGAAGTAGAACTGCGACAACTAGCAAAACGTTCTCTGTTACAAGAGAAGAAACAGCAAGGGGTGTGGAAGTTTTATTTTCAACCGTTAATTCAAACCTATTTACAAAACTTTTCTTCACCAAAAGCGCATCGTTGCGCCATCGCCTATTACGAACAACACCGGAAACCGGAACTTTTATCCACAGATAAACTGGATGAGGTGGCGGAATATCTAGAAATTTTTCATCATCACTGTGAACTTGGGGAATATGTTCAAGCTTTTTCTAGCGTTTATTATCGTGCAAACAATCATGATAACTGCGACGAATTTTTAAGAAAAAATTACTACTATCCAGCCCGTCTGACATTATATGAGCGTTTATATCAAGAGTGGAAACAGCCAGAAAATTCAGATGAATTAAAATTTTACAGTGATTTACTCAAGGTGTACGGCGATGTTTTGCAGTTCCTTGACCGACGTGAGGAAGCATTACAACGCTACGATACCGCATTGTCATTTTACCGCGACACTGGTTCTCGCTTGGGGGAAGCTAATACATTAATAGCTATTGGCGATGTTTTGCAGTTCCTTGACCGACGTGAGGAAGCATTACAACGCTACGATACCGCATTGTCATTTTACCGCGACATCGGCGATCGCTTGGGGGAAGCTTATACATTAAAAGCTATTGGCGATGTTTTGCAGTTCCTTGACCGACGTGAGGAAGCATTACAACGCTACGATACCACATTGTCATTTTACCGCGACATCGGCGATCGCTTGGGGGAAGCTAATACATTAAAAGCTATTGGCGATGTTTTGCAGTTCCTCAAACGTAGTGAGGAAGCTTTACAACGCTACGATACCGCATTGTCATTTTACCGCGACATCGGCGATCGCTTGGGGGAAGCTAATACATTAATAGCTATTGGCGATGTTTTGCAGTTCCTTGACCGACGTGAGGAAGCATTACAACGCTACGATACCGCATTGTCATTTTACCGCGACACTGGTTCTCGCTTGGGGGAAGCTTATACATTAAAAGCTATTGGCGATGTTTTGCAGTTCCTTGACCGACGTGAGGAAGCTTTACAACGCTACGATACCGCATTGTCATTTTACCGCGACACTGGTTCTCGCTTGGGGGAAGCTTATACATTAAAAGCTATTGGCGATGTTTTGCA
>NZ_JBALDG010000012.1:0-222741 GCF_036917195.1 Nostoc sp.
CTTCCGTTACTAGGGTGCTTGTTATTACAGGCATCCCTTTATTTTTTGCACAACAACTACAAGCATGATCGCTCTCTTTTAGTCTAAAGTCCAGTAACTAAGTTGAGAGGGATATCTGAATTGGGCTATGCTTATGCACTCCCAGTGGATGATATCGTTATAAAACTTAAAATTTTTCCTTAGGAGCTAACATCTGTAAAATCTTTTCTACATGATCCAACTCTCCAACGATTCGCCGAATTGGGTGAGGCCAAACCTTGACAAGGGTAGGAGTTGCAGAAACCTGATTGAGTTCTGCTTGTTCTGGATGAGTTAAAACATCAATCACCTTCAAAGTATAAGGGTGTCCAAGCGATCGCTCTAATAATTCGTGTAAATTTTGGAGAATGCGTTCGGTGGTACTGCTATGTCCTGCAACAAACAAGCGCAGAACATACCCTTGTGTGATAACTTCTTTTTTTTGCACTATCACTGGTTGGTGGTATTTTGGCACAGGTTCAGAAAGGTCTAGACGGACAATTAAATCGTGATCTTCCCAAAGTTGCCCAAATGAGGAACGATAAGTTGTTAACACCATGCGATCGCACAACCCCTCCTGCCAGGGAGCTGCTTGCCATACTAAGTCCCCTGTACCAAAAATGGCATTAAGCAAAGCTTGATGTCTAATTACAGCCGGATAAGCTTCAGCAAAAGTTCGCACTTGTTGAGTGCGCGGATCTAACCAGTGGTCAATAGTTGCAGTATAACAAGGCACTAAAAAATGCGGCGGCTCTGGTAAATCTAGGATTTCTTGCAAAGCCGAGCACAAATGCAAATGCCATCGACCTTGCTTGCTAGGGTCGATGCAGTAAATTAAATCTCCTCCAGGTGTAAATAGCGCAATGCCTTTAAACAACTGGGGTGTAGATAGTTTGTTTGTCGTCAAGTTATTCACAGAGTCTAGGAAGCTAAAAGTAAAAATTCTCTCTTTTACCTTTTACCTTAGCTATAACCTCAACCAGGATCACCTAAAAAATTGGCAACCCATCAAAAATCCCGTAAATCTCGTTTCCACTCCCTGACTGGAAATGCTTTTGATTGCGGTGCCGCTAGAACCGGAGGCAGAGCCTCCAAATAGGCATTCCCAGTCGGAGACTCTTAACAAGACAATCATCTTCATTGCCAAGAGGAACAGACTTAAACTCGACCTCGGAGAAACTGTGCCATTTCGTTAGGAGTTGGTGACATTTCCAAAGCAGTTTCTTCAGTAATCCGACCGTCTTGATAGAGATTGAGCAACGACTGATTCATCGTGATCATGCCGTCAAAGCCAGCTTGCTTCATCAACTCGCCAATTTCATCATATTTACCATCTTTGATCCATTCTTTAATTGCCTCAGTGTTAATCAAGATATCGTGGAAAGCAGCCCGCTTACCGTCAGTTGTGCGGCACAAACCTTGGGCAATTACTGCCACTAAAGACTCAGAAATTGCCACCCGCATTGCATCCTGTTCTTCACCAGAGTAGAGATTGAGAATCCGCTCAATGGTTTTGACAGCGCTATTGGTGTGCAAGGTTCCCATGACTAAGTGACCAGTCTGAGCAGCTTTTAGGGCGGTGTTAACTGTTTCCTTATCCCGCATTTCTCCCACCAGAATTAAATCTGGGTCTTCCCGCAAAGCTGCTTTCAAAGCGTTGTCAAATTTCCGGGTGTGCATTCCCACTTCCCGCTGTTTGACTAAAGACTTGCGGCTTTGATGAACAAATTCTATCGGGTCTTCAATGGTAATAATATGCTTGGCCATCTCCTTATTGATGTAGTCAACCATCGCTGCCATTGTGGTGGATTTACCAGAACCAGTGGGCCCAGTCACCAAAATTAAACCTTTGTGGTGATGACAAATATCCCGAAAAACTGGAGGTAAATTCAACTGTTCCATAGTTAAGATTTTCAGCGGAATCAACCGCAACACCATTGCAGGCCCTTTGAGAGAGCCAAAAACATTAATCCGCACGCGAGCAAAGTCATACTGAGTTGCTCCGTCAAATTCTAAGTGTTCTTCAAAGCGCTGAATTTCTCCTTCAGTCATCACCTCCCGCAACCAATTCATCAAAGTTTCTTTATCTATTTCTGGATGATCCGTTGCTTGAATTTCTCCTCGGTTGCGGAAGCGGGGTACTTCACCTACACCCAAGTGAAGGTCAGAATATCCCTGATCGTAAGCTTCCCTAATTAACTGCGCTAAAGTGAGTCCCGGACTGCTGTTTTTAGGGCGAAGTGAACTAGGTATGGGCGGTGGACTACCCGGACGATGACCTGCAACAGGAGCGTTGCTGCTTCTATCCATTGACATATCCAATGTTTGTGTCATCTGCCGCTGCGTAGTAAACGTTGGCGGTGGTGGCGGCATTGGTGGTAGGTTACTTCCAGCAGCAGACTTAGAATTTAATGGAGACTGTGATTCTGTCATATATCTTCACATTTGGCAGTTAAAAAGTTGAATTAGCGAGAAGTCTAGTCACTTGCTTCGATGACTTTTGGAAGATGCTTGCGTGCAAGCCCTAGCGGTGATGGGAGGCGATTGAAACTCTAGAACCACGGTCAATCCATTTCATCCACCTCAATTTGTATCTTTTTTTCCTAAGATTCTAGTACTCAGAAGATTGAGAGAAGTTATTTATCGTATCTAACCTGGTTTAACACACGCAATGACTAAAACTGCCTCAGTAAAATATCTGAGACATATAAGTATTTTATAAGACATAAAGTAAATTATAAATATTCTAAGCCTTTAGATGAGAAATTTATCCCAGACAAGGACACAAATTGCCAGCAATTAACATCACAAACACTAGCAGATCATTTATTCAGCCCATCTAGGAATTATGAGAACCTTTACTGATTTTTATAAGAAATGTTAAGTTAAATCGGTTCAATATTCGGGGATCAAGATTATAAAGCTTATACTTTTTAGGTTCTGTATCTGAAGACAGATGCATAAAACAGGTTTTTTTAATAGACATAAAGTTGACTTTACATTCATAATTATAAAAAATTGACTGTAAAGTTTAGTAAATAAATGCTCATTTTTCTGATTAGTTTTTATATACTGAATTTCACTGATAAAGAAATCAGTTTACTCGCAAAAAGCGAGATATGACTGAAATTAAAATTTGCTGTGTATTTTAGGAGGAAAAGTCATGGTTTCTGCTCAAAGCTCTAATCAAGGAAAGACCTACTCCATGTTGATGATTAAAAGCTTTTTAATATGGACTTTTACATTGGCAGTATGCTTGTTGGTTGTCGGTTTTCCACTAGTTGTCTTGATGGCTACGGTTGGATGTCTGTTGTCAATTGTCTTGCAATCTGTGATGCCTGTTAGTGCTGTTTTGCTTGTAGCAGGCGCTTTAATCATGTTTAATGTCATGGCAGTTGTATTGGCTGCGGGTGTACTAACTCTTAAAGGAGTTCATCCTAATGAAATTAAATGGTTAAGCTGGCTGCATGGAGAGGCAGACCAAATGCAGACTACTGTTTACGCTGCTTGCCCTTTAACTTGTGAGATTAAAATATAGTCATTACAGGTGAATTCGACAAACAAACAGTGCGTCTGCCCGGTTAAGCCGGGTTTTTTCATACTTTTTGTGATTTGAACATCGGAGATCAAGATTTAGTAATTAGAGTTTTATTCAATAAATAGTGCGTTTGCCCGGTTAAACCGGGTTTTTTCATACTTTTTATGTGATTTATCCTTTTATATTTATGATTTGTGTGATGATTTGCCGCCAACTATTGACTATTAATCATAGACCATTGACTATAGCCATTGGCAAATGACAGATGATTCATGACTAATGATTAATCAAAAACGGGTTTACATTATCTTGGGTACTCGTCCGGAAGCGATTAAACTAGCTCCGCTGATTCAGGTCTTCCAGAAGTCTTCAGATTTTGAGTCGCAAGTAATTCTAACTGGACAGCATCGGGAGATGGTTGAGCAAGTTATGCAGTTGTTCAACATCAAGGCAGATTATGACTTAGAAATTATGCAGGTTCAGCAATCTCTAAATGATATTACCTGCCGTAGTTTACAAGGGTTAGAAGGGTTATTCAAGGAGAAAAAGCCAGATTTAGTGGTGGTGCAGGGAGACACTACCACGGCTTTTGCGGCTGCTTTGGCAGCTTTTTATCAAAAAATCCCTGTTGGTCATGTAGAAGCAGGGTTAAGAACGGATGATATCTTCAATCCTTACCCAGAAGAAGCTAATCGGCGATTGATTTCTCAAATTACTCAGTTGCACTTTGCGCCGACTCCTTGGGCTGTAGAAAACTTGCATCGTTCTGGTGTTTTGGGTGAAGTTCACATGACCGGTAACACGGTAATTGATGCATTGTTAAATGTAGCTGCAACCCAAGCAGTTTGCAATATACCAGGCTTAGAGTGGGATTCATATCGCGTTCTGTTAGCAACAGTTCACCGTCGGGAGAATTGGGGAGAACCTCTGTTAGCGATCGCTCAGGGGTTTTTACAAATTTTAGATAAGTTTCCTGATACAGCTTTGCTGCTACCATTGCACCGCAATCCGACAGTGCGAGTTCCATTAGAAGAGCTTTTAGGGAATCATCCCCGAATTTTTTTAACAGATCCTTTAGATTATGGCCAACTGGTGGGAGCAATTGGGCGATCGCATCTTTTGCTCACTGACTCTGGTGGGTTGCAGGAAGAAGCCCCCAGCTTGGGAAAACCAGTACTAGTTTTGAGAGACACTACCGAAAGACCAGAGGCTGTTGCAGCCGGTACAGCCAAACTTGTAGGCACTACGAGTCAGAATATTTTTGCAGCCGCTGCTGAGTTACTCAGTGATCTAGATGCTTATGAAGCAATGGCAAATGCAATTAATCCCTTTGGGGATGGTCATGCAGCAGAGCGCATTTTGCAGATTGTGCAAAATTACTTGGGTCTTTCATCAGAAACATCAACTTAGAAAGTTACATTAAACAAAGTGCAAAACTTCTGTTTTTTAGAGTACAAAAAACCGGCTTTTCTCCCGGTTTTTATTTTTTTAGTTAGATTTATTTCCATCCCACAAGAAAACAGGTAGAACCTCGAAACGAGATTTTCAAAGGGTGGCTTTTTGGTTGACTGACAAAAGTCCTCAAAGTCTTGTCCTTTCGCTTTTATCCCGCTTAGGAATCAATTCCCAAGCTAATAGCTTAAGTTTACTAAAGTAGACTCAAAAGCATTTAAGCTATAAGCAATCAATTTATAGCAGTTCTCGACCAAGTAAGGTACAGTTTTGACCTCACTTCCATTCCTCTCTCCTTTTAAGAGAGAGGCTTTGAATTTTTCCCCTTCCCGCTTCGGGAAGGGGGCTAGGGGGTTAGGTCTTATACCTTACCGAATCGAAAATAGCTATATTGCACGGCGGGTTAGGGTGCAACGCATTCATATTGGCTAAATGCCCAGAGCTGATCTAGTTTCGGGCCCCACCACACCATCTACAAGTAGACCTTTACTTGCCTGAAAGCTTCGGACTCGGCTAGCAGTTTCTTGACCGTAAATTCCATCAATTGTGAGATTACCCAAAGCTGTCTGAACGTCTCTTACAAGCAGACCTCTAGAACCAGGGCTAAGAATAACTGAACCCCCAACGCCACCAGGTCTACTCACAGGAACACTGTAAGGTTTATCACCAACCCATCGCGCAAAAACGTATCTACCTGTAGAAAGCCTAGCAAAACCGTTTTCATACCTTTCAATCGCTGGGAGTGTTGCACCATTTGATACACAGTCAACATATGAATAGTTAGTGCTTGGGCCTGTACGGACACGTAAACAACTGCCGTTAGTCCTTACATATGCAGCCGAACTCATTTGAATTTGGCTAGCAGCAATAAGTAATACACCAATACCAGCTAAAGCTAACCAAGCCGAAGATTTAAGCAGTTTTCTCCAATTGAATTTAGATTTGCTGATTCCAGATACCTCTTTTTTAGTAATAACTATGTCTGAAGATTTAAGAGGTTTTTTCCGATTTAATTGAGATTTAGGCGGATTATATTTGGTGTTTGCAGATGCCTCTTCTTGAGCAATAAACATGTGGGAATAAGCAAGATATTCCATAATGCGCTCCTTTATATGAAAAAATGAGTACTCACAGAGAATTACTTGATTTTTCTCTGTATTTATTCTTAGTATATTTTATATCATTACCTTTTAACAAAGTTTTACTAGTAGCGGAATTAATAAAAATAAAATTAGTCAAAAGATTCTTGAGAAAATGCGATGTCTGCGATGGTCACTGACTTGTACTAAGCGCAGCGATGCACTCAGCTTGTCGAAGTGTCGAAGTAGCGATGTCGTACCCCTACGGGGATCTTGCTAGCAAGAGCGTCTCGTAGAAAAGTGCGGGCTACGCCAACGCGCTGATTTATAAAGCTTTTTGTTTGGATGCAATACAGTCTGACCTCACTTCCATTCCTCTCTCCTTTTAGGAGAAAGGCTTTGAATCTTATATTATGTCCGCTTGATTAGTTATTAAATCCCAAGAACCCACCTTGTGACCGTATACACACAAGTCTGAAATAGCTGATTAACTGAGGTTTTAGCGTCAGTTTTACCCCACCCTAACCCTCCCCGATGGATTGGGGAGGGAACTAGAAATCTTGTTTCCCCCGTGAAGATTGGGGAGGGAACTAGAAATCTTGTTTCCCCCTTTACAAGGGGGGATTAAGGGGGGTAATTCTACTTGTGTGTACACCGTAGACCTATGGGGAGGGGTTCTTTTATTATGGGTAATTTGGCAAACATGATATTACTCCCCAACGCTAGTAGGGAAGGGGCTGGGAGTTAGACTACATTAAACTCAGCTTTTTGGCGATTTTTGCCTAAGTCCTGTTAAATTTAGTTAAAGCTTTTTCTATACTGGCTTCCCTGTTGTTGCATCCAGACATGTCAAACGTATTCTTCAAGTTTAGCTAAACTAGCAACCGCAGAAACTAACTCGTCTAAGTCTATTGGCTTACATCTATATATATTATAACCTGCTAATAATGCACGATTACGGTCTTCGTCCAAAGCAGATGCCGTCAGAGCAATAGCTGGAATCTTTCTCCCTCGCTTTGCTTCGAGATTTCTGACCTTCAAGAGCAGTGAGCAGCCGTCTTCATCTGGTAAATAAAGGTCACTAATCAGGATGTCTGGTTTAAAAAGTGAGATTATTTCTAGAGCATCATCTGCCGAAGCAGCTGTGATCAGCTCTGCTCCCTCTAATTCAAACAGAAAGGTAAGTAATGTTCTCGTATCAGCGTCGTCATCAACTATGAGTAATCGCAGACCTTTAAAAGACATCGATTCATTAGACATATTCTTACCGCCCTGTAGCTCAAACATCTGGAGTCAGAGTTATATCAAAAAGCATTTATTAGTCAATACCTTTTAACGCACACGTTCCCAGAGTTTAAATGTACTAGTTAGCAAGTGTCTGTCCGGTTTCAGACATAGAGACTTAAAAGTCTTATTCAGAATTGTCTCTAGGCGAATTGTCCAATAACCGAGCAAATTCGTTTTTTATAACTTGATAACACTCACAAGAGGTGTCTTCCAAAATCCCTCGATTCAGGATATTAATGCGACCACGGTTATAGCTAATAATTCCGGCTCGGTTGAGGGTGCTAGCCGCCAGTGTGACACCGGAGCGACGTACACCTAGCATCTGGGCAATAAATTCTTGAGTAAGCAGAAAATCCTTTGATTCCAGACGGTCAGTGACTGTCAGCAGCCACCTGGCGAGTCGCTCTTCTATTGTATGCAGACGGTTGCAGGCAAGCCCTTGTCCAAGTTCGGTGCATTGAGCTTGTACGTAGCGTAGCAGCAGACTTTGAAGCGCTCCACCCCGGTTAAACTCACTTTTAAGGACATCTGTATCTATCTGCGTAGCACCGTCTCCAATCTGCACTATAGCTTTTGTGGTTGTTGTGTCGCCTCCCAAAATTACTGGGATACCCACCATGCCTTCACTACTTACCAAACCAGCTTCGACTGTCGAACCATCTTGCATAGTGGTGACGATAGAAATCACTGAATGATAGGGAAAATAGACATGTGTAATTGGTTCTCCTGGCTTATAAATAATTTGGTTAAATGCGAGCGGAACATACTTTATGTGGGGAAGAAGACGCTCATAGTCGGAGGCAGGCAGAGCAGCAAGCAGCTTATTTGCTTGCGGCTTTAAAGTATTATAATCAACTGACATTAGGACTCTCCTTCAGTAGATGTCCTTAGAAAAGGCAACTTAAGGCCTAAGGACACAAATGAGGATTTATTCCTAAAGTCAGAAGGTATATTTTCTAAAGATAAATTTCGGCTAAAATCTGAAAAATTATGTTTACTTTTCTAACCTAACATAATTAGGTTAGCTATTTTTCATATCATTGCGTAGGCGGAGCCTTCCCGTAGGGTACGGAACGCAGTCAAGCAAAGTAATCGCAGAGTACAGATGAAGTGAATTGCTTGATTCTACATTCGCTTCATTCACAATGAATTGTAACGATTTTGGTAAATTTTTGCATTGGGATGCTCCCTATTTAGCTTAAAACTTCAATCACACTACTATAGACATGAGCATCGTGAGAAGCGATCGCAGTAATAAATTCCTGGTTGTGCAAGTCTTTAAAACCCTGGTTTTTTGTGATTGCGGCAATTTATTCTGCATTCTCTCAGTTAGCTATAGCAGTCACTCTAGTAGACTGTGGCAGAAGTTTGCTTACCTTTAACAAGGGATTTTGCCTCTTGTTTCTTAACGCACCGAATATCTGGGATGGTGCGTTAGTCTACGGCATAACACACCCTACAAAAATAGGTTTTTAGGGCTTGTGTGTAGACCGTAGCCTCTGGGGAAGAGGAATGGAAGCGGGGTTTTTAATATACTTTGCGACTTTTCAAACATCCTCTAACAAGGAAATCTTTTGATTGCGACTCTACCGTGAATTCGGAAGGCGGTAGCTCCCCCAATGGGCATTCGCAGTTTGAGGACATTGCCCAATTGTAGTAAAGATGCGAGATATCGCCTCTATACAAGGGTTTTGACATCAAACAAATTCATTTTCATCCTCTAAATCAGAAACGCCCAAAGGAACATACCCCGTATAAACATTTATTAAGTTTTAATTCTAGAAAAATTTTAAGACTTTTTGCTATACTACGGTAAATAGATTGATTTACCGTAGTTTTTACTTAGCCTAAAAAAGTCTATTTCACAAAAGCTCAAAAAAAGCAAGTATTTTCTACTACATTTTTAGATTTTTTATTACTCTAAACTAGCTCACTTATCCGGTTCATCTATGCCAAAATAAACAACTGCGCCTGTTAAATACGATTTATCCATCAATTTACAATAGTATAAGCAAAATATTTTTTGCTGATAAATTTATATTGGCTAAGTGCCAAAATCAGTGTTGTTTGGAGCTAAATTGCTTAGTCCTAAACAAAATGTAAAATATCCAGCACAAATATCACTGTTAAATCAACTGAAAAACAACGCATAAATATGAAGTATAACCAACTTGGCAAGAGTGACTTAAAAGTTTCTGAAATTTGTCTGGGCACAATGACTTATGGAGAGCAAAATACGATTGAAGAAGCCCATGAGCAGTTAGATTATTCTATTGCCCAAGGAGTCAACTTTATTGATGCGGCTGAGATGTACCCTGTCCCCACAAGTGGCGAAACTTATGGATTAACTGAAACTTATATTGGGGAATGGTTAAAGCGTCAACAAAGAGATCAACTAATTATAGCTACTAAAATTGCTGGTCCCGGTCGAGGCTTTAAATGGGTCCGTGGTGGAGCTAAAGCAATTGACCGTGATAATATCAAACAAGCTGTAGATGATAGTCTAAAAAGATTACAAACAGATTATATTGATCTGTACCAAATTCACTGGCCTGATCGCTACGTGCCACGGTTTGGGCAAACCGTGTTCGATCCGACTCAGGTGGCAGAAACGGTTCCTATCGCTGAACAGCTAGAAGTTTTTGCCGATGTAATTAAGGCAGGAAAAATTCGCTATATCGGTTTGAGTAATGAAACCCCTTGGGGAGTCGCCCAGTTTAGTAATGCTGCTAAACAATTAGGATTGCCCAAAGTTGTTTCGATTCAAAATGCTTATAACTTGCTGAATCGAGTATTTGACGGAGCCTTAGCAGAAGCCGTTTATCAGGAAGAAATTGGCTTACTAGCTTATAGTCCTTTGGGATTTGGTTTCTTGACTGGCAAATACCTAAATGGCAAACCAGAGAAAGCAAGAGTCACTTTGTTTGAAAATTTTGGTCAGCGCTATTTGAAACCAAAAGTAAATGAAGCAGTCGCAGCTTATGTGGAAATTGCCAAGCGCTATCAACTAAGTCCAGTGCATTTGGCCCTCGCATTCGTGCGGAGTCGTTGGTTTGTGGCTAGCACAATTATTGGTGCTACGACACTCGAACAACTCAAAGAGAATTTGGAAAGTGTAAATGTAGTTCTCGACAAAGACATTTTAGAAGAGTTGGATATAGTTCATGCTCAGTCTCCAAACCCAGCACCTTAACAATTCAAAATTAAAAATTAAAAATTAAAAACAAAGAAGAAATAACTAATCTCCATTGCCTCGTTACCAGGCTCCAGCATGGTAACGCCTTTCGAGAGCCTCTGGCTCTGATTATTAATTGACCGTTTGTTTGGAATTGTCTCAGTTTTATGGGGCAGTAAATCATTGATGAATAAATATCAAAATTCTCATTTGCTGTGTACCTTAAAAGTAGTAGTCTGGCTTTTACTAGCCCAATCGGGCTTGAGTTTGATAGTTTCTGGATGTAGTCTGACTAACTCTACTAATTCCACTGTTAAATCTGTGAGTGACTATCAAGGTTCCTCAACAGCACAAAGTTCTGCACCTGAAAAACAGACAGTAGTTCGCATTGGTTATATTAAGGGAAGTTTGTCTGCGATCGCAAAAGAACGTGGGACTTTAGAGCGTGAACTAGCTCCCAAAAATATAAAAGTTCAGTGGGTTGGTACATTCCCATCTTTTGCACCTGTATTAGAAACAATCAATGCTAAAAGTTCTGATTTAGGAGCTGGTGGCGATATTGCTGGTTTGTCTGCATTGTCTGGCGGGATTAATGCTTGCATTATTGCCTACCGACCGGCTAATCGCAACTCAGAAGGGATTGTAGTTCATGCAGATTCCCCGATTCGGAAATTCGATGATCTTATTGGTAAAAAGGTGATTGTGAATCGAGGTGGCATCAGCGAACATTTGTTATTGAAACTATTAGAAAAAGAAAATATCCCCAAAGATAAAGTAAGTCGCGTTTACATGAAACCTGATGAAGCCCTACCCGCTTGGGCATCGCATCATGTCGATGCTTGGGCAGTTTGGGACCCTTGGGTTGCTAGTGCTGAAATCAAGTACAATGCCCGCCAAATTCCTTTGCCTGCACAAGTCCCGCATTACTCCCTTTATATGGTGGATAGGGATGCACTAAAAGCAAAATCTGAGGCGATTAGGGGAGTTATTACGATTCTTGCTAAAGAGGGTGAATGGCTAAATAAACATTCTCAGGAGAATCAAAAACTATACCAAAAAGTATCAGGATTACCGCCTGAAGTTGTGAAGCGGACATTTGAACGCCGACCTGTTGATGGAGTGCTTCCCTTAGAACCGAAAGTGATTGCCGATTTACAGAGTGCTGCTGATTGGATATACAAACAGGGAATTGTTCAGAAACGAGTAGAGGTGCGTGACGCACTCTGTCCAAGTTCTTAGATTAGGGACTGACAAATAAAAAAATATTCAAAAAACTGATGAAAAGACTCTCTCTTCTTCATTCCTCCTCCTGAACTTGGAAGGTGAAATAGTACACCAGTGGAATCTGCCTTATCCACCAGGGTTATATGGTTATCTCTTGCCTAATGGCAACCTTTTTTATAACGGTAAGACTCCACCACAAGAGCCACTACGTTTTGCTCTGTGGGCTGCATTTAAAAGTGGCGTTGTTTTAGAAGTAGATCCCAAAGGAAATATTATCTGGGAATATAAGCATCCAGATCATCATCACGATGGACGTAGACTAGCCAATGGCAACACAATTCTACTAGCCATTGAAAAGATACCTCAGTCGTTGGTCAAGAGCATCAAAGGCGGCGTAACAGGTACGGAAGCAGATGGTGATATCTATGCTGATGTACTTTATGAAGTGACTCCAGCAGGGGAAATTGTTTGGACTTGGCACGCCCACGAACACCTTGATCCAGATATATTTACGATTACACCCCAGGATCATCGACACGAATGGACTCATGGGAATACCGTAGATGAACTCGCTGATGGCAACATTATAGTCAGCTTTCGTAATATATCCACAGTTGCGATCGTCGATCGCAAAACCGGAGAAATCATCTGGACGTTGGGTGATGACGTGCTAGCACAGCAGCACTTCCCGAACGAATTAGCTAACGGTAATATCTTGATTTTCGACAATGGCGCACATCGCCGTCACATTGCTCTCAATTTCTCCCGTGTAATTGAGGTGAACCGCCAAACAAAAGAGATAGTTTGGGAATACACTGACAACCCGCCCCAAAATTTCTTCAGTTCCTATATATCAGGAGCGCAACGTTTAGGGAATGGTAATACCTTGATTACAGAAGGTGCTTATGGCCGAATATTCGAGGTGACAGTTGCAGGGGAAATTGTTTGGGAATACATCAATCCCCACTTTGCATCTCGGAATATTCCAGGTGAGAAATCGCCCGTAACTCGTGGGGAGCAAAATACAGTCTTCCGCGCCTTCCGTTATGCACCTGAAGAAGTGCCCTGGCTTTAGGAAAGGGTAGGGAAAGCAGGGGGGCATAAAAGTGGAGTTAAAAGACTCATTCACGAGTATCAAAGACTCATTAACGGGGTTCAAAGACTCGTCAGCGAGTATCAAAGACTCATTCACGAGTATCAAAGACTCGTCAGCGAGTATCAAAGACTCATTAACGGGGTTCAAAGACTCGTCAGCGAGTATCAAAGACTCATTCACGAGTATCAAAGACTCATTAACGGGGTTCAAAGACTCGTCAGCGAGTATCAAAGACTCATTCACGAGTATTAAAGACTCATTAACGGAGTTCAAAGACTCGTCAGCGAGTATTAAAGACTCATTCCCTATTCCCAATGCCCCATGCCCAACGCCCAATGCCTTACCTAGTAGTCAAATTTAAAAGTTTGGTTAGTGTCTGAAATTTTTCGCCACATCGAGAGCTTCTACTGGGCTTCAGGACACTAACAATTTAAGATTTGGGATTTTGGATGAAAATTCAATTCCCAATGTCGATTAACAAGTCCTATTTACCAAGGAACTTAAACATGGCCCAAATCAAAGTATACAGTGCAGTTGTTTGTCCTTATGCTCACCGTACCCGTTTGGTACTCCAAGAGAAGGGCATTGACTTCGATTTGATTGAGATTGATTTGCAGAATAAGCCTGAAGGGTTTACCAAAGTATCCCCCTATGGTAAAGTTCCTGCGCTAACTCGTGATAATGAGCCAGTTTGGGAGTCAGCAGTGATTAATGAGTATCTCGATGAGGTATTTCCCAATCCACCACTGTTACCCAGCAGTCCGATTGCAAAGGCACAGGCTCGCATCTGGATTGATTTTGCTAACACCAGGTTCGTTCCCGCTTTTTCTACCTTGCTGCGGAGTTCAGATCCCCAAAAACAAGAAGAAGCTAAACAGGAACTATACAAACACCTGGAATTCATTGAAAACGAAGGTTTGGCAAAGCTATCTGGGGAAGGCCCCTACTGGTTTGGTGAATCCATCAGTTTGGTCGATTTCACCTATTTCCCCTGGTTTGAGCGCTGGGCTGCACTAAAGCAGTATCGCGGCTTTGGGGTGCCAGAGGAATTTACCCGTGTACGCCAGTGGAAACGTGCTTTGAAAGAGCGTGAATCTGTGAAGGCGATCGCTAACTCTAAAGAATTCTACATTGAGCGATATGCTAAATTCGCTGCGCCTACTCTCGCTGCTGTTTAAACGTAATTCATAATTATGTTTCAAGTGGGAATTAAACTCCACTTGAAACATAGAATTAAACTCATTAAAAATACGAATTATGTTAGCGTAGCGTTAGCGAGTCCGCGTTCGCGCAGCGTCTCCTAGAGAGCGTCATTACTAATTACGACTTTACCGAAGTGAGCCGCACTTTTGAGATAATGATAAGCTTCTCGTGCTTCAGTGAATGGAAAAACTCGATCAATAATCGGTTTGATTTGATGCTGTTGCATCGCCTGATTCATCGCCTCAAACATTTCCCGACTGCCAACTTCAATTCCCTGAACTGTTAAATTCTTAAAAAGTATTGGACTGGGATCAATTTCATTTCCTCTACCTGATAATACGCCAATCAAACTAATACGTCCCCCAATGCGGACTGCTTGTAGTGATTTTGGCAAAGTGCCTGCACCGCCTACTTCTACTACATGATCTACACCCGTGCGATTAGTCAATTGGTAAACTTGCTTTTCCCAATCTGGTGTTGTTTTGTAGTTAATTGTCTCGTCAGCACCAAGTTGTCTAGCTCGTGCCAATTTATCATCACTACTGGAAGTAATAATCGCTCTAGCACCATGTATCTTGGCAAACTGGAGAGCAAAAATCGAAACTCCTCCAGTACCGAGTAATAAAACACTATCACCTGCGCGAATATTACCTTCTGTTACCAGTGCTTGCCAAGCTGTGACACCTGCACAGGGCAAAGTCGCCCCTTCAATGTCGGATAGATAATCTGGTAATATCACCAAATTATCTTGGTGTAATACGACATACTCAGTCAGCATTCCATCGTTACCACTTCCGAGAGCGGATTTCATTTTCTCTCTGGTGAAAGAGCCATAAATCCAGTCTTGGAAGAAAGTACCCGCGACGCGATCGCCTATTTTCACGCGTGTAACACCTTCCCCCACTGTCACGACTTCCCCCACACCGTCACACACGGGAATTACCGGATATTTCTGTTTAGGATCGTAAGCTCCTTCGGCAATAAGTAGATCACGGTAATTTAGGGATGTTGCTTTGACTTGAATCAGAACTTGTCCCGCAGTTGGTTTTGGTTCAGGGCGATCAACTAATGTGAGGGCATCAATCCCGGCGTTGCTTTGAATTTCGTAAGCTTTCATTGGCAGACTCCTTTTGCTAAAGATCATAGTGTAGAAAAATTTTGTGCTACTTTTCTACACCCAAATAATTACCAAGGAGGGGAAAAGGGTAAAGGGGAAATTTGAGTTGATATAAAAAGCAGTGGTTAAATGTTACATAAAACCACTGCTTTTTATTGTAATAGATAAATAGTGCCTACCCTAAACTGATAGTCATTTCACCTGATCAGCTAGGTTGATCATCTGGAAACATACACTTATCAGAGTCACAACCACTAGGCCCAGCCTCTGACATTTCGCCTAAATCATAGCGGCTTAAGACCGCACAGAAATCATCTGTTTTGCGTCGTGCTTTCACCTCTTGATTCAAGCGATCATAGGTTGGTTTATCTATTGGTTCAAATGGCAAACGTGGGAATGATTGCAGGTCGTCAAAACGGGCTAAAAGAGCTGCTGAAATATATCCCTCATCATTTTGGATAGTTTCATAAATCTGCTGTGCCAAAGGTTCGATTTCATCAGAGCGAAGTTCCAAAGTAGCTGATGTGTTATGAGTCACATACCAACGTTGAACCTGGAGGACAAAATCAAATTGGGCCAAGACTGAAAACTTAGAAACATCAATTTTATCAGCTGCTGGTAAATCAGCCCAAGGTACAGAAACAGGGATTTCTACTAACCACTCACTCACCCTTTGATCAAAGGGATCGTTAAGCAAATTGCCCTGTTCATCTTTGTCTGATTGAGAGGGAATGACGTTGTAACCATAGTCAATACAAGCTAAGGCTACTGGGTCATTTTTGGCGAAAGTGATGCGGCGAATGAATCTTTGCGCTTTCGGGGGATGCCATCCGGAACTAGCATTAGTTAATAAAGCCTTAGTACCACTGGGTTGGACTGTGGTACAGCGATTTGGACGTTTGAGATGATGGCGATCGCAGTAATCCCAAACAACCCGATGTACAATTTCTTTCCAGGAAGTCAGATATTTTTCTTCCTTACGCTTGAAAGCTAATCCTTGTGCAGTTGCGGGTCTTCCTTCTGCCCACCAGCGCAGCCAATCAACACCAAAAGCATGGACAAAGAAATCAAATAAACCTGTAAAAGAAACTCCCACAATCGGGTCTAATTCACGGCTGTATTGATAGCGTGGTTCCAGGAACTTGTGATTTAAAAGTGCTGCTACAGATAGCGCTCCAGCAGTGAATGCCTCTTCTTGTTCTTTATAGTTATATGGGTCAATTTGATTAAGGTGAACCTCAGACAAATTACAGTGGAAGTTACTGCCGATGATTTCCAAATTTGTTACCCTAGAGGCTTTTTATCCCCTAGTTCTACTGCTTGATTATTCGCAGTAGTTCCGCGTACATTTTGCAGATGTGACACCCCCTTTGGGTAAGTCAAAGGTCAAAGTTCAAATTGGCTTTTGACTTTTGACTTTTGACTTTTGACTTGTTACATCTGCCCCCGCACTCTTGGAGAGATTATATTCTAGACATCGATTTCTAGTGTAATCTAGTTTCACTCTCTACGCTGTACGGTGTCAAAGACTTTTTAGTTCCTTTGATTACCACGGGATTAGCATCTCAGCTTTCCCCGTTTTTGCGAGGTTTTTAACGTGAGGCAAAATCAATTACCACACGGATTTAAAGCATATCGCTGCAAACGATGTTCTAGTTCATTAGCATCAAGATTTGGATAACGTTCTTTTAACCACTGTTTTGCTGTTCCTTGTTCGTAAGCTTTCAAGAAATCAATTTTTAAGTTAGCAGTTGACAGCAAATCAATGTTTGATCGCGCTACAGCTTCACCAGCCCATTGAATCGCTCCCTCACCGCTATAATATTGTTTGCGGACAGCATTAAGACATTCTTCTAAGGTTGGCTTGCGGTGAAAAACTCTGGTATGATTTGCCATCCTGAGTGCATCGCGCTCTGGATCAATTCGCCAATTGCCAGTTTCATCTTGCTGCCATAAGTTATCTTTGGCATCGGCGAACAAACTATCTTCGCTAGAACCTTGCCTCATACCAGCTGAACGCCTAATGTTTCCGGCAACAATCGTCACAGCAGCTTGATCAATTAATAGACAGCATTCAACTGAATTTAATTGTCCTCCTAAAGCTTTATTAAGAATAGATGCACAACCCTGATAAAGTCCGGGTAATTTAACAGGATTAGCAACTCCTCCAAAACCGTTGAGAGTTTCTCCTGCTTTGCGGACATCGCTGATATCGACTAATACTTCAACCTCTGTTGAAAATTGTTCATCAGTGGAAAGTTCCAACAGGGTTTGATATGATTCAACCCAACCTTCACGGCTATCTCCAACGTGAATAGTGACATTATTGCCTTCTATATGAGTTTCAGTATATTCACGCCGCTGTAGGACAGGAGTACTGCCAATTTCACCTTGTACGGTGACATTCAGTCGATTACGGATGGGAGGTAATTGGTTAATAAATTGTGGTTCTAGAACGGCTCCAGTGCCACAGCCCATCATTGCCAAATCCATCATTAATCCGAAGGCACTCCAGTCTTCGAGATTGGTAGAGGTGCAATTATAAGCCCCGGAGAAGTTTTTTGGCTTGGTTATCCAGTCTGTACCACCAACCCATAGCCAGCGCCCACTGGGCATAGCTTTCAAGTTGCGCTGCATCTGATCCAGGATGGCTGCTTCTTCTTGAGTTAGCTTTCCCAGCTTGATTAAGCCGAGTAGAGTGCGATCGCATACCTCATCCCATGTTTCCCTTAGTCCCGCCTTTGTGCGGCGGCTATAGGTTCTAAAAAATACGGGATTAGCAGCCGGTGCAGTTTCGGGAAACCTTGCACTCTGGCGTATTCTTTCGAGATTCTGAACCATATATCAAGTGTCTTGCGTGCGGACAGATTATGACTATACGCCAAGTAGTTTGAGTATTAAAGATTGTCAAATTGTCCACTTTACGCTAGCTCTAGCCGGACTATTTGCAACAGAAATTTATGATGTATAATGTCCCTCACCCTTGGCATTACCTCAGTATTCAGTTTTAATTAACACCAAAAAATTTATAAGTAAATTTTTTGGTACCGATTCTTATTTAATTACTTAGCGGAGGCATAAACTTTGCTTAAAATTAGCATTACCATTTCTTAAAGTAGTTGAATTAACAAGCGAGGATGTCATGACTCAATATGACTATATTGTGATTGGTGCGGGTTCGGCAGGCTGCGTTGTCGCCAACCGGATGACACAAGATAGTGAAACAACTGTGTTATTACTCGAAGCTGGGAATCCAGATACTAAACCTGAGATTCAAATCCCGTTGTCATCCCCTAACCTACCTCGCTCAGAACTGGACTGGAAATATTTCTCCCAACCAGAACCTTACCTGAATAACCGCAAAATCTTTTGTCCCCGTGGCAAAGTCTTAGGTGGCAGCAGTTCGATTAATTCCATGATTTATATCCGGGGGAATCATCACGATTATGACCACTGGCACTCATTGGGGAATCCTGGTTGGAGTTATCAAGATGTATTGCCCTATTTTAAGAAATCTGAGAACCAGCAACGCGGTGCCGACGCATACCACGGAGTTGATGGGGAGTTGAGCGTCACCGATATTCAACCCCCTACTGTGGCATCCCAACGATTTGTAGAAGCAGCCGTGGCAATTGGATATAAGCACAATCCTGATTTCAATGGAATACAGCAATCAGGTGCGGGAATTTATCAGTTGACGGTAAAGGATGGTAAACGTCACAGTGCTGCTGCTGCATTCCTCTTGCCAATTCTCAAGCGTCCTAATTTAACAATAACAACAGGAGCGTTAGTGAGGAGGTTATTGTTTGAGGGAACCCGCACCGTTGGGGTGGAATATATGCAGGAGGGAAGGCTGCACCAAGCCAGGGTTAACAAAGAAGTGATTTTAAGTGCTGGTGCATTCGATTCGCCCAAGCTGCTGATGCTTTCCGGCATTGGTGATGCAGAACACCTGCAAGCAATGGGGATTCCTGTCGTCGTTGATTTGCCAGGTGTCGGTCAAAACCTCCAAGACCACTCTCTCGTTCCTGTGGCACACCAGATAATTACCAGTCCTGTAACACACGAGGTAATTGCTGCGTTAGACCCGGCAATTAGCAGTAATGGTAACGCTGAAGCCGGATTATTTTTGCATACCGAAGGTAATCTGGATGCCACGCCAGATTTACAGTTTTTCTTCGGTCCCATTCTGTGGATATCTCCTGGCAAAACCCTCTCTGGTTTGGGATTCACTGTTACAGTCAGTTTGACTCATCCTCAAAATATTGGGAGTGTCAGTTTGCCCTCGCCTGACCCCAAAGACCCACCGATTATTCGGATCAACTTTCTACAAAGTCAATCCGATGTGCAAAAGATAGTTGCTGGGATTAAAATAATGCGTAAATTATTTCATACAAGTGCCTTTGATCAGTTTCGAGGTGAGGAAATCAGTCCCGGTACTGAGGTGATTAGCGATGAAGCTCTCGAAGCTTACATCCGGGAATTTTGCGTTACGGGGTATCATCCTGTCGGCACCTGCAAAATGGGAACTGACCCAATGGCGGTTGTCGATCCCGAACTCCGGGTACGCGGTGTTACGGGGTTGCGGGTTGTTGATGCATCGATCATGCCAACTCTGGTCGGGGGCAATACGAACGCGCCCACGATTATGATCGGCGAGAAAGGAGCCGATTTAATTAAAGCCGCAGGTGGTGTTTCATCGCAAGTAGCTTCAGCAATGGCAAACTAACTCGCTGGCAGGATCGCCTGGAGATAACATGAGACTGTATTAACTACAGCTTCAATATTCATAACTACAACTGAAGCTGTATTAACTACAGCTTCAACATTTATAACCACAGCTTAAGCTGTATTAACTACCGCTTCAAGTTTACTTATAACATCATGAGTATTTATAAATAATGTTTAAGCTGTATTAACTACAGCTTCAAGTTTACTTATAACATCATGAGCATTTGTAACCACAGCTTAAGTTGTCTTAACTACAGCTTTTACTTTACTTATAAAAAGTTGAGTGTTCCGAATGTATTGTTTTAAAACTGGTAAGCCGATACAGCGAAGTAGGGGGTATATGCTCGGGCGATCGCTCTCAAGTAAAATAGCGATCGCAGTTACAGAAATTTTCAGTTGAGTAGACTGCAATAACCACGCCTAGTCTTCAACCCCTGTAATTGAGCTACGCTGCTATTTTATCGTTATCTTTAAGATTGCGAGTTCAGTAGGTACTTAAAGAGGTCGTTGATCGCTCGATTAGCTGATATTGAACCAGATCCTTTCCAATAAAAACCTACCTCATGAACCCGGTGAAGCTGGACAACTTTTAGCTTAGACCACAAGGGAAATGGCTGGAATTGCTTGATTGCTGGGTTTAAATCTTGATCGCCTACCGGATCTTCAGTGAGGAGAAATAGGATATTCCCATCAATCTCACACAGCAGTTCATTTGATAAAGGATAAACAATAGCGCGTCCTCCCAAACGGATGCTTGTCTGGGGATTGAGCAATTGATTTGGTGGAATTTTTATCCCAGCATCGAGGAGGATAGTTCCCGCAAAACTAGCCTTTTCTGCAAGTATAAGCTCCGTTGAGCGCAATTCGGCTACCGATAATACAACCGTGCTTAACAGATGCTGACCCATAGATACTCTCAAGTGTGCTAAACGTGCATAGTAGTCAGCCATTAACTGCTGCTCCTCTTTAGTCTTGCCTAAGGCACGGGCAGTAAAAGCTAAGAACTCCTTCCACGGTGCAACTGGGTTGAAAGTAGCCAAAACCGTAGGTGCAATGTGGGACAATAATGGGTAAATATCCTCATGGGAGCTGAAGCCTAAAATTAAGTCTGGCTTGAGTTGTAAAAGCTTCTCCAAATTGGGAGATGGCCAGTCCACCGACTCAATGCCTCTAAGCTTGCCCACCAATCGCTCCAAGTCAGAGACAGCATCCTTTGGGGCAGCAATGGGCTTGACTCCCAAGGCAAAAGCAGGTTCTAATAAAGAGCCAAGCAAAACCGCTACCCGTTGTGGATGGGCAGGAACTATCGTTTCACCCATAAAGTGTTTGACCACGCGGACATCTACTTTGGGTGGTGAAAAAGTCAAGGAATGACTATTACTGTGTAGGTGTGTCCGGTAACTGCAAGCGCATAGCGATAGAAAGCAGAATAAAGCAATTAAATATAGCCGGATCTGACGGCTGCTCCACGTAAACACCATAGTTTTCAAAAGTGCCACCCCAGCGTAAAGGTTACGGTAAATGGGTTGCCATAAAACACTGTCGTTCTGGTCAAAGCAGTGTCAAAATAGGTGATGTCAAACAGATTTTGGAAGTTGAGCGCTGTATCCAGTTGTCCGCGACGATAGAAAAGGGCTGCATCGGTGCGTACATAACTAGGTAACTTAAAAGAATTAGCCAAATCCCCTTGGCGATCGCCTACATAAAACAAACCCAACCCAGCACCTATCCCTTTGAGGTTTCCTCTGGGAATAATGTAAGTCGTCCAGAGGCTAGCTTGATTTTGCGGCGCTAGGTTGATGAGGTTGCCGACGGGGGTGGAATTATCCTTGGTGACGCGGGGATCAGTATAGCCATAGGATGCAATCACATTCAAGCCTGGTAAGATTTCACCTGTGACAAACAACTCTACACCCCGACTCCTTTCCTCTCCAATGGGAATAGAAAATCTAAGGTTGTTTGGGTCAGCCGTGAGGCGGTTGGTGAGGGTGAGATCGTACAGAGCGAAGTTGGCTGAGAGTTTATCATCAAGCAATTCAGCCTTGACGCCCACTTCGTATTGCGTCCCGCGCTGCGGTTGAAATGGATTGTTATTAGCACTTAGACCAGTCTGGGGAACAAAGGAGCGGCTATAGCTTGCATAGAGCGATATTGGTTTGATCGGCTGATAGACTAAACCTACACGAGGGCTAAAAGCTTCGCTCGAAAACGAAGTTGAGGTGAGAGTGGGAATTTGGCTAAAACTCGTATTCCCTGCCCAGTCATAGCGAGCGCCCAAAACCAGTTTGAGGTTAGAGAATAGCTCGATCGCATCTTGAGCATACACACCTAGGTCATCAAGTTTATTTCCACCCTGAAAGTCACCAATGGAACTGCCGAGTGGCTTCCCATAAACAGGATTGAAAATATCAATTGCGGGAGTAGAGGGAAGACTATAAGCATCGTGAATATTGATCCAAGCATATTCCGACCCAATAATAAGTTGGTGTTCAAGGCTTCCGGTTTTAAAGCGCCCCGTGACTTGAGTATAAAGATCGTATGAATTTGAAACAAAAGGTCCACGGAAAGCTATTGTATCTCGATCAAGGGTGCGGTTATCTGGTTCTAGCCTGCTAGGGAGTAAATCAGGGTTGTCATTAACTCTCGTAAGAATTGCCTGAAAAGCATTCTCCACTGACCAATTTTCACTGAAGCGATGCTCCAGTTTGTAGGAGAGGCGAGTAGATGTAGTATCTTGAGGATCTTCTATTCCAGGTTCTCCCAAAAACCGACTTGGAGGGAGTTTACCATTGGGGTTGGGCAGCACAGTTCCCACCGCAGGCAGTCCGCGCCAATCTAAGTTTTGATTGAAATCCTCATAGCTGGAATTCAATGTCAACTTCGTATCCTTGTTAATATCCCACGAGAGTGCGCCGGCAATCTGATAGCGCTGCTGATGGTAAAAATCTACAAAGCTATCAGAAGACAGGTAGGAACCGTTAAGGCGATACAAGACCTTTTGATCTGAGGTCACTGGACCACCGATATCAAAGGAGGGTTGTATTGAGTTGAAACTGCCAACAGAAAAAGAAGCAGCATAGTAAGGTTCTTTTAGGGGCTGCTTTGTGATTACATTGATTATGCCGCCCAGTCCCGCTTGTCCATAAAGCACAGAGGCTGGACCTCTAAGAACCTGGATTTGCTCCACATTGCTAATATTAATGGCTTGTTCAGATCCACCAAAGTAATTTCTAAGACCGTCGGTTAAAATATTATTAGAAGAATCAAAGCCCCGAATCAGGAATCTATCTTGCAAGCTTGAAGGAAACCCGCCTTGTGATACGCCAGCATTCTTTAGCGCATCTCCAATGTATTGGTTATGCTGGTCTTTGATCACCTGTTGGGGGATGACATTAATTACCTGTGGAACGTCCCGTGTTGGTGTATTCGTTCTTGTGCCAATACTCGCGTCAGGAACGTTATAGCCTGTTTCTGGAGGAGCAGTTACCTCTAGTTCAATTTGTGGTTGCTGTGACTCAGTTGGTGGTATTTTCTGTGACGGCGTTGGCTGCTGTCCAGTAATTGCAGTAGGAGTTACGCCAAACACCAAACCCTCAGTCTGACTATCAAACAATTCCACTACTGGTACTGCTGTTTCTCCAGTCACTGTTAACCGCAGCGTATTGCCATCCACAGGTGCAACTATTACCGATGCAATACCGACTGCTGGTTTTCGGGAGCGGAAACTCTCACCACTCACCAATTGCAACCTAGCATTCTTGATATCTGCAACGTAAGAATTACCTTCAGTTTTAACAGAAACGGATAATTTAACAGAATTAGGCGTAACTAAAATTACCTCTATTCCTTTATTTGTGGTATTTACTTTTACATCTGTTACTAACACTACAGGAGTTACTGCTTGGCTAAGTTTTGGGACATAGTTCTGATTCCTGGGTGTCTTTAGTAAATATGCGGCACTGGTGAAAGCAGACTGCATATCACTCAGGTTTAAAATCTCGTGACTGAGTTCAACTTGATTAACTGCTGTCTGTGGGAGTAATGGTTGCTTGTCAGTTACATTTGCCGTTTCCTTGCCCAGAACAGGAAGGATATACGTTACCATTGAGGCAGTTAATAAAAGACACTGCCAAAACAAGATAGATAGTTTTTTTAAAGCCACTATTACCCCTGACAATTTGCTATTTGCTTTCAAGTCACCACAAAATATGCCAAAGATATGGACGATCGCAGAATCAATCATCCTTTGTCTTCTAGTATTCATATTTCTAAAACAATACCAACAGTTGGTAACAATTACCAAAAATTCTGGTAATAAAACTTTGACAAATAGCATTGTTGTTGAAATCAAGCAATTGAAGGAAACCAAAGGTAAACTTTTAGTAGCCTGGATTATCCCGTTGCTCTGCTGATACCTAAAAAGCGTCCATGTCTACGTAAATAATCTTTCTTACTTGCTTGCTATTGAAGCATTTCTAAGTTAAGCTGACTGCTCCTTGTCCACATATAGGAATCATATTTGATTTTTGAAAAAATCAAGAGATAATACGGTGAGAGCTTATAAGTATAATTAACAACAATGATAAAGCAGCATTTACAACAGACGATACCTTCTCTACTAGATGCTTCGCAAACGCTGAACTACAGGAATTTTAGGTAAGTTTTCTAATTTTTTATTAAAATTGCATAAAGCTTATAACAATCTCTGATAAGTTAAAAATTAATATTAGGGGTTTTAGGAGATAAAAATTAATATGCGATCGCATAGTATATGTCTTAGTCCATTAGTTTTCTGTTTACTCAGTGTCGGTGTGAGTCCGGCAAAAGCGAACGCCCAAACGATTTATCCATTTGACGTAGTATACGACACGGAAGTTACTCTCACACCTATCCCATCGACCGACGTATCTAAAGCATTTGTCTCAGGTTTCAATTCTGATGCTCCGTACGGTCTGAGTAACTTTTCTAGCATAAACAACTACAGCCGAATTGACCCCAATACTGGTAATCTCGTATTTGTTCAAGACGCAACAGAATTTGGTTTACAAGGCTTGCCAATCGGCAGAGATGAGTTTTTTGGCAGTGGCGATGACAAATTATTTGGCAGCAGTAGCGCTACTGCTGCATTTGACTTTATTAATCGTAAATTAGTAGGTTCTGGTACTTTAACTATCACTGGTGGTGCAGGTAGGTTCAGTGGTGCTACAGGCATATTTAACTTCAGTGAAATTGAGTCACTGGATCAAGATTCAACTGCTCCCTTGAAAGGTCAAGCTTTTTTGAGTGGTTCTTTCCAGACACCGCAGCAAATTCCAGAACCAAGAACAGGAGTAACACTATTCGGTATATGTGTAATTGGGATTAGTTCGATATTGCGTCGGCGTTACCTTTGAGCTACTAGACAGTAGTGCGTAAGTTCTAGTTATGTAAGAGTAATCCGAGTAAAAAAATGCCTAATTGTCATTGCGAATAGAGCGAAGCAGAATGATGTCGTGTTCGGTGAAAGACTTATCATTAAGACCGCAGTTCTTGCTGGGGGCAGGGAGCAGGGGGAAAGAGGGTTTTCTGGTTTCTGCATAGATTACGGGAATTATAACTAATTAACCGGACATGATATGAAGCAATCTCTTCGTCTTACCGTGCTTAACAATAAGCGCTTGTGTTAAAAAGCTATTACCAGAGTCTGCAATTAAACAAGCAATATTTGATCTAAAAATCATGGCAAATTACTACTGACCCAGAAACTATGCCAGAGATTCTACTTCTTTTGTGATGACAAATCTTCAAGGTAATCTCAAGAAAACTTTAGGCGACTTATATGGGTTAAGAACCTGGGTAGAATATGCATTCCGACAGTGTAAACAGAGAACTAGGGTGGACAGATTATCGTTTCATAGATTTCCAACATATCGAGAGGTGGTGGGAAATTATTTTCTGTGCTTACACTATGATTAGTTTAAATTCTCCAGTATTTTTAGACTTAAATCAATCTCGTCAACTTGAGACTGAGATACAAAAAGATAGTTCGGGTGATTTTTCTAATCATCAACAATGGAATCATGAATGTGGATGGAAGAATATTTGAAATAATCTACGTCTAATTATCCAACCACTCTTACTTTTTTGGTTGATTTATCCTTGGCTAGATATCTTTCCCAATTCACATTTATTGCTGGAATTCAATCATTTAATTGCTGCAATGAATCAATTAAAACCTAGTTATGCTTTTGGATAATTTCACTTATTTACTACTAGCTCACTCCGGAAAGTGACAGAAGAGGGATAATACTTAGAAAACTAAAGCCAGAGATTTCTTTTTGGTTCCCCCTCTTTTTGGCGAGTCGGGCTGCTGGTGTAGTATGAGGGTGGGTGTCGGTGGGCTGGGTCGATTCGTATCGCCTTTTCCTGCACACTCACAGACATTTGTGCCATTTCCTTAATCTGTTAAAGATGGTGTAGCAGTGCGACGCAAAACTGCTAAATCCTCCTCATCTAGTTCCACCTCAATTCCACTGCGAATCAGTTCAGCAAAATGGTCATTTGGCACCATAATACTTAGGGCATATAAGCGACCCAACCCGGTATTTTCAATAAAATGTATGTCGGTGGGAGGTACTAAAAAGCTGTCCCCCGCCTGAATTGGTACTGTCTTACCATCACAGTGAGCGAGTCCTTCTCCTTTAAGGATGAAAAACATTTCCACCGCCGACTGATGCCGATTTGGGGGTTGCTTCCCGCCCACGTCAAAAATTTCTACACAAACTATGGGGGAGACGTCAGCACTTGCCCTATCGAACACGATCGCTAACCGATTCGTGGCATCGGGACTGATACGATATACCTGGTAGTCTTTGGGAGATTTAATTACTGGAATCATAAATTGAGTTACCTTTAGTTGAATAGAAGACAAGATCCACTAATCTTCAATCCATCCAGCTTTATGGCTTGGATAACTTTCCGACGCAGGTCGTAACTGTAGGGTTTGGGCATGGAATGAGTGCGATGGCGCGGAAGGAGGATTTGGGACTACTTCCAGTTTATGTTATAACCGCCTTGGCGGTTGCTATAGATACTGAGTTTAAAACCACAGACTTTTTAGCTTTTCAAGCGTGCCATTCACCTGGGACACCTTGCTACGGCACTGATACTTCGCTGCCGTCTGGGTTGCCCTGGAATGTCCAGGTACCACCCGATCGGAAGGTTGAACCTGTGCCAAAGGTGTCCTCCATGTACTGCATGTAAGTGACCAAGCCGTTCTTCACCTTTGCCAGGACAGAGAAGGGAGAGACAAACGTTTTATCGAGTATCACCGAATGGACGGTGAAGCTGCCAAAGACAGCGACGTTCTCACCTTCGCCAAATATCTGCTGAATATCAAACGCCTCGATGTTCCAAAAGGTATTGAGTTCCTGGAAAACTTTGAGGACGCTGGCCGGACCATCTTTATGCGTGCCTGCCCAAGGCATAAGCTTTTTTAGGTCGGCATTATCATAGGTGAGTGATACGTAGATGGCATCGGGGGCGACAAGCCGATTGACGACCTCAGGCTTGGTGGCACCTTTGAGGAGTTCCTGCACGATTTCAACGTTGATGTTTGACATGGGTGTGTTCGTTTTCAGTTACAGTTGGTTTCTAGTAGTGATTCTGCGGCAAGTCAGTGCCTCGGAAGAACTCTTCGGGCCCCGCGATTCGCGGGGAAGACGCATTCAATCTTTGATGAATTCAGCTAGAAGAGCAACCACCTCAGGGCCGGATTCTTCCATCAGCCAATGACCAGATTCCGGCAAGATCACGGCCCTGAATTTCTTTTTATCTTCCACGAAACGTGCCGCCATTTGCTTGGGCAATACGTCTCCTACGCCCTTGCCACCGCTGATCGACATGGATGGAATTCTAATCAGCTTATTAGCGGATAGCAGCGCTTCGTTCTGTTTGATGGATTCAGAGTGAAATCTGTAGTAGCCGCTAAAAGCAGCGTGCAAATTTTCGATCCTCGAGTAAGGCTCAATTAGTTCGTCGAGTAACGCATCAGTGAAAATATCCTTTTTCCCGGCATAGCTTTGTATAAAGTAAGCCATAAACAGTTTAGGGTCGTTCGATATCAATTTTTCGGCGATATCTCCGTAGCTAAAAAAGCCGAAATGCCAACCAAGGCCAGGACCTTTCGGGGTGTAGCCCGGATAAGTCCACATTGCCTTGTCCGGAATTGGCGAATCCATGAATACGACTTTTTTGATGTAATCCTGGTTGTTGGCGACCATTGGATAAGAGGCTGTATTGCTCAGATCATGGGAAACATATATGATCGGCTCTCTCGTCAATTTCTTGATGGCTGTCAACAGATAGCTGGAGAGAGCCTGTGCGCTATACCCAGTCTGGGAGGCTTCCGATTGCCCAAGTCCGGGCAAATCGATGGCAATGACCTGGTGCGTGCCAGCAAATGCTTTCAGGGCGGGTTCCCACATTTTCCAGGTCGAACCAAAACCGTGGACAAACACGATGGGACTGCCCGATCCGGCGCTGACGTAGTGCAGCTTAATGCCGTTACTCTCCACGTAGTCACTCTTAAACCCGGCTGGATAGGCATATTGCCCGCGACGCTGCTGTTTTACCTTGGCGAGGGCCAGCTTGGACACGGCAGCTGGTGTATCTATCGATGGTGGACTGACTTCTTGAGCTACTGCACTGAGTGGAGCAAGAGCAAGTAACACGGCAGACAAAATCAAACTCAGGCGTTTATTAATTCCGTTCATAATTAGTCTTCACTTGGTTCCTATGGATGTCTGCCCAAGGTATGAGCTTTTTCAAGTCGGGATCATTGTAGTTGAGCGATACGTAGATGGCATCGAGAGAGACGAGTCGGTTGACGACCTCAGGGTTGGTGGGGTCTTTGAGAAGGGCTTGAACGATTTCTACAGGTGTACTAGACATACGTGTTCCTATAAGGGACTTCCAAATTTAAAAATATCCCAAAATCTCATATAACAATCCTCTTTCCTCTTCCTATCTCTGTGCCCTCTGCGCCTCTGTGGTTCGTTTTATTATTGGATAATTTATTTCTTGGAAATCCCTAAGATTGCTTATGCGAACTTGATAATTGGATTTGATGGTTGTGAAGCTTATTTAACAAGGACTGAAGATTTAAATCCAAGCTCGACTATTGAGCAGAAATGCCAGCACCAGAGATCGTGCCTGAATTGAAAGCGATATGTTTGTACTCCAGGAATTCATCGATCGCCGTCAGACCATTCAGCCTGCCGTTGCCGCTGCGCTTGAATCCGCCTTCCTCAAACTCGTCCCAAACGATCGCCCAATCGTTAATCCAGATCGTGCCTGCATCTATCTCGCGGGCGACGCGCAATGGACGGTCAACATCGCGAGTCCAAATGCTCGCGGCCAAGCCATACTCGCTATCGTTTGCCAGCTGCACCGCTTCTGCCTCAGTCTCGAAGATTTGCATCGTCAGGACTGGACCGAAGACCTCTTCCTGAACGATCGTCATTTTCGGATCGGTTACTTCCAGCAAAGTCGGACGGTAAAACGCACCGCTGGCAAGTGGACCTTCGACAATTGGGCCGCCGCGTACAAGCACCTTAGCGCCGGCTGCGATCGCCTCCTCCACCATCTTGTCAACACGAGCGACGTTCGGCTGATCAATCAGAGGTCCCATATCACTGGACGGATCGGACGCAGGTCCTGTCTTAACGTTTTCCAGTCGCTGGGCGATCAGCGTGCGAAAGCGATCGGCAACAGCACGCTGAACCAACAGCCGGGAACCTGTCATGCAGAACTGACCTGCGAAGGTCGTAAGTGCTTTCTCAACCTTTGGTGCAGCCGCCTCTAGATCGGCATCCTCGAAGATGATCATTGGTGTTTTGCCACCAAGTTCGGTCTGAAATAGCTTGAGCGTCGCTGCTCCGGTTGCGGAAATTGCCTTCCCTGTCTTCGTGCTTCCTGTAAAGCTAATCACTCGAACATCCTTGGACTCCATCAGAAAAGATGATCCACCTCTGCCTTTGCTTTCACTAAAGACATTAATCACGCCCTTCGGTAAATCGGCAGCTTCAGCGAGGGTTTTACTAAACAGATAGTTGATCTGTGCTGTATTACCTGGCAATTTAATAACAGTTGTAACACCAGCAGCAAGAGCAGGTGCCAGAGAACGCACAGTCAGGACAAGCGGCGAGTTAAACGGTGCGACGATTCCAGCAACTCCGATTGGAGATCGAGTTACAACCGAAAGGTGTCCGGGTTGGACTTCCATCGCCCGTCCATAATCGGTCAGCACAACCGATGCCCAGTATCGAAATTTGCTGGGAATCATATCGACTTCAAATGCTGCTTCGTCATGGACTTTGCCGTTTTCAAGCGAGAGAATCGCGATCAGTTCATCTCTGTGGGCTTCAAAGCGATCGGCAATTTGATTCAGCACTCGCGCACGAAGTGCCCGATTTTCTTTCCAGTCTAATTCTCGGAACGCCCGCACCGCAGCATTAATCCCCTGAACTGCCTCGTCACGCCCACCATCTGCATAAGTTCCAATCACTTTGCCTGTAGCTGGATCAATGCTATCAGTATGCTTTTGTGAATCAATCCACTCGCCATCAATCCAGTTCAGTGCGGGTGTTCCTAGTTCAATGTTTGGTGCTGAGGATTTCTTATCTGTCGTTGCTGCCATAATAGCCGCTCCTTACTTTTCTACATAACTAAGTTTCTACTCACAGTCAAAGCTCAACGTACTCTTGTTTGATTAGCGGGTAATCTTCAGCCTTGATTGGTTGTGTTGCAGAAATTTTCAAGTGATAAACGAACGAGTTTCGTTCGCATTTTTTAAGCAATAACTCCAAAGATTTCGTTAATGAACTCTGCCTGAGATACACTCTGCGTAGGGAGGAAGCATTTGGTTAATAACCCATCGAAATAGAGATTCTTGCCCGAATGCTTCGCCCTTACAGGAAAAAAGTTCGATGAACCAAAGTTTTACAAAAGCCTGCCTCAAGCTGGATGAACGACTTGCAAAACCAGCTTGCCGCGTGGATGTCCGTGCTGGCTAACTTCCTGTGCTTTAGCGGCTTCTGCCAGTTCAAAAACTTGCTCAATAGACGCTTTGAGCTGTCCGTCATCAATCAATTGAGCAATCTGCTGGAGCTGGGAATTTACTCTGAGATTGGCGAAAACAGGAACCACTTTAATGCCCTGTGGAATGCCTGATTCAGGCACACCAAGTGTCGAAACTAAAACGCCACCGGGACGAATGATTTGCCACGATCGCGCTTGCGTTTCTCCACCAACCAAATCAAGCACCACATCTACATCTTTTACCTGCTGTTCAAATGGTTGACTCGCATAGTCGATCACCTGATCGGCACCCAGGTTTCTCAGATCATCAAGGTTCGCTGCCGATGCCGTTGCAATGACTCGTGCCTTCTTCCACTTGGCAAGCTGAATTGCATAGCGACCTACTCCACCCGCGCCACCATGAATCAGCACGCTCTGCTCTGGCTGGAGATTTGCGCCATCAAACAATGCTTGCCATGCGGTTATTGCCACGATTGGGACAGAAGCCGCGTGAATATAATCGAGCGTTTTCGGCTTCTGGGCGATCGCGTCTGCATAGCCCACTGCATACTCGGCATAGGCTCCCGAAAGCGCCATGTCTGCTGTTCCATAAACCGCTTGTCCTGGTTGCAGTGTGGTGACACCATCGCCCACACTTGCAACAACACCAGCCACATCAGCGCCAGCAATCACGGGCAGCGAATAATCATAGACTTGTTGGAAAAACCCTTCACGAATCTTCCAATCGATTGGGTTTACGCCTGCTGCATACACTTGAATGAGGACTTGCCCTGCTTGCGGTTCAGGACGGGATACTTCGTCGTACTTGAGGTTTTCAGCCCCGCCGTAAGCATGAATTCGGATTGCTTTCATCGTTGCCATTGTGACGTACTCCTTTTCATAAAATGGATCAGTATTTCATCAATCACTGGCGATCAAAATTTTGAATGTTACTAAGAAAAAGATTCGTAGTCGCTTGGAATGCTGAACTGCGATCGCGCTGTTTCAGCGTTAAACTTTTACTTACCTACTGGGTAATTACAATTCCGGTGTTGCATATTTGGGGAATGATTTTGCTAGTTTTGTGGGATGGACCGAAAAGCCCGTCCCTTGTATTTCAGGGCGGGCGAGACGCCCACCCTACAAGAATCATCCCTTGATTCAGCAACGGCACAATTCCTACTCTGTTGACGATCCATCGACATACTGCTGACCACCGATCATAATGAATTCAACTGTGCTGGCTGGAGCAGCGAAATCCAATGAGGTAATTTCCTCTCTTTGAGCCTCGACTCGACCCAGTACAATGATCTCTTTTCCACTTGTGCCCGGTTTGAGACTCAGGGCGTGCGCGTCAAGCTGTATGACCACGCCACGCACCAAACTGTTACCTCTACCACCTTTTGTGATCACGTCCCCAAGCACGAGGATATTGCCAAATGGTTTACTGGTCTGTATCCCGATCGAGCCATTGCCATGAGTGGTAATGCTTTTGAATTCTGCATAAGCCAAGGTTCCGTCGTATAGATTGAACCCCCGCGCCCCTTCGCCATAGGTCGCCAGGTCGCCTTGCACAATCAGAGTTTGCAAATCTCCGAAATTCACGAATCCGATTCCACTGGTTCCATGAGATATGATAGACTGCCGAGCAAGCCAAAGACGGACATTGCCCCAGTTATCCAACACCATATCATTTGTCCCGTAAGTTGTTATAGGACTGTTATTGATCACTTGTTGAGCCTTCATGCCTGAGCCAACGAACACCCCGCCTGAGATTAGATTGCCAGTACCAGCCGGGATATTGCCATTAGTATGGATTTCGCCTGTGGTCAATAATTTCAGGTCAATCATGCCACCAGGAGAACTGGGCGCTGGTCCACCTTGAGGATCGGCGTTTGCGGGAACAGTTATGCCGCCAAAAATAAAGATGCCGCTACCCCTCAACGGCACATCTCGCGTTCCCCCTGAGAGGTTTTCGGCACGCAGTGTCCAGCGACTTTGGGGATCGGTACAGCGGTTGTAGATCGTAAGGGAACCCGGAACGACCTCTACGCCGTAACCGACTGGACGATGCAGCGCTGAGGTGCTGTCGCCGTCATACACTTGAACGTCAGTGAACACAAGGTCAGCGGTCATCACAATACTAGATTCCAAGTGCAGTCGACCGTAGACGACGAGATGCTGCAACTTGAGTTGTCCAAGAGTAGTCGTTGCCGGTTCCAGACTAAGCGTTAATCGGCTCGGATCTGATCGGAGGGTTAGGTTCTGGAGGGTGTTATTTGCCGTGAGCGCTACTCCGTCTGAATCTGGCTTGAAGACCAATTCTGCGTCAGAAGTTGTACCCACCAAACTTGAGCCTTCAAGAAGTGTAAATTTCTCTAAGTCATGAAGGCGACCAGCCACCTCGATTACAACATGTGTACGTTGAACCGCTTCAGCCAGAGAAGCTGCGTCCTCAACGACTACATGAGTGCCAATGCTATCTGCCATAAACGACTCCCATCAGTGGTTGGATTTACCTCACTCACAACACAACGGTTTACTTGATGTTGAGGCTTTAGTTAGAGTGAAAACAATTGACGCGCATTTCCATGAGCGATATGTAGACGGCTTTCGCGAAGCTCCACCTATACCTACAAAAGTTTGACTATCAGGACGCCTTGAAGGTGATGTCTGCGCGATCTATGAAGGGCTGGAACAAGTCTACCGGCCAGTTGGGATCGCTCTTGGAGGTGCGCTCCAGACACTTCCAAACGCCATCGCGACGTTCAAAGATATCGTCGTAGGTGCCAGTTGAAACGATTCCGACGTGTTCAGCCTTCCAGTACACGAACCATCGCCAGTGCGCTTCGGCCCTGTCACCCGATCCAGAAATTTCAAACGCGCCCATAGAGTGGAACCACTTGTCCATCGGGAAGACGCTGTGTGCGTAGTCGAACATCTGCTTCATGCCCTCAAAACCCTCGAAGGTTGAAGTACGTAGATCGTAGACGTGGAATTTACCCTCCGGCCAGTAAAGGCGGTTGTAGAGGTCGGCCTGCTCGCGCCCCCAACCCTTGTCGATACATCGCTGATGCATGTTCAACTGCTCGAAGATGGTAAAGCGGTCAATCGCTGTGAGTTCGTTGTTCTGAGACATTGAAGTTCTCCTCTACGCTGAAATTCTTGCGGGCGGTCGATGAGTTGATAGTGTTCTAGATTTGTTGTTAAGACTCCTGAAACGTCCAATGCATAAATTCTTCAGTCATCGCTATTTACTTACCTAGCTATTTGATGCTGCGGTCTTCCTCAAATTACATTTATTTCTCATCGTTGTACAAGTATCATTTTGTTGATGCGACGTTTCTTCTTAGTAAACTTTAGAACTACGATGGACACCTTAACAAGCATGAAAGTATTGCTTCAGGTGGTGGAATCGGGAAGTTTTGTGGCAGCCGCCGAGCGGCTCAACTTATCCACAGCCATGACCAGCAAGCATGTGATGCACTTGGAACGAAACCTTGGCGCACGTTTGTTGAATCGAACCAGCCGACACTTAAGCCTAACCGAGGCAGGAAAGCTCTATTATGAGCAATGCCGGGAAATGCTTGATAAATTGGAAATGGTGGAGGCAACGGTGAGGCAATCAGCCGTCGTCGCGCGTGGCGTACTCAAGATCAGCGCCCCAGTTTGGTTTGCTAACCCGTTATTCACTAAAGCCTTGGCGAAGTACCGCTCTCGCTATCCAGACGTTTTGCTATATCTGAATTTGAATGATCGGTTGGTGGACTTGGTGAAAGAAGGATTTGACTTGGCGTTACGTGTCACGCCTGAGGAACCCGGTTCTTCACTGCTCACGCGACGCATTTGCTCAATTGAACTGATGTTGGTTGGCTCAACTGACTATTTGCAAAGAAATGGATACCCAAAAACTCCCAACGAACTGTCGAAGCATGTAAGCATCAGCTATTACTACTCGCAGTTTGCCGATGAGATACTCTTTGAGGATTCTAACGGGCGGGAGACAGTCAAACTGCCAGTCTCGATCCGCTCCAACAACACTATCATGCTGTATCAGGCAACCCTTGCTGGGATGGGGTTGGCAGTTTTGCCAAAGTGGTTAATTGAAGATGATCTTACCAGCCAACGATTGGAGGTGCTGAAGCTGGACTACACGTTGGCAACCTCATCTCTTTATGCTGTCTATACGAATCGGCGATACCTATCACCCAAAATAAGTACTTTCGTAGATTTTCTCGCTGAACATTTTTCTGACATCACCGAGAGCTTTGATTAAATTTGTCCTTGAGGATAGTTCATCCTTTAATTATGCAACGCCTAATTTTTTAAGTTCCTTAAAATAGTTAGTAATTAGATAATACTCGCCAAAAATGAGAAGTAAGCTACATAATTCGTAATTAAATTAGTTTAGGATTTATTTACAACTAATTCAAGACCACCAATTTGACAATTTGATGAGGCAGCATGGTCTTCTCATATTGGGAGAGGCTAGCGCCTGCCGTAGGATGCCCGTTCGCCGCAAGGCGTCCCGTTAGGGAAGGGCTGTAGGGGGTTTCACCCATGAGTGACTGCCGTTAGCGCAGCGGTAGCGTTAGCGAAGCGGTAGCGTTCGCGCAGCGTCTCGTAGAGAGGAACGAGCGTCCGTAGGAGCGTCACCCGTGGGGTGTGGTGAAACGCCTGAAAATTACAAATTAAGGTCTTCTCTACAAGACGCTTTACGTAGCAAGATCCCCGTAGGGGTACGTAGCGGGGCGTAGCTCATTAGGAATTAGTAATTAGTTAAATAGCTCAATCGCTTCAGTTAACCGATTCCAAATGTTAGTAAATAATGATTTGCAAGACCGATGGATTCCTCGTTATTTCAGATTAGCGATCGCCAATATGCTCTCCAATTTAATGGTACCGCTGTCTGGAATGGTTAGCGTTTCCTTTTTAGGACACTTGCAAGATATTCGTCATTTAGCTGGCGTTGCACTAGCTACGGTTGTGTTTAATTACTTCTATCGAGCATTGAATTTTTTGCGTCTCTCTGTCACTGGCACGACTGCCCAGGCGACTGGAAGAAATGATCAACAGGAAGTGCTGCTGCTAGGCTTACGGAATGTTTTAATTGCCCTCGGCTTGGGGTTTGTTGTTTTGCTCCTGCAATACCCACTGAGAGAATTGGGGTTTATTGTCTTGAACAATACTCCAGAGGTGAAAGCGGCTGCGGTGGACTACTTCAATACGCGGATTTGGGGTGTACCTGCGGTTCTGGTGAATATGGTGCTGTTCGGCTGGCTGATGGGGCGTGAACAGAGCCAGAAAGTCTTAGTCTTGTCGGTTTTTGGCAACGTCGTCAACATCATCTTGAGTTACCAGATGATTCTGCGAGCAGGTTTGGAAAGCATGGGAGCAGGCTTGGCACAAGCTTTGAGCCAATTTCTGATGATGCTGCTAGGACTAACTTGGGTCAAGAGTGAAATCCAGTGGCAGGAGATCCGTGCCGTCGCGCCTCAGCTTTGGAACAAATCTGCCTGGAATGAGACTTTTGCCCTGAGTCGGGATCTATTTATACGGACACTGGCGATAGGGTTTACCTTTTGGGCTTTTACCAATCTATTTGCTGGGATGGGAAGAATCGCCTTTGCGGAAAATGTCTTGCTGATTGAGTTCATGACGCTAGGAATTCAAATACTCAATGGCTTGTCTTATGCAACGGAAACCTTAACGGGCAACTTTCATGGCACAAACGAGCAGGGGCAGATGGTGCCACTGCTTGGGGTTTCTATAGGCGTAACTCTGATGTTTGCAGTCATCATGTCCCTTACCTGCATCCTATTTCCTCAAACCGTATTTGGACTACTCACAAATCACACGGAAATAACCACCCACATTGATCCCTACATTCCCTGGCTAATGAGCGTGCTGGGGCTGTATGCGTTTGCCGTCTCAATTGAAGCTTATTTCTTTGGTTTGGCAGAAGGATTAATCCTCCGCAATGCGGCTTTTATCGCAACTGGGTTAGGGTTTATTCCCACAGCAGCCCTTGCTTGGAAGTTGCAGAGTGTTCATCTGTTATGGTTGGCGATGTCTTTGTTTATAGTGACAAGAATTGCAGTGCAGGGAATTCAGATCCCTAGAACTTTGAAACTAGCGGCAGATATTGCTCCTGCTGAAAAGACTCAATGCTAGGAAATCGAAGGCGTAATTTTTATCTTTTACAATCACCTTATTCACAGCATTGTAAACGATTAGCTTTAATTGAGAGCGTTGAAAATCACTGGTGCTGAAACTACACCTTTGGCCTCTAACACAGCTGCAACCCGTAAAATTAACGCTTCATTATATGGTGCTGCTATCAATTGCACACCTAAAGGTAAGGCATTTTGGCGCTGAATTGGTACTGATAAAACGGGTAAGCCAATAAAAGATAATGGTTGAGTAAATAATCCCAAATGAGAACGGACAAGAATTTCTTCACCATCCAAAATCATGGTTTGTTGACCAATTAGCGGTGCAGAAATAGGTGTAGTTGGGGCAAGAATCACATCCACATTTTGAAAGATTTTCCGAACGCGATCACGATACCATCTTCTAAATCGTTGTGCTTGGAGATACCAGTTACTTGGAATTAACGCCCCAGCCAAAAAGCGATCGCGCGTCGCTGGATCAAAATCCTGGGGACGACATCGCAACTTATCCAAATGCAGATTTGCGCCCTCACTAGCTGTAATCACAAACGCTGCTGCCCGGGCGCGGTGTGCTTCTGGTATGGTTACGTATTCAGTGACTTCTATTGCATCAGCTACTTTTTGGACTGCTGCTAAAGCTTCCAGTTCTGCGCCTTTGGTGAAATAATCAGCAGCAATGGCAATTCTGATATCAGAGATATCTTGTTTGAGTTGTGATAAAACCAATTCCGGCGGACGCTTTGTACAAATTGGATCGCGATCGTCTTCTCCTTGAAGGACATCAAACACCGTAGCGATATCCTGCACTGAACGCGCAAAAGGGCCAATATGATCAAAACTGCTAGAAAATAAAGCTACCCCAGCACGAGATAACCTTCCATAAGTTGGTTTCAAACCAAAAACGCCACACAACGCCGCTGGAACGCGAATTGAACCATTAGTATCAGAACCCAGCGTCAACGGTACTAACCCAGCAGCAACAGCCGCCGCCGAACCACCCGAAGAACCACCAGCAACTCGTTGTAAATCATGGGGGTTGTGAGTAGCACCGTAATGGGAATTTTCTGTTACAAACCCATAAGCGTACTCATCCATATTCAAAGCGCCAACCAGCACAGCACCCGCTTGTTTCAGCTTCGCTACTGCTGTCGCATCTTGGCTAGCTGCTGGGTTCTCTGCATTGATTTTCGACCCCGCTAGAGTCGTTAAACCAGCGATATCAAAGAGATTTTTCACCGCAAAAGGCACACCAGCAAGCGTTCCAGGATTATTACCTTGGGCGATTTCCCTGTCAATGCGGGCTGCATCTGTTAAAGCTGTCTCAGCAGTCACAGCCGTAAAACAGTTGAGTTGATGATCCCGCGCTGCTATTCGTGCGATCGCAGCTTTGGTAACTTCCACCGCGCTAACTTTACCTTCACGTACAGCAGCAGCTATTGTTATGGCATCGGCTGAATCAAAATTCATGCTGGAATATTAAGAGATAGCGCGTTTAGCTGATTACATCTAAAGAAGGGTATTATACAGAAAAATTGGTATAATACGTCAAGTTGATTTGTCAGATGCAGTTAGTAACAATTATGCTCAAATTCATCAGATTTTTAGGAGTCTAAGATTGTTGTGGGCATGCTGGTTGGACGCTACGAAATTATTCGGGAATTGGGTGGCGGCGGCTTTGCAATTACTTTTCTAGCAAAGGATTATCTACAACCCAGTCAGCCGTTATGTGTTGTCAAGCAATTGCGTCCTGAACATAATGAGCCTCGGATTGTAGAGTTTTTTGAAACAGAAGCGACTGTTCTGGAAAAGTTGGGTAAATCTTCCCAAATTCCTCAATTATTAGCGCATTTTAGAGAAAATAAGAACCTTTATATTGTTCAAGAATTTATCGAAGGACATGATCTAAAGCAAGAAATCATTCCAGGTAAACAGTTAAGTGAAGATTATGTCACTAAGCTATTACAAGATGTTTTGGAAGTTTTGTCCTTCGTACATAATCAGCAGGTAATTCACCGCGACATCAAGCCGGAGAATTTGATGCGACGGGATCGGGATGGGAAGATTTTTCTGATTGATTTTGGGGCAGTCAAGGAACTTGGCGCTCTGATAGTAAATGTAGAAGGTAAGGTGACTTCTAGTGTGATCATAGGAACTCCTGGCTATATGCCTAATGAGCAAAAGAATGCTAAACCCATATTTGCTAGTGATATATATGCCTTGGGAGTGACGGTGATTCAAGCATTGACGGGTATTTCGGCAGTGGACTTTGAAGAGGATGCCAAAACAGGTGAAATTCTCTGGCGTCATCGAGCACAGGTAAGCAAGCATCTAGCTAATGTGTTAACCAAGATGGTGCGTCGTCATTACAGTTTACGCTACGCCAACGCCACCGAAGTGCTACAAGACCTTTCAAAAAAACTGCCTCCACCACCAACACGACCACAACAACCAATTAACTGGTCGCGGCGCAGAGTTATTCAAACCGTGGGGTTAATGGGAGCTAGTTTTAGCTTTGCAATTGTGGTTGAGAAACTCTTGCTCAACAACTCTGCCCAGAAAAAAGCTTTGCCATCAACCTCATCTATTCCCGCAAATAATATTCCAGTACCGTCCCCGAAGGAGACTCCAGCATTACCGAAGATAAGTGTAAATCCTAAGGAATTTGCTTTAAAAACCTTCCAGTTTGAAGTCATGAAGGTAGATCAGCAAGGAAACAGCACCACAATCAATCCTGGTCAGGCAAATTTTTTTATAGAAGACCTTGGTAACGGTAACACACTGGAGATGGTAGAAATTCCTGGCGGTCAGTTTCTCATGGGTTCACCACTAACAGAAAAAGAGCGAAACCCAAATGAGGGGCCGCAGCATCCGATGACCGTTAAACCTTTTTTCATGGGTAAATTTACGGTCACTCAAGAACAGTATCAAGCAGTTATGGACATCAACCCCTCTTCCTTCCAAGGGCCAAAAAGACCTGTCGAACAAGTAAGTTGGAATGATGCAGTTAATTTTTGTCAAAAGCTGTCGCTCATGACTAGCAAAAGTTATCGTTTACCCACCGAGGCAGAGTGGGAGTATGCAGCTCGTGCTGGAACGACTACCCCGTTCTATTTTGGTGAGACGATTACGACTAAGATAGTTAACTATAATGGCGAGTATACTTATGGTTCTGCTCCCCAAGGTGAAAATCGTCAAGAGACTGTGGATGTTGGTAGTTTACCTGCGAATGCTTTTGGTTTGTATGAGATGCATGGCAATGTTTGGGAATGGTGCCGAGACAAATACCACAATGATTACCGTGGAATGCCTGCTGATGGAAGTGCTTGGGTAAGTGGAAATAATAATCCTTGGCTGCTGCGGGGTGGTTCATGGTTTAGTCAGTCAAGCGTTTGCCGTTCATCTGCCCGTTTAGACGAAAGCAATTCGGATGCAACGGTTTACGACTTCGGTTTTCGGGTGGTTTGCACAATTCTAAAAGGTTTTGTTGCACCCAATTAGCAAAGGAACCTCAAACCCCTAACAGACTGGCATTTCTACTAAAGCTAGCTATTATGGTTCAAATATAGGTGCAGCTTCAATTTCTTCAGCCAAAGGAAACTCATTAACAAGATTAGCGATCGCCCTAATTCTCTCAAAATTTGCCACCACCCCATCACGATACTCATCTCTTAGCTGTAAATCCAACAACAACGCCATTTGATCAACATACTCACCCAGATTAAACCTTTCTGTTCTCATCTTTCTTCCTTCACGCCCTTTGGCCCTTTGCGTCCTTTGCGGTAGCCTGCGGCAAGCCGAAGCGTCTACGTTATTCTAAACTTATAACTTCTTGCGCCAACTCAAACAAACAATGCGATTAATTTTATACAGTAAACCCGGCTGTCATTTATGTGAAGGCTTGCAAGAAAAGCTAGAACAAATCCAAAATCTCAGCTTCGAGTTGGAAATTAGGGATATTACGACTCATGAAGATTGGTTTGCTGCGTATCAGTATGAGGTGCCAGTACTTTATTTATCGAACCACAGAGACGCAGAGGAGGACACTTGCGTGCGGGGGTTCCCCCCCGTTGAGCAAAGTGTCCGTGGCACGGAGGAAGAAATTATAGAAGCACCATTGCCGCGTCCTTCTCCTCGTGCTAGTGTGCAGCAGTTGGAGCAAATGTTGCGTAAGTATTTAGCCAATTAGAAAAAAATAATGCAGAATAAGCCCAAGATTAAGAATGTGACGAGGTTCACAAGATGAAATTGCGGGAATTACTAACAGCGGTAGATAGTGTTGAGCAATTGCCTAGCCATCCGATGGAGGATGTGGAAGTTAGGGGTTTGAAGACGAATTCCCATGCTTGTATTGTGGGAGATTTGTTTATTGGGATGCCAGGAGGACGGGTTGATGGTGGGGATTTTTGGCAAAGTGCAATCGCATCAGGGGCTGTAGCAGCGATCGTCTCCCCGGAAGCTGCACAGAAAAATCCTTCCACAAATCAGGCTGTGGTGATCAGTGCAAGTAACATAACTCAAGCTTGTGCCCAGATAGCCAGTGCTTTTTACGGTTATCCAGGACAAAAACTCAAGCTGGTGGGTGTAACTGGTACAAATGGCAAAACTACAACTACTCATCTAATCGAATTTCTGCTGATCAAAGCTAATCTAGCTACAGCTTTGATGGGAACTCTTTACACTCGTTGGGCAGGTTTTGAGCAAACTGCTGCCTACACTACGCCCTTTGCGGTGGAACTGCAACAGCAGCTAAGAGAAGCTATAAATGCTGGTAGTGAGTTCGGGGTGATGGAAGTAAGTTCCCACGCTTTGGCCCAAGGTAGAGTATTAGGTTGTCAATTTGAGGTGGCGGTGTTCAGTAATCTTACTCAAGACCATCTCGACTATCACAGCGACATGGAAGATTACTTTGCTGCCAAAGCGTTGTTGTTTAGCCCTGATTATCTCAAGGGACGGGCAATAATTAATGCTGATGATTCCTACGGGAAGCGGTTAATTGCCTCGTTGGATTCCGAACGGGTCTGGAGTTACAGTGTCAACGACAACAGCGCTGATTTCTGGATGAGTGATTTAAGTTACCAGCCGAATGGTGTCAGTGGTATATTACATACACCAAAAGGTGACGTGGCTTTTCGATCGCCCCTAGTTGGTCAATATAATTTAGAAAATCTTCTAGCAGCCGCAGGAGCAGTTTTACACTTAGGGCTAGATTTGCAGTTACTTGCATCTGTGATCCCTGAGTTTCCGGGAGTTCCTGGACGGATGGAACGGGTAGAGATTAGTCCTGACCAAGATATTAGCGTGATTGTGGATTATGCTCACACACCTGATAGTTTGGAAAATTTGCTGAAAGCAGCACGTCCGTTTATACCTGGTAAAGTGATTTGCGTGTTTGGTTGTGGCGGCGATCGCGATCGCACTAAGCGCCCAAAAATGGGTAAAATTGCTGCTGAATTAGCAGACATAGCTGTGGTGACATCGGATAATCCCCGGACTGAAGACCCAGAAAGGATTTTGAAAGATGTTTTGGCGGGAATTGCTGACACAGTGCAGCCAAGTGTAATTTGCGATCGAGCGATCGCAATTCGGACTGCTATTTTACAAGCACAACCAGGTGATGGAGTCTTGCTTGCTGGTAAAGGTCATGAAGACTACCAAATTCTCGGTACTGAAAAAATCCATTTTGATGACCGAGAACATGCACGCGATGCTTTACACGAAAGACTGAACATACAAGCCTAATTACAAGTAGGGTAGCACAGCTAGCTGTACTACCCTAAAATGTGTATTCCACAAAATTAAAATCGCCCATAATTCAAGTTCATGTTTTTTTTCCATGCAGATTTTGTAAAAAATGCACACATAAAGGTGAAAATCGAAGACAGAATTATTTCTTGCTTCATCCTTGTTGTGCTTGACTCATGAACGTTTCTCTAGCTAAGGATCTGTCTGTTTATGAACTGGTTATGGGAGTGCAAGTGCCTCCTAAACCATTGTCCCTCAGTCCTGCTACTCTGCTATCACTGGTGAGAGCGCAAATTGACTTACTAATTGAGCAGCAAATTGCAGCCACTTTATGGGTGAAGCTACCACCAGAAAAAATTTGGCAATCAGAATTAGCGCGTTATCAATCCTCCGTAGGTGCATCTAGTTTCATTTATACTTGCCAGATTGACGAGAGTGGGAAAGGGGGAAATGGGGGAACAGGGGAAGAAAATATCCTCTCATCTCCTTATGATGTCCCCGTTCACCTACCACCAGATAGCCAACTGCGACGCGAAAGCTTTCTGATAGTGTTATCGCCCCAGTTTTGCAGTTTAATTTTGGCTCATCGACCACTTAAAAAACGCAAAAATCAGACATCGGGGAAGTTAAATACTAATAAAAACCAGCCGTTGCTGATTATAACTACTGTCGAGGGGAGAGTAATTCAGCAAGTATTAAATGGTATCCAACAAGCGATTGCGCCAGAATCATCCCCAATACCGATTGATTTTATTTGTCCAACTGCGCCCCAAGCCGCACTGATAAATCAACTGTTTACAAAACAACTCCTGCGACAAGATGAAATTAATCGTCAAATCATTACAGCCCGCACTACCAAGTTGCAGCAGCTAAATCAAGAACTGCACAACAAAGACCAACTCCAAGATGAATATCTGAATAATCTATGTCACGAACTGCGTACACCTCTGACGCATATGAAGACAGCACTTTCGTTATTGAATTCCCCTAATCTCAAACCCCCGCAGCGACAACGTTATTTACAGATGTTAAATACCCAGTGTGATCACCAAAATTCCCTAATTACTGGTTTATTGGAACTGGTGCAGATGGAACGTAATTTAGAAGGGACGGCTTTAGAGTCAGTGCAGCTCTCAGATATTGTACCTGGAGTAGTCAGTACCTACCAACCTGTGGCCCAAGAAAAAGGGATCATGGTAGCCTACACCGTACCTACTGAACTTCCATCTATTTGGTGTGTGAGTGGTGGGCTGAGGCAGATTGTGATTAATCTGCTGCACAACAGCATTAAGTTTACTCCCAATGGAGGTCAAGTATGGGTGCGTGCCCGGATTCAAGGCGATTATGTCCAATTAGAATTCCGCGACACAGGTATCGGTATTGCTGAAAACGAAATTCCCAAAATCTTTGACCGATTTTATCGGGTGCGTACAGCAGCAACTGAAAATTATGGAGGTGCTGGGTTGGGATTAACAATTGTACAGCAATTGCTGCTGCGCTGTGGCGGATCTATTTCTGTAAAAAGTAAATTATATGAAGGTTCCACATTTACAGTACAACTGCCAACTGTTGGCAATACCCCAAGAGCGATCGCAATAGAAAATGACTGATCAGTTATGATTATCTCCTGAGTTAACTTTCTGGTGCTATCCAATTTTGTCTTTGTTTAAAATTAATTAGAAAACAGCATCACAAACTTTTGCATAATTTCTCTGGCTCAGAAAGTTAATAAAAGGAATTAAAATTTTAAGAAAAATCTAATTAGTTGAATTGTGAATAATTAATTTTTAATTCCTTGTTTTCCCAAGCTTACTGATGATTCTTAGCTAGAAGTTTTTGGTAGCGCGGCAGTAATTTGGCGGAGCATCATGACTTGCCAATAAGGTACAGGAGCTAGCAATACAGTACCAGTTCCCTCAAAACTATTGACGAAAAACTCACCAGAAGTCATTGAACCTAAGAGAGATTTAGTAGCTTTTTCAACGCGATAAATTAAGGTATTTGTGCGAGCAATCGCAAAATTTCCATCGACGACTAATCGGTCATTTCGTAAATTTATTACTTCTACAGGGCCTTGTGCTGCCATCACCACTGTACCCCTGCCTTTAACTTTTGTTTGAAACAAGCCCTCGCCACCAACTAAGCCTGATAAAAATTTGTTTCGTTCAATTCCTACTTCTACGGTGCCATCACTAGCCCAATAAGCGCCACTATCTAAAATCCATTCACTACCGTCTAATTCTAGGATGTGATATCCCGATAAAGAAGGCTCTAAATATAATTCACCTGTACCTGTATATGTAGGACGGAAAATATTTTCTCCTGTGGCTAGGGATTTTAAAAACCCCCCTGCTGAAGGGGCTTTAGATTGCATCTGAATGTTACCACGTATATAGTACATAGCACCAGATTCAGTCCTGACTGTTTCGTTTTGCAAAGTTACTTTGACTAAACGTAAACTTTCTCGTTCAATTACTTCAAAACTTGCCATATTTTCCTTTTGATTTTTGCAAATAATGTATGCTTGGCTCTTAGCGAGAATTTACATCCATTTTTACAGATGGCAAGTCAGAGAAATTTAATTACTGTTTAATTTAACGTGAGTTTGAGGGGTCTATTGTGTTCGCATAAATTAACGTGAGTTCGACGGGTTACACCATTTCACTTTAATACTGAGCGTAGCCGTTCGCGTAGCGTTCCGCAGGAAAGTCCAAAATCCAAAATTGATTGACTCCTAACTTTTAGCTCCTGACTTGTGCTTGTTGCTAACTTCTAAAGGCAGGAAAATCGTCAAAACTTCCCCATAGTGTGGACGCTGGCGTACAATCAGTTTGCCACCGATCGCCTGAAACAAATGCTTGGTTGCGGCAATATTCAAACTAATCGTACCCGTTTCTGGTTGGAACATCAGCAATTGACCAAGTGCTTTGCGAATTGGCGGCGTTCCAGGTATGGCAGCTTTATTGGAATCTTTGCACCTGAATTGGGGCGATAATTGTAACTTTAGTTGATCTCCAGCCGGAACAACTTGTACTTGAATATGGCTACCAGCAGGTAAGCTGCGAGTGAAATTCTCTATCAACCCACTAAGTACCTGATCCAGCATTGTGGGATTGCTTACCACTGTTGGTAGTTGCTGGGGTAAAATAACATTTAAAGTTAAGTTCCGCCGATGCGCTGCTTGTTCCCAACGGGGAATGCTCTGCTGCAACACCTGATCTAAAGACATCGGCGTGAGTTGAGTTTTTGAAGATTTTACTGAAGCAGTAGTTTCCAGTTCTGCTGCCTTAAACAGCAACTCCATGCGGTCAATTTGCTCGGTACACTCGTGATCGATAATTTTTAAGCGATTGATCACGCTAGCATCTAAGTCTCGCCGCTTCAACAACAGGCGAGTCATGGTGCGAATAGTTGTTAAAGGTGTGCGGACTTCGTGAGCGAAGGCTTGGAGCAATTCCACGTCAGGATTTGGGGATTGGGCATTGGGGAAAACTCTGCTCCCCTGCTCAAGAGCTTCTTCCCCAGTCCCTAGTAAGGAGTCCCTAGTCTCTTCGACTTCTGTTAATTCCTGAAGCAACAATTGGCTAAACTCAAGCACGACGCGGCAATCTGGTGCTACCGGGGAATACTGTTGGACTAATACATCCAGGCGGGCAAAAAATTCTGGATTAGCCAGCATTACCCTTGCTCCTAGCGATCGCCAAGCCTGCTGCACTACTTCTGGCTCAAAAGAAAATGAAAAGGTTTTTTTACCGTTTTTGTGTGTCGCTAAAACTAGCACTAATCTAAATTTATCTGTGAAAACTAGGCAAAACTGTTCTGCCCCTAGCGGATCGGCAGGTAATAAGGGAAGTACTGATTCATGAAGAGCAATTTCTTCATTTACAGATACGTTGGCGTAGTCCGCCGCAAACATCGCATCTGGCATCTGAAATGGCATCAGCGCCAAGGGGTTAAATGGTTTTGCCGTAAAAGTTACTGTCTGTAAGCTTTGAGTCAGTTTTGGCTGACTAAATAAGGGCGCTGGTGCAGCTAAAACTAATCCTTGGGTTATGTTTCTTGAACCACCTGCTAAAGTATTTAATAGCAGATGTTCTGTCGCTGTGAGGCTGACACGCCACTGCCGCTCTGCTTTAGCAGGTGAACATTCAGCTACACTTGATTGATTTTCAGCCAAGATTTCGCTCAGGCTTGGCAATATCCATTCATACACAGGCTTTCACCCCTTAATTCAAGAGCGACTAACAGCGTCTAGGTAGACATTTCACTACTACTTAAGAGGTTATAGCTATTTGTGTACTGATGACAGTGGTAGAACCGAACAATTCGAGCGCAATTTCCCCTCTAAGTGCGATCGCAGTTATTTATAGGCTGAAAAACACTCGCGCTTACCTTGTTACCCGATCATGGCGATCTTTGATTGATAATTGTGCTGATTTCCCTACTCGAATCGGGATTGCAATTACAAACTCTGCACCCTGTCCCGGTGATGAAATGCATTGCAAAGATCCACCATGCTTTTCAGTAATTATCTGGTAGCTGATCGATAATCCCATACCAGTCCCTTTACCAATTGGTTTCGTGGTGAAAAAAGGGTCAAATAAACGCGACTGGATTTCTTCTGGAATTCCTGCTCCATTATCAGCAATCCGAATCACGGCATTTTCATTTACCTGTTCAGAAGAAATACGAATCAAGGGATTTGGACAAAGTTCTTTTTGGAAACCCTCTTCTAAAGCATCGATTGCATTTGCCAAGAGGTTCATAAATACCTGATTCATTTGCCCTGCAAAACACTGGATTTGAGGAATTTCACCATATTCTTTGACTACTTGAATTTGAGGGCGATTATTTTGTGCTTTGATTCGGTGTTGCAAAATTAACAGTGTACTGTCGATTCCTTCATGGAGATCAGCTGTTTTAAATTCAGCTTCATCCAAACGAGAGAAAATTCGTAGACTGAAGACAATTTCCCGGATGCGTCTAGCCCCCATCTTCATTGAGGTTAATATCTTAGGCAAATCTTCTGTTAGGTACTCAATATCTGCTTCTTCGTTAGCATTTTTAATTTCTGGCTCTGGGTAGGGATAATAATTTTGATAAAGCTTAATTAATTGCAGCAACTGTTGAGTGTAATCATCAGCGTGTTGGAGGTTGCCATAGATAAAATTAACTGGATTGTTGATTTCATGGGCAACTCCGGCCACTAGTTGACCCAGACTTGACATTTTTTCTGATTGAATTAATTGGATTTGGGTTTTTTGCAGGTCTTTTAGAGCTTGCTGAAGTTCTGCTTCTGCCTGCTGGCGCTCCGTAATTTTGTCTCGTAATTGTTCATTAGCATTGAGCAACTCATCTCTGGAATGTTGCAGATCGTCCGCCATTTTGTTGAACGAAGTAGCTAACTCACCAATTTCATCCTGGGACCGAATACTAACTCTGGTGTCCAACTTACCTTCAGCCAGATTCACCACAGCTTGCTGGAGTTGTTTAATCGGTTTTGAGATGCTTCTAGAGATTAAATAGCCTACTGATAATGCCAGTATGCCACATCCCAAACTAATCACTGACGTGACAACAATATTTTTATGGGCTGTTGCTAGTGCTGCTTTGTAAAGTGGTGTATATTCCAAAATTATTGCACCAATAGTTTCACCGTTGCTAGTCTTAAAAGCAACAGCAATCAATTGAATACCCAAAGGGTATTCAGAACTGGTCTCAACATAGGTCCTTGGTATACCATCGTGAATAGTTTTACCAACTTCATTATTGAGATCGTGATCTAATCGCGTACCAATGTCTTCCGGAACTACATCTGCCAGAATGATTTTATTGCGGTCTACAATCTCCAGATCATGCTGACGTTGCTTATGTAGTGCTTGAACATTCTCTTGCAACTGGGTTAGCATCTGATTTGGCGATCGCATCTTCTGGGACTCAAGCTCATGACTTACGAAATATCCCAGTAGTCCAGCAACTTCTTCAGCCTCTTGTTCAGCAAGATACTTAGCTATATTCAATTGCTGATTGGCACTAATTGCACCAATAGTTCCTGAGAGAGTAGCCATTCCTAGAATACCCGAAATTAATTTTTGGCTAATTTTCATTGCTTGCTTGAAACCTCAAGTGCTGGCTACTGTGCTGATTTAGTTTTAGGGAGTTTGCCCTAATTCTAAAATTCCCAGTTGTCAGCCTATAAGCTACAGAATTAACAGCCATTAGCAAAATTTTTAATCTGGGTCTATTTCTGCGATGTGCCGCAGCTGTGCCCGTTGTAGACATCGCATTTTTTAGTAAATTAGCAATAGACTATCTCAAAGGCACTTTATGACTTCTTTTGAAACTTCAGTTAAAGATTTGGTATTAGTTACTGGTGCCACTGGTGGAGTGGGGCAACTGGTGGTAGGCAAACTGCTAGAAAAGGGTTTGAAAGTTCGCGTCCTGACACGCAATGCTGCAAAAGCTGAAGAGATGTTTAACCAAAGAGTGGAAATTGCCGTTGGTGACATCCGCCAGCCAGCTACACTGCCAGCCGCAATGCCAGATGTCACCCACATCATAAATTGTACTGGAACCACTGCCTTTCCCTCTACGAAATGGGAGTTTGACCAATCCCCGAACTTGCTTGAATGGGGAACAATTTTTCTTAACCCCCAATCTAGTCAGGCAAAGGCAAAGAATAGTCCAGCAAAGGTCGATGCCCAAGGTGTAAGCAACCTAGTGGCAGCAGCACCCCGGAATTTGAAGCGATTCGTTTTCGTCTCTTCTTGTGGAATTCTCCGTAAAGATAAGTTTCCTTTTAGTATTCTTAATGCTTTTGGCGTCTTGGATGCCAAACAAAAGGGCGAGGAGTCCATTATTAATTCCGGATTACCCTACACTGTTATCCGCGCAGGACGCCTCATTGACGGGCCCTATACCTCATACGATCTCAATACCCTCCTGAAGGCAAAAACAGGGGGTAAATACGGTGTAGTACTAGGTACAGGGGATACACTTTCGGGTGATGCCAGCCGGATTGACGTAGCCAGCGCTTGTGTGGAATGCCTTTTTCAGCCAAGTAGTGCTGGGAAAATTTTTGAACTCGTCAACCAAGGACAAAGACCACCTGTGATTGATTGGGAAACTCTTTTCTCTAGGCTTAAGTGAGTGCTGTTAGCGGATAGCTATGGTTTAGCCCGTGCTAAGTAATATTTTATTCAATGCCCCATACAACTCTTAGAGAGGCTGCGCCCTAAGCGTAGCTATGCCGTAGGCTTTACGGCTACGGCTCCATGTCCGCAAGTCGAGATGCTCAGTACAAGTGCCCAATCCCCAAATATTGCCGATTATACGTAATTACAGAAGTGATCGCGCCTTTTAATCTCGTTCTATCCTCAGTGCTTTTGTAATTTATTACCTCTAAAGACGGCAAACACCACTCTGCCGTTACGGTTCACCCTAATTACTGAAAGTATTAATTCTCATACATTAGACAAAGAAAAGGAAATCAATCTATGAACCAACTAAAAAAACTATTTAGTTAGTTTAACCGTCCTAAGCAAGGTTCGGGAAACCACCCTTCATGGACTGGCTACCACTAAGCTTCAGTATATATATCAGCATAGTCTGGAGTTTTAATCCCAGGAAAGCCAAACCAAAGGTCTTCATGCTGAACTGGCTGATTTATTGACCCTGTTGGTTCAAAATTTAGTCCTTTATATTCTCATTCATTCATTTGTAGTTATACGGAGCCAGCACCTAAAAATGGCAAAAGTAGTTGGAATTGACTTAGGAACAACGAACTCCTGCGTGGCAGTGATGGAAGGTGGTAAACCCACAGTAATTGCTAATGCTGAAGGTTTTCGGACAACACCATCAGTGGTTGCATTTGCGAAAAATGGTGACAACTTGGTTGGTCAAATCGCCAAACGCCAAGCGGTGATGAACCCCGAAAATACGTTTTACTCAGTCAAACGCTTTATCGGACGCCGCTACGACGAAGTTAGTAACGAAGCTACAGAAGTTTCTTACAAAGTCCTCAGCAGCAACGGCAATGTTAAATTAGATTGTCCCATAGTTGGTAAACCGTTTGCTCCGGAAGAAATTTCTGCAAAAGTTCTTCGCAAACTAGTTGAAGATGCCAGCAAATACCTGGGCGAAACCGTAACCCAAGCTGTAATCACCGTTCCGGCATACTTTAACGACTCCCAACGGCAAGCAACGAAAGACGCTGGTAAAATTGCAGGTATTGAAGTTCTGCGGATTATCAACGAGCCTACCGCTGCTTCTCTGGCATATGGATTTGACAAGAAGAGTAACGAAACCATTCTCGTATTTGACCTTGGTGGTGGTACTTTCGACGTATCTGTGCTGGAAGTAGGAGATGGAGTTTTTGAAGTACTAGCCACATCTGGTGATACCCACCTCGGCGGTGACGACTTCGATAAAAAAATAGTTGACTTCTTAGCTGAGAAGTTCAAGAAAGCCGAAGGTATTGACCTGCGGAAAGACAAACAAGCCTTACAGCGTCTGACGGAAGCCGCAGAAAAAGCCAAAATTGAGCTTTCTAGCGTTAGCCAAGCAGAAATAAACCTGCCATTTATCACCGCTACCCAGGATGGGCCCAAGCACCTGGATACAACCCTAACTCGCGCCCAGTTTGAAGAACTTTGCTCTGACTTAATCGACCGTTGCCGTATTCCTGTGCAAAACGCTCTTCGGGATGCCAAGTTAAACAAAGGCGATATTGATGAAGTGGTGTTAGTTGGTGGTTCTACCCGCATTCCCGCAGTCCAACAGATTGTGAAGCAGGTATTGGGTAAAGACCCCAACCAAAGCGTTAACCCTGATGAAGTCGTAGCAGTTGGTGCAGCCATTCAAGCCGGGGTACTGGCTGGTGATGTAACTGGCATCTTGTTGTTAGATGTGACACCGCTGTCTTTGGGTGTAGAAACCTTAGGCGGCGTGATGACCAAAATTATCCCCCGCAACACGACAATTCCCACCAAAAAATCTGAAGTCTTCTCCACCGCAGTGGATGGTCAAACCAACGTAGAAATTCACGTCCTCCAAGGTGAACGCGAATTCTCTAACGATAACAAGAGCTTGGGAACCTTCCGCCTCGATGGTATTCCTGCTGCACCACGCGGTGTTCCTCAAATTGAAGTGGTGTTCGACATTGATGCCAACGGTATCCTTAACGTCACCGCTAAGGACAAGGGTACTTCTAAAGAACAGTCCATCAGTATAACTGGTGCTTCCACCCTGGATAAAAGTGACGTTGACCGGATGGTGAGAGAAGCTGAACAAAACGCTTCATCTGACAAAGAACGGCGTGAGAAGATTGAACGCAAGAACCAAGCCGACTCCTTAGCATACCAAGCTGAGAAGCAGCTACAAGAATTGGGCGATAAAGTTCCTCCTGCTGATAAGACCAAAGTCGAAGGTTTGGTGAAAGAACTGCGGGAAGCAGTTGCTAAAGACGACGATGAGCAAATCAAGAAGCTCACTCCAGAATTGCAACAAGCGCTATTCGCTGTTGGTAGCAATATCTATCAACAAGCTGGTGGCGGTGCTACACCAGGTACTGAACCTCAAGATAGCGGTTCCACATCTAGCTCTGGTAGCGGCGACGATGTGATTGACGCTGATTTTACAGAGAGCAAATAATTCCCCTACCTCTTTTGGGAAGATTATTTTGTCCCACCTCATATTTCCCACCCAGACAAATGCCTGGGTGGGGATTTTTTTAAGAGTTATAAGTTAGGAGTTAAGAGTTAGAAGTTAGTGTGACTTATATCATGTCCGGATGATTAGTTATATTTAAACTATCCTTGTTCTTGGCCACCAGTAATAGCAAGTTAATCCTCTGACTAAATGATGTTGTTTAATTATCTGTTGACATCGGTAGACCAAAAGCTCTTCTAACTCATCTAGAGATGCAGGAGAAAAGTTAGCAACTACTTCATTGGTCAGAGGCCACAACCTTTCTGCAGGTTGCAATTCAGGAGAGTAGGCAGGTAAATAAATTAAGTCAATTCCTTCGGGAACAATTAAATCGTTACTTGTATGCCAACCAGCTTGGTCAACTGTCAGTAAAATTCGTTTATTTTCTCCAATATCGTACTCTTGAGCAAACTCAGCCAAGACTCGATTAAACACCTCAGTATTAACTCTAGGTAGAATCCACCAATATGTTTCCCCAGATTCTGGATGGACAAAACCGTACAACCACATCCATTTATACTTTTGTTGTACTCTAGCCAAAGGTAATTCTCCCTCTGGTATCCAAACTCGGCGCAAAATCGGATGTAGACCTAAATGGTGTTCATCCATACTCCAAACCTCTATTTCCGCATTTGGATATTTGGCTTGAAGAAATTGCAGCCTCAAATTCAGTTTTTTTTCCAGTCTTCTTGTTCAATCACATCGGCTTCTCCATGTTCAGGTCGAGTGACTCGAAGACGGAAAGTCATTTGTCTGAGGTATTCCCATCCGCGCCGACGATCTATTTTCTCACCTAGTAGCTGCGACAACCAGTCTGCTACCTTACGCCCATTCCATAATCCGCCATCAGGTGCTTTTTCTGACAATACCTGCCATAGTTGGGCTTGTTGAACATCTGTTAGCAGTGATTCTTTGCCTTGATTATGATGCCGTTTGTTTGCCAAACCCGATGCACCATCTTGGTTATATCTTTTGATAATTTGATAAATCCAAATCTTTGTGTATCCTGTAACTTCAGATACTTCTTTTACGGTCTTTCCTGTTGCCAATAACCACACTATTTGGTAATGGCTACGTTCTGTTGCTTCTGCCGCTTGACGGTAACGAACAAACAGTTCTTCTGTACTTAAGTGGTTAGCGATCGCAATCCTCTTTGGCATCAGACCTAGATTTAGATACTCTGCACTTTTCCTTCTTTATTATAACTACTCAACCGGACATGATATTAGACAAAAAATAGCCTAAAATCTATATACAGAAAGACTTTAACATCCTTTTGCTTGGTTTGTTGATATACATCGGTTTGGGCTATTTTTGAGCATTTAGTGTATTTTCCTTACCATACATGGGTTTGAGGCTTGTTTCTCCCTCAAAAATGTTTAAGTCCCGTTCAGCGGATGGTAAAGTTGGGTTATTTATTGTTTGTTATGCTTGTAACCTACCTGCACCAATGAAAGCACGGAAACCATATTGCTGTTCTTGTTTAAGATGAAATGCAGTTCGATATTCACCTTTTTTAAAGTAGTTTGCTCATTACTCTGCCAAAATCTGAATGTAAAGCTCTGGATCGTATTGTGCTTTGGTTTCTGCTTTGGCAGTTTCTAAAGTTTGCAGTGCTGCTTCTGGTTGATTGAATGCAGATTGCGATCACGCTAACGCAAACAAATACCAACCCCGATGATACGACCTTTCCCAATCTAAGTTCCCAACATCTGCAAGTTATGTAAAGTAGCGTAAAGCCCTCCTTGTTGCAGTAGTTGATCATGACTTCCCTGCTCGATTAATTCGCCACGCTTGAGAACAAAAATCCGGTCTACATTGCGAATCGTAGACAGGCGGTGAGCGATAATAATCGCAGTACGTCTGAGCAAAAGCTCGTTTAATGCCTCTTGAACTAAAGCTTCTGTGCCAACATCTAAACTAGCAGTAGCTTCATCTAGTACTAAAATTTGGGGATTGCGAATGGCAGCCCGCGCAAAGGCTAAAAGTTGCTTTTGACCACTAGAAATATTTGTACCCCGTTCTCGAAGTTGAGTATCATACCCTTGGGGTAGTTCTTCTATAAACTGGGCAATATTGGTTTGCTCTGCTGCTTGTTGAATCTGTTCAACGGTATAGCCATCTCCTAAAGAAATGTTGCTTTTAACATCGCCAGCAAACAAAAAGCCTTCTTGGAAAATTACTGCCATGTAGCGCCGCAATTCTGCCTGTGGTACTTCCCGAATATCGATACCATCTATGAGAATGCGTCCTTGGGTGGGTTCGTAGAGGCGGCACAAAAGACGGATGATTGATGTTTTACCCGCACCTGTAGGACCGACTAATGCCACTTTTTCACCAGGATGAATGGTGAAATCTAAGTCTTTAATTACGTAATCATCATTTTTGTAAGCAAACCAGACGTGATCAAAGCGAATTTCTCCCAGATCAGGCAGAGAAGTTAGGTCTGAGGATTCTAGATTTGCAACTATCTCATCTATGTAGCCGAATTTAGCATCAAATATTGAGAAGCGCACATTGGCGCGATCGCGGATTTCTATCGGTTCATCTAATATATCGCCTACGCGTTCAATGGCAGTGAAACCAGCTTGAATTACCGTAAATTTTTCCGCAAAATCCCTTAAAGGGTCAAATAATCGCTGGGCATACAAGACAAACGCAGATAAAGTCCCAAAAGTCAAGCTTTTTCCCAATAGTAACCAACCACCTACCAACAAAACACCTGCGATCGCAATCAGACCAATCCATTCCAAGGTTGCTGAAATAAATGAATCATAAAAGATGGTTTGATCCATTTGCTGAGTGTATTGACTGTTCGTGGCGCGAAACAATTCGGCATTGAATTTTTCCCTGCGGAACAACTGCACCACGTTAATGCCGAGGACATTTTCTTGTAGCTGTGAATTCAGGGTAGAAAGTTCTTCCCGTCCTTTGTAATTGGCTTTGCGGTACTGTTGCTGAATGTAAACAATTAACCAGGTTACTGGTAACAACATCAATAGCAGCAAGCAAGTGAGTTGCCATTGGATGGAAAACATTAAACCCAAAATCACCAGCATGGAAAACAAATTGGACACAATGCCAATTGCCCCAGTAGAAAAGACATCGCCTAACACTTCCACATCGCTGGTGATTCTGGTGATTAATTTACCTACAGGCGTGCGGTCAAAAAAGCGTACTGCTAAAGATGTCACATGCTGGAATAAGTCTTGGCGAATTGCTGCGGTGATTTGTTGCCCTAACTTCTGGACTAGATAACCCTGGTAGCCTGTCACAATCAATCGGATTGCGATCGAAATTACCAATAATCCCTCCAGGATATTTAGCCCTTGCGAGAAGGGGCGATTCCTGAGAAATTCGTAAGTGCTTGGTTCATTGCGAATTAGGGAGATAGTTTGGCCAATCAACAGTGGTTGTATGGCATTAGCTAGCGCGATCGGTATGAGTAGGCACATCGACAGCGTCAACAGTCCTCCGCTACGACGGGCATAAGGCACTAAACGCAAAAACAACCGCCAGTCATTTTCACCCCGACGATGTTGCGTATAAGATTTTTTGAGAGATTGGTAGATGCTCATAGTAAGAGCATTATATTAATGTTTGCAAAAAAAAAATACGCTTGTTTAAAGTAGTGTTTGGCCTCCTGCTCTGATATCATGCCTGAGATAGAAACTGCAAGACTGCTACTGAGACCATGTACTCCTCAAGACCTGGATGAACTTGCTCCCATTTTGAGTAACCCAGCAGTTATGAGGTATTCATCCAGAGGGCCGATACCAAAAGATCAGGTCAAAGAAGTAACACAGGAAATATTAAAATTTTTTATTATACACTGGCAACAGCACGGTTTTGGTATCTGGGTTGTAGTGGAAAAAGCCACCGCCAAATTAATTGGTCATTGTGGGCTGAATTTTTTACCAAATAGCCCTGAAGTCGAAGTTCTCTATCGGTTAGATGAAGCTTATTGGAATCAAGGAATTGCCACCGAAGCCACAAAGGTAAGTTTGAGGTATGGCTTTGAGGAAGTCAAGCTAGATCATATCGTCGCCATCACTGCACCAGAACATATAGCTTCGCGTCGTGTGATGGAGAAATGCGGCTTGAAATACCGGAAAAATGCTCAGTTTTATAACTTAGATGTAGTGTATTATGCTCTGGCTCGTTCAGAATGGCGATCAGATGATTCTCTTTACATTTTGCAACTTTAAAGTTTGGATTTTGGGAAGTGAAGCAACTACCTTGAATAATATTGCTTCTGTCTATAATGATTTAGGAAAATCTAAACAAGCGCTATTGCTTTACTATCAAGTTCTTTTGGCACAGCCCGCTGCACGCATCCAAACTTCCTTTCTTTCCCGCCGTTGAGGCGACTGGTGTACCAAGAACACTAACCTCTAAGGGGTGATCGCACCAGAATAATTCGTAGAGTCTGCCTAAGTCCTAAAGAGATCGAACGGCTCCGGGTAAGTAGAGATTTAGCCAGTAAAACCTCATCCAACCCACGAAAAATAAGATTGTGGAAGGCTCAGGGATAAGTAATGGATGTGAATGGTAACATTACCCTGGTAGCCCAAACACCTACAGTTAATCCTGTGCGTTCTTGGTTATCACTTATCTTTTGTCATGCTTGTGACTAAACCAACTACGATTTTTGGCGCGAATTCTATAAAAGTTAAAAGGCAAAAACAGCCACGGTGTTGGGAGAAGACCACGCTAGCTCACTTTTTACGTTTGCCTTTGTACTTCCTAATAGCTTTGATATGCATCCTTGGTTCACCCGTACTGGCAAAAGTTCCTGGCTCAATTAATTCCTCATCCCAACTACCAATTAATAGTCTTATGTCGCTGGCTGTGGCCGCAGACCCCGCCTCACTATTAGAGCAGGGCCAAATTTTATACAATGCTGGAAACTTTACCAAGGCGGTAGAAGTGTTACAACAGGCTGTCCAAGCATCTAAGCAGCAAAGGGACAGCCTTAGCCTGGCAGTAACACTAAGTAATCTTTCCCTAGCTTACCAGCAACTGGGTGCATGGATTCAGGCACAGCAGGCAATTACAGAGAGCTTAAATTTGCTCAAAGGACTGGATGAAAACCAAAATCTGCAAAAAATATTTGCCCAATCACTGGATATTCAAGGTCGTCTCCAACTGACAATGGGACAGGCCGAAGAGGCTTTAGAAACTTGGCGGTGGACGGAAAAAATTTACAGGCAAGCAAATGATCAAAGCGGTGTGGTGCGATCGCTAATCAATCAAGCACAGGCGTTGCGAAGCCAAGGACTTTACCCTCGGGCTGTCAAAACACTCGAAGAGGTAAGTCAGACGTTAAAATCTCAACCAGACTCTAGAGAAAAGACAGTGAGTTTGCGATCGCTCGGTGATGCCCTTTTGGTAGTGGGAAATTTGGAAAAGTCATACCAGGCGCTAGAAGAAAGTCTAATGATTGCTCAACATCTGCAATCAAGTACTGATATTGCGGCAAGTCTTTTCAGTCTGGGGAATCATGCCCGTAAAAAACAAGACAATATACAGGCGATCGCCTATTATCAACAAACAGTTGCTGCATCTCCTTCACCCCTGACAAAAGTACAAGCGCAACTTAATCAACTGAGCCTACTCATTGAAGATCAACGATGGGCAGAGGTTCACACTCTCTCACCATTGATTGAGTCCCAACTCGATCAACTCCCCCTCAGCCGTGCTAATATTTACGCTCAAATTAATTATTCACAAAGTATCTTAAAAATCAAGAGTGGTGTGTTACCAACATCTAGTCAGAATTACTACTCTGAATTCAGCACAAAAGACTCAGCAGTATTACTCGCCAGGGCCATCCAGCAATCCCGCAGTTTAGGGGACAAGCGGGCAGAAGCCTATGCTCTGAAAAGTTTAGGCGGTTTGTACGAAGAAACCGGACAGTGGTCAAAAGCGCAAGACCTGACCCTGCAAGGATTAGCTTTGGCACAGAGCAGCAATGCACCAGAAATTATCTATACTTTGGAGTGGCAGTTAGGTAGATTGCTCCGGGCACAAAAAGATATTAATGGTGCGATTAGGGCATATGATCTTGCTGTGGAAACTCTCGAGTCTCTCCGCAGAGATTTAATAGTCAGTAATGTATTGAATCAGGATGTGCAATTCACCTTCCGGGACAGCGTAGAACCCGTCTACCGAGAGTCAGTAGAGTTACTACTGAAATCCCAAAAAGAAAAATCAGATGAAAAAATATTGGAGAAAGCACGAGAGCGGATTGAAGCACTCCAACTAGCAGAATTGGACAACTTCTTCCAGGAAGCTTGCCTGCAAGGTCAGAGAGTAGCCCTCGATCAAGTAGTAGACAAAGAAAATGCCAGAGCTGCCATCCTCTATCCGATTATTCTTCAAAAAGAACTCCAGGTAATTGTCAAAATTCCCAAACAACCCCTGCAAAGCTACACTACTCAGATTTCCCGGATAGAAGTAGAGAAACTCTTAGTAGAACTGCAAAAAAATCTTGTTGATCCCACCGCTACCAAAGCCGTCCAAACCCACTCGTACCAAGTTTATAACTGGCTACTCAAACCGATTGAGTCAGAATTGCAAAAAAGTCGGGTAGATACCCTAGTGTTCGTCTTAGATGGCCCGTTACGCAATTTACCAATGGCAGCTCTCTACGATGGCAAGAAATACTTGGTAGAGAAATATGCAATTGCTCTGAGCGTCGGTCTGCAACTCCTCAGCCCTAAACCACTGGTAAAACAGCAACTAAAAGCGCTAACCGCAGGATTGACTAAGCCGCCACCAGGTTTTTCCAACTTTGCACCGTTGCTTGCGATAGAATCTGAATTCGACGGGATTAGCAAAGCAGGAATCTCGACAACTAGCCTACTAGATAAAGATTTTAAGAAAAAGAATTTAGAGAGTAAAATTGGTGCTGCTCCATTCAACATAGTGCATTTAGCAACCCACGGTCAGTTTAGTTCCCGCCTTGAAGACACTTTTATTTTGGATTTTGATGGTGAGATCAATGTCAAGGATTTTGATACTCTCTTCAGCAGTCAGGGTAAAACCATAGTAGAACTATTAGTTTTGAGTGCTTGCCAAACAGCAACAGGAGACAAGCGTGCAGCACTGGGTCTTGCAGGAGCAGCTGTCCGAGCTGGGGCACGCAGTACCATAGCCTCGCTGTGGCAGATTGATGATGAATCGACAGCAATGTTTGTTAGTGCCTTCTATCAAAAACTCAACAGTGGCAAAATCACCAAAGCCAAAGCTGTCCACCTTGCCCAGCTACAACTGCTGAAAAATGCTAACTACAGAGCGCCAAGCTTTTGGTCTGCTTATGTGTTGATTGGCAATTGGTTGTGATTTGGGGATTGGAAACTGGGAACAAAGAAAATTAGAGACTCATTCATCTCTTTGAGAACTCCCTTCATCCACCTCAGAACCTCAAACCTCTCAATCCCCAATTTTGCAATAATCATTCTCTATTTTGTGGCATAAATTTAGTGAATGCGGGTGATATGTATATAGCAGCATTGCTCACTAGGGATTGACTTATGAATAACTCCACTTATAAGCTAGACGATTTCGCTTTAACATTGCCGATTTCCCAATCAGCTCGCATAACTGCCCAGCAATTTGCTGACCAGCAGCCAAATCCTGAAAAAGCAGAACAAGTTCGGCTGAATACGCTGGCTGTGTGGGTGGTGAATGACTACTTGGAAATGATGGATATTCCTACTGACCTCCAAGCTAGTGACAGCTGGAATTCCATCATGCGCCTCTGTGGGAATATAGCTGACTTAGAGGTGCCCTCAGTTGGTCGTCTAGAGTGTCGCCCTGTGCAGGAACACCAGCAGATATGTTCCATTCCTCCAGAAACCTGGGAAGAACGGGTAGGTTATTTAGTAGTTCAATTTGATGAATCGCTCCAAGAAGCGAGGCTGCTTGGTTTTATGCCTAGTGTCGCAACTGAAACACTGCCTTTAGAACAACTGCAACCATTGGAAGCGTTTATCGACCACCTGAGTCAACTGCGCCAATCCCCAGTTAGTTCACTGGTGAATTTAAATCAGTGGTTTGCTGGTATATTTGAGACAGGTTGGCAGACTATTGAATCCCTGTGGAACGTGCCGGAACTCAGACCAGCTTATGTTTTTCGCAGTACTGAAACTTTGGAACTAAATACCCTTAAAGAACCAGAATCAATTACTAAACGGGCAAAACTGATTGATTTGGGTATCCAAATTCTCAACCAACCCGTCATGTTGATTGTGGAAATCAGCCTAGAAGAAGATCAACAAACCAGTATTCGTCTCCAATTGCACGCCACTGGGAATCAAATCTACTTGCCCGCAGGAGTTAATCTCACCGTTCTAGATAGTTCGGGAGCAGTATTTCTAAATGCTCAATCGAGAAAATTAGACAATTATATTCAGTTGCAGTTTCGCGGAGAACCTACAGAGCAATTTAGCGTTAGGATAGCTATCAATGATATTAGCATTACCGAATATTTTCGGATTTGAAACATATAGCTAGCTTCCCTCTTTTTTGGTAATTTATTAAGTGGTAATTGGTTAATTAAAAATTAAAAGTGAAAAATTCAAGCCAGCTTTTGGGGATTTTTCAAAAAGTCTGTAAAAGCTTATGGAGCTTGTTATGAGACATTAGAACAGGGCATGATTTTGCACAGGGAGATTAGTGACAGTCATGGGTAAGTTAGTGGTTCTGAAATTCGGAGAGGGTAGTTTTGAGCAGGGGTTTGCTGTTACTCTCCAAATTGGTGAAGAACACGAGCGTGCTGCAACAGAAATCACGGGGAGGTTACCTTCATTCCCTGAAATGCCGCTTTATTACAGTCATTGGCAGTCTAGTTATCGGCAGATAGGCAATCGTTATCGCCTCCATGCTGACCAAATGCAGGTGACGAATGTATCGATGATTCAAGACTGCGAAAACACTTCCCATATTTTGCGGGCACGTTTTAATACCTGGCTGCGAGCAGAGGAGTTTCGCCCTTTGAGGGAAAAATGGTTAGAAAGATTGTCCTCCACGGAAGAAGTGCGGGTGATTCTGCAAACAGAAAATAGCCAATTGCAACTATTACCCTGGCATCTGTGGGATTTGTTAGAACGCTACCCCAAGGCTGAAATCGCCCTTTCTTCACCATCCTACGATCGCATTCACAAGCCACGCACTTTAAATAAATTAGTCAACATTTTAGCAATTGTGGGCAATAGTCAGGGGATTGACACCCAGGCTGATCTAGCTTTACTGCAACAGTGTGCTAATGCAGAGGTCAGCTTTCTGGTAGAACCACAACGTAAGGAATTGACTGACCATCTCTGGGGAAAAAACTGGGATATTCTCTTCTTTGCTGGGCACAGTTCCAGTAACAAAAATGGCGAAAGCGGACGAATTTATCTGAATAAAACTGATAGCCTTACCATTGGCGAGTTAAAGTACGCTCTTAGGAAAGCCATTGAAAACGGTTTGCAACTAGCTATATTCAACTCCTGTGATGGATTGGGATTGGCGCGAGAATTAGCTGATTTGCAAATTCCTCAAATGATCGTCATGCGCGAACCGGTTCCAGACCAGGTTGCAAAAGAGTTCTTGAAGTATTTTCTCGAAGGCTTTGCCAATGGGAAATCTTTATATCAAGCGGTACGCCAAGCGCGGGAACGATTGCAAGGACTTGAGGATCGATTTCCCTGTGCGACTTGGCTACCAATGATTTGCCAAAATCCAGCCCAGATACCACCCACTTGGGATGAATTAAGGTCTAGAAAAACTGAAGATATACCGAATTTAGCTTTGTCTCACAAACGCAGATTTACGATAACTTTGTTATCGAGTTTGGCGATTACAGCCTTGGTTTGTGGGGTGAGATGGCTGGGATTGGTGGAAAGTCCAGAGATGCAAGCCTTTGACCAGATGATGCGATCGCGCCCCGCAGAAGGACTAGATTCGCGCCTGTTAGTAATTACAATTGATGATGACGATATAGCAACTCAACGACAAAATGGCGAGTCCTTGATGGGAATTTCCATTTCCGAAAAATCACTCAATAAACTACTGACAAAACTGAATCAATACCAACCCAGAGCGATCGGCTTGGATATCTACCGTGATTTTAAAGCCACACAACCAGATTTAATTACTCGTCTCCAAAAAACTCAGAACTTGATTGGCGTATGTAAGGGGAGCGATGTCACAGAAAATATCCCAGGCTTTAAGCCGCCACCAGAAATCCCCACAACAAATTTGGGATTCAGTGACTTTATTAATGATAGTGATGAAGTTATCCGTCGGCATCTCCTGTTCATGAACCCAGAGCCGACATCATTGTGTCGTGCTCGTTATGCATTCAGTGTAGAACTGGCCTCTCTCTATCTACAACCCTTAGGAATTGAACGAAAGATCACTCAAGGGAATTTGCAGCTGGGTAAAACTATTTTTCCAAATCTGAAATCTCGTACTGGTGGCTATCAAAATATTGATGCTAATGGCGGTCAAATCTTGCTCAACTACCGTTCCTCAAAAGAGATAGCCCAACAGATAAAGCTAACCAAATTTTTATCTTCTAATCCGATTGACCCCAGTGTTATCAAAGACAAGATTGTTTTGATTGGTGTGGTGGCAAAGGGGGATTCTCCAGACGCCTGGGCTACACCCTATGGCGCTGCTTTAAAGAAAATGCCAGGAGTGTTGGTACAAGCGCATATGGTCAGCCAGATCCTCAGTGCTGTGCAGGATGGGCGGCCGTTGCTGCGGGTTTGGTCACTGTGGGTTGAGGTGGTCTGGATTTGGGGCTGGTCTTTGGTAGGGGGAGTCCTGGCTTGGCGAAGGCTTTCGTTCCCTTGGTTGGCATTGGCAATCAGTATTACCTCTAGTGTTCTGTATATAATTTGCTTTAATCTGTTAATTTCGGGTGCTTGGGTGCCGTTTATACCTTCGGCTTTGTCGTTGGCAGCTACGGTTGCCTTGATGTCAATTTATAATTCAAAAACAAAAGTTCGGGTGGCGAATAGGGAATAGGGAATAGGTAAAGATTTTTTTATGAAATTTTTGGATAACCAGCAGATAAATCTACAAGGTTTACATACTTAAGGTAAGGTTTTTATGAAGTCAAATTCACAACCGATAAAACTGTTTCTAGTAGTAGCTTTTAACTGCACCAGTTTACTAATTAGCCTGACTCCAGTCCTTGCAAAACCAACTCTTAGTTCTTCACTTAGCGATCGGAATGCTAAAACGACCCTTGCTCAAGCCACAACCTTTAATCAACCTCCACTTCCACCTGGCCCCCCTCCTGGAGGTCGGGTTCGTGGTGGAGCGAAGCGTGGGGAACCGATATGTCCACTTACTAAACCTAAGCTGACTGCTTTAGTGCCCTTTACTAAGTCAGATGAAGTGATCAATGTCTGGGGACAGACAACCCTACAACGCCCAAGTTGGTTTTTTTATGTGCCGTATACCAAAAATTCGCCCTATGAAGTTGAATTTGTGCTGCAAGATCAGGACTCTAACGAGATTTCCCGCCCACCGATCGCTCTACCAGATAAACCAGGAGTCATCCGCGTTTCTCTACCTTCCACTGCTCCTGCTTTGGCATTAAACAAACAATATCGCTGGTTTTTCACCATTAATTGTAACAAGCAAACGATTTCCCCCCCGACTTTCGTCGAAGGGGTGATTGTCCGAGTCGAACTAAATCCAACCGTAGTCAAAAAGCTACAAACACCAGAACTTCTAAAGCAGTATGCTATCTATGCTGAAAACGGGATATGGTACGACGCACTGACGATACTGGCTCAACTGCGTCAGAAAAATCCTAAAGATGCAACACTGCAAGCAGAGTGGCGGCATTTGTTAGATCAGATCGATTTAGATGATATTGCAGCAGAACCGATTCTCTCAAAGCAACCTTAGACTAAGAAACACAAGATAATACTACGGTGTACACACAAGTCCTAAAAACCTAGTTTTTTAGGGTGTGTTATTCCTGAGGGTAGGGCACTATCCCAGATTTTCGGTTTACCCCAAGAGTAGGAAAGCGATCGTCCTGGCTTATCATAAGAATGGAGCGAGATTAACCAAAGAGGCAATGAGGCGACTGGTGGATGGGCTGTGCAAGCAAGCCGGAATTACTAAGAAGATGTCACCCCATCGTGTTCGCCACAGTGCGATTACCACAGTATTGGATCTGAATAATGGCAACTACCGTGCTACTGAGCGATTCAGCAGACACGTCCAAATTCAAACGGTGTTGAAGTATGATGATAACCGCCAGCGCTTGCAAAAGCAGATGAGCGACTCAATATCAGAACTCATTTAGAAAAAAAATTAATTAAAGCTGGCAATCGAGGCAGAATCAAGTGACTTTCCCAACTCGGACAATCTTAGTATCACGAGGAGCAAAAAAAATGACTATCACAGAAGATAATTTTCGAGTTCGTCCCATGACCAAAGATGATCTAAAAATTGCCTTAAGCTGGGCTGCTTCAGAGGGGTGGAATCCGGGGATTGATGATGTTGATAATTTTTATATTGCCGATCCTGGTGGTTTCTTAATTGGAGAATTAAACGGTCAACCTATTAGTTGTATTTCTGTAGTGCGATATAGTGCTAAATTTAATTTTATTGGCATTTATCTTGTAAAACCCGAAGAACGGGGAAAGGGTTTTGGTTTAAAAACATGGCAGGAAGCATTGAAGTTAATTTCTAATCAACCTGCTGCTTTAGATGCTGTCTTACAACAAGTTAATAATTATCAAAGATTTGGTTTTAAACCTGCTCATTCTCATCTCCGTTATCAAGGGATAATTAACGGAAAAATCTCGCCAGATGTGACAGATTTAAAAAATCTTGATTTTGAGCAACTTTGTCGTTATGATGAGCGATATTTTCCTAGTTCTCGTCCTCATTTTCTTTCGACATGGATTAATCAACCTCATGGGCAAGGTTACGCTATCATCAACGATGCTAATTTGGTAGGTTATGGAGTGATTAGAAAAGCTACGGATGGTTTTAAAATTGCCCCTCTATTTGCGGAAAATGAAGAGATAGCAGAAAAGTTATTCTTAGCCTTAGTGACTTATGCAGAAATCAGTCCTATTTATGTAGATGTTCCTAATATTAATGAAGCCGCTATTCTTTTATTTGAAAAATACCAAATGACCTCTGTATTTGAATATGTACGAATGTACACAGAAGAGCCTCCCAATATTGATTGGCACAAGATTTTTGCTATTACTACTTTAGAATTAGGTTAAATACTCCTGAACAATTATAAAACAAAAAACCTGCCAAATTTAATGTTTCTACTAAGTCATGATTCTTGGTAATTATATTCAAATATTCTCAATTTTAAATTCTCTTTGCCAGTGCCAGATTTCTGGCTTCTGGCTCATCCCAATCTAAGTCCAGAGACGCTTTCAGGCTGGTTTTAGCGACGATATCAGCACCAAAGCTTGATCCCACATTTTCTAAACTATCTTAATTACTTTCAGCTATTATTGATAACGCTTTTCTCAACGCATGACCTAATAAATTATAGGTATCTTCAACTCTTGCTGCTCCCCATAATGGACTTGAATCTAGGGCTATCCTTAATGAAGTTGAATTATAGCCTCCACGAACTTTAGCCATTTCAACCGTCTTTTCGATTAACCGTCTATCAAAAGAATATGATATTAAAAGGGCACGGAATTTTACTAGCGTTCCTTTGCTGAATGGGGCTTTTTTACAATCAAGACAATCTAAAACTAGCTGCCATCTTTTATCCATTTCTATTGCTTCTATTGCCTCATCATCTGAAACTCCTGTATATGCTTGAAGGATAATGAAAAGTGTCAATTGTGCTGGTGGCACTGGTGATAGTCCAACGCTACTATCTTTAAAAATTTTGGCCAATTCTAATTGAAAATCTGAATCAAATAGTTCGTGGCGGATCTGCCGCAAAAATACAAATAGCTTGGCTTTACGTATACGTTTTACTACCGTTGACTCTTTGGGTGATAACTCGATGGGAGGTTCCCAGATTCGTGAACGCATTTTATACCCCTTATTCCTTTAACCTCGGAGATTGTGATAAACAAATATTGTATCTTTTGTCAACTACTTTTACTCGACCGTCGCTCTAGGGGAGGGGCTGCTGTTGAGAAGTGAGGTAGGAATTACAAGTAATTTACCGTACATGATATAAACGCGCAGAAACAAGATCCCCGACTTCTTAGAGAAATCGGGGATCTAAGGGTTGCAATTCTCACAAATAAAATCGGATTGCTATATAACTAATCTTCTTTTTGCAAGATATCATGATCAATCGGTCACTCCTTTTTAATATCAGGACTTTCTGCTGTCCAATAGTCATCTACTTCAGGAGATTCAGAAACCATCACAAACTCAGTCTCTTTTCTAGGGCTATTTCCCCATTGATCCAAAACATCTTTAATTAACACCTCTTGCACCCAAATTTTAGCGACGACAGTTAGGGGTAGTGCTAGAAATAATCCTAAAAAGCCAAAGAAAGTCACGAAAAATAACTGTGAAATTAAGGTTACAGCTGGTAGCAATGAGACTTGATGCGCCATGACAATGGGCGTGATGAAATTACTTTCAGCCTGTTGAATAAAAAAGTAGAGAATCAAGACAGCAACTGCTTTCCAGGGTTCATCTAACAAAGCGATCGCCATTGCTGGTATTACACTCAGCGTTGGGCCGAGGTTGGGAATTAAGTTCAAAAATCCTGCCAAAACCCCTAAAGCAAGTGCTGCTTTTACACCCAAAATAGATAAGCCAATTACACTCATCAACCCTACTACACCCATAGCAATGAGAGCGCCTATTACCCATCCCCCCAAGGAGACTTCGCATTGATCTAAAATCCCTTCGACTCGTCGCCGATAAAATGAGGGGAAAAGCCGCACAAAGACTTTGCGGTAAGCCACAGGATTAGCTAATGTCATTCCTGTTAAAACTAGCACTAGTAAAACCTTGAGGACAATTTCCAAGGAGCCAGATACAAAGGCGAAGGAGTTTCCTAATACCCGATTGGCGATGGGCTGTGCTTGTTGGATCAGGCTGTTTAAATCTGGGATGTAAGGAATCAATTCAGTAGGAATGCGGGTTCTTAAGGCGTCAAGCCAACTATTAAAACGTCCAAACCCTTGGGGAACCCGATAGGTTAGTTCTTGAAACTGCTGGGCAAAAGGTGGCACAATTAGCCAGAAAAAACCCACGATTCCGGCAAAAAAGATAGCTACTGAGAGAAGGACAGCGAATCCACGCTGCATACCTGAGCGTTGGAAGCGTTTCGCTAGCCGATTTAAGGTGGTGGCTAACACAACTGCGGCAAACACGAGCAAAAGTACTTCCCGAATTTGCCACAGGATGTATAAAGAAAGAACTATGGCGATTAAGCCGATCCATTGACCGAGTTTCACAGGCTGACTTCCAACGGTTGGCGAGATGCAATTTTGTTGTAATTCAGCTAGGTTAGCTGATTTTAGTCACTTGTGCGTAAATGGTTTGAGTTAATTTTGTTTCTGCGCTTGGAATCGCCACAGTAGCGCGATCGCCATAATCACAATTGGCAACAATACTATAATCAGCGCGTTGGTTGCTGTCGCCGGAATTGATAGACTTGGCCCTGCATATTTAATTAATACCGATAACAAAGCCGAGAGTAAAAGCAGTTTCAGAACAAATCCTAGTTGATTTTCCATAAAAGCACGGCAATACAAATTTTTATGGCACATACGAATTTGCGCTGTACCGTCCAGTTTCTACAATAAACCTACAGATACAATCCTTTCCAACTTTCTCTAGGAAATGCGATCGCTTTTTTACGTCAAACTCAACCAGCCAAAAACTTGTTCCACAGTCAGTTCTAATTCGATACCCTCCAGGATGGGTAATTTCTCAGCACCTTCGTATAATTCCACTCGCTGTCCAGGAAAAATCCCCAGCATACTTTCATCTTCAGGGTTGATTAACCAGCCTAGTTCTGTACCATTGCGCGAACAATGCAATAACTTACTCAACACTTTTTTTAACCTTTGGTCTGGGGAAACAATCTCAATTGCCCAGTCGGGATGAATTTCAAAGCGATTAACAATTCTGCCAGTTGAAGTTTTAGGAATTCTATCCCAGCGAAACACAGACACATCAGGGACGATAGATGCACCGCCAAAAGTGCAGCGTAGTTCGGGTAAAGCCAAAGCAATTTTTTGCCCTTCGGTTATCTGATTGATGACATGACAAGATTCGCTCCGCAGTAGGCTATGTTCACCTTGAGGCATTGGTTTTTGAATGATTTCCCCGTTGATAAAATCTGATGCTGGTTCAGTTTCTGGCAGTTTGAGGAAGTCGTCTAATGTTAGTTGGGGTTGAGTTGCGATCGCCATAAATGAGTGAAATAGAGGGGATGGTTTTATTATGCGCCTTAGCCAAGCTCACCGCAGGCATCGCCAAGTGACAGACATTTTGGTAGAAAGTGCGATACCCATTTCGGCTCCCTTCGGCTTTGCTACTTCGACTACGCTCAGTACAAGTCAGGGCAAGACACTCAGTGCATCGCCTAACTTTAGTTGTGGGGTTTGCTCAAGAACTGCTCCTCAACCTCCCCTGCTCAAGAACTGCTTTTTTGTCTTACCTTTACTGTCACGGTGTTTTTCTAGTACCTACTTCACCGATTCATCATAGATACGGATTTTTGCCTTAATACCGTCTACACCTGCAAACATTTGGACGTTGAGACGGTTGTCTCGGTGCATCTGTACCAGTAAATAGAGTAGTAAGGGTTCTCGCGCCAGGTTATCTTTGACTTCATCAGGGCAAGCCTGGGTGGATAAATCCGTTCAAAGACTCGTTAATGAGTATCAAAGGTGGATGAACGAGTATCAAAGACTCATTAATGAGTATCAAAGGTGGATGAACGGAGTTTTTTAACTCCTAGCTCCTATTTTTAAAACGAAACTTTGATACAGGTTTTTTCACAACTCTGGAATTAATACGATGAACACGTTCAGGTAACAACGTATCCAATACGGTTCAGTTAAGAAAATTTATCTGTTTAGGCAGGTAGGGGGAGCAGGGGAAGCAGGGGGAGAGAAAAAGGAATTTGAGATTGGCTGGTATTCTCCCTAAATAATTACATCCCCTGGCTAGCTACTGTTGCTTGTACCATTGCATAGGAATGTAATCCCCTATCCCACAACAACATCCCTGATGTTACGGAACGTAATAGTCTTAATGCTCGTACTCGCTCTCCAATCCGATAGGGACACATTAATGCATCAAATATTATGTGTGTTCCAGCTTCCACTAATATAACTAATCTAACTTTAGGGAACGCAGCTTGTGTCCCAGGACGACCAAAAACTCTGGCATTTTCATCACATCTGGGACATCAAAACAAGTACCACCAATGACTAAAATTCGTAGCCCATTTAAAAATGCCCCCAAAGTTTCGGTTGTAGCGATTAGTCTTACCTACTGATGAAATAAATCACTTATCACTCTTGCTCCTAATCGCTGCCGAGCTTGTGTGATGGCTGATTTGCATGGCATCCGCCAGTATTTACCAACTTTCACCCATGCATCACTCATCCCATCTATTAGGTTTTTAAGTACATCTGGCATTGAGTCTTTAGACCAAAAACTCATTCCTATCACCAGACTTATTACTAATTGTGCTGGTAGCGATGGCTTGCGTTCCTCTTTAGTTTGGGTATTAGTGATCGCCTGTTCGATGACAAAATCTGAGATCGCCATCTCAATTGCTTTAAGCACCTCACCGCTTTGTATCTCAGGAGACACCAACGAAAAATCCTTAAGATGCACCACACTTAATTTTCATTCATGGAAACAATGCCTAGTTTACATGACTTTTAGGCTTAACTAAACCGTATTGAGTTAAGGAGAGTTAAATTATACTTAATCAAACTAAATATTAAATTTAATTTAAATTAAAAGTCAAGAGATTATAGGACTAATTAGTTTCCTTAATTAGTCTAATAATTATGAAATTGAGTTAAGGAGAGTTAAATTATACTTAATCAAACTAAATATTAAATTTAATTTAAATTAAAAGTCAAGAGATTATAAGACTAATTAGTTTACTTAATTAGTCTTGTAATTATGAAAAAGCGAAAGTTAGGTAGTTCTCAGGTACAAATCACACCCATCCTGATGGGAACTTCGCAAGCTGGTAAACATAAGTGGGTAGGAATTGAGGATGCTGACTCGATTAAAACAATTAGAGCCGCATTTGAAGCAGGGATTACAACAATTGATACTGCTGCTCATTATGGTGAAGGACACTCTGAGCGCATTGTAGCCGAAGCCTTATCTGATGTGCGTGCTTGCGTGGAGTACGCCACAAAAGTTTTCGTCCATCATCTCAAGTACGATCAAGTGATTGAAGCTTGTGAACGCTCTCTAAGAAACCTCAAAACTGACTACATTGACCTTTACCAAATTCATTGGCCATCTGGCGCTTTCAATAGTCAAACAGTACCTGTTGAAGAGACTATGAGTGCTCTTAACCGACTTAAAAAGCAAGGCAAAATTCGGGCAATTGGTGTTTCTAATTTTTCTCGCGCCCAATTAGCACAAATAGCAAGTTATGGAAGTATTGATAGTTTACAACCTCCCTATTCTTTATTCTGGAGAAAGGTAGAAAAAGATGCCGTACCTTACTGCATGAAAAACAATATTTCTATCCTTGCCTATTCGCCTTTAGCACAAGGATTGTTGACAGGGAAATTTGCTCTTGGTCATAAATTCGATCCAGCAGATAATCGTGCTAAGAATAAGCTGTTTCAAGGCGAAAACTTTGAACACGCCCATCAAGCTTTAGAAAAATTACGCCCTATAGCTCATCTTCATAATTGTAGCCTTGCTCAGTTGGCTTTGGCATGGTTAATAGCTCAACCTCAAACAAATGCGATCGCTGGTGCGCGTTATCCTGAACAAGCAAAAGACAATGCATTAGCCGTTAAGGTTAAACTTTCTGCCGCTGAACTGGCAGAAATTGATGCGATCAGTCGCACCGTTAACGATCATCTTGATGACAGTTCAGATATATGGGATCGCAGTATGCCAATACTAACCCAAGTTGCTAAGTAAGTTGGCATGAAAAAACCAAACTATGTGATGGCTTTTAATTATTCTCCATTCCCTATGACAAATTTACAAATTTTCCTAGATACTGCCACAGAAGCAGCCTTAGCTGCTGGCGTAGTATTACGACATTACTTGGGTAAGTTAGAAGACATGATTATTGAAAAAGGCCGCCCTGGTGATTTAGTCACTGCTGCCGATAAAGCTTCAGAAGCAGTTATTTTAGAAGTTTTGCATCGCCATTTTCCCCAACACTCTATTCTTGCTGAAGAATCGGGGAAACTAGGTAATCAAGATAATCAATATTTGTGGGCAATTGATCCTTTAGATGGCACAACCAACTACGCTCATCAATATCCTTTTTTCGCTGTTTCCATTGGGTTATTAATTGATGGTGTACCGCAAGTTGGTGTAATTTATGATCCTCTTCACAATGAACTATTTAAGGCCGCTACTGGCTTAGGAGCAACACGCAATCACTGTTCCATCAAGGTTTCCAAAACATCTGAACTGAGTAAGAGTTTACTGGTAACAGGATTTGCTTATGATCGTCACGAAACTTCTGATAATAACTACGCAGAATTTTGTCACCTCACCCACCTTACTCAAGGAGTCAGGCGTAGTGGGTCAGCATCGCTAGATTTAGCCCATGTAGCTTGTGGGCATCTAGATGGTTACTGGGAACGAGGGATTTCTCCTTGGGATATTGCCGCTGGCATAATTTTGCTACAAGAAGCTGGGGGTAAAGTTACCGCCTACGATAGTACTCCTCTAAAAATTGAGTCGGGTAGAATTCTTGCTACCAATGGTTACATTCATAACAACCTCAGTCAAGAATTGATGCAAATTTCACCCTTGTCAGTTTGGAAATGAAATTCAATAAACTCTTAAGAAACACATTTTAAAACCCTTTACCAGCAAGGCTTTGAAAAAATTATGAAAAATGTGTTTCTTTCATATTTTGCTAGTGGTGATCGCCGTTAGTCAGAGGCTCATATCTTGCACCAACTGTAGACACCCGTAAAAAGTAAATAAAGGGCGTTGCATAATTGAAGTATGAATTCGAGCGATCACTATGCAGTATCCAAGGTGTGCATCAAGTCATATCCGCTCATATTGGCAAAAAATATGGTAAACTCTCATCATATTTGTGTTGATTGTGGTCGTCAATTTATAGAATTCATTTGATATCTTTGAGGTGAACAAGTAAAATCGGCACAAACAGTGGAATAGAATCCAATACGGTTCAGATAAGCCTTTTTCTCTCCCCCTGCCTCCCCTGCTCCCCCTACCTGCCTAAACAGATAAATTTTCTTAACTGAACCGTATTGACTCTTAACTCCTAACTTCAATTCCGTTGCCAAATTTTAATCGTCTTATCCAAACTCCCGCTAACTAACATCTCACCGGAAGCTGTAAAAGCTAATGCTGTGACTATATGAGTATGACCTGTAAACGTACCCAGCAATTCCCCAGTTTGTAGATGCCACAATTTGATGGTTTTATCAGCACTACCGCTGGCGATAATTTGACCATCGGGACTTAAAGCGATCGCATATACTCTATCTCTATGTCCTTTCAGAGTATGAAGTAATTCCCCAGTCTCCAATTGCCAAATTTTAATTGTTTGATCCCAGCTACCACTCACCAGCATACCATCTGCACTGATTGCCAAGGAACCAACAATGTGAGAATGACCCATGAGGATATGCAGCGGTTGTACGTCCTTTAAACTTTTGACTCCCATCAAAAGTGAGGTGCGCCAGACTTTAATTTTGCGGTAGCTACCTGTAACCAGAGTTTCCCCGTCTCGACTCAAAACTAGGGAATGAGCTGCGGTATCATCTAGAGAGAGGGCGATCGCAACCTGACGTTGCATCAAATCCCAAAACAGAATTTTTCTATCATCTCCTCCTGTAGCTAACATTCTGCCATCTGGTGTAAAAGCAGCACACCGCACTACCCCATTATGTTTGTGCAAAATATCTATCAAGTCTAAAGCGCCGACGTGCCAAAGCTTAATTGTAGAATCTGCACCGCAACTTACTAAAGTTTGCCCATCTGAACTAAAAGCCAGAGAATTCACTTCATCCACTAGCCCAGATATCACCCAAGGATACTCTGATAATGTATCTATTAATTCACCCTTGCTTAAATCCCAGAGCTTCGTCTCTCCGCGACTACCACTTGCCAATATGGGTAAAGCTTTGCCATTCTTACACGCAGAACTGAAAGCCAAGCAATTAATCCCTCTATTGTGCCCTTGCAAAGTCTGCCAGCATTCCCAGTCACCGACTATACCCTTAAGGCAATGCTCTGATGGTAGAGTTTGTATTGTCTCTGCGATCGCTTTCTGATTAATTACTGGTGACGTGTCTTTTTTAGCAACTAGTGATTCTAAATACCAACTCAACCCCCCCGCATACAACAAATTACTTGGACTTATATCCAGTTTTGGTTCAGTAAATTCAAGGATATTTGTAGGTAAAAAGCCTGTTATTATACTTTGCTTCTCGTAACCTAATTTACCTGTAGATGGATAAAACAAACAAAGAAAAATTAATCCTTGGTGATTTCTTAAATCTTCTTGAGTAACTGACCATCTAATTTTGTCTTTCTTAATACCATTAAAACTTTCTCCATCAGCAACATAAACTTGAACACTTAGCTGAGGATCATCTTTTAAGACATAAGGAAATTTACTTTCGCCACACAAATTTCCTTCATCATCTAAAATCATGTTTTGCAGGGTATCACAAGATACCTTTTTTACCAACTTCCCTAAGCGTTCAGTTATCACCCAGTCAACGATTTGCTCCCGCAAAAAATAATCTTCCGCTTGTCGTTGGAAGTATTTGGGAAAAGGTATCGTCCAGTCGGGAGGTTCAGGATATTCAGGCGGCGTCGGCGGCGGATTTTTGGCGAGAATTTCTGCTTGTTGGCGAGAAAGTTCTTGGAGTTTTGCCAAAGGCTCACCCCGAAATCCTATTATTTCAGTGTGACAACCTTTAACTTGACTTTCCAGCAAAGATAAGTCATAAGTTTTAGGTTTTTTCACACGTCGAAGGAAGTCAGTTTGTTGAGCTTTGAGTAAGCTAATCCAATCCATCAGCATTCTTGCGGCAAACTATTGCATACCTAAGGTAAGCTATACCAATGCAATTACTCAAGTTTATAACCTTAGTTAATTAAAAATTCAGTAATGTTAGTAGTCTAAAAAAACACAGCCATTGGCAGATGTTTGCGGGAAAGAGATAGATGGATAGCACTTAAACATTTCATTCACTGATGCAACTGAAGTATATAGAATTAGTTTGATGTCAGTTAATTCTAACGGAGATGGAGAGCGAGATACTGTTTCCCTAGAAACAGTTCTAGTTGCAAAGAAAAGTTTAATCTGAGAGGGATTTCAAAGGTTGCAGTAACGTTAAGTCAACAAATACTTACATAAAAATAAACTAGTAGCGCTGATTCTAGGGGAGATCATCTAAAATAAGTATAAATGGTGAAGATTGGTTAATTTTAACCTTTGCGTTTTGGTTGTCTGGGTGTAGTATTTACATCAGAGGAGTTGCCAAAAGTATCCCTTGCCTCTATATGTTTAATTTTCATTTGCAAGTTCAAGTCATCACTGCTAACAATTGTTTCTAAATTCGCTAATCTTTGCTCTAACAGTTCTATTTGCTGTTGTTGCAAATAGTTAGTTTTTGATTTTTGCTCATCAGAACGCCAAACAGCAACTGTACCAACAGCTGCGCCACCAATAGCAACTAAAGGAAGAATAGCACCGCTTCTGGTAACTGCTGACAGTGGGACGCAAACTCCGAGAATGGCGACTGTAATTACCCAAATTCTTGTGGTGGCAGATAATCTGACATCTTGATATTGTTCTAGATTAGGTTGAGATTTTTTAGCCATAAGTAAATCCCTTGAAAAGTTATTTGCTAGATTGGCACAATTGTTTACTAAAATACTTCCTACAATTGGGTTAAGTATAATTATTGTACTAATATTTTTAATTACCAATAGGTAAACAGAATTCAACATTAGGACTTACGCAAAAAACCTCTCAAACTCTCATACCTCCCTGTCGCGCCAGTTGCTACCCTGCGTGAACGCTAAGAGCGAACAAGTCTCTTAACCGCAAGGGCGCACTGGCTTCTCTGTGTCTGGAGTGGTTCGTTCTTCCATGACCCGTGCGTAAGTCCTGAACATAAAATCCCAATCAGTGAAATGATTTTCTTAACTCCTATACAGACGCGATTAATCGCGTCTTTACTGCTGCCTTCTGCTTTCTACTTAGTTACTTCGTTATTTTAGATCATTAGATTTTGCTTGCAAGGAACAGTTGTACACTCAGAGGAAGATTTTCTTGAAGTCATAGTAAGGAAGGTACAAATGACAGTTCGTGCTTTTTTTGAAGCTGCCAAAGTTGAGGGTGTCCACTCACCTTACGATACCATTCACCTGAAAATTCTCTATCCAGCACAAATACCGGATCAGCTAGAAAAAAGTACTGGAATTGAGCCAGCTGATCCAGAAAAGGCACCTTTTCCAGTAGTGATTTTATTCAACGGCTTTAACTGTGATGCTCAACAATACCAATGGCTGGCGGTTAAACTCGCTGAACGTGGATTGGTAGTGGTTCTATTTAATTGGATTACCGAAAGTCTACCAGGCGTAATTAGCCTCACACCTGGGATTGATTTGGAAAAGATGAAACCCACAATTTATCGTACTGCTCCCACAGCTTTGGCTTTGCCAGCACTCCTAGCTAAACTCGAACAGTTACAAAATCAGGGAATTTTAGCAGGAATGCTGGATTTACAACGGATCATTCTCGGTGGACACTCTGCGGGTGGTATGGTATCTATAGAAAATGCTGACCCTCGGTTTTTCCCTGAAGTTACTGCATCTTTTGCTTATGGCGCAAGTAGTACAGGATTTACAATCATCGGGTATGAACCAGAAACCATCTTACCTTTACCAGATTCCCTACCACTTCTACTGATGGGAGGAACTGAGGATGCTACCACCCCAGTCAGCCGTACATTCCAAGAAGCAATTACTGGGGGACGAAATGACACCTATCTGGTAATTTTAGAAGGAGCAAATCACTTTTCGATAGTTGATGAGCCAGACTCCACTATAGTTAAATCCTCTCTCGACTTAGAAGCTACTCAATCCCAAGAAAACTTGCGTTTGCTGATGAGTGAAATTATTAGTCTGTTTATTGACACTTATATTCACCACCAACCAGAAGCATCTCAGTTGCTTGAGCAATTATTAAATACTGCCAATCCTTTGATAAAATCCTTTGAGCGTAAGTAGTTAGGCTGATTATGACAAGTGCATCTTATATTTTTCTGGCTGGAGCAAGTCGCGGTGTTGGTCGAGAAATTGCTCAATATCTTACAGCGCAACAGCTAAAGGTCAAAGCACTCCTGAGAACAGCAGCAGTAGCTAGTGAACTAGAAGCAATGGGTATTGAGGTAGTTCTGGGAGATGCCTTGAATGTTGACGATGTAGAACGGGCAATGCTGACAGATGAACCTATTGACACTGTTATCAGTACAATTGGCGGTTTACCATCAGACGTAGAAAGGCCAGATTACCCTGGTAATAGAAATCTGATCGATGCAGCAGTTAAAGCTGGGGTGCAAAAGTTTATTCTTGTATCTTCCATTGGTGCTGGCAATAGTGTTGTTGCTGCGTCACCCCAAGTTTTAGAGGTACTGGGAAAAGTTTTAGCTGAGAAAGACAAAGCTGAACAACACTTAATTGCCAGTGGACTCACCTATACAATCATCCGTCCTGGTGGACTAAAGTCAGAACCAGCAACGGGCAATGGCGTTTTAACCGAAGATCCGCACATTATTGGTAGCATCAATCGTGCAGATGTCGCGCAGTTAGTTGGTCGCTGTTTAAATAGCGATGCCTACGGCGGGCTGCGCCAACGCGCCAATAATAAAATTTTGTCAGCGGTAGACCGAAACATGCTATTTGGGCAAAGAGAATTTGCAGAATTTAGTTTGGATTAATGCCCCTAAAGCTTCTTCTCAATGCCCAATGCCTTTTAGATCAACTTGTCAGGTGTAATAGGTAAATCACGGATGCGCTTACCTGTGGCATGGTAAACTGCATTGGCGATCGCAGCTGAAACACCTGTGATCCCAATTTCGCCTACACCTCTTACACCTGCTGGGTTGAAGTTGAAGTCAGGTTCGCCGACGAAGGCCACCTGAATGCGAGGAATATCTGCATGGGCTGGGAAGTGATAGGTAGCAAGGTCATAAACCACGGGGTAGCCAATGTTTGGATCAACTTGGCAATCCTCCATTAAGGCTTGCCCAATACCCATGATCACGCCACCACGGACTTGACTGGCTGCTGTCTTAGAGTTGATCACTCGCCCGATATCCATCACTGACACCCAGCGCGTCACCCGCAAACGTCCGATTTCTTCATCCACGCTGACTTCACAAAAATGTGCGCCCCAAGATTGGAACGCCCATTCCTTGGTTTCATCGCCAGGAGCAGAGGATGCTGTGGCCTCAATTGCTGCCTGGCCGGACTGACTCAGAGTTGCAAATGCCTCCTGTGCGGTCTTAACATTAGCAGTTTTCAGGACTTGCTCACAAGCTGACATGACCGCCGGGAGGAGAGATGCTGTCATCATGGAACCAGCCGCCATGCCTCCATCTGGTAGCAAGGAGTCGCCTAACTCTACGTGTATCTGTTCGACGGGTAGCCCCAATGCGTCTGCTACTGTGACCGCAACAACGGTATATGCGCCAGTGCCCATGTCATTGCCGGCGGTGAGAACATGGGCAGTACCATCTGCTAGCAGCCGTACCTTGACTGATGCTTTCCCCCGCCTGCCAGGGTAGGTTGATGCCGCCATCCCCCAACCAACGAGTTTACCATCGCGTGTCAAAGAACGCGGCTGTTTTGGTCTGTCTTTCCAGCCAAATTGCTCCGCACCCAAGAGCAAACAGTCAGCAAAATGTTTGGCTGAGAATGGCTGACCTTGGCGCTGGTGTTCTTTAGTTTGGTTTTTTAGGCGCAGTTCTACCGGGTCAATCTTTAGCATCCAGGCTAACTCGTCCATCGCTGACTCCATCGCCCACATCCCAGGATTCTCTCCTGGCGCGCGCATGAATGTTGGTGTACCCATGTTCAGCACCGCTAGTTCCTGCTTCAGTTGCAAATTCGGCGCTGTGTACATAACTGGCGTGACTGAGGTACAGGGTTCTGTAAAGACATCCACTGGTGAGGTAGAGGATTTAACCTCATGGGCGATCGCAGTTAAACTACCATCAGCAGTTGCTCCCAAGCGCATAGTTTGCTCGGTTTCGGAGCGGTGTCCGGCGTTCGCTGTCATTTGCCGTCGGCTGAGGACAACTCTGAGAGGACGCTGAATTTCACGGGCAGCCGCAGCACAGAGAATACCGTGGGGCCAGGGAAAAGCTTTAGAGCCGAAAGCTCCACCCAGGAAGGGTGTGACTACACGAACCCGTTCACTTGGCACTCCAAAGAGTTGTGCATAGGTGCGCTGGGTTGCCGACACCGCCTGGGACGGTTCGTAAACAGTGAGTGATGCATCTTGCCAGTGGGCAATGATCGCATGGGGTTCCATCGCCGCGTGCAGTTCGATGGCTGTCTTGTAGGTAGCTGTAAGTTTTGTTGTTGCACTCGCCACCCCTGCCGCAAAATTCCCCTTTTCAAACTTTAGCTCCTCACCCATCTGCGGTGGTGCCTCCTTGAAGGTAGCTTTTGCAGCTTCCACGACTGGTTTTTGGCTTGTGTATTCCACCTTGACCAAATGCGCTGCATCACGCGCCCGCTCGAAGGTGTCTGCCACTACCAAACCGATAATTTGTCCTGCATAGTGAATTTTGTCATCCGACAACGGCAGACGAGCCTCGTAGATTTTCGAGGTCATAAAGTCGTTGGTTGGCATAAACACTTTCGGCGAGTTTTTATGCGTGAAAACATCTATGACACCTATTGCCTTTTCTGCCGCCCTGGTGTCGATGCTTTTAATTTGCCCATTGGCAATGCTGGCGGTGACAAGATAACCGTGAACCAGACCTGGAATTTCATGTTCTGCGGCGTAGGTTGCCGTGCCCGTAACCTTTGCCCGTCCATCCTTGCGGTTAACGGCAGTCCCAATTACTTTGTTCATACTACGCCTCCTCCTTTGGCTGATACCGCGAGTGCGCGACGAATTGCCCGCTTTGCCAAGTCAACTTTGAAACTGTTATAAGTTAATGGTTTAGCTTCTTGAAGTGCAATTTCTGCCGCCTGCTGAAACGTTGCAGTATTGGCACTCTTGCCGATCAAAAACTTTTCTGCTTCTTTTGAGCGCCAAGGTTTATGGGCTACGCCACCCATTGCCAAGCGTACATTCTGAATCTGCTCACCCGCTAAGTCAATCGCAGCTGCCACAGAGACTAATGCAAAGGCATAGGAAGTGCGATCGCGTAACTTTAGGTAAACCCCTGATTTGGCAAACGGCACTGGGGGCAGAACCACAGAGGTAATCAACTCACCTGGCTCTAAGTTTGTATCTCGCTGGGGTGTATTCCCTGGTAGTCGGTGAAAGTCTGTCAATGGTATTTGCCGCTTACCGTTGGGGCCTTCCACAACAACAACAGCATCCAGAGCCGCAAGAGGGACACACATATCTGAGGGTTGAACTGCCACGCATTGGTCACTGGCCCCAAAGATGGCGTGCATCCGGTTGATGCCCGTTGCTGCCGGACAGCCGCTTCCCGGTTGCCGTTTGTTGCAAGGGAAGGCGGTATCGTAGTAGTAGGGACAGCGAGTGCGTTGCAGTAGGTTGCCCCCTACGGTTGCCATATTGCGGATTTGCTGAGACGCACCAGAAAGAATCGCCCGGGACAGTATTGGATAATCGCGGCGAACATCAGGATGGTCTGCCACTGCTGTGTTAGTTACCAGCGCTCCAAGGCTCAGACCACCCTCACTTGTGCGTTCAATGCGCTTCATCTCTAATCGAGAGATGTCGATAAGTTGCGATGGCTCATCTAAGAAAACTTTGAGACGGTCAACCAAATTCGTACCGCCCGCAATCAATATCGCATTTTGGTCATTCGTTGCCCGTTGAACCGCATCTTTCACAGAAGTGGCACGGGTGTAAGTGAAGTTGTTCATCTGAGCATCTCCTGGGGTTCATTGACCATCACTGCTGCGGCAGGAGAGGGCGATTTTTGTCCTATTACCTGCTGGACTGCTGCCACAATGCCGTTGTAAGCGCTACATCGACAGAGATTACCACTCAGTCGCTCCTTGATTTCAGCTTCAGAGAGTTCAGCCAACTGTGGGGGACTAGCCAAATCTGGTGTGACAACGCTGGCACAACCGCGTTTGATTTCATCAAGTAAGGCAACAGAAGCACAAATCTGTCCTGGGGTACAATAGCCGCACTGGAAGCCATCGTTATCAATGAATGCTGCCTGCACTGGATGGAGAGTATCGCCCTTTGCCAGCCCTTCAATGGTGACGATCGCCTTGTCTTCCTGCATCACTGCCAGAGTCAGGCAGGAATAAACTCGCTCACCATCGATTAGAACAGTACAAGCCCCACACTGTCCGTGATCGCATCCCTTTTTACTGCCCACTAGCCCCAGGCGATCGCGCAGGGCATCTAAGAGTGTGACACGCGGCTCAAGGTCCAGGGTTTGCTGCTCACCGTTAACAGTAAGTTTTACGTTGATCTCACCTGGGTTACTTTGGCTAGCGTCCTTTGCTATGGTTGCCTGATTGAGTAATGAAGGAGCGGTTATAGCTGTTCCGGCAGCAGTCAGTGCCTGTCCCAAAAAACCGCCTTGAGATGTTTTTTCTACCCTTTTTTCGTGTTCCATAATTCGTCCTTCTAGATAGAATAATGCGGTAATTCTGAGAACTTAGGGATATGCATAGCTATTTAGTATTGTGTACATAATGACTCCCGGTTTGCCCATTTAAAAATGAGTTAGTAAAAACAAATATAGCGAAAAGCGTATTCCCAAAATTTCAGAGACTCCAAATGGGTTCTATAGAGTGGTTTGGCGAAAATTTAGACTTAAAGTGAATCGTTTGATGAGTGCGATCGCGATATGCTACTAGTATTGCTACAATGTAGCATCAAAATACTCGCTTCAGTAAGGAGTCTTTCTTATCTTCACCCCAAGCAGTTCCATTGGTGCAACCCCTCAATTAACCTCTCACCCACGACATTAGTCGAATACCCCTGCGTAGTCCCCAAGCAAAACTCTCAATTAGCCAGCCTGGGGATAAATACGAGCAGTCAACTGAGGCAATGGCACCTCATGTAGTGCAGAGGGTTGATCAGCCCCGAAGCAATCAACTTCAAGACGAGTCATTGCCCAAACTGGAAAAAGCAACCAGTTCTGATCATGATATTGCCAATATTCCAATTCTAAGACCAGATACACCGACTCCAATTCAAGCAAAATTGACGATTGGAGAGCCTGGGGATAAGTATGAACAAGAAGCGAACGCAATGGCTAGTTTTGTAGTGCAAAGGATTCATCAGCCACAGAGCAAAAAACTTCAACGAGAATCTTTGCCAGAAAATGATTATATGCAAATTAAGCCAGAATGCAGTATACAGCGACAAGTGTTGCCAGAAGATAATTGTATGCAAATCAAGCCAATGGTGCAGCGTCGTGCAAATGTCGGCGTTGCAGAATAGAAATATGAATTCGAGCGATCGCTATGAAATGTCCAGGATGTTCATCAGATCATATTCGCAAGAATGGGCGGCAGCGTGGTAAACACCCATTACATATGTGTAGACTGTAAACGTCAGTTCTTCGAATCTTATGAGCAGAAAGGGTACAGGGAAGATATTAAAAGTGAGTGCTTATAATGGCAGCTACTTGCTCTACTTTCATTGGTTTTCCAGGTCGGCTCAACAGACGAATCACTAACCATCGTGTGCGTTCTTTTACTTCTCTACAACGTCGGTAGCGTTGGGTTAATTCTGCGTAATCCAGGTGAGGAATGATCTTAATCCGAGTACGAGGCATCGCTGTACACCGAATTTTACTTCCCTTAAATAATACTATCTATTGCAACTTGATATAAGACCGGAGGCGGAGCGTCTCCGGCTCCGCATTATCTTACTCGATTACATCGCAAAACTTTTTGTTACTCCAAAACCGAAGAAATGCTGAAATACTCAATTCGGTTAGTAATACATTATCTGGAGTATGGCTCTGTGGCCCTGCGGGCGCTACGCGCCCGCAAGCTTGAAGCGATCGCGTGATTCATATTTTGATTCAGCAACGCCAGGATTTTTATCATCTGCGACAATCAGGTGATCGCACTGAAACACTTTATCTGGCATAATTAGGACGGACAAGATGTCTATCCTACAAAACATTCATAAAACCTGGCTATGCAAAGAGCAACATAGCATTGAGCTTACAGCTTGTTGAAATGTATTTTTGCAACCGTAAATCTAAGTAAGTTATAATAACATAAACAGTCTTGGGCGATTAGCACAGGGGTAGCGCACATCCTTCACACGGATGGGGTCACTGGTTCAAATCCAGTATCGCCCACTTATATTGTCGAATAAGTAATTATTTGTCGTCGTTAACAGATTAATGTCGTTATTAGACCTCTTGCAAAAAAGTTTTGTGGTATTATATAAAGTTTGGAAATTTCAAGTCAATTAGCTTTTTGAAGGTCATAATTATAAATTCCAGCAATCAAGTGACAACGTAGTCGAAACCGTTTTCTACGATTGCGATAACGTTGACTGAAAATCCGAAAAACTTTTAAACGTCGATTCACATGTTCAATTGCAATCCCAGGGCTGGCCAAAGAACGATTGTAATGCTTATCTTCTGGAGTTAACTTGCCTTTTTTTGGTTTCTTTTTTGGTAAACGACAATTCCGATGTAACTTGCTAAGACCTTGGTAGCCACTATCTTCTAAGCTCTCGGTTTCGGGATGAAAACGCACTTTACTATCGACGAACAACTTGTAGTCATGTCTTCGACCCGAACCGTTGACAACACAACGAATTTCAAAGCTTGCAAGGTTAATCACCAATTGAGATTTGAGGGTATGTTCTTTTTGTTTGCCACTATAGAAGCGTTTTTGACTATATTTAGGACGTTCAATCGGACTCTGTGTGACATCCATCACTGCTGTTAAAGGTTTCTGTGATCAAATCAACAAGGACTTTTTTCCACCTAAACCAAACTTACCGCAGCTGACCAGTGTGCTTTCAATTCGGTGTACGATACGGCAAACAGTCGATTCTAACACCTGCCAATCTTGAGCAATATGGAAGTAAGTGCGATATTCTCGCCAAAATGTCAAGCAGATTAAAACTTGGTCTTCTAAATCTAGCTTGGGAGGACAACCACGCGTTTGTTTGGTTTCGGTAGTATCTCCCATGACTTTCACCATCTGATCAAATGTCAGCCTTTGCACTCCCACCAGACGTTTGAACTCTCGATTTGATAGTTTTTTTGTTTGCTCCTATCGCATAAGTGAGTTTAATCAAGCTAAAAACCCTCTATCTTACCATAAAATAATTCTGCAAGAGGTCTATTCAGAAAAAAAGAAAACCTTGGATAAAGGAAACAAGAGCGCCTCATATTCCTTTTTGGGAGTAGAACAATCAATTAAGTTACCTGAGAAAATTCGCATAATTTTGGATTCTGGCAACACAATGATCGCCGTAGTGCGATCGCACTCTGGGTCGAGGCATTTTTCTATATCGAGGTAGTACCACTTTTTGATAATTTTCTGGCTTTTTTGGTCTTTGATCATTACAGGTAGCTCAGATAGCAGCACCATGAACAAAGCTGTCAGGCGTTGCTGACCGTCAACGATTAATAGGTTTGGAGTAGAATTTTCTGGTTTTAATACCCCATTGACTAGGCGAGGTTTGAATTGTCGGCTTTGATTACCTTGCTGAAGCATCATTACTGCGCCAATTGGGTAAGCTAGAGATATGCTGGCAAGCAAACGGCGCACATGGATATCGTCCCAAACCCAATCTCGTTGAAAATCTGGAAGTTGGATACGTCCAGTTTTAATGTCTTTCATGACATCAAGGAGAAAATATTTACTGATGTCAAAGGTAGAGATTGAGTCCATTGGATGTTCTGCCATTTTTGTCATCAAGAAAGATGCGGTTACTCGCTACAGCTAGTACTTCTGTACCTCAGCCTAAGATTCTCTTTAGGGTAACAGCAAGAGGTTTTTGGGGCAGTTGGTCGTGAGTAGCGATCGCTTTTGCTTAATCTTGAGGAAAGTCTGGAGGTAAGATAACAATTCCTTTGACAACTAGTTGTTTAAATTGATTGATTAAATCAGCTTGCCGTAATATTCGGGTAATGTATTTAAGCCGTCGGCCAAAGTCTGTCCCCCAATCTTTCACGGTTTTTGGACTATTACCTGTAACTTGTACGATCACATTAATACAGGACTTACGCAACTGTCACAAGCAATGGCCCGGCTACACCGCGCCGAGCGCCAAGCAACTATGCGATAAACATGGGAACAGTAGGACGTTTTAGTTGCTCAACTAAATAATTTGATAACAACCCATGCTTAATTTTATAGATTGTTTGACCAGTTTTATAAGCTAAATTTTTAAGTCTAAGCCAGACTAAAATAGCGCAAGCAATATGATTTCTTTGAATACGGTCCTTACGGCACTGACATGATTCAATGCCAGTCAATTGCTTTAATTCTCGGTGAAACTCCTCAACTTTCCATGGTTCGCGCTAGCGTGCCGGAGGCACACTTTACACACTTGTTGTACAACGTCCGTAGAATCTTGAGATAAATCATTTTTGCGAATTAAATCCGTTCTGTCGGTCGAGACAGTTACAAAGGAATTGCTTCACTTTTTTAGGAGATGGGAATTTATTTATTTTGACTATTTTACTGATTTTAGCTTTTGTTGATTCCCAGATAACAATTCAATTCTTTGATAATCTTCAAGACAAGCCGTATCATCTAGAAGTCGATTACGTTTCAAAGAACAATAGTAATATTTTCCTAAACCATCAATATATAACATCAATTTATTTGTCGCATACCAAGTGTCCATTAAAACGGCTTGGAACGGTAAACTTTTATGATACACAAGGTTTTGCAGCATCTCTGACACATGATCTATCTTTGTTTTTCCATCTGTATCTGGGTCATAAATCCGATAATCAACTACCCAAAATTTTCCCACTTCATGATTGACATATATACAATTTATTAACCCAATCCCTTGAATGACTCTATGTTCGTTACCACTATATTGTCGTTTACTTGTCTCTATTTCTGTGGCGGTTCTTTTATCAATTACTGTATCATCAAAAACTAGATATGCTTGAGCATTTACTTCAATGATATCTTTGAGATTATCCCAAAGCAAACGTGGCGTTAATTTTTCATTCTTGAGATAACGGTTAATTTGATCGTGACTAATCTGTTCTAAATGCTTTGCTAAAAAAGTTAACAGTGTAATTAATTTGACTACTCAACAAGTATTGGCAATAGTTAAGTTTCCTAAATCTCATACAGGCAGTGCATTTAATTGGCAGCATCCTCTACTGATATTCTCATAATTTGAACAACAATTTACACAGTTGATTACTATTACTCATTTCACCAATCTCCTCTGGATACGCTACTTTCTATATAGTACGTAAATACTATAAAATGGCGATCGCACTGTGCCAGTTGCGTAAGTCCTGTAATGGTTTTCGCTGGCGGTTACTGCGCGACTCTTCCTTGATGACTCGTTTGACTTATATCGAATTTGATTTAGAACAGATTCTCAACGGTGAGAACTTTGCCGAGTTTGGACTATTTTATCGGTTGTTTCACCGTTCCCGCTTGCCTGAAGGTGTGGATGATGCGGATAAGTGCTTGCTGGAATATTACCACCAAGAAGCACTGCAACAGGGGGGACGGGTACGCGACAGACTTCGAGATGGGGTAGAAAAAGCACTAATCCAGCTAGGCACAGGTTTTCTCCAACATCCAAGTAATGACAATTTGCGGCAGAAGCTTGTTGCTGGTACAGAATTAACGGATATCGAATATTATCGCCAACTGTTGCGGCTGATTTATCGCTTGCTGTTTTTGATGGTGGCAGAGTTTCGCAATTTATTAATTGGAGATGATGTAGAGAAAGCGCGAATTTATCGTGAATATTATAGCATTGAGCGACTACGAGAGTTAGCCGAGCGTCCCCATTGGCGGCAAGAAGGGTTTCAAGATTTATGGCAGGGTTTGCGGGTGAGATTCCTGCTGTTTGATGAAAACTGGAGAGGAAAATATTTAGGATTATCACCATTAAATGGCGATTTATTTGGTTCGTACACTCTACCAGCTTTAGATGGTTGTGCTATTGATAATCACGATTTGCTAGTAGCGATTCGGGAGTTATCATTATATCAAGATAAGGGGCAATTACGACGGGTAAATTATGCTGCCTTAGATGTGGAATAACTGGGTAGCATATATGAAAGTCTCCTTGATTTTCACCCAGAAATATCTCCTAAAAATTACGAATTCAAATTAGTATTTGGTAGTGAGAGGAAAACTACAGGTTCTTACTATACGCCAGCGCAGCTAGTAGGACAACTGATAAAAACAGCTTTAGAACCATATAATTGAAGAAAAAGTTCGTAGTTGCGCTTTAGCGCCTCTTGATTCGGATGCGCTAAAGCGCAACTACGAACAAAGTTTACTCAGCCTGAAAATTGTAGACCCCGCCTGTGGTTCCGGTCATTTTCTCTTAGCCGCAGTACGTCGGGTAGGAAAGGAATTAGCTAAAATTCGCACTGGGGAAGCTGAACCAGGCAGTGAACCTTTAAAGTTAGCGATTCGAGATATTATTCAAAATTGCATTTATGGTGTGGATTTAAACCCCTTGGCTGTTGATTTGTGCAAAGTAGCCTTATGGATTGAAGGTTTTTCTTGCGGCTTCCCTCTTAACTTTTTAGACCACAGGATTAAGTGTGGTAATTCCCTTGTGGGAGTGATGGATTTGAGTTGTTTGGATGAGGGAATTCCTGATGAAGGGTTTAAGCCAGTAACAGGTGATAATAAAAATCTATCTACACAGCTTAAGAAACGGAATAAACAAGAACGTGAGAAAAAAGGACAACTATCAATTGATGAGAAATTAAAAATTGATAGTGTAGATTATGCAGAAATGTGGCGACAGTTAGGGATAATTCCTGAAACCACGCCACAACAAGTTAAATATAAGCAAAAGCAATATCAAGAGAATCTGCAAGAATCGAGTTGGTGGTTGAAATATTCTGCTTGCAACTTATGGACAGCAGCTTTTTTTATACCATTAACTGAGCATCATTTACAGTTACTACCTACAACTGAAGCATTAAACCGTTTAAAACGTGAAAAAGTAGAAAAAATTGCAAAATCAGATGATAATTACGAATTACGAATTACAAATTACGAATTAAATAAGGTTGTAGATGCGGCGAATAAGTTAGCTGAGGAAAAGCACTTTTTCACTGGTGTTTAGAGTTTCCTGAAGTATTTGAATATTTACTGCTTTGCACACAAAAACTAAGTTTTGTTTATTAACTATGTCTAATAGTTGCAAGCAAAATATTTCTTTTTATTTTATGTTAACTAAAATAAAAGATTTAAATGATAATAGACAAGTATTTTCCTTTACTTTACTCAATATCAGCCACCTAACCCTGACTGGTTTGCCATAGTCATCTATGACAAACGCAGCAATGAACGTAGCTATCCCCAACGTTATCGTTCTTTGCTAGAACCTCATCTACGTCGCTTTTACCTAGACGAACTTGATGGCGCACCAGATGATTCTCTAGGAATAGGAATTGTACGCTTAGTTATAGAGAGTGGGAACAAAGCCAGAGAATTCGCCAAAACCCTAATTAACAAAGCTAACGAGGAATTGACAGATACTCTCATCCAAAGAAAAATTCTAGAATTTATAGAGACAATCATAGTCTACAAGTTTCCTAATTTAAGCCCCGAGGAAATAAAAACCATGCTGAATTTAAATTTACTTAAACAAACCAAAGTTTATCAAGAAGCGAAAGAAGAAGGAAAACTAGAAACAAAATTAAAAATGATACCAATTTTGCTGGAGCTAGGATTAAGTGTTCAACAAATTGCTGAACGTTTAGAACTAGATGTGGAGGAAGCAAGGAAAACTATACAAGAGATATAAAAATATAAACAATTGGCTTATAAAGTAAATCTTAAGTAGTCTAACACACCGCTACATAACAAGTGCGTTAGGCTCTCATGTCACATTTTTCATGACAAATCATCTCGAAAATTTTATTTTTACTTTATAAATAGCTTCTAAGTATTTTGTTATTTTCTGTGTCTATAACGGGAAATATAGTATATAAAGTACGTTGACGAAATAACGTACCCTATATAATAAAACCTAGAATCAAAGTTTATGAAAATTACTATAAAGCTACAAGAGTTATTACAGCAACCTGAAAATGCCATTTTACCTATTAGCAATTTATTACCACAAAAATTAGCATTGCTAGATTGTACAGGAGTCGTAGCTGTTACACCAGAGTAATTAACTTTGCTATTTACAGGTATTCCTCAAAATTGGGATATACAATAAATTGAAGAAATATTCAACTTTTCTACTATTACTCCAGCTTTTAACCATCAACTTCGAGAATGGATTGACCAACGCTTAGGACGCACTTCACCCCCATCATCAATTACAAATTACGAACTTGTATTGAGCGCAGCCGAAATATTACGAACTACGAATTATCTTGATATTTTTAATTTCCGCAACGAAGTAATTGGCGACTACCGCCGCTATATTGAAAGCTTCCTCAAAATCCGCTACCAAAAAGTAAAAACCTTTGTCGATAACGAGTTAGAAAAAGGTCAACTCTGGACTGACCCTTTAGTACAACTTAACCCTAAATATCGTCCTGGCGTATCTGTCACCACATTAGTACAGCAAGGTGTTCTACATCCAGACTCTATACGCTACTTCTCACAATATGGTGAAGCTTATTCCTTCCACTCTCACCAAAAACAAGCCTTTGAAACAGCGCAACGTCAAGAACCCTATGTTGTCACCACAGGAACTGCTTCTGGTAAAAGCCTAACTTATGTTGTCCCCATCATTGATGATTTGCTACACCATCCTGAAATCAAAGGAGTTAGGGCTATTTTGGTTTATCCCATGAATGCCTTAATTAATTCTCAGGAAGAAGAATTAAGAAAATTTCTCAAACAAGTCCTTAACACCCATATTCGCAAGGCTTTGCTTACCCGCTTATTATCAATGGAAACTGCGATCGCCTGGAGACGAGAACGCATTACCTGCGACGAAGAAGAACGCCTCAAATACGGTTATAACATCACCACCCACTTCCGTTACGATAAACAAAAACGCCAATCAGCAACCGTACAAACCGCCGATGGCACAGAATTATTACGTTTAACTTACGGTGCTACAGCAGATATCTGGCATATTAATCGCGGACTGAACAAGAAAAAAAGCGAGGAACGAGGATTTAAACTCGATATCAAAACTGGTATTTGGGGCGAATCCAAAAACGACTCGGTAAAAGATAGCATTCACACCGACGTAACTTAATGGTGAAAAACACCTGCAATATCCTAGTCATCGAACCATTAAGTGTTCCCACAAAAGAGAGAGAAGCTTTTATTGCCACCCTACAATACGCCCTGGAAACTGCCATCCAAGCAGTGTACAAATTAGAAGCCGACGAACTCGACTCCGAATGCTTGGGAGACGGGAAATATTTACTATTCTGGGAAGCGTCGGAAGGCGGTGCAGGTGTCCTTTCTCAACTGTTAGAAAACAGTAATGCTTTCCAAAAAATAGCCGATGCAGCTTTAGATATATGCCATTTACAAGAAACTAAAGATAGCTGTGTTCAAGCTTGCTACGAATGCTTGCTTTCTTACCGCAACCAGTTCGACCATGCTTTGATAAATCGCCATCTCATCAAAACCTTGCTTGACGAACTGCAAAAAAGCACAATGCAGATAGAAGGAATATATTGTGATGAACAGTATCAACAACTGCTGCAACAAACAGACCCAAATTCCCAATTTGAGCGAATAGTTTTAGAAGAAATTTATAAACGCGGATATAAATTACCAGATTCTAGACAGGAATTAATTCCAGAGACGAACTGTAAGCCAGATTTTCTCTATAAAGAAGATGGCATTGCTGTTTTTTGTGACGGTTCAGTTCATGACAGCCTTGAGAAACGTAGACAAGACAGAATTGAGCGAGATAATCTCAAGCACAGTACCACTTACCATGTCCTTGTCCTACGACATGATGAAGATTAGCAAACAGAGTTGACAAAACTAGCTGGTTTGTGAGTGGCTTTAGAGTGCGATAGGGCAGTGTTCGCACCTCTAACCTTAAGCCATTTTCAAAGACGTTTCTGACGCTTCGCCATTGTTGCAAAAGGCAAAAAACAGTGAGGACATTCACCCTGTACCCAATCTGCGGGAATCGGGAAACGAGTCTCACAGTTAGTACATTTGGTTAACAAGCGTAAATTGTGGCGATCGCATTTCATCACATCCTTAAACTGCCATTGAATACGATGATAGAGTGATTCTGCATAGCAAGCACCACATAACCGAATTGGTCTGAGTTTCATAGTCACACCTTTTGGTGGCAGAATCTCTCTAAGCTTCTCAACTTCCACACCAACTATACCAGCCAAAGCTTCCAACTCCTGCTGTGTCGGAAACGGGTTGAAATAACACTTCTCCCACCTACCAATAACACCACCTAACCCCGTCAATTTACCAAGTTGAGTTGCAGTTAAATAATTCTCCCGACGAAAACGCCCTAAAAAATGGCTTAAGCTTTCACCTTGGAGTAGTTCAATATCAAAAAATCTAGGCTCTTTCGCTATATTTTCCATCACTCAAACTACTCCAAAACCTCATCTAAAGTCGCTTTATCAATATTACTTAACCCTTTTCTCAAAGATAAAATCGCTGCTCGTCTTAAAACCCTATCCACCAAACCAATCTTGCCACCTGTTTTTTGATACAACGGCATTAAAGTTTCTTTCCTAGTTAGATTTGATGGCACGGGTAAACACAAAACTTCATCTTCCCAAATTTGTAATAACTCGGTAAATTTTTTCTCTGACACTAATTGCAAACGATAACATTCTATGAAACGGTCATGAATATAAGGTTCTTTCTTGATGAGATTATCCAGACCATCAGTTCCCACAAGCACAATTGCAATTTTCAATAAATCGTAAATTCGAGCAATTTCGCTAAAGGTATTCAACTTCAAAAAATTTGCTTCATCAATAATCAACATTTCTACTTTTGATTCTTTAATGAGCCGCAGTACTCGTCGCCGTAAATCAGTTAATTTACCCGAAGTTGCATCATATTTTAAACTTTATAAAATTAATGTTAGTAGTTCTCCCGCCGAACAATCTCCTGGAGCCTGCATATATAAAACAGTTACAATATCCCGCTTACCTGTTCTTTTTTGCGGCTTATTCAACAGTTTATAAACGTCACAAGTAACTGACTTCCCCGCTCGTGGTGGCGCAACAATTCAACCACATTGTTTGGAAAGACGCAAACTATCCAACCAATCATGAATTTTTGGGATATGGTCAAGCTCTACAACGCTGGGAGTAATCAACCTTCCAATTTGCGGCATCAATTCTTCTGGGATTTGGTCATCTCCCCATAAATTTTGCACCCACTTACGCAAAGATTCGTCTGTCATAATCTATGATAGCTCAAATATTTGATTTACTTAAATTTGACCCATTTTTATCAAACTAATCGTCATAATCTCGACGAAGTTGTTCATAGTCAAATACTCTAGGTCGCCGTTTTTGTTGAGGTGTTTCTTGTATTTGTTGAACTGGTTCGTGAATTTGAGGAGGTTCGTACACCGGATAAACTTGAGCTTGTTCTTCTTTTTTACGTTCTTTGTGGCTCTTTTTCTTCTGCTTGATAAAAGTGTCCCTATCCCGCACTTCTGCCAAAATAGATTTATTACTTATCTGCTTACCAGTATCACGAATTTTTCGACTTGCTGCTTTCGCTTCTTCCAAGGAAATCTGCTCAGTTTCTAAGTCAATCGCATGTGCCTGAGACAACAACACTTCTTTTCCCGAATCTTGACGATATACAAAAACTGTTGATATGTCTCTAGGGTCAAATCGCAATATTACACCCTCACCCGCATAACCTGCTAAATATTCCCCCTTATAGGTAATGTTCTCAAAACTCACATACCCACCTTTGTAAATACTGCGGCGTGTCTTTTTCATCAAACAAATATCTAATTGCCGCTCGTCAATTAAACTTGGTAGTGCAGGTAAACCAGCTTCCCAGCGTTGAAACCGCGTTTGTCCGCTACGAGCATCAAGTCGCTGATTGTAGTTATCAATAACATAGCGAATAATTAGTAGTTGTAAGTCTCGCAGCGTAATACAAGCTTCTTCTTCAGCATTTTCTGGACGTTGCTGAATATTAGAACCTAAATAGCCGATAAACCCTGCTCTTGATACTTTTTAACAAGTCGCTGCACCGTCCGAACCGTCTTACCAAGCTTTTGTGCCGCTTGCTTAAGTTTGATTCCATAGGTTTTGCGATCGCATGGCTCAATTAAACTTTGTAATACCTCCATCCTTAGCTTGGCTTCATCCGAGAGTTGGGTAATAATCGTGTTCGTTGGTTCTGCGTCCTCATCCTCTAAAATTTTTTTACAGTGAAAACTAATCCGCCACTTTTTTGCTTTTTCTACAGCAAAGATTACTAAATTAGATAACAAATATTTAAATAAACAGAATCAAGTAAATAATCAATCAATAGATAACTTATCCAATTAATGCATTATTACCCTCACTAATATCACTACAAGCCTTACCCAGTAAAAATTACAGGCTATAATTTACTTTACAACTTTTTTATAAGCTGAGGATTTTGTCTCAGGCCCCATTCATAAGTGATCGCACATAAGGAAAATTAATTAATATCTAAAGCTAGGTGTTGGGCACTCAGAATAACCGCAAGATCCTACTCTACTAGGTGACTCATATTGATAAGTTGTATTAGGTTGATAATTACCTTTAATACAGGATTTAACCCCCATCATTATTAATAGTGTAAGAATCCCTCCAACTACTTGACCCCCTGAATTATTAATACTCATATCATCTACTTGAAAATATTTCAAAACTTCTATCTCAAGCTACTATATATAATAACTACCTCATCATCAAAGAAACACTGAAGTCACATTACAAGTGTTTATACTCACTCAAGTTTGGGGCACCACTATTAGTAACTTCAGTAAACTCACCAATGGAACTGTATAGAATCCCTAATATAGTTAATTAATTATACAAGGGTACTGTTATGTTGGAAAAGAGAAAAGAAGCTGTTAAAAAGTTATACCAAGCCTACAAGCTAATAGGAGAGGTTTTACCTTTAAGTGAAGAACATATTTTATCGATAAATGATGGAGAGGCTATACAAAACTTAATGGATTTTGCCAAGCAGCTTGAAAAATATATATCAGATATAGGGTCGATTGATGATGTATCTTTTCATTCTGATAAGCATTTAGATTCAAATAAAATACTTGAGTACACTAATAATAATGTGACCTTTCCAACTCAGCGTGGGGCTGTATCAACTGTCAAAAGTAAACACAACAGACCTAGTTAGGTTAACCTTGTTTTTCTCCAATGGGTGATCGCTGCAAGTATACTTTGCTAAGTATAAATACTTATAAAGTTTGGGCGGCACTATTAATGTGTAGGAGAGAGGGAGATAACTATAGTAGAGAACTGACAGGATTAATCTGAAACAGAAATCTCAATAGTCAACTGAATATATTCACCCAACTTGTTGCTACCTTCTCTCAAACCTATAAGCAAACTTGAGTATGGTAAGCTCCAGCCTCAGGCTTTTAAATTAAGTAAATTGATAATAGTAAATTCATAAACAAAAGTGATTTAACTTCCCTTAAAGATAAGGACTCTTTGTTAAGTTAACTTGAGTAGACTCCTTAAAAGTTAGCTAAACCTCACTTTTTTGACTATAAACTTTAAGTCCTTTTTTCTCAAGCCATTTGATAAATTCTTTAACTCTATCAGTGGTATTTATTTCCCTTTTAAATTTCTTTAGGTTCCCTAGTAGAGAATCATCAGCAGCAGAATAATGTTCTATCAACCTTTGCTCTAATAACTTAATTAAAGGAGGCTGCTTAGGTTTAGAAGTAGAGCCGCCATTAGAGCCATTTCGATTACCAGTATAAACTAAACCTTCTAACCAAGATTTGTACTTATGTAGTGAGCAAGGCTTTTAGGGCAGGTAGTATGTCCTCTCTGAAATGACCTTTTTAATTTAAGGGCGGCTCAATTTCCCAAGTGTCCTCTTAGTTTTATATAGCAATTCTCATTTGAATGAGGAACAGGGGTAGGGACACGGCAATGCCGTGTCCTTACGAGTATCTGTGTTCATATGTGGCTAATTATTTTTTCTGTACCTTACCTATGCGGGAACCGCTATAGTACTCTTCCCAATTGACAATTTCCCCCTTTATAAGGCAATACAGTTCAGTTAAGCATTTCTTCCTTCTCTTTCCTCCCTTCCTTTGTGTCCTACCCTGCGGGAAGCCACTTCTCTTCTCTACGAGAGGCTGCGCCCTAAGCGAAGCTATGCCGCAGGCTTTACGGGACGCTGCGCGAACGTGTCTATGGGCGCTTGGCGGTTCGTTAAAAAATTGACTTTGATAGAGAGTTAAGCCTTAACTGAACTGTATTGCTTTATAAGGGGGTAAAGGATGTACTTCATTTAGATGCAAAACCCTGTAATTCTGCATCAGCAGCTACCGTTATCAAATAGTCTATTAAACCATCTGAAAACGCGAACATTAGGTGAACGAGCTATGAGTAACCAATGATCGCAAAACCAAGCGAGTAAGTTGCCTATGCTGTTAATTATATTTGGCAGGATGCTGTAACTAATTTAGCTGATATCCGCGGCACTAATTTAGGCGATCGTACCTGAAGCGATGATTGGACTAATTTGTTAAAAGCTATTGATTTGTCATAATTTGCCTCTGCGCCAATTGTTGCGCGTTATCGCTGTAGAAAAATTGTGGTTTAAAGAATAAAGTGGCGGCTTTTAAATGATAGAATGTGCGCCAAAAGATTGCTGTAATACTTGTTATTACGTTGTGCAGGATCTAGAGCGATCGCGTCATCAAAAAAAGTGCCACTCATTCTTACTCTCAATTCTCCGTATAATATTCAATTCGATACTCACGCACCGCCTTAATTAATAGCGTTATTACTATTGACAAAACTAGTTTCATCTTAAACTGTCACCAATGCTAGATAGAAATCTGCCCCGCCTGCGAACTTATGATTGGAACAACTATACAGGGAGGAAGAGGAGGGTCAGGTATAGGGGGTGTTCCACACTCTAGAGTTTTAGGGTCAACCAGAGAGACTAGTTGAGACTTAATTACACTTAGTGTTCCTCCTACAGTTTTTTCAAGGACTACTTGAGACTTACTTACACTTAGTGTTCCTCCGACAATTTTTTCAGCCTCCACATCTGTAATGTCCTGCTCAACAATTGATTCAATATGGTCTAAATCCCAGATTTTTATTTTCAAGGAATGATGCATAGTAATTACCTAATTAATTATTTTTCCTTAGAGGTAAAATCATCTCTATTTAATAACCCAAGTTGCAGCAGAAGTTTTTCTGCAAATTATGCTATTTATTTACAAAACTTTATAATTTATGCTGTCCAAACAGCATAAAAAGCCCTGATCATTACTGTTATTAAGGGAAATTCATCAAATGACTGAGAACTTACGCACTTCGTGCTGGCTTTTAAGGCTAATGATTTCTTTAGCTATTAGTGGCGCATACGTCAATACTGGGGATTGCACCTTTGCTCAAATTACGCCTGATAGCACTTTACCCAATAATTCTACTGTGAAACTAGAGGGGAATACCAGAATTATTGAAGGAGGAACTCTATCTGGAAGTAATCTTTTCCACAGTTTTGAGCAGTTTTCTGTACCCGCTGGCAGTCAGGCTTACTTCAACCACGCTTTAAATATTCAAAATATCATCAGTCGCGTCACGGGTGGTTCTGCTTCTATAATTGAGGGTCTGATTTCAGCCAATCCCAAAGGCTCTGCTAACTTGTTTTTTCTCAATCCCAATGGAATTATTTTTGGGCCTAATGCCCAATTGGACATCAAGGGTTCGTTCATCGCAACTACAGCAAATCGCCTCAAATTTGCAGATGGTACTCTGTTTAGCGCGTTTCCTTCCCAAAACACACCTCTGCTAACGGTAAGTGTTCCCATTGGCTTGCAATTTCAGGGAATAGCAAAAAGTATTCGTGTAGAAGGATCTGACCTCAAAGTGCAACCTGGTAAAACTTTAGCACTCGTGGGCGGTGATATAACGTTGCAGGGAGGTGAACGAGCAGCTTTAGAAAAACCGAATTTGGCAGTTCCAGGAGGACGGATTGAGCTAGGTAGTGTGGCTGGTGTTGGAGAAGTGAGCTTGAACCAGAAAGATGACGATTGGGTACTGGGGTACGCCTCTGTAAATAATTTTGGCGATATTCGGCTGGAAGACGGAGGGTATGTTGATGTTAGCGGTACTGGCGGTGGTGATGTTCAGATTCAAAGCAATAATTTGGCTTTAATTCAAGGCTCATTGATTTATGCCGACACACAAGGTACGGAGGCTGGTGGACAGGTGCTTGTCCACACAACAAAGGCGGTGACTCTCACTGAGGGTTCAAAGATTACAGCCGATGTTGCTTTAAAAGACGCAACTGGAACCGGGGGAGACGTGACGATTGAAACTGGACAGTTGAATATTCAGGGGGATCTCTCATTTGTCAGAGCTGGCACCTTAGGCAAGGGACCGGGGGGAAAGCTTACCGTTCGCGCCTCGGAGTTTGTGGAACTAGCAGGAACAACAAGCGGCTTGTTCACTCAAACTGACGATGTTGGAAATGCTGGAAACTTGACAATTACCACTCGAAGGTTAAGTTCTCAGAATGGAGCGCGAGTATCAACTTCTACTCAAGGCGAGGGACACGGGGGAAATTTGACTGTAACTGCCACCGATTCTGTGGAAGTTATTGGTGTTGGTAGCGGCTTGTTCACTCAAACTTTCGGTGCAGGAGATGCTGGAGACTCGACAATTAATACCAGACGCTTGAGTGTCCAAGATGGAGCACAAGTATTAACTGCTAGTCGTGGTCAAGGAAAGGGAGGAAATTTGTTTGTGGCTGCTAGCGATTTTTAGATTTTAGATTGCGGAGTGGGTAGTTGCTCTGTGACCATCAATTATATAACTAGCTCGCAAAATTAAATTTCACCATCTTGAGAATATTCAGGTTGTTAAGAAACCTCATGATCACAAATCTGGTTGTTCGAGTAAGGACAAGTCGCCGAATTGTGTCACATGTCTATGTCCATTTTACCACTTTGTCAATGCGTAATATCAGGTTCGGTTCAACACTTATAATATCTGTAGGTTGGGGAGCCACTGCGCCCAAGAGGGTTTCCCGACTTGTTCGCTCTTAGCGTTCCCGCTCTTTAGCAAGTGGCGTTTGAGGAACGAAACCTAATATTAACAAGAAGTAAATGTTGGGTTTCACTGGGGGGTTAGGTTTTTGATTACTGAATCGATGCTCTAGAGGATTTAAATTTCTTAAAGATCCGATTTTCTTTACTGAAGTGTATTTGTCAAATCTCCAAAACGGTTAGCATCCCCATCTGCAAAATTCCCCTTGTCCCCAAGTCTCTTTCTTTAATAACCCTCTCCCGATTCCCCCCTTTTAAGGGGGAAATCGGGTTAGAAAGGATAACTCAGGATAATTGCTAGCTTTCTGAAGTTTCTTGGGAGAACTTCTTATGGATAGTTCTAGTGGATTCCCCATCAGCACCTACCGTTATCAGATAGTCCATTAAACCATCTGAAAAGGGGAGACGTAAGTGGAAAGTACCATCGGGTTTAATTTTGATGGTATGACCACCAATGTTTACACTTGTATTTGGTTGGGTTGCTCCGTGAATAATCAACTCAGCATCTGTCACAAACCAGAAATCTTCGTGGGAACGACTGAAAACGCGAACATTGGGTGAACGGGCTATGAGTAACCAACGATCGCTATCAGCAATATAGCCAATTTCAACCATGTAGTCGCGATCGCTCACGGGAATAGCCACAAAGCGTCCCTGTACTACCTCTTCAGATTCATACTGCTGTACAAGCTGGGGATTTTGATAACTCAAGTCAATCCCAGTTACATCGTAGAGCCGCACTAGCAATTGGGAGCCGCCTTGTTGTTGCAGTGCTTCCTTCTGAGTCTTGGAAATGTACCAAGAGACATAAGCCCACTTGGGAGTGCGGGGTGTGAGCGCTACACTGCTCTCTTCTTCACTGCTCTGTTCTTCGGTTTCTACCAAGTCAATAGGTGTCTGGCTTGCTAACGCTACATTTTCAACGGTGGAATCTGTATGCACAGGATTGAAGACACGAACGATCGCTGAACGGGCTATAAAGAACCAGCGATCGTCATCAGCGACATAGCCAATTTCAGCTATGTAATCGCGATCGCTGATGGGAATTTCTACAAAGCGATCGTTTGCTGTCTCTTCACATGCATACTGCTGTACAAGGTGGGGACTTTGATAACTTAAATCTATCCCAGTTACATCATAGAGCCGCACTACTAAATCAGAGCCGCCCTGTTGTTGTAGTTCTACTTTTTTGGTTTCGGAAATTTCCCAAGAGACATCAGCCCATTGCAAAGTGTGCGATGTAAGGACAATACTGCTCTTTTCTTGGTCATCTACCAAGTCAATATCTGTTTCATCCCCGATTGCCAGATTATCAACTATCGGATCTAGAAGAACAGGACTGAAGACACGAATAACTGCTGAACGGGCGATGAATAACCAGCGATCGCCATCAGCGATATAGCCAATTTCAGCTATGTAATCGCGATCGCTGACGGGAATATCCACCAGGCGATCGTGTGCTGTCTCCTCAGATTCATACTGCTGTACAAGGTGGGGACTTTGATAACTTAGGTCTATCCCAGTTACATCATAGAGCCGCACTACCAATTGAGACCCACCCTGTTGTTGCAGCGCTGCTTTCTTGACTTCGGAAATCTCCCAAGAGACATGAGCCGATGTAGAAGTATGCGGCGTGAGTACAATACTGCTCTCTTCATCTGCATCAACCAAACCAATAGCTGTTTCGGCTGCAATTGGCTCATTGTCAACCGTAGTATCGGTTTGTCCTTGGGTATCTGATCCAATGGTAGTCCAGGCTCCAATCCCTGCGCCTGCTAAAGCCGCTGCGGCGGCAAAATCTGTGGAGTCAGCTTCAGCTACAGTCGGCTCTGCTTGATATTCTGACTCTAGCAAATCGGTAGTGGGTTCAGATGCGTCCGCTACCAGATTCAATATATCTTCTGGAAATTCTGGGAAATCGGGCAGTGAGGATGTTTGTGCCGCTGAGGGTTCTATAATATCCGTTGCCGCTTCGCCAGACTCTGGTAAGGGCAATTCATCTCCTGAGGCTGTATCTTCAGTTGAGGTGATACTGTTTAACCAGTTCAATTCTGCCTGAAGTTCCTCATCTATCTGATCTTCACTAACTTCTGTGTCCCAATAGTCAAATTCAGATGTTACTTCTGGCACATCTGGTAATTCTGGGAGTGGGGCTGTCACCTCAGATGCCTCTTCTGGAATATTACCCAGGTGAGGGTATGAAGTATTTACTACAGCCGCCGGAGCTTCTATGTCCCATGCAACTTGATCAGAATCAGGAATGTTTGTCTCTGGATAATGCTCTAGATGGACTGTCTCATCAATGGTGTCTATTTCTGTTTCTTTGTTGTTAAAGGTAGACCAGGTAGCCGCCCCGATTCCTGTTGCTAAAGCCGTACCACCGGTTAAAGCTGCGGCTCCCAAGTTGTTATTACCTGATCCATTAGCTACTCCAGAGGTTGTGCCTTCATGGAGCTTAGAGTTACCATTGGTTGCCTCTTGGACTAAATTCGATGTCTCGTGAGTAGCATTTTCCGTCAGGTCAGATTGTGTTTGAGCATAGATGTTGAAAGGAGTGCGATCAGGGCTTTCTTGCTCTTGGAAGTGCGGCACTGAATCCTCCTCAAGCATCGCTCCGTTAACGGGCAGGGATGTGCTGGCATTGAGCACCGCCATTTCTGCACCTTCTGTGCTGGGTAGATCAGGATCTGATTCTGGTAAGTTGTCTGTTTTCTCAGTCGGCAATGGACGTTTTCCCAGAATCCACCAGAGTAATGCTCCACCTACGGTAATAAAAAAGACAGGTAGCAGCAACCAAAATGGTGTTTCCCTGTTGACAATTGGACTAACTTGTGAAGTAGCAGGAGCCACAAAGGGCTGTTCGCCAAATGCAGAAGTGGTGGCACTAGGGGAAGGTGTAGCAGGTATCGTCTTAGCACTGGGGGAAGGCTTGACAGCAGGTTGTGATCCGTTCGCTGCGATCGCAACTGCTTCAGCAGTTCTACCTTGTTCTATAGCCTTCTGTCCTGGAGGTGCAAGGGTAAAGCCGAGAAAATCTACTGTGGTTAAGCTGGGATTTTTTTTGTAAACGTAAACTAAAGGTTGCGAGAAGGGATATTTCGCATCATCTGGCAAGGCTTGATGTAATTCCAGAACACGCACACCTTTGAGCTTTGACACCTGATTAGCTAACACATAGCTGATGCCGTCTTTGCCCAGTTGTTTGATGATTTCTGCGGTATTATCCTCACTTACTTGGGTAGCATTGGCCCCTGTAGCAAAGTTAGCAGTCTTGAAGGCTGGATAAGTACGAAAAGTATTGCGAGTCTCACTGGTGTTAGGGTGATCAATTAATCGAATCTTCCCTGAAGACCCTCCCAGTTGTGACCAATTTGTAACTTCTCCCCGAAAAATCCGGGCAAATTGCTTACTAGTCAAGCTTTGCTTGAAAGGATTATTAGCACCAACCACGATCGCAATCTTCTCACGGCGCAAGCGAACTTGCTCTAGTCCTTGGGCTTTTTCTGCTGGCGTCAACCCACGCCCCATTGCTGCTATGTCGATTTTGCCAGCTAGCAAATCTTTCAGTGCCGTACTAGTGCCATTAGCAGCAACTTCAACCTTTGTGCCGGAAAACTGTTTTTCAAAATTCTCTTTCAGGCTTTGGTTGATTGCACCCAAGCTACTTGAACCGTCAATCCGCACTGTTGTCCCGTTCTGCACTGTTTGCGGCAGTGAAAAAGCGGGAGAATTAGGTTTAGATTGGGCCAGCATGGGTGCTGACACCAGCAAACTTGCTGCCATAGGGGTTGTAGCTAAGGCAACCCATAATACCAGATTGACTATTGAATTATCTTTTTTTTCTTGTTGCCACATAAGCCCCTTAATTAAAGTAAAAAATAGAAAGCCTGCTAGTCCTAAATCGGATCTGTTTAGGGATTATCGAGGAGACGCGCTAATTATACATCTGAGTTATCTTTACTTCTAATTCCTTCAGCGCACTCGTATTGTTTTATACTCTGCATTAGCTTGTATAGCATGAGAATTTATACTCTAATTGCCAGAGTCTGTTTACTATAAATTTTTCTAATTTATATTGCAAGTTATACCAAGTTGGTAGTTTTTGGCCACAATTATGAATTATTGAATTACTAAAACTGGTAAAGTGTACCAAATTCAATATTATTTAACAATATTATTTTCAGTATTGCTGAGTACTGAGTATCGTTGTGTCAGAACTGAGTACTCAATGTTCAGCACTCAGCAGAATCTACTATATTTTTGAGATAACAATGACAATCTGGCTTATCAATCAGTGACTCAACCAAGGCATTTAAGGCAGTAGCAGCTAAAGCCCCACCTCCCAAGGTTCCTTCAACTGTAATAAAAGGTATCCCTTGTTGCATCAGTTGTCGCTTGGCTGCGGGAGCATGGCTAAAGCCAATGGGCATTCCAATTACTAGTGCAGGTTGAATTTTCTGGTTGGTGAGCGCTTCACAAACTTCTACAAGGACTGAGGGGGCATAACCGACTACCAGCACACAACCCTGATTTACTTGCTGCAATTTTGATCGCCATTCTCGATGTTGCCAAAAGGCAAGTTCTGCCTCTGTGGCGGTGGTAATATGGGGATTATCAATCAAGGTTTCAATGTGGCATCCCAAGTGAGATAATCGGGTTTGATCCAAAGCAGCAGCAACCGTTTGGGTATCGACAACAATTTGACAGCTTGCAGATAGGGCTTCTCGACTAGCTGCGATCGCACCTGGACTCAACTTGATAAAAGACACCAAACTGACATCACCACAGGCCAAAACCAGCTGAGAAATTAAGTGTTGTTCAATTTCCGAACGGTGAGACAAATCAGGTAGTAAACGTTGTAGCGATTCTGAGAAAGCTTCTGAATGCGTATGAATTTCGGCATCCAAACCACTCCACAGGTTTTCCAATCCCCCCAATCCAGCTTGAGTTTCAACATCGAGTAACTTGAGTTGTGCCAAAACTTCCGCTTGCATAATTTGACAATGGCGATCGCGCCCCAATAATCCTTCTAGTGCTGATGCAGTTTGTCGCAGTTGAGAAATTTGTTGCATCACCGCCCGATATTGCTGCTGGAGTTGTCCCATGAGGTTAACAGTTGTGTCAGCTTCTGGTTCCACCTCCAAAATATTGCGGATATGGTTTAGCTGAAACCCTTGCTGCTTGAGGGCGACAATCCGTTGCAACCGAAGGACATCTTTTTGGGTATAGAGGCGATAATTGCTAGGCGATCGCACTGGTTGCGGTAATAGTCCCAATTGATGGTAATGGCGCACCATGCGCGGAGTTAAACCGCCGCCTACCAAGTGGGTTAATTGCTTAATTGTCAGCTCACTGCTCTTGATTTCCACAAATTACGGTATTAAAGAGGTTAATTATTACCGAGGGGATATTTAAGAAACGCAATGTCTGACGACAAGCCACTGCGTGTCTACGCTTTTAACCTAGCTTAGTTAAACTATCTGCTAGCTGATAATTTTTTCTGTATATTAGCTTCTTGGATGACGTAGTTGTTGCTCGTAAATACTTGAATACCTGGAACAACAGCATAATCCATATCATGTGTGATAATTTTAATTTTCCCTGCTCCTGCTCTACTAATAGCTTCGAGAAGTAGTAGATCGTAGCCATCAACAGCTTGAGTTTGGAATCTGTTTAGTGCTGCATCCGTTGTTGCGTCATCTACTGTCAGATCAACAGGAACAGCAAATGCTTTAACCTGACTCCAAGCTGACTGAACTTCGGCAACAACATTCATCCGTTCATTTGAGTAATTATGACGGTATTCCTTAAGTGGCAAATACCCATGCGATTTTGTATAAATGTTATATTCAGTTTTCTCAATGATATGAGCAAGTTCAGCCAAAATTAGTCCAGAATATGTCAGTGTGGCTCCATTTACAAGAGCTTGATTAATATATTTGAGATAATTGCTGAATCTGGAAGTTTGAGTACCAAACCCAGCATTTGTATACGTCTGCCAAAACCAGACGTTGGTATCTACAAGAAAAATATCATACTGCTGCGGATTATCAGTTTTGATATCGATGATATCAGCTTGGATATTAAGATTTACCACCATGCTTTAAAAAGTTGCAGCCTGCTCTGCGATCGCTGCATCCACCGCATTACGAAATTGCTCATCGGAATAGTAATGCTTCGCATTGGCAATCACACGCTCAAGAACATTCCACCCATCAGAATTTATAGCGGTGAACTCAACCAGTCGATTAAGGTTATCTGCTGGAATATCTTTCAATAGATGACCGATCGCAATGTTGAAAAAGGGAGACGCAAAGACCTGAACTCCAGTAAAATCTAATTCTACAGGGTCGCCAGAAAGCAGAACTGGATGAATCTGGTCATATAGCTTTTGCCCACTCTCAGCGCTGATGGCGTATTTCCCGACGAGATCAAAAATTTTGTATGCCATTCCTTTATCTCCCTATTTAAAATAACTGCTTCTTAAGTTGATGAGCTTCAGTTGCTAGGCAGTAGTAAGATTCATCACACCGAAGTGCAATATTAATCAGGGTTCCCTTAAAATTAGTACATGTGTTCTCATATATAATATTATCGCCTATATTGACATATCCGTCATTACTAAAAATTGTAAGGTTTCCATGATTTTTTACGATGAACTCTTGCAATAAATTTAAACCTGCGCCACGGGAGATACTGTCTTGCTTAGTGCTATTTCCCGGCTCGAACGCCCACTGTAGAGCCTCATTAGCACTCTTGTTTAAGTTCTGAGGTAGAGAGCGAACACTAGTAGGGATACCAATACCAAAGTCGATGACCGTCAGATGAAGAAAACCAAGTTTGGGGTAGTGCTGACCGCAGCTGAACACCCCCACAGCAGATTGACTATGATCAAATGCATTGAAATATATCTCTAAGACTCGCCCTGTAATTGCATCTTGTAGTCTTGGACTGATATTGACCCAATCTTTGCCCAGCCAATTATATTTCAGGTAATCTGCAATAGCACTCATATCCTGCTGAAGATCATTCCGGTAAGGTATGGAGTTGCCATCCCAAGGTTTGCTGTCAAAACCGAAATCATACAAGAAGCCATTCTGAGCTAAGTTCATCCGAATTTTGTCTGAAACTGTATTCCAATCAAAAGCGACAGAACCGCCACGAGCTTCGATAAGACGGAATAGTCCCCCCAAAAAAGCAACCCCGTAGTGTCCCAAGAATTCGCAGTAGTGAAAATCTACCTTGATATTTAAGCAATCTTGGGGTAACTGCTCAATTTCATCCCTGAGTTTAAATAACTTATTAAAATGATGGGGATTGTCATCAATCTTGGTTACATAAAGAATTAAATTTGGTTGGTTTTTAGTCTTTAACAGCAAGATAACTCCGACTATTACAGATATTTATTAGTTATTTATATCTTGAACTTGAAAATTGGGATCAACAACATTTAGCACATTTTTGCGATCGTGGAGCTTACTAGAGGCAATTGCTTTCATCCTCTGATAATAAATTTGAAACCCATTCTTGGAGCATTTGTCATGCTAAACCTTGACATTAACATTAATGTCAAGGTTTAGCGTGAGAGAGTCCTTGTTAATTCACCTCTCATGCTCTATCCCCAACGTTTCAGCCAATTCACCAGAGAACACGCAGATACCCTAGCTGCACTTTTATGTGGGTTGCTGCTATTTCTTGGATGGTTCGCCTTACATCTCGGCGCGTTGGAATTGGCATTCCTGCTGCTACCCGCTGCTTATCTAATTGGTGGTTACGAAAGTGCGCGGGAGGGATTGACTACCCTCTTCAAAGAAAAAGAACTCGATGTAGATTTGCTGATGATTGTGGCGGCTATTGGTGCTGCTAGCCTCGGCTTATGGCGAGGAGAATATCATCTAATTATTGATGGGGCAATTTTGATTCTCATCTTTGCCATCAGTGGCGCATTAGAAGGCTATGCCATGCAGCGAACTGAGCGGAGTATCCGTAGTTTAATGAGTTTGACGCCAGATACAGCAAGGGTTTTGCATCAGGGAAGGGAAGAGGAAGTTCCGATCAGTCAGCTAAAGGTGGGTGATGAGATTGTCGTCAAACCCGGAGAGCTAATTCCTACAGATGGGATAATTTTATCTGGTTACAGCACCCTCAATCAAGCTGCAATTACAGGCGAGTCTTTACCTGTAGAGAAAACAGTCGGCGCAGAAGTATTTGCCGGCACACTCAACGGCTATGGTGGATTGCAAATTAAGGTACACAAACCAGCCCAAAGTAGTTTAATTGTGCGTGTGATTCGTTTGGTAGAACAGGCAAAGACTGAAGCACCTCCTTCGCAAGAGTTTATCGATCGCTTTGAGAAGGGATATGCCAAAGTCATTGTTGTAGCTGGGATATTACTGGCAACTTTACCGCCATTTCTCTGGGGTTGGGATTGGGAAACGACGATTTATCGGGCGCTTACCTTCCTAGTGGTAGCTTCTCCCTGTGCGTTAATGGCTGCAATTATGCCTACGCTGCTTTCGGGAATTGCCAATGGTGCAAGACAAGGAATTTTGTTTAAGAATGGGGCGCAGTTGGAGAAGATTGGCAAAGTGCGAGCGATCGCATTTGATAAAACTGGTACCCTAACAACAGGACAGGTGCAGGTATTCCAAGTAATTTCAGCTAGTGAATACACTCGAAGTGATGTATTAAAAGCTGCTGCTACTGTGGAATCCTATTCAGAACATCCCATCGGTAAGGCAATTGTGCAGGCGGCTGGTGATTTGGACTGGGTTGGTGCAGTTCAAGTGCAAGCTATACCTGGACAGGGAATTGTGGGAATTGCTCAAGAACAACAGGTAATTGTAGGCAATGCCGTTTTTGTGCAACAGTATGTGACAAATTTACTTGATGAATTGCAAGAAATGGCTCAATCTTTGGAGCAAGAAGGTAAAACTGTGGTTTGGGTAGCGAAGAATCCCACCCCGCTTTCTCTTAGGGGAGCCGATATGATGGGTATAATTGCGATCGCAGATGAGGTGAGAGTGGAAGCAGCCGTAACTATTACCCGCTTAAAGAAACTGGGAATTGAGCAAATTGTCATGTTAACTGGGGATAATCAGGAAACTGCTTACAGTGTCGCCAAAGCAGTAGGAATTGATCGGGTATATGCTCAACTTCTGCCAAAAGATAAGTTGGATGTTATCCGTCGTCTACAGCAACAATATCAAACTGTGGCAATGGTAGGCGATGGGATCAATGATGCACCAGCCCTAGCGCAAGCATCTGTGGGTATAGCGATGGGAATATCTGGTAGTGATGTGGCATTGGAAACCGCAGATATAGTACTGATGGCAGACAGGTTAGAAAAAATTGCCGTGGCGATGCATTTGGGTAGGCGATCGCAATCCATAGTCAAACAGAATATATTCGTAGCGTTGGGTTTCATTATGTTGCTTTTAGTGGGCAACTTTCTGGGAAATATTAACTTACCTATTGGCGTCATTGGCCATGAAGGTTCCACAGTATTAGTTACCCTCAGTGGTCTGAGATTGTTGAAATAAGGCACTTTTCTCTCTTTTCTCTGAGTCCTCTGCGCCTAGAGCGGTAGCCTGCGGCAAGCCACTGCGTATCTACGTTAAAATTTGAATGCGACGGAGTTCTAAGCCTGATTAATCAGTATCAAAGACTGATAGGACTTACACACACTCTACGATTCTTCTCTACCAGAGGCTGCGCCAACGCCAACGCGCAGCCTCTGGTGGAGAAGGCGTCTTGACGGTAGCCTGCGGCCATTGGTGTTAACTTAAGCTCAAACGCTTACACAACATACGTTTTACCCCACCCCCAACCCCTCCCCTTGGTAAGGGGAGGGGCGGTTTTGGCTTTAGACAAAACCGGGGTGGGGTAACGCGAAGAGTAGATGTAAATTTTAAATTTTTGATGCCGTTGCACTTTTCTCTAACTGTCTAATCCGCTCCATTTGCAAGAGGTTCCACTCATCTTCAGAATAGGGTGTGCTAAACCAGACATCTAATATTTCTTTAGCGATCGCTTCTGTAGTAGCACGTAAACTTAGTACAAGGACATTCGCATGATTCCAGATGCGGGCCCCGCGTGCCGTCTCGGCATCATGACACAAAGCTGCACGTATCCCTGAGACTTTGTTGGCGGCAATAGATGCACCTGTACCAGTCCAACAAAAGACAATCCCTTCATCTGCTTTCTGAGTTGCCACTGCTAAAGCAACTTTACTACAGCTGAGAGGCCAATCAACTTCAGGATCATTCTCGGTTAGGGAACCGAAGGGTATAACTTCATGCCCACGCTGCTTAAGTTCTACCACTATCCTATCGGTAAGGTTGGTGCGTTCATCACTGCCAATAGCGATTTTCATGACTTTTCACGCTTTCCCCTTTAAAGATGTAAATTTAAGTAGGTAGGCACAAAAAACGGGACGTACTAGGGTAATTGTGCAGGATAACGGGCCGATACATCAATGCTTTGGAAGTTCAGCAGTTATGGAAAAAGTGGGAATACATGGGTTTGTACATCAACTTTATTACCAAAATACTGTTCCGAAATGAATCCAATTGAATTGGAATGGCAACACTTAAAAAAATCTGAGCTATCTGGGCAAATAATTGATGATGAGTTCAACCAGTGCTTATGCCGTTATCGATGGTGTTAAAGCTAGGGGAGAGAAAGATAACTACAGTACTCAGCGTGTAAAATTTAACTTGAATGTCTCTGATTATATTTTCGTTACATACCTATAAATTTTTCTGCCTACCTACTTATACTTTTTAACATAAATTACTAAAAAATAAGAAAACATGCAGAACATTATTAATTTTCATCAGGACTTCAACAGATTTGTGGAAGATAGCTATTGTATTCTTCCAAGAATGCAGTTGCCAATCTCACCTCTTCAATATGTCTTGCGGGAGAAGCTTGTTAATCAAGATGGTCTTTGGTTAGAGTTTGGTGTTGCTAGCGGACACACCCTCAATCTCATCTGTGAGTATTGGTTACAAGGAAATGTTTATGGGTTTGACAGTTTTGAGGGATTACCATCTGATTGGCGTCCTGGATTACCTAAAGGAGCTTTTAAGCAACCAGAATTACCCTAGGTAAAAAGCAATGCGACTCTCGTAAAAAGCTAAACGTATGTTTAATTTGTATGATTGAGCAAATTCCAATATACGTTTCATAAATTGGGGACGTCGAGAATTGTTTTCTCCTCCATTATCTTGATTAATAAGTAAGGTTTTTATTTCCGAAAATCGTCGTTTTTCAGACTTCAAAAAATCTCCTAAAATATCAACGATAAAATCGCTATAAATAAATATAAGATAGTTTGTCATTGCGTACTCCAAAGGATAACCCGTTCGCCTTGGTCTTTGCCAGGAGAAGGGTATGAAGTGTTCGCGCCTTGGTCTTGTAGAGTTGCGATCATAAAGAGTGAGATTGCAACTCTACAAGACGCTACCACTCCACTGCCTTCGATACCCTACGCGAAGGCTTACGCCAACGCAATGACATTTTATATTTAATTTCGCCCAGCTACTTACTAAATCAATTTGATCGTAAACATCATTAGAAAATGGGTAGATAGAAATTGAGCATTACGTAGTTATCGATTGGTACAAATATTAAAAACTCCGACTACCCACTTCTTGCGGTGCAGGCTTGATGGGAGCGCCATTGGTTAGGCTGAGAATACCGGAAACAACAATTTTGTCCCCAGCTTTTAGTCCTTGGATAACTTGATAACTATTCCCCTGAATAACTCCCAATTTCACAGGTTTTTGTTGAGCTACTAAAGATCCTGCTTCAGCTTTAGGCTTTTGTGCCGATGCTTCAGCTTTAGGCTTTTGTTCTGGCGCTTCAGTTTTAGGCATTTGTTCTGGCGCTTGAGCCACAAACACAAAAGTCTCCCCACCCAAACGAGATACTGCTGTAACTGGAATTAAGATTCCTGGACGTTTGTTCCAGATCACTCTGGTTTGCACTGACTGAAGATTAAGCAATCGATTTCTCAAATTGCCAAAGTTGGCTTTCACCAAAACTGTCTGCGAATCTAAACTAGCATTTGGAGAAATAAAACTGATCCTACCCGTTGCTGTGGGTTGGCCTTGGGCGTTCAACATTTGCACAGGTAAACCCAAGCGCAACTTTTTGGCTTGATTTAGCGGAACGGATATATTCAGGTCTAAAGAGTCGTTTTTGGTCAATGTGGTGAGTTGATCCCCTTGTCCTACATACTGTCCTGGCTTGACTGGGATATTACCAACAATACCTGTGAAAGGAGCTAGGACTTTTGTGTATTGCACTTGGACTTGAGCCGACTGGACTTCAGCCGCTGCTTGGTTTACTTGCGATTGCCCCTGGGCAATATCTTCTGGGCGGTTGCCGTTCAACTGTTGCCTATAGAATTGTTTCTGTTGTTCTAAGGCAGCACCTAGCTGCTGGATATTAGCAGTTCTGTTTTTGCGGAGTTGCTCTAAGTTTTTCTGGGCTGCAACCACTGCTGCTTCAGCACTAGCTTTGTTTTTGACGTATTCATCTAGGGTATCTTGGGAAGTTGCCCCTTGTTTTGTTAATTCTGCGTATCGCTTTGCTCGTGCTTCTGCTAGTACTTGATCGGATTTGGCGGAATTAACTTGAGCTTCAGCCTGCTGAATTTGCTGTGGTAGCGATCCAGATACGGCATCTTGATATTTTGCTTGGGCCTGATCTAGCTGGGCTTTGGCTTGGGAAACTACTTCTGTTCGAGTCCCTGCTTTGAGTTCGGCAAGATTCGCCTGTGCTTGTTGTAGTGCTGCTTGTTTTTGTCGTAGCAGGGCTAGGGCATCATCAATTTCTAGGCTAATAATTACTTGCCCTTGTTGAACACGGTTGCCCTCTTTGATAAAAATCTGGCTAATTCGCCCTCCAACCTGTGGTTTGATTGGTACTGAGAGTGGTGCCTCTAAGGAGCCAATAAACTCCGAACTATCCTGCACAGTTTCAGTTTCCACTGTTGCTAGCTTAACGGAAACTGCCGGTTGAGGAGCTGCTCCAGCACCCTCTGGTGCATTGCTAGCATTACGCGTTTGCCACCAGCGCCAACCAAAACCAACACCTGCAATTAACAGGATAATTCCTAAGATTAGAGGCCAACGCCGCTTTCGAGGTGGCTTAGGCGATCGCTCTGACAATGGTCCTAACTCTTGACTAGAATCAGTAACAGCAGGCTGTTCTATTTCAACGGGAAGGGGAGACTCAGGGAACTCAGAATGGGACATCTTTGGTTTCTTCTCTTGTGGATTTAGACTTGGGCAATCTAGTTTTCGCTAAAAAAGCATTGTTTAAATAGTTTTTAGCTCTTTTTTTTTGATGTTGGGAACAAATATATATTTGGGTATTTGGCGATCGCTCACGATGTCTAGCACCTAAAACGAACAAATATAGTTCAGCACATTCTAGTTAATTTGTACATTTCCTAACTCCGATAATTTGTTTATACGGATGATTTATCAAACTATTTTAGGCAGTATAAACCCTGTCTTTAGCTCCGAGAGAAAGCACCGTTCAATATCCGGTTGATCTTGTTTGAGGCAAATTAACAGAACCTCCTGTCTCCTTCAAGGACTGTAAAGCGATCGCTTTGGTAATCACAGCAGCTAATAGTTGCTCTTTGTTCTAAAAAAGGCGATATCAAGTTACCTGATTGACCGCAGCAACACAAGCAATTTCTCGCGCTGTGGCTTCGATTAAACCTGCTGTTGCAAACTACTTAGTTGCTGACTTTATCAAGTGTGCATGAGTTTGTGCGGTCCCTGATGCTAAGTTTTCCATGAGCGTTTGTAAGCGTTTGCTTGCACATGTAAGTGCTTGCTTGCATTATAACCACATAGTAGACGAGATTGATATAAGATAAACATGAGTTTATCTCTCTTTAGTAGTAGTGAATATTGATCTTAGGGAAGAGAAGAGTATGGAGTGATCGCTGATTAATTCAGCTTTATTAAGCAAGTTTAGGAGTTTCATCGAGTTATCCTCACCAAGAAACAGGTGCAATCAGTGTTCTCTAATATAGATTCCTCTTTTTGAGTAATCTTAACTTCCTACACTTAGGTCACCCGATCGGTTGATTTTTAACTCACCCAAATGGGTGATTTAATTTTCCCTAATTAGGGTTTTGTATGTGTAGCCGAGCCAGCAATGCCCAATGCCCCATGCCCTTCAACTATCCACAACTGATTTTTTAGAATCCAATTTCGGCAAGATCCCCACAGTTGATTTTCGGTTAGCAAGAATATGAGAAAAGAGCCACTCATACCGATCAAGTGCTTGCTCCAAGGAATAGTTTTCTTCGGCAAACTGTCTTCCTGTGTGACCTAGCCTCGCCCCTAAAGCAGGATTAACATATAAATCATGCACCGCAGCAGCCATTGCATCGGGTGATTCTGGCTCAACAATTATCCCACCACCACTGAGTTGGATTGCTTTAGCAGCAGTACCAGTGGCAGGAACTGAACCCACAATCGGCCGACCACTCGCCAGCAATAGTGGTATTTTTGAAGGCATATTGAACGAAATAACATTGCGCTTTTGCACAATCAGCCCTACATCAGATGCTGCTAGCATTTCGGGTAGTTTTTCTCGCGACTGTAACGGTAGCAGCAAAACATTATCTGCTCCATTTAATAGACAATATTCCTGCAATCTTTGCAATGCTATTGATTCGCCAACGATGACAAAGACAATATCCTTGATATGACGCAAGCAAAGTGCTGCTTCTATTACTGTTTCTAAACCTTGCGTTAGAGCAATATTGCCCGAATAAAGTACTACGAATTTACCATCGAGTTGATGGCTAGATATCCAGGAGTTGTTTTCTTTCAGTAAAGGGCGGATGAAATTTACATTTACCCAATTGGGAATACAAACGATTTTATTAACAGGTACTCCTTTATTCACTAAATTCTCACGAAACCCATCGGCGATGACACTAATAGTGTGTGCAGTCCGATATGCAAATTTCTCTAGGGCTGCAAGAGTTCGGATCATCCACTTATTTTTCAATAGCCCAATACGCACGGCAGCTTCTGGTAGAATATCTTGCACATTCAGAACTACGGGGCAGTCGTATAACCAACCAAATATTGTTGCTGGTAAAGTAGCTAGTAAAGGCGGAACTGTTAAGATAATCACATCGGGGCGTCCACCTTTAAAGGCTTGGGGTAAGCTCGTAAAAACAAAGCTCAACTCCAGTAACAGCCGATCTACAAGGTTAGGTTTAGACTTAATTCGGAGGTAACTTCGTTGAATGGTGACACCATTTTTTTGTTCAGTAACGTACCATTTACCCCGATACTCATCGTAAATTTCGCGCTGAGGATAGTTGGGCATTCCGGTAATCACCCGCACTTGGTGACCTCGCTTTACTAGTCCTTCTGCCAATTCAGTCATTAAGGGAGCAATTCCAATCGGCTCTGGATGATAATTGTAGGAATAGATCAGAATGTGCATGAGCTATTTGTGAATTTCGTGAAGACAGCCTGAGATGAGCGGATTTATTGCTAATTTCAGTAGGCGCTGCTACTTTTATTACTTAATTTCAGTTATGAGCAGGTTATGATTTTTTGAAATCACAATTGCAATCAAGACTATTTAAAACTTTTTATGGTGAATTTTAAGAGTTATCAATTATTAATTATTAATTATTAGTTACCAATTACCAGTGTTCACTGATAATTGTTGACTGATTTAAGTTTCTTACCATACGCATGATAAGTTTTCACTAATTTTAAGAAGGATACAGAATACAGAATCAATATAGTGAGGGATTCAGACCCACTACTTTTTTACAAAGTTTAGATGCCTGCGGCAACCCGCAAAGCGTCTACGGAGGAAGCCTCCGCTCTGACTTTGCGCTAATTGTAGAGACCAAATTTTAAATTTGGTGAGGGACTTAAAACCGTTTATTCAGACGCTCTCTACGAGACGCTGCGCGTAGCTTGCTTCCCCGTAGGGGTACGCGGACTCGCTAGTGCTGCGCTATCTGCGAGTCACACAGAATTAAATTGGATAATTCTAGCTAATGACTCCTGAATTCTGTTTTGTTAAAAGTGAATCTAATGCTTAATTTACACTTAGGGGATTGTAGCATTATATTTAATCTCGTGCATGAAACCCACATTCCAGCTTGTAAAGTGGCACATGAAGTATTTTTAACCAAGTCATCAGTATTGAATTCATTAGTCAGCATCTCACTTTTTTGAGTAATTCAAAGGCACTAACTTTTCAACACTAGCGTCCTGCGTAGCTTCATATTTGAAGCTGTTAGCGGAAAAAAAAACTGTGATGCATCGCAACATCACCTTGCCAGTTAAACTTGAATTTAACAGCTTGAGCCGGGTTGTTAGCAGCAGCAGCGATGCCTGCGGTGGTCACTGAGCGTATTGTAGAGAAGTGCGGGCTATTGGGCGCCGCAACTGTAAAAGTGGCACTGATTGCTGTGATAGTAGCCATTTTGGCGAAAATCTTTTTCATTGTCATAACTCCAAAGTTGATTGACATCATGCAGATATCAATTTATAAACAACACTAACTTTATGAAAAATATGTATAATTAAGTACTGCATTAAATTAGGTAAGTAAATGTAATAAATCAATGAAGAGAAATACTTTTTTTGTGAAGTTTTGGAGAAAATGCCAAGTCTATTTAACAAACCTAAGCTCGACTTTATCCATTTTAGGGATGTATGTGGCAAGGTTTACTAAGTGATTTTCCAGCTTGGTCAACTGTTTACGGTTATTTCTGGATGTTGAGCAAAGATGATACATAGTTATAGATTCACAAAAAGCATCCAAACTCTAGTTACCGTAAAAATCACGAGCGATCGCTTGATAATAACTGATAAAGTTGAGCTACGCAAAGTTGAAAACAGTGTCCTATGCCTGGGTTTCTATTAGAAATTGGTACAGAAGAACTACCTGCAAGTTTTGTCAGTGATGCTTTACTGCAATGGCGGGAGCGCATTCCCCAAAGCCTGCAAGCAAACAGCCTCAAGGGCGAAAGTGTCCAGGTGTACGGTACTCCCCGCCGTCTGGCGGTATTGATTAAAGGTCTACCATCTCAGCAACCAGACCGAGAAGAAGAAATTAAAGGGCCCCCCGCCCAAGCCGCCTTTAAAGATGGTCAGCCGACAGCAGCAGCAGCAGGCTTTGCCAAAAAGCAAGGTGTGGAACTGGATGCGCTGTTTGTTCGCCCCACTGACAAAGGGGAATTTGTCTTTGTGCAAAAAAGAATTCCCGGCTGTCCTGTAGCAGAAATTTTGACAGAACTTGTACCCCAGTGGATTTGGGGTTTGGAAGGTAAGCGGTTGATGCGTTGGGGGAATGGGGATGCGAGGTTTTCCCGACCAATTCGCTGGCTAGTAGCTTTGTTAGATGAGACGGTGCTGCCTCTAGAATTAGTGAATGGCTCTAAAACGATCCAGAGCGATCGCATTTCTCAAGGTCATCGAGTCTTACATCCTGATCCTGTGACAATTGCCCAAGCTACTGATTATGTCACCGCTCTCAAGTCTGCCTATGTCACAGTTGACTCAGAAGAACGGGCAAATATTATTAAAGAGCAAGTAAAGGCAGTAGCAGAGAATTTAGGCGGGTATACAGTAATTTACCCCGATTTGTTAGAGGAAGTAACCAATCTTGTAGAATATCCTTCTATAGTTGTTGGTAAATTTGAACCAGAATTTTTGGAATTACCAACTGAGGTAATTACTGAAGTTATGGTTACTCATCAGCGTTATTTCCCTGTATTCAAACCAGATAGTTATCAGCAAGAATTATTACCAAACTTTATCACAATTTCTAACGCTGATCCCAATAAATCAGATATTGTTGCTATTGGGAATGAAAGGGTAATTCGTGCCAGATTAGCTGATGGAAGATTTTTCTACGAAGCTGATTTAACCAAGTCTTTAGAAAGCTTTTTACCTCAGTTAGAAAAAGTCACTTTTCAAGAAGAATTGGGTTCGGTGCGTGCCAAGGTAGATAGAGTAGTCAACATTGCCGAGCAAATTACTAGCCAGTTAGAATTAAAAGAAGATCAAAGTCAAAGAATCCAACGTGCTGCTTTATTATGTAAAGCAGATTTGGTAACACAAATGGTGTATGAATTCCCAGAATTACAAGGGATCATGGGAGAAAAATATGCCTTAGCTAGTGGTGAAGATGCCGAAGTTGCAAAGGCAATTTTTGAACATTATTTGCCAATAGGAGCAAGTGATAGGTTCCCGGAAACACTCACAGGTCAAATTGTCGGTTTGGCAGATAGATTAGATACTTTAGTGAGTATCTTTGGTTTAGGTTTAATTCCTTCTGGGTCGTCTGATCCCTTTGCCTTGCGCCGGGCTGCCAATGCTGTAGTTAAAATTACTTGGTTTTATAATTTGCCGATAAATTTAGAGAGTTTATTGGAGCAGATAGCAACAGATTTTGCAGCTAAATATCACAAAGAACAGGCATCATTAACCGCAGCATTACAAGAGTTTTTCTTACAACGCATCCGCACTTTACTACAAGAAGAAAAGCAAATTGATTACGACTTAGTAAATGCTGTTTTGGGAGAAAATGACCCAGAATATACAGAACGGACGTTAAAGGATTTATTGGATGTACGCGATCGCGCTTTATATCTACAACAAATCCGCAACGATAGTACCTTAGATAACATCTACGAAACCGTTAACCGTTCCACACGATTAGCCGCCCAAGGTGATTTGGATACAAAACAGCTAGAACCGACAACTGTAGTTCGTCAGGAATTATTCCAAAAGCCCTCTGAAGAAGCTTTGTATAAAGCCTTAATCGATTCAGTACCGCAAATTCAAGCAGCACAGCAGACACGAGATTATAAACTCTTAGTAGCAGCACTAGCAAAAATTGCTCCGACAGTTAGTAACTTCTTTGATGGCCCGGATAGCGTTCTAGTTATGGACTCCGATCCAGAAGTTAAGCGGAATCGATTACATCTGCTCGGATTAGTTCGCAATCATGCCCGTGTTCTAGCTGATTTTGGCGCGATCGTCAAAAATCTGTAGCGTAGCTCAACAAAAAGTTGTGTAATTTTTGCCGATAGACGCTACTATAGGGAGTGCTTAACCAGGGACCTCTGCTGCAATCTATGCCTAGAGCTACTGTAATTGGATTAGGAAAGTCCGGTGTTGCTGCGGCAAGATTGTTGAAACGGGAAGGTTGGGAGGTAGAGCTAAGTGATGGCAACACCTCCGAAACCCTCCAACAACAACAACAACAACTCGCTGCCGAGCAAATAACCGTTAAACTAGGCCAATCCCTAGAATTGAATGGTGTTAATTTACCCCAATTAATAGTTGTTAGTCCTGGCGTGCCTTGGGATATTCCCGTATTAATTAAGGCACGCCAATTAGGTATTGAAACCATTGGGGAAATGGAACTCGCTTGGCGAAATTTGCGAGCGCTACCTTGGGTAGGAATTACTGGCACTAATGGCAAAACTACTACCACAGCTTTAATTGGTGCCATTTTCCAAGCAGCAGAATTAGATGCACCCGCCTGCGGTAACATTGGCTACGCCGCTTGTGAAGTTGCCCTATCTTGCAGCACAGGGAGAGAAACTCCAATCCAAAATCAAAAATCTAAAATCCAAAATTGTATTGATTGGGTGATTGCGGAAATTAGCAGCTATCAAGTAGAATCTTCCAGTTCTCTTGCACCACGTATCGGTGTTTGGACGACTTTCACGCCGGATCATCTTAGTCGCCATCAGACTTTAGAAAACTATTACAACATTAAAGCCAAGTTATTACGCCAGTCAGAGTTGCAAGTATTCAATGGCGATGATGCCTACTTGAGCAAGTTAGGTCTAAGTGCTTGGCCTGATGCCTATTGGACAAGTGTGAGAGGAAAAGATTTCCTGATTAGCGAAAAAGGCTTTTACATCGAAGACGACTGGGTTGTGGAAAAGTTGAGTGCAACTTCTGCACCAGAACCGATTGTGAAAGTATCCACTTTGCGGATGGTAGGAGAACATAATCAGCAAAATCTCTTGATGGCAGTAGCAACGGCAAGATTAGCGGGAATTAATCGTGATGCGATCGCACTTGCAATTCGGGAATTTCCTGGCGTTGCTCATCGTTTGGAGCATATCTGCACTTGGGAAGGTATTGATTTCATTAACGATAGCAAAGCCACTAACTACGATGCTGCGGAAGTTGGTTTAGCATCCGTTAACAGTCCAGTGATTTTAATTGCTGGTGGAGAAGCCAAAGCAGGTGATGATACTGGCTGGCTAGCAAAAATTCACTCCAAAGCTGCTGCTGTGTTATTAATTGGCTCTGCTGCACCCGTATTTGCCCAACGCCTCCAAGAGGTAGGATATTATTCTTACCATATTGTGGAAACTATGGAAAGGGCAGTTCCTAGAGCAGCAGAATTAGCTAAGGAATATCAAGCGCCTGTGGTGTTGCTATCTCCGGCTTGCGCGAGTTTCGACCAGTACCCGAATTTTGAGGTGCGGGGTGATCATTTCCGTCAGTTGTGCCTTGATTGGGCAAAAGCAGAGAAACTTCAATACAACTCGATTCTTTCATCCCCTCTGCCTTAGTAAAGCATTTCAATTAGACCTCTTGCATAAATCAAAAATAAAGAACCCCACCCCGCATTTGCTGACGCAAACGCTCCCCTCCCCTTGGTAAGGGGAGGGGTTGGGGGTGGGGTGTTAGGGACTTTTGCAAGAGGTCTATTAATTCGTAGCGAATCAATGAAATGCAATACCCTGCAATGCCAATGCGTCGGCTTACATTGTTAATACATCGACCGCGTTGTTAATGCGTCGGCTTACATTGTTAATACATCGGCCGCATTGTTAATGCATCGGCTTACATTGTTAATACATCGACCGCGGTGTTAATGCGTCGGCTTACATTGTTAATGGGTCGGCCGCAATAAAAACGCTAATGATAATAGGTGTAGTGCTTACACTTATGTTCGACCAGGATTACAAGGTGCTAGTGCTGTTTGTTATTTAAAATCTGTAGCACCAGCATCAACACCAAATAGCTGCTGTGTATCCGGTGTTAAATTGTAAGGGGAAAGTGCGGTGCGATCACATCATCATATAGACTTAAATATTCTAGAAGGATTGTTTAGGGCTAATTTAGTGATTTTGTATAATTATGTTTTGATGTAGTTTGCAACTTCAACCTCATGAGCGATGCTTGTAGGTTTAGGAATAGGTAAACCATCTTCTAGCATTCCTTCTAGATGAAATTCAATCGCTTCTGTAATCATCTGCTTAACTTCTTCTAAAGTTTCACCTACAGCTACACAACCTGGTAAATCAGGGACATAAGCACCATAGCTAGTTTCTCCCTTTTCAATCACAACTGTATAACGCATTACTCTTCCTTCAATTGAGCTTGTCTCCAGATATTTTTAAGAGTACCAATTGGCACATCCACATTTGGCTTACCAGACACTGTTACAGTACTGGATTTATCTGGATGTTTGAACTGTCGATGACTACCTTTAGTTCTAGCAAGATACCAACCATCAGCTTCTAGTCGTTTGATAACTTCGCGTACTTTCATGCTAGCGCTTATCTGTAAGGTGAAATTTATATTACAGATAGAGTGTCTTATTGACAATTCTTAAAGCAATCACTCAATATAGTCAAAATCGCTTCATGAATCGAGTGGCTCAAAATGAAATGCTAAAGTTAATAATCAAGCTTTTCCAGAGCTACATTCCTTCTCTCCCAGATAAAATTTATATATGAACGCTACACAAGAAAAACTAAAAGTTCAGCTTGAGCAGGCAATAGTTGCGGCTTTTGGCGCTGACTTTGCTGGAGTAGATCCAATTTTGGTTTCTGCTAGCAATCCTAAATTTGGTGATTATCAGGCGAATGTGGCTTTATCCCTGAGTAAAAAATTAGGAAAGCAACCAAGAGCGATCGCAGCTGCGATCGTTGAGAAACTAGATGTATCCGAAATCTGCGAACCGCCAGAAATCGCTGGGCCAGGATTTATCAATCTAAAACTGAAAACGGTATACTTAGAAGCCCAACTCAATGCGATTCAAACTGATCCCCGGTTGGGAGTTCCAACTGCAAAAACGCCCAAGCGGGAAATTGTGGATTTTTCTAGTCCAAACATTGCCAAAGAAATGCACGTTGGACACTTGCGTTCCACAATTATTGGTGATTCCATCGCCCGGATTTTAGAATTTCAAGGACACGATGTCTTGCGGTTAAATCATGTGGGTGATTGGGGTACACAGTTTGGAATGTTAATCGCCTATCTCCGGGAAGTCCACCCAGACGCGCTAACAAAAGCTAATGCTTTAGATATTGGTGATTTAGTCTCTTTTTACCGCAAAGCCAAACAGCGGTTTGATGCCGATGCAGCTTTTCAAGAAACAGCACGACAAGAAGTTGTAAGATTACAAGCAGGTGCAGAGGATACACTCCATGCTTGGAAACTGCTGTGCGAACAGTCGCGGCGGGAGTTTCAAATAATTTATGACTTGCTAGATGTCCAGATAATTGAACGGGGTGAATCTTTCTACAACTCCTTACTATCTGGCGTTGTGGAAGATTTGGAAAAATCTGGCTTACTGGTAGAAAATCAAGGAGCAAAATGCGTTTTTTTGGAAGGATTTACAAATAGAGAAGGTGAACCTTTGCCCTTAATTGTGCAGAAATCAGATGGCGGTTATAACTACGCCACAACAGATTTAGCATCCCTCCGTTACCGAATTCAGCAGGATGAAGCAAAGCGGATAATTTATGTAACAGATGCTGGACAAGGAAACCACTTTGCTCAGGTTTTCCAGGTAGCACGCAAAGCTGGATGGATTCCCGATGATGTGGAATTAGTGCATGTGCCCTTTGGGTTGGTGTTAGGAGAAGATGGTAAAAAATTAAAAACTCGTTCTGGGGATACTGTGCGGTTGCGGGATTTATTAGATGAAGCGATCGCTCGTTCTCATGCAGAGCTAAAAGCTAGATTACAAGAAGAAGAACGCCAAGAAACTGAAGAATTTATTAATGAAGTTGCTAGAGTAGTTGGGATCAGTGCAGTTAAGTATGCAGACTTAAGCCAAAATCGCACCAGTAACTACATTTTCAGCTACGACAAAATGCTGGATCTCAAAGGCAATACAGCGCCCTATATGCTGTATGTTTATGCGCGGATTCAGGGGATTAGCCGCAAGGGTGATATTAACTTTGAGGAGTTGGGAAACAATGCTGTCCTGTTGCAGCATGAAACAGAATTAGCGCTGGCAAAATATTTACTTCAACTGGATGAAGTTATTAGTAGTGTAGAGCAAGACTTGCTACCTAATCGTTTATGTGAGTATTTGTACGAACTGAGTAAGAAGTTTAATCAGTTTTATGACCGCAATCAGGGAGTTCAGGTGTTGGATGCACAGGAACCGCAGCGAACATCTCGCCTGGTTTTATGTGATTTGACTGCTAGAACTCTGAAGTTGGGACTATCTTTGTTGGGAATTCAGGTATTGGAGAGGATGTAATATATTTATTTTTTTAACGCAAAGGTATGCTGAGGTAACGCAAAGGTACGCAGAGTAAGAGTTAAGCTAAAGCTGATTTTTTCTTTGTGTACTTTGCGGTTTGTTAATTAGAATTGCTGGACTTGGAGGCGATCGCAAATGGTACGGACACCATCAAAAAACATAACTTTGGCAGAGTTTCTAATGTTACCAGAAACGAAGCCCGCTAGTGAATACATCGATGGAAAAATTATTGAGAAACCTATGCCACAGGGAAAGCACAGTACAATTCAAGGTGAAATGGTTAGCACTATCAACTTAACGGTGAAGCCCAAGCGAATTGCTCGTGCTTTTCCAGAACTGCGGTGTACTTTTGGTGGAAGGTCAATAGTGCCAGATGTTTCTGTGTTTACTTGGCAAAGAATTCCCCGTGATCACAATGGTCAAGTTGCCAATGTATTCCAAGCAGCTCCTGATTGGACAATTGAGATTCTATCGCCTGACCAAAGACAAACGAAAGTTACAAAAAATATTTTACATTGTCTGAATTATGAAACACAAATGGGTTGGCTGACTGATCAAGAAGAACAAACGGTATTTGTATACATTCGCAATCAACAGCCAATTATGTTGGATCAACTAGAAGCTTTACTCCCTATGCCAGATTTTGCAAGTGAGTTAAGGCTGACACTAGGAGATTTATTTGGTTGGCTGTTAGAGTAAATCCAAGCATGTCAAATCCTGACGAACTGAATAAGAAAATAGATCAAGTGCAACAGATTTTCTGGGTAGGAATCGGTTGTAAACGAGGAACCTCATGGCAATTAATTGATTGGGCAATTGAGCAAGTCTTTCAAGAAAATCAACTTTTTCAAAGTGCGATCGCAGGAATTGCTACTATTGACACTAAAGCCTCAGAAGTTGGTTTAGTACAAATTTGTCGCCTACGCAATTTGCCCCTAAAAACCTTTTCTGGGGAAATCCTTCGCTCTGTCTGTGTCCCCAACCCTGCCACAATTACCGACCACAAAGTAGGTACACCTAGCGTAGCAGAGGCAGCTGCTATTCTTGCAGCTACTCAACTCACATCGTTGACTGTTTTCTCCTTTGCAAGCATAGAGGAATTGCGGGTGAGGTTCTTAGTTCCTAAACGAGTTTTCCAGCTACAAGGGCAACCAGGAGCGGTAACCCTAGCTGTTGCCCAAGCTTGAAATATGAGTATTACAATTTACTAATTTTTCTAGTCAACAACTCTCAATAAATAGTTAATTATGCTAGAAACAATTGCTAGCACAATTGAACCTAACAAAGCAGGTAAAAAGCCCTTAATCTCAAAACCATAACCAGGAGTTAGTCCACTTGCCAGCCAAAGGGTTAAGGCGTTGATTACAAATGTAAATAAACCAAAGGTGAGTAAGGTAATAGGAAATGTCAAAAGACGCAAAATTGGTCTGATAAATGCATTAACTAGCCCGATAACCAGTGCGGCCACAAGGGCTACAACAAAATTATTGACAATAAAGCCATCAACGATTTTAGAAGTGATCAATAACGCCACCGCAGTACCAAGCCAAGTTAATAAAAAGTGTTGCATAAGTTTTTTTAGAGGAATTAGCAGTAAGTTTAATTAATTTGACTATTGCCAGTTGTAATCTATAACACCATTAAGCATAGTTGTATCTAGCTCCTAAAGTTGCTGTACTTCTCTTATCAGTTCAAAAGCAATGTAATTTTTCAGCGATCGCATAGAGAGATACTTTCAATCAAGATATCTTTATCGTATTGCAGGATGTACCACGAATTAAATTCATCAAAAATAATATGAGTAGCAAAATTTCTACAGAGGTTTCTCGACTGAGAGAAACCTCTGTACCTAAAAGAGGGTATGTAGCACTAGCAAGTTCCAAAGTCATTAAGGGAACTGGCAAAATTGTACTCTAGTGGGTGGCAACTTTAGTCTCAGGCTAACGTTGTTAGGGCGATCGCCGCAAAAGAACTTCCCACGTAGAGCCACCAACTATACCGTCAGCTTCTAATCCATAGCGCTTTTGTGCAGCTTTCACAGCTACTTCGGTTGTCACGCCAAAGTCTCCATCGGCATCGCCTTTCAAGAAACCAAGCTTTTTCAGTTGTTGTTGTAACTTAACAACTTCAGAACCACGTAATCCTATACGTAAAATTGGCAATCCTTCTGAGGTGTATTGAATACCAGGGGTTCGGTTAGTAGTTGTGTTTGACTGAGTTCGAGCAGTTGATGTCGTGCGATTCGGCGTTTTCTGCGTGCTTGAAGTTGTAGCTTTTCTTGGGGTAGCAGGTCTTGGCTCAGGGCTGGTCACAGCTTGTGTTGCAGCTTTTTTTGGGGTAGTAGGTCTTGTAGGGCTAGTCGGAACTTGTGTTACAGCTGGTTTTGGGGGATTGGGGGTAGGATTTGCAACGTTGGTGAGGTTGCTAGCCTGGGTTGGAACAGGAAAATTTGTAGCTGAGTTAAATCTTAGCTGGGATGAAGGGACGGTTGATGCTACTATCGGTTCCTTAGGGAAAAGTCGTTGCCAAGTGCTGGCATCAACAACACCATCTGGATTCAAGCCAGCTGCTTGTTTAAACCGGGAAACAGCACTGGCGGTATTCTGACTATATATACCATCTACTGCACCAGAATAAAAACCCAAAAGTTTTAGAGCTGCCTGAAGTTCAGACACACGTTCGCCTTGGCTACCAACTTTAAGGGTAGGGCGGTTGATGCTATCTCCAGGATTTACTTGGGCAATTTTTTGTGGTGCGGCTATTGATACTACAGCCGTTGAGGTAATAAGCAGAGCCGTAGTGAAGAACAAGAGTATTTCAATGGCTGATAAAGATTTAGACCTCTTTGGCCACCAACCCTTTTGCCGTTTTTCCATTCTACAGCGATTTACAGTTGGGTCTAGTAATTTTAAGTAACTCAAAATACTTGCTGTCAGGCTGCTTTGCATGGAATTTACTCCCAAAATATTCTCATGCTAATGGTACAGCCGCTTGGTCTAAAAAACAGCTGCATTTACGATATCTTCTCTGCGAGACGCTACGCGAACGATGGGCTACGCCTACGCACATAATCCAATATCGAATAGTACTAAGATTGATGTGAAATCCCTGCTAGGACTGGGTTACATGGTGATGGGGGTGTAAGAGTGTAGCGAAGAAGCTTTTCTTGTACTGACTCGCTCGTTTCTTGATTTAAAATCTTATTCTTGAGTATGCAGAACTCCTACACCCAAAAGCCAACTACATTAAGAGTTTGCAGTTAACGAACCTACCATTCCAACCAGTACCCAATAGCGCGATCGCTAATTTTATTCCTCTTGTCATGTTCTCTAGGACTCAAGTGAGGTGGTCGTTGTACTTCCCAAATCTGCAATAGTGGATGCCACTTTGATAGAAAGGGACGTAGACCATTATTCAGTACTGCGATCGCAAAGGGTGCTGAAGTTTGTAGCGATCACACCACTGCATTTAAGGACAATCACCTGCCCCATCCCGACACTGTTCAATGGCTTTAAATGTAGTGCTTATTCTGCATAGCTTAGAACTCTTATTAGTGCCATTCATCCAATATCCTTGGGTTCAGACTTGCTCCTCCCTAACTCTTCTCAAAAAGCAGGGAATTAGAATAAGCCTATGCGATCGCTCGATTAATTGCTTCTTCTTGACCAACTAAAGACAAGTAAGGTGATTTTAAATACTTACAAGCTGCGGTGATCGCATCCTTGGCACTCACAGCCGCAATCAATTCTTGGAACTTTGTGTCAAAATCAATTCCTAAGCCCAAAATTTCATACCAGCCGTATATTTGAGCAATTTGCCCGTTCGTTTGTTTACCCAAGGCGTACTGCCCCAGGATCTTATTTTTAGCAGCTTGGAGTGCGCTTTCGGATACTTCATCGCTAGACAATAAATCTACTTCTGTCCGTAGTCCCTCTAGGGCAATGCTGGTATTTTCCGGTGCTGTACCCATGTAAACCACAAACGAGGCTGGAAATAGCCTTGTGGAGTAAAAGGCAGATACTTCGTAAGCTAAACCGCGTTTTTCCCGCAATTCCACAAACAAGCGACTAGAAAGCCCATTTCCCAGGTAGGTACACAGCAACTTCAGTGCGGCGTAGTCAACAGAACTCACTGATGTTCCCAAATAACCAAGCATCACGATTGATTGTTGTGTTTGTACTGGCTTCAGCCTTACCTGTGGTTCCACCCTAATCTCAGGTAAATTCAGTATTGGCAGTGCTTGGGCTGGCGCTTGCCAATGACCGAAGACTTCTTCTACCAATGCCACTGCATCTGTGGGTGTGACTCTACCAGCAATACTAATTACTACATTCTCTGGACGGAAATAAGTCTGGTGATACTCCACTAAATCCGCACGAGTTAAGCGGCTCATGGTGGTTTCATCTCCCAGCACTGACATAGCATAGGGATGATTTTGGTACATTACCTGCCGCATTTGTTCAAAGGCGACATTGAACGGTTGCTCTTTTTGGGAACGAATATCCTGGAGTGCTAAACGCCGTTCTAGTTCTACTTGAGTTTCGGGAAAAGTAGGCGATCGCAAAATCCGCCCTGCCAATGTTAAAATTTCCCCAAAATCGGATGTTACCGTTTTGAAAGATAGCAAAAAATAATCAGTGCTGGCATCTGCACTCAAACTCGCCCCTACAGACTCGACAATTTCGGCAATTTCCAAACTAGAAAGACCATCGCATCCCTTTGTCATCACTGCTGAGAGTAAATGTGCCAACCCTGCTTGCTCCCGATTTTCGTGACAACTACCGGCCCGCACAAAGATTCGCGCCGCAATGATGTCCGCAGCAGGGTTTTCTGCCACCAGCACGACAATGCCATTGTTCAATATGGTACGATGGATAGGCGATTTTTGCAGCAAGGTTGTCATTTGTCCTTTGTCCTTTGTCATTTGTCAATAGTTAATATTTATTACTCATTTGCAAATGACTAATAAATAAATATTAATTAACAGGGTTTAAGTACAGTAACCGCATAATTCTGCGGCGAGAGATATTGTTTAGCTAATTTTTGCAATTCTTGGGCATCAAAAGACTGAATCTGCTGGGGATATGTCACAGCTAATTCAGCTTGGGCGATGGTATTGTAGTATCCATAAAGTCCCGTAAGCTGATTTGGCGTTTCGGTAGAAAACGCATACTCATTACACAGCAGCCTGCGTGTGCGGGCAAGTTCCTGTTCACTAATTCCTCTAGTCTGCAAATCATCCAAATGAGCGCAAATTAAAGACTCAACTTCCTCCAGATTTTCTGGTTCTAACCAGGCAGTAATTGTAAATAAACTTGATTCCCGTTGTAGAGAAAAACTACTGCAAATTCCTTGTACTAATTGTAAATCTTCTCGCAAATCGCGCACTAAACGCGAAGTCCGCCCTTCTGCCAATAACACTGACAACAAATCTAAAGCATAACTAGTGCGGATTTCCTCTACTCCGGGTACCAGCCACGCCATTAACAATCGCGCTTGCTCTATGCGTGGTAAACACAGTTCTTGACGGTGAATTCCTGTGATCTCTGGCTTTGCCACTTTCTCAAACTGCGGACAATTAGAGCGTTCGGCAAAATCAACAAATGAACGATTTACCATTTCCCAAGCTGGTTGCTGGGCTATACCCCCGGCAATTACCACTGTCATGTTTTCTGGCTGATAGTGGGCGCGGTGAAAACAGCGCATTGCTTCTGGTGACTGCTGCATCAGTTCTTGCTCAGTACCCAGTATCGAACGTCCGTAAGGGTGATCCGGGTAGATGCTTTGAATTAGAGTTTGGAATCCTATCCAGTCGGAATCGTCATGACAAGAGCGAATTTCCTCTAGCACCACGTCCCGTTCGCGGCTAAATTCATCTTCTGGAATTGCCGCATTCAGCAGTAGTTCTCCCAAGTAGGGCAGAGTATCTTTTAAATAAGGGGCAGCTGTAGTGAGTGAGTAATGAGCATAATCATAGCTTGTCGCCGCATTACTCACACCACCCCGGTTTTCAACGTTGTAATCGAACATTCCAGGGGGTAGCGTTGCCGTACCTTTAAAAATCATGTGTTCTAAAAAGTGCGCCATCCCGAACCACGGTTCTGGCTCTAGGCTGGCTCCAGCCCGCACCCAAACATCCGCTACTACTACAGGGGTAGTAGGAATCTGTTGATGAATAAACGTTAAACCACTGTCTAGTCGGAAGACCGAGGCTGGAAATAAGGTATTAGTTAGTTGTTTTAACAATTTTTTGTAGCTTTAACCACAATTTAATGCAATTGTGTCATCTTAACTCTGAACGATACCTCATTTAGAATCAAGTTATACAGATTTTGTAGAATTGTGCTACTGCTGTTCTCCACACTACCGAGAAATTGGAAGCGTTATCGATTGAGAGGAAAATCATTTTACCTACTCCTGTCCCAAGAAGGGATTAATTCTTTTTGCCATCTCAAAATAAGCGAATATACAGCTACAGCTCTTTACTTCTTTAAATCGGAGTACTAGTACGCTACGGCGTAAATAAAGCAACCATTTAAAATCCCTAAAAAGCCCATTCCATAATACTTTTGACTTTTGAACGCCAGTTGCTTCTCCTAAAGGAGACGCTGCGCGAACAAGTCGGCAGAGCCGCCCAACGCACTGGCTCCTTTTGATTTTTGACTTCCGCCTTGCGGTACTAGCCATTAAGATACTGGAATCTCAATCACAAATTCTGTTCCTTTGCCAAGCACAGAATTGCAACTCAACCGCCCATTATGGGTTTCCTCGACAATTTGACGAGCGATCGCTAATCCTAATCCTGTTCCTTTGCCAACCTCTTTAGTTGTAAACAGGTGATCAAAGATCCTTGCTCTAATCTCCTCTGGCATTCCTTGACCGTTATCTCTGATGCGAATTGTTACCGTGCGTTGGTCACTCGATACTTCAGTGTGAATCAGTATTTGTTGATGATTGGCTTGTGCTTGGGCAAAAGAAAGTCCTTCAATGGATGCATCTAAGGCATCAATTGCATTAGCGAGGATGTTCATAAATACTTGATTTAACTGTCCTAAAAAGCACTTAACAGGTGGTAATTGTCCGTATTCAGTGATAACTTCAATCGCTGGACGTTTTTCGTCAGCTTTGAGGCGATACTTCAAAATCAACAGGGTACTCTCAATCCCTTCATGGAGGTTGCAAGCGACTTTTTCGGCTGTATCGGCTCTGGAGAAGGTGCGGAGACTGGTACTAATGTCTTTAATCCGATCGCTTGCCACCTTCATCGAGCCTACAAGCTTTGGTAAGTCTTCAGTCAAGAATTCTAGGTCAATTTCTTCGCCATGCTCAATGACTGCGATCGCAGGAGTAGGATGATGTTGTTGATAGTATTGGATATGGGCAAGTAAGTCTTGAGTATACTCTTGGGCATTGTTGAGGCTGCCTTGGAGAAATCCAATGGGATTATTAATTTCATGTGCCACACCTGCAACTAAATTGCCCAAGGTTGCCATTTTTTCATTTTGCACCACTTGTAATTGGGCTTGTTGGAAATTTTGCAGTGCTTGTTCTAAATCCTGAGATTTTTGGCGTAAATTAGCTTCAGACTGTCGTAATGCGGCTTCAGCTAGTTTGCGATCGTTAATATCCATGATTACGCCATCCCATACAATCGAGCCATCGGCTTGTCGCTCTGGTTGGGATACACCTTGAAGCCATTTCACGGTTCCGGAAGGTGTGATAATGCGCCATTCGTGTCGAAATGGTGTGATGTTTTCAGCAGAGTAGCTCATTGCCTGTTGAATGCTGGTAACATCATCTGGATGTTCCAGAGAAAGAACACTTTGCGTTCCTGTGATTATTTCCTCTGCTGTCACCTCATAAAGGTTGTAGCAGCCAGAACTGACGTAGGGCATTGAAGCTGAACCGTCAGCATTTATACGTAGTTGGTAAATCGCCCCAGGAATATTATCAGCAAGGTTCTGGAAGCGGGCTTCGCTGGCATGGAGTTGAGCTAGCGATCGCTCTAACTGTTGTCCATAATTCTGGGATTCTTGATAAAGACGAGCATTTTCTAGAGAGATGGCTGCTTGGGCGCATAGCAGTTGGATAACTTCTAAGCGATCGCTCGTAAATGCGCCAATCGTCAACTTATTTTCTAGATATAGTAACCCGATTAATTGGCCCTGATGCAAAATCGGCGTACACAACACACTTTTGGGTTGTTGCTGCATGAAATATTGATCGGTAATAAAATCGTTTTTTGCTGTTGCATCATTCAGCACAACAGTTTTTAAGCTGTGTTTGACATAGTTTATTAATGCGATCGGAATGGTTTGGCTGCTTGACAATGGTACAGATACCAAAGTCACCCCTTCATTGATGGTAGCTACGGCTTTAACCACTAAGTTATCCTGTTGGAGTACAAGTAGGGCAGCTTTTTTCGCTCCAGCATTTTCCATCACCACTTGCAATAAAGTAGTGAGCAATTGCTCTAATTGAATTTCACTGGAGAGAACTTGTGAGACTTTAAAAATGGTGGCAAAATCGAGGGCTTCAGAAATACTGCTGCTAGAAAGGTTCGTTTGGATGGTTTGATCTGAGAATGATGAGCCATCGACGGTTGAACTCAGTTGAAAGCGATGATGCTGCCCTTGTAAGATGGGAGCAAGAAGTTGAGGATAGCGTTTTTCTAAGTCCTCAGTTTTGGCTTTAGCACCCCAGCGGGCATAACAGTAATAAGCTTCTTGCATATAAACTTGGGCGATTTTTTCTTTGCCCCAGTCGAGGTAGAACTTGGCAGCTAGTTCATTGCTCAAGGCTTCTTCTTGGATGTATTCGTTTTCTTTAGCAATAGAAATGGCGTGATCATATAGTTCCATCGCTGCCATCTTTTCGCCTAAAACCCGATGGCGTTCTGCTTCCACCAAATCAAATTTGTGCTGAAAATTCATCGGAGCAAATTTGGCTCTAAATTGCAATTTTTCCTGGTTTTCGCCTACCTTCAAGAGTAATTGCTTTTGTTGAGACGGTTCAGCCGTTGGATAGAGAGCAAGCCGAGATAAAGAATCGTAGTAGTAGAAGACAGGCACAGATAGCATTCCTACCACACCGTTGAGGTATTGCTCTCCCTGATTTGCATTTTCAACTGCCGCATGAAATTTTTCAAATAGATAACTAAGTGTTAACTTACTTAGAAAAATTATATGGAGTGTAAATTCGTCGTTTTCTTTGAGGAGCGCAGATAATAGTTGTTCTTCTTGACAATATTCACCAATAAGGCACTCTGGATTATTGCTATATTCGGTTAGATTTTTAATGCTTTGACAGACTATACTCGACCAATTTAATAAACGCTGATTTTTAGCAAAATTATACTCATAGGCTTTGATATCTGCTAGCAATATTTCCAAAAATTCTCTACCACTTAAATAGACATAGAATAACTTGAAAATCATCGATGTAAGCACATGAAAAAAATCGCCTGTCTCTAATCCAATATTATGGGATTCCTGTAATAAACTTATTGAGGTGCGAACATGTTGTTTATTATATTGATTTAATGCGGCTACCTTAAATATAGTCATGCTTTGAACAGATTTTGCTTGAAATCTATCTACAAGCATTAAAGCTAGCTTACCAAATTCATATCCTGACTCCAGTTGGTTGCAAGCATTAAGTACAATTCCAAAATCTGCATAACCTGGTGCAGAAAGTGGTGCATTGCCGTATTTAAGAGATAAATTAACTTCTTGGCAGGCAAGAATTGGAAACAGATACGAGCAATCCTGGTGGATGGCGGGAGCAATGCCAGCCATAATCCGCAAAGCAACCAAAGCTTTGGTATCATCCATCAATGGCAAATCAACTAAGCTCTCAATACTTCTGCCTGCCAATGTGGAGAGCGTGTTTAATACATATTCCTGAATGTCTGAAGGTGTTACTGATTCAGGTAATGTTACCCCAAGTTGATCGAGAAGTTCACGCCCAGTTGCGATCACTTTGAATGGTTGATGCCGCACCTGATCAGCTTGGAGTTGAACTTCATAAACTTTCACTCTATCCAGTAAAGTGGTTGTTTCTTGGATGACAACTTGGATAAGAGATTCCATCTGCTCAAATTCATTGTTGAGAAAGGCAGCTTCGGCAGCTTCTTCGTATAAATTTAGAGTCAGTTCGTAGGCTATTTCCCAACTATTAATCGGCAGCAACTGCATTCCATAATTGAAGTAATGAATTGCTGCACCATAAGCGGTAGCTTCTTTTGCTTTTCGACCGGCATTCAAATTTAACTGAGCTAATTGTTGACGTTCAGCCGGCTGGGTGATTAGCGCTATTCCACGATTCAACTGACTGACAATCTCAAAAATTCGCTCCTCTTGCTGAGACTCAGAGGTATTTTGCAAAAGTAATTGACCAATTTGAAGATGAGTCAATTGTTTCTCTTCATCTGGAATCAATGAATAGGCAGCTTGTTGGACGCGATCGTGTAAAAATTTGTAGATAGGGACTTGGAAATTGCAATTGAAGGGGTTTGAGTCAGAATTATACCCACTATCTTGAAAGAATTTATAAACTTCACTAGTAGGTAAAACTAACCCTTCTTGTAAAGCTTTCTATAAAGATGCAGCGGTTTCGGTTTCAGATTGTTCAGAAACAATTGCTAAGGTTAGCAAATCAAACTGATTACCAATGCAGGCAGCTAATTTCAAGACATTTTGCGTTTCTGCTGGCAACTTCTGCAACTGTAGCGCTACGAACTTTACCACATCATCGGTGAGAGCAAGTGCCTTTACAGCAGCAATATCACATTGCCAATACCTTTGCTCAAAATTAAAAGTAATCAATCTATCTTCATACAATGCTTTAAGGAATTGCGTTGCAAAGAATGGATTACCCTGAGTTTTTTGATAGACGAGTTGCGTTAAGGGTTGGGCAATTTTGCCTGAACAACTCAAGGTATCAACTACCAATTGATTTAAACTGGCTTGAGTTAACGGAGCTAAAGTAATACTGTGAATTGTGGCATTGGCTTTGCGAATATCCGCTAAAGTCAACATCAATGGATGCGCGGTAGAGACTTCATTATCTCGATAAGCTCCAATTAAAAGTAAAGATCCACTTCCTGACTCACTCATCAACAACTGCATCAATTTGAGTGATGCAGAATCAGCCCACTGCAAATCATCGAGGAAAATTACTAATGGATGTTCTTTTGTAGTGAATACCTGAATAAAGTTTTGGAAGAGTAAATTGAAGCGATTCTGTGCTGCACTTGGTGAAAGTTCTGTTGCAGGTAGTTGTTGACCAATAATTTGTTCTAGTTCGGGAATTACCTCAAGAATAACTTGCCCCTGATCACCCAGCACTTGTAAAATTTTATTTTTCCAACTTGACAATTGGACATCACTTTGATTTAGCAATTGGGCCATGAAGTCTCGAAATGCCTGCACAAAAGCTGAGAAGGGAATATTACGATTAAATTGGTCAAATTTGCCTTTGATGAAGTAGCCCCGCTGCCGGACAATGGGTTTGTGAACCTCGTTAACCAAAACAGTTTTACCAATACCAGAAAAACCAGCTATTAACATTAGTTCTGTCTGATTGTTGGTAACGCGGTCAAAAGCTTTTAGCAGAGTTTCAACTTCATGCTCACGACCATAGAGTTTTTCTGGGATAATGAAGCGATCGCACACATCCCGTTGGGCAATTGGGAAACTTGCAATTTTCCCTGTTTCCTTGAGTTGAGCTAAACAATTTTCTAAATCATATTTCAGTCCGAATGCACTCTGATAGCGGTCTTCGGCATTTTTCGCCATCAATTTCATCACAATATCTGAAATCACTTGCGGAATTTCTTCTTCCCCCCTGCCTCTTAATTGTTCTGGTTTTTTTGCAATATGACAATGTACCAATTCCATCGGAGCGTGCGATTTAAAAGGTAATTGCCCTGTTAGTAATTCGTAAAAAGTTACACCTAGAGAATAAAAATCAGTCCGGTAGTCAATTCCCCGATTCATTCGTCCAGTTTGCTCTGGAGACAAATAACCGAGTGTCCCTTCTAGCACATTAGGACTCATCAAGATTTGAGTTTCCCGTGGCAACAGAGATGCAATACTAAAGTCAATTAACTTAACTTCCTTAGTTTCTGGATTAATTAAAACATTGGCAGGTTTAATATCTTTGTGAATGATCCGATTACGAATTAGAATATTTAATGCATTACACAAAGCGATCGCTAAAAGTAAAAACTCAATCAGAGCTTGTGATGTTCCCCCCATTCCCCCATTCTCTCTTCTGGCTTGCCACTGGTTGAGAGAAATTCCCCCAAAGTCTTCCATCACTAACGCATAGCCATTCTGATAGGGTTCCAAGCTGTAGGTTTGGATGATTCCAGGTAGATTCAAATTTTTGGCGATGGTGAACTGATTACGAAACTGTACCAATTCACTGAAGCTGGGATAAACAGTTTTCATCAGCTTAATCACCACAGATTTTTGGTCAGTTTCTCGTTCAGCGCGATAAACTAAGGTTCGAGAACCATTGTAGAGTTCTTTGCTAATGTGATATCCGGGAATGCTGACCATGCGGCTTAATCCTTGAGACCTCAGTATCTAGGTTTCCCAAAAATATGGCAATATTTACTGTCAGTTCGCTCATGAAATGACAAAAGTAATACTAATTTAAATAATTAAAGCTCCCAAATTCTAATTGACTTTGGGAGCTAATAATTTTAAGTTCACCGCGACGCCGTTTTACCTAAGTTTATGACCTGGGTTTATCCAGGTGGGAACCTAAATTCCTCATTTAAAGTTTCCGGGTACATGCCCGGTCTACTGCCACGAGAACAGTTGACTCCCTTGTCATTAAAGGCATAGATCAAAAAACTTGATGGCAGTCACCAACGTCGTAGTGCAACTCACTCATTATAGCCTTTCAAAAGATGTTGTGTGTTCAACATCAAAAGTTTCTGATCAATTTATCTGGGATACCAGATAGATTCTATGGTGTGGGCGATGTCGTTGGCGATGGCTACGCCGACGCCGTTGGCGAGCGCAATTGCCGATTCTCTATTTTGGTTATCCAGCAAAACGGTGACATGTCCTAACTTTCGCCCAGGACGTGATTCTGTCTTCCCATACCAATGAACATGCGCCTGAGGAATCTCCGCTATTCGTTGACGCTGGCTTTGGTAGTCGCTATGAGAATTTTCATACCCCAGTAAATTCACCATCACAGCGCCAGCACACTGCAAAGCCGGATTTCCCAAAGGTAAACCACAAACGGCTCGAAGGTGCTGCTCAAATTGAGATGTTTCGCAGGCGTCAAGGGAAAAATGCCCAGAATTGTGGGTACGGGGCGCAATTTCATTTACCAGGATTTTGGCATCAGCGGTGAGAAATAGCTCAATTCCAAAAATTCCCACTACTTCTAGGCTATTTAATAGAGTATGTGCGATCGCTTGGATTTCTACTACTTGATTGGGCATAATCTCGGCTGGCGCAATCACCCGCCGACACACTTGTTGTTCTTGTTGGGTTTCTACCACTGGATAAGTGACAATTTCTCCCTCCATAGAACGAGCTGCAATTACTGCTAGTTCTCTTTCAAAAGGGATAAATTCTTCTAACAAGAAAAGTGGTTGATTTAAAGTTTTTGTTGTGGTTTCATAACTTAGCTTTTGTTCTAAAGTAGCAAAATCCGGAATAATAAAAGTACCTTGACCGTCATAACCGTGGCGTCGGGATTTGAGGACTGCTGGAAAACCCAGATATTCTATTTTCGATTTGAGATTTTCCACCTCATTAAGGGGGAAAAATTGAGGAACTGGCAATCCCAAATCGCTTAAATAGCAGCGTTGATGATATTTATCTAAAAGAGGAGCCAAAGCTTCTAATCTGGGACGGAAACAAACACCTTGCTGTGCTAAAAGAGATAAAGCTTGCAGGTTAACAAATTCGTTTTCAAAGGTGATGACATCGCATTTTTGAGCTAATATCTCTGTCGCACTTGCGTCATCTACTGGGGCGAAAACAGTTTCCTGGGCAATGGACACGGCCGGGTCGTGTTCACTAGGAGTTTGTATTACTAATTTTACTCCTAGCTTCTGTGCTGCATCCGCCATCATCCAGGCAAGTTGTCCGCCACCAATTACACCAACACGTTTCATTGACATCCTAGAGAATCACGAGTTTGCACGCCTGTTTTGGAATTCACACCACTGGCTTTCTGGCACAGTTCTTTGATTTGTGCCCTATCCAAAATTGCATCAGTAAAATCTGCACCATCTATATTCACATCATCAAAGATGGCACGCAGCAAAAGAGCTTCTTTGAAAACTGCATCGCTCAAATCTGCCTTTGTCAAGTTTACCTGATCAACCATTGCATTAGTTAAATCCGCTCCGTGGAGATTTGCTTTTGTCATCACCGAAGCGCTCATGACTGCTCCCCGCAAGTCAGCGTTTGCAAAGTTAGCCAGTTCCATATTGGCGTTAGAAAACTCCGCAGCTTGCAAACTGTCACCAGAAAAATCACGTCTTGATAACTCTGCATTGCTAAATGACAGTGGATGAGTCCAATCTACCGCCAATGCGGGATCAGCCACGCACCATATAATAATTCCTAGAAGGAACGCCAACCCTTGCCGCCAAAATATATCGAGAGCCAATTTGGTGTCTAATCGCTGCATTTAATTACCGCATTTGAATATTAGCAAGATATTGAGTCATCCTAATTGAGACTCACAGCCTTGCTACTGGACTTGGGGATGTGTATTTCCCTTGCTTAATATTTTGTAACGCAAAAAGGACGTAAGCATAGCCCATCGTAGACATCGCTGCTCACCTTGAGCAAAATTATCCCTGGCACTCAATATATCAAGAAATTTATTACTAAATACTGATGCAATTAACTAAACACTAGTCTTTTTTAACACTAAGTAAAATAGAGCAGAACCTATCTCTGTTGATCAAGGTAAAAATTGAAATTCCTAATTCTAAAGGAATGGTTTAGCTCTAAAAAGCGATGTCTAGGACGGACTATGCCTACACTCGTTGATTTGTTCACAGTTCTTCATTTTTAGATTTTAATTTTAAGATATAAAGAGTTTTATTAAGCAGTAATACTCACCAACTTGTTTATAATTCTTGACTTTCAAATTTTCAAGTAAAGTTTATTGTCTTTTAAAGTAAACAAACCCTATCGACTGCTAATCTTTTAATTAATGAAAGCAGGGTTTGAGGCTAATTATATGTGTCTCAACTGCTTAACAAAGCTTAAAAGTTGGATGATTAGCTTTTATTTTATAGCAATTAATTAGTTCTTCAGGAATCTCTAAGAGTTTATCTTCACTAAGTACACAACTTCCACAAACCGAACTCCGAAACCCGATGATGAATCATTACTCACTTCAATGGATTGAGGCATGGTGCCAAGAAAATGGTTGGACAGATTTATTTGTCGAGCGACGTAACAACTTCTGGGCTTTCCCTCCGGGTGGGGTAATGCCAGAACCAATCCCAGTTCATGTTCTCAGATTGATTAAAGCCGAGAAAGGATTGACTTTTGAAGAACGATTGTGGTCGATATCCGCAGTAATTGGCACAATCCTAGCTGTTCTTTTCACCTTTTGGTTTCAGTCGCCGATGCCATTAGTTTTGGCTTTCGCTTTTAACGCGGTTACGGTGGCTCAATTTGAACTTGAAGATGCCTAAATTCTTTTTTTGGGCTTTGCTATTAAAAACTGCTCTTGTCTACTTTCAGCAAGAGCAGTTTTTAATTTCAGAAAAAGAGAGGAAATTCTCACAGTTTCAGCTAAAGATTATTAGTTACTATTTATCGATTGACCAAGGCGTTTCAGTAGATAGTTGACCAATGCAGCTTTTAAAATTCTGATTCTTTGTTAGCGCACAGATACGTAGCAGTAACGTTAGCAAGTACGAGCATCACCTAAAGGGCTTGCTGTTAGGCATCGCAGCAGAAAAGCCCATCGACAAGCGGTAATCCGCAAGGTGTTTTGATGCCAGAATAAGGGCGAGAGAGGCGATCGCTCAAAGCAACTTCAAATTTCTTCCCCAATTCAACCAAGAGAACCAACCTCTCCCTATTTGTGGTAGCCCTGAACGGCAGAAAATCAGCTTGTTTCAGGAAATAGCGCGATCACTCGTTGGCAGTAATGGTACAGGGCATTTAGGGCAAGAACTCAGGGAATTAAAACATCTTGGCGAAAATAATTTGGATCACCAGTGGCGCGATCGGATCGCCTTCTCTTACTGGTTAACTCCTAATACGGTGTAAATATTGCATTCAAGCACCAGCAGGTATTAGAAATGCTTCCCTTGTTCATTCGTTCGGATTTTCAAAAAACAGAAGAAAGCCTAAAGTCACTTTGCCGAGTGCCACACTACTTACGAATCTCACCAGCGTGGTCTATGGGTAATATTTATTCACTATATCCAATGCATTTAGGCAAACAACTAATAAAAGATCATTTATGCATCCTTGATGTAAAAGTCTGAATCAATATTTCTTATAGATGAGGAAAAAAGTACTCGGCAATCAGCACTTTTAACTCAGCTTTAATAACTTCAGGGTAAATTTAGCCGACATACTCAGTATTTTAAGTGTAAAAATTGTATTTAAATATATTTACTTTTATAAACTTGTGATGATCATTTCCTGGATGCTACCTTCTACAAGGTGACACAGGATTTGGAGCGGTTTTTTTAAACATGAAGCGTAGACACAAAGTAGCTTATAGCTTGACATCGCTGATCAGTCTCAATTTAATATCTAGCTTAGTTGCATTTGATGGAGCGATGGCTGCGCCACCGAGAACCCCAGATAAAAGTGTCAATTGCGAGATTTTAGTTGTGGGTGGTGGACTATCTGGCGTCGCCACAGCTTACGAGGGGTTGCTAGCAGGACGAACAGTTTGCCTCACGGAAATTACTGACTGGCTGGGAGGACAAATTTCTGCTCAAGGGACATCTGCGTTAGACGAACGCCCAACCCAGCGAGCTCTCAAATTCTATTCTCGCGGCTACCTAGATTTGCGAAACCGGATTGGACGTAAATACGGTAAACTTAACCCCGGTAACTGCTGGGTAAGTGAATCCTGCTTTCTTCCCCGCGATGCTCACACCATTTTGACCCAGATGCTCAGAGATGCCGAGAAGCGGGGTAAAGGGAAGTTGCAATGGTTTCCCAACACGGTAATTAAGGATTTGGAAATCGCTGCTGATGGCAAAATAATTAATAGTGCGATCGCTATCCAACATCAACCACCAAAAGGCGCACCACCTCTCAATACTTTTACTTTATCTCAAAGTATTGAAGATTCTTATAGTTACGAAAACTCATCTCGGTTTACTAAAACTATTCTTCGTTTTATCCCCAAGGCAGCGCAAGGGGATGCTCCTAAATGGTACGTCGTAGACACCAGCGAAACTGGAGAAATTATTGCCCTTGCTGATGTCCCCTATCGATTAGGCATTGATGCCCGTTCCTACCTGGAACCTTCTGCTTCCAGCACCAACAACGACCCATATTGCCCTCAAGGCTTTACCTACACCTTTGCAATGGAGGCAACCAAGGAACCGCAACCGCAGACGATGCCCCCATTTTATTCACAATATGCCCCATATTTCAGCTATGAATTAACGCGACTGGCTAACTTTGATTTAGTTTTCACCTATCGGCGTATTTGGAGTCCAAACAAAGGTAAACCAGAAAAATTTGGCGGTATAAATTTTACTGCTCCTACACCAGGGGATATCGCCATGCAAAACTGGACTTGGGGTAACGACTACCGCCCAGGAACTGCTGCTGATAACCTGATTTACAGTCGCCAACAGTTAGAAGCTACTGGGCAGTTAAAACCAGGGGGCTGGATGGGAGGACTGCGAACAGAAACCCTCCGCAAAGCTGAGGAAAATGCCCTATCTTTCTATTACTGGTTGGTAGCCGGAACTACAGATTCTCAACTCGGGGAGGGTGTGAAGCAGCAGCAACCCAATAACCGCTTTGTTTCGGGTTTAAATTCCCCGATGGGGACAGTGCATGGCTTATCGAAATATCCCTATATGCGAGAAGGACGCCGCATTATTGGCCGGCCCAGTTGGGGACAACCCGAAGGCTTTGGTATTTGGGAAATTGATATTTCTCGCCGAGATTACAATGATGAGTATTACTCCAAGACTCTGCCAGCAGATATGTATCGTAGACTACGAGCAGCACTTGCAGGTTTGGAAGCAGTATCAGTAATTGATGGTAAAGTCTTACCAGACAAAGCAATGCGGCGGACTCGTTCTACCGTCTTTCCCGATGCTGTGGGTATTGGTCACTACGCTATAGATTTCCATCCTTGCATGGTGAATAGTCCCCCGGAAGCCCCTGGTAATACAGAACATCCAGGTGAAAGACGTGGTGCAGGCCAAGCTTATCCCTTCCAAATTGCTCTAAGGGCAATGATTCCTCAGAAAATTGACAATTTGCTGGTAGGAGGCAAAAGTATTGCTACTAGTCATATTGCCGCTGCTGCCTATCGAGTCCATTCCTTTGAATGGTCGGCTGGCGCAGCTGCGGGAACTGTTGCTAGTTTTGCCATCAAAAATGCGATCGCACCTTACCAACTAGTCGATGACTTACCCAAACAAGAGCCACAACTGGAAGCACTCAAACGGCTTTTGCAACAAAATGGTAACCCCACAGCCTTCCCCGATACATCTATTTTTAACGAAAACTGGGATAATTGGCGGTAGAGCATTGGACATTGGGTATCGGGCATTGGGGACTGAATTCTTTCCAATACCCAATTCCTTACTCTAAACTCTAAACTCTAAACTCTCAACTCCAAACTCCAAACTCCCCAGTCCCCAGACAATGGACTAAACTAGTTATTTGTAGTCTAGTTTTGTAAAATTATCTTGACCAATTGTTCTATGGTTACGACACTTTCAGCAGATGTTTACGGGATGGCCACAGCTCCAACTATAGCTCCTGAACGGTCTAATCAAGTTACCCGTAAGACTTATCCGAATTACAAAGTGATTGTATTAAATGATGATTTTAATACATTCCAACATGTGAGTGAATGTTTGATGAAATATATTCCGGGGATGAGTGGCGATCGCGCGTGGGATCTGACTAATCAGGTACACTATGAAGGTCAAGCGATCGTCTGGGTTGGTCCCCAAGAACCTGCGGAACTTTATCACCAGCAGCTGCGCCGAGCAGGTTTGACAATGGCACCTCTAGAAGCAGCTTAAATCATCATGGGCAAACCCACCGTAAATCTCCTCCAGACGGCTTCGCAAAAAGCTGGCAGACTAGTTTGGAATCACTCGACACACCTTTCTGGTCTCATCCCAATTTTAGAACGTCTTTGTCAGATGGATGGCATCCAAACTGTGACGCCGGGAGTGATTGGGCGGTCAAAAGGTCATTGCCCAAAAATGCAACTGCGTGTTTCAGTACCAATTCGCGGCGGCTATAAAGTAATCGCACGGCAGGGGAAGACGGTACAAGAGGTGTTTATTTTGACTTCTTTGGCGCAGTCAGAATTGGAAACGGCATTAGCGATCGCGATGAAATCTTAATCATGTCATTTGTCATTTGTGCAAAGCTAATGACCAATGCCCAATCCCCAATAACTATTCCTCAACCCGGTGGACTGCAAATTTGTGTAGTGGCAGACTAACAATGCAAGAAAAAGTTAAGAAATATGACAAAGCCGTAGTTATTCTCAAAGTCATGAGTATAGATTCCCAGTCGGGTATAACTATCTTCTCTATGCCAAAAGCTATACAGTAAACTAGCCAATAAGTAAAGCTCATTCTAAACAGAATCCGCTCTGTTTCTTCTATATCATTTTTTTGCTGCTTGCCGTCCCACAGTAATATCAGTCCAATAATGCAAGCTACAAAGGAAACAGCAACTACAAATTCGTGACAAAATATATTTAACGAATGCATTTGTGTTTATCCCCACATTTTTCAGTTGAAATTCAGTCTAAAGGAATATTCCTTGCAGAAATACAAATTATTTACAAACCTCAATAGAGTCATGCATCTGTAAATAAATGCAACAAAAATCGTTTTTGTGCAAATCTTATTTTTAATGAAAATTAAATATTTTTGTTAAGCAGGTGATCGCAGATTGAAGCAGAAAATATCAATTCTGGGGTTCAACAAGCGATCGTGCTGCTAACAATTCCAGAGCTTCTAATCCGGTTTTAGTAGCCATTGACGCTGAGAATTGCATCTTATTTTAACTAAAGTAGGTCGGCAGGCTTCTGGTTATAAAACAGCACAAAAAGCCCTGAGTCGATTTATTGAAGAAATAAAACAAATTGTTGACAGTTTATCATTGACAACAAACAAAACTGCGACATTGAGATTTACTATCTTTCAGAATGCTTGGTTTTATCGCTGTCCAATGTGAAGAAATATTTCGCTAACAGTGTCTTCTCTAGCACTACTCCTAATTAAGCGGATCGAAGCGTTGCAAGATGAGAGCTATCAGCACCACTGGGAAACCTACACCTATACAAATGAGTGCTTGGGTAAACGTCAAAGGTGTTGTGTCAAACACTTGATTCATCATGCCCCACTGACTGAACAGACATTGTAAAATCACCACACCGACAATTCCGATCGCCGGAGCATAAGCGACTGATATGCTTTTTCCTTGAATTCTGGCAAACACAGAGGGGAGAAACTGGGTGATACTTAGGAGGTAAAAAACTTCTGCTGCTACCAGTCCATTAATTGCCATCGTTCGAGCCAATGCTTCATTGTTTGTAATTTGCAGTACCGATTGAAACATCCCAAAAATCACCACCCAATTAAAGACGGAAATTGCCACAATCCGCTGAACTAAACTACCTGATAAGAGCTTTTCGTTGGGGTTACGTGGTGGTTGTTGCATCACCTGTCCAGATTTTGGCTCAAAAGCAAGGGGAGCAATCAACGCTACTGAACTGACCATGTTGAGCCAGAGGATTTGGATCGGTAATATCGGAAGAACGGTTGCTAGGAGGATGCCAATCAAAATTGTCATCGATTCTCCAACGTTGATCGGTAGCATGAAAGCGATCGCCTTCCGCAAGTTTCGGTAAACTGCACGCCCTTCTTCCACAGCAGCTTCAATTGAGGCAAAATTGTCATCAGTCAGGAGCATATCAGCCGATTCTTTGGCAACGTCTGATCCTGCTATGCCCATCGCTACACCAATATCTGCCTGCTTGAGAGCTGGAGCATCGTTTACTCCATCTCCAGTCATCGCGACAATTTCACCCTTTGACTGCAAGGCTTTCACCAAACGCAACTTTTGTTCTGGAGCAACTCGCGCAAATACCATGCTTAACTCTGCTGCTTGCGCTAGTTCCGGCTCATCCATCTGAGCTAATTGCCCTCCAGTGAATACCTGTTCTTGTACCGAGCAAATTCCGATCTGACGGGCGATCGCAAATGCTGTTAGTGCATGGTCACCAGTGATCATCTTCACCTTAATTCCTGCCTCTTGGCAAGCACGGATGGCGGCGATCGCTTCTTGGCGCGGTGGATCAATCATCCCTTGGAGTCCCAGCAATACCAGCGAATCCTCAATATCAGTGTGATCCAAAGATTGGCGATTTGCTGCCACTTCTTTTCTAGCAAAGGCGAGTACCCGTAACCCCTGCTCTGCCATGCGTTCAACTTCTTGTTCTACTGCGGCAGGATTGACAGGAGTAAGCTGTCCTTGGGTATCGAGCATTTGCTTTGCCCGCTTAAGAACCGCCTCCACAGAACCTTTGATATAAATAACATTCACCCCTGCATCCAATTCATGCAAAGTTGCCATGTACTGATATTGCGACTCAAAGGGAATGGTGTCTATCCTGGGCATCTCCTGCTCAAGGGTAGCTTGCATAAACCCCGCTTTTTGGGCGACTGCAATCAATGCTCCCTCGGTTGGGGTTCCTACCACGCTCCACTGTCCGTCTCGCCATTCAATGTGAGAATCATTGCAGAGTAGTCCGGCTTCTAGGCATTCTCGAAGAGCAACATGTCTATCTCCATTGGGATCAACAGATTTTTGATCCATCAAAATTTCCCCGTCTGGGGCGTAACCAATCCCATTCACACTATATTTTTGCTTACCCGCATAAATCGCCTGAACCGTCATCTGATTCTCCGTCAACGTCCCAGTTTTGTCAGAACAGATAACAGTTGTACTTCCCAAAGCTTCAACAGCAGGTAGCTTGCGAATAATGGCGTGACGCCGTGCCATTCGGGAAACGCCGATCGCCAAAGTGACTGTGACGATCGCAGGTAATCCTTCTGGAATCGCGCTGACGACTAGAGCCACACTGGCTTTGAAAACATTAATTAAAGATCCACCCTGTCCTAATCCAACTGCAAATGTCAATGCAGCCAACCCTAAGATGACGTAAAGTAAAGTTTTGCTAAACTTGTCGATTTTTCGCGTCAGCGGTGTTTTCAGACCTGTGCTGCCTTCAATTAATTGCGAAATTCTACCCGTTTCCGTGGCATCTGCGATCGCCACTACAATTCCTTCTCCTTGTCCAAAGGTGACGAAACTTCCTGTATACGCCATATTGCTTCGTTCGGCTAACGGTGTCTCGACATCCAATAATTGGGTTGCTTTCTCTACCGGAACGGATTCGCCTGTTAAGGCAGACTCGTCAACTTGCAACCCACGTACACTTAACAACCGCAGATCCGCAGGCACTTTATCCCCAGATGCCAGTAGTACCAAGTCACCCAGAACAAGCTCAGTCGAAGCCAGACGAGTTTTTTTACCATTGCGAATCACAGTTGCTTCGGTAGTGACAGCTTTGGATAGAGCAGCGATCGCCCCTTCTGCTTTCGATTCTTGAATGTAGCCAATAATGACATTAATTAGTATGACAGCAAAAATTACGCCTGCATCTATCCAATCTCGCAGCAGCAGCGTCACCACTCCTGCCGTTAACAAAATATACAGCAGTGGTTGATTAAATTGCTCTATAAATCGTAGCCAAGGACTTTTTTCATCTTTACCAGTCAGTTGATTTGCACCCATCTGTTGATGCCGCGTGACAGCTTCTTCATCGGTCAAACCTGCTTCTGGATGGCTGGCTAACGTCTTTACAATCTGTTGTTCAGCCAGAGTATGCCATTCATAGTTGAGTAAATCTTTTGTTGTCTGGGGAAAAGAATTTTTCGCGATCGTATTTGTTGCCATCTCCGTCTCCAAATTAAAATAACCGTTTTCTTGAAAGCGTTATTTATGAAAATCTTTTGACAAGTTCATAAACATGCCACTCTTGCACACCCCAGTAACGGAGAATCGATTCTACTTGCCGGATTTCATCCACTGTTCCCTCTACCTTCACCAAAAATTCTTCTGGGGAGGTGGATGGGTGATAAAGTCTAACTTGCCTTTCGGGAGCAAACCAACCCTGAAATGCACCATACACACTGCCAAAGATTGCACTTCCTCCACCCGCCAACAGCATCGCCAGCGCAGATTCAACCGCTAACGCCGGCCCAAAACCGGGAATAATTAATACGCCAAGTCCGGCTGTGAGTGCCAAGAATCCTCCGGCTGTTCCTCCTGTAATTGCGCCTGCTTTGGCACCTTCGATCGGAGTTATGGGATGTTTATCTGCATTAGCATCCTCGTGCAATTGGTGTTCAGAGTCTGTAGCGAACACAGAAATTTTCTGCATTGGAAAGTCAATTGCTCTGAGTTCATCAACTACCTGTGTTGCAGCCTCACGGGTAGAAATGATGCCGATACCATGTTTAACTAGACTGAAATTCATTTGGTCACAACATCTCCTCTAAAAATAAGTAAGTTTTAAACTAAGCGTTAGCAATCTCGAAGTTGTAAAGAACTATAGTTTGCAGTGTGAGCAGGAATCGTGGAGCTAGAACGACTGCCATAAACAAGAGCAATAAAATTTGTCGGATTTGCTACACAGTTCCCTCACACCCTTGTATTCCAGGATTACTGATGAATGTGAACGAAAAGTGATTAAACCAATTTGCAATGACACTCAAGGTCTGGCTAACGCTGCGCTAACCCCATGACACTCGTAAGGATTGCGCTAATGCAATTACGTTTTGTAAGTAGGTAAATATAATTAATTAGATAGCTTTATGATTGAGCCGTTAGCAAGCGATCGCGTTCGGTTCATTCAGCAAGAATCTTTCCACAGCTTACTGCTGCCTCTGCTGGCTCCTCGATTAAATATCTATAGGACTCCTGTCTGATTTCTGAACAAGATTTAATATAAAACCCTGGTAAAACGCGCTTTTGAGTCTCAGTATGTTTTCAAAAATCAAATCGGAGTCCTATATGTTCGCCAAGGGTTTGAAGCCATGAACCAAACATTGAAAACCAAGGCGGAACGCATCGCTCAATTACGACTAATCAATTTTCAAAGTAATTGTATTGTGATTTTTAATATTTGTGCTAAATTTAACAAGGTTGGATATTCGCAAAAATTATTGATTTCCGCTGTTGATCCTGCGGCGGCATATTCTTAAAGGTCATCGTATGTGCCTTGAATTTACTTTTGTTGCTTTCAGGGTTATCGCCTGGGCAGTAAGTTGGAATATCTTGCGAGTGTCCAACCTTCCTATGTAATTTTTAACAGCATGGGTACTATTAATTTAAGTCTAACAGAAGAAGAATTAAAAGAACGCTTTTCTCAAATAAAAACACGTAAAGATATTGCTAGTTTGTTGGAAATTAGTGATTATCAGTTAAGATATCATTTATATATTTATCCTCGTGACAAGGCGTACACAACATTTCAAATACCAAAAAAAACGGGGGAATATAGAACTATTTCTGTTCCGTATACATGCTTAAAAATTATTCAGAGAAAGCTAAATCAAGTTTTGAAATGTGTATATCAACCGAAACCTTCAACGCAGGGCTTTGTTACTGGTAAGAGTATCGTGACAAATGCTAAACAACATCTTCGACAGCGTTATGTTCTAAATTTAGATATTAAAGATTTTTTCTCTTCTATCAATTTTGGTAGAGTTCGCGGCCTTTTCATGGCATCTCCATATAATTGCACAGAGGAAATCGCAACAGTATTAGCTCAAATATGTTGTCATGAAAATAAGCTACCGCAGGGTGCTCCGACATCGCCAATTGTCTCAAATATGATTTCAGCTAGGTTGGATTCCCAGCTACAACGTCTTGCGAAAAAGCATCACTGTATATATACGAGGTATGCTGATGACATCACATTTTCCACTTCTAGACCAAAATTTCCTGGACATTTAGCTTGGTTTTCAGAAGAAGCAGAAAAGTTAATTCTAAGTGATGACCTCAAAAAAACAATTGAGGATAATGGCTTTATTGTTAATGAATCCAAATCGAGATTATATAGTAAATATAGACATCAAGAAGTTACTGGCATAACAGTTAACAAAAAACTTAATGTAAAACGTAAATACATTCGTCAAATTCGTGCAATGCTTCATGCTTGGGAAAAATATGGGCTTGATAATGCTCAAGCTGAATTTTGGAAGCAATTTGATAATAAATCTTCCTATCAAAAAAAACAAAAATCATTTCAATATATTCTTAAAAGTAAGATTGAGTTTGTTGGCACAATTAGAGGTAAAGACGACCAAATATACTTAAACTTTTTAAGATGGTTGAAACGACTTGCCCCAGAATTAGTGAGTGATGAAAAACTGAATGTTTATAATTTATTGGAAAATCAAAATAAATCTTCTATCAAAGCTACTATATGGACTGAAGGTAAAACTGATATAAAACATCTCAATTCTGCTCTAAAATGGTTAGAATATCAAGGTAAAAAATTTGACTTTCAAATTGATTTTAAAGATGATTTAGATCCCCAAAAACAAGGTAGCAGCGAATTGCTGGCAATGTGTAAATATTTATGTAAGACAAAACCCCAGCAACCTATGATTGCAATTTTTGACAGAGACGAACCTACTATAACCAGACAGATAGATGATGAAAGTTTAGGATTTAAAGATTGGAAAAATGGAATTTATTCGTTTGCATTACCAATTCCTCAACATCGTCGTGATTACAAAGAAATATGTATTGAACACTACTATCAAGATAATGAAATCCAGAGACAAGATATTAATGGACGAAGATTGTTTCTAAGCAATGAATTCCATTCTGAAAGTGGTAGACATCTTCATGATGATTTAATCTGTACAGATAGAAATAAATTTAAATCTAGTGGATTAAAAATTATAGATCAGGATGTATTTGATAAAAACAATGAAAAAGTTGCATTAAGTAAAAATGATTTTGCTGATAATATATTCAATAAGAAAGAAAAATTTAATAATTTTGAATTTGAAAATTTTGAAGAAGTATTTAGAATTATAGAAAAAATTATTAAATATCATGTAGAAGAATTACGAGAAGAAAATTAGAAGCAGTATTTTTTACAAAAAGCCTGCTTGTTAGGAGTTTTACGGTTGTTGACAGGCGGGCTTTGTTACATTTTTATTTCCTCCTAGCCTGAAATACCGTCAATATTAATCCACAATCTCATAACGCACTAACTTCCTTACATCCTGACGAGGTAGCCCTAGTTCTTCGGCAATTGTCGCTTCTATCTGGCTAAATTCTATCGTTGGAAGTTCTAATTCCAATCGCTTCAGAATGGGGTCTGCTGTTTTTACTTCAATCTGGGTAATTTTCTGAGTTCGGTTGACAGCAGCGTTAATTAGCAATACGTTGACTGATAGCCGTGCTTCCAGTTGGGTATCTGACTGAAGTTTTTTCTCTGTAGAATAGGATTGGCTTAACTGTTGAGCAGCCAGGAAACTACAACTCAGCCAAAACACAACTGCTACCAGTGGCAGAGGTAACCAAAACTCTAATCCCAGTCCTCGCAGCCAACTTTTGCTAATCCGCCACACACTAAACCTGCCTCTGATTTTGCCAAGTTATACTTACAGCTATTTTCAGGTAAATATACCATGCGGTAGGGGCATAGCATTGCTGTGCCCTTACGACAGATGTGGTTCAAATACTTGAATTCTGCTGTAATCACACATTCATTCTCACTGATGAAAGAAATTTAGATTGCTTCAATGCATTATTATTAATAAGCTCAATTGCACAAAGGTGATGAGAATCTTACTGGTCGAGGATGATCCAAAACAATTAATGCCGCTGCAAACGGTTCTCTCCCAGGCTGGACACAACGTTGATGGTGTCAAAGATGGTGAAACTGCTCAATGGCTTTTGGCTGAAAAAGAATATGACCTGTTGATTTTGGATTGGATGTTACCTCGAATTAGTGGGGTAAGTCTGTGTCAACAATATCGGGCTGCCGGAAAAACCGCTCCCGTCTTAATGATTACGGCCAAAGATACCACACCTGATAAAATAACAGGATTAGATGCAGGAGCAGATGATTACTTAGTCAAACCAATTGATATTATGGAGTTCATGGCACGGGTGCGGGCATTGGGGAGGCGATCGCCCCTCTGGCAAGGAGATACCCTCCGCTTGGCAGACCTCGAACTTCATCTCGATACGCTGATTTTAGAGCGACTTGAAGCAACTGTCTCCCTTTCTAGCCAGGAATTTCAGTTGCTAGAATACTTCATGCGTCATCCCCGCCAAATCTTGACTCGTAACCAGATTGAGCAAGCTGTATGGGAGTGGGGTACAGAGCCAGAGAGCAATGCAATCACCGTTCTAGTTCGTAAGCTTCGCCAACGTTTGCAAATATTAGCAGCAGCCGATTGGATTGAAACTGTTTATGGTATGGGCTATCGCCTCAACCCTCCAGAACCATCTTGAGATTTAACAATTCTGGCTTGGAGAATTCTTCTTTGAGTTGTGTTTAACCGCAGTCGTCGTAACTTAGCTCGTTGGTTTACCCTTTCAATGGGGTGCATTCTCATTCTCTTTGCTGGGGTAATTTATTACCTTGAGGTTAAAGACAAGCTCAAAGCATTAGATCAACTGCTTTATAAAAGAGCAGAGTTAATGGCAGCCAGTTCGCAGTATCGACTACACCAAGGACACAAACAAGTCGATCTGAGCAATATACCACTATTGGGTAGTGGTTCTCATCCCGCTGATATTGAACTAGTCTATGTTCGCTGGTATGACCCAAATGGCAAACTCAAGCGGTTTTTTGGTAGTCCACCTCCAGAACAGTTACAAACGGCATCTGGGTTTCTCACGATTAAGTCCGTTGATCCATTTACAGACAAACTGCTTTGGCTGCGTCAAGTCACGCTGCCTGTTCAAGGAGGAAATTCGGTCATCGGTTATCTGCAAGTTGCTATCCCGCTAACAGAAACTCAAAACGATCTTAGACAATTTCAGTTAATGTTGACGCTGGCTGTACCTGTAGCGCTGGGGTTAATTGGACTTACAGGTTGGGTACTCGGTGGCATAGCCATGCAGCCTGTTCAGCAAGCCTATAACCAACTGCAACGCTTTACATCAGATGCTTCTCATGAGTTGCGATCGCCCCTGTCTGCAATTTTAACCAATGCCCAAGTGGGGCTACTAATGGTGAGAGACCGTCCCCAGATCCATCCCTCACTGGAGAATATCATCGATAGCGCCAAGTTGATGAGTACCTTAGTTAATAACCTACTGCTGTTGGCTCGGCATCAAGGACAATTAACTCCAGAATCTCTCAAAAAGGTAAATCTGAATAGCTTGCTGGAGAATTTAGCTGTTCATTACACTACTGTTGCTGCAAAAGAGTCGCTCAACTTGATCAGCCATTTACCAGAACAACAAATTGAGTTGTGGGCTGACCCCGATTTGCTGCGCCAAGCAGTCGAAAACTTGCTCAACAACGCCTGCAAATATACTCCGTCTGGGGGAACAGTCTGGTTACGTTTAGAACCTCACTCAGATCGAGTCGTGATTCAGGTGATCGATACCGGAATTGGTATTCCAGAGGCAGATTTACCTTACATTTTTGATCGCTTCTACCGAGTTGATACAGAACGGGCAAGAGAAAACGGCGGATTTGGGTTAGGATTGGCGATCGCTCAACAAATTGTCCAAGCTCATGGCGGTCACATTTATGTAATCAGTAATGAAGGTAAAGGCTCGACGTTCCAGATAAAATTACCGCTTAGGAGCCATTCTTAAATCACCTTTTCACCGACGACTATAGTACTATCTTTAAAAGAGAATCTGCGATCGCTGACAAGATTCTCACATTAAATGGTAGTGGCGATCGCAGCGTCTATATCTGCCAGAATGCTGCGGTTTTTTCTGCAAATGGATCTATGAATGGGGCATCCCTTATAAACCTGGGTTAAAGAAATGTCATCCAGCAACTAGCGCAGCACACATCATAGTTTGCTAATTGCTGGATGAATTGCTGCGTGTTCAATAATCTCGGAAATGTTAACAATTTTCTGCTGATGTTTCACAAGCGCCAATACTTACCCAGGTGCTAGAACCATCTTCCCAATGCTCTTTTTTCCAAATCGGGGCTTGGTGTTTGAGGGTATCAATAGCATACTGGCAAGCTTCAAACGCCTCCCTCCGATGAGGACAACCCACCGCGACTAAAACGCTAATTTCTCCAACTTGCAAACGTCCGGTGCGATGATGAATCACTACCCGATTCACATCAGACGTAGATAAGCGAATATCAGCAGCAATTTGATAAAATATCCGCAATGCCATCGGTTCGTAAGCTTGATACTCCAGAGCAACCACAGGTTTACCATCAGTTTGATTGCGAACCACGCCACTCATCATAACCACAGCACCGTTGGCTGGATCGTCAGACTTGGCATAGATTTCTTCAATAGACAATGGTGCAAAGCTAATGGCAAAACTATCTTCGGCTCTTGGTTTAACAGCAGAGGCAAGTGTAGTCGTCATAACTGCGTTGATATTATGTAGGCTTTTTCTATTGTCTCTGAACAAAACACTACTGGTGTATATTTAGTTGCTCTTGCTAAGATTTCGTAAATAGATTAGACCACAAATCGTCAGGTAGGTATTACCCACAAAAGCCTATGTGATGGACATTTGAGATATTGGTGGCAATGCCCAACGCTAGTTACTCTACTTGATGAATTCCAAGCCTTTTTACCCAAAGCCTAGACAACACAAGAATTATTGAAAACCCTATATGCAATTATTAGTCAATAGTATAATCTGCATTATCTAGACGATCGCAGTCATATCTACCTTTAATCTCTTGATTGAAAAAGCTACCAACTGAGTCAGAGGAATGTAAATCTTCCCAAGTATCCTCGTCTACGCCTAAGTACTGATAAACAGATCCACTTTGAAACTCAACTTGCAAAATGTGTTCGTTGCGATCGTAGCCTACAGCCATAGCCATTGAAGAGACAACTGGTAGCATGACAATTGGTTCTTCTTCAAAGGGTAGTGCAGTCGTTTCAGTGATAACCTCGTTCAGTTCTTGCAATCCTTCATAAGCTTGTATCGGTGCCGGAATTTCCAAAAACTCCAGTTCGTCGCCTCGATCAAGCAACAACTGCAAGTATCCATCAGAGTGAGCGATCGCTACTAAACTGCTCAAGTCTACCTTAGATAGCTTCATTTATTTTGTGTTGTCCTGTTTGCGTAGTCGGGAGTGTTAAAGTTTTATGTAACACTTAAGTGCTTATATAGTACAAATATACTATATAAGCACTTTGCTGTCAAGTTTTTTTACTAAGCGATAATTTTAGGTGTGTAGAGACACGAAAGCATTGCGGTACGTTAACGTAGCGGGGCGTTCGCGCAGCGTCTCGTAGAGAAGCCCAGTGCAATTTTGCATCTCTACTGGGTTTATCAGTAACAGGACTTACGCAAAATCATAAAAAAACGTAGACCCGTTGGCGCAGCTTTTCGTAGAGAAGCGGCTTGCCGCAGGCTACCGCAAAGGACGCATAGACTCGCAAAGCGTCTCCAAGAGTTGTGGCTTCCCGCAGGGTAGGACACAAAGGAATAAGGTTTCAGAGAGTTATTGCGTAAGTCCTAAGTAAGTGCATTTTTGATCTGAACTGTATTTACGTGTTCGCCTAACGAAAAAGCACCTATAAGAGGTTTTACTACGCAAAACTGTCCCTCTTTGACTCAGAGCTACGGTGTACACACATCTCGAAAATTCCCTATCTAAATTGACTTTACAACCCACAAATCAAAACCTCACCCTCGCTTTACCCAAGGGTAAATCTTTCCCTCTTTGTGAGTCCAAAGAGGGATGTCCGCCAGGACAGGGTGAGGTTTTTGTTTTATTTTGGGTAATTTCATCACTTGTGTGTACACGGTAGCCGACTCAGAGAGGGAAAGATTTCAATTAAAGTTCATAATCACGGAGAGGTTAATCGAATTCACGTGTATTAGTTTATTGGCTTGCGACCAAAGGTATAAAAAGTTGTGATATCGTTCCAAATGCCTTCTTGCGTCACTAATACTGCCAATTCTGCTTCAAATTCCGCCTCAAGTTTCTCCAACTGCCCAGATAAGAGTTGCTTCATGGGATGTGGAAATTGTCCAGGTGCTGGATGAGAACCTCCAGACCACATCTGCTTTGCCTGTTGTAGGCTAATATAACTACCGTCTTGCTCAGACTTAATTTCAATCGCCTCAAAGCCTGCTGTTTTTAGTAGGTCATGGCACTTTTCAATAGTACCTGTCGGTTTACTGAATGCGAGTGAAACGCCATACTTTTGGGCGACTTTTTGCATAGTTACCCCTCCCACAAAAGCGGTGTCTGCGAATGCATGAAAGCCAATTAACCCACCAGGTTTGAGCAATTGATGCCAAAGGCATAATGCCGCAGGAACGTCAGCCATCCAAATCAGGGCTGAGGAACATAGGATAACATCAAAACTGTTGGCTGGAAAGTTCAGTTTCTCAGCATCCGCGAGTACAAGCTCAATATTATTCAGCCCCAACGCCTGAATCTTACGTTTTGCCTGCTCAAGCATCCCAGTTGAAATGTCCACTCCAACAACTCGACCTGCAAAACCGATAAGCTGTGCTGCTTCAATCGCCACCATCCCTGTCCCCGTTGCAATGTCTAAAACATGCTGTCCTTGGCAAATCTGTGCATGTTCAACCAGACGATGAGCAATTCGAGGATGCCAATCGCCCTCATCATAAGTTTGACCTCTGCAACTGTATAAATCCGCAATTTGTTGCTTGTATTCATTTAGATCAAGTTGTTGATTCATAATTATCTCCCACACAGTGTTTTTTACTTTACATTTACATAATGCTAGAAAACTAATTTAGTATTCAAAGAGGTAAATAACATGTCACAACAGACCTTTATTCAAATTGACCTTGAGCGATGCCTACGGCGGGCTACGCCTACGCTAGACATTAACAATGCAAGCCGACGCATTGGCATTGCAGGGTATTGCTAAATTTAATTCGCTATGAATTAATGAAATGCTGCACTTAGTTGTGTAACCAAAACCTTGTAAAGACATAAAAATTTACGTATCTACATTAACAATTCATATCAGTATTGAGCAATGCAAAAGCGATCGCTCTATTTATTGTTGTGAATTGTGATCCACTACCCAAACAACACCATTTTGGTTGTAAAACAATTTACCCCTTGCCAATAGCATTAGAAGATAAGCAATAATCGAATAACATCCAGATTCAGGAGTTACGGCATGAGGCACAACGCAAACGACACAGCCAATAAACACTTATCTTCAGGTGCTAAGGAACACAAAGAGAAAGCTTCTCGAAATCAAGTGATCACGGTTCCATTACCAGACCCGATTGCAAAAAATATTGAAGCGATTAGTTTACTTCATAGCCAGGAAGTTCGAGAAATTCCCGCCCACCAGCGGATACTAGAAGCGATCGCTACATTCTTTGGGCGAGCGATATTTCTGTATAGTTTGCTAGTCATACTGGGTCTGTGGATTTTTGGCAGTTTTTTTGATGGCTTTTTGCCATTCAACCTGCCCTCGTTTAGCTGGTCAGGTCAAGGCTTAGACGCAGCTGCATTGGTGATTTCAACCGGTGTGCTGGTGCGACAAACTCGCCAAGAAAACTTTGCCGAACAGCGGGCGCAACTGATGCTACAGCTTAACCTGCTCTCTGAGCAAAAAATTGCCAAGATTATTGCTCTATTAGAAGAACTCCGTAAGGATTTGCCTGATGTGATCAATCGGCATGATTTGGAAGCTGAATTGATGCGGCAAGCTGCTGACCCGATCGCAGTATTAGAAGCACTCCAGAAAAACCTGGCTGAAGAACTGTCATCAACAGAAGAAAACAATATGAGTTGATCACGTTTTTAGTGGACTTTTTTTCTATTTAGAAACATCAAACAAAACTTAAAGTATAATTTTTGTGTGAAGAATAAAAATTCATCGTATATTTGACTAGAGGGATACAAATGGCTCAATTGAATGGTGTAATGATGCAGTACTTCCATTGGTATATCCCTCCAGATGGCAATCTTTGGAATGAGTTTAAAGAGAAAGTTAAAGAGTTAGCTGATGCAGGTGTTACATCTGTTTGGTTACCCCCAGCTTACAAAGGAACAGGGGGTGGCTACGATGTTGGCTACGGGGTCTACGATATGTATGATCTAGGGGAGTTTGATCAGAAAGGCTCGGTTCGGACAAAATACGGCACAAAAGACGAGTATATCGCTGCTATCAAGGCTGCAAAAGATGCTGGTATTCGAGTGTATGCTGATGTTGTTCTCAACCACAAGTTAGGTGCAGACCAAGAAGAAGAGGTGGAAGCAACGCCCTATAGTCCAGACGATCGCAACCACGCGATCGGTGAGATGCAAACGATAAAAGTGTGGACTCACTTTACCTTTCCAGGTCGCCAGGGCAAATACTCTGATATGGAATGGCACTGGTGGCACTTCGACGCAGTTGATTACAACGTTTACAACGAAGGTGAAAACGCAGTTTATCTGTTCAAAGATAAACATTTTGACGACAACGTTGACCTGGAAAAAGGGGCTTTCGACTATCTGATGGGATGCGATCTGGATATGGAAAGTCCAGAAGTTCGCGAGGAGTTGAATCGCTGGGGTGAGTGGTTTGTAGAAACCACCAATATAGATGGTTTTCGTTTTGATGCCGTTAAACACGTTAGAGCTGGCTTTTTCCCAGAATGGCTGATTCACTGTCGCCAAAAGGCAGGTCGCGATCTCTTTGCCGTTGGTGAATATTGGTCTTATGAAGTTGAAGCGCTCCACCATTTCCTTAACATCACCGATGGCAATGTGATGTTATTTGATGCGCCATTGCACTATAACTTTAGCGCTGCCAGCACACAAGGCAGTGACTACGATATGCGGCAGATATTTGATAACACTTTGGTGCAACAGCAACCTACTTTAGCCGTCACCTTAGTAGAGAATCATGATTCTCAACCCTTGCAGTCGTTGGAGTCTGTAGTAGAAAGCTGGTTTAAACCGTTGGCTTATGCATTGATCCTACTGCGAAGTGAGGGTTATCCCTGTATCTTCTATGCGGATTACTATGGTGCTAATTATAAGGATAAGGGCCCAGATGGCAATGAATATGAGATTTGGCTCGATAGTCATCAATGGATAATTGATAAATTTTTGTACGCTCGTCAAACCTATGCCTATGGCGACCAGTACGATTACTTCGACCACGCTAATACAATCGGCTGGACACGTTTAGGAGATGAAGAACATCCTGGCGGTATGGCGGTTGTTCTGAGTAATGGGGGAGAGGGGACTAAGTGGATGGAAGTTGGGCAACCCAACAGCACTTACATTGACATCACTGAACATATTAGTGAACCCGTGACAACGAATGATGAGGGCTGGGCTGATTTTCGATGCAGTGCTGGTTCCGTTTCTGTGTGGGTTCCACAGTCATAGTCGGGGTTTTAGCTAAATCCGACATTCATCCCACGCCTCACCAAAGGGGAGCGTGGGATGAATGGTGCTTGCCTTTGACACCGCCGGAGAATAGCTAATTGCATACTTGCAGCAAATTGCTCAGAAGCGCTGATTCTTGCTGAAACTAGATGATCTACTAGAACAGACTAAAGGGGAAATTTAGACTATCCTGTTCAACGTGAGTTCGACGAACTCCTCTCTGCCGGGAACTTTATTTCAAGTCTCTCCCTTTGGAACTCACAGAGGAACGGATTTACATAGTAAAACCTCTTAAAGGTTTTTTGATTCAGTTTACGTTATTCAGATAAATAGGTAGGGTCATCCATGAACAAACTGATCCAGCGTATTAAAGCATTACTCCAACGTATTCTCAAGAGGTTTTCATCCAATTCTGAGCAACCATCGCCTCTAATAAATTCTCGCCCGTTAGACACATCTATCAAAAGTGTTTCTCCCCGATGGGAGTCTGGTTTGGTGCTTGTGTGTTCACAATGTGCAAACGAGCAGTCAGGCTCAACGGCTTCCGAAGAATTAGAGAATTGGTTAAAATCTCGTTTAAAGTTTGAGGGATTATGGGGTGAATTTCGGGTTGTTAACACCAGTTGTTTAGGCGTTTGTCCCCGAATGGGTATTACTGTCGTTATTGTTAATAATGGAAGTGTCGGTAATAGTCCATGCTTAATTGTAAATCCCCAGAGTGATCGCGAACTTCTTTACTCACGCATCAAACAGAATAAAGAATGATTTTACAGCTTTGCTAACGCTTAGAGGTTGTTTGAAAATTCATGTCTGAGCGATTACTACTTTAAGCAAGGTATATTTGGCTATAACCCAACTGTAACTTTTACGCCAACCGCAGATAAGGACACTTTTGTAAAAACCCAGATGCCTTGTTGTGGGCATTTTGGTTATGAGTATGTGCTGGCGTCGGTCGAATAATGCCACTAAACAGGTCATCCAACCCGTAGGGAGTGAAAAATTGCCATTGACCTTGTGCATCTAGTCGAACTCCCACAGCAGTAGCAGTGTGCAGCCAATTCGTGATGCCATCCTCTGTACTAGTGTAGGGTCTGCTACCAAGACGCCAACGAGCAAAACTAGCTTGATTTTTGACATCAAACTCGTCATCAGGAAATTGTTCTGTAAGAGTCGCCTTTGCTTCTAGTTCTTGGGAACGGTTCCCCTCTATATCAAAGAATGCAATATCAAAATCTTTAATACCTAACCCACAGCCATTGCCAAAAATTGAAGCCCAAACCGTGTTTCTGACTGCACCCCCGGCTAACCACCAGTTAGGTAGATTTAGTTGGGCGATCGCTCTTAACACTGTATCAATAGGTGTATCAGTTAAAATCATCTGTAGACGAGTGTTACTATTCATATCAAATTCCTGGGATTGTCAACTAGAAGGTGAAAATATTCTCATTCACATCTCATTAAGCTTACGGTCTTGATAAAACCTACTGTGACACTTAGCGGGTCAAGGTTTATTAGGAGAACTTCTGTAGTCATAGTATAAAGAGAACAGGGTTTTACGGAAGGTTAAATTGTGAATTTAGAATTTAAAATTTTTATTTATGAAAGATATATTTGCGCGGCAAGAACGCACACTCAATCCTGAACTACCTTCCCTAACAGAGTTACAAAAACAACTCCTACAACAACTCAGTATTGATCAAAATCAACCCGGTACGATTCTGCATGACTTTCAAACTCTGATAGATTTCTTGCAACCAAATGGAGTGGAAGTTAGTAGTGTTAATAACCTTCTCCCACTGAAAGTACTATCAGAACTAAATTCTCAGTTAAGTCACCCAATTGAAACTAAACTCAAACGCCCTGTACAGAAATCATACCCCTACATTAATGGACTATATCTGTTATTACGCAGTTCTGGGATAGCCAAAATTAGATCCCAAGGTAAGAAGGAGGTTTTAATCTTAGACGCAGCCACTTTAGAATCATGGTCAAATCTCAACCCAACAGAACGCTATTTCAACTTATTAGAAGCCTGGTTGATTTGGGGAAATAACGAAATTTTGGGTGAGCATCAAGACTCATTCGGGAATTTATTTAGATGCATTCAACTTTGGCCTCACGTCCCAGATAGAGGTTTAAAATTTCCTAAATATGAAGATCAACATGATATTAATTATTACCCTGGTCTGCATAACGTTGCTCTGTTAGAGTTATTTGGATTGTTATCTATTAAGCATGGAAAACCACAAGAAGGCAAGGGGTGGGGCATTGCTAGTTTACAACGCTTGCCCTTTGGTGATGCTCTATTGCAATTCCTATTTCCGCTGGGGATACGAGGAGGATTACAGGATGATTTAAATGTAACTTTTGGAAAATTGCAGTCACATTTTCAACCATTTTTTGCAGAATGGAAATATAATTTATTTGTTCCAGAGCAAGGCTTCACTGATGGTATTTATATTTTTAAAGTGTCTATTTATCAGGCTTGGCGACGGATTGCCATACCAGCAAAAAAACCATTAAGCTGGCTAGCAGAGACAATTATCGATGCTTTTGACTTTGACTACGACCATTTATATGAGTTTAGTTATAAAGACCGTTTTGGTCGCATAATCAAAATCGGTCATCCTTATATGGAAACACCCCCATTTGCCGACCAAGTGCAGATTGGTGATTTGTCTCTAGAACCAGGTATTAAAATGACCTATCTTTATGATTTTGGTGACAACTGGAAATTTGATGTGCAGTTAGAAGCAATTAATCCACCTAATAACAAAATCAAAAAACCAAAGATTTTAGAAGTTCACGGAAATGCACCTCAACAGTATTGGAGTGAGGATGATGAATCGGATGAAAATGAAGAATGAGGGATTTGTAAGTAGTCGAACAGAATTAATTACACAATGTCCGAAGCGAATGTAGCGTTCGCAATGACGGTAAATATTTTTATCCATCTACATTATTTAAATTAGTACTATTGACAAAAGAGCCAGAGCGATTTAACCTCTATCCATTACAGACAGCACACCGTGGGACTAAGTAACTAGGGGAACAAAACATGCGTGTCTTCCTCACCCGCGCTACAGGCTTCATCGGCTCTGCCATCGTTCAGGAACTAATCGGCGCGGGCCATCAGGTGCTGGGCCTCGCTCGCTCAGATGCAACTGCCAAGTCGCTTGCCGCCGCTGGTGCCGAAGCGCATCGGGGTGCTCTCGACGACCTTGACAGCTTGAGGCGCGGAGCAGCTGCATCGGATGGTGTCATCCACACCGCCTTCGTTCACGACTTCTCGGACTATGCGGCCGCCGGCGAGACTGACAGGCTTGCGGTTGAGGCGCTCGGCTCGGCGCTCGTGGAATCTGGTCGCCCCTTAGTTATCACCTCCGGAACCGCAGTCCTGACGCCGGGCCGCCTCGGTACCGAAGACGATGCGCCCGATCCTAGCTCCGCCGCGGTGCCCCGCATCGCCTCGGAAGAGGTAGTGCTTGCGCTGGCATCGCAGGGCGTGCGCGCGTCGGTGGTGCGCCTCCCGGCGTCGGTACACGGCGACGGCGACCACGGCTTCGTTCCGGCCCTCATCGGCATCGCACGGGAAAAGGGCGTTTCGGCGTATGTGGGTGAGGGGCTTAACCGCTGGTCTGCGGTGCACCGGCTCAATGCGGCCCATCTCTTTAGGCTGGCGCTGGAGAAGGGTTCTGCGGGAGCCAGGTTTCACGGGGTCGCCGACGAGGGCGTGCCGGTCCGAGACATCGCTGAGGTAATCGGCCGACGCCTGAACGTGCCGTTCGTCGCCAAATCACCTGAGGAGGCAGCCGACCATTTTGGCTGGCTCGCGCACTTCCTTGTAATCGACAACCCGACCTCAAGCACGCGAACTCAGGAAGAGCTGGGATGGCGTCCAAACCAGCCTGCGCTAATTCCTGATCTCGACCGGGCGCACTATTTCGAAACCTAAAAAGAGAATCGGCGGCGCTTTTGCCCTGCTAGCTTACGGCCAAAATCGCCTGCTTGGATGCCACTTTGTAGTCAGACCCCGCCTGCGCCGCGAACGCATGGACGAAGCCCGATACGCACCTGATCTGCGGCGACTGCAAAGAGAAGCTGCGACCGGAGGAATCGGGGGAAGAATAATATGTCGTACGACACAAAACATTTGAAACTATCACTATACAAAAACCTGCATTTTTGTATATGCGATAATGAAACGTGATACTTGGCTTCTGACAAATTTATCCTGTATGCTTTCTACAAATGAAAAACCTTTAAAGCAATACAAGAGCATCGCAGAGGATTTTCTTTAATAAAAGCTAGTACTTACATGAAGCGAGCTATGTTCTTTGAAAGCGGTAATTTCATAACTAAAATTTTACAACTATGCTACGACTAATTTCGTGTCGCACTCAGGGCAACGATAATTATCATTGTGCGAAGCAAGGGTTGTAACTAAAATTGTAATAGAGCATTTAGGGCAGAAAATATGTCGGTATTTGCAATCATAACATTCTAATGCTGTAACTCTATAGTATTCTTCGCCTGCGAGACGCTTAATATCCTTTATAGTATCTGTTATCGTTTCGTCTAAATGTAGCAACCTGCAATACTAATTGCTCAAACCTGCAATCAAGACTTTTTTAAACCAGGATTATTTGTAACTATAATTGTGCTTCAGCCAAGAGTAATTGCTACTGTGACGTCAGTTTGCATACCTTTAACAAGCGGATTTTGCCCCTTATTAAGCCCTTTGCTTGTTTAAATTAAGATGGTAGTTGGATTTTTGCGCCTGCTGTACTAGTAAGTAGTCGATTTTACCCAAGTGAAGTTCAAGCGACATTGGAGAAGCTTATGAGTTAATTGTGTTTCCTACAACCAGCTTCAAGATTGAGATAGCTTTCGCTACAATCAAGCAATATCAAATGTAAGGAGATAAAACCTGTGAGTCTTCCATATACTGGAGGTTGTCAATGTGGGCAGATTCGTTACGAAATTCATGCCCAACCGTTAACCCTCTACCTATGCCACTGTAAGGAGTGTCAGAAACAATCCTCTAGTGCCTTTGGAATGTCTCTTACTGTTTCACGAGATGCTGTTGTGATTGTTCAAGGAAAACCGAAAGCTTGGACTCGGAAAAATGATAGCGGACGTGAAGTAAATAACCTGTTCTGTGGCGACTGCGGAACGCGATTGTTCCATGAACGGACTTACAACTCAAATACTATCAACGTCAAAGCCGGAACGTTAGATGATACAAGTTGGTTACGCCCAGTGGGTAACATCTGGACACGGAGTGCCCAATCATGGGTGATGATTTCAGACCAATTGCTCAACTATGATGGACAACCAGAGGATGTGCGCCCTTTATGGGAAAAATGGACACAACAGCATCCATAAACGCATAATTTCCGACATCAGACATCGTACCCCTGATAGTTAAGCTAACGCGCTCAGTTCGTAGTCTAACTGATGATTGTACCAAAGGAGAGAATAAGAAAATTCTATTGGTAAAGTGCTTTAATGAACATATGAAATTATTTAAAACAGTAATATTCAACTCGAATTATAAGTTCAGTTTGTATATCATTAGTTTTACATACCTGTCTGCAAATCATGTTAAAAAAACTAACATAGATCAAGATTTTTCTATAAAATATTACTGGAAAAATTAAATTATGCGATTTAGCTAGAATCAGATTTTAAATAGAATTCAAGTTCATTGTCGAGAGTTTTAACAGTTATTTCTAAACAAGGTTGATGAAAAACGATACACCAGAAGAATTAAACCAAGATCCAGAAATTGGGCGCTTGATTGATGAGGTAATGTCTTCATCTCTGACTGATGAACAGTACCGCAAAAAGATGCAGCGGCGTAAGGAAGTGCAGGATCAACGGATAGCACAAGCTGTACCAGAAAAAGGGTTAATTATTGTAAATACTGGTAACGGTAAGGGTAAAACTACTGCGGCTTTGGGGATGGTGTTACGATCGCTTGGTCACGGGTATAAAGTAGCGATCGTCCAATTTATCAAAGGAAGCTGGGAACCTTCTGAAAAAAGGGTTTTCAGCTATTGGGAAGACCAGTTAGAATTTCACGCAATGGGCGAAGGCTTTACCTGGGAAACTCAAGACCGCGATCGCGACCTCGATAAAGCTAGCGCTGCTTGGCAAAAATCATTAGAATATATTCGCAACCCAGACTTCCATTTGGTGTTGTTAGATGAAATTAATATTGCCCTCAAAATGGCTTATTTACCATTAGAGGACGTTTTAGCGGGTTTGGCAGAAAAACCAGCTAACAAGCACGTTATTCTCACAGGTAGAGGCGCACCAGCTGGTTTAATTGAGCGTGCTGACCTCGTAACCGAAATGACCCTAGTTAAGCACCCTTTCCGCGATCAAGGCGTTAAGGCGCAACCAGGAATTGAGTATTAAGTTGGAGATTATTTACACATTTGTAATGTGCGGCGATCGTTAGCTGTAATGGAATTTAACTGATAAAAGTCTTGCAAAGCCACCGAGTAAGGATAATTGCTGAACTCATCTTCACTGACTTGAGGCAGTCTACTGCTTGCAGCTACCTGATTCGACTGAGTAGAACTGGCTTCATTTGACGAACCATTAACCGTCATGGCCAACTCTCCTGACTGGTTGAGTGTACCCTGAAAACAATTAAACTCTGAGTCGGGCATATACAATGCACCAGTTACCTTGCCCTGCTGCTTTTCAAATATGATGTAACCTTGACCAACCTGGTTTGGTTTTGGGGATTGACCATAGAGATAAATCCCATCTTTTACAGGAAAATTCGCTTTTGGTAAAACTTCTGTGCCTTTTGTAGCTTCCTGAGAACCTGGAACCAATGCTGTGGTTGTAGGGAAGGTTTTTGGGCTCTTATGCATAAAAAAATCTCTCTCTCCAGCAGCCCCTTTTAATTGACTTCTCTGCTCTCTAACTTTTCTTAGCTGCGACAATAGAGAGGTTTGGGAGCTTTTCTGAATCTGAGCCGATGATAATGGCGAATCTCTAATCGGTATTACTTGAGTCTGCTTGCCTATAAAGCCCAAACCAAGAAGTAAGCCTAAGCCTGCTAGGGAAATTCCCCACTGACGGGGAGATAAGAACTGATAAAAGTTGTTAAGCACCCTACTTCTCCTGTTAAAAAACTAACTAAGTTCTCTATAACTTACTTAAATCATAACCAAGTTTTAATTGTCAAAGACTTTGTTAACGACTTATATTACTATTGTCCAAAAAATAAAACTGTCAAAAATTAAAGTTTTTATTTAATTAACTGCATAAAAAAATCGCCCCCTGAATTTAAGAGGCGCGTCACCAAGGTGGTGTAGAGACGCGAAATGCCGCGTCTCTAATTCTAGCTAGCAACGTATTCTTGGACATTGGCACGACGGCGACGCAGATGAGCCAAAGCCTGATGCTCTAACTGGCGCACACGTTCACGGCTGAGATTCAATCTCTCACCCACTTTCGCCAATGACATTTCATTACCATCTTCTAAACCAAAGCGTAGGGCTAAAACTTCTCGCTGTTGCGGGGTTAGTTCTGCTAGCAGGTTGTTCAAGTCTTGGCGTAAGAATTCCTGATTGGTGTAATACTCTGGCGATGGGCCGCCATCTTCGAGCATTTCTTGCAACTCAGTATCCTGGTTATCGCCAACTTTAACATCCAAAGACACAGGTTGACGCGCCATGTTCAAATATTCGCGGATCTGAGCAGGTTCTAGTTCCAGTTCTTTGGCAATTTCAGCTGGAGTGGGCGATCGCCCCAAGGTTTGAGCCAACTCACGCTGTACTTTCTTGATTTTATTCAGTTTTTCGGTAATGTGGATCGGTAATCGAATGGTGCGACCTTGTTGAGCGATCGCCCGAGTAATCGCTTGGCGAATCCACCAGTAAGCGTAAGTCGAGAACTTATAACCCCTCATTGGGTCAAATTTCTCCACACCCCGCTCTAATCCTAGTGTTCCTTCCTGGATTAAATCCAGAAACTCCATATTCCGCTTTTGGTACTTCTTGGCAATAGCAACGACCAAGCGCAAATTCGCTTCGATCATTTTTTGCTTCGCCCGCTTACCTTGCGCCACCGTTTGTTGTACCTCGGTTTCCGATTCTTGAACCTGGTCAGCCCACTCTGACATATTCGGTTCGCGGTGCAGCTTCTTCGCCAAAGCTTCCTTGGCGTCGATGAACTTCATCATTTGTTGCACCTGCTTCCCATAGACAATTTCTTGTTCACGGGTTAGCAGTGGTACACGCCCAATTTCCCGCAGATAGGTTCGCACCATATCAGCCGTGAATTTGGTGTTAAGATTTTCCGTTTGGGTGTTGACAGTAGGCATTCGTGTGTTATCCTCTACTCCGTAAACACAATGTATGTTTTTCTACTAAAATTAATGGAGAAAGGTAGTACATCTATCACGAAATATCGGGAGCTACCAAAAGCAATTATCAATCGATACAGCCGTTGTTAAGACGGCAAGCCCCCAATGATAGGTTCCCCTACCTCCCCTAAATTTTCAATCTCTTATAATAAGCACGCTAGTCGTTTTTGAGAATTCTTCTTTTGGGCAGTTACTGATAGTAACTGGAAAATCCGAAGTCGGTATGAGTTTTACTTACCTTTATAATACGATAAATCAGGTAGATAGTAAAGTATCTTAAGATAAAGCGTCTAATTATAATTCAAAAGCAGTCGTTTGCGAAAATAAATTTTAAAGTTCCTTGAAATTACTTACTACATCTATAGTGACGCCAAAAACTCCTCTTCTGTTGCCAAACAGTAGCCGGATAACCGAACTTAATTGGCTGTGAGGATGGAGGGATGTTACGAATTGGGGCATTGGGCATTGCAAGAGAATAACTCAAGACTAATGACCAATAAGCAGTGACAAATAACTATCTAGAATCCCAGGTCAGCTTTGGCTAGTTCAGCAGCGGCAAATACTTCTGCATCAGGTTTTTCTTCCCAGGCTGGCTCACCAATTTCTTCGTAAAAAGTTGCGTCGTATGGACGGGTACGCACTACTACCGGCATCGGAACGGCATGACCCAAAATTAAGGCTTGTTGCTTAGAGTCTAACTTTGCCAACACCGATCGCAGTCCGCTACCACCAGATACACCTGTAAAAATTGCCTCAATATCTTTTTCATCATTAAGCAAAGCAGTAATGCGAGTCCCAATTTGGGACATAACTTCATTATCTATTCCTGATGGGCGTTGATCAACTACCAAAAGTGTGACAAAATACTTTCGCAGTTCACGGGCGATAGTTCCAAAAATCGTGCTTTGTACTACTGCTGGGTCAAGGAAACGGTGCGCCTCTTCAATGGTAATCATCAATGGCGTCGGGCGATCGCAAGGATTTTTGCTTTGCAGGAATTTATCTGCTTTTTTGACGTAATGCTCGTGAATCCGTCGGGTGATCATATTCGTCACCAACATATAAGAGAGCATATTTGACTGGGAACCAAATTCTATCACAACATTCTTCCCAGATTCCAGGCATTGCACAATTTTACTAATGTAATTCTGGGGGCAAACTGCTCGCATATACTTCAAACTATCCATCCGCAAGAGTTTGCGCTGCAATGCCATAATCGAGCCTTTGTGTCCGCGCTTCTCGTCGCAGAACATCTCAATTTCTTCGTTAGTCATATTTAGCAACTGGACAATCCAGGATTTGCCAAACTCGCTATATAGAATATTGGCGTTATCCAAGGCTGCATCAGAGAGTCCTAAATCTCGACTACATAACTTAATATCTTCAACTTCTATTTGCTCGTAGCTCAAATAAAGTTCTTGAGCATCACGCACACCCCGACGCTTTGTTGATTCCGGGTCGAGGGTGTAGACTTCCACCTTACTGGGAAAAAGTTGTTTTAGACCCTTAACAGTATTTACGTTCTTACCTTCTGCAACGGCTTCCCAGCCATACTCAGAGTGCATATCAAAAATCAAATTTACTGCCGCACTTTTACGGATGACACCAGCTAAAAGTAGCCGTGTCAGAAAGGATTTACCAGTACCAGATTTGCCAAAAACCCCATTACTGCGTTCTACAAGGCGATTCAAATCGATGCAAACTGGCACATCCATATCCAAAGGTTTGCCGATGGAAAAATTGCGCCTTTGCGGGTCATCTTCCCAACCAAATACGCGGCGAAAATCGTCAACACTTGCTTCGTAAACTTGACTAAAGTGGCTAGGAATAGTTTTAACAGGCAACAATTCTATAGTAGTACTGGTTTGTGGCACAAATGAAGCCAAACCCGTCACCGATGGAAGAAAGGGATTTACCGATTTGCCATTTGTGGGGGAGAAAGATTCTTCAGTTTCGGGAGTGAACATCAACATCGGCGCAAGGTTGATAGTACCGTATGTACCACTTCCGGCTAAAACATCTCGTAAAAAAGTGTCTTCCCAATTGGGTGGATTAGCAATAATTCGTGCATTAGCAGCTCCCAATGCTACATCTGTCAGCATACAAAAAAAGCGCGATCGCATCCCTTGCACAACGAGAAACTTACCCACCCGCATATCTTCCACAGAAATGTCAGGATGCAATCGTACTTCTAAACCTTCAGTTAGAGAACCTTGAATAACCGAACCTAATGGCTGTACCGAATTCATCTAGTTAATTACATGATTGTGGTGCGCTATCTTATGTTGAATTTTAATTGGATAGGGCAAAAGTTGCGAATAAATTAAAACTCATTCAATTTTAGATTTTAGATTTTTCCTTCAATCCCTTCTCCCTTGGCGTTAGCCTCTCCCAAAGGGAGAAGGGGAGACGCTGCGCGAACGGCTTGGTGCAGTCACTCATGGGGAGCCACTGCGGTGGACGGGTTAAGAGGCATAAAGGAGGCAGTGTGCTCTTGGGGTTTCGCGACTTGTACCCCTACGGAAATCTTGCTAGCAAGAGCGTCTCCCTAAGAAAAAGACTGCGCTGCTTCACCAAAATCCAAGTTGCGCTTCTAGGGCACCAAAGGTGCGACCTAAAATCTAAAATTGGCAGAGTTTGGAGTGCTAAGTGTGAGGGAATAACTAATGCCCAATGCCCAATTACTTAATCAATCTGAATCGAAGTTGGCGCACTTCCTGTTGGTGGAGTGGTAATGATTAATGGTTTGCGGAATTGGGCGTAAAGGCGATCGCGCCAGGTGAAAAATGGTTCATAATCTATATTCTCTGCAAAGATTGGCAATCCTTTACCTCTAATAGAAGCTGGTAAATCCAGATAGGGCCCAGAGGGGAACTTGAGCAATATTGATAAGCTAGCTACTGCCAAGTCAGCTAAAGTCGGCTCATCTCCTGTTAAATAAGGACTATCTGCCAATAATAACGTTACCGCTTCCAAGTCTTGTTTTAAGGATGCGATCCCTGACTGGATTACATCTGGGCTATAACCTACCCCAACACCCAACAATGCCAGGAAGTCACTAGGTACTCCTTGAACCAGACTTTTAAATATATCTGGTGTTGAGGTGGGTAATAAAGACTTGCGGAAATTTTGATCTTGACTTAGTGCAGCAAATAGTGCTTTGCGACCTTTGATACCTATGGACTCATCAGCCCATTCTTCTATTAATAAAGTTAAACCCCGTTTTTTGGGATCTTGCGGTATTACTGGGCGATCGGGATACTCTAAGTCTAAATACTTAGCTATTTTCGTAGAATCCGCAATATATTTATTACGATCCTTTAATACTGGGACTTGTTTCTGACCAGTCAGCCGGAACAGTTCTACTTGTCCAATTCCAGGTGTAACCTCTATTTTGCGGTAATCTAGTCCTTTAAAATCTAGAATTAGGCGCACTTTCTCTGAGTATTGAGAGAGTTCCCATTGGTATAATTCAAGCATATTGTATACCTTGTAACTGGTCAACTTTTTAACTTTACAATTGTAATTGTATCTTTAGTTAAAGTAATTTTTCTTGACATTAGAACTAAACTTATAAGTAGTTACGCAAAATTATTTATGTGATTGCGAGTGAAAAATGTATATTTAATTTTGTACTACTTACCTGATTTTAGGCAAGATTATTGATTTCAAAAATATTATTTTCTGAATGATTAAAATATCAAATAATTAAATAATTTAATTTGGCATATATAAATCAACCTAACCGCTTAATCGTGATCCCAATTTCATGTGAAGATGCATTGGATATCTATACTCACAACTCTTGCTCTACAAAGATTTTATAATTTGATATTTTGTACAAGCTCACAAAGAATTGATATGAGTCTTCAGCAGTTACTTTAATTTCCGTCACTGTTAGCCTACGTTAAAATATCTAGTACACTATGGCTATGGCGGAAGTTTGCCTAGCTTTAACAAGGGATTTTGCCCTAAGTCTTTTTAATTGAGATGGTAGCTGAATTTGAAGCCAAGCTGTACTAGGTACTTAATTTATGTACTTTTGCTGAGTAATTAATGATTAATTTCGACATTATAGCCTTATCCCATAAAGAATTCCGGATTTTTGAATCAAGCATTAACTTGCATACAACTTTGTATATAATTTTGCTTTTAAGTAGACTATTTCTCAGAGGATGTTGTAACTCATAACTTGTAAATATGATATTTTTCTATGTTATTAGAGTTTACGCTACATCAAGTAAGGCTTTTTAACTCCTTTTGGTGTAATGGAGAAAATCTGCTCAATTTACATCAAATATATGGTAAGTATATTTAGTACTTGTCAAGCGTGAGTCAAGGTTGGATATTTAACCTAATCAACACAAACTCTCCCGGATAAAAATCTTACTTCCCTCTCAAGTTAGATTTTGTGCATAGTAAAATGTTATAAATCTTTATGTAATGTATAGACAAAAAAGACAAACAAAATTTATGAAGACGAATTACAGCAAATTGCTGACCGCGTTGACAGGCATAGCAGGATTCACTAGTTTCAGCCTTGTTATTACTTTACCATCTGATGCAAAATTGGCGCTAAATCTTAACCCTAGTATTTTCAACGAAGCTCCATATAACCAGGACCAACGCCTTCAAATAACCGCTCAATACACACCTGCTGAGGCTGCTTCCAAAATAGAGAAAGGCAATACTAAACGCAAACAAGTAGCGCAGACAAGTGGTGTAACAAATCCCAGACCAAGTATTTTCAACGAGCCTCCTTATAACCGTGGTGGTAACGCTACACCTAGTGAACCTACACCCCGCACCCCACGCACTATCCCAGAAACTCAACCTACCACACCACCAACACAAGTACCATCTACTGAGACACCTACTCCAACTCCACCAGGGCCAGGGGCAAGTGACAATCAAGGCAAAAACTTGTTAGCGTTGGCAGAGTCAAACGCTTCTTTTACCACCTTAACCAAGGCTTTGAAAGCAGCAGGATTGACCGGAGCTTTGCAAGGCAAAGATAACTTAACTATTTTTGCACCTACTGATGCAGCTTTTGCTAAGTTGCCAGCAGATGCCTTGCAAGAATTGTTAAAGCCAGGTAACAAAGAAGTATTGATGAAAATTTTAACTTACCATGTAGTACCTGGTAAGATATTGTCCACTGATTTAAAGTCTGGCGAAGTTAAAAGCCTTGAAGGCGGCACAATCAACGTTAAGGTTGATCCTGCTACTGGTGTAACTGTCAATGATGCTAAAGTGACACAGGCAGATATCACAGGCACTAACGGTGTAATCCACGCAATTGATCAGGTGATTTTGCCTCCTGACTTGTAATTTTTAAGTACAAGTACAGCTAGTAACAAAAATATGCTTGCATAAAGTATTAATACGTAAAAATTCCGTTCAGATATTCATTTTGGACGGTTTTTTTGTAAGAAAGGTGAGTTAAATTGGTAACCCTGCCTACCTAACTTTTCACTGAATATAGAAAACCTTACTTCCATTCCTCTCACCTTGTAGAGAAGCAGGGCTGTTTCATTTGAGAAGGTAGGGATTTTGTCAACAGCATGGGCGAGAAATTTAGGGAAGTAGCAAAAAGATAAACTACCGTCTCAACCAGCAAATTTCAATGTGTTGGCGTAGCCTGTGGTAGAGAGGCATCTTGTAGAGTTGGCATCGCCATTTTATTATCCAATCAGATTTTTTAATCACCTGATTTTTTTGACTTAGACGCTTGTAAATCAGAGTTTTTAGGGAATGAAACAGCCTTGCTTATAGGGAAAGGGCTTAGGGGGTTAAGTTTATTGTTGGTTTTTCTCCATGCCGTGAAAAGTCAGCCCCGCCTACAAGTTCGTGCAATATAGTTAGGATAAGATTGAATACCCCCTACTCTTCCCTTAAAAAAGGCTTTCAAAGGTAAGTTTTTCAGTCCCACATAAGGAATTTTAACAAAACCAGAAATAGTTCATCGTTCAGCTAGGTTCTTAGCTAGTTAAAACCTCGAAGCAGCAAGTGACTATAATTGGCTGAGTCCCTAATCTAAATCACTGAGGTATAGGCAGACTACCTTGTAGTATCATCTGACTTGCCTTAGCTTGACAGCTGGCGCAGGCACAGCCAAACATCTGCATGGCAAGCTGTTTAACTCTTTCATTAGCACGTATTGATGGGTATTGGGGATATTCTTGTGAAACAGGTGCAGCAACTGTCTGTGTGTCGGTGGGTGTTAAGGTAGGATTGGCTAAATCTTGAGGAGAAAGCTTCTTAGCAAAAGCTGGATTAACAGTTAGTAATGTTAAAGCCAAAAAGCTAGAGCCGCAAAGCAAAGCCATGACAATTTTATTCATAATTTACACCAGTAGTAGACTTGATCTTTAAGTTGAGCTTAGACGAAAAAATTATAAATCGCCATAAAAATTCTCAATATCAATATCTGTCGTAATGTCATGTCAGACACCAGTTTTATTTAGGCTGAGGGAAACTACCTTGTAATACCATCTGACTTACACGAGCTTGACAGCCAGGGCAGTCACAGCCAAACTTGTGTATAGCAAGCTCCTCAAGTGATTGAGTAGATTTCATTGATGAAAATTCAGGGGATTTTTTAGTTGCAGATGTATTAACTATCTGCGTCTGGACCGAGTTCAACTTGGGAGAGGTTAAATCCTGAGGAGAAAGCTCTTTTGCAAAAGCTGGATTGACAGTTAGTAATGTTAAAGCTAAAAAGCTAGAGCCGCAAAGCAAATCCATGACAATTTTATTCATGATTTCCCTGAGTGCTAGACCTTATTATTAGTTGAGTTTAAACAAAAAACCTACAAATCACCAGAAAAATTAAACTTGTTTTTAGTTGCCAAGTGGCGATTGATAAAGCCACTGATTTCTATCAAAATAACAATTACTTTTTGTTTGCAATCAGCCTTTGATCTTTATCTTGCATTTCTAAAAGTTCAGGGATAGTAACAAAGCTATAGCCCTGTTTCCGAAAGTTTGCAATAATTTCTGGTAAAGCCTGCACAGTTTTAGAGCGATTACCACCACCATCATGCATCAGCACAATCCCACCTGGTTTAGCCTTCCTGAATACATTATTAATTAATTTTGGTACAGCAGGACGTGAGTAGTCTACAGAGTCAGATGACCAGCGAATGATGGCATATTTGCTATTTCTAGCGTAAGCAGCCACCCCATTGTGCATGAGTCCCCCTGGTGGTCGAAATAAATTTGTTTTAATCCCTGTCACTTGATAAATCAGGTCTGCTGTGTGGTCAATTTCATAGGCAGCTGCTTGTGGATTTAAGAATTGATACCAATGATGCCAAGTGTGATTACCAATTACCTGACCCTCAGCGATCTCCCGCTTTACTAAGCCTGGATAATTCTTCACGTTTTGCCCAATGAGAAAAAATGTCCCTTTGATCTGATTTTTTTTGAGAATATCCAGTACTTGCCCGGTACTCCCAGGCCATGGCCCATCATCAAAGGTGAGCGCAATTACTTTCTGTTCAGGAGTCAATTTTGCCGCATCAACTATTGCCCCTTGAAAACGTAGTGGCACAGCATAGGAGAAACCCTTTATTTGTACTAGTTGCTGCCAACTGTTAAGCATCGTCGCTTTTAGTTCTTCAATCTGCTGCTGAGTTCCAACCTTGGCTGGTAGATTGTTTACATTTATATTCTTTGTAGTTTCAGCCTCAGAGGAGCTTGACTTGATAAGCATCATCGTGCCAGCACTCAAACTGGCACTCAAGGCAAGCAACGTAATTAATATTTTTTGCAGACTAAAAAATGACTTATTTTCCTCCACTTCATAGCTCCTTCAAGGGTTGAACCATCTTTTTTTTCACAATACTTCTGGCAGTTTTTTATCCTCTGGTAAGCCTTGCCATGCAAGCTACAGCATAATTGGTATATTTTTTAAAGTTAGCTTCAACCTTGACTCTGAAAAAATACCTTACTCTACGGATAATCTAAGTCTCTATAAGCAAAACCCTCATCATGAAAGTGAGAGCCTTCTTGGGCGTTAATTTTTGTAGACTATGGGGTATGGGGGGAATTTCCAGAACTGTAAAAGGCAATTAATCCTGCCTTGTTAACATGAATATACTTATGTAGGTTTAATATTGCATATCGTATTGACAAAGCCATTGCGAAATTATGACGAAGATGTGACCTTACTTGAGTGATGACGGCACAGGACAGACTCGTTAAAAAATTTATTTGATCCCCGACGGCGCAAGATGAATGAACACCATTGACAGATGAAAGTTCTGTAAATAAGGCTTTAGAGTGAGTCACAGAATCTCCCCCACTTACTTTTGTCTAACTCCCTTAAAAAAGGAATTTCCAATATAATCATCCATTTTGTGGGATCGGCATCTTGCCGATCTCACAATAGGTCACTGCATACTTTTTTCTTTGGAAATTCCTTAACAGGTTATAGGTTCGACATTACATCCCGTGCTACTGCTAAAGTCTGATCAATATCCTCTTCGGTGTGAGCAAAAGACGTAAACCCAGCTTCAAACTGAGAGGGTGCTAAGTAAACACCATGCTCTAACATACCACGATGAAAGCGTCCGAATTTGGCTGTATCAGACTTTTTCGCATCTTCATAGTTATGAACTGGGCCAGAGGTAAAGAATAAGCCGAACATCGCGCTGATTTGACCGCTGCAAGCCGCATGACCATTTTCTTTAGCAATTTGCAGCAAACCATCTGCTAGCTTTTTAGTAATCCGGTCAAGATAATCGTAAGTACCTGGCTTTTGCAGCAGTTCTAAAGTCTTAATGCCAGCAGTCATCGCCAGGGGATTACCTGAAAGAGTTCCAGCTTGATATACAGGACCGGCGGGCGCAATCATTGACATAATATCCCGGCGACCACCATAGGCTCCTACTGGCAAACCACCACCTATCACCTTACCCAAGGTTGTTAAATCGGGAGTCACCCCAAATTTTTCCTGAGCGCCACCGTAAGCAATGCGGAAGCCTGTCATCACCTCGTCAAATACCAATAAGGCTCCATGCTCGTGAGTCAGTTCCCGTAATCCTTCTAGGAAGCCAGCATCAGGTGCAATAAACCCAGCATTGCCGACGACTGGCTCAAGAATGACACCAGCAATCTCGTCGCGGTTTTCTTCAAATAAGGCTTTAACTGCTTCTAGATCATTGAAAGGCGCGGTTAGAGTGGTGCTAGTTGCCGATTTAGGAACTCCTGGTGAGTCTGGCAAGCCAAGTGTCGCAACCCCAGAACCTGCCTTCACTAGAAACGTATCGGCGTGTCCGTGGTAGCAGCCTTCAAACTTGATGATTTTGTCTCGGTTGGTGAAAGCCCGCATCAGCCGCAAAACTCCCATACAGGCTTCAGTTCCAGAGTTGACAAATCTGACCATTTCGATACTAGGAACGGCATTGATGACCATTTCTGCCAAAACATTTTCTAGTACTGAGGGAGCACCGAAACTTGTACCTTTTTCTAAAGCTTCATGCAACGCTGCAATTACTTCTGGATGAGCATGACCGCAAATAGCTGGCCCCCAGGTGCCTACATAGTCTATGTATTGGTTGCCATCTACATCCCAAATGTATGCGCCTTTAACACGCTCAAAAACGATGGGTTGTCCGCCTACAGATTTGAAGGCACGAACTGGAGAACTGACTCCTCCTGGCATAAGGTTTTGAGCAGCGGCAAAGACTTCTTGTGATTTTGTTGTTTTAATTGTGGTATTTACCAAGGTTCTCTCCTAACAGTGGGCAATAAAAAGCTCTATCTTAGGATAGTGTCAAAAACTGCTTAGAATTTCTATCGTATAAAATTAGCTGAACCAAAAAATAATAATATGTTATACAAGTCCAATAAAGATTTGCCTTTAGATATTCAAACTCGATTATCTGAAGCATACCAGGATCTTTACCGAGCAGCTTTTAACTCGGCGATCCATTGGTATGGTGAAGCCTCAAAAGCTCACAAAGTCGCGTTGAGTGCTGTAAAGATGCAGTCTGCTATGGAACGGAATGCTCTTGTTAAAAGCTAGATAAGATAGTTCAATTAAAAAAACATGCCAGCTGCTCTATTCTGAATGGTATCGTAAATCCATGAATTATTCTCATTAGAGCAAACTAGCTGGTATGTCTTCTAACGATTCGCGCTCACTGCATTACGCCATCCCTGTTGAGGAAATTCGCTACGATGAACGGGGTCTAGTACCTGCAATTGTCCAAGATTATTTGGATGGTACTGTTCTGATGATGGCGTGGATGAATCAGGAGTCGTTACAAAAGACTTTAGAAACTGAAGAAACTTGGTTTTGGAGCCGTTCCCGGCAAGAATTGTGGCATAAGGGGGCAACTTCTGGACATATTCAGAAAGTCCAGAGTATCCGTTATGACTGTGATAGTGATGCGGTACTCATAGGGGTAGAGCAATTAGGAGATGTTGCCTGCCATACTGGAGAACGCAGTTGCTTTCACCAAATAGAAGGAAAAATTGCCCCACCACCAGGAGATACATTGTCGCAATTGTTTCAAGTAATATGCGATCGCCGCGACAATCCTACTGAAAGTTCTTATACCTGTAAGTTATTAGCAGGTGGTGATAACAAAATTTTGAAAAAGATCGGTGAGGAAACCGCTGAGGTAATAATGGCCTTTAAGGATGATGAAGCAGATGCGATCACAGGTGAAGTGGCTGATTTACTGTATCATACTTTGGTTGCCTTAGCTTACCATCAAGTTGATTTAAAATCTGTGTATCGTAAGCTCCAAGAACGTCGTCAATAGAGGGAATAATAAGTCATTTTACCGTAGGTGGAATGAAGCTTTTAATCAGCCCAAATTCGATTCAGGTACTGTAAAATTACCACGACGATCACCACACTCAAAGAAAAGCCTAGCCAGAAACTATCAGTAATAATTCGCCGTTGATCTAATGCCCATCCACCTAAAGGATGACCAATAAAATAGCCAACACCCCAGCATACAGCGTTAATGGAGAAATAAACGCCGCGTTGATTTTCAGGGGCTAACTCAGTGACTAAAGAGGCAGCAGATGGGGTATAAGAAACAATCGCAACAGCAAATACTCCCAATGCCAATGCTACCCAAACCAGATTATGAGATGGGGCAGTACCGCTTACCCAAATCAGGCTAAAACCAATTGCCCACAAAATAGCAGACACAGTAAGTGCAAGTGTATGAGAACAGCGTTTTAAGGCACTAGTAACTGGCAATTGACAAATGATCGCTAGCACCAGATGCCAAGCAAATAGAACGCTAATCGTAGTTTGAGCAAATCCTTCGGTAGTACTTTTGATAACAAAGTTTTTAAAGTAAAGCGGGAGAGTGCTATGGATTTGAGAAATATAGATTGTGAAGAATATATTAACTGCTATATAGACAAGGAAGCGGCGATCACTTAATACTGTCATCCAAGAAGCAAAATATTGTGTCTTTTCAGATTCCCCCATTTGCTGTTGTTCTGTTTGATTAATTCCCACATAGACAACCCCAAAAAATACCATAAAAGAGATGGCATCAATGACAAATAGCCAGCGATAACTTCCAATTATCGCGATTAAAAACCCAGCAAGCACAATTCCTATAGCTAACCCAAGATTATCTGCTAGTCGGGCGATCGCAAAAGTTTCCCGGCGATTGTCAATCTGGCTGGCGTCAGCAACAACAGCTTCAGCCGCCGGCCAATAGAAACCTATCCCTAAACCGCTAATCAAGCTACCAATTACCAAAATAGTAAAATTACTGGTTGCAGCTAAAACTAAAGAACCAATTGCTGAAATCGCCGTCGCTAGCAACAAAGTGCGGCGGCGTCCCCATTCTCCAGAATCAGCCAAGGAACCACCTACAATCCGCCCGACAATGCCGGAAATCGAGGCGCTACCCAAGGCTACCCCGACACTGGTTGCAGATAAACCAACTTGATTGACAAAAAAGATCGGGGCGTAAAACAGGGTAAACCCAGTGCCGACTTCCGAGAGGAATCTACCAATTACGAAAATCCATATCTGGGGATGTATCGAGGGCAGCCACGATGATAGCTGAGATTGAGAAGTTAATTTGATGAGCTTAAATGTCATAGTTTTGTGACATTTTGGTAATTCTTATCATTTGCGGCAATTTTCCTGACTCATTCCACAGGGTTTCCACAGGGATTTTAGCAGTTTTCCACAGGTACTCTACGAACTAATGGGCTTCTTGCCGTCTTGCTGGGGATTGTTAATTAACTGTGGCAAGGAACTTCAAGGACTGAGTTTTTGTAAAGTAAAGTAACAAAAAATTTGCTCTAAAGCTGATTATACCGTTAGCATTTATTTTTTATACAATTGTTTTTAACATTTCGCAGCATTGACAAACCCACCCCCTCTTAGCGCACAATGATTCGGCTTGCTTTTATAGTCCGTTCAACCGTTGGTATCAAATGTGTAAAATATATTACCTGAGATGTGGGCGCAGATTGTCGGGCTAGCAAAAGAGCGTGTGAGGTAGCTTTAGGCCGTTTCACCGCAAGCAACTTGTCCCTCTTGATTGTCCTCATAGGAGGAAAATCTCATGAAAGCAACGGTTAGCATCTTTACAGAAATTCCCGAAACACTCCACGAATCCTTAAAAAACTACTTAGAAACCCATCCCGATTGGGATGAGAACAGGGTATTGACGGCGGCGTTATCATTGTTTTTACTCCAAAATGGAGATAGCGATCGCCGTGCTGCCCGAGTCTATCTGGAAACTTTGTTCCACCACTCCTCAGTAGAAATGCCCAGCATGGATTCACCCGCAACCGCTAATCTACTAGACACCCTATAGGTACTGGTATAAAGGGCGTTATTCTGGCTCATGTCCTAATAAAGGTACGCAAACCGTGCTCGATCAATGGGATTTTGACCTAATAACGATCAAGCATATCAGGGCAATATTACAACAAAAAAGATCAGTAGATTCTGATCCTTAAAAAGGTTCCAATAGTTTCTCCTATTGCTAAAACTAATTGGTAATAGCGCAAGATTTAGAATTGAGGCAAGACTTGAGTATATTAGCTGACCGTTAGTACTTATTATCTAACGGTTTTCTTTTGGATACAAACACGTTTGTAGGGGCGCATAGCTATCATTGGTGTCAACTTAAGCTCAAACGCTTACACAACATGCGTTTTACCCCACCCCGGTTTTGGCTTTAGACAAAACCGGGGTGGGGTAACGCCAAGAGTAATGGTAAGTGAGTAAATTCAAGATCATGTCTTGACAACGGTTTTACGTTAAGTTGACACCAATGCATAGCTATGCGCCCCTACGGACTCCAATCTAAGCACCGTTATATCTACCAAAACGGTCAAATGCAAAGAAATATTTTCCAGTGGACTCTCTTACCTGTCCACTGTCTTAAACGGATAAAGAAATATCTCAAATAACGAACTGGTCTGTATTTGAGGAATATCTACCTATTTTGATTGTCTAAATTTGTCTTTTACTAAAGTCAAAGAAATTCATTAATTCCTCCCCCAAGAGTCAACAGTCAAGAGTTAAAAGACTCTAGACTATAAACTCAGGACTTGGCTTCCAAGTGCTGGGGGTGAGGAGGAGATTCAAACTTATACCCTACACCACGTACAGTTTGAATTAATGCTGGCTGACTAGCATCAATTTCAATCTTTTTGCGAATTTGGCCGATATGTACATCTACAACCCGCTGGTCGCCGACATATTCATAGTCCCACACCTCTTGGATTAGTTCTGCACGTCGCCAAACTCGACCTGGATGACTGGCTAAAAAATGCAACAAGTCAAATTCCAGAGCAGTTAAGGGTACTGGTTGGTTATTAAGTGCTACCTCTCGTCGTACCGGATCAATCATCAGTTTTTCAAATACCAAGCGTTTCTGCTCGGCATTAGTTATCACTCGTTGACGCCTCAAAATAGCTCCGACTCTGACTTCTAGCTCTCCTAGCCCAAAAGGCTTGGTGAGATAGTCGTCAGCACCTTTAGAAAAGCCGCGAATTTTGTCAGCTTCGTCAGCACGGCTAGTCAACATCAGAACAAAAACACCATTACGACTTTGCATCTCTTGGCAGAGGTTAAACCCAGTTACATCTGGTAAATTAACATCCAGAATTACCAAATCCGGGTTAAATTGCTCAAATAGAGATAAGGCTGTCTTTCCATCTTCGGCAGCCTCTACCTGATAGTTCTGCTTAATCAAAAAGCGTTGGATTAAATTCCGAACCGCAGGGTCGTCGTCAACTACAAGAATCTTGGCAGGAGCCATGACCATTACTTTGCACAAATATACGTAAGATTAACAAGAGGGTTGCGTAGAAACGCAGTTGCCACTTTCGGACTAACTAAAAATCTACATGGCTACGGCATTATAATCCTGATCATTCAAAAATAAATACTCAAATCAGGATTGTGGGCAATGAGAACGCGAAACTTGTGTTAGCCACAGTATATAGGCGCTCTGACTTTAGCCGCAACAGTTCTTGACACCAAGACACCTTCTTGATCCCAGTTAGGTGGTAACTTAAAACGTTTCAATTTTAAATCGATATTGTGGATATATACCACAAGCGATTATTCAGTATAATTAAAAAAACTCTATTAGGGCACAGTAAGTTGCCAAATCTGAAACAGTAAAGTTGATTTTTTCATAAAAACTATGTGTTTTAGGTACTCTCCGTTCAAATTCTAGATTAGAGCCAGAACTGGGTAACGACATGAGGGTATACACGGAGTTATAGCGATATGTTAAAGTGACTATAGTTGAAATTACAAAGTCAATCAAACTAACCCGTGCTACTATCCTGGTAGGGCATAAAATAGGTCGAGACTTTAGTTTCGATTAAAAAAAACCTAAAGCCGTTTTTTTCTTTGACAAAAGACTGCCGCTGACTGAGGCTGAAGTAACAAACTCCCATGAGCGATCAAAATCCCTACGAAAAACTTGGGGTATCAGAAGAGGCTAGCTTCGATGAGATTCAGTATGCTCGTAATCGCCTATTCGAGCAGCATAATGGCGATGCCAAGCATTTAGAAGTAATTGAAGCAGCTTACGATGCGATTTTAATGGATCGCTTACGGATGCGCCAGGAAGGTAAAATCAAAGTCCCTGAGCGTATCCGGTTTCCAGAGTTGCGAGTGCAATCGCCTCCTAAAGAAAGTCCAACCCCTCGTGAGCAGTCACCTGCATGGCTGCAACGGATGCTGGATCAGCCAACGCCTGCGGATATACTCTTACCAGGAGCTTGGTTTCTTGGTTTGAGTTCTATTAGTGTGTTTTACCCAGAGGGAGGCGATCAGGTTTTGCAGTTAGCATTGGTGGTTGGGGTAGGCACCAGTATTTACTTTCTCAATCGCAAGGAAGGTAAATTTGGCCGAGCAGTTTTGTTCACCCTAGTCAGTTTAATAATTGGCTTAATCGCTGGAGGACTAGTTGCTAGTTGGCTCTTACCACAAATATCATTTATCAGTCTGGGAATAAATCAGTTCTCTACTGTAGTGACGTTTATATTGTTGTGGTTGGTTAGTAGCTTTCTCCGCTAAACCGCTACCTGCAAGCAAATTTCTATAAAGAAGACGTGGTTTATGTGTGTTCTTCTTAAATAAGAAAGTCAGGAGTCAGAATAGGTATGCTGACTCCTACTTTAATTGGCAACCTGAATGCTGATTGACGTGAGTTCGACTGATCACATTAGTCGAATCAAAAGACCTCTAAGAGATTTTACTACACAAAAGCTATCCCTCTCCGACTCTCAGAGGGACAGACTTGAACTTTAGTTCAAGGCAGGGAGAGGTTTGTTGAACTCACGTTGATTAGGTTTTAAGAATGTTGGCTGAAAATCCCTAAGTTGAAACCCAAAAAGACTATTTGGCTACAAGAGAGAAAATTTATTTCCTGGGGAGTAATTGGCATAATTGAGATTGATGCAAAAGGCAAGACAATAAACGAATGCCGATTAATTCAATCTGTTGCAGCTACACAGCCTTTCTAGACAAGGTGTTTAGGTTTTAGGACTAAATCTACAGCAGCGCTGAAATCCTTAACGATTAAGTCGGGGTGGTAAAGTTCCAATTGGGTGCGATCGCGGATGCCAGATTCTACAGCCATCACCTTAATACCATAATTTTTAGCCGCGGTGATGTCGGCTTCGGTATCTCCCACCATCCAGATATCAGTGGCGGGGGGCAGTTCTTCTAAAGCCCTAGCCATTAACAAAGGCTTATCTTCAATATCACGAGTTTTTACGTAGTCGTTAGTCAGGCAATAACAACGATTTTCCGGGAAAAATCTCCCTAAATCGTGTTTTTTAAAGGCATAATCTAGTTCTCGAAATCGGCGCATGGTCATAACTGCCAAATCAATTCCAGCTTGTTGAATTTTTAACAGTGCATCCACAGCACCAGGCGCGAGAGTATCATAGTGAAAGTAAGGTTCTGTATGCACAGTTTGCCGCCGCAACTGGGCAAATTCTTGTGCTTGGGCTTCATCTAACCCTGAATTTAAGGCGATTTGTTTTTCGGGAACACGCGATCGCTTTAACTGCCAAAATTCCGCTTTCGGAAGTTCTTGCACTACTTGGTCTGGACGACGGGTTTTCTCCAAACAGAATTGATAAACACGGTAGTACCGTTCGGAAACATCAATAATTGGGCCGTCGAAGTCAGTAATCAGTCTTAGCATCGGCGGAAAAAGTTAATTTTTATTAAAATTATCTCAGATATATGGCTATTTTTCGAGAGGATCAAGTCTAGTTAAGGGTTTCTTTGTAAACTCTTTTTAAGAAAGTATCGATAATGACCTGGAGGAAAATCTTTTAACTCTCCAAAAACTTCATACCCCAAGTGCTGATAAAATTTGGGAGCTTGGAAACTGTAAGTAAAAAGATATGCGTTTAAGCAACCACGATTAACAGCCTCTTGCTCTGCCTTCGAAAGAAGTGCTTTTCCATATCCATAACCTCTTAACTCCTCTGCAATCCAGAGAGTACCGATATGGAACCATCCCAAGCCGATAAAACCCTCCAAGCCGCCCACTACCTTTTTTTCTGAATCACGAAGCAATAGAAACAGTGGCGTATATTGGTAATCTCCTATTTTGCCTACATTGAAATCCTGAAGTTGCTTGTCTACAAAATCAACTTGCTCGGAGTCTGGCTAAATTTCAATTGATATTTTATACTCAGGCATCATTGCAGGGTACCGCGTTTGATTTGTTCACTTTCAATAGCTTCAAATAAAGCGCGAAAGTTACCTTCACCAAAACCTTGAGCTTGGTAACGGCGCTCAATAAACTCAAAGAAAAATGTCGGCTGTTGAAAAATGGGCTGGGTGAAAATTTGCAATAGTAAGGGCGCGGTTTGTTGTGCCCCTAAAGGAGGATATTCTTGCCAGTCCACCAGAATTTCCTGTTGAGCGATCGCTTCCAGTTCTAGAGGTGATAGGGTGAGTCCTGGACGCTGTTTTAGCTGTGAGTAGTAGCTTTGGGGAACTGAGAGTAAAGATAAACCACTGGCACGAAATTTAGCGATCGCACTCACAAGATTAGTCGTCCGCAAGGCAATATGTTGAATTCCTGGCCCTCGGTTAACATCGAGAAACTCCTGAATTTGAGAATTGCTGGAAGCTGGTTCATTAATTGGCAATTGGACTAGAGCGTTGCGCGAAACCATCACTTGGCTATGTAAACCAGAGCGATCGGTTTTAATTTTAAATGCCTGCTGGGGTTGAAAATCTAAAATGTTTTCGTACCAAGCGACGGCACGTTCCAATTCACCAACTGCCACGTTTAACACTATGTGGTCTATGGCGGTAATTGAAGAGGACACGGGGACACGGGGACACGGGGACAGGGAGAGTTCTTTCTTTGTGTCGTCTATTCCTACTTCTGGACAGCGCCTTTGGATCAACGTATGAGTCAGTCCACCCCAGGCGGCAATTTTGCCACACTTGATGAATGCCGTACCCACCTGGCGTTCATGGATGGGTTGTAGGATTGTAGCACCGTGCATTTGAGCTAGTGCGATCGCGCTTTCAACATCTTCGACAGCAAAAGCAACATCTCCCACACCAGGTGGATATTGAAGTAAAAACTTAGCTACCGGACTTGTGGGTAATAGTGGTGAAGATAGAAAAAAGCAGACAGCACCACTTTTCACCACTTCTGTACAAGTGTGAAATGAACTGATGCTCTTAGCTACTGCTTGAAAACCAAGATGGTGTACAAACCAATCCCGCCATACTTTGGCGTCTTCCACATAGAAATGAACGTGATCAATTTTCATAAATACTGAAAATCAAGCATAACAGCTTATATGTCTGTAAATTTTGCCTTTTTTGCTAGATTTTCATGTCTTTACCAGGCAAGAATTATGTAGACGTACTCCTACTCTAAAAGAACAGATGACTATCAGGTTGAATGTTAATTTCCATTGGCACAGCTTGCGGTTCGGCAGAAAGGGCAAAAAAAATTGCATTGGCAGCAGTTTCAGGACTAAGCATTTTTTTTCGATCTACTTTTAAGTTCACGTTATCCCAGAAAGGAGAATCTACCCCACCAAAGTAGAATAGCGTGAACTTGATACCAAAACGCTTGAGTTCCTCTGCCATGCATTTACTGAAACCGACAACACCAAACTTAGAAGCAGAATAAGCCGCTGCCATTGCCATCGAATGCTTGCCCAGAATTCCTACTAGATTACAGATGTGACCAGACTTGCGCTTTTGCATCTCTTCAGCAGCCGCCTGAGTGGTATAAAAGCTGCCTTTTAAATTAACATCTAGCATCTTGTCTAAATCATCTGGTTGCAGATTGTTGTAAGGCTTGAGTATACCAACGCCAGCTGCATTCACCAAAATATCGATTTGACCAAACTCAGCGACGGTCTTTTTTATCAAAGTATCTACTTGTTGGGGGTCAGTAATATCGGTGGGAACGGTCAAAACTTGCCCTGGTAAATCAGCGGCCAGTGTTGTTAAACAAACTGCATCTCTGGCAGCCAGTATCAACCGGACTCCGGTGGGCGCAAGTTTGTGTATTAACGCTGAACCAATACCACCAGTAGCACCGACAACAACAACGACTTTATCCTGCATCGTATTATTTACATTTATTTACATCTTTTTACATAATACTGAATTACAGCTCAGGTTGTACGTAGATATCCAGAAAGTATTTACTTGCAGAGTAGCGGCGTTACCTCATATTCCTTGCCACTCGCCTTTAATGTAAATGTGGGAGATGATTCTAGATATTTGGTAAAATTGGAACCTAACTTCAATTTTTTGATAATTGAATTAGGAGATTCTCCAGTTATTTTCTGTATCTCTGTACCTAGCTTTGACACAGATAATTTAGTTTTAGGAGAACTTATTTGGAGATGTTGAATTATTTTCAATAGAAATTTATATTGCCCAACACAAGATAAACTCAAAGCAAGCAGAAATTAAATTCAACCTTAATTTACGCTTGCATTATGTTGTAGCTCTCTAAATAGCTAGAATTTAAGAAACACTTCAATTGATGCGGGCGAAAACGTAGTTGCGGGTGCGAGAATCCACGGGGTTAGTAAAGATTTTATTTGTAGTACCAAATTCAACCATTTGAGTAATGCGATTTTCATTACTACAAAAGAAAGCCGTAAAATCAGATAGGCGAGGAACTTGCTGCATATTGTGAGTAACAATCACAATTGTCAACTCAGAGCGCAAGTTATGGATTAGATGCTCAATTTTCATGCTACCAACAGGATCAAGACCTGAACAAGGTTCATCCATCAACAGAACGTTTGGTTTGACTGCTAAAGCACGGGCAATACATAATCTTTGTTGTTGACCGCCAGAAAGCTCTAAAGCAGATTTGTGCAGCTTATTTTTCACCTCATCCCAAAGTTCAGCAGCTTTGATGGCAGATTCAACAATCCCATCTAATTCTACTTTCGGATGCCATCCAATTAATTTCACCCCATAGGCGACATTATCATAAACGCTCATGGGAAAAAGATTTGGCTTGGGAAAAACCATACTAACTTGGCGACGTAAGCGATTGATGTTGACACGACGCTCATAAATACTCTGTCCAAAAAATTCTACTTTTCCTTCAACCCTCACTTCTCCTTCTAATTCACTCATGCGATTTAACGATTTAAGAAAAGTAGACTTGCCACAACCACTAGAACCAATAATTGCCGTGACTTGGTTTTGGTAAATATCCATTGACACGCCTTCAACTATCTTTTGAGTGTCGTAATATAAGCTGAAGTTTTTGACTCTGATGGCTGGAATTAGTTTACTCATATTCCTAAAACGTGTGAAACAAAACTTGACGAAGTAAAGCAGTAGAAATCAGCGCCGCTGTTTCACTATGTTACTCCCAAAAGGAGATGTTCATGGAAATTACGTAGCTATACAGCAGATAAACTGTTAGTATTTATATTAAGACTGTATCCCAAAATTTCTCTTTTACAGACTTTTTATACCTACCTTTCCCACCTTGACCTATATACTATCCTTTCCGATTAAAAGGATTCGGGCTGGTTCGACTTAAAATAGCTATGTAGAAATAAAAATATTAATATCATATACCCTTCATGGGTAGTTAAACAATTTTGAATTTTGGGTTTTAGATTTTAGATTGACCCCATGCCTGTATTTTGCGCGTTCCCGCTCTTTAGGCAGTTCCTCTGAATAAATAATTTTAGTAGGACTTACGCATTGACAGGAAAGACCAAATATGAATTATTTTAAAAACCACATCTGTCGTAGAGGCACAGGTCTGTTTACCATCAAAGAATGATTAATAAAAGCCTGAAACGACCTATTTTGGAAAATGCATACCATGATTGATTTATACAGTGCGTAAGTGTTAAGTGGAACGGTGTAAATAAATATAATATGGACTGTCATTGCGTTCGCCTCTGGTCTCGTAGAGATGCTACGCGAACGCAATGAGATATTACATTTAATTATGCCTGCCTACTTATTTAGATTTTGGATAATAGAATTGTTCTCGCGTTTAAATTCGTTTTATACTGGTACGGACGCTGCACCAACAGACCTTTTTGAATTTTGAATCTTTCAATTCCATTATCCAAAATTTAAAATATAAAATTCGGTGAGGAGCTAGTTTATCTGTAAAGATGAATTAGTAATTTTTTAAAACCACACTTTAATGAGTAGCTTCTGGTATCAGATAAATTGACAAAAATTATTAAGTCACGCTAGGACATACCTTAACCGAAACGCCCTGAAATGTAATCGCGGGTGCGGGGGTCTAGTGGGTTGTTAAAGATTTGCTCTGTAGCACCAAATTCAATCATTTGACCAATGCGACTTTCATCGGTGCTAAAGAAAGCTGTAAAATCAGAAACGCGAGCGGCTTGCTGCATATTGTGGGTAACGATCGCAATTGTCAACTCAGACTGCAAACTATGGAGGAGTTCCTCAACTTTCATGGTAGCGATGGGGTCAAGAGCCGAGCAAGGTTCATCCATCAGCAGAACTTTCGGCTTGACTGCTAAAGCACGGGCAATACATAATCTTTGTTGTTGACCACCAGAAAGCCCTAAAGCTGATTTATCCAGCTTATCTTTCACTTCATCCCAAAGAGCAGCGCTTTTAAGCGCAGATTCGACGATTTCATCTAATTTTAATTTTGAATACCTGCCTGCTATTCTCATACCGTAGGCAACATTTTCGTAAATACTTATAGGAAAAGGATTCGGTTTTTGGAACACCATACCAATTTGGCGGCGTAACCGATTGATGTTAACACGAGGAGCATAAATATTCTGACCAAAAAATTCTACATCTCCTTCGACTTTCACAGGCCCTTCTAATTCGCTAATGCGATTAAGAATTTTGATGAAGGTAGATTTACCACAACCACTAGGGCCAATAATTGCAGTTACTTGATTTTGATAAATATCTATTGAGACCTTTTCAATTGCTTTTGTTGTGCCATAGTAAAAACTGATATTTTTAACTTTGATAGCTGGAATTAGGTTATTCATACTTACCCAAGCTGTAAAAAAAAAATTTATTTTTACTTTATTCTTCTTTGACTAATAACTAAGCGAGAAAGAATACTGACACATAAAATTAAGCCGAGTAGAACTATAGAAGTAGTCCATACTAATTGGCTTTTTTGCGGATCGGGGTCGTTGTAGAGGTTAAAAATCAATACTGGTAAGGAAGCTGTTGGACTTAACAATCCTTCTGACCAATCTAGACTAAATAAGGCAGTAAAAATTAAGGGTGCTGTTTCACCAGCCGCACGAGCTATTGCTAATAAAATGCCTGTAGTAATTCCGGGAATTGCAGCAGTGACAACGATGCGAAAGGTAGTTTGGAAGCGAGTTCCACCTAAAGCAGCAGAGGCGAGGCGTTGAGATGTGGGAATAAGTTTTAAGGATTCTTCTGTTGTCAGTATAATCACAGGTAGCATAATCACGGCTAAAGCAAAACCACCTGCGATCGCACTAAATCCTTTAGTAAGCAAAACTATCACACCATAAGCGAATACGCCTACAACAATTGAAGGCACGCCTGTAAGAATGCTGGTGATAAAACGAACAATACTAGTAATTGAATTAGTCTCACCAAATTCCGTCAAGAAAATTCCTGTCATTATCCCTGTGGGGATGCTTAAAAGTGAACCAATTACTACCATGATTATGGTTCCCAGGATGGCATTTCCAAAGCCATTGTCAATCACTGCCTTGACAAACATATCTGATTGAAGTCCAGATATTCCCCGGACGATAATTTGCCACAAAATTGATATTAAAGGAATGAGTGCTAGACCAGTCAAACTAAAGGTGATCGCATTCATTGCATAAGTAAATATTACTCGTTCTCTTGGCAGAGGACTGCATAATTCTGTCGCCAGAGATTCATCAGTTTCTAACTGGATGTAACTACTCATATTATTTACAACTTTTGATTGATAAACGTCTTGCTATACTGAAGTGTTTGTGGCAATCTTAAACTGAAATAGTGTTATTTATTTTTCCTCCTAACCCATTTCACCAAGAGTACAGCGCCAACATTTACAGCTAGAGTCAACCCAAACAAAATCAATCCCAAATAGCTTAAAGCACCTATATGCAATCCCGGTTCAGCTTCGGCAAATTCATTAGCTAATACAGAGGGAATTGTATAAGCTGGAGCAAGTAAAGAAGCACTGATTTGAACCGAGTTACCAATCACCATAGTGACAGCCATTGTTTCACCCAGAGCGCGTCCTAAGGCGAGCATTGCTGCACTCACCATTCCTGAAAATCCAACTGGTAGCAATACCCGAAAAATTGTTTCCCAACGGGTGCTACCCAAAGCCATAGATGCACTACGTAATTCTTTAGGGATAGCCATTAAAACATCACGAGTAATTGCTGCCATTGTGGGCAAAATCATGATGGCTAGAATAATTCCAGCAGTCAACATATTAGTCCCAGAAGGGTCTTCTGTATTAAACAGTGGTATCCATTTAAAAGTGCTGGCTAGCCACTTTTGTAGAGGTTCTAAAACTGGAATAAAGACAAAAATCGCCCACAAACCAATAATGACACTGGGAATTGCTGCAATTAATTCAACAACAAATGCTAAAGTTGTTTGTAGCGATGAAGGTAAGAAATTTTCACTCGTGACTAAGGCTACTGCTATTCCCACTGGGACAGCGAATAAAATAGCGATCGTACTACTTACCAAAGTTCCATATATATAGGGTAATGCACCAAAAATCTGATTACCTGTATCCCAATCTTGGCCCCACAAAAACCCCAGTCCAAACTGCTTAATGGCTGGTAAAGCTTCGTGTAAAATTACCCAACTCATCAAAAATAACACTGCAACGGTAATCACGGCAAAAAAGTATACTAGCCGTGTAAAACCTTGGTCAAACCAAAAATTTGTGCCGCTGATAGCTGTTAGATTGAAATTTTCATCGCTTAGATTTAAATCATCTGATGAATTTCTGTCGGCTGGTTCCGATGAATTTGCCATTACAAATCAATAAAATAGATTTTTTTCTTATTAATAGAGTGAGTTGTCAACTCACCATACTAGACCATCGATTCAGTAATCAAAAACCTAACCCCCCAGCCCTCAACTCTTGTAGGATTGGGGGAGCCAAACTCCCCTCCCCTCGTAAGGAAGGGGTTGGGGGAGAGGTTTTTCCAGGATTACAAATCAATGCTCTAGGAGAGGAAAGTACTAAGATTGCAAATTAAGGTTTGACAGAGCTATTCACTGTCTGAAGTACACGATTTGCCACATCAGATGGAATCTTGGTGTAGTTGAGGTCATCGTTATATTGTTGACCGTCTTTCAATACCCAATTAATCCATTTCTTAATAGCATCAGCTTTAGAAGCATTAGCATACTGTTTGTAAACCATAATCCAGGTAAGACCTACGATGGGATAACCTTGTCCTGGATCTCCTACAAAAACGCGGTAGTTGTTTGGGAAAGTGACAGTTGACAAAGCTGCATTTGCAGATTCTAAAGAAGGAGCAACAAATTCTCCTCTCTTATTTTGTACCAGCGCTGATTTCAGATTGTTTTTGACAGCGTAGGCATATTCAACATAACCAATAGAACCAGGAGTACGAGATACTAAGGCAGCTACGCCTGGGTTGCCTTTGCCTTTGAAGACATTTGGCAGATTCCATTTTGGAGCAGTGTTAGTTCCAACTCTGCCTTTAAAATAACCGCTGGTAGCACTTAAGTGGTTAGTAAAAATGAAAGTTGTACCGCTACCATCGGCGCGAACAACGAACTTAATTGATTGATTTGGTAGATTGACACCTGGATTATCAGCTTTAATTTTTGCGTCATTCCATTTGGTAATTTGACCTGAGAAAATTGCTGGTAATGTACTGCGGGACAATTTAAGATCATTAACGCCTGGAAGATTGTAAACCACAGAAACGGCACCGCCTGCTGTGGGTACTAAGATTACACCGTTCTTTACTTTAGCGATTTCATCATCTTTCATTGCAGCATCACTACCACCAAAGTCAACAGTTCCAGCAGTGACTTGACGAATACCACCACCACTACCAATTGCTTGGTAGTTAATTTTCAAGTCTGGATATTTATTCTTAACTTCACGAGCATAGCGTTCGTAAAGCGGAGCCGGAAAAGTTGCTCCTGCACCATTAAGAGTTTCAGCTTGTGCGATCGCACCAAAAAATGGACTAAGTGCAACAGAAGTTGTCACCATTGAAGTAGCAACGACACGATTCAAGATGGTGGTCGAAAAAATCATATTACCTCTAATTAAAGGAATATTTTCCTGCTGTAATTCCAGCCTTAAGTTAGGCTACATTTTTTATAGTTAAAGTTTATTTAACAATTGATGAGTAAATAATTAAGATGCGTTTAAATATTAAATTTAAATATCTTTTTGATTATTGATATTTGATTGATTAGATTAGCTTAGTAAAAATCTGCTGATGAGAGATTTAAGTTTAATTTAAATAATTAAAAATGAGTATATTACACAATTTAAAAAATATAACTTCAGTAGAAAAAGAAGAAAAATATGTGTTTATCGGTGAGTCCCTAGAGTTGAGTAGCAATTCTAAATCATTCGTTGTTAGGCTGTGCATCTACATAGAATCAGGATCTTGCTCCTCACAATATCGCTCTCGATTTTCTTCAGAAGGATGTCTTCCGTGGCAAGCATAAACACTATAGCCATCAGTAAATTGAAGAGCAGGTTCCCCTTCAGCATGGAGCATACTTTCTTTGTCAAAAGACAACTTACAAGGGCGATCGCAGACTATACAAACCTTTTCAAATTGGAATATCAAACCACAATGTTGCATCAAATCTCGAAGTACATTCCATTTTTTTTTGTCGTGTTGAAGGTCAATAACTGAGATACAAAAATCTAACATACAACCCCAAATTGCCCCTTCTGCTGGTATATTCAGGTTGCTTGTAAAGTATGAAATATCAGTAAATTCAAGTTCAAGCTTGTCGAGATCAGCAATTAGTTGACGTTCAAGACATATTCCTGTGTACGGAAAGGATGAAACTTGTGGATGACTCTCAGTTGAGTAGTACGGAAATTTAGGATGTTGAACTTGGTTCCGCAACCTGATAAAGAGATGTTCCTCAAGCTGTTGCCTTATTCCATGTATAAGTTGATCTACTACTCTTTTAAGGAATTTAATGTGGATATTGCGCCCTAGATACGTTTTAAAGTTCTCAATAGCAAGAGTCTTTTCAATTGCCGTCATCGGACTGCTATAGAATAATATCTCAGGCTCAGGATAATCACTCACTGTATAAGCAGCTTTAATTACTGCTGTAACTTTTTCTTGCTCAATTGATTCAGTTGATACTTGTATCGAGCGCCACTTGTCTCTATAGATAGGAAGCATTGCTTCTTGTTCATCAGATAGTTCGGTGATGATGCGTTTTGGCATATCATTTGTGCGTCTTGGCATATTTAAGTGCAAGAATAAGAATAGTAGGTTTGCTTAAACGAAATATTTATTATGCAGTCACTTTTAACCACCCAAAAATTTCACCCACCGTCAACTGTAACCCCTGACAGAACTCTGGTACTGGTAAAACAGACTCAATTTCCTCAAAAGGTAAAGGTTGTTGTCCCGCAGGATAAGCAGCAATGAATCGCTCATCAGGATCAATTAACCAACCCATTTGAGTCCCATGATTGAGAGCGTGTAAGATTTTTTTTGTAACTTTTGTATGGCTTTGTTCGGGAGAGAGAATTTCGATTATCCAGTCGGGTGCTGCGGCAAATGTATTGGCAATATCACCATTTTCGTCTATAGGAAGCCTTGCCCAAGAGAATACAGTAACATCGAGAACTATAGAACGTCCTCCAAAAGTGCAACGTAATTCTGGAAAAGCCCAACCCATTTTTTGTACTTTGACAACAGAATTGATTGTGGGACAGAGTTCTCCTTGAATAGTGCTATGTTTTCCTTGAGGCATAGGTTTTGGAATGATTTTACCATCAATGTACTCGCAATACGGTTTAGTTTCTGGTAGTGCGAGAAACTCTTCTATAGTCAATATTTGATTTGGTGTTTGTACCATGATTATCCTAGCTTCAACTTATGATAATTTTTTTACATAGTGAAGTCTTAACTGAAAAGTATTTACCTTATTCTAAAAGATTTTTTAAATTCACCAATCCGCCACCACCTAAATTATTTCATGTTTGCTTGCGGCTACAATACAGCACCAAAAGTATAAATAATCCTATTCCTGCCAGATATTTAATCGGCTCAGGTACGCTGGGATTAGGAGAAAAAAAGCCTTCGATCGCACCAGCAATAACTAACATTGGTACAATCCCAAATATTAGCTGCACTGCTTGAAAACCATAGAATTTCAGTGCATCACCACGGCGATATTTACCAGGAAATAAAATTGCTCTTGCTAATAAAAATCCCGCACCCCCAGCAAAAAAGATGGCGGGTAATTCCAAAGAACCATGCGGAAACACAAACGCCCAAAAAGGATAAGCCAGATTATTTTGACCCACCAAAGTACCAACAGCACCAATCAATAAGCCATTAAAGACCATCAAGTAGGCTGTATATGCTCCAGCCGTGATGCCACCAGCAGCAGCACCAAAAGATACCGACAGATTATTGATCATGATACCGCTGGATGCCAGAGGTTCAACACCAACAATTGACCCCATCCACAATTTATGCTCATCTCGCACCTTGGCAATCAAACTTTCAGGTACTATCAACGACATAAAGCTAGGATTTTGCCAGGAATACCACCAAGCTACTACTGCCCCCAGTAGAAACAGCGCCGTTGCAGCAGCAATATATGCAAATGTTTTCTGGACTACAGATGGTAATCCCCAATGGTAAAATTCTAAGATTGCCTGCCATTCTTGTCGCCGCGAACCTTGGTAAATCTGCGTATAGGCACGAGTTGTTAAAGATTGTAAACTTTGTATCAAAGTATTGCTGATTTGCTGGGTACGGGCACGAGCTAAATCTGCTGCTACTGAACGATATAAACTCGCTAACTCTCTAATTTCTGTTGCTTGTAGGGACTTTAGCCCTTTTTTTTCTATCTGCTTTAATAGGGCATCCAAACGCAGCCAATTCGGTTCTCGTCGCGCAATCCAACGTTGAATATTCATGAATTTTGGGAACACTGAGTTTAATTTAGCTTAAGATATCCTCAAATTCATCTCCGTACTTTCAAGGGAAAGTTACCATTATGTCTGAAAATTTTGGATCTCCCGGTCAGATACAACCACTGAGTGTAGGAAATGTTGTCAGTGCTGCGGTACGATTGTATCGTTCTCATCTGAAGACTTATCTGAAACTGGCTTTAATTGCTCACTTGTGGATTATAGTTCCGATCTATGGTTGGGCAAAATATGCAGCTATTTCTGGACTAATTTCACGCTTGGCTTTTGGAGAATTGATTTACCAACCTGAAAGTGTCCAAGCTGCCAGCAGCCATGTTAATCTGCGTCTGTGGTCATTTTTAAGAGTTGGTTTTCAGGTAGGAATATCAATACTTTTAATTTATTTTGGACTGGCGATCGCGGCTGGTATCTTGGCTGGCTTGCTGGGAGTAGTATTAGGAAGGATATTCGGTGCTAGTACAGTTGTTATAGTCATAACTACATTGGTAATAACTTTTACAATAATTGTGGTGTTGGGACTAACCTGGTTCTACTCTCGTTGGGTAGTAGCTGAAGTACCACTAGCAGTTGAGGAAAATATTAATGGTAGCGAAAGTGTTGCTAGAAGTTGGGAGTTAACTAAAGCCTCGGTACTTCGCATTCAGGGCGTTGTTTTAGTTGCTTTTTTCGTTACATTACCGTTAATGTTTGTATTAAACTATATACCTAGCTTATTCCTGATAAAACTTGAGCAAGGTACTATTATCTACTGGATTGTGTATGTTATTTCTTTGATCGGCAGCTTAATAGGTGGAGTTTTTGTAATGCCATTCTGGCAAGCGCTAAAAGCTGTTTTATATTTGGACTTGCGGACTCGGCGTGAGGGTCTAGGTTTGCAGTTACGAGAACCTCCCTTACAAGATTTTCGTTAACTCAACAGCTTAATTCAACTCTATTAATTTTCAATTAGTTAAAATATGCGCTTTTTTAATCGCATCACATTCCAGACTCCAGAAAGTGTAGAGTTGGAATTCACTTTAGCGGGAATCGGCAATCGAGCTTTGGCACTGCTGATTGACTATACAATCTTGATTGTAACCTTGCTTCTGTTTGTCCTTATTTGGAGTGTCTTATCGACGCAACTATTAAATTTTGTTGAAGACTTTTTTACTAATAGCATAAATTTAGGAGTTTGGTTCTTAGCAATTTTCTTCATTATCGCCTTTGCAATTTACATCAGCTATTTTATATTTTTTGAAACCTTATGGTTTGGGCAAACCCCTGGTAAACGGTTTGCTAAAATTCGCGTGGTTCGAGATGACGGTAGACTCATCGGGCTACAACAAGCAACCCTACGTGCCTTACTCCGACCTTTTGATGAGACTTTGTTTATTGGCGCTTTTTTAATTATGTTGGGCCGTCGAGAAAAGCGTTTGGGTGATTTGGCAGCTGGCACAATTGTGATTCAAGCCCAAACACCGACTGCGTCTGCAACATTGACAATTTCAGAACAGGCAAAGGTACTCAATCAGCAATTACTAGAAATTACCGATTTATCGCAATTGTTGCCCGATGATTTTGCTGTTATTCGTGAGTATTTACAGCGACGTGGTGCAATGTCATTAAAAGCAAGAGCTTCACTATCTCTAAAGTTAGCCGAGCAAGTTCAAAGTATTATTAATTTAGAAAAGCTACCAGAAGCTGTTACACCTGATGTATTTTTAGAAGCTATTTACCTCGTTTATAAACAACCAGAATTTTGATGTAAAAAAACTAGTAACGTAAGTTGCTAGTTATTGCCTCGGATGGTATTATCATATGACAAAAACATGGATGACTAGTATTGTTAAATACTAAAGCTTATAATTGTGTACTTAAAAATAGGCATTTTTTGATAACTAGCAACTTCAGTTAGTACAGCATGGCATAAATCCAGCTACCATCTTAGATCATGTTATAAAAGGATCTTTTGCTCTTTTAGTTAGTAGAGTAAAGTATCTCATTACATCGCTAAAACCTTGATTTATCATCGAAGTTAACCCAATTTAATTAATTTTATATTGCATAACATAGTTTGATTTATTCTTGCCTACTTACTTAATGTTAAACAATAATTCAGAAATTAGAATTCAGGAGTCCGAATAGTTAAAGAATCAGAAGAATATTTGATGAATGAATATACCGATCATACTAAACCCCTGATAAATCCTGACTCCTGAATGCTGAATTATTACATTCTTACGTTTATTGTGAAGATGATCCGCGAATCAGGTCAAAAATTTAAAATTGGCCAGTCTGGTTCACGATAATAGCGTGTCATATTGTCAAACTTCCGCAATTCGACGCGATGAATCAAAAATTCTGGCAAATTCAACAGCCATTCTTCATTCAATTGAGAAAGCATTGTGCTGAAACTTGTGCGGTCTAAGTCAGATGAAACCTCCCCAAAATAAGCTAATGTAATATGGGCTGTGAAGTGATAATGCTGCTCAATACCCAAAGCAATTAACTTGGGATTTTGATAAATTGTTCGGCGAAATTTAATAATTTCCTCATAGCAGCGTTCATCTTGAGGTACTAAACAAACAGCTACAGCTCTTGGCATCAGTATCAGTCCCAGCATTTGCCATTGAATTGGATGACTCCTGTTTGTCATCAATTGTTGATATTGCTGAAATATTTCGGTTAAACAAGAGTGTAACTCCTCATCAAAATTGGGATTTTTTTCGCAGGCGTCAAGGTAAGCATTGTCCCAAATTAAATCCGCTAAAGTCAGATGGAAGCTAGCAGGAGGTACAGGTACAATCAAATTATGGTTTACAGGCAACTCTAAAAGTTCCTGTTGGTAAGTCTGTAATTTGGCATAGAAAGCAGAGTTTTGTGATTCTTCTTCTGCCGGCGGGGTAGTTAGCGTATAGCCAGGAAAGGACGCTGCTTGTCTCAACCCAGAATGTGGCTGGAATTTAGAAGATTCCTGAATATGCTGGACTTGGGATCTGTAAGCTTCTGGCAACGTCAGTCGTGCTAACCGATTTAAGTAAGTTTGATAGTTGTCGTCCAATCTTCATAGCCTCACGCTCTCACTTGATAGATTTTAGGGAAAATTACCTTGATTGACAGAATGATTTCAAAAGTATTTAGTTTTTGGGTGTGATGGTTGAGGGAGTGGGGAGTGGGGAGTGCTGAGTAAAGAAGTAGGGAATCTCACTTTTTTACTCAGAACTCGGAACTGTTTTGCCCAATGACCAATGAGGTTTATCTATGCCAATCTATGTTTACTGGGGTGAAGATGATTTTGCCATAGAAAAGGCGATCGCTCTGCTGCGCGATCGCGTCCTCGATCCCCAATGGATCAGTTTTAATTACACTTCATTTCCCCCAGATCAAGCTGATGCTGCTATCCAGGGGTTAAATCAGGTGATGACACCCACTTTTGGCGCTGGTGGGCGCTTAGTATGGCTGATAAATACTACTCTGTGCCAACACTGTCCAGACAATGTGTTAGCAGAATTGGTGCGATCGCTACCAGTCATTCCCGAAAACTCATTTTTATTGCTGACTAGCCGCAACAAGCCAGATGAACGTCTCAAATCCACGAAATTGTTAAAACAATTTGCTACCGAATTCCGAGAATTTCCCCTCATTCCCCCTTGGAAAACAGAATTGCTGGTGCAATCTGTTAATCAAGCAGCCCAAACTGTAGGCGTGAAACTGACTGCCAATACTGCCCAGCTGTTGGCAGAATCTGTAGGAAATGATACACGGCTACTGTACAATGAAATAGAGAAATTGCGGTTATATGCCCAAGGTAGCAACAAGCCTTTAGATGTAGATACCGTGATAAAATTAGTAACAAATACTACTCAAAATAGCTTACAATTAGCAGCAGCAATCAGAACAGGAGATACAGCTAAAGCTTTGACAACCTTGGCGGATCTGATCAATGCTGCCGAACCGGGATTACGGATAGTTGCCACACTAATTGGACAATTTCGCACCTGGGTATGGGTCAAGATTATGATGGAAAGTGGTGAGCGCAATCAACAAGCGATAGCTATTGCTGCTGATATCGGTAATCCCAAACGGATCTACTTCTTACAGCAAGAAATTAGGCTGCTTTCTATGCAACAGTTAATCTCTTGTTTACCCCTACTACTGGAGTTAGAAGTCAGCCTCAAGCAAGGAGCATCAGAAATGTCAACACTCCAGACTAAAGTCATCGAACTTTGTCAAGTATGCCGAGGAAGTTAACAATCAAATATAAAAGCTTGATGTATTCAGCGGTTGCTGGAACTTCCAACTCCGAAAATAATTCCAAGTCCTTATAATATTCCTGATGTAGTTTTGTGTTACACATTATATGAAGAAAACTTCCGACTTCTTTTTCCCACCTAGCCGAAAGCGAATTCTTTTCCAATCATTCTTTTTCGGTGCGATCGCTACTGTGAGTGTGATTTCCAATGCGTTTTCATTGAGTTCAAAAGTTGATGGTCAAACTCCAACACCAATAGTTAACAATACTGAAATCAATAGTTACGCTCAAGCCGTGCTAGCAATGGAGCCAGCCCGTCAAAATGCCTTTGAAGAAATTAAAAAACTTATTGGCAATGGAGAAATTCCCAAGATTGTTTGTAACGATCCTAACAGTATAAAGGATCTTCCAACAAAGGCTCAAGATATCGCAAAAAATTTTTGTACCCTCTCTGAAAAAATTGTTAAAGATAATGGTTTGAGCAATGATCAGTTCAACAAAATTACTTTGGAACTACAAAATAACAATATCTTATTAAAACAGCAGGTTTCCAATACCTTATTATGCCTACAAAAAGCTCCGAATACAATTAGGGACACAGCATTGTGCCCCAACTTGCATAACCAATTATAATTGCGATATTACTCTTCAAGTACAAGAGATGCTTGTCGCTTGGTGTGAATATTTTTCATATGCTTTTTCACGGTGTTGATGGTGATGTAAAGTTTATTAGCAATTTCTTTGTAGCTGTAATTGCTTCTATAGAGAAACCAAATTTCAGCTTCTCGCGGCGTCAGGTCAAATTTTTTAACTTCAGTGAGTGCTACATTTTTCACAGACTCATATTGGTTTTCTATGGTCACTAATAAGCAAGGTACTTCAAACCCATCTAAATCTAGCAATCTCACCCTAATACGAAAAATATTTGACTTATCAAGCACAATCTCATCTGACAGAATTAGCAGTTTATCAGAAAACAAATACCTACTATTGACTAACGATTTACAAAGATTCCAGATGGCTGAAGGTACAAAACTTTGATTAAAATTGCCTTGATTAAATTGACAGCAAAGGCGATGAGCAGATGCATTAGCATGAATCACTTTACCAGCCTTGCTTAAAATTAATATACCGTCTTCTAAGCCTTCAATTACTTCTTGTAAAAAATTAGCTCGCTTCGACTCATGTAAGTTAATACTATCTAGCTGTTGTGTTTCAGCTACTATTTGTACTAATGTCTTTGTTAGAGCAATCATAGGAGATATTGTAATGTATCAAATACTGCTTATTAGTTAGATTTATGATAGTTGGAAGATGCACATCTTTTTTTACATGATTATCTGAATAAATTACGTGAATATTACAGACAAATCATGCTACTAGCAGACATACAAGTGTTATTTTTAACATGATCCTCTGATAATACTCAAACAACAATTTATGTAGCCTGTTTGGATTAACTCAGGTTACATAATTTAAATACAACTCTAAAATTGCCTATTTCGGAAGTTGCTTCCAATAAGTTTTGGATAAGTTCTCCCCGCCTGTATTCACCCCCTTATAGCGTTTCTTAACGCTTTTTTATGTCTCTGAAGAGAGAAAAATAAGATGCTGACCTTGAATCTTTTTTCAAGCCTCCCTTGATAAGCATTGCCAAAAAATCTTTGTTAGGAACCAAGCCCAAAGAAACAAGGTTTTAAATATTCTTTAATGAGAGTAATAAAAGAGCGAGGTTAAGCTGTACCTCACCCTGATAAAGAATAAGTATCTTTTCTCTCCAGACTCACCCATAAGGGTTGGGGGTAAGGTTTTGTGTACTTCATCTGGGAACTGCTAAAAAAATGGAGTATAAAACAGCAAGCCTTTTTAAGGGGAATCATTGCGTTGCCTACTGAATCGGTGTTCTAGTAAATAGCGATCGCTCCAATACAAAATAATTATTCATATTGAGATAAAAATATACATATAAATATTTTTATAATGCAGGTATTCACCAACTACACTAAATTGCAAAGGAAAAAACTGCTTTTTAGTAATTGGTAATTGGGGAAAATTTGAAATTTTGGATAAATTTTGATATTAGGAAGAAGGGAATAGGGTATGAGGAGAGGCTACGAGGCTGCAAGGGGGCGACTTTTCAAAAGTGGTAGCTTGACTGTAAACGTTGCTCCTTGCTCTTTACCTGGACTATCTACGTGGATAGTACCGCCATGTAATTCTACTAAATGACGCACGATCGCTAATCCTAGTCCTAATCCACCATATGTTCTAGTGTTAGAACTATCAGCTTGACGAAAGCGATCAAAGACGTAAGGAAGAAAGTCAGCACTGATACCAATGCCTGTGTCAATTACCTGAATTTGGGCATATTTATCCGTTGTCTGTTGTTTTTCACCAGTGACTACTGACAATTGCACCTCTACCCGTCCTCCTACGGGTGTGAATTTGATGGCATTGGATAGCAGATTCCAGATGATTTGCTGCAAACGCTCGAAATCCCCAGAAATTAAGAATTGAGAATTTTCGCCAAGCTTGCTGTCCTCTGAGTGTTGATTGGTTTGGGATTGTGCTTCTAGAGATTCTAGATTTTCGCGATTGATTCCTAATCCCAAATCTGAATTTTGCGCGAAAGTGACCACGGGGAGTATCCCGGGTAGCGCATTTCGCGTTTCTTTTGAGGGAATTAGGGAAAATCTCAAATCGATTTCCTTGGACTGGGCGGCTAGACTAACAATCTCAATGGCTGACTCAATTATCCCAATCAAATTGCAACTACCAACATTGAGGCGTAACTTACCTCTAATCATCCGCGATATATCTAGCAGGTCTTCAATTAGCTGGGTTTGCGCCTTAGCATTGCGCTCAATTGTCTCCGTAGCCCTGGCCATTTGGGTTTCACTGAGCTTGCTTCGTTGCAGTAATTGCGCCCAGGCAAGGATGGCATTGAGGGGCGATCGCAACTCGTGGGACAATATCCCTAAGAATTCATCCTTCATGCGGTTAGCATCTTGCAACTGCTCAGTTTGTTGTTGCAAAGAAGCAATTAAACTAGCCCGTTCCATTGCGATCGCTATTTGGTCGCATACTGCTTGCATCATCCCCTTTTGATTGTCGGTGAAGCTTAACCGAGTGCGACTACCAAAAGAAAGAGTACCCAACAGCCGTCCTTGAGCAATCAATGGGTATGCATAATAAGCAGTAATGCCTAAAGAGCGAATCAATTCTGTTTTCTCTTCAATTGATTGTTGCACATTCTCTACAGCTATAGGATGGCGTGAGAGCGCTACACTACCACAAACCCCTTGACCAAATGCCAACTTCTCAATTTCCTTTGCCATCTCCTGGGAAATGCCACTGTAAGACCCCAACTGCAATATCTGAGCGTTATCCTCAACCAAATAGTTAAAGTAAATATCTAAACCAATTTGGTCTTTTAGTTTTCGGTAGACGCTATCAATTAGTACTACTGGTTGTTGGCTTGATAGTAAATCGTTGGCTGTGTCAAATAGTAGCTTTAGCCTTTTGTAACCTAACGAGAGTGCTTTTTGTGCCTTCTTAAGGTTGCTAATCTCTTGGAACACTAAGATACAGGTAGCTGGATGACCGTGCATTGCTGGTAGGGTATCAGCAAATACTAGTAGAGAGCGGACACCACCGGGAGTGTGCCAGTCTACTTCCAATCCATTCAGGCGTTCGCCAAGGGCAACCCGCACTCCTGGCATTTGCTCATTGGGGATGCGATCGCCAGCTGCATCTGTGTAGTGGTAAACTGTGTGATAATCTGCGGCTGGTACACCTTTGGGAAATTCGCCTCCGGCTAATTCGTCAGCAGAGCGATTGGCAAAAGTTACCCGCGCCGTTCCTGGTTCGATAAACAGCAACGGTCTTGGCATCATATTTAACACATCCTCTAGCCATTTTTGCTGATTTATGAGTACTTCCTCTGCCTGTTTGCGCTCCGTAATATCTAAAAATGCACCAACGCTTCCTCTGGTTTTACCCTCTTCGTCAAACAAGGGTGCAACATACTCCAACAGGTTGACGATTTTTCCATTTTCATGGACGACATCGAGTTCACAATCCAGAACTTCGACACCATGAGTGGCAGAGTATTGCATTGGCAGTTCTTCTGCTGAGAGTTCCCTTCCTTCGCGGTAGACTTTAAAGCTTGTCGGTTTTTCGTCACTGGGAGCGTTGAGGGAGGCATTTGTATCTGAGGATATTCCCAACTGTTTGGCAAAAGCAGGGTTGACCTTGATATTTTGGCATTCTGAATCTTCAGCAATGCCAATTCCAATGGGAATGACGTCCAACAAAGTTTGTAACTCAGTAATGCGGCGCTGTAAATCCTTGTTTAGTTGTAAGATTTGTTCCTTAGCCTGTTTTTGTTCGCTGATGTTGCGAGTCACAGTTGCTAAGGCAATTGGCTGACCTGTCTTATTGTCTGTAACAGTGAAGATGTTGTAATCAACTGGTATCGGTTGACCTGTTTGGAGGTGACAAAAGCAGAATTCTCCTTGCCAGCGCCCTTGTAATAGCACAGTCGGCAATATATATTCTTGAAAATAGGCTTTGTCTTTGGGCATGACGTAATCTAATACTGCTTTTTGCCTCACTTCATCAAGGCTTGCAAGCCCTACCAACTTTTGACCTGCATCATTTATGTAGAGTAATTGACCCTCAAGGGTGGCGATGCCGATAAAGTCAGAGCTATTTTCTACTAGCGATACTAATTTTTGTTGCTCTGCTTCTGCTTGCTTGCGTTCACTCAAGTCGAGGATAAATGCTACTGACTCTTCCCGGTTTTCTCCTAGCAGCACGTAACCAACTAAAACTGGAATGCGGCTACCATCCTTACGAATGTATTCTTTCTCGTAAGGCGTACAAGCAGCGTTAGCGCTTCCTTGTGCTTCGGCAACACTTCGCTCATCCAAATATAGATACTCTGGTGGTGTGATATTGCTCCAACTTAGCCTGCCTGCTAATAAATCCTCCGGCGTGTAACCAATCATCCTCAAGAATTCGTCGTTTGCCTGCTGGATACCGCCATACACGTCGCCAAACATAATGCCGATGACATTAGCATCTACAAAACTCCCCAGTTTAGCTTCGTAGGTTCTCAGTGCTTCTTGGGCAAGATCGCGTTGATGACTGAGGCGTTCAATAACCGCCGCACTTTGCCAAATCAAAATAGTAAAAATTACAATCAGGACGATCGTAAACACCGATACTGCAAAAACTGGATCGTATTGTCCTGCCTGTTGACCTTCAACAATTATCCACCCTAATCCAAAAGGGACTGCGATCGCGGCAATTAATAAACGACGTGCAAGCAAGCCGCCGTAGGTATCACTTGTAACTACCCTCATTAACCCCTGTTGTGGCCGCGCCCAGAGAATGCCTATACCTAGTAAGCTGAACAACACCGCTGTGTGTAAGGCCATTGATGTTGTATAAGGGGCAAGTCCATAGAGAACTTTCACTTTATAGGCATAGCCCATGAGCGCTTGAAAGGAAATTAAAGTAGTTATCAGAGCGATAATCTGGGCATACCAATAACTACGGTCGGTTTTTGGATCAACCACAATCTGTAGGGCGACGCCCACCAGCATAAAGTTCAGTGCTGTGTTCACCCCCATTCGCCCCGGACGTAATGTCGCTATACTAGTTAGCGAATCACGCGATAGCAATTCGTCAATACCAAGATTCCAGCCAAACAGATATTCACAGACTGTAAGCACAGCAATTGTGGTAGCCGCTATTGCACAGACCCTAGAAATTAGAAGCGTGGGGAAGTGGGGAAATAATTTTGAGTCGCACCTTTGGTGCGCTTCCAGCGCAACTTGAATTTTGAATTTTGAATTGTTTCCCCCTCCTCTTAAAAACAGCCACAGCGACACACCACACAGTATAAAACACAGCGCTGTATTGACTTTCATTGTCGCCGGACTACCAGGAAAGCCGCGTTTGAGAACTTCAATGCCAAGCCACCAGCCAACTAGTACCAAGCTGCCAACAAAAACAGCGAGCAAACTTGCGACTTTTCCTATAAGTAAATTTGCAGGGATTTTAAATATATCTTGCAGCCGCAAGCGGTTAACATTTAACATTAGGTGTTTTCTAACCGCATCTATCTAGCGTAGTAAACTTACGTATTTCTTACGGTTGAACTATCTATACCCTTTGTATTGTATGTTACCCTTTGACTTGCTGTTCATCTACCCTTATGCATATTTTTTCTTGGACAATTGAAAATCAGAAATAAAGGTGGTTCAAAAAACCACCTTTGTGGTCTATCAGAATTGCAGGCTATGTTGCTTACCATCATCTTGGAAACGTTGCTCTCCAAGACCAACAAGTTCTACAATCACTTCACGCGGTGCAGGTGTCCATTCCCCAACTCTCGCTCCAATTTCCACAACTGTTTGGTTTGCCTCTGTAAATACGCTTATATTTATTAGCGAAAATTTTTTATCTTGATACTTGTTTGTCTGTCCATCATCTTCAAATAGCTGGTATTCGTTATTACCAGGCCAAATCCGTAATCGGATCTCGTCGAGTGGGGCTTGATCAACGTATTGCCTGACAGGTTGCATAGGAACGATCGCACCACCACGGACATACAGTGGCATTCTTTCTAGTGGTGCATGAGCAAGAATGTGAATCGGGCCTTCATAACGCTCATCACTCCACCAATCATACCAAGTGCCTGCGGGTAAATAGACAGCTCGATGCTCAACTCCAGGGCGGTAAATTGGTGCAGCCATCAGCGACGCACCTAGCAATACTTGATCATAGAGGCTATAGGTTTTCGGATCGTTGGGGAAATGGTACAATAAGGGTCTTAAAATCGGTGCCCCCGTTGTTGCTGCTTCCCAGAAAAGACTATAAATGTAGGGAAGTAGTTGGTAGCGTAAATTAATATATTCTCGACAGATATTTTCAACGCGATCGCCAAATACCCAAGGTTCATGACGAGCAGTAGACATTGCCGAGTGACCGCGCATCATTGGGTACAGCATTCCTACCTGCATCCACCGAGCGAATAATTCAGCTGTGGCATTACCAGCAAACCCGCCAATATCGCAACCCACAAACCCCACACCCGAAAGTCCCATGTTGCAAAGCATTGGTAGAGACATTTCTAAATGCTCCCACAACGATTGGTTATCTCCCATCCACACAGAAGACCAGCGTTGCACACCAGCATAACCCGATCGCGTTAACACAAACGATCGCTCTGAGCCTCGATGCCGTTGTAAGCCTTCATAACAAGCTTTAGCCATCATCAACCCATACAAGTTATGCACTTCTGTATGAGTCACATCAATTTTAGATTTTGGATTTTGGATTTTGGATTGAGAGTTCTCCTCCTCTTCCCCTGCTCCCTGCGGTGCATCTAAGGGAAACCAAATTTTTTCACCTTCATCACCAAAGGGGCGATTGTTTATGGCAGGTTCATTCATATCATTCCAAATTCCTGCCACACCAACATCAGTTAAGCTTTTGTGTAAATCAGCCCACCAGTTACACACATCAGGACGTAAAAAGTCAGGAAAAACAGCTTTCTCAGGCCAAACATAGCCGTGGAACAACGTACCATCAGCTTTCCGCACAAAATAGTCCTTTTCTAATCCTTGATCAAAAACATCATAATTGCCTTCTGGTTCATATTTCACACCAGGATCAATGATTGTGACTGTTTTGAAACCATTTTGTGCTAAATCACTAATAAGTTTTGTGGCGTTGGGGAAACGCTGAGGACTCCAGGTAAACACCCGATAGCCCCGCATATAGTCAATATCGAGGTGAATGACATCGCAGGGAATGCGGCGTTGGCGAAATTCCTTTGCTAGTTCCCGCACAACGGTTTCTGATTCGTAACTCCAGCGACATTGATGATAACCTAACGCCCATTTTGGCGGTAATGGCATTCTCCCAGTTAGCTGAGTGTAAGTCTCCAGGATTTGGGCTGGTTCAGGGCCGTAGATAATGTAATAATCCAATTCACCGCCACGAGTTTCCATCTTCCAAATACCTGGTTGTTCAGCACCAATATCGAACTGACTCCAAAAAGTGGTATTGAAAAAGATGCCATAGCTTACCTCAGGGCGCAAAGCCATAAAAAATGGAATTGCCTGGTACATTTCATCAGTCAGTGCATCATAATCTAAAGAATCCGTTGTCCAGTTGGTTTTTACTTCGCTGAGTTTATCCAGAAAGCCTGTGCGTTCACCAAAGCCATAGAAATGTTCATCGGCTGCAATTTCTTTCCACCCTGCAACTGCGCCCATCCGCCAACCTATACCCATCTCTGCATCTTGGGCAAAGGGACGATTAGCTTTATCAAAACAGCCGATGCGACACTTTTCTCGCTGCACGCACACACGAATCTGTGCTGTTTCAATTTCTACCGTCGCTTCAGTTTCCCGAACTGCAAAAGGTGTTGTCGCCCATTCTGCATCATCCAGCGTCACTGCCCAAGAGCGGCGAGGCATAAATTCCCCAGTTTGTGCAAAACGCACACGGATTAAATTGGGAGCAAGTACGCTGATGGTAAGGCCTGAGTCACCACAGTCAAAATTAATAATATTATTGTCCCAGGTTACAGCTTTTACATTGCTAACAGTTGTCCAAGGTTGGTTAGTAGTGGGTAGTTTTCCGAAATATTGCGGCATATCAGTTATTAAGCAGGTTAATACTTGTCCGCATTCATGATTACAGAGATACTTAGCCTGAAACTCTTTCTTTCGCTAGAAGTTGGGTGAAAGATTAGGAGATATTTTTTACCAAGAATGGTTTTTGTAATGCACAAGTTATTATTACCACACTAAATACAAATACGCTTTGGTTAAGAAAATTTATCCGTTGAGGCAGGCAGAGCAGGGGATGCAGGGAAAGCAGGGCAGGGCAAACGCATCTAAATTACTTTTGCTTACAACCAAAGTTAAGAACCAACAAGGATAGGCTACAAATTTATGATTAACTGTACTAAGTAATTATGGTTGCAGGAGCTAATAAAATTATGAGATTTTTCAAGTTTTGTCAGATCAGCCTCCCACTAATAAGCTTTGCATTACTAGGGTGGATAGCGCCAAGAGCTGATGCAGCACTTTTAGTAGGGAGTTTTAATAATAACTCCGTTCTACGCTATGACGAAAAAACGGGAGAATTCATTGATGACTTTGTTCCTTCAAGTAGTGGCGGACTACAGGGAACAACTGGTTTAACTATTGGACCCGATAAAAATCTATATGTTAGTAGTATTTTGAGCGGTAGCATCCAACGTTACGACGGAAAAACAGGGAATTTCATTAGTAACTTTGTTCCTTCTGGTAGTGGTGGACTAGATTCACCTGAAGACTTGGTTTTTGGACCTGACAGCAACCTTTATGTTACCAGTATTAATAGCCGCACTAGTAATAGTGTTCTACGCTACAATGGGCAAACAGGAGCATTTATCAATGCCTTTGTCCCCTCAGGTAGCGGCGGACTCAGTGCACCTTTTGGTTTGAGCTTTGGTTCAGACGGCAACCTCTACGTCAGTAGTAGTCTAACTGATAGTGTTTTAAGGTACAACGGGCAAACAGGAGCTTTTATCGATACTTTTGCTACAGAGGAAAAAGGGTCGGAACCTAGTGGCTTGAGCTTTGGACCAGACGGCAATCTCTACATCGCTAACTTTCAGACTAATAATATCTTGCGCTATAACGGTAGGACAGGAGCTTTTATCGACACTTTTGTCCCATCTGGCAGTGGCGAACTTAACGGTCCTGTAAAGCCAATCTTTGGTACTGACGGCAACCTCTATGTTAGTGGTTTAAATAGTAACAATGTGTTGCGTTACGACGGTAAGACAGGAGCTTTTATTGACACCTTTGTCCCTGCCGGTAGAGGTGGGTTGAATGGGGCTGGCTTTTTGGCTTTCACTGAAGACAGCACTGTTGTTCCTGAACCTAGAATGGATCTAGCTGTATTGGCGATTGGTACTGTGCTAGGAGCAGGCAAGGTAATTAGCCGTAAGCAGAAAGCCACATCATAAAAATCTAGCAATTAAGCTTTCTCCTTAATTAATCCATCACTGCTAATAGCAATTCTCTATAAAGATGCATAGAATAAAGCTTCATAGAAGAGAGCTTCAAGGATGAAATCATAACTTGTCAAAGAGGAGATTAACAAAGGAAGATATTTGAGCTAACTCATGTTCAACTCGCTGGTGCAACTCGTTATAAACATGTACACCGTTTTGCAACTCGGTGATCGAATAATTATTAATTCGTAATACTCGCCTCCGTCGAGAAGCAAGCTACGTAATTCGTAATTGAGAGACAGAGCAACTAATTTTAATTATGAAAAAGTAAAAAATGCGGAGCATTCTTATTACAGAGCAAGCGCATTTATACGTGGGGTAATAATTACGAATTACGTTAGCGCAGCGGTAGCGAGTCCGCAAACGTCATTATCAATTACGAATTATTTTGACATCATACTTCTGCCTCCTTCAAGCCAAGTTACTCTGTATCCTGCGGCTGCTCGTCTAATGATTTTAATGCATCTAGACTGCAACGCAAACGCGGCTTGTCAGGGTCAGTCAAATCTAGCTTGTCCCAAGGTATTGTATAACCACCGTAAATTTTCTGTGCCCCAAGTAGATGCAAAATTTTTAACCCAATTGTCCAAGCGGATAGCCGTTCTAACACGGCAGCATAGCCGATAAGATATTCTTTAACAATCCATTCTTCGCCTTGTTGTTCGGCGCGTACTTCCTGAATGCGTCCGATGGTTTTGCCTGTTGAGTCTAATACTGGTTTACTCAGCAGTAATTCTAGATGAATTTCACGAGTTGTCATTATCCCCCTCCTGGAATTCGGGCGATGATATGATCGCGCAGCCATTTTTCATAGCTTAAAGCTGGTGTTGCTTCAACTTCAACATCGACTTCAACATCAATACCAATATCCCGCACTTTTGACCAGGGAATCCGAAATGGTTCACTTTGTTTAGCACCCCATTTATTTGCAATTGCTGCTATCAAACCTGCCAAACGAGGATTTAGCCGTTTGGTAAGGGTTGTTACTCCTACTTCAATATAAGCAAGTCGTGGTGGTTCGCGATCGCACAACTCCATCACAATGCCATCGACTTTACCGATTTTGCGTTGATTGCGGTCAATTAATTGATTATCAAGAACATCTCTGATAACATCCATTTCCTACCCTCCAATAATTTCCAGTGGAATAGCAATGATCGCTAGCACAAATGTCAGCGCAATTGTAAAAATGACAACACTGTTACTAATCCAGCCGTTACGATACTTGCCGACGTATAATTCATCGTTCATCAAAACCAAAAAAGGTATAATTACAGGCGGCAAAATCACTGCTGTAATTGCCATTGAAAACAAAGTTAATTGCAATGGATCAATACCAAATACCATCAGTAATGAGGCGAGAAAAACAAACACGGTGTAGACTAAACTAAAACGTGCGGCATCTTTTGGTTTAAGGTTTTCGCCCCAATTCCAACCAAAAGCTTGAGCCACAATATACGCTGTATCAAGGCTTACCTCCAGTGCTGCACCAAAGCAAGCAATCCCTAAAGATGCTGCAAATAGCACAAAGCCCCAGTAACCAAAGGTTTCTGTCAACATCAGCGCCGCCTGTTCATAGCTATCAACCTGGATACCTTTGGAGCCGAGTACCAGTGCTGCTACAATCAACACTCCCAACGAGACGATACTACCAAAGCCCATCCCCAAAGCAGCAACGGCGCGATTCACACCGATATACCCTTCATTCCACTTATCTTCTACTGCACCAGATGAGTAGAAATAAAATAAGTAGGGACTAATTAATGCCCCTAGTATGCCAACGGCAAGGTATAAATAATGTGCGGTGTCTTGTTCTGGCAGAGTTGGCAACAAACCAGTACCAATTTTTGTCAATGATGGATGCAGCTTAAAAGTAGCGACGACAAATACTAAAGTAATTAATCCCAATAAAGAAATACCGTTTTCAATTAATCCAAATGTCCCTTTCCAAAGTAGCAACCAAATTGCAAAGGCTACGGGTAAAGCAAACCACTGGAAACTAATGCCTGTTACTAATTGCAAGGCAATACAAACACCGCCAATTTCGGCTGCTAAAACCAGAAAATCGACGACAATTTCTGCAACTAGTGGAATGATATAAAAGTTGAACCCAAATCGTTCTCGCACCGCCGCAGCTAATGTATGTTTGCTAATGGCTGCTAAACGTCCAGACATTTCCACCAGAAAGATTACACAAATTGTCCCTAAGACAAACGCCCAGATTAGTTGGAAGCTATAGGTAGATCCAGCTTCCGCAGCAGTGGCGATCGCACCTACATCCAGAAAGCCACCAATACTGGTAACAATACCAAGAGCGATTTCCAAAATTTTATTCATCGGTTTGCCCTGCTATTTTTCTGAGCTTGTTTAGCGATCGCTTTTCTGCTGCTAATTCTCCAAGTTTTTGCCGTACCGCTGAACGATTTTTTTGTCCCACAGCCCTGGACATTTCCTCTGTTTTATTTGCTAACTGGAAAACTTCAGCTACTAACACTGATTTATCATGTTCGCTCACCTCTTTAGATAACTTTATTTCGTCTATTTTCTCTTTTTCTTTTTGCAGTTCTTCTGTGGCTCTTTTCAATGTTTGTTCAGCATATTTATTTGGCACAGCACCGCGCATCCAAGCATCACCAACCAGATTTGCTGTTGCTACCCAAGAAGATACACAAAGTGTATCTTTGTCGATATTTTCTGCGGACGTTTTACTACTGCAAGAAGCTAACAATGTCAGTATTAATAAACAATTAATTACAGATGCCAATTTACCAGGCTTCGGCATTCCTAAACCCTTCATAGCCAACATAAGTATATTTTTTTCATCAAATTGACAATAGTGTACATCTCTCTAACGACAGATTTTAACAGATATTAGTTTAAATTTAATATTTATTTTTTAATTTAAATGTATTTTGATAATGTAAATCAGCATCATCAATACTGATAATGATTTTCTTGATAATTTATGCTGAATCCAAAGTCAAAAAAATCTAGAAGAATCAAACTTCTTTTAATAATATATTTATTGGCAACTTCATCCACAATAAAGTATATTTTTAATGTTTATCATGGTGCAGATACTTTATTTATAAATAATAGTCTAGGCTTATACAATGACAAGCTGCAATACACATCTTAACTTAGTTTTGGCAAGGTTGAAAGGTATATAGAGGTGCAAGAAAAAAATCAAAGATGTCAAAATATTTTTCCTTTTTATTCCTTCTTAGTCAAGACTTACACACTAAAAGGCGATCGCCACCCAAGAAAACATTAACTGCGACTTGGAGAGACTTGACGGCTATCTTTTTCCCCCAGACCTGAAATCAATAGATCAGATTTAGTAGAAGTTAGAAGCAGTACACTGGGTCGGACTCACTAACATAGGAATGGTGAAGAAAGCGCCGTTGAGCGATTTTGATACAGGAGTGTGTCTATGCTTTCCCCGACAAGGGCAATTTGACCCACTGAAATATCTAACTGGACTTTGCAGAAGCTATACAACGCCGTGGTGGTAGAATTTATACGGAGGTACATGTAGAAAAAATTATAGGTGGTTTACCTGCCCCTGTTGAGACGAGCAGTTGTAAAGTTGTGAGAGCTGATGCTGTGGTAGTAGCAACCAACTCACCCAATGAGGTGACATCAGTGGAAAACAAGTAAAAAGTGGAGACCATAGCTTTAGCCTGACTCTAAACAACTTGTTGAATCTCTATATCTTGAGACTGATGAGAGGTCAAATATTCACAAATGTTTTGTTGAGTGGGCTGTTTTGTCAATCTCGTAAATATACGGGAACTTCTTGCTCTAGGCTGTGGTCACTTTATGTCACTTTGAACAGCAAGGAGACTGCGACTGTAACCGATCAAGCGTAGGCGTAAGCTCAACCCAAGGATTGCAGCCCTCTATGTCCAATTTGACCTTAACTCTTAGGCAAGCCGCCGTTCGCACCTTTAAGTGCGTACAGTTACTGTTATCCGTTACCAGCTTTTCCTAAATTGCCTTTATATATACAATAATTATACTTTGTTAGTCAGATTAACGCAGACTTAAAAGACTTTCAAATCTCTAAAATGGATGTTTGCTGATGGAAAAATTTCGCGGTAATTAACCAAATATTAGCATAATTCTTTATATATACACTAAAAGTTTCTGAAAGCTATACCAAACGACGCCTTACACATTTTTGCAACCAAAACCTTATATACTAGATAGGACTTTGATAAATTTGAGAGTTTTGTTAATTGCAACACCAAAAACTATTAATTTTTAGATTAAATACTAGCGTATTTTATGGTCTATAGTTTTTAAGGTTTAGTCAAAACTATATCCAGTATCATCAAAAAACTGCAAACTTCATGTGGTGCAAAAATCAATCGGGGAGTGAAAACATGAATTTACGTAGAGATGCATTGCAAATCCTCAAAGAAACTAGCCGAACTTTTTATATTCCAATTAGTCTTTTACCGCCAGGATTGCAAGAAGCAGTAGCATCAGCATATTTGTGTATGCGTGCCATTGATGAAATTGAAGATCATCCCGAACTAGATAACGCTACTAAAGCAAAGCTGTTAAGAACGATTAGTCTGACATTACAGGCAGGGGTTGATGGCTTTGCGGTAGATGCTTTCTTTGGAGGATTTAGTGGGTATGAGAATACCTTAGAAGAAGTCACTGTGAGGATTAGAGAATGGTCACTGCTAGCACCAGAGACCATTGCACCTCGAATTTGGGATGCCACTGCTGCAATGGCAGACCGGATGGCTTACTGGGCAGAAAGAAACTGGAAAATTTACACAGAATCTGATTTGGATCGTTATACTTTTGGGGTTGCAGGTGCAGTGGGATTATTACTTTCGGACTTATGGACTTGGTACGATGGAACGCAAACTAACCGTACCCAAGCGATTGGGTTTGGTCGGGGTTTACAAGCAGTTAATATCCTGCGTAACCATACTCAAGATTTAGGGCGTGGGGTAGACTTTTTTCCAGAGGGTTGGAGTGCAGCAAATATGCAAGAGTATGCTCGGCGCAATCTAGCCCTAGCAGAAGCTTACACCAAAAATCTTCCTACAGGTCCAGCCTTAGATTTTTGCCAAATTCCCTTAACATTGGCTAATGGTACCCTTGATGCCCTTGCTAATGGTAAAGAGAAACTTAGCCGCAGTGATGTTTTTGCACTTATCAAACAGCTGATTAGTGTGGACATGAAAGCCAGCTAATAGTTACTTAAGGACTAATGGAGACGATTCTAAATTGCCTCCAAATTTGGGCATCCAAAATCCTACAGCAATTTTTTGTAGGATGGGCACTGCCCTCCAATACTTCTAATACCAATTTTAGATTTTGGGTCGCACCAAAGGTGCGCTTTGAGCGCAAGCTAGATTTTAGATTCAAAGTCTCTGGCTTAAGGCTGTTTCAGCAATGTCAAACAATACTACCTATAAAAAAGTAGCTCAAACACTAGTTATTGGTTTAAGTATAATAAATCAGCTTACTTAGGCGGTCTGTTTACGTAATACCAGTTAAACTTTAGGAACTCTTCAAAGGATTTCCCGCAAAAATTACCTGGCAAGAGTTGATTAATATCTAAATAATTGAAAGGGAGTATAACACTCACCGTGATTATTCGTGCAGCGAGTTGACAGTGCATGAGCTACTGCTTAAATCCTACCTGTCCCAATCCAGAAAATTTGGTAAATAGCCAAAGGTGTCAGTCTTGTCGCTCGCAACTACTGTTGCGCGATCGCTATCAGGTGATCAAACCATTAGGTCAGGGTGGCTTTGGAGCAACCTTCTTAGCCAATGATCAAGGCTTACCAGGAGAACCGAGTTGTGTAATTAAGCAATTACGCCCATCAGGAAGCGCCCCACACGTTTTACAGATGGCCAGAGAACTCTTTGAGCGAGAAGCCAAAACTCTAGGTAAGATTGGCAATCATCCCCAAGTACCAAGGTTGTTAGACTATTTTGAAGATCATGAACAATTCTACTTAGTTCAAGAATATATCAGTGGTGATACCTTGCAGGAGGAGGTCAAACTTAACGGCATCTTGAGCGAAACTGGAGTCAAGCAATTCTTAAGCGAGATTCTGCCACTACTGCAATACATCCATGAACAAAAGGTGATTCATCGTGATATCAAACCAGCCAACTTAATTCGCCGCACTCAAGATGCCAGAATGGTACTCATTGACTTTGGCGCCGTCAAAGACCAAGTTACTCAAGCTGCGACGAGTCAATCAGGACAGACAGCATTAACTGCATATGCCATTGGCACTCCTGGTTTTGCACCTCCAGAACAAATGGCTATGCGTCCAGTCTACGCCAGTGATATCTATGCACTGGGGGTGACATGCATTTATTTACTGACTAGCAAAACACCTAAAGAGTTAGATTACAATCCCAACACTGGCGAGATGATGTGGGAGCCGCTTGTGCGAGTGAGTGACCACTTGAGCAATGTATTGCGAAAAATGTTAGACGTGTCTGTACGTAGTCGCTATCAGTCAGCGGCAGAAGTTCTCAGAGCATTGGAAATAGAACCATACTTAGAAAGTTTAGCAAAGGGTTTACTGATTAAATCAGATAGTGGATATAAAGAGCGAACACACAACTACCTGGAAAATTCTGCTGTTTTATGTAACAACTCCTCTACTGCTGTTACCAGTGTAGGAGTGGCACAGGTAGCGGCAGCAATTCGCGCTAGACGAGCCAAGGCAGCGGAAGCGGCTGGATTACACCAGAGTTCTGGGATGGCCAAATCAACGACTTTAGCTAACACCAACAGCAATGGTTCGCAAGTTCAAAATTTTAAAGTTAAGCGGAAGTTAGATACCCAAGGTTTATTAACAGCCTATTTGAAGGGAAGACGGGATTTTGCCCTACACAATTTAAGTTTGCTGAATCTACAAGGTGCTGACTTATCCCAAACAAATTTCCATTCCGCTCAATTGCAAAAAACCAATCTCCAGGGAGCTAATCTCCACAATAGTGACTTTGGCAGAGCTAGCCTCACTCAAGCAAATCTCAAGGATGCTAATTTGAGCAAAGCATACTTTAACCATGCTGATTTAGAAGGGGCAGACCTCCGAGGCGCAGACCTCAGCAATGCTTATCTCAGCAATGCTAACCTCCGAGGAGCTAATCTATGTGGTGCTAATCTCACCAGTGCCAAAATTTCTGATGAGCAGCTAGCACTAGCAAAAACAAATTGGATGACCGTGCGCCCCAATGGTAAACGAGGTTTATTGTAAGTTAAAAGTTTAGATTTCCTAGCCAGTCGCTTGTGGCTCTCAGACTAGTTCCCTCCTTAAAAAGAAGGAAAGGGAGGAAATCAAATCTTAAGCTGAACTGTTGGCATCCTACCCCTTTCCTCCCTCATCTCCCCGTTAGTAATGCTCTGCCAACGAGTATAAATCACTTACCAACAGTTAAAACTAGACCCTCATAGGCTACTATTGCTTGAGGAAAGGCAGATTTGACATCGACTTGAACCTGGTCAAGAAAATCATCATGGTCATCTGGGTGATGATGAGAAATGGCTAACCGTTGCACACCAGCATTCAGAGCTGCATTCACCGCAGCTTGCCAAAGTAAATCAGCAGAGTCATGGTTGTGAGAGGTAGGGGGAGTGTAAGTGGCATTGGCAATCAGCAAGTCAACGCCTTTAATAAACTGTAAAATCCGCTCTCGCTCTAATTGATCAGCATTCGGGTGCAAATCCGTTACGTAGGCAACACTATACTCTTGCCAAGTAACTCGGTAGCCAACTGACCGCTGAGTTTGATTAATTAATGCAGTTGTAATTGTGACATCATCTAGCTTCACGTCACTTTCTGAAGTCAGATTGTAAAACTGCAATTCTGACTGCATTACCTGTAAAGGGTAAGGAAAGTGTGGCTGGAGCATCTGGTCATACACACATTGTTTGATTGAGGCTCCATTTGAGGCAGCTGTGCCGTAAATGTGAAAACAATTTTCCACAATAAATGCTGGAGCAAAAAAGGGAAACCCTTGAATACGATTTGCTTGGCAGTTGGTAAAAAATAAATGGGCTTCTAGTGGCTGTTGTAGTTCTTGCCAAATTTTACCCAATATACGTAAGCCAGTACCGCCATCAAAAATCAAGCGTTTCCCAGCTACATGCATTTCTACACAAGCGGTATTACCACCATAACGACTGGTATTGCTACTTGGAGTGGGAATCAAACCTCTTACACCCCAAAATTGCACGAGAAATTCACCTGCTGGGCTACTTGGCAGGGTAGATGACTTTTCTCTTATGTAGCTCTGGGAACCCAACAACTCAAAATTTGACATTTTCCTTGAAATTAGACCTTACTGAGCAGGTCATCGTAGCGCCGCACTTCCAACAGCCTGTTTTTTTCGTCCACAATGACTACCGTAGGAGAGTAACTTTTTAACTCTTCTAGAGTGAACTGCCCGTAAGTCATTATAATCAAGCGATCGCCAATAATGCCTAGACGTGCCGCAGCCCCATTTAGCTCAATTACTCCTGAATGGGCTGGAGCCGGGATCGCATAGGTAATAAAGCGCTGACCGTTGGCATTATTAACTACTTGCACCTGCTCATAGGGTAAGATACCAGCTTTTTCCAAAAGGATTTCATCGATGCTGATACTACCCACGTAGTTGATATTCGCCCCCGTGAGGGTGCAGTTATGAATTTTTGCCAAAAGGAGAGTGCGCTGCATTTAGGTTTGGGATTGGTGGCAGTTTTTGCGATCCGTAACAAGCGGAAGTAATTAAAGTGAGGAGTTAGGAATAAAAATTCATAACTCTTAACTCCTAACTCCTAACCTTAACTCCTCTATTATCCTCTATAAGCTTTGACAGATTTTTCTACTAAAGCTGCAACCTTGTCCACATCTTGCCAACCGAGAATTTCAGTCACCTTTTTTTCCAAATTTTTATAACTACGGAAAAATTCGGCAATTTCATCTAAGCGGTGTGGCGCTAAGTCATTCAGTGATTTCACCTGAGTGTAGCGCGGATCTTTGTCAGGAACACAAAGGATTTTCTCATCGCGATCGCCACCGTCAATCATTTCCAAGAAGCCAATCGGTCGTGCAGCAATAATACAGCCTGGAAAGGTTGGCTCGTCAATTATGACCATACCATCTAGGGGATCGCCATCTTCAGCCAAAGTATTGGGTACAAACCCGTAGTCATATGGATATTGTACCGAGGAATAAAGTACTCGGTCTAGAGCAAAAGCTTCTAGTTCCTTGTCGTATTCGTATTTATTTTTACTTTTGCCAATGATTTCAATCAGAACGTTGATTAGACCAGGTTTTGGTTGGGCAGGAATACGAGATAAATCCACAAAAAACTCCTCTGATAACAGTGAATCATGGGGGCACTCAGTCAGCTTCGCTCCCCGTGTAGAATTTTAGGGCAATATGGATCTCTTCCCAAGGTATTTATTCTAGGGCATGGGGCATTGGTTATTTGTCCATCATCCCCCTCATCCCCCAATACTTCTGGCTTTGTACATTTTCAACTTGGAATTGGGTTTGGGGAAAAGGTTTTGGGGTAAGGGTTAAAGGTTTTTTCTTTCCCCTTTTCCCCAAAAGCCAAGAAGTATTGCCTCATTCCCCTCATCCTCAGTTCCCTTGAATTAGCCAAAAAATGGAAAAAGCGTTGCGAAGTTTCCTCGCAACACTTTTTCCAAAAGTGTATTATTCTTTCCCGCCCTTGATTGCTGTTAAAGGGATTTCTGTCCCATTCTGTGAATACAACTGAAATCTGGAGTCACACAATCCAGATTTCAACTTATTCCTGATGAACTACATTCAAATCTACAGAGATTTTCTCAAAATCAGTTTTCTTTTTTTTGTAGCTCTCCTGCTGGTGAAATCCTACTGCAAAGCTTTATCAATCTTGACTTCCTTTGAGGTTTTGGATCAGGGGTTGCTGGTTATTTGGAACATTAGTTGAAGAATAGTGGGCAATGACAAACACGGGTAGGGTGAGAGTCAATAGGGCGATCGCAGTTCCCACAATGTCTGCCAAACGTTGGGAATATGTATCGGTATTGGCAGACTGGCTATTTGAATTCATACAAAATTGAAGTTTTTCGTAACACTGTGTAAGTCTACTCTCTTATCGAGAGTTTGAATGCTATTTTAGCTATTTTTAAACTGTAAAATGTCTGGCATTCTCCAATCTAAATCAGTTTTGCAACTGTCATAATAGCGTTTTTATACATGGACTTCTTAATACAAAGTTACAAATAAACAAATTATGTTTTATTTTGTAATTAATATTTTTAGATGTTTCCCTGTATAGTGTAAACGTTCGCATACCTAAAGCCAACTTTAACAGCATCATAAATTACATTTTTTTGCTGTTTAAAGATTAATTAGCAAAATGTATTTGTTCGATACTTCATGATTATAACATCCTACAACGCCTTTTATAAGGTCATTTTACTGGAATTGCTAATTTGTGATACAGGATACAAAACCGCAAAAGCACTGAATATCTGTCAGTGGTTTTGATTGTTATACAGTAGTTATACACAAAATATTTGATGCCAGAGAAGAAATGGTAAAAATGATTTTTGTAACTAATTATAACTACCGAATAAATACAGATACATCAACTGTGTTGTGCAGCATGGATTCAGTGATACCATATTTCAGAATTTAAATTTTAAAATCTATGTAATATCACAGTAATTTTGTCAATCTATATACAAGTAGAATAAAAAGCGTTTTAGAAGGTGGCGTAGACGTGTAGCGGGTTATCGCCAAACTTTGCTCATATCTGAACAAAATACCCAATCCCAATTTTCAGATCCTAAATCCATATAAGTTTTTGGATAAATCAAAATCTAAGACGAGAAATTATATAACAAATTAATCAGCCAAAAAAACCGCCACTAACTATCATAGGGCGGTCTGGTTAAGCAATCGGAGGGTAATTACAGATTACTCTGCTAATAAATGAAATTGCTGTAACGAAGTTTGCACATGTAAATTAGGGATTGAGCACTTGTACTGAGCGAACGCAAGAGCGTCTGGTAGAGAAGCCCTTGGCGCAGCCTCTGGTAGAGAATTATTGGGCATGGTTATTCTCCTTATCTCCCTCATCTCCTACGCTGTAGAAAGCTAAAGCTACATCTCCCCCAGTCTTTTTCTTCTCTACGAGAGGCTACGCGAACAATTTTGAATTTTGAATTTTGAATTTTAAATTGATTTCTCCCCACTCCCTAGTTCCTTCCGTAAACACTCATTGGTTCCTTGATAAATCGGGTGTAAAGATGCTTAAACGTAGACTTAATGACGCGGGGCATACCAAAATCGATGGGCATTAACTTGTCTGGTAGCCGCCAATCTTCTATTTTTAATAAGTCAGGATTTAAATGCGGAAACTCTATGGTAGCAAGTTCTGGACAAACTCCTAGCCTTTGAGAAGCTGCAACTGTGGGCACTTGTTCAAGAGGGACATTGAGGATTTCTACCATTACCCGATCTAAGGCGAATATATCTGATGCGGCTGCTAAAATTCCCAGTTGGCGAGGTTCACCATTACTGGGGCCATTTCCTTCATGACCGATAATGCCATCTAATATGGTTAAGTTAGGGTTAATTGCCCTGGCTGTTTCTACTAACATTTCACCAAATCTATTGGCATCTTTTCCGGCTTCCATGTGCCACCAAGCTTTCATTTTACCGGGGACACAACCAAACAAGTTTTTTACGCCCAGTGTTAACGTTAACTGCATATGTGATTTCACTTTCGGTAGGTTAATCACTACGTCTGCTTGCATCGCTTCTTTAGACAGTCGCAGATGGTTAAAATTGTCACTGACAGTTTGGTAACGCTGACCGTGAAAATCGATGATCGGAAGATTAAGTTCTTCTAAAATAGGCAGATAGCCGTTTGCTATTGCTACACCCTTGGCACTACCAAAAGCAGGACTATCGCCCAAAAATGGTTTACCGCCAACCTCAATTACCATCTGGGCAACTTCGTAAACTAGTTCGGCACGGGTGATACACTCTTTACCAGGACGCGTCCCTGTAAGTAGATTCGGTTTGAGTAAAACGCGATCGCCTTTTTTCACAAATGCTGCTATTCCTCCAAAAGGTTCTAGGAGAATCACTAAAGATTCTCGTAAAGCCTCTCGTTCGTAAGATGTAGCCCGAATGAGACTAACAGATGGTTTTTGAGTCTGCATGGATAATAAATAGGGGATAGAGGGAGTGGGGAGTGAGAATTTTAGATTTTAGACTTTCCTGCGGAACGCTACGCGTAGCTTGCTTCCACGAAGTGGTACGGCTACGCTCAGTCGAACGATTTTGGATTAAAGAATTGAAATTTAATCTAAAATCATCAATTCCATTATCCAAAATTGAATTGCCCAATACCCCATAACCTATTATTCTGTTCTCAGCGGTAAGATACCACTCATTTGTTCTAGATTTAACACTGTGGCTAAGTCTGCTTCACTCATCAATCCTCGTTCTAAAACAATTTGGCGCAGGGATTTGCCAGTTTCTAAAGATTCTTTAGCGACAGATGCGGCATTTAAATAACCAATGTGGGTATTTAGTGCGGTTACTAAAGCTAAACTGCCTTCAGCGGATGCTAAACAACGTTCCCGGTTGGCTGTAATTCCCTGGATGCAGCGTTCGGTGAGTGCAGCGATAGTATTACCCAGAATTTCGATACTGTGAATTAGGTTATAGGCAATCAGCGGCATCATCACATTCAATTCTAATTGTCCAGCTTGTGCGGCTAAAGCGATCGCACTATCGTAACCCATCACCTGAAAACACACCATTGATGTCATCTCTGCCATCACTGGGTTATATTTCCCTGGCATAATCGAGGAACCGGGTTGCACTGGAGGCAGTTGAATTTCTTTCAAGCCAGTTTTTGGCCCCGAATCCATCAGCCGCAAATCATGAGAGATTTTGACTAAATCCTGCGCTAAGTTGCGTAAAGCACCAGAAACATTTACAAATGGTGCCATACTTTGCATGGCTGCCATCAAGTGAGGCGCAGGTTCTAAAGGAGTATCAATCAATTCTGAGAGAACTTCCACTACACGGGCGCGATACAGAGGATGAGTATTTAATCCCGTTCCGGCTGCACTACCTCCCAAACCCAGCACCATCAAATCACCAGAGGCGGTGTAAATCCGGTTTTGATGTTCTGTAAGTATTTGCGCCCAAGCCCGAAAATTTTCACCCAAACGCACGGGTACAGCATCTTGTAAATGGGTTCTGCCAGATTTGACGATATCTTGAAATTCTACAGCTTTGTTTTCTAAAGACGCGATCGCCCCATCTATTGCTGGGTGTAATGTCTTGGATAATGCCAATAAACCACCAATGCGAATTGCGGTAGGAATCACATCATTGGTAGACTGCCCATAATTAACGTGGTCATTGGGACTAACACGTTTGTAATTGCCCTTTTCTTCACCAAGAATTTCTAAGGCGCGATTTGCCAGAACCTCGTTGACATTCATGTGGTGGGATGTTCCAGCACCCGCCTGATAAACATCCACGACAAATTGATCGCGGAACTTCCCAGCCAGGATTTCATCAGTTGCTTGGACAATCGCCTGACTAATATCTTCAGGAATGCAATTCAGTTCACCATTCACAATTGCTGTAGCTTTTTTAATAATTATTCCAGCATCTACGTAAGTGAATAAAGGCTTGATGCCACTAATTGGAAAGTTTTCGATTGCCCGCAGCGTTTGGATGCCGTAATAAACGCTACTAGCAATTTGGCGATCGCCCATCGAATCGCGTTCGATGCGGAATTGGGAGTCTGTGTGTTCAGTCATAGTATTGTTTTAGGAGAGCTACAGAAAACAGATTTTCCCACGCTTAGGGAGAAAGTGGGGAGACAAAGTAGAAGTTGTAGTAAGTTTGTCCCCTCCGCCTTTTTCCTAATAACAGGGCAACTAAATTTATTTATGGGAATTATTAATTTTGAATTTTGAATTTTGAATTTTGAATTCGGAGCGAAGCGACGTGACTCTACCTAATTGGATTACCTTCTCTCGCCTTCTGGGTGTACCATTTCTACTTTATGGCTTGTACAATCCTACAGCACAAGCTAAATGGATATGTTTAGCGATTTTTATCGTTGCTGCGTTAACTGATTGGTTAGATGGCTATTTAGCGCGGAAACTCAACCAAATTAGTGACTTGGGGAAATTTCTTGACCCCTTAGTGGATAAATTTCTGGTACTTGCGCCGTTGATGGTTTTTATTGAATTAGGAAAAGTGCCGGCTTGGGGAGTATTCCTGATTTTAGCGCGGGAATTAGCGATCGCTGGTTGGCGGGTAAATCAAACGACAATTACCGGGGCAAATATTTGGGGTAAACTCAAAACTGTTAGTCAAATAGTCGCGATCGCACTTCTGATTGCACCCCTACCTGAAGTGTGGCAAATTCCCTCTCTGATTGCCTTTTGGATTTCTGTGGGCTTAACATTAATCTCTGGGGGTATTTATCTTTTGCCGCAAAAAGCTAGCACTGCTGATTGAAAACATCTACTGTATCGTTCCTGTAGGTCTGAGATTTTCTCAGATAATCATGAAAAAATATTTCTAGCTAAGTCAGAAATTTCTAACAGTGCCCAAGAAAATTCGGGAACTAATGTCAATACAATTGTGATTCTGGCTGCAATCCCCACGGATTGCTTTAGGTAGAGGGATTCGCTCAATTGAAGGATAATAGTGCAGAAATACTTATGACAGAAGCAGAACTACTAGAGGTAATTGAACAAGCAGCAAAAGAGGGCGTGACGGAACTTAACCTCTTTGGGAAGAAGTTGACAGCTTTACCACCTGAGATTGGCAAGCTGACTCAACTTAAAAAACTCTCCCTCAACAGTAATTAACTGAGTACTCTGCCCCCCGAAATAGGAAAACTCACCAACCTACATACGCTCAACCTCAGCAGTAATCAACTGAGTGCTCTGCCCCCCGAAATAGGAAAACTCACCAACCTACATACGCTCAACCTCAGCAGTAATCAACTGAGTGCTCTGCCCCCCGAAATAGGAAAACTC
>NZ_JBALDG010000013.1:0-128150 GCF_036917195.1 Nostoc sp.
CGGTCTTCTTTCAACACCCGATTGATGTCTAGCATTTTTCTGTCTCATTCCAGTTGCTAATCGTTACTCTACCTTATTAAGCGACAAGTCTATTATCCTATTCCCAAACGCCCAGCTAAGCCGGGAGTCAGGGGTAGAAGTGTAGTAATCATCAAGAATAGTGCCAAAAGCCCCAAAGCGGCTCTAGCATCATCAGGTTCAGTGACTTCATTCAAGCTGGGGCGTTCTTGATCCCTTTGCAAAAAGAAAATCACGATCGCCCAGTACATGGCAATAGTATTACCGAGAGACACTAACGCCAGTAAAATTAAAGTTGCGATCGTTGCCCGTCCTGCGGTTTTGCGTCCATAAATCGCTTGGATAATGCGCCCACCATCTAGTTGTCCTGCGGGCATTAAGTTCAAAGCGGTAATTACTAAACCCAACCAACCAATCACCACTAGGGGATGAACACTTACTAGAGATGATTGCAACGCCGAACCAAGGACAACTCGCGCTAAACTTCCCACCAAAATCGACCCTTGGAAAAACTGATTTGGCAATTGAAATAAACTGCCTGGGTGGGAAAGTAGCAAGCCAGTGATCAGCATTAATAAAGAGACAATACCACCTGCGGCTGGCCCTGCCAAGGCGATATCAAATAACACCTTGCGGTTGGGTAACAGAGATTCAAAGCGGGTAATTGCACCAAAAGAACCAATTTGCACTGCGGGTAGAAAGAAGGGCCAGCTAAGGCGAATTTGGTGACGCCGAGCAAGTAACCAATGACCGATTTCGTGAACTACTAAAACGGTAAATATCCCAGCGCCTATAGGCAAAGCTTCTTTAAACCGCCCTGGATTGCCAAAAAAATCAAAATTCAGCAATAAGCCCGCAGCTTCTAAATTTGTAGCAATAGTTGCTATCAACAGAATACCTGCAAAAGCTTTTTGCGATAACAACATCGGACGGGGATCATTGCGGCTCGGCAGGACAATCACCACGGGTCTGCCGTCTGTATTTTCTACCAAAAACAGACGATATTGCTCACCAAGACGTTTCTGTAAACTTGCAGTTAGACGGTTGTGAACCTCTTCTGGTTCTCCCCGCAAATTGCCTTTGAAAATGGCTCCATCTTGGTAGGCGATCGTTTCTGTGGCGAAAAACGTGTCGATACCAAAGATACCTTTAATTGCATTTAAGTCATCTTCCGGTATTGGCGGAATCTCCGGTTTAAGTTGTGTGACTGCTAATTGTGGGGAATTTGCTTCAACTGAGGAATTTGCGGCGAGTCTTTCTGTTGCGCGTTGCTTGAGGATGGCATCTTGCCCAGCTGTGCGTAACTGTCTGCCCAAGAAGATGTACAAGCCGGCGGAAGTCACCACTAAGAACAATATACCCGCTATGTTGATATAAATCCCCGCAGCAAACAATCCAAAAAACAGGAGCCAGGGAGTCATCAACACCACCGACTGTAACCAGGCTAAGATTCCCAGCTTACCAAAAGGTCTGGCGCGATAAAAGCCCCAGCCTAAAATGCCTAAAGCTACCAGTAGGATTGCCGCCAGGATAGAAGTTTCTGATAAAGTAAACATCTCCAAACCTTTGCTATTGAGACTGAGCCAGAACAAGTCCGGTATTGCAGATACACTTATTAATGTATAACGCCGTCTGTAATCTGCCCAAATTATCCCGCTTTGCGATGCCGATAGCGCAGCGTTAGCGAGTCGTCGAGCGTCATGGCCCAAGCCAGGCATCAACTAAGCAATTCACGCATTCAAAATTAAGAAACAGAATTACACTAAGCTTTCTGACTGGTAATGGTGTGCAGACTCAAAGCGTAACAGCTTAGTACACTGTGGCGTCAGTTTGCTTATCTTTAACAAGGGGCTATTGCCTTGTCTAGTTAATTTAGATGGTAGCTGGATTTACGTGTAGGTTTAGTCAGCCAGGATTAGAGAAGCCTTGGGACTACCGCAAGCGCTTAAAAATTATTGAGATATTATGCGATCGCTCTCTTGTCCAATAATTACAGCCGGTTTCATTTTTTTAACCACATTTGTTGTAGGGGCGCAAGGCCAAGATCCCCTACTGCGTGGTCTATTTAGCTAAAAATATCTGTAATTTGCTCAAACTGTATTTGAGCGAAGTCGTCTTCTAAGTACAGTTTTGCATAAAAACGTAACGTTTTTAATGCCGGAGAACGCATTAACATTCAAAGGGAATGCATTGGCATTGCAAGCCGACACATTCACAAGGCAAGTCGATGCATTAACAATGCAAGCCGACACATTCACAAAGCAAGTCGATGCATTAACAATGCAAGCCGACACATTCACAAAGCAAGTCGATGTATTAACAATGCAAGCCGATGCATTGGCATTGCAGAATATTGCCAAATTTAATTTGCTACGAATTAATGAAATATTGTACTAAGTCCAATAAAGAATTTCAGCATTTGTAAAGCGCTTAGTAATCTCACTCTCAAAAAAGCAACGCAACGCTTTCATTGTGTCGCGATCGTAAACGTACTTCGTCCCACCAAACTTATTACGCTTGACACTGCGTTTTGCCTCATCCATCTCTAATTTTGATTGCGGATACCAAGTTTGTAACACTTCTTTTGACCCAGGTGTGAACCGATGCGAGATTAATTCAAAAGTAAGGTCACAGTCAAAATCCAGTGCCTGGTTTATCTGGTCAAACAAAGAACTATAGTGCATCTGCCAATCATCTATCGGCATAATTGGCGCAATCACCAAGCCGACTGGATAACCGCCACCGCCACGCTCTTGTGGTAGCGCCAACCGTCGCAATGCATTAAGTCTGGATGCTACGGAGGCTGTGCCACCTTCAAACTTACCAGAAATCGGTGCTGCATTAACACTCATCCGACAGCGAGTATGCCCATTGTGTGGTAAGTCGAGTAATCCATCCACAGCATCAAACTTCGATACCCAACGTAGATGTGCATTGGTACGAGTGCCAAAGTAACGGATACATTCAGCAAGACTTCCAGTTAAATGCTCAATACCTAATGGGTCAGTGTAACAGCTAACTTCAAAACTCGTAGTTTTCCCCTGTTGCTCGTAGTTAGCTAAGTTGTCTAATATCTGCGGTAAGTTGGCAAAAACGCGGATGACAGGTGGCCCCGACAAGCTACCAGCTAGGTAGCAGTATTGACAGTGAGCCGGACAACCCTCAGCAATGTGAAACTGCCAATCCGCAGAAGGTGGGATGGGACTCAATTTAAAAGAACTAGGTGGTGCAGTAACCACCGCTAAGGTACGTTTGGCGATGTTGTAAGTATCCCGCTCAGACTCACCGCGCAGTCCCTTCAGGCGGTTTTGTGATAATTCTTCTATTGATAAGTTGAGTGACTGCACACGTGCAAGAATCTGCTGCCCCCAAACTTCATTTAGGGCAGCAGGTGTAAACAGTACCCGTTCAGGTATCCACAACCGTGGTGATTTGGTTTGTGTATTTGATACTAAAACTTGGTCTGTAATTGGATTCAGCAATATCCTTCTCCGTTATTTAGTTTGCTGATTTCTGCAATTAATTTTCAAGGACTTGCTTAATTCGGCGCTCTAACAAATCAAGATCCAAACTGCTTTCATCACGGCTAATTCGTCGCACAGTCGAATTAACATTACCTAAATTTACCAATAAATCTTGAAGAATTTCCTGCTGCTGACGGGCTTGAGTAACCTCGCGTGGCTCCTGTACTAAATCACGCACGATGGTATCTTCAGCGCGAGAGGCGATAATTGGATCACTTTGCCCTTGAATGTGAACAAAGGTTCGTCGCCCTGGCCCACGCTCCTCTTCTATTGGTATAACTGCTGTTACTTGGTCAGAACGCACATATTTGCCAAATCCTAAATGTACTAGCTCTGATGAGAGGATTTTCATATAATTGAAGCATGATTTTTAAGTCTTACTTATATTGTAAAATCTAAAATAGTGACCTTAAAGCCATAGCCCATACGGGTTATACCCAATTTAAAGTAGTAGTTTCCTGTCCCAATTCCTGCTTGATATCTCTGGTATCAGTCACACTCCTCGTACCAGCTTTCGGGCTTGTTCTGGGGTTTCACAAAGCTTAATAAACTCAAGTTTTAGGTTGGAGTCCTGTACTTAGCAATGCCAATGCATCGGCCGCATTGTCAATGCGTCGCCTTACAATGTCAATGCATCGGGATACATTGTTAATGCGTCGCCTTACAATGCCAATGCATCGGGACGCATTAACATTGCATCGGGACGTATTAACATTGCATCGGGACGTATTAACATTGCATCGGGACGCATTAACATTGCAAGGTATTGCCTTTCAATTAATTCGCTACGAATTAATGAAATGCTGTACTAAGCTTTCTCTGCAACACCAGTTTTTTTAAGTATGTGCGCGTAGGCGCAGCCCACCGTAAGCATCGCATTTCTCAAATTGAATTCATTCAATCCTTGGCTCAAATTATTCATGAGAAATCTTTTGTTTATCCCTTGGGTTGGTCGTGGTAGTTTGAATCACTCCACTGGTACTCAAGGTGCTACGCTCCTAAGCAGTAGTTCTTGAATACAAATCATTAGTGAGAACAATCATTATGTTTACAACAGAAACCAGTGCAAAGGATGAAGCGGCAATCAAAGCAGTGATTGCAGCGTTTGCCGAGGCGTGGAACGCTAAAGATGCGGAGCCCTTGGCGAAGTTGTTTGCCGAGGATGCCGATTTCGTGGACGTCATAGGTCGTTGGTTTAAAGGGCGAACCGAGATCAAACAAACACACGTGCAGGCGTTTGCGTCGTTTTTAAGCGATACCCAGATGACTATTACTGACACTCAAATCAAATTCCTCACCCCGAATGTGGCAGTCCTGCATAGCACTTGGGAAACCACTGGACACAAGAGTCCTGATGGAGTATATCGAATACAAGATACAGGTGTCTTGACAGCCGTAACAACCTGCAAAGAGAACACCTGGCAGATTATCGCTTTCCATAACACAGGCACTGTGCCAATTCCTAACTGAAGCGTGACAAAAAGTTTGCTTTAAGCGGCGTAGGACTTACGCATTGACAGTCAAGACTAAATATAAATGATTTGAAAAACCATATCTGTCGTAGGGGCAATTCATGAATTGCCCCTATAGCGCGGGTCTATTTCCCATTAAAAAATGATTAATAAAAACCTGAAACGACGTATTTAGGTTGATACACAAGATGATTCTTTTGTACAGTGCGTAAGTCCTACGGCGTTGGTAAATGACGAGATGAATTAGGCAGGAACAGGCACATCCTTAAACTTGAGGCAGATTTATCAAGTGATGACAAAATCAAATAATTGATGGGCCATTTCTAATTTAGAACAAGGTGCAATTTCTACCTGATGTCCTTGACTATCTAAAAATATCGCTTGATTATTATTACTGCCAAAACCACTATTAGGTTGATCGATGGGATTAGCAACAATAGCATCGAGTTTTTTACTCTGTAATTTTTCTAACGCAGGATTGACAATATCTCCAGTTTGTGCAGCGAAACCAATTAATATCTGATGCGGCTGTTTAAGTTTTGCTAATTGGGCGATTATATCCGGTACAGGTTCCAAGGGTAAAGCTTGGGGGAGCGATCGCTTGGGCAATTTCTCTGTACTATAATCTCGTGGCTTCACATCTGCCACGGCTGCTGACATGACAATTACATCAGCATTGGGTAAACATTCCAGCATGGCGTGCTGCATTTGCTCGGCACTAATGACGGGAATTGCTTGCACTCCCAATGGTACATCCCAATTAGCTGGGCCATGTACCAGGGTGACACTTGCACCTCGGTGAAGTGCGGCTTGCGCTAAAGCCAATCCCATTTTACCTGTGGAAGGATTACCAATAAATCTCACTGGGTCAAGAAATTCTCGCGTTCCCCCAGCACTAATTAAGACTCGTTTACCAACTAAATCTCGTTTGCCTTGAGTGTGTAACAACGATTGAATGTGAGCCAAAATTTCTGGAGGTTCTGCTAATCTACCAGCACCGATGCGATCGCACGCTAATAAACCCGATGCTGTACTCATTCCATGATATCGGCTATCTATCAATAGCTGTTGCCAATTCCGCTGCACTGATAGCTGTTCCCACATATCCGTATTCATTGCGGGTGCTAACAGCACAGGACAAGTAGAAGCCAGCACGGTATTTGTGAGTAAATTATCTGCCATACCGTAGGCTAACTTTGCTAATGTATTAGCTGTCAAGGGGGCAATTACCATGACATCTGCCCATTCACCCAACTCAATATGCAACGGACGAGAGTGAGTTGGTTGCCAGAAATCATCATCTGTGTAGGCAAAATGACGGGATAGGGTGGCTATTGTCAGAGGTGTGATAAATTCTTGCGCCGAACGGGTAAGGATGACTCGGATTTCCACCCCAGTTTTAAACAGCATCGAAACTAGTTCACAAATTTTGTATGCGGCGATACCGCCGCATACTCCAATTAGAACCCTATTCAATTTTGGATTTTGGATTTTGGATTTTAGATTTAAGGGAGATTCCATTGGTACTTTCGGATTAAGCAAGTGATACATTAACCCTGATAATCTCCGATTTTAGTCAGTTGACCCCTATCTAAAATCTAAAATTTAAAATCTAAAATTGTTAGGCTTCATCGTAGGGTTCCAAGTCTAATAGGTAGATATAGGGTTCAACTAACTCTGGACGCTGAAATGCGATCGCTCGCAATAAATGCCAATCATTCAAACCCTCAAAAGCATTACTATAATTATCTAGCTCCAGACGTGTAGCCAGTTCTTCTACTTCTGCCGCAGTCATGGCAGCAATTTCTTTCTTGGAAATGCTTAGAGTTGTCATAATGCTCGCCCCTCCCTTATGCAGCACTCGACTTCAGCATGGGTTAAGTTGCGCTGAACGCAGCCACCCTATATATCTTACTCATTAGAAGTCATTGATTTGATGAAATTTTCAGCATTTATACCAGAATTTATAAAAAATTCGTAATCCTGACTAGCTAATTGTATTCACAATAAAATTCCGTAGTACCTCTAACGTTTGTGGATGTATCTCATGCCCCACGTCAAATTCGTGGTATTCTACTGCCACTCCTAGAGACTTTAGAGTTTCTCGTGCCTTCAAAGCTGCTTGCAGTGGTACAACTTCATCATATCTACCATGAGTTATTAAAATCGGCAAAATCCCACTTTTAGCTGCCGTTAGTGCATCAGGATGTAAATACCCACTCATGACAACTAAACCTGCTAGGGGTAATTTTGAGCCGACATCTAAAGTCATTGCTCCACCTTGAGAAAATCCACTTAAAATGGTGCGTGACAAAGGTACACCAGTGCTGCTTTCTAAAGATTGCAAGAAATCAGTTAGCAGTTGCCGACTTTCTGCTAACCCTTGATACATATTCTCTACCCGTAGGTCATACCATGCCCTCCCTACAGGGGAATAGGGATAAGGAAAAGGTGCATCAGGTAATACAAACTGGTAATTAGATAAGTTGATCAAAGGTAACAAAGATGCTACATCCTTAGCATTAGCTCCCCAACCATGCAAAGTGACAATTAAGCCTGCGGGGGGTTGAGAACTTGCTGTAGAAACGTTAATAAATTGTAAAGACAGAGGTCTACTCCTAAAATCCTACTCTTTTAGTAGATCCTATCTCTTGAAGTAGACTTAGTATTAAGAAGCGGATGCCACTTCCACAGAGACACTCACCTTATTGGCTAAACTTTTTACCAAGGTACTGGTTCACCAAGATGAAAAAAGCCACCACTGGGCCCATCGTCAGGAAGCATTGCTAACCCAACGCCCGTTTTTGCCCCTCCTGTGATATCCATCATTGCGCCTTCACCGCCCAATTCAGTTTTCACCCAACCTGGATGAGCGCTATTAATTTTCACAGGAGTATTGCGTAACTCATGGGCTAAATGGATGGTGAATGCGTTAACTGCTGCTTTAGAAGCATTGTAAGCAAATGGTTTAGAATCATAAATTGGTGAATTGGGAGTAGCTTGAAGTGTCAATGAGCCTTCAATACTAGACATATTGGCAATTCGACCACTAGGACTCTTTAAAATTAACGGTAGCAGTACTTGAGTCAGTTCTACCAAGCCAAAAAAGTTGGTGTTGAATGTCTGTCGAATAATGTTTATTGAAACAGAAGTGGCATTACTGATTAACCAGTCACCATCTAGAAACACACCTGCATTATTAATCAAGATATCCAGTTTACCAAAAGTGTCACTAATCTCTTGAAAAGCAGACTGAATTTGAGTACTGTCAGTTACATCAACAGCGATCGCCACAGCCGAGACTCCTTGATTATGCAAGTTAGTGGCTGCCGTTTTTGTTGCTTTTAAATTCCGGGCTGCGATCAGAATCGTCAATCCATGTTGTCCCAGTTGACGACTCATCTCCAGTCCTATACCCTTATTTGCGCCAGTAATCAAGGCTACTTTATTCTTCAGTTCGCTATTTACCTGTTAGCCACTCCGATTGAATTGGGGATCTACGATGTATTTAAAAACAGTATGCTTAAGCTTTGTTTAAATACTGGGTCAATCTTCTCACGAAGCCGCAGGTAAGAAAACCTAGAAAAAAGACTAGGCCTTGTCTGTTAAACAGAGACAAAAAAGAGATAGCTTGAAAGGCTAGTCCTAGTGGATGCAAGCGATCGCACTTTTGGAAAAAGGCAAAAATAGCCGTGCAGACTCGTTTTTTGCTCAAAACGCTGATGCTTTAAACACTTATTGATCCGCCCTAGCCCACGCCAGTCACTCCACTTCGGGGTTTCCCCCATGAGTATAGTGGCGTGGATTTAGGGACTCACAATTAAACAACCACAAAATTGTTGTTGGTTAGTGACAACCCAGCCGATAATTGTGCAAATTGTACCTGAGTAAAGGCACTTGCACTACCATCCTGGTCAAAGAACAATGCACCTGTAGTTGAGTTATAAATAAACCTTTGAGCACTGGTGGTTGCAGATGCACCGATTCTCAACTGATTAGCTTTTAGTACACCTGGCGATAAACCACTAGCAAAACCAGCAGCCGATACTCCAATCACTTCATTAGTGGCGTTGAAGTCATAAAGTCTATCAACGCCTTCATTAAAACTATTGAAAATAAAGGTATCAGTACCACTTCCTCCAATTAGGCTATCATTACCGTTGCCACCTGTGAGGGTATCATTGCCATTTCCACCTTTGAGGGTGTTTTTACCAATGGCACGAGATGCACTAAGACTATCATTGCCATCGCCACCATCGAGGAGATTATCGCCTGTTGAATAGTCAGCAATCAAGCGATCGCTACCTGCCCCACCATTGAGAGTATTATTGCCAGTAACAGTGTAAGCTCCGTATTGCAAGTATAATGAATCGGAGCCGGAGGCAAAGAGAGAATCATTGCCATCGCCACCATTGAGGAGGTTATTACCACTTGAAAAGCTAATAACTAAATTATCATCACCAGCGCCACCATTGAGGGTATTATTGCCAGAGATAGGATAGAGAGATAACTCGCCTCGGTAGTCGTTGTAGTCGCCAGAGGCACTAAGAGAATCATTGCCATCGCCACCATCTAGTAGATTATTGCCTGGTGAATTGCCAACAATCAAGCGATCGTTACCTGCGCCCCCATTGAGGGTATCGTTACTACCGCCCCCATATATCGTATCATTTCCATTGCTCCCTACAATCAAGTCATCGTAGGGGGAACCTGAGATTGTTAATTGTTCGATATTCTTGTAACTAACCCGATTTGTGTCTGTCGTGATTGAGCCAGTGTTAGTGGTAGCATTGAAAGTCGAGGTGATTCCGGCAGTACCATTGTAGTAACTGATGACAAATAAATCGTCACCTGTACCGCCATCTATCGTATCATTGCCACCAAAGCTTCCATTTATTGTATCGTTGCCATTACTGCCTACAATGTAGTCATTGTACTCTGTACTTAAGATATTTAATCGTTCGATATTCTTGTAGTTAATCTGATTCGTGCCGACTTTAATTGAGCCAGTTTTAGTAGTAGCATTGAATGTCGTTGTGATTCCGGTATTCCCAGTAGGAGCATAGTCCGAAACGATCAGCAAATCGTTACCGCTTCCCCCATCTATCGTATCATTGCCATTAACGCTCACATTGAGCGTATCATTGCCATTGCTCCCCATAATCAGGTCGTTCTTAGTCAGATTTGAAAGCGCTGTAATCACTAATCCTTCAATATTCTTGTAGTTAATCAGATTCGTGTCTACCGCGATCGATCCAGTGTTTGTAGCAGCATTGAAAGTCGCTGTTATTGCTCCAAAAGGCTCGATAAATCTCAGGTCTAACGAATCGTTACCTGTCCCCCCATCTACTCTTTGAGTCGCTAAGGAAGATGGGGAGGGATATAAGGCAATAGAGAAGGAATCATTGCCATTCCCTCCATTGAAGATGTTGTTGCCAAATACGGAAGTTTCATTATTGTCGCTGTAACCATTGGCAGACAGAAAATCATTGCCATCCCCACCATTAAGGATATTATCGCCTATTGAATAGACAGCATCCAAAGTATCGTCACCAGTACCACCATTGAGGGTATTATTGCCGGAGGTAAAGCCGTCGATATCGGCAATGGTAGAGAGAGAATCATTACCATCGCCCCCAGAGAGCAGATTATCACCTGTTGAAAAAGCAGCCTTCAAGGTATCGTTACCTGCGCCACCGTTGAGAGTGTTATTGCCAGATGAGTTAGCCGAGAGATTATCATCGCCATCATCCCCAGAGAGCAGGTTATTACCTGAACCAGCTCTCAAATCATCGTTACCAGCACCACCGTTGAGGATATTATTTCCAGAAGAATAGGAAGCATCCAAATAATCATCACCTTCACCGCCAAAAATCGTATCATTGCTATTGTTCGTAAAATCGTTACTATAGTTGTTCGTTAAAACGAAATCGTTACCATTGCTCCCCACAATATAGTCATCATAAATTGTGCCTGTAATATTTAATACTTCGATATTCTTGTAATTCACCCGATTATTGGCCACCGTAATCGAGCCAATGTTAGTAGTAGCATTGAATGTCGTTGTGATTCCCCCGCTAGCATTCCCATAATACCCATTCAATGCATTCAATACATCGTTACCTGTACCTCCATCTACTGTTTGAGTCACTAAGGAAGAAGGGGCAGTATCTGGGACGGAAAAAAAGAACCCATCATTGCCATCCCCCCCATTTAAGGTGTTTTCACCCTGGACTTTATCAGCGTAAAAGTCATCATCGCCATCTCCACCTGAAACCGTATTGTTACCAGTAGAGAAACTAATATCAAGGTAGTCATCCCCTACATCTCCTCTGAGGATGTTATTTCCAGAAGAATAGGAAGCATCAAGGGTATCATTGCCCACACCACCAATGAGAGTATTATTGCCCGTACCACCCCTCAAAAGGTCATTGCCACTTAAGCCGTCGATTCTGTCGGCGCTGTTAGTCCCCAGTAGGGTATCATTTGCGTTGGTTCCAATGATATTTGCCATTATTTTTCCTTCCTTTGGAAATCGATTTTTTGCAGTATCTTCAGTTCTCAAGTTGCTGTTAGTGCTGTTTAATGGCACTAAAATTTGCACAATCTTGACGTTTCAAAATAATTTTGTCTCACCCTTGAGGGTTACGAATTTTGCCGAACATTCACCCTTTGACTAGCTTCTAAGGATTACTTATCCAACTTCTGGGACTATCTAAGTCTTAGGCACTGTACAAATTCATCAGCGTCTGAATTCACAAAAATAACTAGTTTCAGGCTTATTTGATTCATTCTTACTCAGTAGCATCGGCAAGCATTTGCCGTAGGCATCGGTGAAAAAGAGTGTAAAAATCAAGCTTGAATGCCTAAAACCCAACGTTCATAATTTAGTTGGTTTGTCAATGCGTAAGTCTTACTAGCTTGAAAAGAGGAAATACTTGGCGGGGCATAAGAGCAGGAATCTCTATGCCTTGGTTCTAGGCTATTGCCGTTGATGTTTAACTTGAAAACAGAAAATATCTAAATAACCTGACAATAAACATATACCGAATTTTTACTTAGATGTCTATATTTAAATGAATATCTTTGCATGCTCTTCATATTATTTGCTTTTCTAGCCCAAACTGTTCAATGTCAAAGGAGTTAAGGAGAACCTGTAAATCACCTATTGTTGTCACGTCACTATCGGATTTCAGAATAATTCCTAATACTCTTGAAGTGAACCAAGGCTTATGCAAAACTTGAGATCCTTCGCTCCCAGCCTACTTTTAAGGAATTGATCAATGGCGCGTCTAGCCCTGCTGAGTGTATCTAACAAAACTGGTTTAATTGACCTAGCCCGTAGCTTGGTTGAAGAATTTGACTTTGATTTAATCAGCAGTGGGGGAACAGCCCAAGCACTTAAAGATGCGGGACTCCCAGTTACCAAAGTTGCAGATTACACAGGTTCTCCAGAAATTTTAGGTGGCCGAGTCAAAACGCTGCATCCCCGGATTCATGGCGGGATTTTGGCCCGGCGAGATGTTCCCCAAGATATTACAGATTTAGAAAATAACCAAATTCGCCCGATTGATTTAGTGGTGGTGAATTTATATCCTTTTGAGGAAACTATTGCTAAACAAGGGGTGACATTATCTCAAGCTGTTGAGCAAATTGATATCGGTGGCCCTGCTATGCTACGGGCATCATCGAAAAACTTCGCCCATCTGACAGTATTATCTGATCCGGCACAATATGAGGAGTATTTGCAAGAATTGCGGCAAAATAACGGCGAAGCATCTCTAGAGTTTCGGCAAAAGGCTGCTTTAAAAGGATTTTCACACACTGCTAGTTATGACCAAGCGATCGCATCTTATCTCGCAGGAACACAGCAGCATACCCTTAGCGGCACACAATTGCAATCTCTGCGTTACGGCGAGAACCCCCATCAACCCGCCGCCTGGTATCAAACTGGTACTACCCCAACGGGATGGACAGCCGCTACAAAACTGCAAGGCAAAGAACTTAGTTACAATAACTTAGTTGATTTAGAAGCTGCACGCCGAATTATTGCTGAATTCACTGATACCCCAGCAGCAACGATTATCAAACATACAAATCCCTGTGGTACAGCACTGGGAAGCAGTATTTCTGAAGCTTACCAAAAAGCTTTCAATGCTGATTCTACTTCTGCCTTTGGTGGTATTGTCGCACTCAACCGTCCGATTGATGCGGCAACAGCTAGGGAGTTAATTAAAACATTTTTAGAATGTGTGGTAGCACCAAGTTGTGAAGCCGACGCCCAAGAAATCCTTGGCAAAAAATCTAACGTGCGGGTTTTAACTCTACCTGATTTGAGCAGTGGCCCTAAAGATACAGTGAAAGCGATCGCAGGTGGTTTCCTTGTCCAATCTAGTGATGATGTGATTGCTGATACCAATCAATGGCAAGTAGTCACCAAACGTCAACCCACCGCTAGCGAATTAGCCGAATTGCTCTTTGCTTGGAAAGTTTGCAAACACGTTAAATCTAATGCCATTGTTGTCAGTGGCGATCGCACTACACTAGGAGTAGGTGCTGGTCAAATGAACCGCGTCGGCTCAGTTAAAATTGCCCTAGAACAAGCTGGAGAAAAAGCCAAAGGTGCAGTTCTAGCCAGCGATGGATTCTTCCCCTTTGATGATTCAGTCAGAACAGCCGCAGCAGCAGGAATTATAGCCCTTGTTCAACCAGGGGGAAGTTTGCGCGATCAAGATTCAATCAAAGCTGCTAACGAACTGGATTTGGTGATGGTATTCACGGGTGTACGTCACTTTTTACACTAATTATCGCCCATTAGGTGTGCAGTTTAGAAAGTGTCACATAATTTCCTTGCTTTTTCATTTAATTAGTGATATTGTCTAATAGTGTGTGAGGAGTAAGTTATAAATAAAGAGCGCCTGGGGTGGAAACACGGCAACACTCCCAAGCGCTTTTTAATTAGTATTTAGAAATTGGATTAGTGGTGCAGTTTAGAAAGTGTCACTCAATATACTTGCCTTTTGATAGATGTAGTGATATCTTATATTTGTGTGTGAGGAGCAAGTTAAGAATAAAAGATGCCTGGGGTGGAAACACGGCAACACTCCCAGGCATTTTTTAATTGGTATTTAGAAATTGGATTGGTAGTGCAGTTTAGAAAGTGTCACTCAATATACTTGTCCTTTGATAGATGTAGTGATATCTTATATTTGTGTGTGAGGAGCAAGTTAAGAATAAAAGATGCCTGGGGTGGAAACACGGCAACACTCCCAGGCATTTTTTAATTGGTATTTAGAAATTGGATTGGTAGTGCAGTTTAGAAAGTGTCACTCAATATACTTGTCCTTTGATAGATGTAGTGATATCTTATATTTGTGTGTGAGGAGCAAGTTAAGAATAAAAGATGCCTGGGGTGGAAACACGGCAACACTCCCAGGCATTTTTTAATTGGTATGCAGAAAAAATTTCTTGCACGTGCGCTAGAGTTTTTGAGATAATCACCGACAAAACTAGAAATTCAGGTGCAAATCAATCGGCTGACTCAACAAATTCAGTTCATCATCGAGATTGATCGACTTAAACAGGTGATCCGGCAAACTCTACTTACTGATGGATCACGCCGGGAAAATAGTGCCGAACACTCTTGGCATTTAGCAGTGATGGCAATTGTATTAGCAGAATATGCCCCAGAGGGTGTTGATATATTCCATGCCATCAAAATGCTGTTAATTCACGATTTGGTAGAGATTGATGCAGGTGACACCTTCTGTTACGATGTGCAGGGTAATGAAGGCAAGGTAGCAAGAGAAGCACAAGCAGCGTTGCGCTTATTCGGACTTTTGCCAGCAGATCAAGGTAGCGAGTTGCGTTTACTTTGGGATGAGTTTGAAGCAGGGGAAACACCCACTGCCAAATTTGCCGCAGCCTTAGATCGTATACAACCCTTGCTGCACAATCAGCAAAATAGGGGTGGAACTTGGCGTATTCATGGCATTAGGCGCGATCAAGTGATGAAACGATTAGCATCAGTAGAAACGGCTGCGCCGGAACTTTGGCCGTTTGTTTTGCAAGTAATTGATGATTGTGTGACAGCAGGGTATCTTAAAGATAATACTGCCCTAATGACTCAAGATTTTCGCGCTGAAAATTATTAGCTTTTTCCCAAATATATAGGTTCTAAAATCGTTTCTTTAACCGTCTCATCTACTCTTTCTAGACTATAGGCTTTGGGTTGCAGACGTGAACTCACAACTTTTTCCAATTTATCTCCAACAAAATGGAGAGCAACCCCATCGTCTACAGCATATCCAGAGTTAATAAGTCCTGCTGATAAAAGTTGATGGTAAGCAGGTTTTCTTCTTGGCTCACTGTCGTAGTGAGGACAGTTACTACCTTTTAGAAAGCCAAGACACTGTAATACAGTCATGTTCCTAGGAATAGAGTCTGTCACTCCCTCTTCAAACCAACAAATAGAGCCTGCACTCAAGCCAGAAAGAATAACGCCACTTTCCCAAGCTTCTTTCAAAATATGGTCAAGTCCCCACTCTTTCCAAAGAGCAATTAGGTTTTTAGTGTTTCCACCTCCTACATAAATAATGTCTTGCTCAAGAACAAAAGACCTAAAATCCGATGTAAATGGGTTAAACAAGGACAAATGAGATGGCTGACATAGAAGCTGCACAAAAGCTGAGTAGAATCTCACAATATATTTGTCAGAATCACCACTTGCTGTAGGGATAAAACAAATCTTCGGTCTTTTCTTTTTGCATAATCCCAGGATATATCGATCCAGCAGAGGGTTTTCAGGTTCCATTGAAAAGCCTCCACCGCCCATTGCAATGATTTGTTTAGGAACTGAATTTGTACTCATTTTTAAATTCTGTTCTATTTCTATCCCATTAAATGATCTAAGAACCAGCCTCCGAAATCGGTTTCGCCAAAATTGCTTCCCACTCAGATGACAAAAGGGGTTTCACCTCTATCTGCATATCAAAACAATTACTAGCTGCGGCAATTAAAGCTGCAATAATCTTTTCCACACTCAGGCTTTGAGGCAGTTGTATAGTCGTAAAAGATTTTGCACCAAATACTTGAGCGAACAGTTCAGCATCCGGTTGCAAACGGATAGAACCATGTTGCAAAATTACCCCACCACGTCGCAGTTGAGCGCTACCAATGAGTTTGGTACCATCTGGCAAAACTAAATCTGCACTGGTAGCGGTGTTAAAACAGTTAGGGTTGTGGATGTAACCTCGCCCAGCCGTACCGTAATGTAATTCTACGCCGAGCGATCGCCAGCCTTGAATCAAAAACTCACAAATTTTTTCGTACACCTGGAGGCGACTACCCATGAGTCCAGATGTTACTACAGCGTAAGTTAAATCACCTTGGTGTAGTACTGCCCGTCCACCGCTAGGACGCCGCACTAAATCCAGTTTTTGCCCTTGCCAAGTTAAATGTTGCCAATATTCAGGGTATTGGCGTTGATGATAGCCGAGAGAAATGGCAGGTGGCGACCAAGTATAAAAGCGTAGGGTTGGCGGATGTCCAGACTGGTGCTGTTCTAGTAACCAGCGGTCAATTGCCATTTGCACATTGCCATCCGCCTCTAGCAAAGGAATTAATCGCCACACTTTAGAATTCAAGAGTTAGGAGTTTTGTATGAAAAAGTTTATATAACTCACCACTCATAACTCATAACTGAAGCGAAGCGATTAGTCAAGTCGCACCAAATTCTGATTGTAAAGCTTCATCGTTATTATCAGCGATGGTTGCCACAATGGTAATCAGCCGAGACACTTCACCAGGAGATAACTCTGCTAAGGTGCGTGTTGAGATCACAACCACTCGGTTTTCAATAATACCAAAACGCGCTTCAAAAGTACTAGAGCAGTTTAACTCCAAAAGATACCGCATCAACTTAGGTTCATCTTTAGCAGGTAAATTTAGCACCGCAGACCAAACCGTTATGGTGTCTTCATCGGTTGTGCCGTTGAGTTGGACAAATACTTCGACACTTCCGTACTTAAACTTCCAGCGATAACCACCCTCTGGAGTGTGGCTAACCATCGCACTGTCATCTTGTTCCAAAGAATCGATGACATTTTCAATTACCTCCAGATGGTTAATGCTTGTCGTCTGGGCGATTAGCTCATTAATGGATTCGTTACTAGTTAGGTTTTCTTGATGGCTCGTCATACAGATTTTTTTCTCAACATACTCGCTGTTTGATCTACACATACTTTATAACTTGTGGACGCAGTTAGTTTAAGCTTCCTTTTGCGGCCACTTTCCAAATGCCCAAAGTGTGGGGCTGCGATCGCAATTACAGTTTAAGAGGTTTGCAGTCAATTTTGGGAATCATTAAAACAACACGATGCCACACGCATCTGGAGTTTTAATGATTCCTCATAAGTTGTTACCTACTTTGTCTTCAATCACAACATCTGATCAGTGGTACACTTACTACAAAGCCAACGCTGAGTTTCAATTAGAGATCCCCTGGAAGCGTGGTGCAGAAATCACAGAGGATGAACAAAATGCTATAGCAGATTCTTTAGCAGCTTGGCAGTTGGGTGAGACATTAGACGGGTTGCACTTGCTAACTGCTGCTAAAAATTATGCACAGTACATCAAAGATCCCAAATATGTTGATGTGATTGAACTATTCATCAAAGAACAACAACGTCATAGAGGCGACTTAGTACAGTTTTGCCTAAAAGCGTAGCGTTTTTAATGCAAGGCGATGCATTGGCATTGCAGGGGGACGCATTAACATTGCATCTCAATGTATTGGCATTGCAGGGGGACACATTAACATTGTCAGGCGACGCATTAACATTGCATCTCGATGCATTGGCATTGCAGGGGGACACATTAACATTGTCAGGCGACGCATTAACATTGCATCTTGATGAATTGGCATTGCAAGGTATTGCCAAATTTAATTCGCTACGAATTAATGAAATGCTGTACTTAGGAAGGTTTCTTGACCTTGCCCCAATACCTGGTTTACAGCGTAACTGGGGCGACACACTGTTTCGGAAAATACGCTATGCAATCTCAACGATGGAGATTTGGACAACTCCCGTGATCGTGTTTGAGACTCTAGCACTGGTCTATTTATAAAGCAATTCAAAAAGCAACAAATTCCCCAGCTTTAAAGCAGTTGTGTCAACTAATGCAATCTACTCTGCAATTACGCTGGCATGAATTGCTGGAGGCGCTGTGGCTCCTCTCCCAGCCAATCTGGATTTTGGGCAGTGCTATCGAAAATTGATGAGGTTTTGAAAGGCTCAAACTCGCCGCGTGATGCTGCTTCTGCCGTTTTTGCTAAGAGCGATCGCACCTGCTGGTCGTTCATTGGCTGAAACGTCCGCACTGCTTCAAACGCTTGCTCTAGAATCTCCATGCTATCAATTCCGGTAATCACAACCGATGTGGGCAGATTCAAAGCATATTGTAAACACTCAATTGGCGTTACAGTATTTGACCGTAAAAGAATACCGTTTCCTAAGCTTTTCATCCCCAGAACGCCGATGTTTTGTTTGACCAGTTCTGGCACAACCAGCTTTGCAAAGCTTCGGTAGTGGGCATCCATCACATTGAGCGGCATCTGAGCCGTATCGAATTTAAACCCATAACTGGCTGCAACTTCCAGCATGTGCAAATGAATATAGGGGTCTTTGTGCCCAGTGAAGCCAATGTATCGGAGTTTACCGGCTTGTTGCGCCTCAATCAAGGCAGCATTTGCCCCTTCTTCGTCGAAAACTCGATGTGGGTCTTCGTACCGAATGATTTCATGGTGCTGCACAAGATCGATGTAATCAACTTGTAGGCGTTGAAGTGATTCGTCTAGCTGTCTTGCTGCTTCTTTCTTAGAGCGACCATCGATTTTCGTCATCAGGAATACTTTGTCTCGGTAGCGATCGCGCAGCGCTTTTCCCATGCGAATCTCGCTGACTCCATCGTTGTAATCCCAACTGTTATCCATAAAGGTGATGCCACGATCAATGGCTGTTCTAACAATTCGGATAGCCAGTTGCTCATCAACGTCTTTCAAGCCAATGTGCCAACCACCCAGTCCAATCGCAGAAACTTTCTCTCCTGTACGGCCGAGAACTCGGTATAGCATTTCTGAATTTGACGTAGTTTCTGACATGTGTTCTCCAAGTCTTTCAGCTATTACTTAAGTACATATAGCTGTGTACCAATTCAAATACAAGGAAAAGTTGACAATATCTTGCTGAAGATATACTTTTAACTCGATCAAGAAAAGATTGAAGAAGCCAAAATACCGATGGCAATTTAGAATGTCTGAGGTAAAGAACTGAGTTAATGGGTTATACCATTTTACTAAATAGCTGAGACAAAACTGTAGGGGCACAGCATTGTTCATCCGTGTAAACTTAGAGCCAGGGCGACTGGAAGTTGCGGCTACACAAACTCTCGTCCGCCTCCGGGAACTAACGGGAAATCAAGGTTTTGAAACTTGCATAGGCGGGTTTTATTTGTGTAGATGCGGTTTATAATCGCCCTTTTAAGGTTAAGTTAACACCAATGAGCATTGCTATGACCTTACAACATATGTAGTTCAAATAAATGAAAACTGCTGTTAAACATCAACATTTATTTGCCGCCATAGAAAAAGGCAATTTCTTTCTCTTTTAGGGGTGCGAAACTAGCATCTACAAGTAATTGGTCGAGTTCTGCTTGGGGAATGTGTTTTGCACCAATTCGCACAATGCGCGATCGCATAGTATTAGATACGCCACTGCGCTGTCTATTGCCTTCTAGCGCCATGACTTTACCATAAAGTTCTAGCTTGGCAGGTGGAATGGGAGAACCATCAAAATCAATTCCCTGTGCGATCGCTTCATCAATAGCATCAGCACCTGTGGTAGTTTTATTTTCTGGGTTAGTTTCGGTAGGCATGGTGATTTGTTCTTCTTCGCTATAGGTAGATTTTACCAGCCTTGCTGACACCTTTTTCCTGCGGAGGATTAATTGCAATTCTTTGCGCCGCAGTCGAAACGCCAAGATCGAGCTGCCTTGTCTTTGCCTAAGAATTCTATCTTGATTAAGTTCTAATGATCTGAATCAAAAAACCTCTATTTTACTACACAAAACTGTCCCTGTCCGACTCGCAGAGGCACAGACTTCCAATACGGTTCGGTTAGTGATATTTTGCCCTGGAGATCCCCCCAACCCCCCTTAAAAAGGAGGGTTGGGGGATCTTAACCGAACCATATTGCACAGACTTCAACTTTAGTTCAAGGTAGGGAGAGGTTCGTCGAACTCACATTTGATTAAGTAGTCAATAGACTAATCACGAGCTTGTCGCGTCACTAAACCACCAACAAACGCCCCTAAGACTGTGCCTGTCCATAGTCCTGTTGTACTACCTTGCCACATTGCTCCTGGTGTCATCCAAGCGTTGCACATCTCCTTGAAACCCCAAGGTTGGTTTTGGCACTTTTGGCTATGCAGCATTATGGTAATTTGCCCACTGGTGTAAGCACCAATAAAACCTGATGACAGCGCCAAAAAAGTGCAAATTAAAATTCTGTTTTTAATCATTAGACCTCTTGCAAAAGTCAAAAAATCAGGAATGTCATTCTGAGCAAAACGCAGTCAAGAGAAGAATCCTCACTACTCTGTTTCGCTTTGCTCAACATGACAATTTAAGCATTTATGCAAGAGCTCTATTGGTATTGAGTATTAGGCACTTGTACTGAGCGAACACAAGAGCGTCTCTAAGAGTTGCCGTAAAGCCTGCTGCATAGCTCCGCTTAGGGCGCAGCCTCTCCAAGAGTTGTATTGGTTATTTCCCCCCTGCTCCCCGTTCCCAATCAACCTGTATTTCTCATCCCGGCTGCAATGCCATTAATAGTTAACAATGCTCCTCGCAGTAACTCGCCTTTGCTGTAACGAGAGTGGATGATTCCAGAAGTAGCCGTAGAATTTAGGGACTGCCGTAGGCGCTTGAGTAGGGAAACTTGGATAAATCCCAAGGGGACAATTGTGCCATTGCGTAACTGCACAGATCGTTGCAAGACAGGATCACCATCTAACAGTCGATTGTGGTCGGTGATTTTTAACACCAAATCCCTTGTAAGATAGAACTCGCTAGCAATTTGCTCAAAAACCTTGGCAAAACGAACCTGATCTTCTGGTTTTGATAATTCTTGGACGTAGTGGTGTGCCATTTGGATGTCTACTTTTGCCAAGGTCATCTCCGTCTTAGAAATCACCATCTTGAAAAAGGGCCACTTAACGTAAAAATAACGTAGCAATTTCAAGTGTTCTTCTGGTTCTTCGTTCAAGAAATTTTGCACAGCTGTGCCAACGCCGTACCAGGAAGGCAGCAAAAAGCGAGTTTGTGTCCAGCTAAATACCCAAGGAATAGCTCGCAGACTACTTAAATCTTTTTTACCAGATGGACGTCGGGCTGGACGGGAACTAATTTGTAGCTGGCTAATTTCTTCAATGGGGGTTACTTGGTGGAAAAAGTCAACAAAATCAGGCTGTTCGTAGATTAAGGCCCGATAATGTTGACGCGATCGCGCTGCTAATTCTTCCATAATCTCATTCCAGGGTTCAATATCATCAAACCCTGTCCGCAGCAGGCTAGCTTGAATCACAGCAGTGGTGATGGTTTCCATGTGGTACAAAGCCAAGTCCAACAAGGAGTATTTGGAAGCCAAAACTTCTCCTTGTTCGGTAATTTTGATTCGCCCATTGATACTATGACCTGGTTGAGCCAAAATCGCTTCGTAAGCAGGGCCCCCACCCCGTCCCACAGAACCGCCGCGTCCGTGGAAAATCCGCAAATTTAGATCATAGTTTTCTGCTATTTCTTGCAGTGATTTTTGAGCTTTATGAATTTCCCAGTTGCTGCTTAAAAAACCAGAGTCTTTGTTGCTATCAGAATACCCCAGCATCACTTCTTGCAAGTTAGAGGAGAGGGGGAAGGAAGAGGCAGGGGAGGATGAATTTTCATCGGTATCCTCTGCTTTTGTCTGTTCGTAGCCGCCGGCTAACAATGCTCGATATAACGGGAGTTCAAACAGTTTCTGCATGACGCTTCTGGAGCGTTGTAAATCTTCTACTGTCTCAAATAGGGGGACAACTTGAATAGTTCCCACAGCAATGGCGGGGTCAAAAAGTCTGGCTTCTTTGGCTAACAGTAGTACTTCCAGCACATCGCTCACGTCGCGGCACATGCTGATAATGTAAGTTTGGCAGATGTTGAGACCAAATTCTTGTTGCAGCGATCGCATGACGCGAAAGGTTTCAATTACATCGTTAGTTTTTTCAGAAAATGGCAATTCTGCCGGAATTAACGGCCGCCGGGTTTGCAGTTCTCCTGTGAGCCAAGCGACTTTTTGCTCCTCAGATAGTTCGTTGTAAGGTTGAGATAATATTTGCAGGTATTCTAGGATCTCATTGAGCGCATCGGCGTGGCGGGATGATTCTTGGCGGATATCTAGCTCTGTCAAGTTAAAACCAAAAATTTCTACTTGACAGACCAGATTTTCTAATTCTCGACAGCTTAAACCTGTTTCTGTCAAGTTGCGCTGAATCATTCGCAGTTCTGCTAAAAAATCCGCTCCCGAAAGATACAGGGGACTATCTTGATTTTTTGGCGTTTCCCGATTATATAAAGCTAGATTGCGATCGCGAGTATTTTCTAGCCGTTTCAGTACATAAGCCAGTTTCAGCCGATAGGGTTCTTGTCGATAACGTAGCGCCAGTGCATCGTATACCTCACTCAACTGGGACTGATCCAACTCTAAAGATTCCAGCAAATCTGGTAATACATCACTCCAGTGCATCGACACACTCAACAATTCAATCAGATTTTTCACTGACTGAATATATCTCCCCAGCACCATTTTGCGCTGATAGCAAGCTGTCTGCCAGGTGATTTCTGGCGTGACTGATGGGTTCCCATCCCTGTCTGAGCCTACCCAGGAGCCGAAAGAGCAAAAGTTTTTACTCGGTGGTTCTAGCCAAGGAAAGGTGTTGGATAGGGTGTGTTTGAAACGTTTATACAGTTGGGGAATGCCATCAAATAAAACTTCTTGAAAGTAGTGTAGGGCATAATCTACTTCATCCAGCACAGTGGGTTTGAACTGGTGAAGTTCGTCTGTGCGCCACCACAGCCGAATTTCTTCGAGCAATTGTTCGCGCACATCTGCTGCTTCCCAAGGATATGCTCCTGGTGTGCTACCGGAGCGGTTTTCCAAGGCATCCAGTTTTTGTAATAGTTGTACCACTTGTCGCTGCTTATCTCGAATGGTATGACGAACAATTTCCGTCGGGTGCGCTGTGAAAACTAAGCGCACATCCAGATGTGCAATTAGACGTTGAATTTGCTGGGGTGGTACATTCAGTTTGAATAAATAGGGAAACAAGGCAGCGAAAGTACCTTTTGGTTTGACTGGCGCTTTTTCTAGATAACTCTTTCTCAGCAACTCTGCTGCTATTCCCCTGCTAACAGGCGTGTCATCTTCTCTTTGATTGGAGGAATAGTTAACATTTGATGCTGTTTCTGGCGCTATAGCCTCTGTTTCTGCCTCATAGCGACTCAATTGCTGCCGTTGTTCATATTCCTGCTCTATGATGTTAATCAACTGAAAATACAGAGCGAAAGCACGAGCTGCGCGGATTGCTTCGTTGATATTTAGTTGTTCAATCAATTTTACGGCTGAGGATGCTTGGTCATTTCTTGCTTGTCCTTCTGGTGAACATAAATCGCGCAACTGGCGCAACAAGTCTACCATATTTTGACCGCATTCTTGCCGGAGAACTGACTCCCACAATTCTTCCACTACCTGGAGACGATGACGCAAAAATAATTCCGACACCGGGTATATATCCGCAGTTTGAGACGAAGAGTATAAAAGGGAACCCATATTCTCTATTGTTGTAAAGCTAATTACTGTTTACGCTTTTAGGTTTTACACCTAATGCTCATCCGGTTGTTCCTGAGCAAATAATTATTTGGTGTATATTTTTTAAGTTTGCTCCGTTTCTTGATCCTCTGGGAAGTCAAGAATGGGTAGGCGATCGCCTCGAAATAATTCTTCACTGGCTTCCCCTATGGCTTCTAGTGCTCTTACTGTAGTTTTTCCTGTAATGAGCAACAGTAATATAGACGCTGTACCTATTTGTAAAAGGAACGACTGGGGAATGCTAAATAAATCCGGATTGGATGCGGGGTTAGATGAGGGCTGTTGGTTGGCAGAAGGCATTGCTAATTTTTGGTTATGGGAATTATGAGTAAAAAGGAGTTAGAAGTAGAGACGCGATTAATCGCGTCTCTACAGGAGTTAGGAGTTAAGAGTTAGAAATTAGGATTACTCCAATGATCAAAAGACGGAGTTTAAATGAGATAAGCTTGTTGTTTGTTTCGCTCATCAGGGCCTTTAGCGCAATGGGACGCAAGTTTAGCTTTTAAGGACAAGTCATCAGCCAGTCATATAGAATTATTCTGACTCCTGTCTCCTAACCTCTAACTCCTAACTCCTAACTTCTAATTTATGACTCCCTATTAGTAAAATAAACGCAAAACTCAACATTAGTCAGACTCGCAACCTGTACAAGACTATCTTGTCCGATTTTGTAAGCTACGAAGGTAACAAAATTGTTAAAAAAAACCGTCACAGTGTGATAAACCTATGGTTCTAGTTTACAAGTGCAGGCACTATTCCCCAACAATCGCTTCCTGTAAATTTAACTTCCGATGAAAACACTATTACCAGATCGCCAGCAATCCTTAGTGCAATGGGTAAGCCAAGCTACAGGGATCAACACTTTCGGGGTGAAAGTCCGATTACGGGGAAATGACCTTCATATTCTTTGTGAAGGTACAGAATGTCCCCAGCGTTGGCGTACTTTGTCTGATTTGCTGCAAGCACTACAGCAAACAAACTTGGATATCCTCACAAGCAACGAACAACCCTCAATATATCAAGTATTTGTCTATGGCCGGAGAAAAGGGGAACAGCGCCCAAAATGGTGCCATCGGGTTTACTTGAATCAAATAGAAAAGCATCTGGAGCAGGTGCAGCAAGCACTGCTAGTAGACTCGGAAAAATCAAAACAATCGGGTGGGGCGCTGATTGTCTCTAACGAAAGTTTGGCACGCCAAGGTAACCCAGAAGCCATTGCTCGGTATCTTAGTGAAACTTTAAGTGTATTAGGCGTATCAGTACATGTAAAGATTAAGCCATATAAGTCAAAGAACTCTCAGCCGGAAGAAAATCGCCTATGGATATTTTGCCAGTCGAGCTATAGCCCTGATGCATCGTTGCTTGCTGAACCAATAGCGCAGAAGTTGCGTTATCTCAAGCTTTCCGGCTACCAAGATGCAATAATTGTCTCTCAGGTGAGCGGTGAAACAGCCCCTGATTGGCTGCTGCGAGTGGATTTGACGCCACCAGAGGTAATGCTTAAGGAGTGGGCGCGTTGGGGAGATGTCCAAGCGATCGCTCGATTATTAACTGAGGTATTGTCAGAGTTAAAAGTTGCTGTCCAAACTTCTGTTAAAGAATCAACCCTACATATCTTTTGTACCCCAGCTTTTGATCCCTTAGGAACTGCCCCAATCCCCGACAAGGTAGTGTGCTTAGAAGCGATTTTACCTCAGCTAGAAGCGATCGCTCCCCAAGGCATTCTCGCCGCCACCGTATACGGACAAAAAGCAGGCGACAAGCAACCCACTTGGATTGATTGGCTGGCTTTACCCGCTGCAAAGCATCCCGTCTTTGCCACATCGCCGGTAGATTTGGCGAATACTGGCGATCAACCAGCGATCATTTTTTTACTGGAGCGCTTACTCAATCCTGACCTGGATTGGCGGCTATTGACAGGTGGAATTCGCGTCCTCCTGCTGAACAAAAATGATTTATTGCACATCATGTGTGATGCACCTGTTTGTCCAGGGCGTCAACAAGTAGCAAACAAAGTTACGCAGTTTATCCGCCAGTTAAAAATTCCCGGTATTATGGGGGTACGTGTCTACGGTCGCCGGGCTGGGAATAAAGAACCTTTTTGGAGCTATGGCGTTGATCTTGAGCATCGCCAACGTTTAGTCCCAGAAGCAACCCCAGAATTTGCTGCTACTTCTAAATATGTTAACGATCTGGTAACCTCTGAGACTAATGAACCAATTTTGCGCCCCAACTTAACCACAGAAGAAGTTCAAAGTTTTGTCACAGAAGTAGCGCGAGATTGGATGGTAACGGCGAGTGCAACAGCGAAAAAATTCCTGTTGAAAAGCCAGCTATTTACCGAAAGCCAGCAGTCAGCGGAACATAAACCAGATGTTCAAGGACTTAAGATTGCTCTGGTTTGGGGGACACTGGGATTATTACTTACCCTCCAAACTGATTGGGTGTTGGGTCAAATTATTGCCCGGACTACGCCGACGCCAAAAGTCGCCAGTGTCTTGCCTTCATCATCTTCTGGGCAAAATGTATCTTTGATATCAGGGAAAACTCAGAGTCAGAAACCAACATTTTTTACCAGCACTTCCCAAACAAAATCTCCTCCAAATCAGAGTTCTGTATTTAATGCTTCTGAATTTACTCAAAGTGATGATCCCCCGACAAAGAATTTGGCAGCCGCACCACTGAAAGAAAAGGCAACTGCAACAGCTATTCTTTTAGCAGCGCGATCGCAGATGCCAAGTTTCAATGTCAGGCAGTTAGACGAGCAACTAGCACTGTATAAACAGCGTTTGGCTAGAACTGGTAGTCCGCCAAATGTGTTGATTATTGGCTCCTCCCGCGCCCTCAGGGGAATAGATCCGGCAGCACTTTCTAAAGCTTTAGCGACTCAGGGCTATCCAAATCTTGACGTGTTTAACTTTGGGATCAACGGTGCTACCGCACAAGTTGTAGACTTTGTGATTCGCCACGTACTGGAACCATCAGAACTGCCTAAAATAATTATCTGGGCAGATGGGGCGCGTGCTTTTAACGGTGGACGTGAGGATATTACCTTTAAATCCATCGCTGCATCAGCTGGTTATAAACAAGCATTCCAAAAAGCGCCACCAACTGCCAATAGCAATGATTCGCCCAAAAATCAGGTAAGTTCGGGAGAACAAAAGATAAAAGAAGAAAAACAGGAGATTAGTACCTATGAAGCTGTCAATCATTCGTTAAATCAGGCTCTAGCATCTCTTTCTGCTAGCTACCAAAACCGCGACCAAATTAAAAGTTTACTGCAAAAACAACTGCTCATGCTTGGTCGCAATCAGACAGTTACATCACAAAAAGAGCTAACAGATGGTACTTCAGATGAAAGTACTTCCCAGCAAGCAGTTGATTTTGATGGCTTTCTACCTTTGTCTATTCGTTTCAATCCTGCTAAATACTATCAAAAACATTCTAGAGTTCCCGGAAATTATGACAACGACTATAAATCTTTCCAGGTAGAAGGAGAGCAAGATACTGCCTTTCAAGAAGTACTTCAGTTTACCCAGTCTCAGAAAATTTCCTTAGTGTTTGTCAACATGCCTCTGACTGAAGATTATTTAGATCCAGTGCGTACACAATATGAGCAAGAATTTCAGCAATATATGTTGCATTTGGCTACTAATCCCAACTTTATTTATCGTGATTTGAGCCAACACTGGTCAAAAGCAAATGACTATTTTTCTGATCCCAGCCACCTCAACCGCTTTGGAGCCTACGAAGTCTCCAAAAAGCTGGCTAATGATCCAATGATTCCTTGGCCAGCGAAGTAGAGAAGTGAGGGGGCAGGGGGGAAATAACCAAATGCCCAATGCCCAATACAACTCTTGGAGAGGCTGCGCCAAGGGCTTACCTCGGCTCTGCTTGCCACAAGTCGCTCAGTATAAGTGCCCAATGCCAAATGCCCAATGCCCAATACTTCAACACCGTTCACTACAAGTGCCCAATGCCCAATGTCCCATAACAAATAACAAATGAACTTTATATCAATTTTCTATGGGCTGTTCTTGTTGAGTGTGTTAGGGATTTACTGGTCTCTAGCACAACAGAAATTGCGATTGTGGACGCTGCTAATTGCTAGTTTGGTTTTCTATGCATCTTTGCACATCCAGTACATCCCATTACTATTAGCATTGACATTTATTAATTTCCTTGTAGGGTTGGAGATTGGGAAAAACACATCACCAGGAAAACATTCTCTTGACTGGCAAATTTCTAATGAAGAGTGGCAATTTGCCCAAGGTGATTGGAATCGTCGTCGTCTAAAAGTTTTGTGGCTAGGGATAACTCTAAATGTTTTACTGTTATTAGTTTTTAAGTATTTTACCCCTTTATTAAAGTTTGTTTTTCATGTGCAAACAAATTCACCAGATAGCTCTTTTAAATTAATTGCACCCTTGGGAATTTCATTTTTTACCTTTGAATGCATTGCTTATTTAATAGATGTCTATCGTGGTGCCCCTGCGACTGAGCAGTTTCTCAAATTTGCCACCTACAAATTATTCTTCGCCAAACTGATTTCCGGCCCGATTACGCGCTACCACAACTTAGCAAATCAATTCAATACCCTAGCCTTCCCTAGTGCCGATAGAGTATCTGAGGCGCTGTGGTTAATTGCTAGGGGCGCGGTCAAAAAAGGTATTTTGGCAGACCATCTGGGAATTTTCGTTGATTTATGTTTTGGTAACTTACAACGGGCGGGTAGTACCGATCTTTGGTTAGCTACATTCGCCTACGGCTTGCAATTATATCTAGATTTCAACGGTTACGTAGACATTGCCCGTGGTAGTGCTTTGCTTTTCGGCTTGGTTCTACCTGAGAATTTTGACTTTCCCTACTTCAGCACCAATATTGGAGAATTTTGGCGGCGCTGGCACATGACTCTAGGAGATTGGCTACGTAACTATGTCTACTTTCCTTTGGGTGGTTCCCGTCGAGGTTTGGTCCGTACCTGCTGGAATTTATTTATTGTGATGCTAATTGCTGGTATCTGGCACGGTGCTGCTTTAGGTTATGTTGTTTGGGGCATATTCCACGGGTTAGCCTTGGTGGTTCATCGACTTACAGATACGATGAGCGATCGCTTTGAAAATCTAGAACAATTCTGGCAAAATCCTCTGGGTATATTTGTCGCTTGGTTATTGACCCAACTGATGGTTTTTACCTCTTGGATCTGGTTCCGCTTACCTAATCTCCAAGACTCTTCTTTGGTAATTCGACATCTTTGGGGTTATCCAGCTGACGCCCAGTTTGCTGAAAAGGTCTATGTAGAAGCCTTAAATATGAGCCAATACCAACTCACTTGGGTACTTCTAGCTTTAGCTGCCCTTATGGCTGTAGTCTATGCCTTTAACCGGATGCTGAAGTTAGAGTTTAATTGGCCGCTTAAGCTTGTCTTCGTCCCTCTATGTTTCTACGCTGTTTGGTTATTAGCTCCTGAAGGCAGTTTGCCCTACATCTACTTTGATTTTTAAATTTTTACAATCAATAGAAACATAAGACAATCTACAACTTATTATTTCGTTACAAATAAACAAAACTTAAAATTTTTTCAACGGGTTATTTGTAAAGGAATGTAAAGACAATTAACTAGGCGATCGCATCTAAAGAAAGTTATAGCTAAGTTAGTGTTAAATCGCTTACAAAGCCTCAATCCATTACTTTTATGACTATTGTTTATATTAGGAAATTCGATGAAATTGTTAAAGAATATTAAGGCACAGATCGGATCAAAGTAAATTCATGTAGACTGTAATTTAACAGGCGAAAATGAGTTAGCTTGTTCCATATTTAACAACTCATAGCACTTATAAAACCATGACCACAACCTTACAACGGCGCTCTGACGCTAACGTATGGGATCGCTTTTGCGAGTGGATCACCAGCACTGATAACCGTATTTATGTCGGTTGGTTCGGCGTACTGATGATTCCAACCCTGCTAGCTGCTACCGTCTGCTTCGTAATTGCCTTTATCGCTGCTCCTCCTGTGGACATTGATGGTATCCGCGAACCAGTTGCAGGCTCTTTGATATACGGAAACAACATCATCTCTGGTGCAGTTGTTCCTTCTTCAAACGCTATCGGCTTGCACTTCTACCCAATCTGGGAAGCTGCTTCCTTGGATGAGTGGTTGTACAACGGTGGTCCTTACCAGTTGGTAGTTTTCCACTTCTTGATTGGTTGCGCTGCCTACCTGGGTCGTCAGTGGGAACTTTCTTACCGCTTAGGTATGCGTCCTTGGATCTGCGTAGCTTACAGCGCACCTTTGGCTTCTGCTACCGCAGTATTCTTGATCTACCCCATCGGTCAAGGTTCTTTCTCTGATGGTATGCCTTTGGGTATCTCTGGAACCTTCAACTTCATGATTGTGTTCCAAGCAGAACATAACATCTTGATGCACCCCTTCCACATGTTAGGTGTGGCTGGTGTATTCGGCGGAAGCTTGTTCTCTGCAATGCACGGTTCTTTAGTAACTTCTTCCTTGGTGCGTGAAACCACCGAAACCGAATCATTAAACTACGGTTATAAGTTCGGTCAAGAAGAAGAAACCTACAACATCGTTGCAGCCCACGGCTACTTCGGTCGTTTAATTTTCCAATACGCATCATTCCAAAACAGCCGTCAATTGCACTTCTTGCTCGCAGCTTGGCCTGTCATTGGTATCTGGTTTACCGCTTTGGGTATCAGCACAATGGCGTTCAACTTGAACGGTTTCAACTTCAACCAGTCAATCATTGACTCTCAAGGCCGCGTCATCAGCACCTGGGCAGATGTAATCAACCGCGCTAACTTGGGTATGGAAGTAATGCACGAGCGCAATGCTCACAACTTCCCCCTAGACTTAGCTGCTGGTGAAGTTACTCCTGTAGCAATGACTGCTCCTGCTATCAACGGTTAATTCTGAAGATTAGCTAAATAAGAAGCGCCCTCCAGAAATGGGGGGCGCTTTTTAGTTGTAATTACCTTAAAAGGGACTGTTTAACAAATTCCGTAGGAGATTTTGTCCGATAACGATGCTTCCACATCAGAAAACCAGTAATAAATAAAATCAACGGTGCAAATCCCACAAACATGTAGAAAATACGAGATGGAAGTCCCCAAAAAGTGCCATAGTGCAAATCGTTAAAGGAATTCAGGATATGATCGCCTAATGATGCAGTCGCCATCGTAGACACTTGTAAAACCTTGCCGCTATACTGGTCAAGAAAAACATCGCCAAGATTAAAGTTAAACCAAAAAGTCTCTTCTGGTTTACTTGGAAAGCCAATTAGACTGAGTGATGCATTGGGCAGAGCAGCTTGAGCAATTTTCAACTGGTCTTTTAGTCCTAGCGGCAACTGACCGGAAATAGGTACAGAAACCAAATTGGGTTGAGGTTTGGAGAAGGTGAGTGCGTAGATTATCGGGTTGATAAATTCAGAAAAGTTCCAGCAAAAGCCTGTGAAAAAAGTAAAGACTAGAAATGTGGCTGCAATGACACCAGCAACTTTATGAATATCAAAGTTTATCCGCTTGGGATGAGCGTTCCATTTAATTTTGAAGCCAGCAATCAACTTACGCCAACCAGGCCATAAGATAATGCCTGTAATGCTCAAGATTGTGAACAGTAATCCCACAATGCCTACAAACTTAAGACCAATATCACCACTTAAAAGGTTGTAATGGAGTGGATAGATAATGTCAAAAAATATCTTTTGGATCGAGCTTGGCTTGGAGTTGGGGTTGAGGATTACCCCTGTGTAGGGGTTGACGTAGATTGGTAACCAGTCAATTTTTTTTGTTTTGAGGATAACCTTTATTGACCGATCTGGCTTTGGGGATGGGTAATACCGTTGAATAGTTGTATCTGGCTGGTTGGCGTAGGCTTTTTTGACAGTGTTAAGGACAACTTCGATTGGTAGTTGTTCCCTTTGAGGGATGATGGTACCACTTTGATGGGATTGATCGAAGTTGTCAATTTCTGTGTGGAAAACTAGTAGACTACCCGTCAAGCCGATGATGATTGCAATCAGTCCTAGCGCTAGACCCAAGTAGCGATGTAGGGTAAATATCAAGTTGCGTACTTTTTTAGAATTCAAGGTAGATGCTCCTCTGCATAATGTCAAAATAGGAGATTGGTTTTCTCAATTAAAACCGCACGGTTAGTGACCCGATAATCGTAAAAGGCGCACCTGGAGAATTTGCAGCAGAATAGCGCGAATTTGTATAGTATTCCACATCAAACAAATTCTCAGCGTTAATTGCTACCTCCCAGTTATTGCGTCGGTAAAATAGAGCCGCATCGAATCGAGTGTAGGCTGGTAGCTTGAAGTTGGGCGGATCAAATTGATCGCCTCGGCGATCGCTAACAAAATATGCGCCAAACCCAAAGCCCAAGCCTTGCAAATCGCCGCTTTGAATTTTATAGGTTGTCCACAAGTTTGCAGAATTAGTTGGCGTAATTCTCAGCCGACTGCCCACCTCATACGTAGTATCTTCAGTGATAATCGCATCAATGTAAGAATATCCTGCTGTTAAATTCCAACCTGGTAAGATTTCACCAGTCACGCTCAAATCAATACCACGACTGCGCTGTTCTCCAACCTGAATCGAATACTTCCCAGGATCAGGCTCGTTGAGATCAGTCGCCAAAACGTTGGATTTTGTGATGTTGTAAGCGGCTAAAAGTGCTGAGAGTTTCCCATCAAGAAAATCGCCCTTGATGCCCACTTCATACTGAGTACCGCGTGACGGAGCAAAAGCTGAATTCGTTCGAGAACGACCAGAGTTAGGCACAAAAGAACGGCTGTAGCTGACATAGAGTGAAAGAGGCTCGATCGGTCGATAGACGATGCCGATGCGGGGACTAAATGCTTCACCGTAGTTTCTATCAACAGTACCTGCGATAGTATCCTTCCCCGTGTTGTTCACCCAATCAAATTGTCCAGCAGCCACTAGGATCAGGTTATTTAGCAACTTTATCTGATCTTGCAGGTAAACCCCATAGGATTGAGTGATATAAATAGAACCACTGAGAGTGGTATTAGTAGGTAATTCGATATTGTAGTTAGGGTTGAAAATGTCCAGTGGCGGCAAGGGTGCAGTCAGGGGCGAAAAGAAATTCGTCACACGGTTTGCATCGAAACCAAACAGCACTTTATGGGCTACTGAACCAGTATTAAAGTTTGCTATCAGCCCTGTTTGCATCGCATAGGTTTCATATACAGGGTTATCCTTGACATATGTGCCTGTAATAAATCGATCGTCAGACAAAGTGCCATATTCACTGTCTATCAAATCTAAATGTTGCGAGCTGATGAATAACGAATTACGCAGCTGAAGATTTTTATTGAACCGATGTTCAAAGGTGTATCCTCCCTGTAGTTGAGTGAGATTAATATCATTCGCACTAGGATAGCCAAAATAGCGATTAATCGGCAGCACAAATGAGCCATTACTCAACGCTGGGACTCCGGCATCAAATCCTGTTTTTTGATTGAGGTATTCAAAGTTTAGTGTCAGCTTTGTATCATCGCTGATATCCCAGGCGATGGTAGGTGCAACAAAGAATCGCTTTGTCCCTAAAAAGTCTCGAAAACTATCAGAATCCTGAAGTGCAATGTTTAGGCGATAGCGTAGGCTGCGGTCTGAATTTAGTGGAGCGGAAAGATCGGCCGTCCCTCGGTAGTAATTATAGCTACCGGCATTGAAGCCAAACTCGTAGAATGGTTCCGATAACGGTTGTTTGGTGGTAACGTTAATTATACCTCCGGGTTCGCCCGATCCGAACAATACAGATGCAGGCCCGCGCACTACTTCAACCTGTTCAACGTTAGAAAAATCTCCCGGTGAGCCTGTGCCTGTAAAACCATTGAGTGTGGTTTGTCCTGGGAAGCCCCGAATTGAATAGTCACCAACGCCAAACCCTTCGCCACCATAGTCTCCACTGTTCAGTGCAACACCGCTGACGTTATTCAACACATCTCGCAACCGGGTAACATTACGATCTTTAATTACCTGTTGCGGTATAATTTGAATGGTTTGAGGAATATCTCGCAAGGGCGTATCAGTGCGGGTTCCGACGCTTGTTCGTGAGGGGTTATAGCCTTCATCTCGTTCACCCGTCACCACAAGTTCAATCGGTTCATTACTTTCTGTCGATGGAAGACTAGGCTGTGTTTGACTCTCTGGCTGCTGTGGTTGCACAGAAGATGCAGCAGTTGCAACAGAGAAGATAATACCTTCATCTGGACTGTCAAACAACTCAACAGTTGGTACACCTGCTTCCCCTGTCATGCTCACACGGATAGTATTGGCATTAAAGTTTGTTACCGTTATCTCACTAACCCCTGTAATTGGTGAAGTTGAGCGAAATGTGAATGCATCACCATTGGGTAAACGCAGTTGAGCATTGGGAATATCAGCAACAAAGTTATTGCCAGAACTTTGATTAACTACTTGTAAGTGTTCTCCTTTTGATGTCTGTAAAATCACCTCCACACCTTTAGAAGTGGGATTTGCCTTCACAGAAGTCACTTGTACAATTTCACCTTTCTGGCTTTGGGCTGGCGGGTTCTGCTGTTGTATCTGAGCAAACCATTCTTTGACTGTTCTTGCAGAACGGTTCAGTTCTTGTACACTTTGAATTTCAGTTACTTGCTTTGCCTGAGTTGGTTGTATGACAACAGCAATAAAAAAATAGGAAATAAATAGCGATCGCAACAGTTTCATCACTCCACACACCCAACCTGATTTTTCACAACAGAGTCAATTATTTGAGAATTATTTTTAAATAACTCTGTTTAAGAGAATACAGAAATTTGAGCGAGCGCATAGATACTGAAACCGGATTTTTTAAGACGGAATCGGGATGTATTTTTTGCTATAAATATTTTTGCTGACGATATTCTCTAGGAGTGATACCAAATTGCCGCTTAAATAGATACCTAAAATGACCTATACTCTCGTACCCTACTTGAGAAGCAATTTCTGCAACTGTGAGATTAGTGTCTCGCAGTAGCCGTTGCGCTTGCTCTAGCCGCAAAGATTGCACATATCCCAACACTGTAGTCCCAAAAACTTCTCTAAATCCCCGCTTGAGCTTAAAGTCATTGAGTCCGATTTCTTTAGCTAGATTTAATAGAGAAGGTGGATTGTGGAGCGTTTGATTTAAAATAGCTTTGGCGTGATGTAAACGTTCAATTTCATTGGGACGGAAACAGAGCGATCGCCCCAATACCTGATTATTTTCTCCCCATTGAGCAATCTGGAGTGTCAGTAGTTCCAACACCTTTGCTTCTAAATACATTAGTCTAAGTTTTTCTCGAAACGGACACTGCAATATTTGTTTGAGTACTAACCGCATTGCAGGCGTGGTTGCTCCTAACGGCTGATGGAATCGTTCTTTAATAGGATTTTCTATCAATTGCCGGAGCAAAGTTGGCAATTGATCAAAGCTTCCCTGTAAACTATAAAGTAATTCAGGATACCAATAAATGCCAATACACTGAGTGCGCTGCTTCGGATTAAAATGCTCAAACTCCCCAATATCAGGCAAGAAAAATAAGTAGTTACAACCTGCAACTTCTCCATAGTCGTCAATGACTCCAGGTACATTTGGCGTAGTGGTTCTTATACCACCAGACAGAAAAAACTTAGATACAAGAAAATCAAAATCATCGTGTTTTTGCTCCCAAATCACTGGTTGAAAATACTGATTATCACAGATTACTAGCTCAAGGTTAGAGCGAAGAAAAGTCCAGCGAAAGCTGCTTTGACCAAACCAAGTAGACAGTAGTGCTTTTCCCTCATAGTCATTAAACTGCACATCCTCGCAAAATTCCCCAAAGTCTTCTGTCCCAGTTAGACGAATGGTCATGGTAATACTCTTAACTCCTTGTTGAGAATAGTATCAATCAGAATAAAGAGCGATGTCTACGACAAGCCCTATGGGTGACGCTCGTACCTCTCTACGAGACGCTACGAAGACAGCCAGTTCCTTTATGCCTCTTAACCCGTCCACCGGACTGGCTCACCGCTAAGAGCGTCTACGCAACTGAAAATTTCTGCAGTAAGAGGGCGATAAGCCTGACGGCATGGCTTGGCTTACCGCATTTATCGAGCAGTTTTTCAATATCAGATGTTTCAGTTGACAAAATCAAGTTTTGTGCAGTTTTTATCTGGACTGTACTATGGCGTAACCGCCCAAGTTTGGCGATCGCTCTTAATATATAGCAATTCCTAAATCATTTGTGAAAAGTTAGATCCCCGACTTCTTAGAGAAGTCGGGGATCTGGACACCACGAATTTGAACGAAATCAGATAGGATTGCTATATTACATCTGTGCGATGACTAATGGTTTCTGCTGCAATCGCCTTACTTTTATCTCTTTACATTTCTTTAGAGACAGCCTCTAAACCAATGTAGGGGTGTAGGGTAAATATCCAGTTTCAGAGTGATTTAGAGTTGATGAATGAATGTATTCCACTGAATTGAAATATGTAATTTAAATTATCGAATTGCTCAAAAACACGATCCCGATCGCACACAAACCGAAGCCAGCAATGCTAATTTTCCAGGGTAAAATTCGGTTTATTTCTCCCATACCCATCGCACCACCAATTTCTCTGGCACTCATGGCAACCGCAAACAGAGTTAAGGTAATGCCTAGTATATAGGCAACTAGTGGTATCATTCCTGCCCCAATAATAAATTCAGCATCAGCGTAACCCTGAAATAAACCAGCACTGATGCCCACCAGAGCAAGTACCATAAAGTTTGGTTGATTTGGCATCATCAGCATAGTACCAAAAACGATGGTAGAAATGGCGATGGCCATTTCTGTGCCTAGTAAATTTAGCTGGAATAAATGAATTACAATGCCTAAGACTGCTGCTAAAACAAAACATCCAGCTATCACAGCACCACGAACAAACACAGATGAGAGTAAGCCAATAGCAACAATACCAACTAAACAATCCAAGCCAATTACTGGATCTGCCAGTCCCCAGAGAAAGCCTTCCCAGCAGTTAGAGATGGTATGATGATCTGGTATTCCACTCAATGAACTCAGTAAGCTAATTAAGATTAGAACTGCGATCGCCCCAATATGCCGATGCATTAACTTTAAGGTGTAAAATTCGCTCCAAGCACGGGGTTCTGATAATTTAGTTTTGAACATTACCATATGTCAAATTAGTTTTTTCGGTAATTTATACTACCCACATACCCAATAAAACTAACGTGATAATCACGCCAGATTATACTAGCTCTATCAAGTTATGCAAATCCACGGTTATTCTAAAAGTCTTCTAATAACGGGTTGCATAAGCATTGGCGTAGCCTCTCCAAGAGTTGCCCGTCGCAGACATCGCTATCACTAATCATCAAGTACTTGACATTTAAGACGGTATCTACTTGATGGCAAATGTAGTTTAAAAATGTAGCGGTGATTTGCTTTTCTGCTGGTATTTTTTTCCAAGTGATACTAATTTTAAAAAACAATACGACACATAGTTAGGTGAAAATCAGTCTGGGTAAGACTTTCTTAATCCCAAATCGTTTGAATGAGCGACTTGCCTTGAGCGTACCCCTGCTCTTAAGCAAGCTACGCGCAGCGTCTCCAAGAGTTGCGAAAGGAGCCAAAATCTAAAATCTAAAATCCAAAATGCTATGAGATGCTTCACTTAACCCAATCTAAAACTTATCTTAACTGAACTTTATTAAGAAGAAGACTAATCTAGAAAATACCTTCATTGAAAGAGAGAATGAAATTTATCAAATTACTACTACTTAGTATTGCTCTCATCTTCTTTACATGGGTTAGTCCACTGCAAGCTAGTCAAATAGCTCAATTACCAACTCCTTTAATTTCAGTTGCAGAACGTGAAACAACATCTCTGAAAAATTCACAGGATGTATTGACTGTTGCAACTTTTAATGTCGAGAATTTAGACCCGAAAGATCAGCGCTTTGATCAGATTGCTAAAATTATTGGCAATAATTTGAACGCACCAGATGTCATCAGTTTAATTGAAGTTCAAGATAACAACGGACCAATCAATGATAACATTGTAAATGCAAACCAAACTTACCAAAAACTGATTACTGCGCTCGAAAATATCGGTAGTACAGGATACGACTTCGTTGATATTGCGCCCAGCGACGATCAAGATGGTGGAGAACCTGGAGGCAATATCCGTGTCGGTTTATTATTTCGACCCAGCCGGATAACTCTAGCAAAATTGCCCAGAAAAGGCGGTTCATTAGATGCTGTGGCTATTACTCAAGGTTCAAATGGTCTTGACCTCTCGCTCAATCCAGGTCGGATTAACCCCACGAATAATGCTTTCGATCAAAGCCGTAAGCCACTTGCGACAGAATTTATATTTAACGATCAAAAACTGTTTATCATTGCTAATCACTTTATTTCCAAGCTTGGAGGTTCTCCCAGCGATGCTCAACGAGTCAAGCAAGCCCAAATCGTCAATGAATTCGTAGCGCAACTACTACAAGTTGACCCGCAAGCCAATGTAATTGTACTAGGTGACTTAAACGATTTACCAGATTCTTTACCTCTGAAGACCTTGGAGGGTAACATTCTTGAGAATCTGACGGTTCGTTTACCTCTTAGTGATCAGTTTACTTTCAAATTCCGTGGAAATCCTGAACTTATTGACCATTTGTTGGTCAGTGAAAATCTTTCTCGTGTTGCTCAACCTGAAATCGACATTGTGCATGTCAACGTTGGCTTTAGTAAGCCTGTCAGCGACCATGATCCCGTGATTGCAGCATTTACATTACCTGCTAACCAGTCCACCTCTGACACAATCCCTCCCGTTAGCCAACCCACTCCTGCAAGTGATTCGGCAATTATATTGCCTCAATTATCCAAATTCGCTCTAGTTGACGAACTAGCTAAGGAGTATACGCCAAGCAAAATCTTGAATTATGATCGGGCAAGAGACCAAATGTTTGGCATTATTGACAACCGAGCAGGTATTGTGACAGACATTTATGCAAGTTACCCAATTCGTTTAATTGGCAATGGCGATCCTAGTCTGGAAGCTGAAAAATTAGGGCTGAATACCGAACATGTTTGGCCACAAAGTAAAGGTGCTGACAAGGGTAATTCCCGAAGTGACCTTCACCATCTATTTCCTGCACGAGAAGATATTAATAGTGAGCGAGGCAATAAACCATTCGACGATATAGCCGACACAAGTACTAAGAAATGGTATCGAAATAATACTGTTCAATCTACAATTCCTAGTAGTGCAATTGACGAGTTTAGCGAATCAACATCTTCTGAATTTGAGCCTAGAGAGAAAGTAAAAGGAGATATAGCCAGGGCAATTTTCTACTTTTACACCATTTATCGGAATCAGGCTGAGAGAGTAGACTTAAATTACTTTCAGAATCAGCGTCAGACTTTGTGTAAATGGAATCAGCAAGACCTCCCAGATATTACTGAAATAGAACGCAGTCATGCGATCGCCCAATTTCAAGGTAATGACAATCCATTCGTGTTAGATGTCACATTAGCAGAACGGACATACTGTAATTCCGAAAACGGTAGTGTTTGAGAATGGTTGTTTTACGTCTTAATACGTCTTAATGGGTAGACCAAATTATCATCAAACAGACTTTATCTGAATCGGAATCTGGATGATGAACTCTGTGCCTTGAAGCGGTGCAGAAATACACTTAAGTTGACCACTATGCTTGTTGATAATTTGGTAGCTAATCGACATCCCTAAACTTGTACCTGAACCAACAGGTTTAGTTGTATAAAATAGAGCAAATATTTTTTGCATTGTTTCTTCTGTCATCCCACAGCCAGTAAGTTGGATGCCAAAGCGTCCATACATCCATCACATGGGTTGTACCACAAGAGACGATAAAAGCTCCAAATAATAAAAGTATCCATTTCAAGGGGAAATCCTTTCGCTTGTGGACAAAGTAAACAAGGATGATCGGAATAGAATAATACACTAAAGCAATCAGAGAATCTGAGAAGATGTTTGGCCACACTAAACTCGGCTTCCAGAGGTAACAATGTCCATGTGGAATAAATGAGCTATCAGTAAAAAAATTTTGCAAAAATTCCAGCATAAACGAGATAATTTATCAAATATTGAATGATAAATTATACACGCTGCATAAGAAATTGTCCTTAACGTTAAATGTTGTACTAGTGCAGTAATTCCTCAACTTGATGCTGGCTCCACAAAGTTCTGTACAGACCCTGTTGTTGCACCAATTGTGAATGATTGCCTATCTGAACAATTCTTCCCTTTTCCATTACAAAAATTCGGTCAGCAGCTGCCGCTGCCGATAATTGATGAGTAATGAAAATTACTGTTTTGCGTTCAGTACCACCAGAGAGATTTTTGAGGATTTGTGTGGCTGTTTGATTATCCACACTAGAGAGGGCATCATCTAAAATTAACACTGGCGCATTGACCAGCATCGCTCTAGCCAAGGCAGTCCGTTGTCGTTGACCGCCAGAAAGAGTAATACCGCGTTCACCAACAAGAGTTTCATATTGCTGGGGAAAATTGTTAATTTCTGATTCAATTTGGGCAAGTTGAGCGACAGATTCAACCTGCTCTTGTTCGCTAATTGGGTCACCGTAGCGGATATTATTTTTGATTGTAGTGCTAAATAGAAAGCTATCTTGAGGAACGTAGGCGATCGCACCTCGTAAAGAAGCCAAAGCTATCTTAGTAATATCCAGCCCATCTAAAAACAATTGTCCTGATTCAATATCCAACAAACGCGGCAAAGCATTCGCCAAAGTGGATTTCCCTGAACCAATGGCCCCAACAATTGCCACGGTTTCTCCCGGAGTAATGCTAAAGTTAACATTTTCTAAAGCTGGAGTAGTGGAACCAGGGTAATTGTAGGTGAGATTTTTAGCTGTCAGTTCCCCTTTAAGTTCAGCCACTGGTAGATGTATGGCATCGGCTCTGTCTTGAATTTTCGGTGTGACAGAGAGAATAGATTCAAGCCTATCGATACTAACTTCACCCCGTTGGTAAGCAGTAATTGTGAATCCTAAAAGAGCAGTAGGAAAAACTAGACGCTCTACATAAATTAACAGTGCTAAAAAGTCGCCAACCTGAAGGGTCCCAGAAGACATCCGCGCCACACCTAGCCAGATGATTACCAGTGAGCTGACATTGGCTAGCCCGCCAATTAGGGGAAACAGTGTATTTCGGAGTTTTGCCAGTTCCAGGTTAGCAGTCAATAGCTGCTGATTTTTTTTAGCAAAGGCTCGACGCTCGTTTGCTTCTTGGGCATAGATTTTAATTAAAGCAATGCCACTGATATCCTCTTGGATGAGTTCGCTGATGTCAGAGAGTTGCTCTTGGACTGCTGCTTGTTGTTTGCGTAAGCGATCGCTAAACAAACTCACTAACAAGAACATAAAAGGGTACACTGCTAGGGCGGCTAGTGTGAGATCTACACTAATCGTTAGCATTACTGGCAGTGTCAGGGCGTAGGCAAACACTGTATTTGCCAAACTCAAAACTGCAAAACCCAATAAACGCTTGATATTGTCCACATCACTGGTAGCCCGATTAATCAAATCGCCAGCAGTATTACTGGCAAAATAAGCTGGCTCCAGCTTAAGTAAGTGTTCAAAAATCCGTTGTTTGAGGTCAAATTCCACCTGACGCCCTACTCCAAATAGCCAAATGCGGGATGCCATCCGCATTAGCCACATTGCCGAACTGAGCAAGACAATGATTACTACGTAATGTAGGATTTGGTTCCAGCTGAAGGTTGTCGAGAGTTTGTCAACACCAGCACGAATCAACCAAGGGATATAAACGCCCAGTGCATTGACAGACAACAAAGCGAGAATTCCTAAGGACGCTTCCCGCCAATGGGGTCGTAGGTAAGCACTGAGTTTAGCGATTCGTCGAGATTTTGCCATTAAAGCAATTTTACAACTTTATCATCCTAGATTAACTGCTAGTCCAAGAGGGCAGCTATGTAGAGGGAATATCGCTTATAAATTAAGCTTTTGTTACCTCTTTCAACTGATAGTTATTGCCGTTCTCTTTCGCCCAAAGCCGAATAGTAATGTCTACTTCAACTTTTGGTGTGGTGGCAATTACAGCTTTAATTAATCCAGCTACTAGTACCGCTACCTTGTGGGGAACGCGGTACTAGGGCGTGGCATTGTGACCTTTTGAGTTTTACTTTCTTAACTTTATTACCGCTGAACACGTAAGAACCTGTAAATTTCAAAGAGATAAGTTTCCCAAGTTCTGGTTGTCAATTGCAACGTTTCCGCATTCGGTACAAAGTCTTCAAGTCGTAAACCGCGGGCGCGAATATCTTGAGGACTTCCTTGTAATAGGTAGGGAGGCACTCTCAAATTATAAGAAAGAATGCGATCGCCTGTCACATCTGAAATGTTTGCTGCGGTGGTTTGTTGTCCTAATGCCACCAGTATCCCAGATGTTGGTGCAGCAGTTGCTACATAGGTTTCACCTGCCATTGCTAGAGGTGCCCTATAAAGTAAATAGGCGACTGCTGGTGTACTTGCTAACAGTAAAATCGTCAGTGCCCAACCTACCAAGTATCCACCTGGTTTGTCTATCCCGCCTCCTTTGATTCTTTGAGCTGCAAAAATCATCATTAAAACAGAGGCTCCTAGAGGCTTGAGTGGAAAAGACAGCATCCTCGACAACGAGGCTACAGCTGGTTCATTGGGGTTAACAAATGATAGGGCTATGATTACCAAGATAACGACTAAGATCAATCGCCCGACAAAACTTCCAGAGGGATAAAATCGCTGGAACAGAGAATATACGATAGTGCCAATCAGCAGCCACAGCAGTACCCGACTTAGCAATAGAAACATAGATTAACTCTCAAATTTTCTGGTGCGGTGAGCCAGTGTGGTGGTAAGGCAGTCCGCTTTGATCGGGGTTTCCACGCCACTTCTTCAACTGGGAGAACCCTAGTTGAAGAAGTGGCTCCCCAAAAAGAACTGCTATGTATGGTTTCCCGGCATAAAACAACTGGCAACTTCTTAGCGATCGCGACGCTAGGAGCGTCACCCGTAAGGGTCAACCTAGAGGTTTCGGGAAATGGATTTATTTTACTGTCAAATTGTAATCGTACTGTTTGACTTAAAATACTTCAAACCTCACACCCAAAGACTACCGTCGTAGTGATTTTAGTGCAATTTTTTGACACTGCGTCTATTATTTATAATTTTCCAGAAGAGTAATGTGGCACCGGTAAACTAAATTAATTGAGTAATCCACTCAAAAGGAAAAACTATGTCGTCTGGAAAGCCTACCATTTTGGTAACGGGGGGAGCTGGATATATTGGTTCTCATACAGTGCTTGCTTTGAAGCAAGCGGGTTATAACGTTGTCATCCTTGATAATCTAGTCTATGGGCATCGTGACCTGGTAGAAACGGTTTTACAGGTAGAACTGATAGTAGGGGATACAGGCGATCGCGCCTTGTTAGATCACCTATTTAAAACCCGCGATATTGCCGCTGTGATGCACTTTTCTGCATACGCCTACGTAGGAGAATCAGTGACTGACCCAGCTAAATATTACCGCAATAACGTTGTTGGTACTTTGACTCTGTTAGAAGCGATGCTGACAGCATCTGTGAAGAAATTTGTCTTCTCTTCTACCTGTGCCACATATGGTGTACCGGAATTTGTACCCATTCCAGAAACGCATCCCCAAAATCCGATTAATCCCTATGGCGCTACAAAGCTAATGGTAGAGCGGATTATCTCTGATTTTGACGTTGCTTACGGTTTCCAGTCGGTGCGTTTCCGCTATTTCAATGCTGCTGGTGCTAATCCCAGTGGCTTGCTTGGCGAGGATCATAACCCAGAAACCCATTTGATTCCCTTGGTGCTGATGACAGCTTTAGGCAAACGAGAATCCATCTCAATTTTCGGCATCGATTACCCTACGCCCGATGGTACTTGTATTCGAGATTATATTCATGTTGACGACTTAGCAGATGCTCATATTTTGGGATTGGAATATTTATTAAAAGGTGGCGATAGCGAAGTTTTCAATTTAGGTAATGGCAGCGGCTTCTCCGTCAGAGAAGTCATTGCAGCTGCCGAGCAGGTGACAGGGCTTTCCATACCTGTAGAAGAACGCGATCGCCGTCCTGGCGATCCCCCAATTCTCATTGGCACCAGCGAGAAAGCCAGAACAATCTTAGGCTGGCAACCTCAGTACACATCCATCCAAGATATTGTCGCTCATTCGTGGCAGTGGCATCAAAAGCGACATAAGTAGATTTGATGACATTGAGCCGAGATAGCTGCATATTCGGAAATTAAAGCTTTTAACAATTATTTTACTTAGGTTCGGTAATTTGTTATCTCTTTGTACTTAATACCGTTATTGGCAACGAAAAATCAAGCCTTTTCAGCCCCTATTGCCGTTTTCGTTCATATCTCGGCTCAATGCCCAGATCATACAGATTGACAGGCTGTTGACTAGCCCTTGCCTACTGAACTAAAAACCCCACTAGCAAGTGCTGGTGGGGTTTTTAGCTTACAACGCATCAGCGCGTCTCACAATTGTATCGCCTGGACACCTGCATGGGTGTTAGCGGAGGTGGTCACTAGTCAACGTAACGTTACTGTGACTATTCATCAAGAGCCTTCTTGATTCCATACGCTGCTAATCCTACAACAGCACCAGCAGCAATGACAGGGGCAGCGCCTATGGCAATGCCACCAAAAGCTCCTGCCAAACCCATATTCCCTACTACTGCTGCAAGTCCCCATCCCCCTGCGGCTCCACCTACCGCATAACCTGCCGCTTCTGCTCCATTGTTGTTGCTCATTAGATGAAACCTCAAAGCTTTCTGTATTAATTTTGTTAACTGTAGCTTTTATAGCCAACCGTATTTTTGCTTTTCTGAGATGAATTTTGTATGAACTTTAGCTTAACTCTGATGTCAGCGTTGTATTCTCCGAGCGAAATTCACTGCTTAAAATTTCTTCCAAACCAGTATCAATCTCTCGAACATAATCAATAAGTCGCTTGTTCATAAGTAATTAATATTTCTTGCATTGTGACACACCTCTGTGCTTTCACTGCCACAAGGGGGACAAGGAAGAAAAATTGCTTCCTTGTCCCCCTTCCCACTCTCTTACTCCCTACCGCCTCTCATACTTTGCAGTACAACAACTAAGATGGCGATAAATGCGAAGATTGGAAGTGCGATCGCCCAAATTGGGAATTTCTGAGATTCACCCTCTACTAAATCGCCATTGACATCTCGCAGGTTTCGTGTTCTATCTGTAGATCCACCTCCTGCCACAGTAACTTCAAATTTGAACTTAAACGGTTTGAATCTTCCCCCAGAAACTGGTTTACCATTTAGTTGCAACTCATAAATACCTGGCTTGGGAAAGACAACTTCCGCACCTGGGATGCCTTTATAACGTTCAGCTGCCACAGATTCTAACTGTGGTTCTAGGAGTGGTGGCTCTCCGGCTGCATAGGGTTCGGCATAAACAGCTAACTGACAATTACACTGTGACAGGGGAATCACCCTTCCACCTCTGCGGGTAAGTGCAAACCAGACTTGGCTTGGTTCTCCAGCTTGAGGGTTATCATTTGGTTCAACATGGAGGGTGCCACCGACATCTGCTGCTACTTCTACCTGATGAGCAGCAGCAGGGTAAAGATTAGTTATTGAGATAACTAAGCAACTCAGGAATAATAAATACTTTATTGTTCCTTGATGCCAGGAAATGTCTTTGAGCGGGTAACCTCTCTGTTTTTGACTCGTTGGGATGGAGCCAGAAAACAAGGATGATCTACCGCGATTTGGTTGGGGGAACATAAAACTTTTCTACGGCTAACTTTGACCAAAAAAAGCGTGATCGTACCATCAAGACACTGAGGGTAATAATTCCCATCAGTACTGCCGCTAATTTATTTCCCCAAGTTGATTGCAAGGAACCCAGGTAATGGGAACCAATCAACACAGCATGAATAGCACTCAAGAGCAAGGCTGGCACACCCAATAGATGAATCTGTCGCCAACGCTTGCCCAAAGATTTCTGCAAGGATTCCCAACTCGTAAAAGCGGCGGGGGACATTAATACCAATGCTACAGCACCCGCAGCCATACCCCACTGAAATTCTGGCGGCATAAAATCAAAGGCGGCAAAATTCCATTGCAATGAGTGTTCTATCATGTGGGCGGTATGAACCACAGAAAGCACAAAAGCTCCCACTCCCAAGGCGCGGCGATAACGCAGTGGTGAAGCCCACAACCCACTAATAGGACGCGCAATTAGCGCCAAGATTAAGCAAAATAAAGCGGCGTGTCCGGTGTAATCTACCATTGTGTCACCAGTCCGCAACAAGGTGATGATGCCAATAGTGAGTGTCACCCAACCGCCTAATCGAAACAACTGACTGCGCCTGTCTTTACTTACCAATGATGTGGAGACGCCTACACCCAGCATAGTGGGCAGGGTTCCCAAGCCAAACGCCAGCATAGTTGATCCACCCATCCATAAATTGCCAGTTTCAGCCGCTTTAATTTGGGCAGCATACAGGAAACCACAGGGCATTAAACCCCAAGTCATTCCTAGAAGCATTGGCGTCCACCATTTGGTTTTGAAGGAAAGCTTAACCATTCCCGCACTGAGGCGATCGTGTAAACTACCTTGTAATAAGGGGTGTAACACGGGAATGCGCGGCAGCAAATCGGGTTTTACTTGTCCTAAGCCAAACCAAATCAGCATCACGCCAGTTATAATTGCCATCCAGCGCCGGAAGTCACTGCCAACACCCGCTAGTTGTCCACCTTGCAACAATACTGAACCTAGCGCCCCAATCCCAGCACCGACTAGAGCATAGCTCAACATCCGCCCCAGGTTTAGCAAAAGATGAAATTTTAATTGCTGTTGCCAAGTGTCGGACTTTTCTAAGGTTGATGTCCGTCCCAAGGAAGCTTTTTGTGGAATTTTCGGCTGATGAGACAGGGAAAACGCCACTGTTAGAGGGCCACACATCCCAAAGCAATGTCCAAAACTCCCCAGGAACCCCAGGATTGTGATCAGCAACAAATCTACCATAAAAAAAGTCCTGAGTTCTGAGTCATGAGTCCTGAGTGTCAGAATAAAGATTTTGAAGAATTAAGAATAAATTCTTTTCTCTTCTTCTTTGCTCAGTACTCAGCACTCCTCTAGTGGGGCACTGTAAGTGAAGTTGTACTCTCTGTCAAAAGACAAACTGTCAAACTTGATATTTATTCATAGGAAAGAAAAAAGTAAGAAAGCCTGGGTGTAAACACTCATAAAACTCCCTGAACACGCGTAAATCCTAAACTAATAACTTAAGGTATATCAGTATATACCGTAAATAACTATATTTTAAATGGTGTATAATTTTAATTATATAAAGTAGTATCTACTTAAAAATGTCTGTCCATTCTTTCGATTAGTATCTTAATAGTATTCAAAAACCTCTCTTAACTAGATAATTTTTAACTAAACACGAGTAGAAAAAATATGTTATTTAACAATAAAGTATATAAAACAAATGATGTTTATGGTATACAACGTGACCTTCCTTTAAACTATATAAAGAGGCAAGAAGTTGATCAAAAACTTATTGAAAATTTAGATAGAAGTAGACACGTTGTTATATATGGTAGCTCCAAGCAGGGAAAAACATCTTTAAAAAAGAGTTGCCTGAAATCTGATGAATATATTAATATTCAATGTCATAATCATTGGAAATTAACAGATATACATCTTGCTATTCTGAAAAAAGCAGGTTACCAAACTACTCAATCTGTTAAACAAACTGCTTCTGGTAAACAAAAGGTTGCAGCTTCTTTTGAAGGAGTAGTGAATTTTTTCGGACTTGCTGGAAGTAAAGGAGCAATTGCAGCCGACACAGAACAACAAAAAACTACTGAGACTTTATTAGAAAATTTTGATGTTGATCCAGACGATGTAAATGATATTATTGCTTGCTTGAATGCGATCAAATTTCAAAAGTATATTGTTTTAGAAGATTTTCATTATCTTGATGTAGATATTAAAAGAGACTTTGCAGTTGTATTAAAAGCATTTCATGAAGCATCTAAGTTTTGTTTCATAATTATAGGTGTTTGGTTAGAAGAGAATAGGTTAATTGTACATAATGGCGACTTGACTGGACGTGTAATTGCTATAGATGCTGACAAATGGACTCATAGAGAATTAATGCAGGTAATTGATGAGGGAGCTAAATTATTAAATATTAGTTTTACCGAACATTTTAAAACAACTGTCATAAAAGAATCATATGAGAGTGTTTATATAGTTCAAGAAGTTTGTTCTCAAGCGTGTCATCAAGAACAAGTAAAAGAAACCCAAAGCCAATTCCGTACCATTGGTGGTAGCTTGCTTGTGCATAATATAATCAAATCTGTTGTCAATCAGCAAAATGGGCGATATATGTCTTTTATAAATCAATTTTCTGAAGGATTTCAAGATACACAACTTGAGATGTATAAATGGATTCTTTACCCTATTCTTTCACTAAAATTAAAAGAGTTACAGCAGGGACTTACTTATGCACGAATATGTGAGGAACTTCAATCGCGTCATCCACAAGGAAAAAATCTTAATCCGGGGAATTTAACTCAAGCTTTAAAATCGACATCTTCACTTCAAGTTAAAAAAGGTATTAAACCAATAATTATTGATTATGATCAGACAAATAGACGATTGAATGTGGTAGACAGAGGTTTTTTAATTTGGCTTGCCAATCAAAATATACCAGAACTATTAGCAACAGTTGAATATAATTAGAAAATGTAACACGATGTGCGACTTAATATTGCGTAACAAGTTCATCAAATTGAAGAGGATCACAGTTATGGCGATTAAGCCAGAAGCAAAGTGTATGAGCTAAAATTTTGCGGTTGATTCTGCTGGTTAAGTGCCACATATGCCAGGGCGGCGGCATGTCAATAAGAGTAGTCTATCCTCAATAGAATTAAAATAATCTCATTAATTCTTGCTTATTGCTAAAGATTTAAGGGATCGCTTTAGCACTTCTGTAATTCAACTAAAGTGACCTTACCTAATTAGATGAGGTATATTGGGCTTAGGACAAATAGATTAAAGCGATGATCACTGGCTTTGTTTATCATGCAAACCTTAAGACTTCGTAAGATCAAAAACAAATTGATACCATTTTTTCAAAGTCTAAAGTTTAGACATAGTAAGAATGGGGTACTTTTAGTTACGAAATATTCTCGTAATTTTCAAACGACACCTTACAAGTCTGAATTTGAAAAGGCTATGGAAGTTTATCAAAAAGTAAGCAGTAAGTATAGGAATGCACTTCGTGAGCTAGCTAAGTGAATCACATGAAAAAATGGATTTGGCTGATGCTATTGGTGCTGATGGCGGTAGCCGTGGTGGGTAGCAGAGGTAGCACGTTTTTTGAACAGCGTCCCTCACCAGCAATTGTTCAAAGCATTCCAGTGGAAACACGCCAACCACAGCCAGAGTCAAAGGAAGTTGACAATACCCTACAAGTATCCAGTGACAAGCTGTTAATCCATATCCAAAAGTTAAATTTTCAGCGCTACACAACAACAGAGCGATCGCTTACTCGCACTTATATCACAACTGAACTGAAAAAATTAGGCTGGAAACCCAAATTGGAAAAATTTTCTGAGGGTGTGAATATTTTTGCCGAACGCCCAGGAACTAACAAAGCTGCTAAAGCAATTCTCGTAGCAGCGCATTACGATACTGTTGCCTTATCCCCTGGTGCTGATGATAACGCCAGTGGTGTAGCTGTGGTGCTGGAAGTAGCCCGGTTGCTCGGTTCCCGTTCTACGCCACGGGGGTTACAGTTAGCTTTTTTTGACAAAGAGGAAGCAGGACTTTTAGGTAGTCAGGCTTTCGTTAGCAAGACACCACGCTTGCAAAACTTGGGCGGAGCGATCGTTATGGATATGGTAGGTTATGCATGTTACACTCCTGGGTGTCAAAAATACCCTGCCGGATTGCCTGTTACACCACCTAGCGACAAGGGCGACTTTTTGGCAGTAGTTGGTGATACAGAACATTTGCCTTTGCTGAATGCCTTTCAAAGCTCACAGATGTTTCCCTCAAGCGCTCTGAATAAACAGGAATCAAATTTGCCACCAGTCCTAACACTACCAATTCCTTTTAAAGGTTTACTGACACCAGACACCCTACGCAGCGACCATGCAGCATTTTGGTATCAGGGCGTGGGTGCTGTGCTGGTGACAGATACCGCAAATTTACGTACTCCCCACTATCATAAACCTAGCGATGTTCCAGCGACTATCGAGCGATCGTTTTTCACAGGAGCAGCACAGATTGTAGTCAATGCTACTACTGTTTTGTTAGAGAAAAATGAGGTTTTGGAAACTCAACCACTAAGCTCAGTAAATAATTCCTAATTCGTAATTAATCAATTCAGGGACAGAGTGACTTAATTTATTACAGCAGTTTTCATTTCTTTGAACCACATATTTTGTAGGGACACAGCAATGCTGTGCACATAGGGCGTGGCCTATTTACCTGAAAATAGCTGTAATGAAAAAATAAATTTATTCATTACTTATTTGCCTACGGCACACTGTAAGAACAGGCATGGGGCTATAATTACGAATTATGTTGACCAACTTTTAGTTCAGCGAAAGTCAACGTCCAGTTCTGTTTATCATTGATCTGAAAGTACAAACCTTGGAGAATCAGCCGCAGAGCTGTTCGAGTTCTAATAAACTTCCTCAGCAGATAAGTTCCTGGTTCAGCAAAGATATCATTAAAGTTTTTTTGATAACCAAATTGTTTTGAACAGTAACTGCCAGCACCTTTGACTGTTAACACAAAAAATTGAGCTTGTTTGTATTGATCAGGAATCATAAAGATTCCATATACATGGTGACGACCATGCCACGGCTGAACAATAACCTTAGTAGCATGTACTTGGAATTTTGTAGTTTTTGATGCAAGAATCGCCTCGGAATTGCAATCAGAATTATTCACAGGCCAGTAAAATGTAATAATACTCAGGGAGAGCAGCAAAATTAAAATATAGCGGAGTCTGTGACGCATAAAGCCAAGAAAAATTGTTGATGCAGCTGGTAGATTTTGATGAGTAATGATTGTGCAGCCACAGCAGCAAGCTAAGGGGCAAAGACAAAACATTCAGCGGTCGGTTAAAGTTTCCTGTCAAAAAAAAATTGCACTCAAGACATCAGTTCACAAAAAGTCCAGATTGGAGATGCGATCGCTTACCCTGTTTTAGAGCTTCGTTACAGTATTAAACTTAGTTGAGAAACAATCGGGCTTTTGTGGCTGTAAACACCGATTTATGCTCAAATTTTTAGCTGTGATGAATTCTACAATTCCTTGCTTTTGTTATGCTTTTGATGTAGCTCTGTTCGCATTAGCAGATGCTTTGAGGATATAAAAGCGACGCTGATAGCGAACGCAAGAGCGTCTCCAAGAGTTGCGTAAAGCCTTCGGCATAGCTTCGCTTAGAGCGAGTCTTGTCTGCGACACGCTCTTGCGTTCGAGCGTCATAGCCCGCCTTTAAACATCGCCATCAAGTTCAAGAAAAAATTTGCTTTTGTTTCTAGACAATTAATAGAGTAGTCAAATACACAAATATTGGTTATATTCCCGTAAGTAACAATTGCTATAAAAGCTTATGGGAAAAAGTTGGGGAAATATTAAGACAGTTGCGGGTTTCTTTAGCGCAATTGTACTGACACAGTTCGGGGCAAATACTTCGGCCATTGCGGCTGACACAGTTGTTATGCGTTTGGGTTTATTTACAGAATCCATCTCCCTTGCTGAGTTGCGAAAGGCTGCAAAAACTGGGGAATTGTCTGGGAGTTTGCAGCCTTACGTTAAAAAATTATCTGAACAACAACGCCGCTTTTTCTTGGGGGCGCTGAGCATGAATGTACCGATGAGTGTTGTCACTGTTAATAAGTTAGTTAATACTCAGATTGGCACAATTATTCTCAATGACTTCGCTACGGCCTTAGCCCGAAAAGACAAAGCTGGGGTACAAGCACTCAGAGCCGGATTGGTATTAGGCTCTACTGCACCGCAGGGTCTTTCTATACTGAGTTTTATTGCTGCTTATCCCAGTAAACGCCTAGAAATTAATTTGCCACAGGCTTTTATAGTTGCAAGGAGTTTGAACACAGCTTTTTGGCGTACCCAGCAATTTATGCTAGCGTTGACGCATAGCGGCTTGTCGTCAGACATCGCTCCCCAACTCGACCCGAAAACACCGCAGATTGCTTTCCCTTTTGATCCCAGCCAACCAGGAATAGCTCAAGTAAAAATACTCAACTTAAGCCTGAATGACCAAAAGCGCGATGCCTACGGCGGGCAAAGCCAACGCCAAATTCCAGTTGATATTTACTGGTCAACTGCTGCAACTGCCAATAAACCTGTAATTGTCTTTTCTCACGGCTTTGGGTCAGTCCGCACAGACTTGCGTTACCTAGCAGAACATTTAGCATCCCACGGTTACGTGGTAGCAGCTTTAGAACATCCCGGTAGTAATGAGGCAAATACTAACTCTGCATTTCAAGGCAAAACCAGAGTTATGATGCCTCAGGAGTTTTTGAATCGCCCTCAAGATATTAGTTTTGTTCTCGACGAATTAGAAAAGCTTAATCAAACAGCTAATAATCCGCTTCAAGGGAAACTTGCAACCAATAAAGTGATGGTTATTGGCTATTCTTTTGGTGGTAGTACAGCTTTAGCACTTGCTGGAGCAGAGTTCCAACTGGAACATCTCAAACAACGGTGCAAAAAGAACTTGACTATCTTGAGTCTGGGAGAAGCTATGCAGTGCATCGCTCAAGAACTACCAGAAAATAGTTATCAACTACGGGATACCAGAATAAAACAGGCGATCGCTCTCAATCCTACAACTTCTCTGATTTTTGGCGAAACTGGATTAACTAAAGTGCAAGTTCCTACCCTAGTGTTAGCAGGTTCCGCAGATAAAACCACCCCAGCTTTAACTGAACAGATTATAGGATTTAATAAAATCCCATCTCCCAAATGGCTAGTTGGCATAGTTGGGGGTACTCATCTGAGTGTAAAAGACCCCAGTAAGACTTTGGATCAGATAGGACAACCGAATACACCAATTAGTGGCGGCGAAGTTGTGGGTGAACAAGCAGCAGATGTTCGCAAGTACGTTAAAGCTATATCTTTGGCGTTTGCTGCACAGATGACTCCAGAAGCTAAAAACTACGCTATCTTTCTGACATCAGATTATGCCCAGTTTGCTTCGACTGCCGCATTTCCATTTCGCATAATTACGCAGATTCCTCCTGATGCTATGGCAGTGGTGAAAGAATTTGTTGAGAAATAAGGGACTTTCAATTAAAAAAATATCCAATTTTGTAAGGGAGCCAGTGCGTTGCCCAGAGTTGTCTAAGTAGAGGTTTCCTCCGTTCAGAACTAAGAGTAGGGATACGGAAAACGGCAGAAGCCGCTGCTCATCCTGCCTCCCCTACGATTAATAGATAAGTCAGTTGGCACAATAAAACCAAACTATGTCTATATTGATGAACTAAGCTAAAACCCTCTTCCCTCTTGCTTTCTAACTTATCCCAACGACAAATTTTTACGTCAACCTACTTAAGTAATATACAGTTTATAAAATTGGACTTGATTTTGGATATTTTAATTGTGTAAATTTATACAGCTTTACATTAAATATATAGTTGCAGTAGAATCCCTACTAAATTTTTACAGTAAAAATAACTATTTAGACATAAATTTTATCTAGTTTAAATTATATTAACTTGATATTAAGCTTATAGGTACTGTTAAAACAATACTAAAATTTTACATTAAAAATAATTATTTAGACATAAACTTTATAATCTTTTAGCTAAAAATAATAGAAACTTGAGAATGTAAAAAAAAAAGTTGGAGCATCTGCTGGATAAGACATATGTAGTATTTTAGCTAAAATGCCAAAAATAAATGAACACAAGTTGCTTAGTGTGAAAACAAATTTGTGTATTTTTTGACGGAATTATTTAAAAATTCACAAAAATGCTAGACCATTTTTATCTGCTACAACAGATAAACTCAAAACAAAAAATATCAAAGATTGTTTTGTTTACTTAGATAATAATTATTTTTAAGACACATAATATTGGGAAAGTAATTTTGTATTCATAATTAAACAAGTTATTTAATTTTATTCAAGCTCATGCAACTTTATACACCTCTTGAAATCAAACAACTCAGGCAATACGAAGACCTTCCTTACTTACTTGAAATTCTGGAGTGGGTGAAAAGTTTTTTAGCAAGACCTCATCCTAACTTAGGAAGGCCAGGTGTAGTTTGCCCTTTTGTACCTCACTCTCTCAAGTCAAACAGTATTCGTCTGGCGGTTATTCGCACAAAAGATTTGGAGCTAGAACAATTAGAAGAAGTTGTTAAACACTACCGAGATATCTTTCTTGAAATGGAAGTTAAAGAGCAGGAATTAGCAATCAATAAAGCTTTTTTACTTATATTTCCTGATGTCTATATAGAAGATGCTTATAAGCTAATAGATAGTGTCCAACAAAAACTTAAACCTTTGTTTGTTGAGTCAGGACTGATGATAGGAGAATTTCATAAACGTAATGAAAGTCCTGGTCTGCACAACCCAAACTTTCGTCCACTTCGTAGCCCTATCCCCTTGTTGGCTATTCGGTTTATGGTTGAACCTGACCTTCCCTTTCTTGAGAGTCCGGCTGATCCACACTTACGTATTAGGTATCTAGAAGCTTATTTAAAGTGCTTTGGTAATAAATTTACAGATGAAACAAAGTTTAAAAAAGCTCATCAAGCATTAGCTTTAGCGAAAGAAGAACTTAAAGACAAAAATTTGGTGTATTAACATATAAAATCAAATATTTGAATTGGGGGCGATCGCCTGGAGTTGATTTTTGAAAAGAACTTGGCAAAATCAATCAAATGTGAAACCGATGGGATGATTAACTGAGTCTTGAAGATTATGTCTGATGCAAAATAAAAACCACTGTACGCGAGTAATCCATTGAGTAGATTTAGCATTCTCATAGAATTCGCGGCTACACAAACGTAGGTAAAGCCTTCCCTGTGGGTAGTCTGCTGAGACAGAAAGTATGAAAAATATAGACTTTGAAACCCACTGAAGTGGGTTTTGTCTATGTAGCTGCGGTTTATAACCCAATACGCTTGGGATAAGCCTTTTTCTTTCCCCCTGCCTCCCCTGCCTGCCTAAACAGATAAATTTTCTTAACCCAAGCGTATTAGTTTATAACCACCCTTCTAATATCATCTTCGCTTGATTACTTATTGTATTTTTAGGGAAAATCACTAATCTAAATCTGCTAAATTTGTGTCTTTTAAAGGAATTAAATCATCATAAATCGATATATTTTACTTTTTTAGTATAATTTGCATGTTATCACTTAAGTAACCTTATTGATATGTAATTCAATTAATAAGTTTAATAACATGGAAATTTATTGATTTTTCAAAAAATTTATTATTTAAACTACGGTAAATTTATCAATTTATAGATGTATTTACCTATTTAAAATACGGTAAATGTATCGACATAAGTGTGTTTAAGTTTAGTCAAAGCCCGGTAAAATCATCGACTTTTGAGGAAATTTACTAATAAAAATTATGCCAAAATTACTAGTTAAATTTAAATTTAACTATCTGATTTTTATTTATAGACAATTAGAAATTGCGTGCTAGAATTACAGCAAAATAGCCTAATCAATAGTCGGCAAACTTGATTTAAATTGCTGATTTGAGAGGCTGTAGTTATTTATTTGCTCAGGCTTAAATATGGGTATTTGAAGCAAGACTCAATAATTTGCGTCCCAGATAAAAGTCATTGAGGTAAAAATATAAATTATGAAATACGTTACTAGTTTTTTTAGTACTCTATTTGTTGTTAGCACTGGACTATATTTACTACCTCATTCAGTAGCCAATGCAGTTATCTTAAGCAATGGGACGATCGTCTTTGCCCAACCACCACGTTTAGTTAGTGCCAGCACTCCATACAGCAATACAAGTGTTCCGAATACGACATACTATTTCACTCTGGAAGTGCCAGTGACGGCTGGGGAACCGTTGCAGCAGGTTACTTTTACTCAGATTGAGGGGACTGAAGATATTGAATTCAATCAGAAAGATACTTTTGCTTTTGAAGGCACACGTAATAGCCAAGGTTCAAAGTTGGCACTCAAAGCTGTGAAAGGTGACAACAAACAACAGACTTTCATAGTAACCTTTGACACCCCTATACCACCAGGTAAGACAATTACTATTGGTCTGCAAACTTACCGCAATCCTTTTTATGATGGCGTCTATTTATTTGGTGTGAAGGCTTTTCCCTCTGGTGAGCAAACCGCTGGTCAATTTCTCGGCATCGGTCGCTTGCAATTTTACGCACCCACGACTACAGAGAATTAAGTTCATCTAACGCATTCGATGCAGAATCTGTTATTTAAACCGTTGAGGACAAGAATTATACTTGTCCTTTATTTTTTTGAGAAAGTTTTCGCTACAGACCCAACTCTCGGTCTGAGTAATATCAATAAATTTTAATAAACTTTTGTTATTTAGGACAATCTATGTAAATCTCATTAATATATACTACGAAAAAAAATCGGATTGCCGTAGATTAAGCAGCAAATTATCTGGGTTAGCCAATAAACTCAAAATTTAGTGCCAAGTAAACTTTTAGCGTCTATTACAAGGGTTCTTGAAAGCTATGTCTGAGCCACGCTACGGGATCTGAATTCCCGTTTACGGCAACTGCGGCGTAATGAACCATCCTCTTGAACCTCGTGATGCCAGTTACTCACGAGCTAAGGATCTGCTCCAGTTGGCTGAACGGTGCGGGTTTACAACAACTTTGATCGCAGAACACATTATTAATCCCAGAAATCAACAATTAGCTCAGCTGGAAACTTGGACGGCTTGGAATGCTGCTGCTCAAGGGGTAAGAGTGGAATGGCACTAATAAAAGCTCTAAGCTATGCAGGATAAGGGCTACAGATTTGAAAGCTATTGAACAGTGGAGAATGAGTCAGGCGATCGGTCTTGATGCAGGGTCAGCGAAGCGATCGCAGTAAAGGAAACTGAACTTTGCTCCCGACCTACCCACCCGATGGAAGCGATCGCTGTGCCTATGATTAGGACTGCTATATATCCAAATTACGAATTTCGCGCAACGCTACTAGCCTTCAACTTAGGATAAGCAATCCGTTTGTGGTGAAATTGCTGCCAAACATCCACAAATATCTGAGCAATCTGTGACATTTCTTCCCGTTTTAGTCCTGAATCTACGAGTTGATTGTCTTGCCATTTGGCACGCAGAATATTATTGAGCATTGCTAAAGCTTGTTCGGTGGAGACATCTTTAAGCGATCGCTTCTCTGGCAGAGATTTAGCCGATGCTTGCAGTGATCGCAGCGCTGCTTCGCAAGAATCTGCTAACATGACAATTCCGGTTTCCCGTGATTGGGGAATTGGACCATCGTAGCGAAAATCTGCGTCGTCTACTGTTAAACTTGGATCTTCCTGAGCCATTTGCTGGGCTTGGTGATGGAAATAGGCAATCAGCATCGTTCCTTGATGCTCTGGAATAAAAGCTTGAATTGCTGTAGGCAAAAGGTGTTTACGCGCCATCACCAACCCTTCAGTTACGTGCTTTTTGATAATTTCTACACTCTTCCAAGGGTCTTTAATCTCGGTATCGTGTTTATTCGGCCCCCCCATTTGATTTTCAATAAAGCCAAGGGGGTCGTGCATTTTGCCAATATCGTGGTATAATGTGCCAGCCCTGACTAGTTCAACGTTGCATCCTAGTTCTTTGGCAGCAGCTTCGGCAAGGGTTGCCACAAATAGCGTATGTTGAAAAGTTCCGGGAGTTTCAGTAGCGAGTCGTTTTAATAAGGGGCGATTAGGGTTCGCCAACTCTGCTAAACGGATGGGAGTGACTAAATCAAAAAGTTTTTCTAGATAAGGACTTAACCCTAAAGCTACGATACTCCAGCCTAAACCGGATAAAGCAAACAATCCGGCTTCTCGGAGGACGATATACCAGGTTGAACCAAATGCTTGACCAATTAAGATTTTAACAACCAGATAAATACCACCCTGAGTTAAGGCGATCGCAACACCTAATAATGCTAATTCTTCACGCGATCGCAATCGTTGTGCAATGTAACTACCTAATATTCCTCCCCCAACACCAGCTAAAAGCGCAGCCTTGCTCATATCCAAGCTAATGCCTAATATCGGGAATAGCAGTCCGACAACTGTCAAGCCCAAAGTGGGACCGTAGAAGCTTCCCAACAATAAACCAAGGGCACTCCAGGTTGTATAAGGCAATCCGATGGTGATCACTCCTGGCACACTCAGAGTCAGCAATAACACCAATAGACGATCACGTTGTCGCAATTCGTAATGAATATGCCGTTCTACCCAGACAAAAATACTAATGGCGATCGCAATCACGCCTGCTAACTTCACCAATTCTTGCCACTTTAGTTCCCAGCGAATCAGGTGATAATGCTCTAACACTTGAAAGTTCCATGCAGTAATCTGCTTTCCTTTTTTGACAATCACCTCACCATGCCGTATCTTCACAATCACGGGTGGCACCCCAGCAGCAGCCTTTTGAGCGTTTTGTCTCGTTTGTTCTTCATCTTCTTGCAGATTCGGCTTGAGTACAGCTAACAACAGCTTCTTTGCCAAAGTTTCAGCGGATTCTGGTACAGAGGTCTGCAATTGTAAACTCACCGCATCCTCTAAGATATTTTTTGGCAGTCCTTGTGGGATGCCTTGGGTGAGAATCCGCTCTGCACTCTGATGGATTCCCATTTGTGTTTTTTCCCACTCCACATCTGACAAATCCAAAAGCAGGGATTCCTCGTATACTACTTCTGGGGTAACAGTCTCTAATTTTAAAAGTTTGGCAGTGGCTTGGGTGTATCTTTGGCGTGCTTGGGAAATTTGGGCAATCAGTAAAGACAAGTTTTTCTCAGAAGTTGTGACACGGTAAGATTCTAGTTCTGCTACTGCTTGAGTAAAGTCAGTGTTTTGAGAAAAATCAACTGGCTCTGTCTTTTCTGGATTCTGAGAATCAGATTTGGGTATTGTGCGCGGCTGGTGTTCCTGATTAGGTGCAGCTATAGATGATGAACGGGAGGCGGTGGTTCGTCCTGTTCCTTTCTTCTGCTGATTTTTACTATTTTCTACAGCTACTAGTAGTGCTTGCCATTCCGGGTTAGGACAAGAGCGGAGATAACGCTGGATAGAGATGGACAAAACTACAGGATCAAAAAAAGGAAAAGATCCAGCAATGGTGCGAATTTCATAGCCATCATCCAGAAGTTGTTGCAAATTTTCGTTAATTTGTTGATTCATTCGTGCATCAACCATCAACATTTGTAAGGAACTTTTACTAACAGCTTTGCGCTCGGCTTCTGTTTTTTTCTGATCTTCAATGCTAGCTGTGTAAGGCGCTCTAATCGTTTGGGGCGCGGGATTTCCTACTTGGAGTTGAGTTTGGTTGTATAATTTATGGCCAATAACGCCTGTGAGGGAAACTACAGCGATCGCTAAAATCACCAAGAAACGCTGTTCATGCACCCAATTTAAACCGACTGTATAAATGCTACTCTTAGTTTTGACCGATTCTGCCTTTGACTTGAGCGCTGTTTCTTGTTTTTGGCGAAGCCTACGGCGGGCTACACCTACGCTTTTGTCATTGGTTTTTGATAAAAATAAGATTACATTCTTAAGAATAGTCTTTAGAAGTTCCCTTCTATGGCTTTTGCTTTTGGGACTTCTCATTAACTTTCCTTTACGGCGTAGTCCTTTGTACTGTCGCCGCCAGTGAGTCAATTGCTGAGTTAAGAACTGCAAAAATTGCTGTATTTTCATTATCTCTGCCTGCAATTGCTGACTTTGATAGCTCAAAATAAGACAATCATCAGGGAAGTTTTATCTGCGGCTGCTTGCAACTACGGTGGCGGGGGCTTTTTTGTTGTCGATTTGCCACAATAGCTACCTACAGAATCAGTCTGAGGGTTTGCTGAAAAATTCTAGTATATAAGACTAGTACATTGTGGCGTCAGTTTGCCTAAGTAAGTAGGCGTGAATAATTAGAGGTTTGTAATCAGCAGCTACAGACCTATTTTAAAGGCTGAAGGCCTTACTACGAGCTAATTTAATTAATTTTACATTGCGTAACATAGTTTGATTTATTCTTGCCCACTTACTTACTTTTGACAAGAACCTTAAGACCCAAGTCTTGTTTGAAATGGTAGCTGGATTTTTAGCAAGCTGTACTAGTACCGCAAGGCGGAAGTCAAAAGTCAAAAGTCAAAAGTCAAAAGTATTACGGAATTAGCTCTTTAGGGTTTTCAAATCGTTGCTCTATTTACGCCGTGTTGTACTAGTAAGTTTTTAAGTTATTGGCTAGATTGTGTAGTCTTCAGCGTTTGGCATCGCACTGTTGTTCGGTGAAAATTAGGATTAACGCGACCGAATAACGCGAGGAGCTGCGTAAACTGCAAGCAAAGCCTCAGATCCCTCCTCTGTTAACTCGCTTGGATGCAGGGCAAAATTATACACTCCTGACCACACCGCCACAAATGTATCGATTAATTTTAACATTTGGGAAAAGCTAGTTAGTCCCCATACCGAAGAATTCCTCTGCAAAAGCAAGACTTGCCAATTTACGGGAATTCCACCTATACCGTTATATGCTCCTGATAAAGCACCAGTAATTGCACTTGTAGCCTGTGAGCTTAGAGGCGTAGCATCTTCCACTTTGAAATTGCGATTGTAAGTAGCCCGCAAAACTGCAAGGCGAAAGTCTTCCAAGGTACTCAAAAAGCAGTAAAATGCCATAGCAATAGTATTACTTAGCTCTTCTTCCCTAGCAAACTCAGCTTGTGCCCTTGACAATCCAGCCCCTTGCTCTAATAAATTTTGAACTCTTAAGAATTTTTTTGGTATTGATGTCGGTGTTTCTCCGAGAAAAGAAATTATTTGCGGGATGAGGGTTAGGGGGTCGAGTTTTTCAGTTAAGGCAAGAGATATTGCATATCCTACTGCTAGTGTTCCATCCCTTACTACTGGGTCATCCTCCCAGATTTTGAGTACATGCAACAAGTTTTGTCGGAGCTTAATTGGATTTTCGTGAAAAAAAAGTGTTACTGGTAGTGTCGCAAGAATTATTTTTATCGAGATGTCATCAGTTGCTGCTAAATGAAGAGATTCTTGTTGCTGACGCCTTATCCAATCATCTAAATCTAATCTACCCAACGCAATCAAACTCTCAGTACCCAAAACCGCCATTCTGCCCAAATCCAGATAACTCTGAGACTTGATTTTACCACTAGTAGCTAAACTTTCCCCCAGGAATGCTCCGAGTAAAGTACCTCTAAACCGACTTATAGGAGAATAACGCATACAATTTTGGATTTTGGACTTCGACAACTCTTAGAGACGCTCTTGCGTTTGCTCAGTTGAAGATTTTAGATTTTACATTGAAAAATTTAATCCAAAGTCTAAACTCTAAGTAGGTAGGCATAAATAGGGTAGCGCAGCGTAAAGCCTGCGGCATGTCAACTCTTAGAGACGCTCTTGCGTTCGCTTAGAGCGATGTAGGAGCGTCTGACTCGAACGGGCATCGTCTCCCCTTAGGAGAAGACCGTAGTTGCTCCAGGGACTTCCAGTTAAAAAAACATCCCATTGTAGAGGATCTTGGCCAAGATCCCCTACAAATCTACAAATAATTTTGGATAAATTATTTTTTGTCAGTCCCCCACTTCTCACATTGAGGGGGGCTAACATCAAACGAGAAGACTGCGCTAACTCACTACAAACTTTAATTTATTTACGCCTAGCTACTTATAACTGATTCATCCTTCATGTTTTCTTAAAAAATGCACCAAAGCTTGTAAGCCTAACAAGTAACTTTGTCCGCCAAAACCACTTATTTGCCCGATTGCTACTGGAGCGATGTATGAATGATGGCGAAAATTTTCCCGGCGGTAAATATTACTCAGATGTACTTCTACCGTGGGCAAATTAACAGCAGCGATCGCATCTCGTAATGCCACACTTGTATGGGTATATGCCCCTGCATTAATCAAAATTCCCTGATGTTGTCCTAATGCCCCATGAATAGTATCTACCAAAATTCCTTCATGATTTGACTGCACAGGAAAAACTTTCGCCTGTAACTTGAATCCTTCTTCTTCTAAGAGGCGGTTAATTTGAGCTAGTGTCAAAGAACCATAAATTCCTGGTTCTCGCTGTCCTAGCAAATTCAAGTTTGGCCCATGCAGTGCCAGAATGCTTAAGGATTGTAAAGTCGAGTTCAGCACTTTTGGGCTAGTGGCGACGACGCGAGCGATCGTTCACAGGAATCGGAATCAGTTCCGGTTCCGATTCAGCCTCTGGTCCTAACAGGCTCTCAATTAGCCTACGTGCTAATTCCTTAAGCTTTTCCACTACCTTTTCTATATAGTCCATGAACTGACCGCTCCTGAGATACTACCTCAATTTTTGATTAACAGGTTCGCAGAAAATGGCATATTTTCGCACCTCTGGCTTCCAACCGGGCTGATCCACAATCCCGTATTTGGGACATAAGCCACTTCTAAAATTTGGCGTTGTGTTTTCCCTTACTTTTTAGAGTATCACACTTGCACCTACCGAACTGCATCCTATCAAGGATGGATATCTAGGGTCAAGAGTTCAAGAGTTAAGGATCGGACTTTGGACTCTTGACTTGTAATTAACCTTCTGTACCTTTTTTTTTCGCAGCAGTCGTTGATGACTTAGCAGTTGACTTAGATTTGGAACTCGTTGATTTACTCGTTTTGCGAGTCGATTTCGCTGTCGATGCCTTAGCTGCCAACAAGTTCAGCGCCGCAGCCAGGGTTACATCTTCTACCGATTGACCTTCTGGGATACTTACATTAGTTTTGCCATGCTTGATGTAAGGGCCATAGGGACCATCGTAGATGTTAATTGTTTCCCCGTCCTCTGGATGTGTACCCAATTCGCGTAAGGCTGCCTTGGACTTGCTGTTGGTGGAACTGCGCCCCTTTTTTGGTTCGGACAATAATTCCAATGCACGTTCTAGATTAATTGTCAATACATTATCAGCAGCTTTCAGGGAGCGGTAGTCTTTCCCCTCTTTACCCTGGTCATGAACGACATAAGGGCCAAAGCGTCCCAAACTTGCTTGGATTTTGCCGCCAGTGACTGGATGAACTCCCAATGTGCGGGGTAATGCCAACAGACCAACAGCCATTTCCAGGGTAACGGTTTCCGGGGTGACACCTTTGAGTAGGGAGGCTTGTTTCGGTTTGGGGTTTTCGTCGGTTTTATCACCCAATTGGACATAGGGTCCATAAGCACCAATTTTCACATAAATCGGTTCGCCAGTTTCGGGATGCCGACCTACCTGGTCAGGGCCTGTGGTTTTTTGACGCAGCAATACTTCTACCTGTTTGGGGTCGAGGTCTGCTGGTGTCAAGTCTTTGGGAATTGAGGCGGTGATAACCCCCTCACCATTTTCGACTTCAATGTAGGGGCCATATTTACCAATGCGGACTTTAGCATCTAGATTTTCCAGTTCTACAGTCCTAGCTTTGGGGGCATCAATTTGACTTTCCCGTTCTTTTACCAGGGTTTCCAGCCCTTTTTCTCCCAGATAGAATTGCTGCAAGTAGGGTAGCCATTTCGCTTCACCTGTGGCAATGTCATCAAGGGTTTGCTCCATTTTCGAGGTAAAACTGGGATCAACGATGTCCGGGAAATGTTTTTCCAGCAAGTCGGTGACGGCGAAAGCAGTGAAGGTAGGAATAAGAGCGTTACTCACCAATTGGGCATAACCCTTGTCGATAATCGTGCCAATGATGCTGGCATAGGTACTAGGACGACCGATACCTTCGCTTTCCAAGGTTTTCACCAAAGTAGCTTCCGTGTACCTAGCTGGCGGTTGGGTTTCATGACCAACTGCTTCTAAATCTGTACAATTCGGATGATCTCCCACTTTCAGATTCGGCAAAATTACTTCCTGGTCTTCCAGTGCTGCTTCCGGGTCGTCTGAACCTTCGACGTATGCACGTAAGTATCCTGGAAATTCAATCCGTTTGCCAGAAGAACGGAATCCAGCGTCTTCGACTTGCAATTGCACAGTAATTTGAGTTTGGCGGGAATCAGCCATTTGACAGGCGACAGTCCGCTTCCAAATCAAATCGTAGACAGCAAGTTCTCGACCACCCAAACCAGTTTCTTGGGGGGTGCGGAAGCTGCTACCTGCTGGACGAATTGCTTCGTGCGCCTCTTGTGCGCCTTTCGATTTGGTAGTGTATTGCCGAGGTTGGGGACTGAGGTATTGTTGACCGTAGAGCTTTTCTACACAACTCCGAGCAGCTGCGATCGCCTGATCTGACAAATGCACCGAATCTGTCCGCATATAGGTAATATACCCCTGCTCGTACAAATTCTGGGCAACCCGCATCGTGTCACGGGCTGAGAGGCGCAGTTTCCGGTTAGATTCTTGTTGCAGTGTCGAGGTAGTGAACGGTGGCGCAGGTTTGCGCGTCACTGGGCGTTCCTCGATGTCGGCAACATTCCAGGTTTTCCCAGTCAGGCGTTCCTTGAGGGCTACCGCTTGGTCAACGTTTAGCAACAAGACATTGCGACCTGCGGTAATTTGTCCAGTCGTTGCGTCAAAATCGCTGCCGTTAGCTATTTTGCTTCCTCCCAATGTGACCAACTGGGCACCAAAGGGAGTTTTTTCCTTTGACAAACTGGCTTTCAAATCCCAGTATGTACCTTCATGGAAAGCACGGCGTTGGCGTTCTCTTGTGACTAAAAGCCGCACGGCTACAGATTGCACTCGCCCAGCAGATAATCCCCAGGCGATTTTTTTCCATAGGAGTGGAGACAAGGTATAGCCCACCAGTCGATCTAAAATCCGCCGCGTTTCTTGGGCGCGAACCAACTGCTCATCGATATTGCGGCAGTCTTTGAGAGCTTTTTTGATCGCCTCTTGGGTAATTTCGTGAAACACCATCCGCTTAGTCGGAACTTTTGGCTTCAGCAATTGGTATAAATGCCAACTAATGCTTTCACCTTCCCGGTCTTCGTCCGTTGCCAGAATCAGTTCATCTACATCTTTGAGGGCATCTTTGAGCTGGGTGACAATTTTCTTTTTGTCTTTCGGGACAACATATACCGGTTCAAAGTCGGCGTCCACATTTACCCCTAGCTGCGCCCATGTTTCCCCTTTGACGGCAGCGGGAATTTCACTAGCCGACTGAGGGAGGTCACGCACATGACCCATAGACGCCTCCACCCGATAGCCTGATGGCAAGTAGTTGCGAATGGTACGAGCTTTGGTTGGAGATTCGACGATGACGAGAGTTGACATGGAAATTTCAATAAAAAGAATAGCTGCTAAGCTAAACAGTCAAATTGAGGTAATTTTTGCAAATTGTCAAGATAAAAGGTCGCGCTTAGGGCGGTGATTTAATCCTCACATAAACTGCCTGCTTGGGAGAAAATGCGCTGAACTTAGGGCCCAGTCTTTCTCAGAGGATAGGGGAGGGTAACGCTGGGTGTGAATTTCCAGCTATTTCAATCTTTAACTTATCTAACGCATAATTGGCGACTACAGTTTTCAAAATACCCCGCAAGAAGTGTAATACGACAATATCTTTTGTCAATGAGGGGACTGGGGACTGGGGACTAGAGAAAAGTTTTCTTAATGCCCAATGCCCACTTTCATAAAGCTTGTGCCAAAATTAAACCAAACTTGAGAGCAAAAGCGAAGTGGGGTTTGTACCCATGTCAGGAAAGCAAAACCATGCAACCGATTCGTCAAGGTGATGTAATCTTACTGCCTGTGCAGCAAATTGAAGGACAAAAAATACCTCACTTAACTTTGGCAGAAGGCGAAGTTAGCGGGCATAAACATCGCATTACTGAGGGAAACGCAGAATTATACGAAAAAGATAGCACACTCTACTTACGTGTGTTTTCAGAGTCCGCATTGCTAGCTCATGAGGAGCATAAAGCTATTTCTATTCCCCAGGGTGATTGGATGGTGAAAATTCAGCGGGAATACGAGCCTGAAGGTTGGCGTTATGTCGCTGATTGAAAAGTTAACGCCTGAAGAAGAGGCTTTAATTCCAGTTTATCGCCAGAAGTGGCAGAAAATTGCGCTTTCAACTGAGCGGATTGATAGAGATAAAGCAGTGGAAGTTCTTAAAGCTACATATACAGCTATCGGTAAACAACAGCCAGAAATAATTTTTTGTCAAAGTCCTTATGCTGGTTTAAAAATAATTTTTAAAAAGCTACCTAATTTAACTTTTAATAATATGAATGTCCTAAGTTTAAATAATAATTTTTGTGACTATATTATTGGAGATTTAACTAATAGAGATAGAGAATTTTCATATTAAATAAATACGCAGATTCTTGGACAATTAACTTTTGTTGAACCAAGTTTCACTCCTCAAGAATATATATTAGAAGATAAATTCCAAAATCAGCCTAAATTCAATATATATTTAGGAGATCGTCTCTGGTTAAATTTCCAAAATTTGGCGAATCGTTGTTGTCATGTGGATTTTTACGTTTCTGTATTAAATTATTATTACAGCAAAAAAAGATGGGAAACTTTACAGTCTTTATCAAGATTTTGTGGTTGGATTTCTCCATTTGAAAAATTTTGTATAGTATGCGATCGCCCCCTTCACCTGCGCTTTGACAATCAAAATCGCCTCCACGCAGAAGGCAAACCAGCCATTGAATTTACTGATGGATATAGCCTCTACTCCTACCACGGCGTAACCTTGCCTGAAAAATACGGTAAAATCCATCCTGAACAATGGCAAGCGGAATGGCTTTTATCAGAAGAAAATGCCGAACTACGGCGAGTACTAACTCAGGGTATCGGTTACGCCAGAATTTGCCAAGAACTACAAGCTATTGAATTAAATAATTGGCAAGAATATAGTCTATTAAAAATAGATAATGATGTAGATGAAGAACCAATTTATTTATTAAAAATGACTTGCCCTAGTACAGGGTTTATTCACGCCTTGCGTGTTCCACCTGAGATGAAATCAGCGCATGAGGCAATTTGCTGGGTAAATTGGGGAATAGAACCAGAAGAATTTGCTATACAAACATAACTGCTTTAGGGACTTTACACATTTAGAACCACACGAAAAAAGTCTAAGACTATTACCTTTCCTTATGGTCACGGGCTAAATGAGAATGAAATAGCCCTGGAATTTCTATATTGTTTTGAAATATCAAGCCCAGTATTTTGCTGGGTTTTATTTTTGATAGCACACAAAAAACAAAAGACGCAAAAGATAAATTTGTATCTTATTTGGAAATTTTTAAAATTAGAAAATGAATGTGGTTCTCACTGTACTAATGACGATATCATCGTTTTGATTGTCATGATCTGACGCTGTTAGCCAGATAACTCCTGGAGTAATGCTGATATTGTCACTCAGCTTATATTGATAGAAACCTTCAATGTGATATGAAGTGTCTGGATCTTTGTTAATACCTGCATTGCTGAGAGAATTGCTGACACTGGTAACTTTAGGTTCCATACTCACAATAATGCCTGCAATGTTACCTTTTTTACCAAGATCCAGGAAAGCCAGTGTGACGGTATTCCAGATGTTAGCTCAAATAATAATACAGATTTAATATTCATCTACGTATATATATATAAGATATTTTAGTCCGCAATTGTTTTCATATCCTATATTTTGGAGAGCTTTTTGCTATCTTCAGATTTATTGGCTCAATAAATAGTTTTGGTAAAAATGATTCTTGCTTACTACACAAATACTCGGATGATATGCCAAGGTATGGGTATCAAATGGTTAAGGAAATAAATCAATGTCTACTGTGCAAAAACTATCATTAGCTTTAATAGGAACAGCAGTTGTTTTCATGAGTGCTAACCCAGCCGGCGCTGTTAGCCTAACTAAAGGAGGTTCCATACCTGTTGCAGGAGAAGGTCAATATACTAATATTCAAGGAGCTACAACGATCAACTTCAATTCAGGAACCGCAACCGATCCAAACGGATTTGTTACTTACTCTCCAACCAATGGAATTGTCCAAGGGAGTGTAGATAGTCAATATGCTGCCCCCTTTGGTGATACCAGCAAATACTTAACGGTTGCGCCACAAGGTGCCCAAGCTAACGGTCAGAATATTCCAGGAAACACTGGTAATGAAACTATTACCTTTGCTAAGGCTGTTGATTACTTTGGCTTCTACTGGGGGTCAATAGACACATATAACATTGTGGATGTCTATAGTGGAGGTAATCTATTAAAAACATTTAGTGGCGCAGATGTTCCAAACGCTCCAGCGAATGGTGAACAGAGTGGTGATGCAAATAATGTCTATGTTAATTTGTTAGCAGATAGTAGTAAAGGAGAGACTTTTGATAAGGTAGTTTTAAGAACAACTGGTATTGCATTTGAAACTGATAACCACAGCTACAGACTAGCTAATGTCCCTGAACCTACCACAACATTGGGCTTGCTAGCATTCGGTGTTATGAGTGCTGGTTCATTTGTAAAACGGAAATTAAAGTCAGTTTAAAATCATCTCTTTACACCGTCTGAAAAACTAACAATGTCATTCTCCTTTTCAGAGATAAAACTCAGCAAAAAATACTGGGTTTTTATTTTGAAATCATCTAAAAAAGGAAGACGCAAAGAATAAATTTGCGTCTTCAGGCAAGATTGTGAAAATTAGAAACTGAATGTGGTTCTCAGTGCGCCAATCACAACATCATCGTTGTCATTGTTTTCATCTGGGGATGTTAACCAAATGACTCCTGGGGTAATGGTGATATTGTCAGTCAGCTTATACTGGTAGAACGCCTCTAGATGATAGGATGTATCCGCATCTCTATCCAGTCCTGGGACGTTAGAACTTGTCACTCTAGGCTCCACACCAGCGATGATACCTGCTAAGTTACCTTGTTTACCGAGGTCGGGAAAGCCGAGAGTGACGGCATAGTTCCAAATGTCAACATCTCCACGATTTCCATTCAATGTCCGGCTGTTGGTGTATCCAGCCCAACCACCTAAGACAATGTTATCAGTGATGCCAATGGATGCTTCGACACCGTAAGAATTACTGGAAAATCGGGAATCTAGCGCACCATCGCCATCTAAATCCAAGGGCGCGAGAGTTGCTGCATTGCTACCCGTGAGTAGTGGCTGATTATAGGAATTGATGTAAGTAAAACCAAAAGAAATGCGATCGCTTGGTTTAACCGTCAACTGCGCCAACGCCCCGTAAGAACCATTAAACAAACCATTATTGAGCGTAGGGTCATTAGCTGTACCACTCAAATACCCTAGACTCAGTGCCAATTTATCACTGAACTCGTGCGTTACTGCCAACCCTGCGCCATTTATCTGGCCATAAATTGGGTTGCGTGTACCAAAGGTGGACAAAGCACCAAAGGAGCCATCACCGTCAAAGAGATTGACAGTACTGGTAATATCATCTGCTGCTGCTGCGTTGGCAAGAGCAGTAACCTGTGTTCTTTCACCCAGAGGGAATTTGTAATACAAGGCATCTATAAAAGCATTAGTCGTACCATCACCAGCAAAGAATAAGTTACCCTCTGGTGTACCAATGTTAGGGCTGAGAATATTATCAGCCTGGATTCTGGTGAACAGCGTATCTTTCCCTGTGAAGCTGGTCACAAGTTCTATCCGTGCCCGTAACCCTAAAGTTGTATTCTTATCTGTAATTTCCGCACCGTTGACTGTATTTCCTGACAAAACATCGCTGGCGACTGCGATAACTTCTCCCTGTAGTTTGGTTGTGGTTGAAAACCGATTCGCCTCCAATTCAGCACTGCGTACTTCTACTGCATCTACACGACCTCGGAGTGTCGCCAGTTCAGCTGAAAAATCTTCTTGCAGCTTTTGTAATGTGGCTAAATCTTGTTTGTTAACTAAATCGCCAGTGGCTGTAGCAATAAGTTCGTTAACGCGATCAAGACAAGCATTCAAACCAGCAGCAAACTCATATCGCGTTAATGCCCGATTACCACGATAAGTGCTATTTGGGTATCCGGCAATACAGCCATAGCGCTCAACCAAAGACTGCAATGCTTGGAATGCCCAATCAGTAGGTTGTACATCGGAAAATTGAGACACGGAGGTAACTTGCGCCATTGTTTGATCTGGCGCTGTGTTCGTAGCTCTTGTGTCTGGATTAGCTAAAACTTGCGCTTGATTGATTTCAGACGTGCCAGATGTTTCACCTGCAAATGTAGCAGTATTCATAAATAGCATTACACCGCAGATTGCTGGACTAACTAGCAGATATTTACAGAATTTTTGCATTTTTCTCCTCACATTGATCTCCAATTCACACCCAAACCCAAACCACATTTTTTTAAACGTGTATTTTCTGAGAATATTTGTCAGCAATCTTATCAGAAGTAAGCAAACTTTTTAAGAAAAAAAGTCAAGAAATCCTAATTCTCTAGGGAAAACTAAATTGCAGAGGGCTGTACCGTCTGAAAAAGTTTTGTTGTTATTCATTGCACAGGAAACCCAGAATGATATTCTCTGACTTTTTTAAGAATGAGAATCATTATATAATAAAATTTAGAAAAAGGCAATTCGCTATTACCTTTAATGATGCGTTTCGATATTTAGCTAAACCCTATAACCTCAAGCAAGTTGCTGTGGTGCAAATTCCCCAAGATCAACTTTCACCAACGGATGTGCAAAATGCAGTCAATGCTGTGAAAAAGTACAAAGTTAAAGCTTTATTTCGTGAACCAGGAGTAGATAACAAATTTAACCAACCTCTCAAAAGACTTAAAGTTAACTTTGCGTTCTCTGGATTCTCTGGAAACTGGTAGAACAGAAGTAGAAGCTTTACGGCGAACCGATGCTTATTATTTACAGCATCAACCTATTGATACTCTTAGCAATGGTGAACTTAAGCGGGTTTTATTGGCTTATTGTTTGGTAATGCCTCGGAAACTGTTGGTACTAGATGAATGCTTTGCTGGTGTTGATGTGCAAGGTTCAGCAGATTTTTAGGCTTTGCTAAATGAATTAAAGCGGGAGGAGGGTTGGACGTATTGCAAGTTTCTCATCATATTTATATGGTAAATCGCCATTGCGATCGCGTGCTTTGCCTTAACCAAAACATTGTTTGTACTAGTCAGCCGGAAATTGCCCTTTGATTGCAAAACCTGTTAGCAACCTACAGCCCAAGTTTCAGTCGCTACCAGCACCAACATTAATGCCCATAAATATGAATTTCTTCAATGATTATCAGGTAAATTGGCTAGCGATCGCCAATAGTAATGACTTAGTAAAGTTGTTATAATTTCCCTTTATGTAGCGGGCGATCGCAGTGTTGATCCTTAACCCCGACGTAGTGCAAGTTCAAGGTATTCGCGTCCAATTGTACCGCTACGTGTTTGTGGTCTTGCTTTCACTCGCCGTTGCTGTAGTGATTAAAGCTGTCGGCGTTTTACTGGTGAACGTTTTTTTGGTTATTCCCGCCTCTACTGCCAACCGCCTCTACTGCCAAACTGATGAGTCACTACTTTAGCTGCTTTCTAGTCATGTCGGTGATAGTTGGTTCCATCAGCAGCATTGCTAGCATCATTGGATCAGGTATTTTCAACCTTGCTTCTGGCCCGTTTCTGCTATTTGTAGCCGTTTTGATCTGGTTCAAGTTGAGATTGAAAGCTGCATAAATATTTTTCTGCAAAGACTTGCTATTTTCTTGGATGTTTGCTACAGTCATTAATCGTGGCTCATAAAAGCCCCAGCCGGGATAGCTCAGTTGGTAGAGCAGAGGACTGAAAATCCTCGTGTCACCGGTTCAAGTCCGGTTCCTGGCATATTTTACAGCGCAATATCAAAGGATTTGGACTAAAATTCATCTCGATTGACTATGCAAGTTTTAGTCAGAAGATTTTACCGCTTTTTGATGACCTAAGATCCGGGGAACCTGGGGGCGAACGCTCTTATTCGCCATCAATTCAAAAGCTCTTTGGTGATGCTGCTGGCTAATTCAGTAATGGTAAAGTTCTGAGTTAACTTTCGCCGAATGTCCCATTTGTTGGGCTGCCAAAGAAATGTCTAAATCAAACTACAAAGTCCAGATCGCCCAACAGTGGCGCAAATTGTAGGGAGGAAAAATTGAGTGGCGGTTAAACCAGACAGTGACAACGTGACTTTTTTCCTTGGTTGCTCGAACGTTCTGTCGTCCGCACTCACGACATTTGAACCATTGTTTACCGTTGTGGATGCGACCATTCTTGACCGTTTGAGAAGATGCACAAATTGGGCAGGCAGGCATGAAAGAAAATCATTACCAATAAATTCTACTTCATCATTACATCTTGAGTACTACCTAGAGGCGCAAGGCCTTGCGCCCCTACCGTGTGGTCTATTTACCTGAAAATAGCTGTAAAGACTCGTCAGCGAGTATCAAAGACTCGTTTTCTATTCCCCATGCCCAATACCCAATGCTCAATGCCCCCTTTACTGCAATTCAAATCTTGCTTGAAAGAAGCGGAGATACTTTGGCTCGTAAATCATTTTGAGTCCGCGTAGGCGATCGCGATTATAATAAACTTCTTCAACTGCCTCAGCAGTAAGATCCATGTGAGCTTGGGTGTAAACGCGGCGTGGAATAGTCAAACGTACTAGTTCTAACTCTGGATAATAATTATCGCCTGTTTCTTTGCTGCGTCCTGCTGAAACGATCCCCCGTTCCATTGCCCGAATACCTGCTTCTAGATATAGTTCTGCTGCTAGACGTTGTGCCGGAAATTGGTCTTGGGGAATTTGTGGTAAAAAGCGTTTGGCATCTAAATAAATGGCATGACCACCAATGGGCACAACAATTGGAATATTCCAATCTAAAAGCTTTTGTCCGAGATACTCAACTTGCCCGACACGGGCACGAATATGATCATCTTGAACTGACTCTTCTATACCCCGTGCCATAGCTTCCATATCCCGCCCAGCCATGCCACCGTAAGTATGTAGACCTTCATAGATTACTATCAGGTTACGTGCTTCTTCGTAAATGTTATAGTCATTCAGAGCCAGCCAACCACCAATGTTAACTAGTGCATCCTTTTTGCCACTCATGGTGCAACCGTCGGTATAGGAGCAAAATTCATGTAAGATAGTTGCGATCGCCTGGTTGGAATAATCCTCTTCTCTCTGCTGAATAAAGTAAGCGTTTTCCACAGCGCGGGTGGCATCAAGAATAATGCGGATACCGTAGGTTTGGGCTAACTGATATACCGCCCGCATGTTAGCCATTGAAATCGGCTGTCCGCCAGCCATATTCACAGTTCCGGCGACGCTGATATAGGGAATACGTTCTGCCCCGACTCGCTCGATTAGGTCTGTGAGCTTTTGCAAGTCTACATTGCCCTTAAATGGATGCAGTGATTGGGCATCGTGGGCTTCATCAATAATCACATCTACAAAGTTACCGCCTGCTAACTCCTGATGCAGCCTGGTTGTAGTGAAATACATATTGCCAGGTATGTAGTCACCTGGTTTAATTAGTATTTGAGAAAGGATGTTTTCTGCACCACGCCCTTGGTGAGTAGGCACAATATGGCGATAGCCGTAATACTTCTGGATGCTTCCTTCTAAATTGTAGAAATTTTTGCTGCCGGCGTAAGCTTCATCACCCAGCATCATCCCTGCCCACTGGTAATCACTCATGGCTGAGGTGCCGCTATCAGTCAGCAAATCAATGTAAACATCTTCAGAACGTAACAGAAAAGTATTGTAACCGGCTTGGGCGATCGCCAGTTCGCGTTCAGCACGAGTGGTGATTTTTAATGGCTCAACCACCTTGATTTTATATGGCTCTGCCCAAGAGCGACGGCGGCGCGGGGAAGTTTGCTTGGCGTCAGTCATAGATTGATTCTCCTTTATGTATGTTGGCAAAATATTTGCATACCATTTTGGTTGCTAATACTTGCTGTTGCCAAGACCGTCATAACTAGTTTTAGCGCTCTTGAGGGGCACACCACTGAGCTATTGGTTCAATTCGTGCTTGCTGCATCAATTCCAAAACTTGCGATTGATTACAACCATAGGTAGATGCTAATAATTTCTCGCCTTGTTTTTTTGCCTCGTCGGCAGATACACCCAAGGCAATGATTTCTTCGTCTTGGTTAGCTGTAATTCTCTCAACTGGAATAATACAGATATATTGCGGTTCATTATGTCTTATTTGTTGCACTATTATTTACCTACCAATTTCACTGTTAATTGTGTCTATTTTCAAGTCTAGAGAAATCGCAAGTGAAAGTGAAACAAACTCACTATTTACGTAGTTTGTGATTTGAAAAACACTAACTTTTATCCGTGGTTAACACAACATTAAGAATTCTCTCAAAATTACTAAATTTTGGAGTGTAAACACTTACGTATGGGAAAATCAAATTAAGCATCAACAAATATCTTTTTGTAAATTTTTGTTTGTTTTTTAGATCAGTAATGCGTTGAAACATATGCATTGGCGTAGGCGTAGCCCGTCGGAGACATCGCTGCATGGATTAATTTAAATCTCTGTTGGTTAATCTCTGGGAATCAGCAAATCAAGGCTGATACCCCAAAGATGAACTTTTTTTTACTCAATGCAGGCTTAATGCATTGAGTCAGTACAAATTTCATACAAATTGGAGGTTATAAAATGGCAATTCGGAATAATTTAGTCGCCAATTTCTGGCAAAAAGTACAAAAAGATTCAGTTAGTTGGGGATCGTTAGGCCTTTGGATTAGTGCATTAGTTGTTCTATTAGTAATGCTTACAATGTTTTCTAACGCTTAATTTCAGCAAGGTTATTCTAGTTCCTGGGCAGCAGCCTGGGAACTAAGATAGGGTAGACTTTCATCCCTAGAAAACTCAAATTATGAACTGTAAACTTCTGGCAACAGTCGTAGTGCTAGCTACTACTAGCTTTGTTACTCCTGCTAAATCTCAAGAACCTACTACCGACACTCCAGGAAAATCGAATCAAGTTTTGAATGCTTGTGTCCAAAATCAAGCAGAAACTTTACCAAATCCCTTTAGTGATGTGCCAGCAGACCATTGGGCTTTCAAAGCAGTTATGACTATGCACTACTGCGGTGCATTTCGCAAGGCAACACCACCAGCTTTATTTCAAAAACTGCAACCAACAAATAACCAGCAGCAACCGCAGAAAGAACCGCAGGTTGAAAAATAGGGTGTTGCTGATAAAAGATTTGAAAATTTCACGCAGATAGAAGTTTGAGTAGCAAAAGCCACCACTCGAAATTTCGGTGGACGTTGAGAGTAAGAGAGGCAAAGAAAAGTGCCTTCATCGTGTGGTCTAAATAAATAAAAGTTACTGTAAATAGTTCAAAGTAGAGTTTATCTCGGCAATTGTGCTAAAGAGCTTGAAGTTTGGAGTTCTGAGCTTGAAGTTTCGAGTAATGATGCTGAAGTTCTGAGTTCTGAGCTTGAAGTTTCGAGTAATGATGCTGAAGTTCTGAGTTCTAAGCTTGAAGTTTCGAGTTGTAAAGCTGAAGTTCCGATATAGTAACTGGAAAATTGGGAGATAACTATATTTAGTAGACGGAAAACTTTTGCGAACGCTCTGGAAAACAGACTTTTGTCTAATTCACTGTATTTTTAAATATATTTTTCTAGATTTTTCTAAATAATTTTATGATAAGCAAACCTAATTAATAAACTTCAGAAGCAATGCAAAATCTCGTGACATGCCCTGGTGCGGTGGAAAGAGGAAATTCCCGCATACTTGCTTGCCACGGTAAGGATAACAAAAATGTTTTCGCCAAATCCGGAATGCCACAAATTAATGTTGTAGCCGTATACAGCTAAACTCAGTAAACCAAAAAGTTTTCTACCAAGAGCGATACCTACGGCGGGCTACGCCTACATTAGGATATTTTGCATTTTATGATACTTTTACTTGAGCAAATCTTGAACCAGGAAAATTATTAAACAAAAGGGTTCTAGAAAAGTTATGGCAAATCTTCTGTTCTAATAGAGACAAAATGAAATAACGACAAATATTGACGCAAGCAAAAGAGCAGCCACAGGTGTTGTCAGAGGCGAACCACAAAGCGAATCGGCAAATTCAGTTGGGGGCAATTGCGCTGAGGGTAATGCTGATGGGCGCGATCGCAGCCGGATTTTCGGCTTGGCAAAGTCCGAAAACAGTGATTGCTGCCAATAGCGAGCGAGATGATTAGCGACGGCTGAATTATGCCGTTATCCGCCTTTAAGTTATGTGAAAGGAGAGTTTTAATATGTTTGTGAGAAATTTTATCGCTATTTGCACCTTGAGTTGTGCCTTTCCTAATCTCGCTTTTGCAACTTCCATTGACAGCATTTATACCGATCTTTCATCTAATCGTTGCAAAACCATCCAAGTTGATCAGGAGACCAGCTTTTCCGTGCGGAAATGTGCAGGAGTGGCGGGTTATAGCCTGCTAGTTCAAGATGGAGATGCTCGAGAGTCCGTGACCGTGCTGACACCAGATGGGCAGCAGCATTCGCTCAAATATTCGCAGGTCATCACCACAGCTTTCTCTACTTTGGAGAAGAAAGCAGAATGGCGAGTAGAGAGGAGGGAAGGAAAGGTGCTGCCTATCGCCTTGATCGTGCGGGTGTATGCCAATGAGAATCCCAATTCACCAAATGAAAGAACGTCTTATCTGGCGGTAGCGAAGCTCACACCAGAGAAAATCTGTGTAACGAAGAGGGTGAAAGGTGGAGCAAAAGCGAATGAAGAAGCGCGGCAAGCAGCGGATGCCTCAGCAGAGAAACCTTGCCTTGAGTAATATCAAGTCCGGCTAAAGACTTATCATTTAGACCGCAGTCTGACTCCTAAATTCTTCTTCAACTTGTTCACATTCCCCGCAACACTTGCCGAATGATATCCGATGGCACCTCATCGGTAACTGTCACTACACCAATCTCCGTTGGTAAAACAAACCGTACTTTCCCTGCTTTGACTTTTTTATCTAACTGCAACGCCTGAATAATTTCTTCAATATCCACCCCAGATGGTAACTGAGTTGGTAAACCAGTTTTTTGAATTAAAGCATTTTGACGTTCCGTATCTTTTTTTTGCCACAGTCCCAAATCCACAGCAATTTGACCGGCTGCTACCATGCCAATGGCTACCGCTTCACCGTGATTCACTAAACGATAACCAGTCAAACTTTCCACTGCATGACCGATGGTATGTCCATAGTTGAGAATCGCCCGTAATCCGCCTTCTTTTTCATCTTTGCCAACAACATCAGCTTTAGCTTGACAAGAGTGCATTAATATAGCGTTTATTAATTCAGGTTTTACATAGCGGAGTTGGTCAAGGCGTTTACTTGCTTCCAACTGAGCAAATAATTCGGCATCCCAAATCACACCATACTTAATAACTTCTGCCATCCCAGCCCGAAACTCGCGCATAGGAAGAGTTTTCAATACATCTGGGTCAATTAATACTAGACGCGGTTGATGGAATGCCCCAATCAAGTTTTTACCGTGGGGATGATTCACCCCAGTTTTGCCACCAATTGCCGAATCCACCATTGCTAAAAGAGTGGTAGGCACTTGGACAACATTAATGCCGCGCAGCCAAGTTGCGGCGGCAAAGCCAGTCATATCACCAATTACACCTCCGCCTAAAGCTACCATAGTAGAAGAACGTTCTAGACGGTTTTCCAAGGCGATATCGTAAAGTTTTTGGATGGAATTAAGGGTTTTGTAGCGTTCACCAGGTGGTAGGGTGCAGCTAGCAACTTCAAATCCAGCAGATGTCAGGGATGCGTTAGCTCTTTCCCCAAAATGCTTAAAAATTGTCGGATTAGAAACTAGTAATACCTTCTTGCCTAGCTTGAGACTAGCCATCTGTTGACCCAGTTGATCTAAACTCGAAGGTGCGATCGCAATCTCATAAGACTGCTCTGGTAAATTCACATTAATTACAGAAGTCATTGCCCAACCCCAAACAAGCGCCAGTGGGCTGTATTCTATCGCAATCTGGGAGTGGGGAGTGGGGAGTAAGAATTTTAGATTTTAGACTTCGGCTACGCTCAGTCGAACGATTTTGGATTAAAGAATTGAAATTTAATCTAAAATCATCAATTCCATTATCCAAAATTGAATTGCCCAATGCCCAATCCCCAACAACTAATGATTCAATAGATTTAGGAAGTATTGTGGAGAAAAATAAATGTTTGCAATTGCAGCTTACATCGGCTTTTTAGCTTTGTTCTTTGGTTTGGCTCTTGCTCTGTTCTTCGGTCTGCGGACTGCCAAAATAATTTAACTAAGACTCTTGTGGGGCGGGCAGCGTTCGACTGAGCGCTCACGCCGAAGTCTTGCCTGCCCTCAGTTTAATAAGGATGGGCGAGATGCCCATCCCACAAAAAAATATTTATCCCACAACAGCCGGACTTGCTACCTTCTCCTGTCTTTGGGAAGGCGGACGCATTCCCAAACCAAGTAAATTCAGCATTTCTCGGTCAGTATCGTAATCTGGACAAGGAGTTGTCACCGTTAACATCTTGTTATCGTCGCTGGAAAAGATAGAATTGGCTCCCGCCATAAAGCAGAAAGCTTGTTCAACTTGAGAAAGTCTAGCCCTACCGGCACTAAGACGCACATCGGAAGCTGGCATTAAAATCCTGGCTGTGGCAATCATTCGCACAATATCCCAAATGGGGACATCAGGCTGATTTTCTAAGGGTGTGCCTGGTACTTGTGAAAGAATATTAATTGGCACTGACTCTGGATGCGGATGTAAGTTTGCCAAAGTTTGTAACATCCCAACCCGGTCATCAACAGTTTCACCCAAACCCAGGATACCGCCGGAACAGACAGTAACATTTGTCTGACGGACATTCTCAATTGTGTTCAAGCGATCGCTATAAGTTCTCGTGGTAATAATTGTGCTGTAATATTCCTGCGAGGTATCTAAATTATGGTTGTAGGCGTAAAGTCCGGCTTCTTCCAATTTCCTAGCCTGATTTGCTGTCAACATACCTAGCGTGCAGCACACTTCTAAACCCATTGCGGTTACATCCTTGACCATTTCCAGGACTTCCTCAAATTGTGAGTTATCCCGCACTTCGCGCCAAGCAGCACCCATGCAGATGCGACTAACACCAGTTTCTTTAGCTTTTTGAGCAATGCTAACTACCGTTTCTTTTTCTAGGAGTGCTTGCGCCTTTACCTCTGTTTTATAGCGGGAAGATTGGGCACAGTAGCTACAATCTTCTGGACAACCTCCGGTTTTAATCGATATGAGTTTACAAACTTGTATTTTTGTTGCGTCATGATATTGGCGATGCACGCTAGCAGCTTGATAAATAAGCTCTAGCAATGGCGTGTTGTATATCGCCCGAATCTCTAATTCCTGCCAATCGTAGCGTATTCCCACCACATCACTATCCTTCTTGTAGACTGGGTTAAATCTTGAGCTGTCTTTTGGTAGAATCTCCTGCGATAGAGCGTTTGGGCAAAGCGATTTTCTTGAAGTTATGCCATGCACTGCGCTTTATTACCCATTAGCTCTCAATCCTTCCGCTCTAGATATTAGACATCAGCTTATCAAGATTTTGGTTGAATGACAGATTACCAGCAAAAATACTCACCTGCAAGTAAAGCAAAAGGATGGCGTTTTTGGTTAAATACCTATGCCTACACCACTGATCATCCAAATTGGTACATAATACAGCTAATCTCACTGTTGCTAAACCGTAGGTATGAGAGAATTTACAAAATCTAGTGAATGTTCTGGAAAGAGATCCCGTCGATTAAGTAGTTTATGATATCAGAACTGCCATTAATTACAAGCGATCGCCTGTTCTTACGAGCGGCGATCCATGAAGATATACCCCTAATTCTCAAATACTTTATTCATAATAAAACTTATCTGACTCCATTTTACCCTCTTTGGGCTGATGGTTTTTTCACTGAAGAATATTGGCAATATCAGATAGAGAATAGTTTTCTGGAATTTATTAATGGTCAATCGTTAAAGCTATTTATTTTTACCAAAAAAAATCCCACTGTAATTATTGGAACTATCAATTTTAGTAATTTTGTCCGAGGAGCCGCTCATTTTTGCTATGTGGGATATAGCCTTGCTGAAAGTAAACAAGGTAAAGGATACATGACAGAAGGACTAAAAGCCGCAACTCAATATCTATTTGAAGAGTTAAATTTTCACCGAGTCATGGCTAATTATATGCCTCACAATCGGCGCAGTGGCAATGTACTTAAAAGACTAGGCTTTGTCATTGAAGGATATGCTAGAGACTATTTGTTAATTAATGGGCAATGGGAAGATCATATTCTCACAAGTCTGACAAATCCTAACTGGCAAACACCTAAATTTTAACCAGCTATTTTTCTAAGAAAATAAGTAGCTAGGTGTAAATAAATTAAAGTTTCTAGTGAGTTAGGGCAGTTTTCTTCCTTGGCGATTGAATTTTACTAACCGACATCCTGAGAATTTTGGTTATTTAGTCTGTTTTAATTAGCTCAACTTACTGAAAGAGAAAACACTAGGAAATAGATCCCCAACTTCTCAGATAAATTGGGGAGCTGGGTATTATGTTTATTTATACACAGCTAATTAACAAATTCGAGACATCAGTTGGCAATATTTATAAATTCATCGTAAATCCATAATAAATACATAACAACTCCACAAGCAAATGCAATAGTAATGTTTGTTCACTCTCCGGCTCAATTACCAAGGTTCGTTTTAGCCGATGTGTTCAATTTTATTAAATGATTGAGGAGTTTTTCAAAATGTCCATTAATTCTATAAAGCGCTTATCTGTCTTTTCTACTATCTTCGCCTTTGCTACAATCTTACATGCAGTTGTCTTGGCAGCACCACCTCCAAGTTCCGTCACTACACCAGCCTTAAAAACTCAGACTAGTCCTGCATCACACCAGCGAATCAAACTCACAACCCAACAGCGCCAACAAATCCAAGTGGCTCGCCAGCAAAGAGATAAAGATATTGAGGCTGAATTAAACCCGTCCCAAGCTGCTAAATTTAAGACAGCACTGCAATCCCGTCAGAGAGTCAGAACAGTGTTAACATCTTTAGATTTGAATCAAGACCAACAAAAAAAGGTTCAATCAATTTTGCAAACCTATAACCAGCAAGTGAAACAAATTCTATCTTCACAGGCATCACAACCAACATCAAACTCAGTAGGAGTTACTCCATCAACATCACAACCAATTAAAAAGTAAAAAATCAGTTTTATTTAATTAAGATTAAGTTTCGGAAGACTGGCGCATTTGATCCAAACTTCGGTTGAGCCAGTCTTCATACCAATCAGAAAAACTCAAAGGCTTATCTTCATCGCTATTTGGATGAAAATCATCAGGGTCAACGTTATGGAAAGCATGACAAAAACTCAAAGAAGCAGCATATATTCCATTATCATTAGTCCGGTCATCTATCCAGATTTTTCCTGACTGCTCCCCGGTAATGACTAACATCCCATAAATTCCACAACCATAATTTGTAATGGGAAGAGTGCCCTGGATGAACTTCTCATCGAAGTAGGCATCATTGTTGGTAATAAAACTTGTATTATTCTTGACAATCATATCCAAATCATTCCATGCTTCTGTAAAAGGAAATGGTTTAGAGAGAATTTCGTAGTTTTCGTGGTATAGTTTTTCTGGGATGACATCTTCATATTCAATTCCCGACAGTCCAGATAAGCCGTATCCTGGCCCTGCACCACCATTACCAACTTTTAAGAGAAAGTTTCGATATTCACTTGGTAGCATAATATTGTATCTGGATTCAAACACTTGAATATCTTTATTAGTCAAGCGAGGTTTAAATTGATATTGGTGTGATTGTGAGCCAAAAACCTCAAATGTTGCGTCTAAAATAGCTAATTGAGTCAACTTTTTCTTTAATTGTAAAACTTTATCCATTATGCGCTCCAGATTTTGATGGTGGCGCTGCCATATTTTAGATATGGGTCGCTTTTTGCGTCTATGCTGATGTTTGAAGCCAGAGGTAGTATTAAGGGAAGAATGAATTAAGCTTTGCTCGTAATGACTCTGGCTGAAACTCCAAACTACAAGAATTCTAGCAATCCTTTTCTCACCCTCAACTACGAAAGCGCCTTGGAATCTCTAGGCGATGACTACTATGATGAGGTTGCAGCAGCGGAATTTCCACAACACCTCCTGCGTTGGCGTAACGATGCACTACTGCCCCGTTTAGGTTTAGACCCCCAACTAGTCAAAGACGAAGATTTTATCACAGCCTTTGGTAAATTTCAGGGGCGCAAACCCTTGTTAGCACTGCGTTATCACGGCTATCAATTTGGTGAATATAACGGACAGTTGGGTGATGGTAGAGGCTTTCTCTACGGGCAAGTACGCGCCAATGATGGGGAATTGTACGATTTTGGCACGAAAGGTTCTGGGAGAACGCCCTACTCCCGTGGTGGCGACGGTATGCTCACGCTCAAAGGTGGAGTGCGGGAAGTTCTGGCTGCGGAAGCACTGCATTACTTGGGTGTACGTACCTCGCGCTGTCTGAGCATGATTGAAACAGGTTTACCACTCTGGCGAGGCGATGAACCTTCGCCTACCCGTTCATCTGTGATGGTCAGAATGAGCAGTTCTCATATTCGGTTTGGCACTTTTGAGCGACTGCACTATTTCCAGCGTCCAGATTTAACTAAAAAGCTGTTAGACCACGTAATTGAGCAGTATTATCCACACTTAAGTGCTGAACAAGATAAATATGCCTTGTTTTACGCCGAATTAGTGAAACGAGTTGCAGAATTAGCAGCGCAGTGGATGGCTGCTGGCTTTTGTCATGCAGTCCTGAATACTGACAATATGTCAATTACCGGAGAGAGTTTTGATTATGGCCCTTACGCGTTTATCCCTAGTTATAATCCCTACTTTATAGCTGCATATTTTGACTATTCTGGACGCTACTGTTACGGGAATCAACCAAGTATTTGCCAGCTGAATCTACAAATGCTCCAAGAACCTTTAAAGGCGATTATTGATAAAGGTGAAATGGAAGCTGGATTAGTTAGGTTTGGTGAATATTATGAAGCTGAATACAGTTCTTTGATGTTGAAAAAGTTGGGTTTTGAGGATTTGCAACATCCAGAAGCTGAGGAACTCTTGAATCTAACGATTGAATTCTTGAAAGAGAGCCAAGTTGGTTATCACCAATTCTTTTATGAGATGGCTCGTACTTTTTCATCTAAATGGCGAGATGAACCAGGTTTTGTGATGAACAGTTCAGATATTGTACCAGTACCGGGTGCGTCAGGAATTTTTGATGATTGGTGCATACTGTATCATCAAATTTTGAATGATTTGGAGTACGATAGCATCGATGTAATTGCCCAAACTTTAACAGTTCATAATCCGCAAACGGCATTATTAAGACCTGTGATTGAATCTATTTGGGAAGCAATTGCTCAAGAAGATAATTGGCAACCTTTTTATGAGTTAATCAAGACAATTCAGTCTAGGAAATAGACATAAAAGAAGCAAGGGAACTGGGGTACAAAACAAAGAATTTGTTTCTCCCCCTGCCTCCCCTGCCTCCTCTGCCTCTAACTAAACTGCTGGGCATAAGACCGCGCATAGCGACGCTCTAGAGCTAATAATTCTTCATGGGTTCCTGATTCGACAATTTGTCCCTGTTCAAGAACTAAAATGCGATCGCACCTCTTAACTGTCGATAAACGGTGAGCAATAATAAATACTGTGCGGTTTTGCATCAATCTTTCCAGTGCTTCCTGTACCAGTGCTTCTGACTCAGAATCTAATGCTGATGTCGCCTCATCAAGAATCAAAATTTGGGGATTGAGCAGAACAGCACGAGCGATCGCAATTCTTTGTCTTTGTCCACCAGATAAGTTTACCCCACGTTCACCCACCCAAGTCTGATAACCCCCTGGCAGTTGACTAATAAACTGATGGGCATTAGCAATTTTCGCCGCCTCTATAACTGCTTTCATTTCAAAAACATCTTGTCCAAAAGCGATATTTTGGGCAATTGTTCCGGAAAACATGATGGTTTCTTGAGGAACAATCCCAATTTGTCGCCGCAGACTATGCAGCTTGACATCCCGAATATCAACACTGTCAATCAATATTTGCCCCGCTTCAGGGTCGTAAAAACGGGGGAGGAGGTTGACAAATGTGGTTTTACCAGCACCAGAAGCACCTACAAGAGCGATCGCTTCCCCTGGCGATACCAATAAACTGATATCTTTTAATACAGGTTCACCTGGCTTATAGGCAAAAGAAATACGACGATATTCTACTTTGCCTTTGAGTGGGGGTAGAGCGATCGCATTGATCTTTTCGATCACCATCGGCTGAATCGCCATCAATTCAAAAACGCGGTCAACAGATGCTTCACCTTGCTTAAATTCGTTGTAGTTGTTAGTAGTGTGACCAATGGGATCAATTAACAGCGCCGCCGCCGCCAGATAACTGAAAAAACTCGCCACTGTCAAGTTACCTTGGGAAATTTGCCACGCTCCCACAATCAGTAACGATAACGCACTTAAGGCTTCTAGAAATCCGATGATCGGAATCTGAATCGCTTTCAGGCGTTCGGCTGAATATTTGGCTTTGAGACTGCGTTCTGCTTCATGGCCAAACCGGGCGATTTCGTAATTTTCGGCAGCAAAAGCCTGTACCAAACGAATACCGTTGAAAACTTCCGCGAGGATGGCTGACAAACCTGATACGCGATTTTGACTTTTTAAAGAATACTTGCGTAACCGTTCACCAAACCAGCCGACTAAAATACCCATCAGCGGTGCAATTAACACCGTTGCTAGTGTCAGTTGCCAATTCAGGTAAACCATGTAAATTGGAATTGCTAGCAACTGCAAAATACAGGGGATAAAGTCGTGAAATACTTTATTTACCACTTCGCCAACTCTGTCAACATCTTCCGTGAGGCGGTAAGATAAATCACCTGCTTTTGCTGTTTCAAAATAGCTGAGATTTAGCTTTTGAAGATGGGCATAGACTTGCTGGCGGAGATGAAAAGCAACTCTTAAAGCAGCTTTCGCCATGTACATATCTTGTATAGACTGAAACAAGCCTCTGACAAGAAAGACTAAGGCACAGCTGCCAGTTATTTGAGCGATCGCTACTACATTACCTTGTGCAAAGGGAATTGCCAATTTACCGGCGAGATTGATCAACACTAATGTCGCCAGTACGTATCCCAAGATACCAACAAATCCCTTGGTGATGGTTTGCCACTGGAGTCGAATATAAGGCAGAAGTTGCCAGTAATTAGAACGCGTTTTCAAGCTCGAAGGTCCACAACGATGTCTTTCCTTTGTTTGACGCTATCAGCTTTTGGGGAGTTTCTGAATAGTTAAGTAATTAGTTCCAAAAATTGACACTCTCAGTTCTGAAGGGACTGAGATTCTGCGGACAGAGTAAACTTTAAACCCAAAGCCTAACTCTCGCTGCGGTCGTCAAAACCCGCTTACCCAGTAAGCCTAAGTCGATGCGAAGAAAAGCTGACTACTTATGAGCAGTGGTATCGCGGGGTATAGACCAAAGTTTGATGGTTTCGTCAGCACTGCCACTTACTAGGGTTTGCCCATTAGGACTAAAGGCAACAGACCATACAGACTTAGTATGTCCTGCAAAGTTAGCAAGGAGTTTGCCAGTAGCTAGATGCCAGAGCTTGATTGTTGTGTCATAACTACTACTGGCTAAGGTCTGTCCATTAGGACTAAAGGCAACAGACCATACGGCTTGGGAATGCCCCGCTAGAGTATGCAACAATTTGCCATCGCCCAGACGCCACAGTTTGATGGTTTTATCCCTACTGCCACTGGCAAGGGTTTGCCCATCAGGACTAAAGGCAACAGAACATACTTCTTGGGAATGCCCTGTGAAAGTCTGTATGAGTGTCGGACTGCCAGTACTTAGCTGCCAAATTCTGATGGAGTTATCTCTACTGCCACTGGCTAACTTCTGGCTATCGGGGCTAAAAGTAACAGATTTAACCCAGCCTACATCCGGGAGCGTAAAGAGTTCTTTGCCTGTGTCCAGATTCCAGAGCTTAATGGTATTGTCAGCACTGCTACTAGCCAGCAATTTTCCATTGGCACTGATCGCAATTGCTTCTACATCGTCTTTATGCCCATCAAGGGTACGGATGAGAGTTCCTGTTTCCAGATTCCACAGTTTAATTCGATTATCCCAGCTGCCACTAGCGAGTATACGGTGATCATTGCTAATTGCCAAGGATACAACTGCATCAGCATGACCTTTAAAAGTGTGGAGTAATTTGCCAGTGTGCAGATTCCAAATCTTGATCGTGCCATTATAGCTACCACTAGCTAAAGTATTACCATCTGGACTGATAGCGATCGCATAAATCCACGCTGAATGTCCTTTGAGGGTTTGATAAGGTTGAATGATTGGCAAGGAGATAACGCCAGGTGTGACCATCTGGAACGCTAATAGTAAACGATAAGAGCTAAACCCAACCAAGGTTGCTGTAAATGTAATTGCCAGTACTACTGTAATTTTTTTAACAATTGAGTTTGACACTACAGAGCGACCTCCATTTACACAATTTGAGCAACAAATAGTACAAGAAAACAGAAGCCAGAAGAAAAGAAAGCTTGTTTTAGCTTTTTTTAACTAATTAGTTACTTTTGCCATGTTGTACTAATGCTTTTTTCTGCTAAATCTACTTTATTTGCATTTTTTTGTTGCTTACCCTGGTGTTCAATCCAAAGTCGGATGAGAAATAAAACTGTGATTATGGTAGTAGCAGCAAGGCTAATCGGTGTTAAATACGTCCAATGACCTGACATCTTATCCCAGATATGCCAAATCAAAAGAACCATAGCTACATAAGTGAGTTTATGTAATTGCTTCCAGTTCTTTTTCAGTTTTTTTACACTCCAATTATTAGAAGTTATAGATAGAAGTGTAAAAATTATGAAAGTGCTTATACCCTGGATATATATCCAAAATGTCTTGATGTCCAAAAAATCAAAGTTTCTCTTTTGAACCATTAGGAAACCATGACCTAAAGCGAAAAAGAAAGCAATAATACCGATGCTCCGGCGGCGTTTTAGCAGCCATTGGGGAATTCCAGTCTCTTTAGTTTGCGGAAAAATAATTTTTATAATTGTGGGAATTAATGTGGCTATATAACTAGCTAATGATAAAAATCCCAAAATATTAGGCAGGGGTGATTCATCGATTGAAACCATGATTAATCTCTAAAAATAATATTGTTAGCTATGGTAGAAACTACAGGTATAGGCAGTGAAAAATAACCTCTACTCATCCTAGTTAAAATAACGGATAAGCTAGGTATTTTAGGCCGATATACCAAGATAACTTTACTAGGTAATTGAAGCCAAAAGGCTTATTTAGGAAGTACTTCAAGTCTGCTATACTAAGCGAAATTTGATTGGCAGACTACTAGTACAAGTTGGTGAAAGTTTGCATACCTTTAACAAGGGATTTTGCCCCTTACTTGGTTAATTGAGATGGTAGCTGGATTTTTGCCGACTTATACTAGATATTTATCAAAAGGTAAAGCAGTGCAGTCTTAAGTGTTTCTTCTATGAGCAACTGTTGTTAGCGCAGCGGTAGTGAGTAATCGAGCGTCGGAATGACCAGTCACCCGTACCCCTACGGGGATCTTGCTACGCGCCAGCGTCTCCATTAAAAGAAGGGCAGAAGCGAAAAGGATTTTAGCCCGTTAGTTTTCTTTACATAGCTATCTTTTTTGTACTTTTCTACTTACTTAAATCTATAAATTAACCGCTTGATTACTTGTTTACATCGTAGTATGACTACTTGGAGGTTAACAGTACCCTAGAGGGTACTCTCTCCAACTGCAATCTTTCCTGGGATGATGCAGCACTAACAAAATAGTCCTGTCGCTTTTCTACGACTTGCGTTCCATTATTTAATCCATGTTTGTTCGCCTAGCGTCTCTAAGAGTTGCCCCCGAATTTACAGCAGTTTTTATGTATTTGAACCACATCTGTCGTAGGGGCGCAAGACCTTGCGCCCCTACCGCGTGGTCTATTTACCTGAAAATAGCTGTAAACGCGAGAATTCTATCATCCAAAATTAATTGACTTGCTCTAGACTTGATTGCTGGGATTGAGTGCCATTCCACTAAAGTGCTTACTACAAGCTCCCTTAACCTGTCATAATCCCTATGATGGAGTTTAGACGGTGCGTTTTGTTTTACTTTTGTTCATAAAAAAAAGCCCCCTCCTCGCTTGCGAGGAGAGGGTTAGGGGTGGGGCTAGCCTAATATCCTTCTTCTTCTTCGTATTCTGGCAGTCTCTCTTTGACTTTCTTAGGAATATTCACGGGCTTCGGCGCATCTTCCCAAGCATCGCCCTCTACGTCGTCATAATCATCGTATTCGTCAACATATGGCTTGCTGTAGGGCTGGGCTTCATACTTTAGCGGTTGCGGTTGTTGATACCTGTCGTTGCCCGTTGCCTCACTCCAGTTATCTTCTTCCTCGTCTTCTTCGTATTGAATAGATTCATACTGCCGCGCCTTCATTACCTGACGCTGTGGCCTTTGCTCTTCCACATAGTCTTCTGTCCATTCCTCTTCCCGCGCTACGGGTTCAGGGGCACGAACTCTCTGCTTGGGTGGCTGCAATGGCACTCCACTGGGCAGTTGATTGGGTGCTGCAATTGTGCGTGGTGGAGTATAACCATATTCTTCATCTGCATCCCTCTCCCACGGCGCTTTGCCAATACCCAGGCGCTCTAGCAAACCAGTTGTCAACTGGTTTACCCGTTCTTCGGCTCCCTCAAACACAATCAATCGATTGGGGCCGGTGCTGACAATTTCATCGACTGAGAACTCGTAAGTACTCAAAAATTGTTCGGGAATTTGGGGCAATCCTAAAGAAGCAATGACTATGGAGTTAAGCTTCCCGGTTTCGGCGTTGAACTTAAAGCCCCGAACTTTGCCTAATACTTCACCTGTTTCTGTAATTACTTCCCAGTTAATCAGATTACTGAGAGATTCAACTTCGATATCTTCAATTACATCTTCGTTATCAACCAGGATGACATCACCAATCTGGTTGATGTTGTTGAGGTACATGTAGCGCGGTATGCCCGAAATAGAGATCAGGCTGTCTCGCAAACCAAGAGCCACAACCTCTCGTTGATCAATATCAACCCAGACTTGACTGACGATGCCTAGCCGCTTGCCGTTGTCGCGGGTAATCACCTGGGTATTTAATATGTCGGAACGCCTAATTATCTGTTCAGAGGTCATTCTATACCGAGTCCTGATCTCGAATCCGGTTTATCTATACACTATTATTAACAAAAACTCAAGCGGATGTATTGGATGATTGTAACTTAATCCCCAAAACTTGAGTGTAAGCTCCTCGTGCTTGAGTAACGCCGATTGTGCGTTCGGCTGATTCTATCATCGGACGACGTAAACTCACAACTATAAATTGCGCTTGTTGTGATTGTTGCTTAATCATTCTAGCTAATCGTTCTACGTTTGCCCCATCCAAGAACATATCCACTTCGTCAAAGGCGTAAAAGGGCGATGGGCGATAGCGTTGGAGAGCAAAGATAAAGCTCAAGGCTGTGAGTGATTTTTCTCCCCCAGACATGGAAGCTAGGCGCTGTACAGGTTTCCCTTTGGGATGGGCGACTAAATTTAGCCCACTGCTAAAGGGATCTTCGGGATTTTCCAGTTGCAGGAAGCCGTCGCCGTCTGAAAGGATGGCAAAAATCGATTGAAAGTTTTCGTTGACAGCATCGAAAGCTTCTTTAAAGGCAAGTTGGCGTAATGTTGTAAAGTTTTCAATCCGCAAAAGTAATTCGGTGCGTTCCCCTTCTAAGGTTTGCAACCTTTGCGTCAGTTCCTGAAGGCGGTTTTGGGTGCGTTCGTACTCTTCCAACGCCAGCATATTTACGGGTTCCATCGCTTGCAAGCGTTTGGTAAGCGATCGCAATTCTTTCTGCAATTCTTCCAAATCTACCTGATCTGGAACTTCTGGCAATGGATTTGGTAATTCTGCTCCCACATCCCGCAACTGGCTTTGCAGTGCAACTAATTCCTCCCGCCGCTTCTCTTGGGTTTCTCTGAGTTTTTCTATTTCCCATTGCAATTGTTGTTGACGCAAAAGGTACGATCGCACTTCCTGTTCTGTAGCGTCGCGTTTTTGTTTCTCTTCTCCCAAATCCTGTTCCATTTGACTCAACGATAGACGGGTTTGGGTGATTTGGTCGTCTATCGTTGTGATTTGTGTAGAGACGCGATAAATCGCGTCTCTACATGAGATTTTTTGGGTTTCATATTCTGCGATTCGTGTCTCTGCTTCTTGGATTTTTTCTTGCAAACGTTGTTGCTGATTTTCCAAATTTTTTAATCTTTGTTCAGCTTCTCTTAATGCCGTCTCCCGTTGTTGCAATTGTTGCTCTTGAATTTTAATCGTTGCCTGGATTTGCTGCCATTCACTGGGAGTTTGAGATGCTTCCAATTCTGCTAAAGCGTGTCGCAATTGTTGCAACTGATTTTCTTGTCCCGGTAATTCCCGCTCTAAAATTTCCAATCGGGATTGAGCAGTGGCTAACTTTCCGCTATTTTGTGTAAGTTGCGATCGCGTCCCCTCTAATTGCGCTGTCAAACTCTTAATGTCTTTCTGCAACTGTTCCAATTGCAACTGCTGTTCGCGCCGCGCCTGACGTGCTTCTGTGAGTTCCGGCGTCAGTTTTTTTGTTCGGGTTGACAAAGTAGCGATCGCCTCAGTACAACGCTCTAAAACCCGCTCAATATCCAGCAAGCGACTTCTTAAAGCGATCGCTTCATCAGATTCCGCCGCTTCCGCATTGCCAAAACGTAACGCTGAACGCTGGGTGTTACTACCACCAGTCATTGCACCGCTGGTTTCTAACAATTCCCCATCTAAGGTGACGATGCGATATAGCCCTAAATTTTTCCGCGCCGCCTCAAGGTTGGCAAATACTACCGTATTACCGAAAACATAGCTAAATACATCTTTGTAACGGCGATCGCAATCGACTAAGTTAACAGCATAATTAACGAAGCCATTGGCAAAACGCAGCGTTGCATCTTGAGTAAATTTGGCAGCGTGAATTTTATTTAGCGGTAAAAAAGTCGCCCTCCCTGCACGTTTTTGTTTGAGCAATTCAATACCCGCTGCGGCGATGCTGTCATCTTCCACCACAATATGTCCCAAGCGTCCACCGCCGGCCATTTCCAAAGCTAGCTGATGGCGGGGTTCCACCTTTCCTAACTGCACAACTAAGCCACAAAGTCCAGGCATTCCCGATTGTAAAATGACTTTACTAGCTTGGGTTCCTTGGACTTCTTGCTGTGCTTGCGTTTGCGCTTCTATTTTATCCAACTGGCGTTGTTTTTCTCGTTGTTCAAAAAGTAACCGCTTTTGGGTTTCCTGTTGGATTTGCAATTCTTGTTCTATGGCTGAGAGATTTTCGGCTAAATTTTGGATGGGTTCACTAGAGGCGTTAAATTCTGTTTCAACTCGACTGCACTCAGCTTGTTTTTGGGCTAACTGGGGTTCGTCGCGTTCAATTAACAGGGTTTGTTCGGAAATTAGTTGCTGTAACTGATTATTGCGTTCCCTAAGTTGTGCTTGTTCCGTGCGTTGCGGTTCCAGAGTTTGCAGCAGAGTTTCAATTTGACGGTTGAATGCCGTTTGTTGCTGCACCCACGCTTCCGAAGCTGAAGCAATTTCTGTTGCTGCTTCGCGGGAAGTTTGTAGCGCTTGCTGTACCTCATCCCTTTGCTGCTGACAATAGACAATAGATTGCCCCTCTACAACCTCTGTTTCGGCAATTTCTTCTAAGGAAAGACGGTGTTTTTGAATCTCTTGCTGAGTTTGAGCCAGACGTTTGGCAGTTTCCTGGGTTGCTGTTTCTAATTCCGTTAGCTGACGCTGGAGTTGTTTTCGTTCTGCTTCTTGGGTGGCGAGGGTAGATTGTACCGCCAAAAGTTCATCTTCTCCCAATGCTTTCACATGGGCATTGAGTTGTTCAAGTTGATCTGTTTTTTGAACGATTTCAGAATTTAGGTTGGTGAGTTGGGTAGTGAGTTCACCAGAATTGCGATCGCCCGTTTGAATTTCCTTAACTAACTTTTCTTGTTGTGCTTGTAGCGATCGCCATGATAAAACTGCTTCCCACGATTGTTTAGCCAAAAATTCCGTGCGGAGTTTTTGATATTTCTCAGCTTTAGCCCGATCTTGGGAAAGGCGATCGCGCTGTGCAGTTAATTCCGTCTCAATAATCCGACAGCTATCTTCTTTTTCCTTCACCTCATCTAAAGTTGATTTAGCTTGGATAATTTTGCGATCGAACGCCGCCACCCCCGCCAATTCATCAATAATTTCCCGGCGTTCTCGCGCATTCATCGAGATAATGCTGGTGACATCCCCTTGCAGCACGACGTTATAGCCTTCGGGATAAACCCGCAGGTTACTTAGTTCCTCATGTAATTCCGTCAGCGTGCAAGATACACCATTGATATAGTAATTGGACGTGTAACTTCCTTGGTGAGTAACCCGCAGCCTTCTAGTGACACTCCACTCTGCCAATTTTGGATTTTGGACTTCGGCTTCGCTCACTCGAACGATTTTGGATTTTGGATTTTCTTCCTCTGCTTCCTCAACTTCCTCAACTTCCTCAACTGTCTCTAAGTTTTCCTCATTTTGCGCTTTTGTGGCTTTGAGTGAGATATCCTCCCCTGACAAATCAAACGTCACAGTGACGCTAGCTTCAATAGAAGCGCGTCCTTTAGACGTTTGAGTGTTATTTACCAAATCTGGAAGGCGATCGGCTCGCATTCCCTTAGAACTGGAGAGTCCCAGGCAAAATAGCAGAGCATCTAGAATATTAGATTTACCGGAACCATTTGGCCCAGATATGACAGTACACCCCGGTAGCAAAGGGACTGAGGTAGTGCCACCGAAGGATTTGAAGTTCGTAAGTTCCACGCGCTTGATGTGCACCATAGGCGCTGGTTCACTGGGCTAATGAAGAACAAGTGTATCAACTAATTAAAAATTCGCAAGAGGGTAGAGAGGAGAATTGGGGATCATTGTAGACGTGTAGCAGTGAGCCAGCGCGGTCTTGAGGAGCCACCACTGCGGCAACAGGGGATTTCCACGCCACTTGCTTCACTTGGGGAGACCCCAAGACCGCAATGGCTCCCCATGAGCGACTGGCTTACCTGAAGGGCTTACCGCAAGGCGATCGCATCTTTATTTCAGGATATAACGAGTTTGAAAATACGCTCTAGGCGTTCTCACACAGTAACATCACCTGTTAAGGAACAGAGGGAGCAAGGGAAAAAAGCAACTCAACCAAATGCCAAAGGATATTAAAAGCACCAACGGAACTTATAATATAGTAATCTTTACGATTGTCAAAGCGTAGAAAGAAAGCCCTCTTTACTACCTCAATCTGCTCTCTGTGATTTGGCTCTTAACCTGCAAATATTTGTAGAACTTAGTAATGAAGAGATTAATTAAAGGTCTGCGCGAATTTAAATCTAGCTATTTTTCGACACATCAACAATTATTTGAGCAACTTTCACATGGTCAAAAGCCCAGGGTATTGTTTATTACCTGTTCTGATTCGCGTCTCGATCCAAATCTAATTACACAAGCCCAAGTCGGTGAATTATTTGTCATTCGCAATGCAGGTAACATAATTCCACCGTATGGGGCAAGTAATGGCGGTGAAGGTGCGACAATTGAATATGCTGTTCAAGCTTTAGATATTCGCCAAATTATTATTTGTGGTCACTCTCATTGCGGTGCAATGAAAGGACTAATGAAGTTACACAATCTCAGCGATGAAATGCCGCTTGTACATGATTGGCTTAAATATGCAGAGGCAACTCGAAGGTTAGTTATAGACCACTACAGTGACTACGACGGAGAAGAACTGCTAGAAATTATGATTGCTGAAAATGTTCTTACTCAAATTGAGAATTTGCGGACGTATCCAGTGGTTCACTCTAAGCTTTATCACGGGGAACTCAGCATTTATGCTTGGATTTATCACATTGAAACAGGAGAAGTTTTCGCATACGATCCACAGAAGCACGCTTATGTTTTAGCTCAAACTCAGCTTTCAGAATCAGAGATAGATGAGTCGGTCAAGGCTCGGTTTCCAAATAACAATGTAGTAGTGCATTCCCCTCAAAACCAGCAGGATGATGTTCAACCTTATGAGAAGCAGTCTGTTTCTCCATTTGAGTGGTTTCCAATGAAACGCCTTTCTCCAGAGCAGATGGAGCGAATTTATCGAGGTTCAAATAATGGAAGTTGAAAGATGAAAATACAGAATTTTAACTTTATATATCACCATGACTGAAACCTATTTGATAGGATTGGATTGCTAGTTAAATAAGCTTTTCAAGTATTTATAAAAAGAAGTCATAGCTAAACTGAAGTCTCTTCAAGTAAACTAAAACCATTTTTTAGTCTTTTTGATAAGACTTTAACTATTATCTATAGGTTTCTAAAGTCATTCAAGTGGTATCAATTACCTACTGCTTACTTTTATTTAAGCAAGTAAACAACAGAGACTTACACAGATGTAAGTCTCTGTTTGGCTTTCATGCTGATGCTAACTGAAAGCTTCAGTTATTCTTTTATGACTTTTTTACAGCATCAACTTTTGCTTCTATCTTCACCATTTTTACACCTTGAACTTCTTTAGCCAGGGTTTCAGCTTTCTTTAGTTCTTCAACAGAAGCTGCTGTGCCTTTGAGAATAATTTCACCCTGTTTGTTTTCAACTTGTAACTTATTGCCTGGTAAGCCTTTATTCAACTTTTTGCTAACTTCAGTTTTTAAGTCGCTCTTAACTTTTGTTGCTGCCGTTTTTTCAGAATCGGTTTTAACTTTAGTATCTGTACCAGCTGCTAAAGGAGTCGTTGCTGTTCCGGGAATTTTGGCAGTTTGAGTTGTCTGGGAAGCTGGTTTGGCTGGTGTTTGAGCGGCTTCATTAGTAGTGCTAGGAGTTTCCGAACCAGTTTTAGGAGCCTCTTGGCAACCAAAAGTACCAACTACCAAAATGCTACTAACTAGTAATGGAATTAGCTTTTTCATTATCTATCTCCGAATTGAGTACTTGAAGCGATTAATTGAGGTGTGTGTCATGGTGAGGAGCAGATGTTAAAAAGCAATTAAAGGTGAAGTAGCAAAAGTGCCCAAGCAAGCACTCAGGTTACTGAAAATTGAAACTTGGACGATTTCTTCAGGCTAAGATTTTGCAGCCATTTTTGAGAAGCGCCAATTCAATTTTCCTAACGGCTGGTAACCAGTATAGTGCATAGAGTCTGTGGCTCTGTGTCAATTTAACGTAGATGCTAAGGAGCTTTTTTTGAAGGTAGATTATGCAGCCTTACAGTGGTGACTCGATGTTATCAGATTTGAGGCAAGTTTGGCGATGTCTACGCTTAAGCAACTCAAAACTTTAGCGTTTTTGCAATACTGTACCAGCAAAATTACCAACAAAATGTTACTTTATAAAACTATGGCTTGCTTACAATGCCCCAAATATCAGGAAAGATTAGCCAATGCCGTACCTTACTTCCGGCCGCGAAATTAGTGCCATTGTTGCTGAATATACCAACGCTAAAACGCTGTGGATAGATACAGAAGTAGCTGACTACAAAAGTCGTAATCCCCGACTATCGCTGATTCAGGTATTAGATAATCCTCAAGATATGAGTGGCGATCGCGTCTACCTTTTAGATGTCCTAGATAAGCCTAATATTATAGCTGAATTTATTGAAGAAATTATGATAAATTCTGCCATTGAAAAAGTTTTTCACAATGCCAGTTATGATATAAAGCTTCTCGGTAACAAGAAAGCCAAAAATATTACTTGCACTCTGGAAATGGCAAAAAAATTCCTTACTATCTTTTGCCATTACCCAACTACCAACTCAAAACCATAGCTACAGCACTTTGTAGCTTTAACAATATCGACAAACAAGAACAAGAAAGCGATTGGGGAAAACGTCCCCTGACTGAAGAACAGATCGAGTATGCTTACTTAGATTGTATTTATCTTGCTCAAATCCACTTAAATTTGTTAGGATTACAAGCCCAAGCCAGCCCCGAACCCACAACAGAAGACTTAATATCACTAAGTACTAGATACTCGCAACTTGAGCAGCAATGGAAGTTGTTGAATTCAGAATTTGAGCATTTGCAAGAACGTATAAAAAAAGCCATGCAGGCTCAGAATATATTGGAAACTTCTGATTATAAGCTGACTAGTTATGAGCGGACTACAGTCAAAGCTGCATTTACAGAATTGGCAAGACTAGCACAAACTCAAGGTATTAATTTAGATTTTCCAATCACACTAACTCAGAAACTCCAAAAAGATTTAGGGCAAAATCTGGAACAACTGTCTGTAGATATTGACAAAACCACCTCTTGGAGGCTAACTCACAAAACTCAAGCGAGTGAAACTGAGGATGAGTAAATTGTCCATTAGGCTACAAATGCCAAAAATTATAGAGTTATTGTGAAGGATAAATCTTGAAGTTTCATAATTATTTCGTCCAGCAACAACTACCTTCTCTTATAAATCGATAAAATATCAGGGAAATTTGTCAATTGACTTTAAATGTATATCAAAAGTTAGAATAATTATTGAGTTAAAGAATTAAAATATAGATTTCAGAATTAATTTCGTTCAGGTATCATGGCAGTTTATATTAACTTATGAGACGGCGTTTATTTAGGCAAAAGCGAACAAGGGTAAATCAAGTATTTACCATAGCTATTTTTACTACATTGACCGCAATTAGCAGTGTTTCTTGTAGTAAGAATGACAATGTATTGGTAACAGAAATAGGAGTAAGTCAACCTAGCCGTCCAGCTACAACTTTCAAAGGTGGGGAATTCTATATTCAAGGAAAGAATCAGCATTTAAATGGCGACTTACAAGCTGCGATCGCTTCCTATGACAAGGCAATTAATCAAAATTCTCAATATGGTGCTGCCTACAACGGCCGGGGATTAGTCTACTTTGATTTAGGAGACAAGGAGAAAGCGATCGCAGATTACAATCAAGCACTTAGCATCAACCCTAACGACGCCGAAGCCTACAATAACTTAGGGAATGCCCGCGCCTCACTAGGAAACAACAGAGAAGCAGTTAAAGATTACAGTGAAGCGATTCGCCTTAATCCCAACTATGCCGAAGCCTACAATAACCGGGGGAATGCTCGCGCCACCACTGGGGACAAAAAAGGGGCGCTAGATGATTTTGACCAAGCTATTCTCCTCGATCCAAAATATGCGATCGCCTACAATAACCGCGGAAATGCCCGTGCTGCTGGAGATCCACAGGGAGCGATCGAAGATTATAATCAAGCCATTCGCCTCAATCCTAACTTTGCCCCTGCCTACAATAACCGAGGAAATGCTCGCGCTACCAATGGAGACAAGCAGGGAGCACTCAAGGACTTAGAACAAGCAGCAAGCATTTTTCAAAGTCAGGGTAACAACGACTTATACCAACAAGTGACGAAAAACATCAAAGAACTTGGACGGTAGGCAAAAGCAGGGTTTTAGTTAAAAGCAGACAGACTGCCGAGTTATGTTATCAGATAACAATTTATTTGTCGTGTTATCAAATTAATGTCGTTAAACTTTTAAATTGATGGTGCATCAAGTGAGCGACACTAATGTGTTAAGGACGACAAATAATTTTTTATTTTACAACTGCGCCTAGCGCAGATGAGAGTGCGATCACTGCCGAAAGTATAATTACTTATATAAATCCTAGTTGAATCTTGCTCAGTATAGTGAGAAAGAAACGGCGTTTCATAATGGTGGTATGAATTGAGGTAAAACTGGATCAAATGTCCGCGTTGTGGGTTGTCACATATCCGTAAAAATGGAATAAAAAGAGCTAAATATAATAACACTATAAAATAATTTTGGACAACTTTTGTATCATTACCGCATCTATTACGCAGTACCTGCAATGGAGAGCGATGGCGATTCCACGTCAACCAAGAATGCGATCGCCTGACCCATCCAACCACTGCTCAATGGCCTTGAAAGGCTGTAATCCTTTCTTTCACAGCTTTTAGCTTTTCAAGCGTGCCATTCGCCTTTGACCTAGCTACTATTAATATTCGAGGAAAAATAAATTAATTATGTCCCTTTTAGATTATGTAATAATTGCCAAACTGTGCTGTAATAATGCTAGTTTGTAAAATAATAGTGAATATTCAAGATAAATTAAGCAACGAATTATTTGAAAAGCGTTGTTTAACTTCTTGAACTCAGAAAGAAGCTTGTATATTTAGAGATTCTTTCTAGTTGATACTAATTAAATTGAGGTTAAACAGATGGGAAATCCAAAACTAGAGGATTTAGATAACGAACTAATTAGTTTTGATTTAAGTCCAGAAGATATGGAGGCAATCAAAGGTGGTACAAGTGTGCCAAAACCTATCTCGACTGGTAGTAACTGTCCATCCCCTCCGAAGCACCCTTTTGGAATTCTAATCGTTGCAGAACCACCCAAGCACCCTTTTGGAATTCTAATCGTTGCAGTACCACCCAAGCGCCCTTTTACAATTACAATCGTTGCAGTACCACCCAAATGCAAGGATGATTAATCATTAAATTAAAAGATTAAGTTTAAGAGGATGTTTGAAAAGTCTAATTTATTACTAGCCCTGGCGACTATAAATCGCGGTTACACGAGACTTTACCCACCTCTTTGGGTTTAAAACCCTTAATTTTTTATTAGTCCGCACATAGAGAAGTCTGAGCGCCGACTTCCGACGTTCAGAACTTCAAAGCGGACTTCCCTGCGAGACCCTACGCGAAGGTTTATGTAATAGCGAATTATATTCGCCCAATACTTTTAAGGTTTGTATCTACACCTATGCTTTAATAGCTATGTGCTACTCATAATTATCCAATCAAGGATAGAAATTATACTAAATCTAGTTTTTTTTAAGATAAAATATATGAACAATGTTAGTGAGTTGGCGCTCAATTATCTACAACGTTATAACTGCCAGATTCTTGAAGATTATCAAAGTGTTTTGAGACAGGCTTGCGAAATTCATCCACCACCACACGGTATGGCATGGTACGGTAATTCCTATCGTCAGTTTGCTCGTAATGCTGAATGGTTCTCTAATTCCCTGATTACTAACGTCGTTGAAGAAGGAACTGGTTCTAAACAAGTTTGGCAATTCTCCGAGCAGATCGAAAATCAGGAGTTTGCCCAGTTAGTGAGAAATCACTCTATTGATGAGTCACGCCACTCACTAATGTTTGTCGCACTGTTGAATATTATTTTTCCGACGAAAGTAGAAGCAGATTTCCGCACACAGTTAAAAGCTTTCTCTCCGCAATACTATCATCACAAGCATCCGCCCCTAATACCCATTTCTTCGGCTCAAATAATGGATGAAAAGTTAGTGATGGATGAGATTATTCAAATCAATCTCTTAGAAATTCGGGCATTGATCCTACAATTATTGTTGCGTCCAGTACTGCAAGCATATGCTACACCTAATAACTTAGCAAAAGTAACTCGAATGTCTGATTTGTTGATTTTCGACGAGACTAAGCATATTGAGTACTCTGGTTACTGTATTGGTAAGTACATTGAGCAAGGTCATGACTCTTGGGTGCGGGAAATGATGATTTACCGTCAAAAGACTATTAATGAAATGTTTTTAGAAGATGTGGAATTAGCGGGTTCTGTTGGCACTACTATTTTACGGACACAAGATCGCTCGTAAGTGTTTAGGTTTACCTAGCCCAACAAATCAAACCATCCATTCCACTCAATCGGGCGCAGATACGATCAGTTGACCAAACTTCTCTGGTTCAATACCTTCAAACTTCAACATCACCCCCCAACGCTCATCACTCGTTATCCTACGCATTTCCACGAGAGTTATGAGCGGCTTTCGCCGCTTAGACTTGTTTGTGCGTTGACAAAATTACATCCCAGAACCAATGTGGATGCGATCCTCAACTTCGGCAAATTTTTCCTGTGCCTGGTGTTCAGTAGTCAATAGGGAAACGACAATCGCCACTAGAAACGATAGAGGAATAGTAACTAATCCAGGATTTTTTAGCCCAAAGGGTGCAGAAGCGTGCTTGAGAATTGTTACCTGAATAGTAGGTGAGAAATAAATCAGCAGTAACGAGGAGAAGGTACCCACTAACATACTCGCAACCGCCCCGTTGGTGGTAAAGCGTCGCCAAAGCATTGATAAGAGCAACGCTGGAAAGTTGGCACTAGCAGCGATCGCAAATGCTAAACCTACCATATAAGCGACGTTTTGTCCTTTAAACAAAATACCTAAGAGTATCGCCACTAACCCCAAAACCATTGTCGCACCGCGAGCTACCTTTAGTTGTTCTGACTCGTCAGCATGACCTGATCGCACCACGTTCACCCACAAATCGTGAGACAGTGCAGCGGCTCCTGAGAGTGTCAACCCAGCTACAACCGCCAAAATCGTCGCAAAGGAAACAGCGGAAATAAAGCCTAACAAAGCATCACCACCGAGAAATTCTGCCAACATCGGTGCAGCCATGTTACCACCAGTCCCAATTTGCTTGATCGCATCTTGACCTACTAGCACCATTGCTCCAAAGCCCAGGATGAAGGTAAGGAGATAAAAAACGCCAATAATAGCTGTAGCATAAGTAACAGAGAGCCGCGCTGCTTTGGCGTCGGGTACTGTGTAGAAACGCATCAGGATGTGGGGTAGTCCAGCGGTGCCAAACATCAACGACATCCCCAAGGAGATAGCATCAAAGGGATCAGAAACCTGTTTGCCCGGAGCTAATACACCTGGATACTTATCTGCGGCTGCGGCGAAAAGAGCGATCGGGTTAAAACCAAATCGTGCCAGTACCAAGATAGCTAGCAAGATAGTTCCGCCCAGCAACAGAACTGCTTTAATAATTTGTACCCAAGTGGTGGCAATCATCCCCCCAAAAATCACATAAGCCATCATCACGCAACCGACGATCACCACGGCTAATTCATAATCAAAGCCAAACAGCAGTTTGATTAGCTCCCCAGCCCCTACCATCTGGGCAATTAAGTAAAAGCTAATCACTGCCAGCGTTCCAATTGCAGATGCGATGCGGACTGGTTTTTGTTGTAAGCGATAAGCCACCACATCAGCAAAGGTGTATTTACCTAAGTTACGTAGTGGTTCTGCAATCAAAAACATCACAATCGGCCAGCCCACCAAAAAGCCAATAGAATAAATTAAGCCGTCAAAGCCGTTGAGTGCCACCAGCCCAGCGATACCTAAAAAGCTAGCTGCACTCATGAAGTCTCCTGCTAAGGCTAGCCCATTTTGGAAACCGCTGATTTTGCCGCCAGCTGTATAGAAGTGGGCAGTATTTTTGGTCAGCTTTGCCGCCCAAAAGGTAATGCCTAAAGAACTTGCAACAAACAGAAAAAAGAAAGCGATCGCCAACGGGTTAAACTTACCAAGACTGGTAATATCCGCCGCTAGTGGCAGATCGAACCACACACTATTCATGCTTTTTTGGTTTAGTATTTTGGATTTTGGACTAGAAATTGCTCATAGCTAATTCACTTGCGTGTCAGCCTTGCGATTTGGTCGTCATAACTGCTATTTGCCCAACGCACATAGATAAAAATTAATACCCATGCTGAGACAATTACCAGCGCCCCCAGTAAAATTCCCAAACTGAGGCCAGGAACTACTAATGACCCCAGCAGGGGCTTATTGAACGCGATTAGCAAGATAAAGCCAAAGTAAATAAACATCATGACTCCACTGAGAATCAGGGATACCCGCCAACGTTCAGCCGCGAGAGCCTGGAGAGCCTTTGTGCGATCGTTCATGTCTTCCTTTGGGTTGAGAAGATTAGGTCAGATTGTCTCATTGAAGTTGATTTCTGCGTTATTTTCTTAAAGATTATTAGTAAATGTATTGTTATTTCAGGTAACAAAATTAACTTTGCTAAATAATATACAATTGATTTTTTGTAATAATTATTATTCTTATTTGCTCAGACACTTGTTTGCCTCAAAATCCTCTCTTGTTGTGGGATTGACAAATTCCGCCTTGATCAAACTATGGCGCTACAGGGTATCAAGCGATCGCAATTAGTCATGAAAAAGAGCAGTAAACTGCTCATATTGGTACTCAAAAACCCTATTTATAGAGTATTTCAGCCGATTGTGTTGAATAATTTACAAAACATATTTTATTTACTTCAGAATAGAATCCTAAATTTTGCTAATTCCAGGAATTTTTTCTGACTGATGAGAAATCCGGGGTAGGTCTTTTGCGATATTGCCACATCATAAAACCAGTGATAAATAAAATTAACGGCGCAAGTCCTACAAATACATAGAGAATGCGACTAGATAAGCCACCAAAAGTACCATAGTGTAGGGGAGTAAAGGAGTTGAGGATGCGATCGCCTAATAACGGTTTGAGGGCATTGTCCACTTGCAAAACCTTGCCGCTATACTGGTCGAGGTAGACATAGCTAATTCCATAATCGCCTATTTCTTCAGGAAATTTATAGCGAATCATCAAAGGGCTGTCTGGTTTTTGCGGAAAATAAACGCTTCTAAGTTCTGCACCAGGTAATTGAACTTGAGCGGTCTGAAGTTGCTCAGTAAGCTTTAAAGGAGACTGACCAGGGATATATTGAGAAACAGGTTCTTGCTTTACACTAAAGGTAATTACCCGAATCACAGGCTCACTAAACTCACCAAAATTCCAGCAAAAACCTGTGAAAAATGTGAAAAAAAGAAACACACCTGCGATCACACCAGCAACTTTGTGAATATCAAAGTTCACTCGCTTGGGATGAGCATTCCACTTGATTTTAAAGCCTGCGAGTAAGTTCCTCCACCCAGGCCAGAGAAATATTCCTGTGATCGTCAGAATGCATACAAGTAAACCAACAGTACCAACAATTTTGTATCCAATGTCACCTACTAGCAGACTGTAGTGGAGTGCATAAATAATTTTGTAAAAGCGCTCTACAGGATTGGGATTAAGATTATTAACGAGAACTGCTCCTGTATAAGGATGAACGTAATTTTCAATCCAATCATCTTTCTTGGTTACATAAACTACATCAAATGGTTCATCTGGTTTTGTCGGCACATAAACTCGATTGAGCTTAAAATCAGGCTGGCTGGCATAACTCTTTGTCACTGTATTCAGAACGACCTCTATTGGCAGCATTTCGCCTTTGGGAGTGATGCTTCCAATTTGAAAATGCTTTTGATAGGTAGTAATTTCGGATTGAAAAACCAGCAAGCTACCAGTTAAACCAATAATAATCGCAATCAGTCCAACACCTAACCCAATGTAGCGGTGTAAAGCAAATACGAAGTTACGCAGGGTTTTGTAAGTCATGGTAGATATTCGTACTAAATAAACGTCAAAGCTCAAACGAAATCGTTCCCAACACAGTCAACGGTGCTTGAGGAACGACGAAGTAGCCCTGAGTGTCGTAATATTTGACATCAAAGATATTCTTAAAGTTGAGCGCAGCCCGCCAATTATCATGTTTGTAGGAAATGGCAGCATCAGTTCTCAGATAAGAAGGAACAGTAAATGGATCACTCTGGTTAGCAATGCGCGAACCGACAAAAAAGATGCCTCCTCCAAACTGTAACCCTTTCAAACTCCCGTGTTGAATCTGATATGTTGTCCACAGAGTTGCACCATTATATGCAGTATTTACCAAACGCTGACCTTTGATGGTCGGATCATTATCTTCGCTGACAAAGGCATCATTCAAATAGCCAGAAGCAATGATCTTCCAACCTGGTAAAATTTCCCCTGCCAGATCTAGTTCAATTCCTCGACTTTTGACTTCCCCAATCGCGATGGAGAAGTCAGTATGGTTCGCGTCTGTAGTGGGTATATTTGTTTTAGTGATGTCATAGGCAGCTAGTGTTGCAGAAAGCCGTCGATCAAAAAACTCAGATTTGATACCAACTTCGTACTGTGTACCGCGAGAAGGTTCCAGTGATACTCCACTAAACGTTGTCGCGTTGTTGGGAACAAAAGAACGGCTGTAACTGGCATAAAGCGAAATTGGCTCTATGGGTTGATAGACTAATCCCACACGTGGTGAGAAAGCACTGTCGTAAAAATTAGAGTTAGTGGTGTTTTCATCTCCGATTTTTGCACTGTTATCGCTAAAAACAAAATCGTATCTACCACCAACCAATAACTTCAGATTGGATAGTAGAGTTACCTGGTCTTGCAAATAAACACCGATTGTGGAGATCCTCGTACCGAATACACGTTGCACCACTGTCCCTGTCGGACGAGCACCATAGACTGGATTGAAAATATCTATTGAGGCGATATCACCACCAAAGAAGTTAGGATTAATGTCTGTGTTGCGACGTAACTCCAAACCCAGCAGGAGTTGATGGGCAATTGAACCTGTGTTGAACTTACCAATTAAATCAGTTTGCCAGGAGTAGTCTTCATTTCTGCGATTGCGATTTACGATGATGTTGCCGCGCAGTGCACTACGACCGTCTGGTTCAAAGTCAGTACCGGCTTGGGTATAGATATTGTTGTCAAACGTCGATTGCACAGAAAAAGAACTTCGCAATTGTAAATTCTCACTGAAGCGATGATCTACTGTCACGGTTCCCCGTTGGAAATCTATATTTAAAAAATCGCTAGGCTCTCCCAAGAAACGACTGATGGGAAGAGTCAGGAACACAGGTCCTGGTGGCAAACCGCGATCAAATGACCCACGTCGTCTGCCATATTCGTATTCAAAATTCAGGGTTGTATTTTCGCTGGGCTTGTAAGTGATTACAGGTGACACAGAGAAAATATCCTGATGATAGAAATCTCGGAAACTACCGGAATTTTCGTAGGCAACGTTCAAGCGATATAGTAATTTTTTGTCTGTGGTCAGTGGAGCAGAAAGGTCTATGGCACCTCGATAAAAACTGAAGCTCCCGGCGGTCAATTCTGCTGCGTAGTAGGGACTGCTCAAGGGCTGCTTAGTGACAAAATTGATGACACCACCAGGCTCGACCTGACCGTATAGTACAGAGGAAGGACCTTTGAGAACTTCAACTCTTTCTACGTTGGCACCATAGGTGAAAAAGTTGCTGGTTGTGAAGCCATTTCTCAGAAGGTTGGAGTTGGTGAATCCTCGAATTGTGTAGTCATCAGAGAAACCACCGTAGCCCGATAAGGGTGATACTCCGGATACATTGCGGGTAGCATCGCTAATCCGCGTAATTTGCTGATCTTTAATCACCTGTTGCGGAATCACTTGAATCGACTGAGGAATGTCGCGTAACGGCGTATCGGTTCGGGTGGCAGTTGATGAATCGGGTACATTGTATCCGTCTTGCTCACCCGTCACCACTAACTCAATTGGCTCATCACCTTGTGTTGATGGTTTTGGCTGTATCTGATTCTCAGGCTGACTTGGTGGCTTTGGTTGCGTTTGAGGTTGTTGCACAGATGCAGCACTAGCGACCTCGAAGATTAGACCCTCATCTGGACTGTCTGATAACTCAACTGTTGGTACACTTCCCTCACCAATAACTGTCACCCGAATTGTATTGACATCAAAGTTACTAACTGTTATTTCAGTAATACCTGCAATTGGTTTAGTCGAGCGGAATGTAAAGGCTTCACCCGACGGTAAACGCAGTTGAGTATTAGGAATATCTGCGATAAAGTTATTACCAGCACTGCGATTTATAACTTGCAACTGTTGCCCCTTAGTTGTCTGTAAAATTATCTCCACGCCTTGATTCGTGGGATTGGCTTTCACTCCCATCACCTGTATAACTTCATTCCCTTGATTAAGGGGGTTGTTTGGTGTTGGCGACTGTACCAGTAACATTTGGGCGCTGGTAATAACAGGTTCTATTTCGCTTAGTTGTCGAATCTTTTTAGTTGTTTGAGGTAGCTTCGCTTCTTGTACTGTTTTCGTTGGAAGAAGCCGATTAACCAATAAATCAAATTTAGAAATATCTTGCGCTTTCGCTGGCTGAACCACTAAAACTGTAAAAAGTATTAACAACGATTTCAGTCTGCAACTGAAGATTTTGAATATTCGCTTGCTCATTTTTCTCTCACACACCACAATATCCCAGATCACAACAATCTTGATTTGGGATTTATTATCAACAGCATACGGGAATCTCTAGTGAAAAATTCGAGCTAAGTATATGCCGAAACGGATTTTTTTAGGTATTTTTGGCAACAATAAATCTATCTAAGTATTGACTAGGTTGGATGTCAAAGCGCTTTTTAAAAGCCACTGCGAAACGACTAGGACAGTCGTAACCCACTATCTTAGCTACCTGTTTTATGGTCATTTGCTGACTCATGATTAGTGTTCTAGCTTTTTCCATCCGGTATGCCCATAAATAGCCAAATACTGTTGTGTTAAAAACCTGACGGAACCCGATTTTCAGCTTGTAATCGTTCAAACTTACTTTTCGCGCCAATTCTAGCAACGAGGGTGGATTGTCAAAATCGGAGATTAAAATTGCTCTGGCATGGTAAATTCGGTCAATATCATCTCCTCGCAAAATGCGCGATCGCATCAATTCCCGTTCCCCAGATGTATCGGGTTCCAACTTCAAAGCCATTAATTCTAGACACTTGGCTTGCAAGTAAATTTCTTTAATTAAACCTTGGAAAGGACAATTAACTATTTGATGCAAAATAATTTGCATTTCCGGTGTAGTTTGCCCGATGCGGAAGTAGTTGAGAAAGGATATATTGTCAGTTTCTAGATACAACTGGAGTGATTTGGGTAGAAAGTCTAAGCCACTAACTTCATCTCTGCAAAAGAATTCCTGTGGATTGATCCCAATCTCTACCTCCAGAATGCGTTGACCTGCCCGCCAATAAGATCCACTACCAGGAATTTCCTTATCCAAATCAAAATAAGTTGCAGTGAAATTTTTTCCTCCAGGTATCATTTCTGACTCATTGTCTCCGATAACTGCAAAACTAAACTCCATTAAGGGAAGGTTATATGCCTCTGTCTCAACAATTAAATCTTCGGCTAAGTCGTACTGTTTTAGTAGTAAGTTGATACCTGTAGGGAAAGCCATTACGTGGTAATAACCCTGACTTTGCTGTTTTGGATCGTCCAACACTGCTAAATACCCAGTATTATATGAGTTGGTTTTTGTAGGTTCAGAGGTTAGAGTAGTATTTTGCTGTTGGTGATAGGCTTCTCTTGCTGAAAGAAACAGAGTCATTTTTGTGATTTATTGATATTTTCTCCTAATTATCATATAGTTGGTTGTTTGGGTGGTAGTAATGCGATCGCCTATCTGCCCTACAACAAGACAAAATTTAAATATTTTTACACAGGTTCTTGCTTGAAAGTAAAGGCGATCGCTCTAATCATAGGTACAGTCAAAACTTAGTTACGCAGACTTTTGATAGTCATGGTAGATATTCCTGCAAAATAAAGGTCAAAACTCAAACGAAATCGTTCCCAACACAGTCAAGGGTGCTTGAGGAAAGAGGTAGTAGCCATTCGTGTCGTAATATTTGACATCAAAGATATTCTTAAAGTTGAGCGCAGCCCGCCAATTATCACGTTTGTAGGAGATTGCGGCATCAGTTCTGACGTAAGAAGGAATAGTAAAGGGATCACTCTGATAGGCAATGCGCGAGCCGACAAAAAAGATACCTGCACCAAACTGTAATCCTTGCAAGTCACCCTTTTGAATTTCATAGGTTGTCCATAAAGAAGCGCCATGATAAGCTGAATTTTCCAGTCTGCTTCCTACTGGAATGCTGTTATCCTTGCTCACAAATGCATCATTCAAATACCCAGAAGCAATAATCTTCCAACCTGGTAAAATTTCTCCTGCTACATCCAGTTCAATCCCTCGACTTTTTACTTCTCCCACTGCGATTGAGAAGTCGGTATTGTTAGGGTCTGTTGTGAGTATGTTTGTTTTAGTAATATCATAGGCGGCTAGCGTTGCCGAAAGCCGTCGCTCAAAAAGCTCAGATTTTATACCAACTTCGTACTGTGTACCGCGAGAAGGTTCGAGTATTTCTCCACTAGCCGTTCTGCCAGTGTTGGGAACAAAGGAACGGCTGTAACTAGCATAGAGCGAAATCGGCTCTATGGGTTGATAGACTAATCCCACACGGGGCGAAAAGGCATTACCGTTAAACTCAGAGCTATTGATGTCTCCACCTAATGGTCTTGTACTATTGACGCTATCAACAAAATCGTATCTACCACCAACCAGCAACTTCAAATTAGATAGTAGGGTTACCTGGTCTTGCAAATAAAGACCTAGTGTGTCGGTTTTGCCAGAATAATAAGTAGCATTTTCTAAGGTTGTAGGACGGCCAGCACCATAGACAGGATTGAAAATATCGATTAAGCCAGTACTATAGTTATAGTTAGATAAAAGACCAGGTGGTGATGTGTTTCGACTCAACTCCAAACCTAGCAGGAGTTGATGGGCAATTGAACCAGTATTGAACTTACCAATTAAATCATTTTGCCAGGAGTAGTATTTAGTGAGGAGATCGTCGTTTACTGAGTAGTCGCGCTGCAAAGTACGACCATCTGATTGAATGCTGTCAATGTTGACATAGGCACTGTTATCAACGAACGATTGGAAAAAAAGAGCGCTTCGCAGTTGTAAACTTTTGCCGAAATGCTGATCCAGCGTTAAAGATGCGCGATGATAGTCTAGATTGTTAAAGTCATTAGGCTCTCCGAAGTTGCGAGTGATGGGAAGCGTCAGAACGGGGTTATTCGGTGGAAAGGCGCGATCAAATCCTCCACGTCGTCTACCATACTGGTATTCAAAAGTGAGAGCTGTGTTTTCGCTAGGCTTATAAGTGATGACAGGGGACACAGTGAAATTATCGTAATTATAGAAATCCCGGTAACTGCCGGAATTCTCGTAAGCAACATTCAAGCGATAGAGTAATTTTTTGTCGGTGGTGAGTGGTCCAGAAAAGTCGATGGTACCCCTATAAAAACTGAAACTACCTGCTGTAAATTCTGCTGCATAGTAGGGATCGCTCAAGGGTTGCTTAGTCACATAATTGACGACACCGCCCGGTTCAATCTGACCATACAATACAGAGGCAGGACCTTTAAGAACTTCAACTCTCTCTACACTGGCTGTAGCTGGAGGATAGCTGTCGGTTTTGAAACCATTTGTCAGAATGTTGTAGTTGGTAAATCCTCGAATCGTGTAGATATCAAATGCATTGGCAAAGCCTGTTAACGGGGACACGCCGGACACATTGCGGGTCGCATCGCTAATCCGCGTGATTTGCTGGTCTTTGATTACCTCTTGCGGGATAACTTGAATCGATTGGGGAACATCACGTAGAGGTGTATCGGTTCTGGTAGCAGTTGATGAATTTGTGACACGATAATTATCTTGTTCGCCAGTCACCACTAACTCAATCGGCTCATCACCCGAAGCTGATGGTTGAGTTGGTTGTGTCTGATTCTGTGGCTGACTAGTTTGGGGTGGTTGTGTTTGCGGTTGCTGCTGTGATGGTGTGGGTGATGCCGCGCTGGCGACAGAGAAAATTATCCCCTCATCTGGACTATCAAACAACTCCACAACTGGCTGACTCACTTGGCCTGTGACTATTACCCTGATAGTATTGGCATCAAAGTTTGTCACCGTGATTTCGCTAACACCCGCTATTGGTTTATCTGAGCGAAACGTAAACGCATCGCCCGACGGGAGGCGCAATTGGGCATTTGGAATATCAGTGATAAAATTATTACCACTAGAGCGATTTACTAGCGGCAACTGTTGTCCCTTAGATGTCTGTAAAATTACCTCTACACCTTTATCGGTGGGGTTTGCTTTGACTGCTGTAACTTGCACAATTTCTGATGTGGGTGTTGGCGACTGCACTAATAACATGCGAGCACTAGTCAAAACAGGTTCTATCTCACTTAATTGCCTAATCCTCTTATTTGCATTAGTTGCTGGGATCATCTGAGGTAAGCTCCGATTTTCTCGGTTGTTTGTCAGATTCTGGCTAGGACTAATTTCTTGTGCTGATACAGTCTGTCCAAAAAACACTGACACTAAAGTAGCCACCAACAATGGCAGTTGCAAATTCCACATATTTTCCTCACACCAAGATAATTAAGCAGGCGTTAGCAACAGAGCAAATATTTTTGCTCATTAGTCGAGAAAGCTTCTCAAATTGCTCTTGGTAGTACAATACAGGATTTCAATCAAAAAAATGGCTCCCAAACGGAATTTTTTTGCGCCATAATTGGAACTTAGGAGTAGATTTATACAGTAAGAGGTCTAAATATTCTTTTGCGTTTGATATGCTTTGGGATTTATGCCGTATTTTTTCCTAAATGCACTCGCAAATCGACTGCGGTTAACATAACCAACTATTTGAGCGACTTGTTCAATTTTCATTTGCCCTGACAGCAGTAATTGCCTGGCTTGTTCCATGCGATAGTCGTGTAAGTAACCAAACACTGTAGTCCCAAAAATTTGACGAAACCCGCGTTTAAGAGTGTATTCGTTAATACCCACTTGTCGAGCTAGATCGATTAATGAAGGTGGATTACAGATATTTCTTAGTAAAATCTCTCTGGCGTGATGGATGCGATCAATTTCTTGAAGCCGTAACAGCTTTTCTGTTGGCGCTGCTACTCGATCTGCTAGCTTGAGGGAAACCAATTCTAGCACTTTGCTCTCGAGATACATTTTGCGTGTTAGTCCCTGATAAGGACAATGAAGAATCTGCTGAAGCGCGACTTGTTTGGCTGGGGTAATTAGACTAGGACGTAGATTAAAATATTCTGGTACACCTGCGATCGCCTTTTCCAAATCTTTTGGTACTTGTTCTCCATAACTTTCGATCAACGTCAAGAGTGTTTCTGGCTTAATTATCAAACTCACCCACCTCAGATTACCTGCTCCATCAATGTTGTTATTCGATTGTGGATACACACCGCCAAAAATATAGTCTTCTCCTGACTTTTTTGGTTGTCCATCACAATCTTGTCCCAATCCAGCTAAAGTGAATCCAAATTCTAAACTATTTTGGTGATGGGCATGAGTGATCCACTTGATTGACTGCGGCAAATAGGTTTCAAGAATTTCGATGAGAATGCCTTCACGCAGCGGTATCCAGCGATAATAGCCTTCGCCCAGTTCTTGAGGATACCGACAAAGACGATCTTCTTGATGGATTGGATCGATTAGGAGTTGTGGATTTGCTGCTTTCCTCAAATCCCAAAAATCATATACCGTGATGTTAATTGTCATCGTGTGTGTACTATGCGATCGCCGTTGTTTAGATATATTACATCTGTGCGATCGCTATCTTCATACTTGCATCAAGTTGAAAAATTACTAGAATAATTGAATTTGTAAAAAAAACAAGGTGCAGAATTTGAGAAAAAGACTGAACTAGTGCTGAACGCAGCTAAACCAATATTATCGCCGCTGTTTATTGAATTCGGGCAGTCGTTTATTGAATTCGGGCAGTTGTTTATTGAATTCGGGCAGTTGTTTATTGAATTCGGGCAGTTGTTTATTGAATTCGGGCAGTCGTTGATTGAATTCGGGCAGTCGTTTATTGAATTCGGGCAGTCGTTTATTGAATTCAGGCAACCACCAAGAATTCACGGAAAGTAATTTATTGCTAATTTCTCGCCCTCTCTAAAACGGGAGCATCCCAAATGTGCAAAATGCCCTTAGATGTCTTAGCAGAATTAATTTTCACTTTTATGTCTATTTATAATTGCGATCGCTAGGTCAAAAACTTACACAAATTGTGCATAGCTGTAAGATTTACGTATCCATTTTATGATGGGCTGTATTTAGGGTGGTGCAGTAATGCCTACGCAACTTACCGACTAGAGATATAAATTTGATGTTGGGGAGCCAGTGTGTTAGATTTAGATCCCCGAATCCTTGAACAAGTCGGGGATCTGGGCGGCAACTTTTGCTTAAGTAAGTGCCATTCTACCCTACGGACTGCTGTTAAAACTGCACAGAAACTGTTCCTAGCACTGTCAACGGCGCAGCGGGATAAACACTGAGTGTACTAGTGGCACTTTCAAAGTAGTAGGTATCAAACAAGTTCTTAATGTTTAACCCCACACGCCAGTTATCTCGCCGATAATAAAGGGCAGCATCCACGCGGGCATAACTGGGTAAGGTGAATATATTTCCTAAATCACCCTGCCTGTCGCCCACAAATGTAACACCGCAACCAAATCCAGACCCTTTCCAGCCTCCGGTTTGATAATTCATAGGTTGTCCATAAAGAAGCACTGTTACGGGACACATTATTAGGTATATTTCCCTTAAAATCAGGATTGGTATCTTCAGTGATTTCAGGATCAATGTAGGTATAGCTCCCAATAATTTTCCATCCCGGCAAGATTTCTCCGGCGATATCAAACTCAATGCCACGGCTACGCTGTTCACCCACTTCAATGCTGAATCCTGGATTGTCTGGATCGCTAACGATAATGTTTTGCTTGGTGATTTGATACGCCGCCAGGGTTGCAGCTAATTTACCATCCAAAAACTCGGTCTTGACTCCCACTTCAAAGGCTTCACCCGTGGTGGGTTTAAACGGGCTGTTGTCTGTATTGACACTGAAGGGACGAGAGGGTTGGAAGGAGCGACTGTAACTGGCATACAGAGAAACAGGGGGAATGGGTTGATACACAATCCCCACACGCGGATAGGTAGTATGGTTTCTTAGGGGAGCAAGCGGCTACGCAGCTAATACAACAAGGCAAAAGTTAAAAGAAAGAATCAAGATTGTGCAAACATTTTACTTATTTGGTGGTGGTAGTTTTATTTACGCCTTGCTGTACCAGGTTTTTCCGATAGCGATACCACCACATCACAAAACCACTAACAAACAAAATTAACGGTGCAAGTCCAACGAACACATAGAGAATGCGAGTAAGCAAGCCGCCAAATGTGCCGAAGTGTAGGGGAGGAAAAGAATTGAGAATGCGTAGCCGCTTTGCGGCTTGTCGCTAGACATCGCCTAATTGATACTTCAATCAAGTTGAAAAATTGCCAAAATAATTAAGGTGTAGGGTTGTGTTGGTTTGGAATGTTTCGCGCTGTGCGCTGATCGCACTCACGTACAGAATTGATGGACAGAAACTTTGCTAAGGGAACTCCCTCAAACTTGGTTAGGTAGCGATGTCTACGACGGGCTACGCCTACGCTCAAATCCTGTAGGTTGTTGGTTGCTCTGGCGGGGTTTGTTGTGACCCTGGCGCAGGCGGGGTGGGGTTTTGCGCTCTAGATGCAGCACTGGCAACCTCAAAGATTAGACCCTCATCTGGACTGTCAGATAACTCAACTGTTGGTACACTTCCTTCACCGATAACTGTCACCCGAATCGTATTGGCATCAAAGTTAGTGACTGTTATTTCAGTAATACCTGCAATTGGTTTAGTGGAGCGGTATGTAAAGGCTTCACCCGATGGTAAACGCAGTTGAGCATTGGGAACATCAGCGATAAAGCTATTACCAGCACTGCGATTTATAACTTGTAACTGTTGACCAAGAGAAGTCTGTAAAATTATCTCCACGCCTTGATTGGTGGGATTGGCTTTCACTCCCGTCACCTGTACTACCATTACACCATCTTGAGCCAGCAGTGCAGCACTTCTTTGAGGATGAATAATATCCTGAAGGCGAGAAATATCCGAATCTGCTTCAGCAGGTTGCATCGTCAGAATTGAGATTACACCTACTACGAAAAGAATATAAGATTTTTGACCCATAGCTCTACACACCATGATCGCAGATTTGCAAAACAGTTGCAAGTAAATTTCGATAACTTTTAGGTAGAATAGGGCATTTTCTGATTTCAGGTGATCTCTACAGGGTCATTTGCGATCGCTAGCCGGACTTTTTTGCCACTGTGCTTATATCTGTTCTATTGAAGCGATCGCCTTCCTACCTTTATTTCTGCAACTGCTGCACAAACGCACTATGCTCCGGTGATTTCAATCCCGCTTGCACCACCTCTAACACCTGCATCATCTGATTGTTCAACAGCGCTTTCACCGCCAACCATAAACCCGGAAACACCTGAGAGCGAATAATTCCATCTGCATCGGGAGATTGCAATCGATAGTCGCCATCACTTAGGCAAAACCATTCAATTTGATTCTCGTAGGATTGCCAAATTACATACTCCAATACCCCATTACGGCGATAAACCTGCTTTTTGCTGCCTCTATCAATAGCGACACTACTCGCTGCAATTTCAACAATCAATTCGGGAGAGCCTTCAATGTAACCGTCGCTGCTCAAACGGGTTTGTCCGCCTGCGTCCGGCTCAATAAACAGCACTGCATCTGGCTGGGGTTCATTATCTAAATCTAGTCTGACTGTCGGTGCATCACTCAAATCAACACCAGGAGTCAGTGATTGGTAGACTCCTAACCAAGTTATAACTCGACTGTGAGGTTTGCCATGCTGCTCATGTCTTAAGGGAGATGCCACGTAAACGATTCCTTCAATGAGTTCTGCTTTCTTAATATGGGTTGCAGCCGCATAACGCCGTTCAAATTCGGGGCGAGTGAGGCGATCGCCACTTTCAAGCGGAGGCAGATGTCTCTGAGACGAATTGGATTGTGTTTCGGGTGAGTAGTCTCTAACCATTTGCCAATCCTTGAAGTTGCCGGATACTTTTGACTTTAGCAAACCTCTTGTGCAGGTTGGCTAAATCATGCCATCTATTTGCTTTTAATACGCTTTTGGATTTACACCGTATTTTTTTCTAAACGTACTAGCAAAGCGACTGCGGTTTGCATAACTAACTTTTTGAGCGACTTGTTCAATTTTCATTTGCCTTGACAGCAGTAATTGCCTAGCTTGTTCCATGCGATAGTCGTGTAAGTAACCTTGTGTGTTGTACTGTGCGATCTGCGTATCGCCGTTGATTAGATATATTACATCTATCTATGCGATCGCACTGCGAACCGTAGGTTTATTGCCTTTGGTTGCTGTTATGTGAGTCCGAAATCACTGATTCATAAAAATGTTAATTCGGCAAATTTGAACTTGATGTTGTATAAATATGTGGTTTTGTGCGGTGACGATACTGCCACATCACAAAGCCAGTGATAAATAGAATTAACGGTGCAAGTCCAACGAAGACATAGAAAATGCGCGTAGGTATTCCGCCAAAAGTGCCGTAATGGAGTGGTTCAAAAGAATTGAGGACGCGATCGCCCAACGGCATCTCCAATATGTTATCCACTCGCAACACTTTACCACTGTACTGGTCGAGATAAACATAACTTTGCCCGTTCTCATCATTATCCTGAGGCAATTTAAAGCGAATACTCAAAGCATCTTCTGGTTTACGAGGAAAGTAAATTGTCCCCAGCATTGCATTTAGGAAGGTAGCACGAGCAGTTTTTAATTGGTCTGCCAGTTCCAGTGGAGTTTTACCAGGAACAGGTACAGAGACAGGTTCCAATGCTGGCTTGCGGGTAAATGTCACTGCATAGATGATGGGTTTAGTGAAATCAGAGAAATTCCAGCAGAAACCAGTGAAGCCTGTGAGGACAATAAATATAGCTGTAACAATGCCTGCAACTTTGTGAATATCAAAGTTAACCCGTTTTGGATGAGCATCAAGCTTGATTTTGAAGCCGTTGAGCAGCTTTCTCCAACCGGGCCAGAGGAGGATACCTGTAATACTGAGGATACACATCAATAAGGCAGCAATCCCAGCGATCGCATATCCAGTTTTACCTGCTAATAAACTGTAGTGGAGTTCGTAGACAACGGAGAAAAATTTTTCCGAAAAAATTTCCTGACTGTTTCCAAGAACCACTCCAGTGTAAGGGTTGACATAGAGTTCAGCCAAATCGCTTTCCCGTTTTCTGGGAACAACGATCGCGGGAGCATTTGGCTTTGCAGACATATAAATCCGATCAATTGTTACGCCTGGTTGATTTGCATAGGCTGTTTTCACCTGATTGAGGATAACTTCCACAGGTAAGCGTTCGCCACTAGGAGTAATCGTTCCAATCTGACGATGCAATAAAAAGTCACTAATTTCATCATGAAAGACTAACAAACTACCCGTTAGACCGATAGCGATCGCAATCAGACCTACAGCTAACCCGATATAACGGTGTAGTCTTAATACAAAGTCTCGGAGTTTTTTTGAGTGCATAAACAATACTCCTTTGTATTCTATTGGAGTCAAAACTGCCACGAAATTGTTCCCTGCACCGTCAGCGGCTCACCTGGAAAGACTCTGAGAATGTCAGAAGATGATTCGTGGTAATCAACGTTGAAGATATTTTTGATGCTGACAGCAGCTCGCAAGCGATCGCGTGATTCATATTTTGATTCAGCAACGCCAATTTTTCTCAAGTTTATTGAAAATAATCTCATATTTTTTATGATTATCAGAGCGAAACGTAAACGTATCGCCATTCTTGTAACTATGAATATCATCACAAACGCGATCAATGCTTTGGAAGAGTCATATATCAATAACCAGCAGTCAAGTTGTAATCTGCAAATCACTATCCGTACTGAGTTACTCAACTCAGATTGGGTTGCTATTGAGATTGCTGACAATGGAGTGGGAATGTCACAAGAAGTTCAACAACGTCTATTCGATCCCTTCTTTACGACTAAAGTAGTAGGAAAGGGAACTGGTTTAGGGATGTCAATTAGCTATCAAATTGTCACAGAAAAACATCATGGTCAACTGCGATGTATTTCATCTCTAGGAGAAGGAGCAATGTTTATAATTGAGATACCTATTCGACAAAATAAATCCATATAGCCAAATCTACTGGCTGATAATCAAGAAGTGCAAAAATGCTAAAAATACTTAATAGTTTTGTATTTTATATGCGGCTTTTCCAGCAGTCATCAATTAGATTTATAATACATATTTATAGTGGCACAATAACTTGTGCCACTACTGTGTAATAAGCAAAAATTAGAACTGCTATGCAATCTAATTGTCTATAGCGACAGAAATAAGTTTGCTGTAATATTCAGTTTTTGCATAAATACTGATGATACTATCACCAACTGCAAAAAAAGTACCTTCTTGCTCATCTTTAGAAAATTGTAAATCGGGATATTTAGCTGCAACTTCCTCAGCAGTCATAGCTTTTGCTTCCATTTTATCCGGCAATAGTCCAGTACAACCAATGTAAAATACCAAAGGAGATATCTGATCTCGGTAGATTTTTTCTACATATTGCTCTAGCTTAGTATTCGCTGCTGTCAAAGCAGCAACCATTTCCTCTTTGCTGATTTGCTTACCAGTTTGTTTATTCTCCAATAACTGCGCCAAACTATCAGCACCAACTTTCTTAAGAATACCTACAACTATGCCATTTTGCTCAAGCCCAAGAAAATCATCAAAAATTGGTTTCATAAACTCGTCAACTTTCGTAATCTTGGTGCGTGATGACAGTAACCTGTGCCTAACAGTGAGATTCTCATTAAATGCCATCTCAAAACTCGGCTTAATGATAATTTCTCCAGTTTGTTTGTCATAAAGACGATACATTCTATTTAGAAACCTGTTAGCAGAAGGTAACTTACTGAGATGAAGAATTTCTTCACTACCGATGTCGATTTTATAGCTCAATCTTGAGTCAAGAGTCCCATGAAGTAAAGCTTGATTGACATCAGTGTATTCATTAGTTGTAGGAAAGTTGATATAAATATTCTTGGACAAATAGTGCTTTTGAAACTCGTCTAACTGTGCCGCTATAAATACATCTGACTCTTTTTTCAAGTGAGCAGAAATAATACTACCAAGCACTTTAATTTCTGCTAGCTGATAGAATAGTCCATCAATGCTACTGTAACAACTATCAAAGGCTACAAGCGGTAAGTTATCTAGCTGGATGGAATATTCAGCATTGAAGTCAAAATCTTTTGCATCCACCACACCCTTTTCTTTGAGCAAGTCAAAAGCTTTTTTACTACTAAGTTTGATTTTTAAGGACTTCACATTTATTTTGCCGTCACTTACAATCGTGTAATTATTAAAGCTATTGAGGTCATTTACCAGCAAACCTGCTACCTCAATAGTGGGGGTTTGGTCTTCAAATTTGGTAAGTTTGACTTGACGTTTGACAAGCATGTTAATAGTAGCAGTATTGCGATTAAACTGAAATTCGCCCATACCAACATACTCATTATTATCTATATATTCTGTTTGCAACCAAGGTTGAAGCAGTTCCCCATTTTCGTTTCTAACACCTTTAATACGCTTAATACCTGTTCTTTGATAATCTTCTTGCAGATGTTTAATATTGATGATGATATTGTTGCGATATTCTGCAAAAATTTGGATGAGTTCTAGCAGAGAAATTTGATTACTTGCCATATTGTCACCATCCATATAAAGAGATCAAGAATCTATTTGTCTTGTTAAGAGTCTCCGACTGGGAATGCCTAATGAGAGGCTCTGAGACTAGCAGCAGAGCCGCAATGAGGAGCATTTCCAGCCAGAGGCTGGAAACGAGGTTTTAAAAAAGTTTTAGCTTAAGTTGACACTAATGGGCAATGCCATGCCCCTAGCAACGTATTTGTATCATTATTAAAGTGAAATGGTATTACATCCTCTTATAGTACAATTATACTATAAAAAATAAAATTGTGTAGGCGTAGCCCGTCGTAGACATCGCCCTGCAATGAGGTGTTATTCTGTACCGAGCATTTCTGCCATACTGCTGAATAACGCCAGAATAGATGCTTTATAACCTTTGTGCCCCTGAGTAACTTTGTATAAATTCGTTATTTAGGCTCCGGGTTTGAAATAATCAAAGAGGCGATCGCCTGAATCTGCGCGAATCAATGCCACAACTACATCGGGTAAGGTGGTTAAACTAGGGTAAACCAAATAACGTGGTTCCCAACCGGGGCGGAACTTGTCTTTGTAGGAGTGCAGTCCTTTGAAATTGTAGAAGCGACTCAAATGTTGGTAAAGATAGTGCAATACTTTCTCCAAGCGGCGCGATTCTGGGTTGTCTCCAACTCCCGCAAAGGCAGAAAGACCGAAATTAAAGCTGTCGTAGCCACACTCTTTAAAATGCTGGAGTAGGGAAATAAATAGAAAGTCCATTGTGCCATTTTCGATGGACGGGCGGTGTCGCATCATGTCAATGGTCGCTTCGTTGAGTTGGTACTCCCGGACAATGTTAGCAAAGGCGCTGATCTCACCTTCGGGATTATGCATTACAGCAATTTCGCAGTCTCGCAGGTAAGCTTCCTCAAACCAACCTAAAGAAAAGTGTTTTTCTGAACCTTGTACCATCTTCAGCCATTCATCACTCACAGGTTTGAGTCGGTGCAATAAATCATTGGCGATGGGTGGTTGGTAAAAATCGATTTGGTATCCTAGCTTAGTTAAACGATTGATTGATGGTCTAAAGTTTTTACCGGCTTTACCTTGTAAGGTAAAAGTTTTCAGGTCAACGATCGCTTCTTCTCCAATCTTGAGTACCTTAAACCCCAACGATTTGTAAAGCTGAATATCATCAGGCAAAGTTTGGTAAAAGCCAGGATACCAATCGTTGCGCTGGCAAAACTGCTGGAAAGCAATAATTGTCTCTTTGCGGTCTTCAATCGGGCCTATGGGATCTCCTAAGGCGATCGCACCCCGTCCTTTGGGAACATAAGCAATTACACTGTTACCAGTAGGACTAAAATAATAACTTTTATCATTTAATAGGGTCAACGCTGCTAAAGAAGAACGGCCGTATTGCTCGACAATTTCTTTTGCCTTTTGCTGTTCCTTTGGGGTTGCTAGATTCCGCCAAAATACAGGTTGCAACAGCATTAATATTGCATATGCAATGGTAACCGCGGCAATAATATAGATGGAATTAGCAAAAAATTCTCCAAATCGGCCCTTTGGTTGCAGTCCCCAATTATCCTCGGTGAAGAACATCGCTAAAGTCTGAACTATCGCTTCACGCCAATTAAAATTCTCTGAAAACTTGCCGTCTAACAAGTAAAATCCAATAGTTCCATATGCCAGAGTAAATAATAAAGCGCCTATTAGCACTCGAACTCCCCGTGCGATTGAAGGACGGTCTGATTTTGCTGTGAAAAAATGGCGCATCCAGATTAATTGCAGCAGCAAAACTCCAGAGAGGAGACTTTCTTCATAATCTAATCCCTTCAGCAAGTGGCTAAAAATGGAAATCACTAGTAAACCAATGGTCAGTAACCAGGCTATTCTTTTTCGCCGTAACAAGTTAGTAGCAAGTGTGAGTAAAACAAAGCCAGTCAGCGCTGCAAATACATGACCAGTGGCACGAATTTCAAATGGTAAAAATTCCTTCAACCAGTGATTTCGCCCATATAGGTTAGGTGTCACTGCTGATAACAAATTTATTACTCCGACTAAACCTGTAAGGAAAGCTACATTCCAAAGTCCAATCTGAGTTTTTAAATTATTGGTCATTAGTCTAAAAGTATTAATTAGAAGTTAGGAGTTTTGGCTCTACCACTCTCTTTAGGGACTAAAATAATAAACAAACTAGTTTTATCGGCTGTGTTACTTATACGGGTTAAGTTTCGATGTTTTGAATTTTCTCCATAACACCTTAATTTGAATGTCATAGCACAACCAAAGCGGTAGAACCTGAGTTTTCAAATTTTAACTCTTAACTGTTAACTTTTTTAAATTGTTCCCCTACATAGGAAAGCGAATCTTTAAGATGTTTGTGGAAGTAGTTCCAGCCTACATCAGCGCCAGACAAACCATGACCTCCTGGAAACGCATAAAATACGTGAGCAATGCCTAATTTGTTTAAGGTTTCGTTGAAGGCTTTGGTAGAAGCCAGTAAATTAGTATCGTTCAGACCCGCATCCAGGTAAACACGCAATCGCTTGCGATCTTCAGGTGATAGCTGTTGCACGATTTGTTGGGGACTATTTTGTGAACCGCTATTATCAGTAAAGTAACCGCTATGACTAAACAGAATATGGAAGTTGTTCAAATAGCGTAACCCAATATTAAAAGCCCCCCATCCCCCAGAAGAAAGACCTCCCAACGCCCAAAACTGGGGTTCTTCTAAAGTGCGGTAGCGCGACTTGACAACTTGTACTAATTCTAAACCAATCAAAGTCCCTATTTTACCATTCGGCCCATCAAAGTAATCAGGATCATACAAAGGACTAGAACCGCGATTATCATTACCATCAGGTGTAATCACAATCGATGGTGGTAATTTTCCATTTTGATAAAGCTTATGCAGTATGTCTAAAATTGCATATTTATCAGCGTAAGCACGGGCATCATCATGACCACCGTGTAGTAGGAATATCACGGGGTAGCGCTTTTGCTGATTTTTGTTATAACCAGGGGGCAAAATCACGCCGTAGTTACGGACTGCACTCATCGCTTGGGAGTTGAAGGTTGCTAATTGAAACTTTAGCCCAGTATTTGCTTGTTTTTGGGGCGGGTCTAGTTGCGGCGCACCTAAGATAAATACATAATAATAACCACTAATAGTAAGGATAGCGATCGCTCCTGCCAAACTAATTAAAAATTTAGAAATTTTCATCTTTTTTTAGTTGGTAAAAAAAGTTATCTCTAATCAAACTCACTTCTAGTTAATCTGCTACAATTTTCCAGCAGAGTTTTCAATATTTACATTTTGATATGAATGTTTTGATAAAATTGGATTATTTTTGAGTATTGTTAGCAGAGAAATCTAATTTTTCAGATTTATGTGCTATATCAGACAATCTAAATTGTTCGCCCACAAATGTCAAAGAATCGGCTAAATGTTTGCGCCAGTATTTCCAGGTATGACTGCCAGGGAACTCACGAAATAGATTATAAATTTTTAGTTCGTTTAGAACTTTAGCAAATTTTTCGGCTTGGTCGATTTCTTCAATATCTGATTTACCTGAATCTAAATATATCCGCAACCTTTTTTTAGCTTGTGGAGGAATGGTTTTAATATAAGCTATTGGACTATTGATTGGGCCGCTTTTATCCTGAAAATAACCACTATGACTAAATAAGATCGAGAAATGATCCGGGTTATGTAATCCCACATTGATTGCTCCCCAACCACCAGAAGATAGACCACCTATTGCCCAAAAATCTGGATTGGTTAGTGTCCGATAACGGCTTTGCACAACTTTTACTAACTCATCCCCCACGGCTGTAGAGACTTTACCGTTAGGGCCATCAATATATTCAGGGTCCCGGTAGGGACTAGAGCCACGTTTGTCGTTGCCATCTGGTGTGATGATGATGCTGGGTGGCAACTTCCCTGTAGTATAAAGTTGTTCCACAGTCTTGAGAGCTTGTCCCTTGTTTTGAATAAACCAATCAGTGGGGTTACCATGTCCACCGTGGAGGAGAAAGATTACAGGATAGCTTTGTTTTGGGTTTTGCCCATAGCCAGGGGGTAAAGAAACGCCGTAGGTACGACTTGCGCCCATTACTTGACTATCGTAAGTTTCAATTTTGTAACTTAGGGGAGTAGCTACGTCGCTAGCATTAGGTTGGGTTGGTGGGACAGAAGGCATTGTTTGTAAATCTTGCTGTTGAGGTATTTTTGCTGCTACAGTTTGACGGTAATTACAGCCAACTAGAGTTAATACTGAAACTAGCAAGAGAATTTTAGATTGTTTGTAGTTCATCTTTGAAGGGTGTGGGGCATTTGGCAGTTGATGCTGGCAATCAAAAGCTTATGCAAATGATATGTCAATGCTGTGTCAACCTAATGGAAACTTTACGACTGCTAATAAGTTAAAAGTAAAGAGTTAGGATAAGTTTTTTCACGATGCTTAAAAAGTTGCAACACAATTTCAGTTCTTTGTTTGGCTTGTTGCTGCTGGTGCTTTCCCTGTGGGCGATCGCTCACGAATTACGTGAGTATAATTATCGTGATATCTTCAACTCTCTAGCTACTATTCCCAAAAGTCGCTTAAGCTGGGCAATTTGGCTGACAGCCTTGGGCTATCTAGTGATGATTGGGTACGATATCTTAGGTTTTAGCTACATTAATCGTTCCCTAAGTTGGAACAAGATTGCTTTAACCAACTTTATTAGCTCTGCGTTTAGTAATACGATCGGTTTTGCTTTGCTGACTGGCAGTGCTATTCGTTATCGATTTTATGCTAGTTGGGGAGTGTCAGCAGTAGCGATCGCTCAAGTAATTGCTTTTGCCAATTTTACTTTTTGGTTGGGGATGTTTGCTGTTGCAGGTTTCTTGTTCCTTGTCAACCCCCTGAAAATTCCCACTCAACTACATTTACCTTTTACCACTGTGCGTCCCATCGGCGTGATTTTTCTGCTATTGGTAGCTATCTATTTGCTAGGAAGTATTCTTATTCAACAACCGTTAATAATTCGTGGACAAGAATTTCGATTTCCTTCTTTTAAAATATCCCTTGCACAGATAGCAATTTCAAGCTTTGACTGGATTTTGGCAGCGGCAGTTCTTTATGCTGTGCTTCCTGCTAATATATCTTTGTCCTATCTGGATTTTTTGGGAATCTACTTACTAGCGATGTTTGCAGGTGTTGTTAGTAATGTCCCTGGTGGTTTGGGAGTGTTTGAAACTATAATTTTGCTGATTCTCTCCTCAAAAGTTTCTGGTGCAGCAATTTTGGGTTCATTGCTGGCTTATCGGGGAGTCTACTATTTCTTACCTTTGCTAGTAGCAGCGGGTTTGCTAGGACTTTATGAAATTAGATTGAGATCCGCTAATTTCAAAAATATCAATAAACTGTAAAGTCCCGTTTCAGTATGAACACGAACAACAAGATCCCCGACTTCTCGAATCAGTCGGGGATCTAAGACTTTCAATTAAGTAAAATCGGTAACTGCTGTTAATTTTAAATACGGAATACTTCAGCGATATCTTCACAAATAGCGGCGGAAAATCATAATTTTTGCTGACGCGATCGCTAATTTTATTCCATAAAGATAGTAACAGTTAGTGGCAAATTTTGAATGAGATTTCCATAAATCATCATCAAGATTCGGTTTTACTGATTGAGGATAGAAAAAATTATGAAAAACAGAGTATTGTTTGCTATGAAGATTAGGGAAACTTGGGTAGGAACATTGATTCCCAGTGCTTTTGCTGCTTCACCCTATTCTGTGGGACAAAAGGCTGAGGTTCTTTGGCAGGAAACATGGTATCCGGCAACGGTTCTTAATGTTAATCATGATCAGTGCTATATTACCTACGATGGTTATGATAGCTCCTGCGATGAATGGGTTGGATATTCACGCTTTCGAGCATCATTTCAAACGGGAGATTCAGTAAGAATTTTGTGGAAGGGGATATGGTATCAAGGACAGGTTTTAGAAGTTAGTAACAATCTTTATAAAGTTACTTATGATGGCTACGATCGCTCTTGGGATGAGTGGGTTGAACCTTTCAGGGTAAGCAGATAAGGAATATTTCACTTTTATAAGTTGGGAGGGACGATTTCACCTGTAGGAGTCGTCCCTTAAATTGTTTTATGATTTATTTTGCTATTTGTTCTCCCTTACCTATTTAGAGACTGTTAGACTGAGAACCATAAGTATAATCTCGTGTATTTTGGCAAACTTATGGAGCCAGTATCACTGACAGCAGCTGCGATCGCAAACTTGGTGATCACCAAAGCTATAGGAAAAACCGTAGAGAAGATAACAGAAAGTACACTGGACAAGCTAAAACTGCTGCGTCAAAAAATTTGGGATAAGTTCAAAGGTAAGCCGAAAGCACAGGAAGCCTTAACAAAAGCTGAACAAGGTTCTAAGCAAGATTTAGATTTAGTGGCTACCTACTTGCAAGTGGAGATGGACACCAACCCCCAATTTGGCGAAGAAGTTCAAAGCCTTGCTAAAGAAATTCACCAGGAAATTAATATTGGCAAGGTTCAAGGTAAAAATGTCCAGAATGTTTATGGAGGTCAAGGTTTTCAAAGCAATGATAGTAAAGCTCCTACGTTTCAAGGTGTAGAAAATAGCCCCATTACTATCAATTACAATAATCATCCCCCTGATTGACTACAGTCGCCTGAATGGGAACGGGTAAAGTTAAATCCCTCTACTGAAATACCGCAAAATTTGCCCCTGAGTGGAGTGGTGGAATTTGTCGGGCGTGAGGAAGAATTGCAAAACCTCCACCAACTTTTGCAGGATAATAAACAAGTTGCGATCGCAGCTATTGCTGGTATGGGTGGAGTTGGTAAAACAGAACTCGCTCTGCAATATACCATTCAGCAACGCGAAACATATAAGGGTGGGCTTTGCTGGTTGCTAGCAAAAACTGGGGATGTGGGCATTCAAGTTGTGCAGTTTGCCAGAACGCAGCTTGATTTAAAGCCGCCAGAAGATTTTGATATACTCGCGCAAGTGCAATATTGCTGGCGGCGTTGGTGTGAGGGTGATGTGCTGCTAGTGCTGGATGATGTCAGCGACTACGAGGAAGTTAAGCCTTACTTACAGTCGCTATCTTCTCGGTTTAAAGTGTTGATGACTACGCGCCAGAACTTGGGACGCATCGCACAGTTATCTTTGGATGTGCTGCAACCAGAAGCGGCGCTGGAGTTGTTGAGGTCTTTACTCAAAGAAACACCAGAGCGAATTGAGCGAGAATTAGCTTTAGCAAATCAGTTGTGTGAGTGGCTGGGATATTTACCTTTGGGTGTGGAATTAGTGGGGCGCTATCTGGCGCGGAAACAGGATTTATCCTTGACAGAAATGTTGCGGCGGTTGGAAAACAAGCGATTAGATGAGCGTTCCCTCTCTAAATCTATGTTGGAAGCCGACATGACAGCACAACGAGGTGTGTTAGCAGCCTTTGAGTTGAGTTGGCAGGAATCAGAGGACGACGATAAGCAACTGGGTTGTTTGTTGAGTTTATTTGCCGCCGCACCTATACCTTGGAAGTTGGTGGAACAGTGTTTGCCAGAAGAAGATGCGGAAGATTTAGAAGAAATTAGAGACGATAGCTTGCTGAATCTACATTTACTCCAGCGCAAAGGTGAGGGAGTTTACCAATTGCATCCACTGTTGCGGCAGTTTTTCCAATATAAGTGTATAGGTTTAGAAAAGGCAGAAAAACTTAAGCGATCGCTTTGTCGGGTAGTGGTAGCAGTTGTTAAAGATATTCCTCAAACTCCCACCCTTAAACAAATCACCGATGTCACACCTGCAATACCTCATTTAGCTGAAGTAGCAAAAAATCTCATTCAATATGTCAGTGATGATTATTTAATTTGGGCTTTCACCAGCAATGCTAGATTTTACAGTGGTCAAGGTTTATATAACCAAGCTTTACCTTGGTATGAGCAGTGTTTAAAAGTCACTAAAAAGCGCTTGGGTGAAGAACATCCAGATGTCGCAGAAAGTCTCAACAATCTAGCGACACTCTACGACTCTCAAGGCAGATACAGCCAAGCCGAACCCCTTTACATCCAAGCTTTGGCACTCTACCGCAAGCTGCTGGGTGAAGAACATCCAGATGTCGCACTTAGTCTCAACAACCTCGCGTATTTCTACAACTCCCAAGGCAGATACAGCGAAGCCGAACCCCTTTACATTCAAGCTTTGGCACTCTACCGCAAGCTGCTGGGTGAAGAACATCCAGATGTCGCACTTAGCCTCAACAACCTAGCGTTTCTCTACGAGTCCCAAGGCAGATACAGCCAAGCTGAACCCATTTACATGCAAGCTTTGGCACTCAGGCGCAAGCTGCTGGGTGAAGAACATCCAGATGTCGCACAAAGTCTTAACAACCTAGCGGGACTCTACGACTCCCAAGGCAGATACAGCGAAGCCGAACCCCTTTACATCCAAGCTTTGGCACTCTACCGCAAGCTGCTGGGTGAAGAACATCCAGATGTTGCACTTAGTCTCAACAACTTAGCGACACTCTACAACTCCCAAGGCAGATACAGCCAAGCCGAACCCCTTTTCATTCAAGCTTTGGCACTCTACCGCAAGCTGCTGGGTGAAGAACATCCACATGTCGCACTTAGTCTCAACAACCTAGCGGTACTCTACGACTCCCAAGGCAGATATAGCGAAGCCGAACTCCTTTACATCCAAGCTTTGGCACTCAGGCACAAGCTGCTGGGTGAAGAACATCCAGATGTCGCACTTAGTCTCAACAACCTAGCGTTTCTCTACTACTCTCAAGGCAGATACAGCCAAGCCGAACCCCTTTACATCCAAGCTTTGGCACTCTACCGCAAGCTGCTGGGTGAAGAACATCCATCTGTCGCCAGAAGCCTCAACAACCTAGCGGGACTCTACAACTTTCAAGGCAGATACAGCGAAGCCGAACCCATTCATATCCAAGCTTTGGCACTCAGGCGCAAGCTGCTGGGTGAAGAACATCCAGATGTCGCAGCTAGTCTCAACAATCTGGCAAAACTGTACTATTTACAAGGACGTTATACCGAAGCTGAACCATTGTATCTGCAAGCTTTGGAGATTTGTAAGCAACGACTAGGGGTGAATCATCCCTGGACTGTTAAGTGCCGTGAAAATCTAGCAAATCTTCGCGATCACCTTTCCTTAGAGCAGTAAAATTTGACTTCTCAGCAAAGCGTACCGTGATTAAACTGAAAAGCGCGATCACCTAAACTAAAATTCATGTTGAATTAAGTAAAAATCCCTGATTACTTACTCAAAATGAGCTTTGACTTACTCAAAAGCAGCTTTTCATCTCACATTTTGGTGTTTTCCGCAAGCAAAAGCAGCTTTGACTTACTCAAAAGCAGCTTTTCATCTCACATTTTGGTGTTTTCCGCAAGCAAAAGCAGCTTTGACTTACTCAAAAGCAGCTTTTCATC
>NZ_JBALDG010000014.1:0-33960 GCF_036917195.1 Nostoc sp.
CCAAACCTCTCCCCGAAGCGGAGAGAGGCTTTGAACTCTGATTTTCTTGCTCCTCCCTCTCCTCGTAGGAGAGGGAGGCTGGGTGGGAGAGGTCTGCGGTTTCACCCCTCTCCAAACCTCTCCCCGAAGCGGAGAGAGGCTTTGAACTCTGATTTTCTTGCTCCTCCCTCTCCTCGTAGGAGAGGGAGGCTGGGTGGGAGAGGTCTTTGCGTTCATTAATTTTGTTAAATTTCTGAACCATTCCAAAAACAATACCCGGCCCTGTTTGTCGCAGTTTCTTCGCTAAATCTTTGATGCTTATTGCTACTTGCAGAGTTTGACCAGAAAGGGTTGCTGTTTGTTGAAGTTGCTCTTCTAAATCTGTGCGATCGGTAACGATGACAGCTTTAAACTGTTGAAGTTGGGGAATTGTCCGCAGTTTGCGGAGGATAAACACCATATCCAAGCTTTTACCAGAGCCTTGGTAGTGCCAGATAATACCGCCGCGCTGGTCTTCGCTACCGTGTTGTATTTTGGTTTTACCGTGTAGCAAGCGGTCAACGGCTTTGGATACGCCACGAAATTGTTGATAGCGCGGGACTATTTTGATTCGACGGTTGTGTTTGGTTGTGAACAGAATGTAGTGGCGCAGGATATCCAGCAGGTTGGTGGGGTGAAGCATTCCGGCGATGAGTTGCTGGCGGCGGTTAAGTTTGGATGGGTCAATTAAATCTTCTAACTTTTCGCCGCTTTTGACTGCTGTTATTTCGCCTTCCTGAGTAGGGGAAGGTTCAGGTAACAAGTAATTAGATGCACTTGAGATTAATTCCTCTTCGGGAAGGGTAGGGTTTGTGATGTCTAAAACCTGGGTGATTAAGTTGGAATCAAAAGGGCTGGTGTCTTTCCATTCCAGATAATGCTTGGGTTGACTCCCTACCGTACCCACAACAGCCCGCCCGGAGGTGCAGGAAATCATCAATTGGTTGTAGTGAAAAAGGCGCTCAATTCCTTCTGGTAGCGGGCTGTGGCGTTGGTTGGAGTATTTTAGCAAGTCTTGAATCCCAGATTTGAGCATATCTGCACCTGGGGCTTTGCATTCGATGACGACGAGGGGGATACCGTTGACAAACAAAATGATATCAGGGCGGTAGTGACCATTCGGGCCTTTTACTCCCGGTGGGTCGATGCGGAATTGGCTGATGGCGAGGAAGTCGTTACGTTCGGGGTGGTCGAAGTCTATCAGGTTGATGGTAATTTGTTTTCCTGTGAGTCCTTCAACTTTCACGCCTGTGAGGAGGAGTTTTGTCAGGGTTTCGTTTTTCTCCATCAGTTTACCGGGGCCGAGGTTTTGCAGTTGGCTGATGGCTTGGTTGATGCGGCGTTGGTCTAGCCAGGGTTGTCCGTTGTCGTCGAGGTTGATTTCTCTCAGTTGGCGCTGGAGTCGGGGAATTAGGAGAACTTCGTGGTAATCGTGGCGTTGTTCGGGGATTGCTGCGAAGGGGTTTGCTTCGATGTGTTCCCAGCCTAAACCGCCGGGAAGTTGTTGCATTTTTTGGAGTTGTTCTATTGTGGGTAATTCTGTATATGTGTATTCAAGTCCCGTCATTTTGCGCCCCCTGTGGCGGAAATTCTACGTCTTCGTACAGCAGTTCTATAGGAAATTTAAACTCAATACAAACTAACTCAATTTCTTCACCGTTGGTATAAGAAGTTAGTTCCCATTTGCTGCGTTCGTTGAGGCGGAAGATTTCTACGCCAATGCTTTCGGAATTAATTAGTACGTATTACTGCCAAGTTTCTAAACGGCGATATTGGGCAAATTTAGCACCTCGGTCGTAGGCTTCAGTTCCGGGAGATAGAACTTCAACAATCAGTTTAGGAAATCGAATGACTTGAATGGCTTGTCTATCTTGGGCATTGCAGGTTACAAGTACATCAGGATAGAAAAAGGAACCTTTTTCTGTAATTCCCACTTTGGCATCAGAACCCAAAACCCTGCAAGAACTCCCTCTGACATGGGGTCTAAGTGCAGCGATGAGGTTAACAGCTATGGCGTTATGGGGAATTGTCCCGCCTGTCATGGCGTAAACTTCGCCATTTATATACTCGTGTTTAATCTCCTGTCTCGCTTCCCATTGGAGATATTCGTCGGGGGTTAAGTGGTATTTATTGGGTGTTGCAATCATTGCCTTTTCTCCTGGACTTTCTTGTATTTTATATTCTTCTCAGATTTGTTCTTTTTTGGTTAAATTTTCACGCGCACACGTCCGGTTAAGAGGTCTGACATTAAACCTTTTTTTAAAAGTTTAAGTTTTTCTAATCGTGTTTCTTTACTACTAATTTGGCTATTAAATTTTATTAGGGATTTGGCTATGCGTTTTTGCTCTTTCATTGAGGGTAATGGAAAAATCAGGCATTTAATTGCCCCTTGAAAAAGGTTAGGTTGAGCCGCTTGAAGTTGTTGCACTAAAATTTGCGATTGAACAATATTTGATTGTAAGGTTGCTTCTATAAAATTGGAAAAGCATTTATTAGTGTTCAGTTTAATTAATGCAGCACTACGAACAAGGACACATTTAAAGTTATACGGAACTTCGCAGACACGCCCTATTGTTCCAGAACAAGAAATTAAAATATCTCCTGATTCTGGATAACATCTGCGAATCATTCTTTCATACTCATACTCTGGAACAAAGTCAACATCTTTTAAGGCAAGCTTTCCATGTAAAATATTACGAGCGCTAAGAAGAAAAATACCTGAATCTGTTCGTTTAGGTGTATGGTGGTCTCCATCAGTAACGTCATTTGCAATATCAGCAACTTTGACATAATCCCAATCTTTCGGAATTATCCCCAAGAGCGATCGCTTAAACAATTCAGGGTTACGTGTATAATCTCTAAGTTCGCCATGTTCGTCAATACCGCGTGTGAGCAGGTCGTGCAGCAGTCCGGCTTTAGCTTTTTTGAGTTTTGTGATGTGGGTGTCGGTGAGTGCGATCGCTTTATCAATCGCGTCGAGAATTTCAGCAATCTTTTGCTGTTCGTTAACAGGCGGTATGAAGATTAATAAAGTCTTTTGTAATGTAATGCCTATATATGAACGTGTAGATTGAGCAGAAAGTATTTGAAGTTTTTGCTGGAATATAGGCGAATTAAAAAACCAAAATATAAATATGTTTAATAATTGCTTACCTTCAGCAATCCGATAGTATGTAACTTGAGGGGTTAACATAACATCATGAAGCCATGAAGGAACAATAGCTGTTAGACCGATTGTTCCTTTATGGCTTAGTAGAACATCACCCGACTGAGCAAAACCTACTCTTAACGATTTATATTGCTTCCAACTAATCTTGTTGCAATCTGCTAGATTAATTTGCCTATTTACTAAATCCTTTGCCATTACAAAGGGAATTCCTTCAGTTACAAAGTCTTCAGATTTCGGATGAGCTTCTCCATGATTTCCGTCTTGTACATCAACGATTAAGCCTTTTATTAGGCAGTCTTTAATACTTAAACAATCCCAATCTTTTGGAATTTTACCAACAGGCGAATCTTTAAACTCCTCAGTTGTCACCAATATCTCACGCATTTTTTAAACCTTTCAAACTTCTGCCTTTTAGACATACCCCAACCCTTTCAACAACTCACTCAACCTTTGATTAACCTCCTCCTCCTCTTTCTCAATTTCCGCCAACGTCACCTTATACTTATCCCACCAATTCTCTACCGCAGCAATCACCATCTGACGGTGTTCACTCACATATCTCTCCAACTGCATCAACAAATCCGCCTTAAACAAATCCAACACCAACCCCTGCGCTTTCTCCTCACTCAAACCTGCACTCGCTGCTTCCAACTCTTTTACAAGCAACCCTTTCAACTCCCGCACAGACTTACGTGCTTCCTTCAACCTTTCCAAAATCTCCTTGTAAGGTTGTAACTGCACCTCAATCTCGGCAATTTCCTGCTCTTTTGGGATCACCATTGATTGCAGATTACCCAATTCCTCCTCTAAATCAGTCGCATCATTACCCTGTTTTTTCTCATACTTAATCGACCCCTTTTTACGGTCAGTTCCCAGTAATTCCTTCAGCCGTTTTTGACCATCCTTAATTGAATATTTCAATTCCTTCAGTTGTTCTTCTAATTGCTTGACAAAATTAACAGCTTCCCCATCTTCCGACGCTTCCCCTTCCTCCCCTTGTTCAAAGGCTTCCTTCTCCTGTTCCAAAGTAGCAACTTCCGCCTCAGCATCTTCCAACTGTTGCAAATACTGCGGAACCAGCGCCGGGACAATTTTGTGACTCAAAGCGTCAAACTTATTACCAGATTGCTTACTTTCCGTATCTTCCAAAGCATCCCGAATTGTATCCACCCAAGAATCAATCAAACCTTTAAAACCCAAATTCGCTAAACGTTTCAAATCAGCAGAAACTTCATAAGCATCTTCCCACCAGCTAGCAATGACTCCCATAGTCTTAAACCTATCTAACAAACCAATGGGACGCACCGCCGCTTCAAAGGTCTGTAAAAATTCTGCCCGTAGCTTCATCAACTGCTTGTTTTTAGGCAAATCAATTAAACGCTGTTGATGTTGCTGCCACCAATTGAGAGTAACTTGCCGTAGTTTCTCCTCCTGTTGTACAATCCCGGCATCAGTTTCAATGCGCTGCTTAATTTGGGCGCGTTCCGTTAACGTTGGCTGAAAATCTAAATATTCTTCCATATTTATTAATTCGTATCAGCTTGTTATATCATGTCTACTTGATTGCTTATTTAACTCGAAGAACCCCACCCCGCCTGCCTACGGTGTATACACAAGTCAAATTACCCCCCTTAATCCCCCCTTTTTAAGGGGGGAAACCAGAAATACAGTTCCCTCCCCTTTCTAAGGGGAGCCACTGCGTTGGGCGGCTCTGCCGACTTGAAGCATGTGGCGTGAGGGTTAGGGTGGGGTAAAACTGACGCGAAAAACCTTATCACCAAAGATTTGCAGTATTGCAATAACAATGATGCCTGCGGCGGGCTACGCCTACGCATTTGTTACTTTTCCGAACGCATTTGTTACTTTTGCGAACGCATTTGTTGCTTTTGCGAACGCATTTGTTACTTTTGCGAACTCATTTGTTGCTTTTGCGAACGCATTTGTTGCTTTTGCGAACGCATTTGTTACTTTTGCGAACTCATTTGTTGCTTTTGCGAACGCATTTGTTGCTTTTGCGATCGCATTTGTTACTTCGGCGAACTCATTTGTTATTTCGGCGAACTCATTTGTTATTTCGGCGATCGCATTTGTTATTTCGGCATACGCATTTGTTATTAGGACTTACGCACGAGTTACAGAATAATGGTTTACCCTACCCTTCGTTGCAACAAAGTCATCGGGTCAAAACCGTGACTAGTAAACAATTCTTGCTTTGCATCCACCTCAGACTTAGGTACACCACCCAAAAGATGCGATCGCACATCTTGAGGTTCTGGCGGTGGAGTATTATCAGCATAGCGGCGAATATTACAGTTATATTCGTAGTCAGCCAATTGTTGTTGAGTCACCACCACCGCATAACCAGGAATCCCAGGATAATCGGCATTAGTTGTAAAATCTTCATAAGCCGAGACAATTTTTTCTATATGTTCAGGACGCAAAGAATTTTGAGCGCGTCCAGCCTGAAATTCGGCATCAGCGTTGATAAATAACACCTTACCTTGAGTCGCTTTTGGTTTGGCACCTCTGGGACGCATCACCAAAATACACGCCGGAATCCCTGTCCCATAAAATAATTGTGGTGGTAAGCCAATCACTGCCTCTAAATTATCCTCTTCAATAAATAGCTGGCGGATTTTCTTTTCTTCTCCACCGCGAAACAGTACCCCGTGAGGCATTACTGTCGCCATAATTCCATCTTGCTTTAACACCGCTAGCATGTGCTGGGCGAACATCAAATCAGCTTTTCCACTCGTAGGGCAAAAAACACGGAATCGGTCTTTAAACTCCATATCATTATCTTTATTACCCCGGCTGTAGTTTTGCGAAAAGGGTGGATTACTTAGTATTCGGTCATAATGCTTTAAGTTACCCCCCTCTTTAATCGGCACCATCAAAGTATCGTCATTCTGAAGCACAGCATTGGGGATTCCATGCAGTAATAAATTCATCTTGCAGATAGCCCAAACTCCCCCGTTATTGTCTTGTCCGTAAAGTCTCAAATTACGAGAATTTCCACCGTGTTCTTCTATGTGCTGCTTAGACAGAATTAACATTCCTCCCGAACCCACACAGGGGTCATAAACCTCCATCCTTTCTTGGGGGTTGACAATTCGCACCATTAACTTCACGACTCCACGGGGAGTATAAAATTCACCGCCCTTTTTACCAGCAGAGTCAGCAAAGAAATAAATTAAATACTCATAGGCTGCACCCAATAAATCGGGAAATTCTAAATCTTCATTCCGTAGCGATCGCTTGTCAAAATGTTCTATCATTTGACGTAATTGCAAATCGCTTAAGGTACTCTTGCCACCCACCTGCTTATTAAAATCAATATGGTCAAAAACATCCTGCAACACCGCCTGATTAGCATCAGCAAGACTGTGTAAAGCAGTATTAAGTTTATTACCTATTTGTTGATGAAAGGTGTTAACTATAGTATTCCAACGAGATTGTGGTGGTACAAATAACGTATAAGCTTCAGTATCACTTGGAACATAGCGTTTAGGATTGTCAGCCCTTTCCTTAGCAGCTTCTTCACTCTCCCCTTTATCCATAAATTCCCTGACAATTTGCTGATAGCGCACCTCAAACACATCAGCAGCCCGCTTTAAGAACAGCATCCCAAAGATAAATTCCTTATATTCAGAAGCGTCCATTTTGCCGCGCAAAATATCAGCCGCCGCAAATAAGTGACGTTCCAGCTTCGGAAGAGTGAGTTTTGCCATAACAGTAGAATCCCCGGCTTTTGATTATCAATAATTTACCTTTACTTCCTGAGTGTCACCACTAATTAACTTACCCTCTGTCTTTTTATAGACAATCATTCATAATACCAACTTGAATACAAAAATGGTATTTTATACCAGGCTGATTGGATTTATAGACAAGATATAAAAAAAACAAGAAAAACAATGGGAACTTTTGAAACGAATGCAATTAGAAAGCCGGTCAAGTTTAAATTGCTGGGTAAGCAAGTTCGTAGTAAGAACTTTACTCCTTATTTTCTAGGCATTAAAGTGCTTACTACAATCCCTCAAAACTAGGCTGATATGAAAAAAAGGAGCCTGATTCAGACTCCTTAATCAAAAACTGTTACTAGTAATAGAATTGTGACTACTTAACAGTCACCTTACCGCCAGCTTCTTCGATGCGCTTCTTAGCATCTTCAGCAGCATCCTTAGCAATACCTTCTTTAACTGCCTTGGGTGCAGCTTCCACCAAGTCTTTCGCTTCTTTCAGACCCAAACCGGTCAATTCCCGGACAATCTTCAGCACGGCAATCTTCTTATCAGCTGGGACTGATTCGAGAACCACTTCAAACTCGGTTTGCTCAACAACTTCCTCAGCAGGAGCAGGACCAGTACCAGTACCTGTGAACGCTACGCCAACAGGTGCAGCAGCACTCACGCCGAAAGCTTCTTCAATTTGCTTGACTAACTCAGAAGCTTCCAGCAAAGATAGGGTTTTTAGCTGTTCTAAAATTTGATCGGTTGTAGCAGACATTGGTATAACTCCTGTAATTTTGATTATTTATTTGTCATGGGTCATTGGTCTTTAACTATAGACTTTTGACTGATGAACCACGAAGTCTATTCAGCAGCAGTTTCGGTGCTGCTATCTTGTACAGCAGCGGTTTCGGTGCTGCTATCTTGTACAGCAGCAGTTTCGGTGCTGCTATCTTGTACAGCAGCGGTTTCGGTGCTACCACCACTTTGCTCTTGGTCGGCCACAGCCTGCAAAGCACGAGCCAGTGAACCAGGAACTTCGTTGATACCCACAGCAATCTTGGTAGCCAAAGCGTTGATAGCCCCAGCAATTTGTGCTATGAGTTGTTCCTTAGATGGCAAGTCTCCCAATACCTTGACATCAGGTTCTTTTAGTAGACGACCTTCCAGTACACCACCGCGAAGTTCTGTTTTCTTGCTGACTTTTTGGAATTCTTGGTATGCCTTAATTGCCGATGAAAAATCTTCTTTTACCAGCAAAAAGGCGGAAGCACCATTAAGCAATTCTGACAAAGGCTGCCATTTTTCATCATCTTTAATGGCAATGCCCATTAGGGTGTTCTTCGTCACCTTACAAACGGTGCCACTGGGACGCAGCCGCCGCCGTAAGTCTGTAATTTCAGAAACTGTTAGCCCCTGATAGTCAATTACCAGTGCCAGAGTTGACTCACTCAAAGTTTCTTTGAGGTCAGCTACTATTTCTTTTTTGTTTTCTATTGTTCTACCCATTCCAATCTCACCTCCTTAAAATAATCGGGGAAGTGCCCTAGTTGTACGTTTCTTCTAAACCTGAATCCAAACAACAAACCCCAGCTAATATAGCCGGGGTTGAGTAGTAAGACTCTTAATGCCATAGTTATCACATCTTTATAGGTGATAATTGTGACAATTAGAGTTTTAACCTCGGCAGGATATTAAGCTATTAGCACCTGCTGTCTCCGGCTTTGCCTATTTAATTTAAAGTTAGGAACAAGTAGTTAGGAGTAGAGACGCGATTAATCCCGTCTATACAGGAGTTAGGAATAAAACTTATAACTCTTAACTCCTAACTTATAACTCATAACTCTTATTAACCTGCTTCGCTCAGTTTCAAATCTCGTAGGGCGGTGATATCAACTTTAATCGATGGCCCCATAGTGGCTGACACATAAAATGTACGCCAATAACGACCTTTAGCTCCTGAAGGACGGTTACGGTCAATCGTCTCCTGTAATGCCTTTAGGTTGACTAACAAATCTTCAGGCGAGAAAGTTGCCTTACCAAACATAACATGGACAATACCAGTTCGATCAGCTCGGAATTCTAATTTACCAGCTTTAAATTCGGCGATCGCACTTGCTAAATCAAATGTCACGGTTCCACCCTTAGGCGATGGCATTAAACCACGTGGCCCAAGCAACTTACCCAGCTTTGCCACCTGTGGCATTACATCAGGTGTGGCAATCAGCTTGTCAAAATCCATCCTACCTTTCTGGATTTCGTCAATCAGTTCTTCTGAACCTACTATATCAGCACCAGCGTTGCTTGCTTCGTTTACCTTTTCGCCTCTGGCTATCACCGCCACCCGGATGATTTGTCCTGTACCTTTAGGCAATCCTACCGTTGTCCGTAACTGTTGGTCTGTATACTTGGGGTCAATTCCCAGCCGGATATGCGCTTCAGCAGCTTCAGTAAATTTAGCTGTTGCTGTGTCTTTGAGAAGGGCTAAAGCCTCTAAGGGTTGATAGTCCTTCTCTTCTACTTTTGCTTGCAACGTCTGCAAACGACGCGATATTTTTACCATTTTTTTCTCCTGGGGTAATTCCGAAGCTTCGCCTCTCCCCCGATACAATTTTGGATTTTAGAGTAGGAAGTTAAAAGTGAGGAATGAGGAGTTACTAATTTAAAATTCATAACTCATAACTCATAACTCATAACTTTTTCAATCTGTGACTGTTATACCCATATTCTTAGCAGTTCCTGCCACAATCTTCATTGCCGCGTCTATGTCGTTGGCATTAAGATCGGGGAGTTTCGTTTGGGCTATTTCTTGCAATTGAGCTTTGCTAATTGACCCAACCTTCTTTTTATTGGGTTCATTCGAGCCTTTTTCAACTTTCGCCGCTTTCCGAATCAGCACTGATGCTGGTGGCGTCTTGAGTACAAATGTAAAACTCCGGTCTTCAAAAACCGAAATTTCTACAGGGATCACCATTCCAGCTTGATCTGCTGTTTTGGCGTTGTATTCTTTACAAAACATCATAATGTTGACGCCGTGTTGACCCAACGCGGGCCCCACTGGCGGCGCTGGATTGGCTTTTCCAGCATTCAGGGCCAGTTTTATGACCGCTACTATTTTCTTCGCCATTTGTATTTAGCTCTGTTTCTCTACCTGATTAAATTCCAATTCTACTGGTGTATCCCTGCCGAAAATTGACAGCAAGGCTTTGAGCTTACTCCGCTCTGGAGAGACTTCAATCACCTCGCCTTCAAAGTCTTTAAATGGACCAGAAAGTACCATGATTTTATCACCAGTAGCCATGTCAATTTTGACAACAGCTTCCTGTTCGCTGGTTTGTTTGAATATACGTTCGACTTCTGAAGAACTCAGTGGTATGGGGTTGACATGACCGCGACCCTTACTACTACCACGTTTTTGTTCTGAACCCACAAAATTAATTACATGGGAGGTGTTTCGTACCACCTGCCAGGTATCATCATCCATCATCATCCGCACCAGCACATAGCCAGGGAAAACTTTTTCTTCTGTATGCTGGCGACTGCCATCTTTGCGGATTTTCACCGCTGGCGTTTGCGGAATTTCTACCTGGACAATTTTGTCAGCTACATCAAAAGTTTGAATGCGTTGCTCTAAGTTAGTCTTTACACGCTTTTCACAGCCTGAGGCTACTTGCACTGCATACCAGCGTGCTTCTTTTGACGCTGCTTCTGCTGTTTCTCCTGTTTCCTCCGACTGCAACGTGGAGTTGCGAGGTTCGTCTGTTGCAAAAGTCATCAGAACACCTGTTTTGCTGCCCAACCAAACAATCCATCGACCAAGTATATCAAAGATGCGGAGAGTGCCACCATTAACAACACAGCGGCGGATTCGCTCACTATCTGCTTCCGACTCGGCCACACTACTTTCTCAAGTTCTTCTCTGATTCCCTGTATGAAGTTGCCAGGGCTAAACCCATTTGTGGTTTCTGGCAATTCTGCTTCACTTTTTTTGGCCACGACCGTTTATCCCCCCTTTGTCACTCAATTTTGGATTTTGGATTTTAGATTTACCCCATACCTTAAGGCAAAGGCGCTTAATTTTAGATTTTGGGTTGTCGATTTTAAATTTATTCTGAATCTAAAATCGGCAGATTTTCTCTTTTTAATCCAAAATCTGAAATCTCAAATTCGATGATCCCAGTTTGCAGTTTCGACTCTATTTCACTTAACTGAAAGCAAAACAACTGCAAATACAATAAGTTTACCCGAAATTATTATCGCTAACTGCTATATTAGCAGCTGCGTAATTATTTCGGGCTTTGTTTTTTGCTCTTAAGCGCGCCCTGGAGGACTTGAACCCCCGACATCAGGTTTTGGAGACCTGCGTTCTACCAACTGAACTAAGAGCGCACAAGCTGTTTTTGATTCAGTCATTGCGCTGAACTAAATTTCAGTTTAACGCAATACGCGATTTATATCATATCTCAATTTTGCCCTTGGGAACAAGTCAGCGGCAGATGCCGCTTGAGGCTTGAGATTTCTCCCATAATGATTGAAGGACGAATCACAAAGGGCGGTCAAACCGTTGCTTGATCCGAGTTGCCTTACCTACGCGAGCGCGGAGATAATACAGTTTAGCACGGCGTACCTTACCGCGACGTAATACCTTGATGCTGTCAATCCGGGGAGAATGCAACAGAAACACCCGCTCGACGCCCACACCTTGAAAAACCTTACGGACTGTAATAGTTTCGTTAATGCCACCATTGCGCTTGGCAATCACTACTCCCTCGTAGGGTTGTACACGGTACTTTTCGCCTTCCTTGATTTTCACTCCCACTTTTACTGTGTCGCCCACATAAATGTCGGGCAAATTCGATTTTTTCTGTTCCGCTTCAATGGAGCGGATAATCTCTTGAGCGTTCATAGTTTTTCCGTCTGCTTACAAAAAACTCCCAATCATCAATCATAAATCGATAATCCTATTTCAGTCTACTTGTTGTGATTGATAATTTTACTGATACAACAGCCTAGAGATCAAAGCTATATTGCAGAATGCTGTACCACAGGGATGAAATTTATGAAATTTAGCGTCGTCATCAGTACCTATAATCGCTTGAACTTGCTGCAAAGGGCAATTGACTCGGCTCGGAACCAAACAATCGAGTGCGAGGTGGTTGTTGCTGACGACTGTTCATCTGATGACACCCAAACATATCTTAAAAGCTTAGGGGACAATGTTGTTTACCATCGGAACGAAGTGAACCTTGGTCATGCAGCAACCGTAAATGCTGGAGTTGCCAAAGCTAGTGGCGACTGGATTAAGTTTTTAGATGATGATGACTATTTAACGCCCAACTGCATAGAAGAGATGGCTAAGGCGATCGCACTTCGTCCCGATGCTGTAATCTGCTCTTGTGTGGCAGCTCAGGTGGATGGCAATGAAGTTGAACTCAGTCGCACCCCCCAAGTTGGCCCTGGATTAGCTTTTTATGTCCCACAAGCCGATATTCACTACGGTATGCTCTTAGAGCTTGTACCCTTTGGCACACCTGTACAAGTAGCTTGCCGACGTGATGCTTTCTTACAAACTGGTGGTTGGGACTCCACACTCGATGCTAATTGTGATGACATCGATTCTTGGATTCGGATTGCTCAGTTTGGTGATGCTATTTTCTTCAACCAATGTCTTGCTTACCGCACTATTTGGCCGGGTGCGTATAATCAAAAGTTTTCTTTGTCTCGGCGGTTGGCTACAAATATTTTGATGAAGGAGAAAATTTACGCCTTGGTAAATGACCAACATCGCTCAAAGATTCCTGTCTTTCAGGATATAAAAAATTACCTGAAACTCCATTGGATTTTAGTAGCATTGAAGCAAAAAAATATCAAGAGTTTTCTTTCAATGATAGATCCGTCTGTACTTTCTCCTCAGTCTTGGAAGTTTTTGCTAACTGCTGTCTCATCACGCCGCTCTCAAGGACAAAATTCTGAGATTCGTAAACTTGTATTGATTGAGTCCTAAGTTTTTAAGCATTGATAAACATTTGCTCATCAGAGAATATTATGCCTGAAGAAAAAACATATTTAGAGCTTTCAGAAGTAGATGGAGGCTCTCATAAATTCTATGAAGTTATAGTTAATGATACTCAATTAACTATCCGCTATGGTCGGATTGGTGACTTAGGACAAACTCAGACTAAAAGTTACCCTACCTCGGACAAAGCGAAAGCAGAAGCAACTAAGAAAATTAAAGAAAAGCTGGGTAAAGGTTATGAAGTGGCGATTTTAGGTGTTCGTCAAAAGCGGACTGTGACACGACGCCAAATCAGCAGTACCACTTCAACAGCAAAACAAGCCCCGATTGTGTGGAAATTTGCTTCTACTTCTGCTGCTTATGGGATTTTTATCGATGCTAAAGGTTGTTGGGTAGGTAATCAAGCTGGGAATATTTTTGCTTTAAATCATCAGGGAAAAGTTATCAATCAGTTTAAACTTCCTGATGGGGTCAAATGTTTAGTCGCTGATGATATTTGGATTTATGCCGGCTGTGATGATGGTAATGTCTACGACTTAACTGGGAAATTACCACGTTTGACTTACAAGATTGATGAGCAGGTGGATATTTTTTGGTTAGATATTAAAGATGGCTTATTGGCAGTTTCTGATGCTAATGGCGGTGTGACGACAATTGAGCATGATGATGAGTCGCAGTGGACTCGTTTGAGTCAAGGTGATTCTGGCTGGATGGTACGTTGTGACGAATCCGGTGTCTATCACGGTCATAGCAAAGGCGTTACGATGTACGATAACAAGGAAGGTCGAGTGCTGTGGCATCACAAAACTCAAGGTAGCGTACTATTTGGCTGGCAGGAAGCGTCGGTTGTTTATGCAGGCACAAGCGACTATAAAGTTTACAGCTTTAGCAAAAAGGGTAAGGTTGGCTCAGTTTACAAGTGTGATGCGGCAGTTTACTCTTGTGCGACTGCACTCAATGGGGAGTATGTGTTTGCTGGTGATAACAGTTCTTCAATTTATTGCTTCAATCAGGTAGGTGAACGTCTGTGGAAGCTTGCTACTGGTTGCGGTTCGGCTTTATCTATGCAGTTCTTCGACGATCGCATTTACATTGTTACAACTGATGGCACTCTAGCTTGTATTGATGCTAGTGAAACTGCCATTGCAGCCGCTCAAACTGGAACAGTTCCCGAAGCAACTATTATTAAAGCGCCAAAGGGTGAAGCAGCTAAACCTTCTGCTGTTCTGGAAACAGCAACAGACACAAGCTCTGGAGTAGTTGTTGAGTGCTATCTTGAAGGCACTCAACTAAGAGTTCGTGTTGTTTCCCCAGGATATAATCCAAGCTGGAAAGTGCAATTTCCTAAAGATATTCGTACTGAAGGTGAGCGCTATCTTGTTCAAGAAGTACGCGAATCGACACGCGGTGGTTTCTACCGTGCGTATGGTGAGATTCAGAAATTGAGCCAGCAATAAGTTTGGAAAAATTTGGTTGTTTAAGTATTAAGTAAGCATTTAGAAGTTATAAACACACAGCCAAAATTGGAGCGATCGCTGTGTTGAATGGTGTCCATATGTCTGCTGTGCTGTAGTAAAGTCCGATGCCAGGGTATTAGCTTATGCTGGTCATAGCCATTGGGGAATACAAAATAAGGCTATAGCGACTGAAATAGCAGATTCGGTCTTCAGAATTTTGGAGTTTTACCCCGATTTATCGAGCCGTTACTGAATAAATCTTTAAGCTAAGTAACTGGTTATAAGCGCTCTTAGTCAGTAGCAAGTGGTTAATTTTACGTACTACTGACTACTCTTGAGTTGTCGCTGAAGACTTCAATAATTATGTTGATTTACACCCAGTTACTTATCTTGATTTTTTATACATATTTCAAAGATTATGCGAATCATACATATTTTGAACCACGTTCAAGAAATAGGTAACGGTATTGTGAATGTGGCTGTGGATCTGGCTTGTTTACAGGCAAAATCTGGTCATGAGGTAGCGGTTATTTCTGCTGGTGGTGAATATGAGAAATTACTAAAGATGTATGGTGTCAAACACTACCAACTAGACCAAACTAGGAAACCGATAAATATTATCAAAGCAGCTGGGCGTTATCGAGCGATCGCAGCAGAATTTCAGCCGGATATTGTTCATGCACATATGATGACAGGAGTTATACTAGCACGCATTTTTAAAGGGCATAAATATGCTTTAGTTTCCACAGTCCACAACGAATTTCAGCGTTCTAGCCTGCTGATGGGTTTAGCTGACAGGGTAATTGCCGTTAGCAAGGCTGTGCGAATATCTATGGCAAGGCGTGGTATCCTAGAAAACAAGTTGCGGGTAGTATGTAATGGAACTTTGGGCAGCCCCCGCACCCGACAAATACAAGATTATCAACCTTTAGTGTTACAACGTCCAGCGATCGCTACCGTAGCCGGAATGTATCAACGCAAAGGAATCAGTGAGTTAATCGCTGCCTTTGAACAAATTGCCTCAGATTTTCCCCAAGCGCACCTTTATTTAGTAGGAAATGGCCCTGATAAACAGCTATTTGAAGCACAAGCACAAGCAACTTTTGTAAAAGAACGCATTCATTTTGAAGGCTTCCAGCCGGAACCTCAACGCTATCTTATTTCTTGTGACATATTTGTGTTAGCTTCTCACCGTGACCCTTGCCCCCTGGTACTTTCCGAAGCTAGGGAAGCTGGAACTGCGATCATTGGCACTCAGGTAGACGGGATTCCTGAAGCTTTGGACAATGGGCAAGCAGGTCTTTTAGTCCCAGCAAAAGATAGTAATGCTTTGGCTGGGGTTTTAGTGCAATTACTGAGTAATCCCGATATGCTGCACGAGTGGAAACAGCGGGCAAATCAAAACCTAGAGTGGCTGAGTGTTGCCCGCGTCCATCAGGAAACACTGGCAGTGTATCGTGAATTAATTATAGAGTGAGGACATTGGGCACTTGTACTGAGCGGCGTCGTTGGCGCAGCCTCTCGTAGAGAAGTATTAGTGATTGTCAGTTATGTTGTACTAGTCCCCCGTAACAGCGTTAACAGTGTAGTGATCGCTTTAGTTTTAAAGCTACGCCTAAAGCGCCAAAGAGCAGTACACTCAAAACGCTAGTTGATTCAGGAACAGCGGTATAATAACTAGCCACTCTGATCGGCCCATCTTTATCCGCTTTCTCTGGTGGCACTGATGGAATGATTCCAGCACCTGGCGCTAGATTGGGCAGGGTAGCAAATGGATTGTAAAACAGGGTTCCGTTTGGGATTACGCCACCACTAAAAGTGATGATGTTATCTTTGACGGTAACGTCTGTAAAAATATTCTTTAGTTCAGGGTTATTAGAGTAACCAATCTTGCCATCTCCATTAACATCTCCCCATTCCACTGGTTCATTATCAAATGGTGGCGTAGAATTCTGATTACTATAGGATAGCGTTTTTAAATCAAAGACTAAGCTATTTATATCGTATCCGGTGGCATTGAGAAAGTTATTAGCTACATCTGGGACACCATATTCTACTATTTGCCCTGGTTGATATTCTGGCCCAAGGGTTCTTGGCTTTTTCGTATCGAGTATGTCTTGATTTTTAGTCGTTACAATCGGTTCTACCAAGATGAAGGCTTTTGCTGGTGTCAAAGACAAAAAACTAATTCCTGCTGCTCCTAGAACAGACAAGGCTATTTTGGTTGCTATTGTAGTCATATTTCTGTCCTTTTGATATTGATTGAGAGAATGCGATACCGCGTAGGTTAAATCAAACAGCAAAACTCACTTTTAAACTGCTATCTACCTGCTGGATAAATAGTGGTTAATATGTGCCTGTTGACTGAGTTTAGATTTACTCATAGGTTGATTTATAAAGCAATTCTTGTAATGCTTTATCACCATAACTAGTAATTTCACGCAATCTTTATAAAAAATCTAAGTCAGAACTTATGTGTTGACAGATTAGACAATATGTGAAATTAAAAAAATTGATTTAGATTCTCAGTGTGCAAGTATACTGACAAAATTTAATTTGTCGTTAGGATGCCAACTATGAAATGGTTAAATATTTTTTGTTCTCTTGATAAGTGCCTGCTGGGACATTTATTACTAAAGTAAAGTTGACGTTTATTGTTAAAGTCACACTACGTCTTTGAACTATCAAAAATACATTATTGTCATCGCCGTTGTTTACACCGACTAGGGACAATAGCGCTAATAAAGGATATTTCAACTAAAAACATTCACGCATGAGTTTGGACACACTTTAGCCCTTGCTCACGTCACTAATGGTTCTGTTGAGGTTATGACGTCAGCGCCATTTGGTTTAGGTGTACAGGCATCCGATAAAGCGAATTTAAAAGCGAAATGGGGGAACTGATGAAAAAGAGAATTTATTTTACAACTATTGCAGCGATCACTGTCTTTGATGCTGCTCTAGTTACTGCAAACAATACAACCAATTCGTTAGCACAAAGTACCGAGAAAGTATCTGCAAGTACTGAAATGATTGAGGGTTTGACAGTTACAAGAACAGAGGGGAGTATTATTGTACCAAAAGATGTAGAGGATTTAATTGCAAAATCAGATATTATCGCTATTGGAAAACCAACACAATCGATCACGGAAAGTACACCCTTAATTCAACGTGATTTTGGGGGTTACGTTACTGAAGCAATCTCCCAAACTAAATTTAAAGTACAACGTGTGCTGAAAGGTGCGTCATATTCTGACACGCTATTGATCGGACAACAAGCAGCTATAGTTGCAGACAGGATCACTGCTAAAAGTTTTCTTCAGGTATTTGACGATTACCAACCGTTAGTCAAGAATGCGAAATATATTCTTTTCCTTAAGAAAGGTTTGAATGGTAGTCCATTATATTTTCCTGTAGGAGTTTATTACGGCAAATTCAATGTTGATGGCATAGACCAAGCTGAAAATAAAATAGAAAATTCAGATTTTAAGTTGATACGAAAGGACGTAATTGAAAGATTTAAGGAGATTATAGACCAGATGTCAGCTAGTTAACGATGCTACAAGCTTTACTTTAAAGCAAGTAAAGGGCTTGTTATTGTTTAATAACTCCCTCTCCCCACCCATCACTATATTCCAACCAGCCCTTTGCCAGTTTTGCCCTGACGAAGGGCTATAAAATGCTCTTAAAATCCTCTGGATTAAACATCATGGAGGTAGGGCAAGTTGGGTTATGGGCAATGGATGGAGGAGTTGGGGAGAAACAAACTTGATAAGGAAGGTTGAGTATTAAAAGAGGGATAGTTTTGTATTAATCCCTCTCAGGAACTCAAATAAATTTTTTCGTAAATCTACGTAACCGGATAAACACTGGCTTCGCCCAATTCCCACCTAGCAAATCGTGCAGCAGGATATAAAAACAGGGGATGATAAATAGTGTCAGCATTGTTGCGATCGCCATCCCAAAGAAAACTACAATTCCTAAAGGCTGCAAAAACTCAGAACCTTCGCCAATACCCAACGCCAAAGGGAACAGTCCCAAGATAGTGGTGACTGTGGTCATGATAATTGGGCGCAAGCGTTGAGGAGCAGCTTTCATGATCGCAATCTGGCGAGTACAACCTTCTTCATCCCGAATTTGATTTGCCAGTTCGACCATTAGAATCCCTGCGTTCACCACAATTCCCACCAGCAGCACAACGCCAACAATTACAGTTGCGCCAATTGCAGTTTTGGTAATGTAAAGTCCAAAAATTCCCCCAGCTAACGCCAGTGGTACGGTGAACATAATTACCAGTGGGTCAATCAGCGAATTGTATTGCACCGCCATGACTACAAAGATTAAGAATGTTGCCAACGCCCCCAAAGTTTTTAAAGCATCCTGAAGTTGCTGATTAGTTTCTTGGGCAGAACTAGGCACAATTGAAACGCCATCAGGTAAGTCTACGTCCTTGAGTACCTTATTGACTTCTGCGATCGCTTCACCAAGACTAGCTCCCTCGCTGAGATTACCTGCCACAATAAAAGCTTGGCGCTGATTAATCCGTTGCACCTCACCAGGCGCTTGACCTTCTTGAATGTTTGCAACATCTGAGAGGCGGATTAGGTGATTATTTTGTGTAAATAGTGGTAATTGCTCTAGCTGGGAAGGACGCTGGATGGCTTGTTTATTTAGCTGCACCCGGACATCAACTAAACGATTACCGCGTTGAATTTGCGTGGGAACTGAACCTTCAATTGCTGTTTGAACTGTTGCACCAATTTGCCCGGCGCTCAACCCTAAAGCCGAAACCCTTTCCCAGTCGGGGCGAATTTGGATTTCCGGTTGTCGGGGGTCGGCATCTGGTCGGAATGTTGCTAATTTTGCCCTTTCCTGCAATGCTTGCAGCACTTGCGCCCCTGCTTGGGTTAAATTTTCTTCATTTTCACCTTGCAGAATCACATCAACTTCTGACCCTTGCACTGGAGAATTACTCAAGATTAAACCCCGCACCTGACCAGGATTAAGGCGCAGCAGAATTCCTGCTAAGTTGAGTTTGTTAAATTCTTGAGTTACTTTTTTGACGAAGGCTTCGACATCTGTGCCTGGTTTTAGATTAATGGTGCTATTAGCACGTAAAGGATTTTCTGTAGTATTGCTGCCAAATAAATTACCACCCACGGTTGTGAAAGCAGACTCAGTTTCTGGTTGTTTGAGCAAAATGTCATCGACAATTTGCATAACTTTTTCAGAAGTTGCTAAAGGTGTACCTGGAGGAAACTGCGCTCTCAAGTTAGCTTGACCAGTACTGATCCGGGGTAGAATTTCTTGAGGAATTTGACCAAACATAAAAAAGCTGCTACCGCCTAAAATTACCAAAGCAGCGGTGACTACGAGGAGCCGATAGCGTAAAACTCTGGTTAAGAAGTTACCGTATAAGAGCGTAGCATCTTCAAATCGGTGATTAAACTGTCTAAGCAGCCAAAATTCACTGATCCGACTAGACCAGGGAATTCCCAAAAGTCGAGAAGACAGCATCGGCACTATTGTGATCGCGACGACAAGGGATGCTGCTACTGCGAAGCTAATTGTCAGAATCAGTTCATTAAATAGCAGGGCAATAAAGCCGCCAATTAAGAGAAATGGGACTACAGAAACTAAGTTGGCACCTGTAGCAGCAACTAAAGCAGATTCTACTTCTTGGGAAGCATTAATGGCGCTGTCAATAAAGAATTTTGAATTTCTCCCCTTCTCCTCTTCACTTCTCTGTCTCTGATTGGGAGTCATCCCAGCTTTTTCGGAAATGTTCTCCAAGATTACAACCGATGTATCAATTGCTTGACCAACTCCTAATGTCAGACCGGCCAAACTAAATACATTTAAAGTCAGGCCAAATATTTTCATCATCGCGATCGCTGCCAGAGTACACAGCGGAATCGTCAAACTGATAATCAATGTTTGCCTGAATGATCCCAAAAATAATAACACTGCTACTGCTGCTAACAATGCCCCAGAAATCCCCGAAAAGATGACATCATTTAAAGAATTGCGGATGAAGAGAGATTCATCCGTGGTGGGACTCAAAGTCATGTCTGCTGGAATTAAACCCGATTGTCGTAATTGTTCAATTCGCCGCTTCACAGCATCTACAACTGTGATTGTGTTGGCCTCCGGTTGCTTTTGGACTGAAAATTTCACCGCAGGCTGACGGTTGAGGTAAACAAATAATCGCTGGTCTTCTGTGTCGTCAATTACCTCTGCAAAGTCTCGCAAATAAACGCGCCGGGGAGGTGCAGGGGTACTAGTAGAAGTAGTAGTGGTATTACTGCTATTAGTAGTATTCGCGGTAGCAGGGGAAGCGGAGGAAACTTCCAAGGAAAGGTTTTCAATTTCCCTGGCATTTTGGAAACGTCCTACAGTCCGAGTCAATGGCTCAGAATTTTGTCCCAGAATCCGACCACCAGAAGTATCTTGGTTACGGGCTGTTAATTCATTTAATACATCATTTAATCCCACACCCAAAGCTTGCAATCGGTTTAAGTCAACAAGCACTCGTACTTCTTCCTCAGCACCGCCAGATACATCAACTGAGGCGACCCCTGGCACTACACTGAGTTCACGTGTTAACTCTTCATCAGCAAATACGCGTAAATCTTTACCTGGCAGAGAAGAAGATGTCAACGCCAATTCATAAACCGGCAATTGAGAGGGATCGACTTTAAATAAGCGCGGCTCCTCTATCGTATCTGGCAGTTCTCCTCGACCTCGGTTAAAAGCAGCAGTAGCATCGTTTAAGGCTTGGTCAATATCGCCCCCTGGTTGAAAGTATAAATCGAGGCTTACTTGTCCTTCACGAGTTCGGGAAAAAACTTGCACTACATTCTCGGTTGCCGATAAAGCTTCTTCCAAGGGTCTGGTGATTTCATCTACTGCTACTTCTGGGGAAATACCAGGGGCTTCTAGCCGAACACCAATTCGTGGATAGGTAATTGACGGTAGAAGATCGACTTGAATAGTTGTCAGAAAAAATACCCCAATGACAATTACTGCCACGGTAAGCATGAGTGTACCAATGTGTTGGCGAATAGCGATCGCACTAAGGCTAAATCTGCCATTGCCATTATTATTATTTACCTGTTGCATGATCCTAAGTGATAAGTGCTAAGTGCTGACTACTGAGTACTTTTTTCATTGGTATGGTGGTTATTGCTCACCCTACTATTGCTTTTCTGAAAGAATTGAAAGACTTACAGTGTCACCTTCTTTTAAGGGCTTACCACTACGAACAACATAGCGTTCTCCCGCTTGCAAACCGGATAAAATTTCCACTCTCCCATCAGCCCTTTTTCCCAACATTACGGCTCGTGCTGTTACCTTCGTTTTGCCTTCTGTGTCTTTGAGGACAAATATTGCTCCACTTTGGTCTTGTGACTTTGCCTCTGCTATACCAGATGTGTTAGATGGAGAAGAGTCCTGCCTTACATTTGTTTGCGTCTCCCCTGTACCCTTGGAGTTCTTATTGCCTGCTTTCTGAATAGCTGTTTGCGGCACTACAACCCGCTGTTGTGTCTGGTTTTCAAAATTGACTCGCGCCAGCAGTCCACTGCCAATCTTGCCTTGAGTGTTGGGAATCACTACCTCTACAGGTATCAAGCGAGCTGTGGCATCGGCTGCTGGAGAAATGCGCGTAACTCTGCCAATTAATGCTTGATCCGGGAAGGCATCTAAGCGCACTTGTACAGACTGTCCAACTTGAATTTGTGCCAGTTCTAATTCCGAAACTTGGACGACGACTTTAACCGTGTTAAAATCGCCAATTTTCAAAACTTCGCTACCTGCTTGCAGAAGATTGCCAGGTTCTGTCACCTTTTGTGTGACTACGCCAGTGATGGGGGATGTGAGTTGAGCGTAAGACCTGCGCTCTTTGGTTTGGGCAACTAATGCCTGTTGGGCCAATACTCTGCCTTGAGCAGCAGCGACGGCTTGCTGTTCTGTACGGACTTGTTCTTGAGCTGCCCGCAATGCCTGGGCGGCTGTTTGCGCCTGGGTACGTGCTCGTTGAGCGACTTGTTCAGCGATCGCTCCAGCTTTGAATAGATTTTGTTGGCGTTGGGAGTCTGCCTGAGCTTGTACCACTTCTAACCGTGCCCGTTCAACATCTGCACGGGCATTGCTTACCTGATTGGTTGTCCTAGCTACTTCTGATTTCAGGGCTGCTAGTTCTGCTTCTGCTTGCTTTAATTCGGTCAAAAGTATGGCATCATCTAACTGCCCGATGTTTTGTCCAAGCTTTACCGGATCGCCCACATCTAAGTTCAAAGCCAATAACCGGGCTTCCACCTGCGATCGCACTGATACAATCCGAAAGGGTATTGTATTACCTGTATATTCTGGTTGTTTTTGCAGCAAATCAGTTCGAGCGATCGCCACATCTACAGCCGTTGCACTACCAGCACCTTGTCCACTACCAGGACTTTGAGATTCTGCATCCGCCGATTCCTTGGGCAGTGATCCGCAATTCGCCATCAGCAGTCCTATGCCCAGCAAACAGGGAATCAATAATATTGATGCAAAAGGAGAAGACACCTTTGTGTGAACGCTACTCTTGACATCTGCGACAGCCAGATCAGTCTTCACAACTGAATCTAACAGGGTATTAATTACCTGGTTAGCGGCTGCGAAAATCTCACTTTTCGCCTGCTTTTGCGGCTTATTTCTGTCCAAAATCATTTATTTTTCTTTTATTTGGGGAGCTTTTGGGATTAAACAGCCGTGCATTACCAAGTAATTTTGAGACATTATGACCAATGAAAAGCGGCGAGAGTCAATTAACTATCTTCTTGCAGAATTATGTATCAAAAATTACTTTTTATCGCAAAAAATTCTCACCACTTTAACTCATTACATCGAGGAGGCAATTTTTTAGCTTTCGATGCAATTATTAATTTAGTATAAATACTTTTAAATTTATTGCAATCTGCCCTTAGTAGAAGACTTGCGTTTCCTGAAGATATCGGACTTTCACGCCCCTACTTCTAAAATGGGCAGTATCAAATAATTATACTTATTTATATAGCAAAACTTAACTATAGTAAAATGCCTAGTAATTTTTACGCTTGATCTAATATATTAAGAATAGTAAAGATAAATTGCTTTTTTTGACGCTGTGATATTTCGCTCAAGCAATTGCATATACAGCAAAGAAAAGGCCGATATCTACTACAGCCATAAATCTTAAATGAGGAAAGTTACGAGTGACATCATTGCTAAAAATTGTACAAACTACAGATGAATCCCAGATTTCGGAATTTTTCCAGGAATCAGCGGGTAAGTGGCGATCGCAACGACGCTATTACACCCTACCTCAGGGAGAAACCAAGGAGATGGAGAGTATAGTTACGATCAATTTTCTAGAGCAGGGCTGTGATGAATTGCAAAAGCTAGCTCAGATGCACGATTTGCCTGATACAGTCAGTTTGATCTGTGGTGCAGCAGTTACATGGGATACGGATGTGCCCAAGACAAAGAAAGAGTCGCAAGGTTCAACGATATTTGGGGCTATGGGAAACATTTTGTATCGCGATCGCGGTTTTGCCATATCCAAACCAGTCACCGCCCAGTATTATTTCTCCAACCCGAAAACACTGTGTTTGCGAACTGAATACAACGGTTCAGTGTTTGAAGAAGAGTTAAAGTTAATTGGCAGCAAATACCGCACCAGACAGACCATCATCTCCCGTGCTGGTGAGCAGTTGATGATTGGTCAATATTTAGAAAAGAGAGTGGAGGATTAGTTTATCGGGTGGGCGTGGCTGGCAGCTATAGCTTCACTCGTTTTGGCACTACCAGCACTTAAGTTATTAACTGCTATATAACTTTTTATAACATTTTGTCAAACTTTACTCCAGAAAATTAGTTGCCATGTCATCATGGGAAGTGAAATGAGAATTAATTCGGCGACAGTGTTTGTTTTTAGTATTGACAGGCTTTTTCCTCTTGGTATTACAGACTTCTCTCCGAAATCTAAATCTCTACAAACTTATGATTTTGGAGACATTTAATGTCAATTTACGTTGGTAACCTCTCCTATGAAGTTACACAAGATGCACTGAGTGCTGTTTTTGCAGAATATGGTTCTGTAAAACGTGTTCAGTTGCCTACTGACCGTGAAACAGGTCGTTTACGCGGCTTTGCTTTCGTGGAAATGAGTTCAGAAGATGAAGAAACAAAAGCCATTGAAGCTCTTGATGGGGCTGAATGGCTGGGTCGTGACCTGAAAGTAAATAAGGCCAAGCCTAGAGAAGACCGAGGTGGTTCCTTCGGTGGAAACCGTGGCGGTGGTGGCGGCGGCTACAACCGTGGTGGTGGTGGTCGCTACTAAGCTAAATAGGCGAAAGCAACTTAGTTGAATCTAGAAAAGGCTCAGGCAGCAATGCTTGAGCCTTTTCTATGCAAAACTAGAACTATGAATAATTTCGGACAGTTGCTAATTACACCGCGCCTATGATTCTTTAACCAGAGTGCCCTGATGAAAAATCATTTTCCATCGATCATTGTTCAATTTCCAGATGGAACTTCGCAGCGAATAAACAGGCTGTTCGCCAGATATATGTCTGACTATACGATAGTTTATTAAAACAACCCCTGTTGCCAAAACTAAGGTTTTGAATTCTGTTATCGCTCTATGAGTCAGGAATTCGATGGGTTCATTCTGCAAGCTGTTGATAATTTGCTGTTTATCGAAAACACGCCGTGAACTTCCGAACTTAATGAACTCGTCAGCAAGTAAGTCCATGATATCTTTAGCTGACTTTCGTACATCCGATTGAAGCAAACGCTCCTTAAATTTACGGGGAAGCGATTCCTGTAAATCGTCTGCTTTCATCTACTTACTGGAGTTGATTAAACTTTTGATAAGACGGCTTGCAACCGTCCGATGCAACGGCGTTGTTAGACTGTCTCGCCGTTTGCGGCTTGTGGCATTGACTCAATTAACGCCCTTAACACTTTGTTGACCGATTCTGGTGTGGTGAAAACCTGAGCTACATCTTCATCTAAGACCACAACTGTTAATTGTTGCGTTCCACTACGGGCAGCAAAGCGATTGGGTTTTGCCTTATGATAATTAAAGCGATACTCAGACTGAAGCTCGTCGTCAGAATTTTGCGATTTTTCAAAGGGTGTTTCGTTCATAATCTTCACGTTCCTTTCGAGTAGCTAGACGGGGGCTGATGATACCGATAGCATTGGAGCGCTCAGTAAAGGAAATCAACAGCAATACCTCTGCCAATTTACGAGAGTGAGTTGATGATGCTTTGACTATTAACTTGTTGTTCTCTGAGATTTGGCAAAAACAATAAGTTTTAAAAATTCCTTTAAGGTTTCCTACAAGGTTTTTTTAACGTATTTCCCGCAGTATAAAGGTTTTGACAGTCTCAGCAACCTTATAAGGTAAACGCTTATATATGGGGATTTTGCCAGATTTTGCCAAAATTTTTGTATCCTCTTATTTTGGCAAAGGTATTGAACAGCAAGAGATTTTGTTGAGAGTGACCAATAATGATTTTTCGCTGCTCATCTATAGAGTGCGCTTGATCATCAAAGATGACTGCCATAATCTGATCCCTAGCAAGTATACCCAAAATCAAAGCACCACACCCCTAACCCCTCCCCGCAAGCGAGGAGGGGAACAATTGTACTAGCAAAAATCGGCTGAGGTTGAAAATTGGCGATGATTGATTAATAATGAGTTGCCGACTTGCGATGATGCACGGCTGTAACGCCATCTTGATTTAGCACTTTGCCACTCTCAACGGTTGCATAAACCAACCAATGATCGCCAGATTCCATCCGGTTTTGTACGGAACATTCTAGATATGCTAGGGCATCCGTAAGTATGGGAGAACCGTTTTCGGCTTCCTGGGCGGCGACATCTGCAAATCGGTCTTGTCCTGGACCGAAGGGTTTGAGGAAGTGCTTCATCAACCCCAAGTGATTACCTTCTTTGAGAATATTGAGGACAAATTTATTGCCGGAGTGTGTCAGTGTTTCTACTGCACGTTCTTTAGCTACAGCTATGGTTAAACCAGGGGGACTAAAGCTAGCTTGAGCTACCCAAGAGGCTAACATGGCACTGGAGCGATCGCCTTCCTTGGCTGTGAGAACGCAAAGAGAACCGACAATCCGACCAACTGCTTGTTCTACACTTGTTGCAGGTTGACTTGGCGATCGCACTTTTCTAGCTTTCTTCAGTGCTTGGGCAAAGTCGGTTCCAGCTTCTTCACATAATTGTAAGGTCGCATCGTTGGGTTTGAATTTTACGCGGATGGTGTCAAAACCAAACCGATAGCCAGCATCTTTCAATTTACCTTCGATTAAATCAACTGCTTCCCCACTCCAGCCAAAAGAACCAAAAACACCAGCGAGTTTATTGTTAGTAGCGGTGGATAATACAATTCCTAAAGCTGTTTGCACGGGTGTGGGTGCATGACCACCGAGGGTAGGAGAACCCATGATGAAACCGCCGGCTTTTTCCACAGCCGCCCGGATTTCTTCTGGTTCAGTAAATTCGCAGTTAATCGATTCTACAGCAACGCCAGCTTTTGTGATCCCACGAGCGATCGCTTGAGCTAATGTGGCTGTATTCCCGTAAGCTGATGCATAAATCAACGCTACTGTCAAGTCAGCAGATGTTTGCTGTTGACTCCATTCCCGATAAGCTTTGGTTAGTTCGATTAAGCCATAGCGTACCAAAGGCCCGTGTCCAGTGGCATACATTCGCACGGGAAAATCGGCAAGTTTATCCAGCGCTGTTTCAACTTGACGGGCATGGGGAGCCATTAGGCAATCAAAATAATAACGCCGATCTTCGTTATATATTTCCCAGCCTTCATCAAATACTTGATCTCCGCAAACATGCGCCCCAAATAATTTATCTGTGTAGAGAATTTCTGTTTGCGGGTCGTAGGTGCAAAGTTGATCTGCATAGCGGGGATTGGGGGTAGGAATAAATTGTAAATTATGCCCATTGCCCAAATCTAGAGTTTCTTCTCCTCGCATGACAAGAATTTGCAAATCTGGATTTTCCAGTGCCCCACGTAAATTTTTTGCCCCCGGATTAGAACAAACAAAAGTGATTTGCGGGGCAATTTTCAACAAAGCTTTTAAAGTCGCAGCGCGGTTGGGGTTGACATGTCCCAAAATTACATAATCTAACTCTTCGACATGAAAACGCTGCTGCAAAGCTTCTAAATAAATTTCCGTAAAGGTTTCCCCTGGAGGGTCAATGATGGCGGTTTTCTCGCTTTCTATTAAATAAGAATTGGCAGTTGTACCCTTAGCAAGAGCATATTCAATTTCAAATCTAAGCCTTGACCAACTGCGCGATCGCAGTATTCTTGTATCTGTAGCTATTGGATAAACTTGAACGTCACGGGGTTTGTTTGTTGACATGGCTTTATTGGGAATTGGGTACTGGTGATTGGGGATTGGGTACTGGATATTGGGTATTTGGAAAACTTTTTCCTAGTTCCCAGTCCCCAATCCCTAGTCCCCAGTCCCTAATAGTGGTTTCCGACTTTACGGTGATGCACAGCAGTCAATGCATCTGGCTTAGAAACCCGTCCGGCGTAGACGGTGCTGTATACTGCCCAATGGTCGCCGCAGTCCATTCTACTGACGACTTCGCACTCCATGTAGGCGAGGGCATTGGTGAGGATGGGGGCACCATTTTCGGCTGGCTGGGTTCTCACACCTTCAAAGCGATCAGCACCTGGGGCGAACCGCTTCAAAAAGTGCTTCATTAGTGGTTGGAAATTACCTTCTTCTAAGATGTTAAGAACAAAGCGATCGCCTACTTGCATGAGTGATTCAATTGCCCGATCTTTGGCGACTGCAATGGAAAATCCCAAGGGTTTGAAGCTGGCTTGATTCACCCAAGAGGCTAGCATGGCACTGGAAACATCACCTTTTTTAGCAGTGATAATATATAGTCCGCCGCTGAGTCTACCGAGTGCTTTATCCAAGTCAGCACCCAGAGATTTCATGACTTTGATACTGCGATCGCGTGTTACCCATTGCCCTAAGTCAGTACCCGCTTCTTCACACAGTTTGTAGGTATTTTCTGTGGGTGTTTGTTTAATCCGAATTGCTGGAAAAACCGTTATCAAACCCAAATTGCGGAATTTACTCACCAACGGATCTATCGGTTCATCATCGCCACCGCCAGTTTCAAACACGCCGATGGCTTGCTTTTCTTTGGCAGATCCTAAAACTGTGCTGAGTGCAGCTTGGATGCTAGAAGCGCCAGAAGCCGGAGGTAGACCAACGACCAGTCCAGCACAGCGGCTAACTAGTTCCCGCAGTTCTTGTAAATCGACTTCAGATCCCAAATCGACAATTTCCACGGCGACACCAGTTTTCCCGATACCGTTGGCAATTGCTTGAGCAAGGCGATCGCTATATCCGTATTCTGAAACGTAAAATATCCCAATTGTTGTTTCTGCCTTGGTTTGTGTTTGGCTCCAAGTGCGGTAACGTCCAATTAGTTCCTCAACATTGTGGGATAATAATGGTCCATGTCCTGTGGCAACCATGTTGATGGTTTTCAATTCCGCCATCCGCTTCAGGGCAGACAGAACTGAGCGTGCATTCGGCCCCATCAAGCAATCATAGTAGTAATGAAAGTCTTCTTCGATAGCCGCCAAGTCTTCATCAAAGGTACTGTCTGAGCAATAGTGCAGCCCAAAGGCATCGCAGGTATAGAGAATTTTGGTTTTGTGGTCAAAGCTGAAAATGGTATCCGGCCAGTGTAAATTTGGAGCAATCACGAATTCAAATTCATGACCATTGCCCAAATCCAAGCGATCGCCATTTTTCACAATCCGCCGTTTGAATGGCTGATGTACCAAATCCTCAAGAAACTGAATCGCCACCCTAGAGCCGACAACAGTAATTTCTGGAGCCATTTGCAGCAAATCTTTCACTAAGCCGCTGTGGTCTGGCTCAGTGTGGCTGATAATCAAATAATCAATCTCTGTTGGCTTGATTAGTCCGGTAAGCGTATCAAAGTATAGTTGACGAAACTTTTCGTGGGAGGTATCAACTAAGGCAGTCTGCTCCCCACGGATAATAAACGAGTTATAAGTAGTACCGTTTTGCAGACCAAACTCAATATCGAAGCGATCGCGATCCCAATCCAAAGAGCGAATAGCCGTCGTCTCTTGAGCGATTTCTACAGTCTGTATGGTGAGCCGTTTTTCAGTTTTTTCGGTGAGCGCTACCATAACTCCCCTCCTTGACAAATTGAGTATTTATTCCTCTGGTTTTATTGTTACACGCCTTGAATGTTAATTTTTATTAAAAAACCTCTGACTGACTTAAAAAAGTTAAAACAGTGAACCCGTATAAGCACCCAGAACAAACAAAGAATGTTTGGCTAGCTTTAGAAATTGGGAATTCTCGCCTGCATTGGGCATTATTTCTAGGGGAGACGCTTTCCTCAGCTTGGGATAGCGACCATCTACCTGAGTCTGTTATACAGCAGTTGGCTGAACGTCAAACCCTCAATGATTTACTAGAAAAAATTTTTCCACCCCATCAGAGAACTGATGAACAAGAAGCACACACAGACAATTCCTTTTGTGCGTCACCGCCTCCCCTTGTCCTCGCCTCCGTAGTTCCCAGTCAAACTGCTATTTGGCAAACTTATCCCAATGTTCGTGTTATTAGCTTAGACCAAGTACCGCTCAAAGGTATGTATCCCACACTAGGAATTGACCGCGCTTTAGCTTTGTGGGGTGCGGGGAAAACTTGGGGTTTTCCAATGTTGGTGATTGATGCTGGGACAGCGCTGACTTTTACGGCTGCGGATGATAATCAGTGTTTGATTGGAGGTGCAATTCTGCCAGGAGTAGGCTTGCAATTTGCGGCTCTCGGTCAAAAAACAGGACAATTACCATTAATAGAAATGCAAAATTTTGCTTCTTTACCAGCACGTTTTGCGCTGAATACTACTGAAGCAATTCAAAGTGGAGTTATTTACACTTTCATAGCTGGAATCAAATATTTTATTGAAGCGTGGTGGCAATTATTTCCTAATGGTAAGATTGCGATGAAAGGAGGCGATCGCACTTTATTACTAAACTATCTACAAGCCTTATATCCGGAAATTGCAGCACCTTTGATTGTAGAACCAAATTTGATTTTTTTGGGGATGTGTTTAGATTAGCTTCATAAAATTTCGTTAGTTAATAAATTGTCTGTTGATAATGTCGCTGCTTACTTCATTACGATCGCAGGGGCGAGTAATTACAATGTTGGCAAACAGTTAAATATTGGTATCGAGTCACAAGATAACCAACATTCATTTATAAACGGAACTTCTGTCGAAAATATCTGGTCTTATCCTGTAGGTGCATCAGGATTTCAGAATTACACTGGAACTGCACCTGTAGCCGCAGAAAATAATAACCGTGGGTGGTATTCGCTTTGGTTTACTGTATAAAATGGGGGACAAAATACTATTCAATTCTTACATCCTTAATAGATTGTAATCAACAGAATAAAAAATGAAAAAGCTTTTGTTTTTAGGTATTTTGGCGATTGGAATCACAATTCCAACGACATCATTATTAGCGCAAAATTCAGTAGATAACCCAGATAACAGTGATCCTCCGGGATTGAGAAGACCCCCTGAATTAAACAAGCCTATTATTCCTGAGCCACCATCACCAACAACACCGACAGAATATCTTTACCCAGATAACAGCGCAAAACCCGTTTTGCAAATGATTACAAAAGAACGTGCGATTGGACAATTAAGACAGGGTTTAAATCTCAAAAATGCACGGCTTGTAACTTACGCCGATTACATCAAATTTAAAAGTAAACTTGGCGGCGATAGCATCGAAAACGCTCAAGTACACCCTAACCGCCGTGTTTGGTTAGTTGAAATTGACGCACCAAATGGGATTGATGTAGCACAACGAGTCCGTGATGAAAAAACACCACGTCTAGAAAAATTTAAAAAATCGAAAATTTTAATGGTAGTGGATGCAGAAACTGGAGATAGACTAAGCATCGATATCGCAGAAAATCAATAACTTAAATTTTGACCTAGCTATTATATCGACTCTGACGTTTATTTAATTAATATAAATAAACGTTTTTTTATATATATAAGTTTTCTGAACCCGCTTGACTCTAATTACTAATTTCCTTTAATAAAATCCCGAATCTCGATCGCCACGACTCCAGCACAAGATTCTGGTAAATCGTTTCCGGCATGGGTAATCATTTTCAACTCGACTTTCGGCATTAGTTGAGCATAAACCCGGCTCTTGGCTAAAGCATCTGCTGTATCTTGGCCACCTTGTAAAATAAAAACCGGGACATCTATCATGTAAAGCTGCTTTTGCACTAATTCCGCTTCAATTTCTGCTTGTCGCCGTTTGAAAAGTAATTGGCAACCTATAGGATACGGCAATAGCGCCTGACGCAGCTGCAAGTCTTGTGCAATTTTTTCATGCCAACCTAAGATTTTAGTCAAAGGAGTGAGCGATCGCAACAATTTAACTATTAGTGGTGGATAGTTCAGTAATCGCCGCATCTTTTGGTAATACTGTTCTTGTCCTCCTATTTCTACGCCCTCTGGTGCTAGCAGTACCACACCATCAACTTTCTCTGGATACTTTAAAGCATAGCTAGCAGCAATCCAACCCCCAAGAGAATGCCCTACTAAATACACCTTTTCTAGCTTGACAGCTTGCACAAATTCAGCTAAACACTCTACTTGTAAATCTATCGAATGGTGGATATTAGGATTCTCTGACTCACCAAACCCTAACAAATCAGGTGCGAAGCAATGGAAATCTTGTGCAAGAGACTCCATCACAGATAACCATTGACTGCTCTCATTCCAAGCACCATGTAAAAAAATTACAGGAGTTTTTTCACCGACTTCACGCCAGAATATCAGCCCTTGAGAGAGCTTTCTCCGGGAGTTACGGAATAGTGTACCCATTTTATTTAGTAGTTAACTTTTAGCACCATAATTAATAGTCATTAGCATCTGACAAAAGACAAATGACTAATGACAAAATATTATTATGCCAATGTTGTCAAACCCTTCAAGTAGTCTTGCAACTGCCGAGTATGATCGTGAGACATTTGTCCTAAAGGTAAAAAATTGGGACAGAAAGCTTGGATTTCCATGACTTCTAAAGTATCCTGAATTTCCATTGTCCCATGTACCTCAGCTTCAACCACAATACAAATTGAGTGGATTCTGGGATCACGGTCTGGTGCAGAGTAAACTCCTACCAAACGGTTAATTTTCACCAATTCTAGCCCGGTTTCCTCCATCAATTCCCGGTGGACTGTGTTGGGAATATCTTCTCCCCAATCTACTATCCCTCCAGGCAATGCCCAAAGACCATCATCACGTCGCCGGATCAGTACTATCTGACCATCGGGTAAAATTGGGATGATACTAGTGCCAGTAATGGGATGACGAAATATGATACCCAATACTGTTTGTCCAATACGCCATAAGCTACGTGTGGACTGCACAGCTGCCGGAAAAAAAGCAATAACGTTCAATCTTTAAAATTTCTATGTTGTATTATATAGTTCCCTACCACTTACATAGGCTCAACTAATAAAATTTTTGTTGAGTTTTGTTTTATACAAAAATGTTTGTGGTTTGAGATTTAATTCTCACGATTTACGTAGAATATTATTAATACTAACATCAAGTTTCAAGAGAAGCACTATATTCATATATACATGATATTTTTTAATTCAGAAAAATTTTCAGTTTATAACTAACATTAGCCTTGCCCAAACCAGCTATCACTAATAGTTTTTCAGCATACATTCAAAAAATTAATCTGAATAATGAGTCTAAATTCGGAATTCTGAAGAGACAATTAAGCGGCGTTTGACATTGCCACCTAATTCTTGATAATGTTGAATCTATCCCACTAAAAATATTTTGTAAATCCAGATGTAAATGATAGCAAGATCAATAAATACTTCAAAATAAACCTTTTGATGCTCCCATCTAAGTCTTTCAAGAGTTAATTAGCTTGTAATAAGGGCTGAAGGCCTGGTTATATGCAACTTAAATGCTCATTAACTTAAGCTTAATATACGAAAACTCTCTATAAGAACCGCGATCGCTTTTGACACGCCAAAAGCGATCGCACAACTTCTATGAAAAATCTAGCTCTACGATCTGCCATAGTCCTCGCCACCATATCTGGATTGGTTTTCCAGACAATGCAACCTGCCTCTGCTTTAACTTGGAAGTGGAATTATTCTGGTACTGGTATAGAGGCAATTGGTACTTTTACCACTGATAACACCCCTGACGATTTGGGTTTTTATCATATTTTGGGAATTACTGGTACACGAAATCGTGAAACAATTACTGGTCTGCAACCTGTAGGGACTCCAATACCAGGAAACGAACCTTTTGATGTTGATAATTTAGTTAGCGCGACTTAAACAAAAATTAAGCCCAAATAAAGCCCAAACTAGCTTTGTAAGCAGCAAACACGTCACGGTTGAGAGTCAACCAATCAAAAA
>NZ_JBALDG010000015.1:0-21091 GCF_036917195.1 Nostoc sp.
AATAACCCCCTAACTGTTAAGGGAGAAGTCGGATTTTCTTGGCTCTGTTCAATATAACTGAATGTAACAATACTATCTTTGGCAACTTGGTATGATAAATTAAGTTTCTGGGCAATGTCCACAGTTTTCTGGAATACTTGAGCAGTTCCCCACTCGATGTTAACGAATAACTCCGGGATGGGTTGACGCAAACCAATTAAGTAATATCCACCATTGATCGCAGGGCCAAATACAAGGTCAAAGGTATGTAACTTCTCAAACGCTATTGCTAGAATCTGGGCATTCACTCCAGGACAATCTGTGCCGATGATAATAACTTTTTCTGCTTCAAATAGAAAAGCATTTCTAAGCGATCGCGCCATCCACAAACTGTCGATCCCCTTCACCTTGAAACTGGTAAACCAAATCTAACCGCAGCTAGTCTTGCATGAGTTGCGAATCGCTACCTGCAAACCGCACTTCCACAGATATGGCAATGGCTTTTTGCAATTCTTATAACCTGAAATATTGTATATTCACTCATCTGGCGTTGAAGATTGGCAGCACTAACATATCCTAAAGCAGGTATCAATCAGATTTTTGTCTTACCTGGTTCTGGATAGCGGGTGAAAATAATCAGGTGCTGTTTTAGGTTTGCTGGTAAGTTTAGCACGCAATACCTTGTTTAAATAAACTAAAAATATCTTAATAGCAATATTTACCGTTTTCGGCTGTGCTATGGTCTTTTTCAATTCGCATTGCTCCTAAAATCGTAGAAACAACAACACACCGCTTCACTTTACCACCATACTTGCTTGATAGTGTTATCCTTCCTAGTGGCGGTTGCCTGACATTACCTCTGTAATCAAATTGGATTTGTCTGATGCCATTTGACTCTTGTAAGGTTGTTTCCGCATCTAAGCGCACATTGGAATCTAGGTTATTCCAGTTAGCGTTAGATGGGTTTACTGTAGCAGGATGAACCGCCCATTGAATAATGCCGTTTTGCTCACGAAAGCTAGCTTGCCAAGTCAATTTTTCCTTGGTAGCTTGCCTTTGGGCTTGGTGCATGGCAAGGTGAACTTTGTTTTGGGCAGTGTTGAGGCGTTGAGTTTCCACAAAAGCTAGCCAGTTGGGTATTTCCAGCGTAGCTAATATACCAATTAATACAATAACTACTAACATCTCTGGTAAGGTAAAACCACTGTTATAGTGCTTATTCAAGAGATTTTTTGCGTTAACTAGAGATCGTAAATGCATCTAGGTATCCATTTTTGTTTTCTGGTCGGTTTTTAGCTACCCAGGTGTTGAGGAATGTTTCAGTTTCTTGGCTTCTTACTTCGCGCCGATTAGTAATACTGTAGAGTAAGGTGGGTAAGATAAAAATTATGATAATTTTCAATAACAATTTTAAGGTGAAATTTATATTCTGAAGTCTTGAAGGGTCGTTAATAAAATACTTCCACAGAAATCTAGCAGCGGCTATAGCTTTTTGTTGATTAAACGGCTCTTGTAGGGCTTTGCAGGTCAAGTATTTATATAAATTTGCTAGGCTTATATTCCAACTATGCTTAAGTGTCGTTCGCGTAGCGTCTCGTAGAGATGGTCTTACCTTGTACGCTCTCTCAAGCAATTGTAAGCAGGCTTTTTCCTGCCTGACAAGATTGGAAGAAACTGAATTATAACTTATGCGATATAAGATTTGTACAGATGGTACACATATAAAATCAAATTTAGAGGCTAATCGCAGCCACATATCCCAATCTTGAGCTGCACTTAAAGATTCGTCAAAGCCACCTAATGTAATTAAAGCTTTTCTACAAATTAAGGGATTGGAACCATTCTCTAAAAAGTTATTTATTAACAAATTTTCATAAACATTTCCATTAACATTAATGCGCTTGCCTAAAAGTAGGAATTTACCATTTGCATTAATATAATCAGTCCAACTGTAAGCAACTTTCGTAGTAACATTTTCTTGCAGAGCTTTTAACTGACACTGAAGTTTATCAGGTGTCCAAAGATCATCTGCATCTAAAAAACTAACAAATTCTCCAACTGCACGGTCTAGCCCTCGGTTACGGCTGACGTTTCCGCCAGCATTAGAATAGGAAAACACTTTTATTCGTGAGTCTTGGATTTGTGTAACAACTTCTAAAGTGGAGTCTTGTGAACCATCATTTATTATAATTAATTCAAAGTTAGTAAAAGTTTGATTTAAAGCAGACTGAATTGTGTGCTTAATAGTCTTTTCACTATTATAAGCGGGGATGATTACAGAAATTTTTGGTAAATTTTTGCTGGATCTCATCATTTTATAGGGCTAATTTATTTTTTAATATTCTGCCTAAATTACATTTTAAGTAGTAAAAAGGACTCATCATACTAGCTAAGTAAAACTCCACCTCAAAAAGTGCAATTAGATTATTATTCAATTGCCCTTTATACTGAATGAGGTGCTGTAATGCTCGGCGTAAATTTCCTAAAATAGTTTTCACAAAAACTATTGGTTTTTGCCAATTTTTAGTATTTATCAAGCGTAACTGGAAAATACACAAGCCACAGCCGCGTGCCAAAGTTAAGAGGTAATCTTTCTCAAGTCGCCAATGTGGTATTTGATGATAAGTATGCATGGTAGGGTTATACCAAATTTGCCAACCTGCATAATGTATGTAAAGCAATGGTTCATAGTCATCACCCTGCACCAAAATACCAGGCAACTTACCGCTTAAATTAGGCCGTTGTGGTACATTTTCACACCATACTTTTTTCCGAACAACAAGCGCCGCCCCAGGAGGAAGTCTTAAATTATCAGCATCAAATAAATGTGGATTTGAGCCATGTTCTCTGATAGCTAAAAAAGCTTGAATTCTTTCAAAATCTTCTGGCGGCTTTACTTCAAAATCTCCATGAATCTGTCCACTCCAAGCACCTGCTTGAGGATGCCCTAATCCAAAGGTATATGCTTCTGATAACCAATCAGGTGCAGGTAAGTTATCATCATCTAGAAATGCAATTAGCTGCCCTCTAGCTTCACGTACTGCCCGCAGTCGTGCAAAAGCGGCTCCCTGTTCGGTTTCTAAAAAATATCTGAAATGACAGTTTCCATCATATATTTTTTGGTAATTCTGGATTATTTCAGATGTATTATCAGAACTATTGTTATCCACAATAATAATTTCCCAGTTAAGTTTTTCTACTCCTGTCTGGGTTAATAGCTTATCCAAAATTATAGGTAAACGGGTTGCTCCATTATATGTAGGAATGGCTACGCTAATGTCTAAACTTTCAACTGCTAATTTAGTCATAATACCTAACTTTTTGATAATTTATTTTTTAAAATATCCATTTTTCCAAAGATAAAAAGGACTCATGAAACTACTTAAAAAAAGTTCCATTTCACAAGCAACTACTAAATCATGTTTTAGCTTAGTTCGATATTTGAGTAAGTGTAAAGTTATTTTACGCAGATCATTAATCATATAAGATAAAAGAGCAATTGGTCTATACACCTGTTTTATGTTAACCATTCTCGTTACATAACGGCTAAGTCCAATACCTCTAAAAAACGGAATCAAATAATCTTTTTGTAACCTAAAACTTGGAATTTTGTGAGAGATTTCCATTTCTGGGTTATACCAAATTTCCCATCCTGATTTTTGGATGTGAGACAACATTTCTAAGTCTTCACTGGTAAGCATATTGCCTTTAACTCTCCCAGTTAAAATAGACTTCTCTGGTACACTTTTAGCCCAAGCTTGTCTACGGACAACAAGTCCGGCAGAGGGAGGTAGTAATTTTTTGGCTGCTTCATATAATAGCGGTAAATTACCTCGCTCTGTAATTGCCAAGAATGGAGCAATTCGCTGAAAGTTTTCTGGTGGTTCTACTTCCCAGTCAGGGTGAATTTGACTGCCATAAGCTCCTGCCTTGGGATACTTTTCACCAAAAGCATAAGCTGCGGATACCCAATTTGATACTGGGTAGTTGTCATCATCTAGAAAACCTATGAATCTACCTTCAGCTTGTTGCACTGCCCTTTTTCGGGCATAAGCTGCTCCCTGTCGCGCTTCAAAGCAATACTTTAAAGGGTAAGGACACTGCCAATTTTGTTGATAGGTTTGAACAACTTTAGCTGTATTGTCAGTGCTGTTATTGTCTACAACTATAATTTCCCAAGATAAATTTTCGGTGTGAAGTTGGTTTTGTAGTCGTTCTAGTAGTTCAGGCAAACGATTTTCACCGTTATAAGTTGGGATAGCTACAGTAAAGTCAAGGTTTTCAGTCATTTGGCAAAAGTTACATTTTGATATTTTGATTATGACGCTTTTTATATGTTCAGCCAATGGCTAATTTGTTACTCACTATTAAATAAATCTATCAAACATTAAAACTGCATATGATGTTTCAATTTTGCTATCAATGTGCAGTTTTCTGTTCAGTATTATTGCTTATTTTTATAAATTTATACTATGTAGATTATTTAGTCGCACTGAGGGGAGTCTCTTGCTGTGAGCATTGAGCCTAAGAGAGTTTTCACAATCACGCATCGCTTTACGCTACTAGGCAATGTAGAATTTGCAGAGCTTGGTACAGCTACCACTATTTTTAACCCAGGTGGCTCTGTCAAAGGGGCTATTGGTGTTCCAAAGCTTGCATTGGGTAAAGTCCCCATATAGTCAAAGGTAATTTTTGTTGATGTACTTAAACTGTAAGATATAGATGAACCAGCAGTGTTTTCATTAGTGAGATTTGTACCTAGCAGAAATTTATCAGAGCTAACGCCTACATCCGCCCCTAAAGGTTTCCATCTGCTGATTCCAGTATCGGTACGATAAATAGCAACCTCTACATTTTGGGTTGTGGTATTTTTCTGAAAACTGACACTGTAGCTAAGTTTTTTGTTTTTAGCTTGGCGCTGTGCTTCTTGCAGTGCAGCTAAAACTGCGTCATTAACCTTGTTTACCCGTTGCCGATTTACAAAGGCAACCCAACTAGGAGCTGCGATCGCTGCTAAAATTCCGATCATCAGAATTACTACGAGTAATTCCAGCAAGCTAAAGCCAGCATCTTGTTGGTTGTATCCAAAAGCATAACGCAGCCTGGTAATTAGATATTGGTGTTTACTGGTTTCATTTCTACTGTTTAGGTTAAATAACTTCAAACTTAACTTTTCCATAATGGCTGCCATTAAGTAATCCTTTAAACTTCAGCATTTATTTAGTAAATAAGTATCCGCGTCCTTGTACTCGTATACTTGCATTTGGAAAATAAGTTTTGCTGCTATCTTTATAATTAACGTTATCGTTTTGTAAGCGTGCGAGTGCATTGCCTCGTAAAAATACTTGTGCTGTTGTATTAACTCTATCAACACAGGCATAAAAGCTAGTCATTTTAGCTGTATCACGAGTATTGAAAGAGGCTGGTACGCTGAAAGAGGCTGGTACGCTGGTGAGAGAGCAGACTGCCGTTGGCGCGGGATTTGAAGCGTCGTCAGTTTTGGTTTGATCAATAAAGTCAACAAGTACTGTGGTATCGGCAGTGTAACTTGCTGTAGCTTTTGTCCAAGCATTCATCTTTTGTGTTATCGTGCCTGTTCCATCAAGCTTAAATAGAGCAAAACCTGGACTAGGACACTGACCGGTTAAATACTTCCCACAAGTTTCTGTACTGCTGGGATCTGCTACACCATCCCTAATTTGCCATCGGGCGATACGAGCAGCTTTAGACCAAGTAGTACTAGTGTCTTTAATTAAATAGTAGGCAACTAATGAGTAAACAAAAGTATCATTTTTTTGAGTACCTGTAATTGTAATTGCTTGACTAACTAATTCTCGCTTCCAAAAGACAAGCACAGGAACTCTGTCTGTTGCAGTTGGGCTAGGTAGTTGATTCCCAGTTGTACTTGCGTTTGGGCAAGTATTAGTATCAGCAGTACCTGTTAGACAAGCAATTCCAGTAGCATCATAAATATAGATTGCCTGTTGTAAATCACGGGCAATGTAATCTAGTGCAGCTTGAATTTCTTGCTCAGAATTTGCCTTGGCTTGTTCCTTTCGGTCGGTGTCCAGAATATTGATCATGAATCCTAGCAACGGCGTGATGATTAGGAACGCCATGATCATGCCTACCAACAATTCAATTAGGGTAAAACCATCAACTTGCTTAATGCCCTTGGAGCGCTTCAGGTGTATACTGAGCAGAAATTTTAGTGTCCTTATCATACTGCGGTATTCTCTTTCCTAATAGATGCACAGCGATTAATCGCATAAACAGTGATCGCTCGCATAATATCAACTTGCCCAGTTTTTTATTGGCAACTTTGATTTGTTGCAGTACCCAGTCGTTGACATAAAGCCTGAAATGTAGTGGTACTGTTACCAATGTCGGTTGTCATTTCAATTAATGGTGCTTTGCGGCTACCTAATCCACCAGTGAAAGGTGTTTGTGTTTTTTTAGTATCATCGCTGGCTGTTAAGGGAAAGTCAGCATCTGCTCGATAAACCCTAATTCCCAGACGATAGCCATCATTTGCCTGACTCCCGGTAACTTTAATTTGAGCAGCCTGAATGTAAAATAAGTTGTCGGTATTGCTACTACAGTCTGGATTACTAATAGTGCCGTCCTTTTTAAAGCAATATAAGGTATTCTTAGTGGAATCTTCAGGAGGGGGCATCTTTGTACTGCTGTTGTTAATTAAATAGTCTTGTGGTTTACCTGTTACAGCTGGTATAGCTGGTGTAGCTGCTGTAGTTCCTGTAGCTGCTACAGCAGCTACAGCAGCTACATCTGAAATGCGTCTGGGCGCAGCTGATGTAGAAGCAGCAAGTGTAATAACTGTGCTTGGGGCTGTAATTGCTCCAGTTCTAATGCTATCAATGAATGTTTTTGCCGCTTGGGTTGACAGTTCCACGCGTCGAGACTGAACTCGCGTTGCTGTTGCCAGAACTATTACAGGCGCGATCGCTGTTAGTAAAATAGCAACTACCAGTAGCGCTACCAACGACTCAATAATCGTAAAACCAGACTCACCAGAAGGACATATTTCTTGTTGTAGTTTGCGTTTAATCATTGCGAATCACCAACTTTTAAGATTTTATGATTGGCAGCTAGAAGGACGTTGAGTTTGATCGTTGATAGCATAAATATCATCATTCACAGCAACCGTTCCTTTGGTGTCTTTTGCACACAACAAAGTTGCTACCCAAGCGTCATCTCTACCAACTTCCCGGAAGTACTCATTTGGCAAATCATCTGGGGTTCTCACCAATTTTTGAGCAAACAAGTCAGGCGACTGAGAAAGCAACGCTACATCATAACCCCACTGCCGTTTAGGAGCTATATAGAAAGGTATTTGACTAGCACTACTACCATTATTAGCGATCGGATATTGTGCGACATCTAATGCCGAAAATGGCCCAGTAGCAAAAGCACTGCGCTTGAACTGGATAAAAGAGCCATTAAATATAGCGGCAGTAGCTAGTCCCTTGTCGTTGCCATCGCCTGTCTTTTTGCCGGGACTCTTATCGCCCGTAGTTGGATTCCAATTTTCTAAGAAGCGGACAAAGTTGTGTAGACCACCATTATCTTCTGTGGGGCGAGATGGTGTGTCCCCTCCTGCTGCTGCTAGGTTGAAGGTGGTATCTGTTGCCGCCCATTGCATCCAATAAGTATTCTGTTGATTGCCAGGACCCATTAGATTATCCCGTCCTGATGGTGATTGATTTCCGTCAGTAGTGCTGAAAGCCACTTTAATTTGTAAAACCGGCGATAAAATTGGTTGGGTTTTTGTACCAGCACTAAATGTTGCTGGTGATAATATTGGGGAATTATTATCATCACTGTTTTGTGATTGGAACCATAGAGCATTAGCTGTGGAATCTGGTCTATGGGTAGAACCAAAAGTAGCCAGTGGAAATGCAGTTATTTGCCCGCTCTTGATACCTATAATGATTGGTTTACTATTATCAAGTACAAGTTCTCCAGATGTAGTATCACGTTGAAAGGCAACACGACGAGGATAGCTTAGATAACTGGCATCGGGTGGCACAGCTGTTGTACCAGCCTTGTGCTTAGTAATTTCAAGGGTAGAGGCGAGAGAGTTGGTAGTATCTGAGGCTTTTATCCCTGCTGGATATGTCGTATCACCAGGTAGGGTTACGTACCAATCAGTAGCTGGATCGCAAGCTGAAACAGGTAGTTTCTGACATACTTCCATTAAATACTCTGGGCTAGTTTTCCTTCGCTGTATGGGTGTAACAAAGTTATTGAGGTAAGAACTACTTTTACTGCTAAGGGGCAAGCCGTCACTACCATACCAAGCAGCATTGATGACATTGGCGTTGTTGGTAGCAAAACCATTGTTCTTAAATCCGGTAGTACTGGTAATGGAATTAGTATCTCCCAAGTTATTATTTAGGTCATAGTCTCCATCGCTGCGGAAACCCAACTGGAAGCTATTAGAAAGTAGGGTTATAGCATCGGCTATAACACTTGCTGGTCGCCATGAATCTCCAGTAGTACAACTTGGTAGCCTTGGATCACCCGAACGACAGGCAAAGTTAACGTTGAGTCCGGTGCGGCTATAAAAGTTGCTAAAATCGGCTAATAGTGCTGTTGTGAACTCTTGTTGAGCATTGGGAGGACTACTAAAGTCACTGTGAAGATTAAAGTTGCCCTTAACATACACAGGCAAGTTTGAAGCCAAAATTAGACCTTTTTCTGTATCTCTATAGGTTGATGTCCGCCAGATTTTGTCACCGTTGATTAAGATAATGGCGTTAGGACGGCGAGTTGGGTCAAGTATATAGTCTACAGGACTTACTGTCTTTTGGTTTGCTCCCGTTGCACTCGCATCCAAAAGCGCATCATCACGGGTAGCATAGACAATACCGCTATTTGGCAATAAGTATTCTGTTGCTGTTACACCACCACTAATAGTTTGTCCTCGCAGCTTGTTAATATCTAATACTGTGGCGCGAATTTCTAGGGGTTGACGCTGTTCAATTGCAAGGTCATAGTTGGCCGCTGGTGGTACATTTGCCGTAACCGTTCCATTACCATCTGCGTTAGTGAATGTTTCTACACCAGGTGTTGAGTTATCTGCATGAATTGCCTTAACCTGCCTGGGGTCGAGAAAGGCAGTTTCCATAATTGCACCGTGAGGAATATTAGGAGTACCCTGAACGGTAATAGTGCCGTCTAAAATTTGTATGGCGCAAAGTGCAGATTCAACAGCAGACCTTTCTGAGAGATTACGGTCAGCCGCAGTTTTTGCCAAAGCATTTTGAAGTAGCTGATTCACCCAACGCCCATTGGGATACTTCAAGTTTTTTTGGTAATTTAGGATGTTTGCATAAGTTGTTTCACTCGTAGTGAAATCAGCCGGCACATTGTAGACTACACCGTTGTTGGAATTCCCGGCGTTGGCAGCAGTGACATTTGCACTAGGGTCAGAACCAATAGGGGAGGCATTAGGTAAACCTTCTTTATTTGTAGCACTAGTACTCTTAGTGGGATCGTAGTAGCTACTAACACAAGCAATAGGTGCTGGAGTATCCTGGTTGTAACTGGCAATGTTGTAGTGATAAACTGCTGTTGCCCGCATCCGCAGGTAAGGCGTATTTGCATTGTCGGGGAATATGATATTTGCATCCTTGGTACTACCAACAGTTGCAGCTGTGGAAACAACTGGCATCATATCTGACCAGATTTTGTCTGTAGCTGTCTTGGCCGCTGTGTATTTAGCACTTGTTTCAGTAGTGGTAAAAGTACTAGGCAAATAAATTCCACCACCAGTAACTACCCGTAAGCCACCTACAGCATCTTGGGGATTTGTTGGGATTTTAGCTGCTGACAATTCCCAGTCTTTATCTCGGTCTGTGGCTCCCAAGTCAGCCAGCTGCTCAACGCCAGTACGACGAGTGCGAGTTCCTCCTCCAGTGTTGTCCCATGTAATACCTGTGATATTTTGGGTGTCTTGTGGATTTGGCCCAACAAAGCTTGTTCCATTCCACCAAAGTTGAGGTAGATTATTACCAACTGAAATGCGATCGCCTAAAAATGCCTCTTTACCATCTGGGTCTTTTTGTAGAGTAGTTGGTTCAGTTGCAGATGGTTGAAGCTTTGTACCACTATCTGGATTCAGTGTCAGCGTACTATAACCAGTACCCGTTTTACCGTCAGTAGGAACGGTGGGATAAATCCAAGCATCTGGTGGACGTAGCGTATCGCCACTACCATTTAGTGGGCTGGTTGTTGCGTAAGTACCCAAAGCATCCCCATTAAAACTAACTTCTGCAAAAGGTACGCGACGGGTGCGCTTTTGAAAGTAAAGCTGTAGCTGTTGTTGGCGGAAGTTAGCTTGTTCATCTGCTGTGAAATCTGATGCTGTTGAGTTCCGCTTCTGGTATTCCTGGTTAATACCGTTGGTAACTTCTGTCGGGTCAGTACTAGCATCATTAGCCTTCTGTACAGAAACTAAGCGATTGATACGCTGCACATAAGCTAGGCTGTTATAAGCTATAGCGCTCGGACCCTGGGTAACTGATTTTTGAAAATCAACCTCAGTCGGATTGGTGCTTGTTCCCTGGAATAAATGTACTTTGGTACTGGGAGATATATCACCACCATCTGTAAATCCACCAGAGGCCGTATTCCCACCAGCAACTATTTTGGCATTGTCAGCTTCGTAGAAACATGATGCCTTACTGCTAACCTGATATAGCGTAATTCCTGTTCCTCCTCCAGTCAGGAAGTTACTATTGGTAAAAACCCGTCCATTCAGCTTGAAGGCGGGGCCTGGAGTGAGGTTTATATCGTCCTCATAAATAACTGCGTTGTTAACCAGAGGAAGTTGTACGCGGTCTTGTTGATACTCTAGGGCAGAGAAACCTTTATTGCCTTTATATTGCTCATAATTAGTAGTATCAGCAGGTGTACCAGTAATAGGAACAGTTGCGGTGTAAGCAAAGAAGCTTTTTTTCAGTTTGCTACCGATATTAAACCAGCCAGTATTACCTACTAAGCTGGCACTTGTACCTAAAATATCTCCACAATCTCCACTCAGACCACCAGCCGCCATTGGTGGAGTTCTCGCCTCTAAGGAGTTTCTTGCACGCGTATATGCACCACTACTTATTGGAGGATTTTTAAAGTAAATTCCGTAAAGGGTATAACTATCAAATTTGCCGTTATTATTGGTATCAACTGGATATAGCCATGACGTTTTTAGAAATTTAATGTCGTCTATTTCATCTTTATTTAAAGCCAGTCTCAGTGGAGTTTCATCGCCAAAAGTATATTCTTTTATATTAAGTGTCAAAGTAGAGTACAACGCCTCATCTGTTGGCGTAGCTCGTGGTAGCCGTCCATCTTGAAATAGCTTGTTTAATTTAGCTCTAGCGCGATCAATTGCCGGAGTTGCAGCATTGAGAGTAGCCTCATTTACTCGAACATTACTAGCATTTTGGGAACGTTCAAAAGAGCGAAATAAAATTGCAATTGTTAATAGTACAACAACTACAGACACCATTGCCACCGTTGGCAAAACAAACCCAGCATTTCCCGTACCACGTCTTCTATTAGTGGTAAAAATAGTTCTTAATAGCCAAATAATTTGCTTTTTTATTGTAGATAAAAGCTGGCTACTAAGTTTTTTTAAATTAAATATTACTGCCTTGAATAACTTGCGTCTTACAGACATAGAAGCTCCCCTGCAAAGTGTTTGTTTACAGATTTGAGAATGTTGATTTTATAGCTAATTCAGCCTATTATGTAAGTTTTAATTAAAAGGTGAGACTTTTGATTGATATGAAACATAACCTTGCTTAAACATTGTTAAAAAGGCAGTAGCAAATTAACAAATACGATTTATTCAATTTATATCATGTGTTCATTTTGTGGTTAATACCGAAAATTACTGAAATTATCGTAATTATTTAATTTATGCCTGCTTATAAAATAAAATTTATCTTTCTATGGAATACTGAGGTTACAGAAACAAAACCTGCATTTCCACAGGCTAATTAAGCTCACTTTGATAGAGAAATAGTATAATTTCAACTTAACTTTGTGGAAATCTTTTTTATTCAAAGGTAGCTTTATGAAGATGTTGTCAGCATACTAAAGTTATAGTACCCACCTGTTAAAGCAAAAATATCAGTTAGGGGCAAAATAATATGAAAAAATTTAAAACCTCCCTGTAGTGGGGAGGCGGCAGAGTGAATATTCTTAATTTCAAGCAAATACGCAGTAATTAGGTTTAATAGTGAATAGCTGAATTACACTGTCGTTTGCACAGGCTATGTATTAGATTATTGATTTGACGACAAAGAAGTCGGCTTGAAAAAAATTTCATACGGTACGAAAAATCGCCGTAGGAACCCAGGCTTTAATACAGCAGAAGTTTCAGCATCAATAGGTAGGCACTGGGAGCGGTAGGCTTCAAGCGCCTCTATCTTCTCGCTTTGAACAGAATGAATAGATATACGGTAAGCAGATGCTAATTCACCTAGTTTCAGGTCACGGAAGAGTAAAGATTTCCAGAGAATCCAAATAGGGTACTGGAAAATATCAACCTCTATTTCAGAGTGTTGAATTGCTGCTAGCAGTAATTCATAAGTTACTTCGTGGTCTTTAATCCGGTCTTGGCGGTGAGTCACATAAACCTCCCCAGGCTGGAAGGATTTCAAGAGTTGAGCAAGTTGTTCAATTGTTTGTTGGCGCTTGCTTGCATCTAGATATTGAAGCTGACTATCTGGTTTGTCAAGAAAGTAAATTTGGCTCTTGTCTATGCCTAAGATGCTTAAAGCACAAAGCGCTTCCTGCTTACGAATTGGAACTATTTCACCAGATTGAAACTTGGGATGTTTGCCATGACTTGCTGCTCCATCTGTGACAAAAACAATCTGGACTGGCACATTCTGTTCTCGCTTGAGTCTAATTAAACCACCACACCCCAAAACTTCATCATCCTGGTGCGGTGCAATTACCATCGCAGATTTATGATTAACTTTCATTGGTTTACTACCAATATGCAATAACCAAAGAAACTGCACGCTACTTATAAATTCTGGCAATTTATGATTGTATAATCGCCAAATTTTGTTTTGTACTTGATGAAGGAAATGTTTAACGTTCAGCATTCTCTTCATTCCTTTATTGTATCTCTGAAAATCGGTTTCATTCATCTCTACAATATTGACTCGTGAGTTATATTTTATTCGGATTTATCTACCCATAAAGAGAAACTACCGTTGTAGGTTTTTATATATGGTTGCTAAATCTGCTGCCTGCATATTTACTGTGCGAACAGGTTTAATACCTTGGCGCAATTTCCACAGTAAATTAGTATCAGTTGCTAATCTCTCAAGAGCTTGAGTCCAAGCTTTAGTATCGTTAGCAGTCACTAACCAACCATCAATGCCATGTCTAACAAGTTCAGCAATACCCCCCAAGTTAGAGCCGATAACAGGTACAGATAGGGAGTGGGCTTCTAATACAACCAACGGTCCAGTTTCCAGGCATTGGGAAGGTACAGCCAGTAAATCATAGCTAGCTAGAGTTTGGGGTAGCTCTTCTCTTGGTAGTTGTTTATTTACACGAATTCGAGGATCGTTTGCTATCAAATTAAAGATTTTTTGGCGATATCGCTTATCCTGCGTTATTCCATAAATGGTCAACTCAATCTTTACTTGCTGAGGTAAATCTTTAACTGCCTGTACTAAAATTTCGATACCTTTATATATATCCCAACGTCCTAAAAAAACTACTTTTAAAGGGTCTGATTGGTGTTTTGTCTGTGGTAATTTTCCTTGTGCAGTATAAGAAATTCCATGTCGAGAGAGAATGAGCTTTTCTTCAGGTATGCCGTTGATAAGTAGAGCTTTATAAAGCCAATCACACACTATCACAATGCGGTCAGCATATTTTGCCATTTTTAGCAAACTTTCTTTACGTGCAGCAACATAACCAGGCACGACAAAAGGACGTACAAACCTTCCCAGATTGCCATCGTCTACTGAGGCTGGAAGATATGCACTCACAGGCATTGGTAAGCGGCTAAGGAGATCCAAGGGCAAATGGCTCAAACTATTGACCATTGCAGCAGGTAGCTTTTTGCTCAAAGTATCAGCACACTGGGAACAGCGGACCACATCAATTTTGCCATCACAAACTTTCTGTCCATTGAACATCAAAGTAATTCGCTGGCAAACGGGTACAGCATAGTGTACTGTCAACACTGTTGCCATGCCTAATTCTTTAGCTAATCGCAAATGAGGCAACCCACAATATACTTCCCAATGGTGCTGATGATATATGTCTGCTTTTTGGTTAGTTAACCAATTAGCGAAATACTCAAATTTACCATGCGGGAATTGTCCATGATTTGGTTCTGTTTTGGGTGCAGGAAATACAGGATATCGATAAACTTCTACGTCGTTATATTTATAAGTTTCTTCTTTTTGGGAACCGTTACTAGCTGCTGCTATCTGGATGTCAATATCATGCGTATGCTCCGCCAAAGCTAAGAGCGATCGCAATTCTGGCAGTAACTCGGTGAGGTTTACTTGAATACCACCACATTTATCTGGGAAATAACGAGCAAGAGCTTGAATTACTTTCATAATAGGAATCTCCAAGACAGTAAATCTGCTCTTGCTATTTTACGCGCTGTATTATGAATTACCCAATAATAGCTGTGCTTCAGTAAAAACCATAGAGGTTCTCAATTGGGTTAAATACAGTCGCTTCTTAGTGGGGCACAGCTAGAGCGCCAGTCCAGTAGAAGTAGTTGACAAGATGTATAGTTTATTGCAGAGGCTAATTTATAGGAGAATAAGGTATGAGGAGTGCAAGCTATGCGTCCATTGATCTGGGAACCTCCAATAGAACTGTCAAGCAAAGAAGAAAAAGTAGCGAAACCTATACGCAAAGCTAAGTTATTTGTATTTTTGAGGCAAGTACGACACGAATTATTTGACCCAGACTTTCAAAGGGAGTTAGCAACGGTATTCAAGGATAGTAGTGTCGGTTTACCCTCTCCTTATTAAGGAGAGGGGATATGGATTAAGTACTAACAGCTCTCTTTATTAAGGAGAGGAGATATAGATTAAGCACTAAAGTATTTTGCTAACGGGTGGTAAGCAATAATTGCAGTGGTAGATTGTTCTGGATAAAGTTGTTCACTTTCATCCATATACAAGTTAATCCTGTCACTCTTCAGTAACTCCAGCTGCTTGTACTGATCTTGAATATTTGGGCAAGCTGGATACCCAAAGCTATATCGTGAACCACGATAGCGTTGTGCTAATATATCACGAATATTGTCGGGTTCTTCAGCAGAAAAGCCTAACTCCCGGCGAATTCTGGCGTGTGTCCACTCAGCTACAGCTTCCGCCATCTGCACCGCCATTCCGTGGAAATACAGGTAATCTGTGTATTGATTGGCAGCAAACAGCTTTTGGGCGAACTCTGTTGCAATATCCCCCACAGTTACCGCCTGCATTGGGAACACATCAATAATTCCCGACTCCTTCGGTGCAAAGAAATCTGCTATGCACAGCCGCCTTAAAGACCTTTGTCTGGGAAACTCGAAAGTTGCAACTTGTTGTGATTGGTTTTGTGAGTCATATATATGTAGAGAATTCCCCTCAGCTTGGCAGGGGAAATACCCATAAATCACCTGGGGATGCAACAGATTTTCCTCAATAATCAGCTGTTTCCAATTTTCCAAAACTGGGTACACTTTCTCAGCTAAGAAAGCCTGATATTCTTCCTTAGATTGCTCTTTTGGTTTGCGGAATTGCCACTGTCCAGCAATCAAAGCTTGTAAATCTAAATGCCAGAATATTTCCTCAATGGGAATATCATTAGGCTGCAATAACTGTGTTCCCCAAAAAGGGGGTGTCGGGCGTTCAATATCTATCGTTACTGTTTCTGAACGCCGCGTATCCACCTCTTTTGGTTCAGCAGATGCTATTTCCTTAGCAGTTGTGGTAACTGATTCTTTGTGACCATTTGTCGAAACTTCAGTAATTTCAACTTCGTTCAAAAATCCCTGCAAATCTTCCCAGTTACCAGCAGCTTTAGCTGGCATTAATTTATCCATGAAGTGCAAGTCAGAAAAGGCATCTTTGCCATAAACAACCTTACCTTTGTAGGTTTTTTGGCAATCTTCATGCACAAATTTGGGAGTCAGCGCCGCACCACCTAAAATCACGGGGACAGTAATTCCTTTTTCGTTGAATATTTCCAAATTCTCTTTCATGAAGGCGGTGGATTTTACCAGCAAACCACTCATGGCAATACAATCAGCTTTGTGCTGTTCGTAAGCGTTGATGATGTTTTCCACTGGCTGCTTAATTCCCAGGTTAATTACCTTGTAGCCATTGTTGGACAAGATAATATCCACTAAGTTTTTACCAATATCGTGGACATCACCTTTCACAGTGGCAATGATAAAGCTTCCCTTACCATTGTTGCCTGATTCTGACTTTTCCATGAACGGTTCTAGATAGGCTACCGCCGCCTTCATGGTTTCCGCAGATTGCAAGACGAAGGGTAACTGCATTTGTCCTGAACCGAACAATTCCCCAACAACTTTCATGCCATCTAGCAGGAAGGTGTTGATAATTTCTAAGGGGGGATATTCTTCTAAGGCTTTTGTGAGATGTTCTTCTAAACCAATGCGTTCGCCGTCGATGATATGGCGCTTGAGACGTTCTGGGATGGGGAGACTTTCATCTAAGGAGCGATCGCGTTTTGTCGTTACCCCGGCAAACACTGTGGTAAGCTCTCCCAAGGGATCATAAACGCAAACATTACCCTCAAATTTCCGCTCGTCATAAATCAACTGGCGACAGATTTCTTGATGGCGTTCTTCAATCTTCGAGAGCGGTAAAATTTTGTTAGCACTGACAATCGCTGCATCCATTCCCGCCGTCGTCGCCTCGTGCAAAAACACCGAGTTCAGCACCATCCGCGACGCTGGATTCAAACCAAAGGAAATATTGGAAACACCCAAAATTACATGACATCCAGGCAATTCTTGACGAATGCGGCGGATGGATTCAATTGTGGCTTTACCGTTTTCTCGGTCTTCTTCAATCCCGGTGGAAATTGGTAGCGCCAGGGTATCAAAGAATATTTCTGTAGGTGGTATGCCATATTCTACAGCTTGACGGTATGCACGCTGTGCGATCGCAAACTTTTTGTCTGCTGTCCGTGCCATCCCATCTTCATCAATAGTACCAATGACTACACCAGCACCGTACTTTTTCGCTAACTCCAGCACCTTCAAAAAGCGCGGTTCCCCATCTTCGTAGTTGGTGGAGTTCAGCAAACACTTACCACCGGCAATCTTTAAACCCGCCTCCATCTTTTCCCATTCGGTGGAGTCAAGCATTAAAGGTAATGTCACATTATTAACAATGCGCGAAACTAATTCGTGCATATCTCGCACGCCGTCGCGTCCCACATAATCGACGTTGACATCGAGGATGTGTGCGCCTTCTTTTACTTGCGCCCTCGCCATTGAAACGAGTCCATCCCAATCTTCGGCATTTAACAAATCGCGGCACTTCTTGGAACCACTGGCGTTGAGACGTTCACCAACAATCAAGAAGGAATTATCTTGCTCGTAGGGCTGAGTGGTGTAAATTGATGCTGCTGCTGGTTCTAAGCTAGGATGTCTAACTTTTGGCTTCAGACCTTTAGCGACTTCTGCCAATTGTTGAATGTGTTCTGGACGCGTCCCACAGCAACCCCCAATCACTTGGACACCCAAATCTTCAACAAAATGCATCAGTGACATCCGTAATTCCAACGGTGTCAGGCGGTAGTGCGCTTGACCGCCGACGTTCTCAGGTAAACCCGCGTTGGGAATACAGGAAACGATGAAAGGTGAATGTTCTGCTAGATACTTAATATGTGGTTTCATCAAGTCTGGCCCAGTGGCACAGTTCAGACCGAGAATATCTATTGGGTAATGTTCCAGAATTGTCAGCACAGCACTGATTTCGGAACCAACCAACATTGTGCCCATGCTTTCCATTGTCACAGACACCATCAACGGACGGCGATCGCCTTTTTTGGCAAACAATTCTTCAATTCCATTCAGCGCCGCCTTAATTTGCAGCACATCTTGGCAAGTCTCGACAATGAATAAATCGACACCACCATCCCACAGCGCTTCTGCTTGTTCAGCAAAAGACGCTTTCATGGTGTCAAAGTCAATATGTCCCAAAGTTGGCAGTTTAGTTGTCGGGCCGATGGAACCTGCCACAAACCGGGGTTTTTCTGGCGTGGAAAATTCCGCAGCCACACGCTTGGCCAATTCTGCGGCTGTCTTGCTGAGGTAGTATGCTTGGTCTGCCAAGTCATATTCTGCCAGCACCAGGGACGTACTGCCAAAGGTATCGGTTTCAATGACATCAGCACCAGCGGCGAGAAAGTCTCGGTGAACCTTAGCGACAGCTTCGGGTTTCGTGTGGACTAAGTATTCGTTACAACCTTCATACTGTGGACCGCCGAAGTCTTCAGCAGTCAGGTTTTGGGTTTGGAGGTTGGTTCCCATCGCCCCATCGAAGACGAGGACTGGGCTATCTGGACTACGCAGGCGTTCAAGGAAAGGATGAGTCATATTTTCCTAGAATAAATGAGCAAATCAAGTGAGTTTTGTGATACTCGACTTACTTTATTATTTTCCCAAATTGTGATATTTTTAGCACTATTTAATCAAGTCTGGTTTTCTTTATATAGCGGTTCTCTGTTGAGTTAGGTAGAAGAACCCCATCCCCAACCCCCTAAGAGCAAGCGAGGAGGAGGTTATGATTCGGAAAAGCTATAATTCTAAAGCCGCTATTAGACAAAAATTCACCTGATTAATCGCCTCAGAGGAAAGAGAACCCAGCTTTCTGAGAATCATCGGTTTATTTAATGTAAAAATTGACTCACAGCGAACTACAGACTCAACTCTAATACCAACGCTGGCAATTTCATCGCCCGTTATTAAGTATTGCGTCACAGCTAAAGGACGATTAGTGTTGGAAGTACAAGGCACGACCATCAAATCATCAAGAATTTGATTCAATTGATTTGCCGAAATAACAACAGCAGGGCGAACTTTAAACTGTGTGAATCCGGTTGAAGGCATGGGTACTCGACACAATACGACATCACCGCGCTGTAAGTTCATCAGCAAATACTTCGTCGTAAATATCATTTTCAGGACTTACCCAATCCTGATAAGCCTGAGATTCGACAGTAGGACTAACAGATTTTTCCCCATTTTTAAAAGAAAGAGCTAAATCTAGCAGTGCTGATAACTGCTCATCATTCAGTTGTTCAATCACACTTAGAAGTTCTTGACGAATACTCATGGCATTGCCGACTGCTAACTATATTTAATGTATGCCATAAGACGATCGCCTGTAGCTTTGGTGGTGCCGCAGCTACACCCGTAGTAGACATCGCTATTTATAAATTTATCGTAGGGGTATGGCATTGCCCGTTGACAGAGGTGAGGTTTCACTGATTCTACACATAGTCAGATGAAATATTTTCATCAAGTTTCATATCTTGGGATCACAGCTGAGAGTTGTCACTTTGTTCAGCTCAAAGATGGAAAAAACACCAGGAGTATAACTTGAGTCCTACTATGGATTTAATTTCTTTGTTCAACCTAAATACATTTATTGAATTATTACTGGGGATTAGTTTGAGTGCGGCGGCTGGCTTCAGAGTCTTTGTACCACTGCTAGCATTGAGTGTGGCTTCAGTTTTTGGACATTTTGATTTGCCGACTGACTTTGATTGGCTGGAAACACCTCAAGCTGTAATTGTCTTTGCAGTCGCTTGTTTGCTGGAAATTACCGGTTATTACATTCCTTGGTTGGATCATCTGCTGGATATTGTTGCCACACCTGCGGCATTTATCGCCGGGACAATCGTAACAGCATCTGTTGCTCCAGAGATGAATCCACTGGTGCAATGGACGTTAGCTTTAATTGCAGGTGGTGGAACTGCAGGATTAACTAAGGGATTAATGAATACATTGCGGATAAGTTCTACAGGCGTTTCAGGTGGATTAACCAATCCAGTTGTGTCAACCATTGAGTTGGTCTTCGCAATCGGACTGTCTGTGCTGGCGCTAGCTTTACCAGTGGTAGCAGGAACGATTGTGATTGGTTTTCTAATAATAGCTATTCAAAGAATCTGGAATTTCTTCTTCAATAAACCATCTTCTCAAACTAACGAAACCGTCTCTCCATCAAGAGAATTGGGATAAGTACTTATGGATTTGTTTCAGAACTGCGTAGGCGTAGCCCGTCGTAGACATCGCAATTATAAAGCGATCATAGTCTTCGGGTGTGTTAGCGCGAAAGCGTAACGCACCCTTTGATATTCGTGAATGAGTCTTTTAGCTCCGTTGACGAGTCTTTGAACTCCATTAACGAGTCTTTGAACTCCGTTGACGAGTCTTTGAACTCCGTTGACGAGTCTTTGAACTCCGTTAATGAGTCTTTTAGCTCCGTTGACGAGTCTTTGAACTCCGTTGACGAGTCTTTGAACTCCGTTGACGAGTCTTTTAGCTCCGTTGACGAGTCTTTGAACTCCGTTGACGAGTCTTTTAGCTCCGTTAATGAGTCTTTGAACTCCGTTAACAAGTTTTTGAACTCCGTTGACGAGTCTTTTAGCTCCGTTAACAAGTTTTTGAACTCCGTTGACGAGTCTTTTAGCTCCGTTAACGAGTCTTTGATACTCGTGAATGAGTGAATGTTATTGCGAGGTTAGCGATGTCTACGACGGGCTATGCCTACGCACCCTACTAATTTAAACATGACAGCCGTTTTTATGCAGATGAACACACTAATCCAGTCTCTAATGCTTAGTTGCGATATACTACTTTAGTAAATATCGCTACAGAGTTGGTGAGGTTTGCAGGTGACAAACAAAGAACTGTTGCAAATTCTTGAAAAAGCTGCCAACGAAAAGACAACAGAGCTAAACCTCTCTAACAATCAACTTAGCAGCCTGCCGCCAGAAATCAGCCAACTCTCCAGCCTGACAAGGCTATCCCTCAATAACAATCAACTCAGCAGCCTGCCGC
>NZ_JBALDG010000016.1:0-77872 GCF_036917195.1 Nostoc sp.
AATGAGTCTTTAATACTCGCCGACGAGTCTTTGAACTCCGTTAATGAGTCTTTAATACTCGCCGACGAGTCTTTGAACTCCGTTAATGAGTCTTTGATACTCGCTGACGAGTCTTTGAACTCCGTTAATGAGTCTTTGATACTCGCTGACGAGTCTTTGAACTCCGTTAATGAGTCTTTGACTTCCACTCTTGTGTCCCACTGCTCCCCCTGCTCCCTTATCTCCACAAACCCTTGTAAAAAATAACTAGGATAAGAGACAGGGTTAATTTAAAAATCCCAAATTTCAAATCTGCAAATTGATATGACTTCGACATTGCCCGTGCCTGAACCTGATCAAAGCGATTCTGCCAACACTGACGCAAATTCTCTCAGCTGGGAGGAAGAACTGGATAGTGCTATTTTCAGTTTTGAAGATATTCAGACGGAACTGAATTATAAACAAGCACAAACGGCGCTGCGAAACTTGGTAGCCAATCTCGACCTCACCCCCCAAGAGAAAACCGGATTAGAGACGGAAATTGCTGATTTGGAAATCATGCTGGGGAAGTTAGACCGCATGGTGGTACAGATTGCGGCTTTTGGGATGGTGGGACGTGGTAAGTCTTCGCTACTCAATGCTTTAGTTGGGCAAACAGTATTTGAAACTGGGCCACTGCACGGTGTCACCCGTGCTGCACAAACAGTTCATTGGAGTATTAGTGAAGAAGCGATTGGGGAAACTGAACATGCTCTGCGAGTCACCCTCCCTGGTGTAGGTCAATCGCAGGTGGAATTAATTGACACTCCTGGGTTAGACGAAGTAGATGGTGCAACTCGGGCCGCGTTAGCTGAACAGATTGCAAAACAAGCGGATCTGATTCTGTTTGTGATATCTGGCGACATGACAAAGCTAGAATACATGGCCCTTTCTCAGTTGCGGGAAGCAGGTAAACCGATGATTCTGGTGTTCAACAAAGTAGACCAGTATCCAGAAGCAGACCGGATGGCGATTTATCACAAAATCCGGGATGAAAGGGTGCGGGAATTACTCACACCTTTAGAAATTGTCATGGCCGCGGCATCGCCATTGGTGAAGACGGCGATTCGCCGTTCTGATGGTACTAGGGGCATCCAATTGCGTACAGGTAATGCCCAAGTCGAGGAACTCAAGCTGAAAATCTTGGAGATTCTGCATCGTGAGGGCAAAGCTTTGGTTGCTCTTAATACTATGCTTTATGCCGACATTGTAAATGAGCAGTTGGTAGAGCGAAAACTGATGATTCGGGAACAGAATGCCGATCAGTTGATTTGGAAGGCTGTGATGACTAAGGCATTAGCGATCGCACTCAATCCTTTAACTGTGGTAGATATTCTCAGTAGTGTGATCATTGATATTGCTCTGATTTTGGGTTTATCTAAACTCTATGGCTTCTCGATGACCGAAGCAGGGGCTGTACAACTGCTACAAAAAATCGCCCTAAGTATGGGCGGAATTGGTGCTAGTGAACTGTTGGCCAATTTGGGCTTGAGTGGATTAAAAACTTTACTTGGTATCTCTGCAACAGCTACGGCAGGTATTGCCCTTGGCCCTTATATATCAGTGGCACTCACCCAAGCGGGAGTAGCTGGTGTTTCTTCTTACGGTATTGGACAAATTACCAAAGTTTATTTAGCTAATGGCGCGACTTGGGGGCCTGATGGCCCCAAAGCAGTGATTAATCGGATTTTGGCAAACCTGGATGAGACTTCAATTCTCAACCGCATTAAAGATGAATTACTCCACAAGGTAAAACTCCGAAAGTGATGCATAGACGTGGAGTTAATAAGGTTCGGTTAGCCATGCTCATCCCTAGAAGACCCCCCAATCCACCCACTTACTTCTCAGGTTGAGACTAGGCTGCGTGTAAGCTGGCTTTAACTAATTCGTAATTACAAATTATAAATTATTTTAGCTACTTGTATTCTGCTCAAGCCAAGCAATTAAATCAGATATATTTGAAAAGTCTAAAAATTCTTCTCCTAATTGTTCCAATTGTTCAGTAGATAAGACTCGAATTCTCTCGAATATTGAGGAATCGATTTTTCCAAATCGCCGATTTAACTGACGATTTAAGAAGCGAAAAGCTTCTTTTTGTTCTCCCTTTTGCAAAATATCCTGATAAATCACTGATTCTTGCATAATATCTTCCCGCAATAATTGACGAATAAAATCTTTCTCAAACTTCAACCCTGCTAGAATCTCCGTGTAAGCAGCAGTATCTTGTCTTGTCTCGATATCTGGAATTTTAGCAATTTCTTCGGCAACCTGCGATAATAAGGCTTGGGCTGAATCTGTTCGCGTTAACGGTGCTAAAGGTAATAACGCTAGATTGCTAAGAAATAGTGCTGAATCTTGTTCCCACATTCGGACAACTCGATAACGGTGGGTTATAACTTCGCTGACATATTCTTCAGTAAAAGCGATTTCGTTACTTGTCTCTTGCAAGAAAATCACTACCTGTGTAACAGGAACTTGATATGTCCGTGTCAATCGGACATAGTAATCTAGCATCTGCAGAGAAATTGTTTTTTGGGATTTGATTGTAGTTTGAAATTCCAGGTGTAAAATCCGATTTTCTGTTTGCAGAAATGTCACAGAATCAGCACGTATTGGTTCGATGATCAATTCGGTTTTTAAGATTTCAATTGTTTGTGGTTCTTGATTTAATAACCAACGGATAAAATCACGGGGATACTTTTCTGCGAGGATTTTACAAAGGTTATCATATTCTGCCATCTATAAAGATTGCACCTGATTTTATTGATTATTTGGGGATTTATAACAAATAAATTATCCAATCTTGTCACATGGACTGAAAAGCCGGCTTTTAACTACGAGTGGGCGAGATACCCACCCTAATTATGCAATTTATAATGTGGAACAGTTTATTTCAGAATGCAAAACCATCAAAGCCAGTCTTGTAAGCATCAGCAGTTTCTATCCCAAAACCTCCAGCTTCTAGATGACGAACTAGCGATTGAATGATTGGTGTAGCAATACTAATACTAAATAAAGCATTGAAGCCTGCGACAACCACTGGTGCTGACAAAATGACTGTAAATTCTGGAAATAAAGCTAACACAGCCACTAAGATTAAAAAAACAATTGGTGTAGCAATACCTGCTGCCTTTGCTGCTTCAAAAATTAGATTTTTATACTCTTCAACAGTAATATCGCCTCGATAAAGATCCAAAGAGTAGGAAATTGCCGTTACTACAACCTGGGTGAGAATAGCGGTTCCCGTTGCTGTAATGCCAAGTCTAGCGATTGTTCCAGAATTGCTGACAATAGAATCGACCGCATTATAAACCCGAATATAGAATTGCTCACCAACGGTCATTACTTTCGCACCTCGACGGAGATTGTCAACACCTACTTCCCAAAGGATATTATCAGCAGCATTCGATCCACCTTTGGAACGTGGATTGATGTGGCTACCGTGCTTATCTCTAAGAAATTGACGAATTGTATATTCTTTGGCTCCAAGTTTTGATGTGCCAGGAATTTTCTCAAAAAGCTTCATGACATCCGCATCAGACCGAGGTAAGTCTCCCACCCGAACACCAGCACGATATCTCAGCCTATTTGCAATCTTTGGCATTTCTAGGGCTAATTCGGCAGCTGTCTTTGGTAAATTTTGCAAAGCATCAGCCATAACCATACTAGATACGGCAATTCCAACAGCAGTTTCTTCAAATGTTTTACTAACATTTTGAACGGTTTGAAAACCTGACTGTGCTGCTATGGTTAAGAAACTTTGTAAATCATTAACTGCATGGACACTTGAAGTAGTCATATCGGCAGTAGTGTTCTTTATTCCATCAACTACCTCATCCATATTGTTTACTATATTGTTGGCTACTTCTTGAGCTTTATTTATAACCGTATCTGCCAACTTCTGTGCTTGGTTGATAAAATCCATGTTTTAGTAACCTTTCATTTCTGCTATAGAGTATTTGCTCCAGTTTCTCTTTCTAAAACTGAGAACCACCTCAGCATTAATGACGAATTTACTTCCAAAATTTTTAAATAAATAGTAATCAATTTATATCGTTTGTGTATTGTTGTTTCAAAAACTGAACTATCCGACTAGTTTTACCAGCAATTTGGGATTTTGAATTAAAAGAATTATTACCAAAGTTAAAAATTTCTGGAGGTTGCTTTGTTTCACAATTATAGTCTACTGCAAGATAAAACTTTCTTTGATGCGATCGCAGTTAACGGCATTAAAAATACCCTTTGAAAATTTATTAATTTAATTTTTTCAAGTTACAAAAATATTGTGGATACTCGATTGCGCGACTCTGAACTCGGAACTTCGACCTCTAAACTCGGAACTTGAGCTTTAGAACTCAAAACTTTGACCTCTGAACTCAAAACTTCGACCTCTGAACTTGGAACTTCGACCTCTGAACTCGGATGTTCGACCTTTGAACTTGGAAGTTCGACCTCTGAACTCGGAATTTGAGCTTTAGAACTCGAAACGTCAAGTTCTACACTCAAACTCCGAGCTTCTAAGCTCTAACTTTCAACCTTTTAGGCACAATTGCCGATAGATTTTCTTCACTATTGATACTTATGGCTGCACTTTCAGAGATTTACAGATGAAATTGCGCTTTCATCAACTTTTAGTTTCTACCTTTGAAAGAGTTTAACCATTCTTGAACTTGCTCGCGGGCAATATCGCGCCCTCCAAGACCAAAGGCTAGGGCAATAGCAACAGCGATCGCACCTAGTAAAAGTCCAAAGGCTAAATTCACAATATCACTGGCAACTCCAATCTGTTGCAGTGCCATTGCAGACACTAAGGCAATGATGGCAATCCGCGCCACTTGACCCAAAATCTGGGCTTGGCGATCGCCGGAACTGGTAATGATGTTAAAAGCCAGATTTGCCAGGAATAAGCCAATGGCAAATATTATCAATCCTGCCAAAATCCGCCCGAATATGATCACAATACCAGACACTAATGCTGTCAGGGCTGGAATATTCAAGATATTCACCGCCGCCACCGTGGCAAACAGCATGATCCCTACTAAGGCAACAATACCTGCAATTTCCGATGGCGTGCGGCTTGGAATCGGGGGAGTTGTTGATTCTGTTGAAATTACAATTCGTCTGCTGGGTGTTGTTAGACCCAAAATAGTGAAAATGTTATTAAAGCCTAAATTGGTGAGGATACTTGTAACCAGATCCGCTACAAACCGCCCCACGAAATAGGCAACAATCAAAATTGCTACAGCTGTAAAGATGGCAGGGAGGGCGTTGAGAACCTGTTGCAGCATTGCGATCGCCGGGACAGATATCGCATCAATTCGCAAGGCATTCAGCGCTGCGATCGCTACAGGAATCAAAATTAAAACATAGACAATTGTGCCGATAATACTCGATAGAGGTTGCACCCCCGCAGTCGAAGATAATCCCAACCGACTACCTAAAAGGTCGATGCCAGTTGTCACCAGCAAGTTCGTCACAATCCGCCGCACCACATTAGCAATGAACCAGCCAACTACAGCAATTAATATCGCGGCTAAAATGTTCGGCAGAATTAGCAGAACTTCTGTAATTAGAGCTTGTACTGGTTGTAGAGCCTGCTGTAGTCCGAGAGTATCTAAAACTGGGGCGAGAAACAGTAAAAATATAAACCAATACAGAGCATTGCCAATCGTCTCACTGAGAGACACCTGATTGAGGCTGGGTGCCCTGTCTTCTGGTTCTGGATTCAAACGCTCATCCAGGTTAAATGCCTGTAATGAGCGCACAGTGATAATCTTCACAATGGTCGCCAAAAACCAGGCGGTTACCAAAAGGATTCCCGCACCAACCAACTTTGGCAAAAAGCCAATAAGTTGATTGAGAAAATTATTTAAGGGTCGAGACGCTATCTCCAGATCCAATGTCTGTAAAACAGCTACCGCCGTCAACAGGATAATGCTCCAAAAGACTAAGCTGGAGATTAATTTCTCCACTTGGGGAATATCTCGACGACCCGTTATCCCTGCCGCAATGCGGTTATCTATGTTTGTGCGATTGAGAATTCCTCGCGTCAGTGCCGCTGCGATCGCCGCAATTAGCCAACCTACTAACAAAATTGCCACTGCCCCCAGCAGACGGGGTATAAACAGAATCAACTGTTGAACAATACCTTGCACATCAGCGATTCCTTGATTCACTGCTGGTTGCGCCAATTGTAGGTTGGGCGATTGTGCCAAAAATTGCTGCACCCCCGTGGACAAAGCAACTCCTATCACTTGGGTTATTCCTTGCCAAGTTGTGTTCATGGTTTTCGGGAATTAAGCTTAAGTGTTCGCCGCAAACACTGAGTCAGTGTTTTGCCTATCAATTTACCAGTAAAAACGTACATCTATGGCATTGATATCAAGAGTAATTTTTGACTTTGTTACCAAATATTTGATTTAATCTACTGGCAATGGCGAATTTTGCGTTACTCTAATTGCAGCAACAGCACCAAAGATGTGGAATGTCCCAAGTTTTGGAACAATCGATTCAAATTAATGCAACAGCTACGGTGGTGGAGCGCTGTATTAGCGATTTAGCTCTCATGCACCGCTGGCTTAACCCCGTCCTCCGTTGCGAACCCGTGGGCGAAGCTTGGAGTACCGATGTCGGCAGTCAAAGTCGTTTTATCATTCAAATTCCTCTACTAAAACCCACGTTAAATAGCGTAGTTGTGGAACGACAACCAGGTTTGGTAGTTTGGGAATTTCAGGGATTTTTTCACGGGCGCGATCGCTGGGAATGTCAACCCACAGAAAAGGGAACGCTCCTACTCAACCGCTTTGAGTACGATATCCCTAACCCCTTAATTAGTTGGGGTTTCAACACCTTTGCTGCGTCTTGGACAAAAGAAGATATGCAATCCCAGCTGCGCCGCCTCAAACGAGTCGCAGAAGAACAAAAATAATTCGATCATTAGGCATTTGGTATTGAGTTTTCCCAGTATTCGTGCCAAAAGCTGTCTGTGGCTAGACTAGTGCAAGAAGGCAGAAGGAGCTGAGAAAGCAGGGGAAGAATAACTCTTGACCGTGCCGATTTTAGATTTAGGACTTACGCAAAAAACCTCTCAAACTCTCATTCCTCCGTGTCCTCTGCGTTCTCTGTGGTTCGATTTTCCGTTGCTTGTGCGTAAGTCCTAAGATTAAAGAATTGAAGAGCGACCTTTGTTGGTAAAAAGGCTGATAATTTAACCATTTTTAATACCTTTAGTCTCGATAGCATTAAAGGATTCCAAACTTTTAATTTTACAGACTTTACAAACCTTATTTCAGCAAACTGGTTGCAAATTTATCCGTATTACCAATTTGATAATATTGTAGTTTCTGATAGTACTACAAAGAGTGTTCCCGAGCCCGCTTCTCTTATGGGTATCTTAGGCTTAGGTGCTTTCAGCATTACCTCTGTTCGCAAGCGTAAACAACAAGCCGCAGTTAAGGCATAAGCATCAATAGCCCTTAGAAAATCTGGTTTTTTAGAAGAGGGTTAACTAACGACTGCTGTGTCAATGTTGCTGACATAGCATTTTTGATTTTGATACTTAAGTTGCAATTAAAGTTATTGTATCTTTCTCACCCAGTCCCTTTTACTTAATTCAACCATCCTTACCCAATTCGGTAAGTAGCCGCCGAATTATAGATGCATCCTCAGCATCAGGAACTTTTGCTAAATAATTTTGTAAGTCGTCTATGGCTTGGGGATAGTAACCGAGTTGATAGTATATCAGACCGCGATCGCGCAATTCTAAAGTTAAACTCGGAAACAGCAACAAAATTCGTTCAACTGCTGCTAGTGTTTTTTCTAACTCTTGCTGTTTCAGGTAAATAAATTTTAAATTTGTCAACATCCGTGCCAAAAATTGCCGATGACTGACTACAGCTAAAAATTCTGGTTGCAGCGTCACGGGTTGCTGATAAAGTTGAGACAGCCGTTCCTCGCAATCTTGAGCAAATATTATTTCACCGCCATTAAAAGCATCCACAAAAATCTCTATATCTGGAACATCTGGGCGGATTAGGAAATGTCCTGGCATCCCTACACCCACCATCGGGAAATCAATCCGTCGGGCAACCTCCAGGTAAACCAGTGCTAAGGTAATGGGAATCCCCAATCGTCGCTCAATTACATCATTGAAAAAGCTGTTGCGCGGGTCGTAATAGTCAATTTTATTACCAGAAAACTTTAAATCTTCGTAGAGATACTGATTAATACTTTGAACTATCCGCAAAGGATATCGTGAATCAGGCAGGCGTTCTTGAAGCTCCCATGCCATTGTATCAAGGGCGTTGAGATATTCCTCTGGGTCTAGCTTGGGATATTCTTCTTGGGCAATATACAAAGCTGCCTTTGCTAGGTCAATCTGCTCGTCAGACTGCTGAATCTCTTGATAAAAAAATTGTCGTGCTGACGAGAAATTCATAAGCTGTTGCTCGGTGTAAGTGTGAGGATGAAGCCGCAGCTACGCCTAACCCAGGTATCGCAGCTTGGCTGAACTGAAAACGTTTTTCTGTACCTATTTTTATATTAGGGATATTTAGAAGATTTGGAAATATAGGTTGTACACAGGTTTCATGAAATGAACCTATCCAGGGCATGAAAATGGGTAATGTAGCTATTTATTGTTGACTAAAATGCATATTTATAGTATTACCTATGCTAAATACCTTAATCTGGGGCGTTAAGCTAAAGCCGTAACACACCCTAACTTTTGATTTACTTTATAAATGGTCTCTTAGTAATTATTAATTGCTTAGATTCCGAAATAGTATTGAGAATATGTGTATTAGCTATTTGAATGAAATGGTATGGCACTGCTCTTTCTGCGATCGCTAGGGAGAGCAGATTTTTTATCTAAGCTTTTCTAAGCTAATCTAGCAAGCATTAGCGTTGGCGTAGCCTCTCGTAGAGAAGCTCGCCGCAGGCATCGCTACCTTAAGTTTTTAACTACTGTGGTTTTCATCGCTAGGTATCATAACAGTGTGTTCCTACGATATTTTTAAATGTAATTCTGATTAATATACGTATAATTCCGTTGATAAGCCTATCTTAAATAAACAACTTAATTTTACAAAGTTTCAGTCAATTATTCTCTTAATACTGGGTATACAAGTCCCCTAAAATCTAGGTTTTGGCTGCTATTTAATCTAATTTAGAATGTATTTTTTATGTGAATACACGCGAATACTATCGACACTAAATAAATTTATCGGTAATTTAGATGAATAAGCAAGTGAGGAAAACACTGTTAAGAATTTTTTTAATAACTAGAAGACAAAAGCTAAGTTCAAAACTTTAGTCATTTTCACTAGTGCTTATATCTGCGATCGCAGCGAGAGGCTGAAACTTTACCTGTCGTAGCACCAATGCCCAGAATCCTCAGTTCTTTATCAATAATGATCCATCAAATGGCGGCCCATTCTTCAATCTTCAATATGATGGTTTCACTAAAGTATTTACTGCTAACGCCAAAGGGCTGAGTGCTGGAAACCACACGCTTAAACTGGCAATTGCAGATGCAAAAGATAGTAGTTATGATTCCGCTGTGTTTATTCAAGGTGGTACTTTGTCTAGTGTACCAACAAAAAGTGTTCCCGAATCTACTATATTGGGGATTTTAGCACTCGGTATCTTTGGTGCGACTTCATCCCTAAAGCGCAAACAGCAAAATAACACCGCATAATACCAGTTCTCTATAAAGATGCACAGAATAAAACACTTGAAATTCCTACCTGACAAGAGAATTATTCTATGCAGGCTCACATAGATTTGGTATAAAGCCTAAATTTATCCTTAGGTTATTGTGATATCCGCTGTGTCTGCGATCGCCAGACACAGCATTTTTTTATGTTGACACGCGTAAGGCTTGTACAGTCTTTAGGGGAAATTGCCGCTATTTAAGCGGCTTCAACCAAAGTGATCGCAGCTTAAAAATGAGATTGTGAAAGAGCATCCATCTGTTCACCTAAACAAGCTAGAAACCTATGTGAGGAATTACACAACGAAGCATTGAAAATCTCTTTTTTTATGTCTAATGACGCCAGTTGCTACCCTATGGGAACGCTAAAAGCCAACAGGTCAGGCATTACGCGCCCAACACACTGGCTCCCAATGCCCAATGCCCGATTTTGAACATAGTCACAATAAGAGTTACAGCTAAAGCAGTCAAGCTCCTTTTTAAGGAATTACTAAGGGAGTTGTGTCCCCTTGCGGTGCTACAGTGAAAGGTGACATTGCTTAATTTTATGTCTTCTCGGACCTTATCTGAAATCTAGCTTCAATCATTAGGCGCAGCATGGTCACAACCGCAGAAAAAACAAACATTGGTTACATTACCCAAATCATTGGTCCAGTTGTAGACGTTAAATTTCCCGGTGGGAAATTGCCACAAATCTTTAACGCTTTGAAAATCGTTGCCACCAACGAAGCTGGACAGGAAATCAACCTTACCGTTGAAGTACAGCAACTGCTGGGCGACAACCAGGTGCGGACTGTTGCGATGAGTTCCACCGAAGGCTTAGTGCGCGGTTTGGAAGTCACCGATACAGGCGCTCCCATCAACGTACCAGTTGGTAAAGCCACCTTGGGTCGGATTTTCAACGTCCTTGGCGAACCTGTGGACAACAGGGGCCCTGTAGAAGCTGAGGCAAGTTTACCCATCCACCGCTCTGCTCCCAAATTCACTGACCTAGAAACCAAACCTTCGGTGTTCGAGACTGGGATTAAAGTTGTTGACCTTCTGACTCCCTATCGACGCGGCGGTAAGATTGGTCTGTTCGGCGGTGCTGGTGTTGGTAAGACCGTCATCATGATGGAATTGATCAACAACATTGCTACCCAGCATGGTGGAGTATCCGTATTTGCTGGTGTGGGTGAGCGCACCCGTGAAGGCAATGACCTCTACAACGAAATGATTGAATCTGGGGTTATCAATAACGAAAACCTCAACGAATCAAAAATTGCTCTAGTTTACGGTCAAATGAACGAACCACCCGGAGCGAGAATGCGGGTTGGTCTTTCGGGATTGACAGTAGCAGAGTACTTCCGGGATGTAAACAAGCAAGATGTGCTGCTATTTATTGATAATATCTTCCGGTTTGTGCAAGCAGGTTCGGAAGTGTCCGCACTACTGGGTCGGATGCCCTCAGCGGTAGGATATCAGCCCACACTGGGAACTGACGTGGGTGAACTGCAAGAGCGGATTACCTCAACTACAGAGGGTTCGATTACCTCCATTCAGGCGGTGTACGTACCAGCGGATGACCTCACTGACCCCGCACCTGCTACCACCTTCGCCCACTTGGACGGTACAACAGTGCTGTCTCGTGGTTTGGCAGCTAAGGGAATTTATCCCGCAGTTGACCCCCTTGGTTCAACTTCCACCATGCTCCAGCCCAACATTGTCGGTGATGAACACTACAATACTGCCCGTGCGGTGCAATCAACTCTGCAACGTTATAAAGAACTCCAAGACATTATCGCCATTCTCGGTTTGGATGAATTGTCTGAAGAAGACCGTCTAATCGTGGCGCGGGCGCGGAAGGTTGAGCGCTTCTTGTCCCAGCCGTTCTTTGTGGCAGAAGTGTTTACCGGTTCTCCTGGTAAGTACGTGAAGTTGGAAGATACCATCAAAGGCTTCCAGAAGATTCTGTCTGGTGAGTTGGATGCTCTGCCAGAACAGGCTTTCTACTTGGTGGGCGATATTAACGAAGCGATCGCCAAAGCTGAAAAAGTCAAAGGTTAGTCATTAGTCAGAGACGCGATTAATCGCGTCTGTACATTAGTCATTAGTGCGATCGCTAATGACTAGTGGCAAAAGACAGAGGACAGAAGACAAAGGACAAAAGACAAATGACATTAACCGTTCGTGTAATTTCCCCAGATAAAACAGTATGGGATGCCCCAGCTGAAGAAGTTGTTTTACCTAGCACTACTGGTCAACTAGGTATCCTAACTGGACATGCACCACTTTTGACCGCCCTGGATACTGGTGTAATGCGAGTCCGTGCTGCTAAAAATGAGAATTGGCAAGCGATCGCTCTTTTGGGTGGCTTTGCCGAAGTCGAAGAAAATGAAGTGACAATTCTGGTTAACGGCGCTGAACGTGGCGACAAAATTAACCTTGAGGAAGCCCGTGCTGCTTACAACCAAGCAGAAGCGGGTTTAAGTCAAGTGTCAGCAGATGATCGCCAAGCCCAAATCCAGGCAACCCAAGCCTTGAAACGAACCCGCGCTCGGTTTCAAGCCGCTGGTGGTTTGGTCTAATTTAACTTTCTATTTCAACTTGGTAGGTTGGGCAATATCCAACCTACAGATATTTATTAAATTTTAAAAAAATTACGCCAAGTTTAAGAAATCGAGGCAAGCCTTGGTGAAGTGTTAAATTAACTAATTAGTTGCCCAAATGGGCACAAGTTATGAAAAGCTTTTCATCTTTGCTTGATACTCGTAAACAAAATAAAATAGCTCGTTTTGCAGCATCTATCGTAGCAACATTGGCGATGGTTGCGCCAACGTCTTTGACGAACGCTGGTAGTGTTCATTCTGCCAATGCTACTCCTGTAAAAACAACTACTGCAAAAGAAATAACTTCGGCGACTGTCCAGCTAAATCAGACTACACCAAATATTGCCCAGTTACCAATTAGCAGAACTCAATATCAAGCTGCTGGAATTAATCCTGTTGTACTGGTTCCCATCCTACTTGTTGGCGGTTTAGTCATATTTGTCCCCCTATTCTTTGGTGGACTGGTAGTTATTGGCGAACGTGAAGTCGGCATTGTGGTGAGGAAATTTACCCTTTCCGGGCGCGGACTTCCCGCCGGAAGTTTGATTGCCCTCAACGGGGAAGCTGGCTTGCAGGCAGATACTTTAACTCCTGGTTGGCACTGGGGCTATTGGCCTTGGCAGTATTCTGTAAAGAAAGAGCAGGTAGTTGTCGTTCCCCAAGGGGAAATCGCTTTGATTGTGGCGGCAGATGGTGCATCCAACCCACCAGAGCGGATTTTGGGTAAAATTGTCAGTTGTGACAACTTCCAAGATGCTCGAAAATTCCTCACTGAAGGTGGAGAAAAAGGGCGGCAGATGGGTTTTCTCACCGCAGGTACGTACCGGATTAATACCGCCCTGTTTAAAGTCATCATGGCAGCAAATGCCAGCACTCATGGCATGACTCCAGAACAATTGCGGGTTTACAGTCTAGCATCTGACAAAGTTGGCATTGTCACTACCTTAGATGGTGTACCAATTTCTGCCGGTGAACTCGCAGGGCCGATAATTGACGGACACGACAACTTCCAAAATGGTCAGAAATTTATTGATGGAGGTGGGCGGCGAGGCTTACAAGAGCAGACTTTACTTTCTGGTTCTTGGAACTTGAATCCTTGGTTTGTTCAAGTTGAGCAAGTGCCGATGACAGAAATTCCCATTGGGTATGTGGGTGTAGTGATTTCTTTCGTGGGTAAGGCACATCAAGATGTCAGCGGTGCAGCTTTTACCCACGGTAACTTGGTGAATCCTGGACACAAGGGTGTGTGGGTCGAACCGCTGTATCCTGGCAAGCACCCCATTAATTCTCGGATCATGAACATGGAACTGGTGCCAACGACTAACATAGTATTAAATTGGTCAGACCGCACCGAACGCCACAGCTATGATGCTCAACTAGCCTCTTTAACTGTGCGATCGCGTGATGGGTTTGCCTTTGATTTGGAAGTAGCACAAATAATCCATGTGGGTGCTTTAGATGCCCCGAAGGTAATTTCCCGCGTTGGTGCAATGCAAAATCTGGTAGACCATGTATTAGAACCGACCATCGGGAATTATTTCCGCAACTCAGCCCAAGACTATACTGTATTAGACTTTCTCACTGCTCGAAGTGAACGACAATCTGAGGCTGCTGAGTATATTAAAACAGCATTGCGGGCTTATGACGTGCAAGCGATCGATACTCTCATTGGTGATATTCAGCCACCAGCATCGTTAATGCAGACACAGACAGACCGGAAAATTGCCGAAGAAGAACGCAAGACTTATGAAGTCCAGCAGATGGCGCAAACCCAACGGCAGCAACTTGTCCGGGAAACGGCACTCGCTGATATCCAGCAAGAAATGGTGAAATCAGAGCAGAGTGTACATATTGCTGACCTAAAAGCCCAAGCTCAAATCAAAGAGGCGAACGGTGAAGCTGAGGGGACAAAACTCCGGGCAATTGCTGAGGCTGAAGGGATTCGGGCCACAGGTAACGCCAAAGCTGAAACCTACAGTGCTGGCGTGGAAGCTTTAGGGTCACAAGGTTATACAGCAATGCAACTAATGCAGATTATAGGCGATCGCAATGTCCGCTTGATTCCAGATGTCTTAGTTGGCAGTAATGGCAGCAATAACGGTTTAGTAGATGGGCTACTATCGATGATTTTATGGAATCAAACTGGTAAAGGTGAATTGACACCAACACCTTTGCATCCCCAACCAGTAGTTACCAAAGCCCAACCAACCCCAGAAAATGGTCTTCCACCTATAATTGTGAATTTCCCAGCGGATAAGTCAACTTAACATTAAAAGTGCGGTTAGAAACTGCACGCCAGTTGCTAAAAAGCGGGAACGCTAAGAGCAAACAAGTTGGGCATTGTCCGCCCAACGCACTGGCTCGTTTATACAGGCAAAACCCGCCTCTGTAGGTTTCAAACCTTCAATTTTTCCTTAGTCCGCGGAGGCGGTGAGACCAGCGCTGTAGGCGGGTTTCCCGCCGTAGGCGACTGGCGAACCCGGAGGGACTTCGTTTGTGTAGCCGCGAATTTTATTCATCCTGGCTGGCTGTAACTTTGAGGGAGAAATTTTGCTTTTACAAGAACGTTATCGTTTAATGAAGCAGATTGGTAAAGGGGGATTCTGTAAAACCTTCCTCGCAGTAGATGAGGGTCAGTTTCCTCCAGTTCCTTGCGTCGTTCAAGAATTATCACTAAAATCCGAAACATCTAAAAGTTTTCAGCAAAAGCCACAACAGCTAGAAGAATTAGGCAAGCATCCCCAAATTCCGGCTTTACTGGCTTATTTTCAGCAGAACCGGCATTTTTATTTAGTGCAGGAGTTTATTGCAGGCACTAATTTAGCTCAGGTGGTTGAGGAGGAAGGGGCTTTTAATGAAACTCAGATTTGGCAACTTTTAGAAGATGTGTTGCCAGTTTTTCAGTTTATTAGCGATCGCAACATCATTCACCGCAATATTAAACCCCACAATATCATTTGTAGATCCCCAATTACCAAGAAACGGGATTTAGTCATAGTCGATTTTAGCACTGCGAAAATCGTCACAGAAATTGATCGGCTAATATCACAAACCAGTATCGGCAGTCCAGAATATGCTGCACCAGAACAAGCCAGAGGAAAAGCGGTTTTTGCTAGTGACTTATATAGCTTGGGTATTACTTGTATTTACTTACTTACCCAGATTCCTCCCTTTGATTTATTTGATATTGCAAATGATTGCTGGGTTTGGCAACAATATCTTACTACCAAGGTTAGCGATCGCTTGGCGCAAATCCTCAACAAGCTGCTGCAAAATGCTGTTAACCGTCGTTTTCAATCAGCTGATGAAGTTATGCAAGCAATGGGTATGGAATGTAAAACTCAAAATTTTAAATTACCAAATCCTCCTTGGCAATGCTTGCATACCCTAACTGAGCATTCTGGGAGATTGAGTAGTGTCAATGCCCTTGCCATCAGTCCTGACAGTAACACTTTAGCCAGTGCTAGTGATCATAAAATCGTCAAATTGTGGGATTTAAATACCAAAAAAGTCCTAGCTAGCTTATCAGGACATTCTCAAGCTGTAAAATCAGTTGCCTTCAGTCCTGATGGGAAAATTTTGGCAACTGCTAGCGATGATAAAACTATCAAATTGTGGCAGATTGAGACATTAGAGGAAATCTGCACTCTCTTGGGACACTCACACGCTGTGAAATCAGTTGCTTTCAGTCCAGATGGCCAAATTCTTGCTAGTGGTAGCTGGGATAAGACAATCAAACTCTGGAATGTAAATACTGGCACTGAAATTTGCACGATGACTGGACATCAATTACAAGTAAATTCAGTGGCATTTAGTCCTCAAGGACAGCTTTTAGCCAGCGCTAGTTATGATAGAACAATTCGCCTGTGGCAGATACCTGCATTAGCAGGTTGCCAGAGAGAACTTGAAATAAAAGGCATGGGAGCAGGAAGCAGGGAGCAGGGGGATGTAAATATGGGGATTCAGACTCCAACTGTTGCGCCAGCTTCCCGCAGGGTACGAAAACCGCCTCATGAAACCGGGGAATTAGATCCATGTTCCGCTTTGCTCTTCATGTTGGGAACGGAGGACATTCCCCCTTTCTCCCTACCCCCTGCCCCCTTGCCTCTTATTCAAAACCGCCCATGCTATAGCTTGTTAGGCACCCTTTCGGGTCATGCATGGGCGGTTTTGACAGTCGCTTTTAGTCCTGATGGTAAAATTTTGGCGACGGGTAGTGATGATAACACTATTAAATTGTGGGAGGTAAACACTGGTCAGCTAATTTGCACACTTGTAGGCCATTCTTGGTCTGTAGTGGCTGTGGCTTTTACTGCCGATGGCGAAACGCTCCTAAGTGCAAGTTGCGACAAAACAGTTAAACTTTGGAGGGTAAGCACAGCAGAAGAGATTGTTACTCTCTCTGGTCATGTAGACTCAGTATCTGCTGTTGCTGTGAGCAAAGTTAGACAATTAATTGTAAGTGGTAGCAGGGACAAAACTATCAAACTGTGGCAGCTTGTAGAACAGCACAATCGCTAATATTGTAATATCAAGCGCTACCTGTAAAGGCAACTTCTGGAAATTTCAACTGAGCTTCTGCCATTGGACGGTTTCTACCTTCCTCTTGCCAGTAGTTAATCACTTCTGTCGCTTTATTAAGCAACTCGACACGATCCACGTCAGTAATCCAATGTTTGGCCTCTAGTTCCTTTTTTAACTCTTCCCAGGCATCATTTCTGGGCCAAAAAAAGTACTTAGTCAAAGGACTTGTGCCTTTGCCTACAATTTGATCGACTGCTAGAGCAACGTTTTCGTCTAACCACAAAATTTTCAAAATAAACTTGGTCAATCACACCTCCGGGAATTTCCAGGCATTACTTAACTAGGATAGCGATCGCTTATTTTAACGCAATACCCTATCAAATGACCAAACATTCAGGAGTGCTGGATTACCAAGAGAGCGAAACGGGGGGATTGAAGTAAGGACACAATAGAGTACTCGGTAAAAAGTATCACTTATGAATCTTCCCACTTAGCACTTACTACTCGGAACTGATTTGATGCCTAAGCCTTAATCATTTGACTTTTTATTCAGCACTGTTTTGGTGATTAGAAAATGGGCTAGCATAAGGTGTAGTCGGCGCTAACTACAGATGCTTATGACTCTCCCTTCACGCCAGAGCAAACCCTCGACTCCGATTTTTTACCTGAGGTTGAAAAATTAAACTATTGAGCATCCATAATGGGGTTAAACTTTTTATGCTCACCGCCCAAATTTACCCCTCCCATGACTGAAAAATCCTCAGCAAAAGCGATTGTTGTTTTCGATATTGATGGCGTTGTGCGCGATGTTAGCGGTTCCTATCGTCGAGCGATCGCAGATACCGTAGAATATTTTACTACCCAAGCATATCGTCCAACCCCACTAGATATTGACCAACTAAAGTCTGAAGGTGTGTGGAATAATGATTGGGAAGCATCGCAAGAATTAATTTACCGCTACTTTGAAACCCAAGGACAGACCCGCGAGCAACTGCAACTAGATTACAATGCGATCGTTGCTTTTTTTCAATCCCGTTACCGTGGCCCAGACCCCAACAATTTAACGGGGTATATCTGTAATGAACCCTTATTATTACAACCTAGCTATTTAGAGCAACTTACCCAAGCTGGGATTGCTTGGGGATTTTTTAGCGGTGCGACTCGTACTTCTGCTAACTATATCTTAGAAAAACGCCTGGGCTTACAATCTCCTGTGTTGATTGCGATGGAAGATGCGCCAGGTAAACCTGACCCCACCGGACTTTTGGCCACAGTTGGCTTACTAGAGAATGGAATTGAGCAAACATCAGCTGTAATGTATGTGGGAGATACGGTAGCAGATATGTATACTGTCGATAAAGCACAGGCTTTGGATTCTTCTCGCACTTGGATTGGTGTAGGGGTTTTACCGCCCCATGTGCAGGAAACAGCAGCCCGTGGTAATGCCTATGCTGAGACATTGCTAGCAGCAGGAGCAGTGGTAGTTTTAAGTAATGTGCAAGAATTAACTCCAAGACAAATTCAAGAATTGGTAAGTTCATTTGCTTGATCTGTGTTCTAAGATCAATCAAGCTACGCGTGCATAAATGACTAACTGATAGCAATCTTGCTCGAATAATTGGGAGATTAATAAAAATGTCTGCACTAAAACTGCCTAACGGCCCCCAAACTCACCCTTGGGTACAAACGTATCAGTGGCTTACTAATCCCTTAGAATACATGGAAGCCTGTGCTAAACGTTATGGTGATATTTTTACCGTTCAGCTCAGACAAAATGTTGCTCCTGAAGTTTTCATTAGCAATCCTCAGGCGATTCAGCAGATTTTTACTACAGATCCAAAACAGTTGGACTCTGGTGAGTCAGCAGGTGTAAAATCGCCTTTATTGGGACAACAGTCACTGCTGGCACTAGATGGGAAGCCTCATCAACGGCAAAGAAAGCTGTTGACACCGCCGTTGCATGGAGAACGAATGCTGGCTTATGGTCAGTTAATCCGCAGTATCACAGAACAAGTAACTAGTCAATGGCAGGTTGGAGAAGCATTTTCAGCTCTGTCTACCATGCAAGCAATCTCTTTCCAAGTAATTTTAAAAGCTGTATTTGGTTTAGAAGACGGGCCACGGTATGAGAAACTCAAGGAACTCCTGATTGAAATCCTCAATCCCAAAGTACCTATTGTTAGAACACTGCTGCTAATTTTTCCGGCACTGCGGCAAGATTTCGGAGCGTGGAGTCCTTGGGGAAAATACCTGCGTGTACGCCAGCAAATTAACGAACTTATCTACGCTGAAATTCGGGAACGCAAAGCACAAGCTGATTCATCTCGGACTGATATTTTATCTTTGATGATGGCTGCTCGTGATGAGGCGGGAGAGCCAATGACAGACCAGGAGTTACGTGATGAGCTGATGACTTTATTAGTGGCAGGTCACGAAACTACTGCGACTACCTTATCATGGGCGCTGTACTGGATTCACCGTCTGCCGCAGGTACATGAGAAACTTTTACAAGAACTGGATAACTTGGGCGAACAGCCTGATTTTAACGCTATTTTGCGATCGCCCTATTTAAATGCTGTCTGTTCGGAGACACTGCGTATTTATCCAGTCACGATGTCAGCTTTAAATCGAGTGGTCAAATCACCTTTACGAATCGGGGGATACGAGTTTCAACCCGGTACTCTACTGATTCCCTCTATTTATTTGACTCATCATCGAGAAGATTTATATCCTGAACCAAAGCAGTTTAAGCCAGAGCGTTTTTTAGAACGTCAATTTGCCCCCTATGAGTACTTACCCTTTGGTGGTGGAAACCGTCGCTGTATTGGCATGGCATTTGCCTTGTTTGAGATGAAACTGGTGTTGGCTACAGTGCTGTCTCACTGGCAAATGGAACTGGTTGATAGCAAACCAGTGCAGCCAGTACGTCATGGCATTCTATTTGTACCAGCAGGGGGTGTTCAGATGTTAGTGAAGGGGAAGCGCTTGCAAAATCAGCCCATCCTTCAGACTAGCTCTAGTTCAGCGTGAAGAGTGGGAGAATGGGATGGGATAGAGTGGAGGCGATGTCTACAACGGGCTACGCCTACGCACAATCCTAAATTTTATTTAAACTGAGAAAAATTCTTCATGCCACTGTTTGGCAACTTTATCCCAACCAAAGGAATCTTTTAGAGATAATGCTTCCTTTCTCAAACCTTCTTGTTTGTCAAGATTTTTCAACAAGTCAATTACAGCTTCAATAAAAGCATTATTTGTCTGTTCATCTCCAGCAGGTCCCTTAATTCTGACACCAGATTTAACAGTCTCATCTAAACCAGCGCAAGTTGTTACTACAGGAACACAACCAGCCGCTTGAGCTTTCCAAGCACTAATACAGAAAGTCTCAATGTCAGTATGGCAAGGATAAACCCAGATTCCAGATTTAAATAATTCTTCAACTAACTGCTTGTGCCCAATTCTGCCATGTTCATAGACATTTTTTTGGTCAAAAAGCTGCGAAATTTGCTTCTTTTTATCTGGTAATTGTGGAAATTTGTTAGGTGAATTAATCAACGCATCAATTACTTGCCAGCCATAGAAAATATGCAATTCAACATCAGGTACTTCTTGGATAATCTTGTCCCATTGAGTAAGTAAATGTTCAATGCCTCTTGTATAGTCACTAATTGAAATCAGTCTTTTGGGATTTCTAGAAATTCCTGTTAAATTAAAATCTTCTAGATTAATACCATTAGTTGTCAGAAAGACTTTTTCTTCAGGAATCCAGCTTGGTAGCATAGATTTATGGAAATTTGACAGCATAAACAGCTTGTCAAAACTTGCTAAAAATTCTGATTGCTGAGAATCTTCTACTGGAGGAAATAAAAATGATTTAGGGTTATCATGCATCCAAACAGCAGTTTTTTTTGACTTTACTTTCATTATCATCGGTTGTGTCCAAGCACGATGAAAGATTAAGGCATTAAAGTTGTCTTGAGGATTAAATTTATCAACAGACTGATAAACTACACCATTATATTCCCCATCCATGTCACCGCATCTATTAAACACTGTGACTTGATAACCCAATTTCACTAGTTCTTGACTTAAGTAAATGACGGCTTCTTGGCTGCCTCCAATACCATTTTTCACAGAAGGAGGTGCCCAATCTTGTACATGGAAGGGAAAATTGGAATAAATTACGATTGAGTTATTGTCCCAGTTCATTTTATTTTAATCTGTTGATTAATTGATTTTAGCCAAGACAGGCTTACCCGTAGATACTACCTGCTCAATAATATCAGCGGCTCGACTTACTCCCTCAGCATTGAGAGTAGCTGCTTGTAATCTAAGGGCATTCTGTTTATAAGATTCTTCTGTCAACACCCGCCTGATAGCATTTTGTAATCTGGGAACATTCAGTTTTTTTAGGGTGACAAGCTCACCCGCCCCTGTCCAAGCAATCCGCGCTGCTACTCCTGGCTGGTCATTGGCAACTGGAATTGCCGCCATTGGCACTCCTTTTTTTACACATTCCATTGTTGTATTCATTCCCGCATGAGTAATCATCAGGGTGGCTTTTTCCAGCACTTCTAATTGAGGTGCATACTCAACTACTAAAGGATTTCCTGGCAAGTCTGGTAGTGATTCTGGTTTAGCAGAACCTCCCAGAGAAATTACTAACTGAGCATCCAAATCTTCACAAGCTGAAGCAATAGTCTGAAAAACCCAAATCAGCCGATTTTGTAATGTTCCCATCGAAGCGTAAATTAACGGTTTACCCGTCAATTTTTCATAAGGGAAAGAAACAGGTGCTCGATTGGCTGAAGTATGGTAGCTTCCTGTGAAATGGAACCAAGGAGGTAATTCCTGCCTGGGAAATTCAAACTCAGCAGGTGCATTACTTATTTGAGCCAGCTGAGAGTAGCTATCTTTAAGACTAGAGGATAGTGGTAATTTCCACTCTCGGCGATATTCATCGACCAAATTTCTAAGTGGTTTAGCAACGCTATTAAGTAACGTGTAACCCATTTGGTTGCGTAAGCGTGCCCACCCAGATGGGCTATACTTCCAAGTTGTAAAAAAAGGAGGAACGCTAGGTTCCCGATTCAACACCACAGCACTGCACACGGTAATGAAAGGAATTTTCAGATACTCGGCAATTGTCCCTCCTTCTACTGAACTTTGGTTTACTAGCAACGCTTCTACGCCTGCTGCTTTCAGTAATGCTGGAGCCTCTTGGAGTGTCACAGATGAAACACGCTTTAACAAGTCAATAGTGTATCGAAACGCAGCCAATCCACGCAGTTGACCTAACTTAGTAAATGATTCTGCTGTTGAGCCAGGGATAAAATCTTTTTCACCAATTGCTTGAAATTCTATTCCTGCTGCTAGTGCTTTAGATTGAGTATCGGGTGTTCCGAAAAGGGTAACGCGATGCCCACGCCGTTGAAGTTCCTGCCCCAAGGGAAGCATAGTGTTAAGGGGGCCAGTTGCTGCACCAGGACAGATGATGCCAAAATGAGTCATAGTCAATACCTCTACTTGATTTTTAAGAACTTATCTAAAGCTGATACCATACTTGGGGGCCAACGGCGGATATTTGTTACCCAGTTGATGTCCTTATAACGGCTATCCAGTCCATAAGCTGCTACCCAGTTACTTTCGGCTTCCCCTTGTTCTCCATTTACCCAGTAGGCAGCTGTGAGAGCAGCACGCATATCGGCAAACTTGGGATATTTACGGACAATATTCCGCATTTCCCGGATTGCTTGGTCTATTTGACCAGTTTCATAAAGAGCGAGGGCGTAGTTAGCACGGGCAAAGGCAAAATTTGGCGCTATCTCATTAGATTTTTTGTAATCTGCGATCGCCGAATCCCATTTTCCTAAACCGGCTGTGGCATTACCGCGATTATTGTACGCCATCGCATCCTGAGGATCGAGTTCTAGGACATGATTATAATCTGCGATCGCCGAATCCCATTTTCCCAATCCTTCCAACGCCGCACCCCGATTCAAATAAGGATCGGTGACATTAGGCGCTAGTTCTATGGCTTTGTTATAATCCGCCAGCGCCTCTTGTAATTTATTCTGACTCACCCGTGAATTTCCTCGATTACTCCACGCCCCCGCATTGGTAGGAAATTGCTCAATAATCTTTGTCCAGTAAGTTTCAGCCGTGGCAAAATCACCTTGATTCGTTGCTGTAAACGCTTGATTTGCCCACTCATCGCCTTGTTTTAATTGTTCTTGAGTAATGGGCGGTTGAGATTGTGCCATGACTGGAGTACCCCAGCCAAACACAAGTAACAGACTGAGAAAAATAGCAATCAACTTAATCATCTGGATTTACCTGTGTCTATCTTAAACATGGGGAATGGGGCAGGGGAGCAGAAGAGCATAATTAATGCCCAATGCCCAATTTCCCATAATTACAATAATGACAACTGTTCATTAGGCAGCGTGAATCCCAAATGCTTATATGCTGCCTTTGTCGCCATTCTCCCTCGATGAGTCCGAGTTAAATACCCAATCTGCATCAGGTAAGGTTCATACACCTCTTCAATTGTTTGGGTATCTTCACCCGTCGCTGCTGCCATTGTTTCCAACCCCACTGGGCCACCGTTAAATTGTTCAATTATGACACTCAGCATCTGGCGGTCTGTCCAATCTAAACCGCAAGGATCTACTTGAAATAGTTGCAATGCCTCTGATGCAACGCTTTCATTAATCTCACCAGATAACTTTACCTCCGCATAATCACGTACTCGCTTAAGTAATCTATTGGCAATACGTGGCGTTCCGCGTGACCGACGGGCAATTTCTGTGGCACCATCTTCTGTAACCGGGGTTTTGAGTAATTGAGCGGTTCGCAATACAATTTTAGTCAGTTCGTCAACTTCGTAAAATCGGAGTTTTTGAATCAAACCGAAGCGATCGCGCAGTGGTGAAGTTAAAGCACCCACACGGGTTGTAGCTCCCACTAGGGTAAACTTTGACAGCGGCAAACTTCTGATCCGAGCGCTCGAACCCTTACCAATAGTAATATCCAAGCGATAATCTTCCATCGCCGGATAGAGAATTTCCTCCGTCATCCGCGAGAGGCGATGAATTTCATCCACAAATAAAATATCCCCTGGTTTCATGTTCACCAGTAGCCCGACAATATCGCGTGGACGTTCTAGGGCTGGCGCACTGGTAATTTTGTAATTTACGCCCATTTCCGATGCTAAAATCATTGCCATTGTGGTTTTGCCCAATCCCGGCGGCCCATACAGCAGCAAGTGATCTAGCACCTCACCACGAGACTTGGCTGCTTTGATGGCAATATCTAGCACATCCTTTAAATCTTTTTGCCCAATGTAATCGGCAAATCGGTGCGGTCGAATACCTTCTTCTTGCTGATCTTGTTCATCAATAGCAGCTTCAGGCTGCAAAATGTTGTCTGGAGATGGTGCTTTTGCCGACTCCCGACGCTGCTTTGGTTCTCCGTTGGGTTCTGGAGGCTGTTTTTTCGAGGAGATTATCGCCATAATTCAGCTATCTACTTTTAAGGGATTAAGGAGTGGTATGGGAGGCAGGGGAGGCAGTGCGTTGCGCGGGTTCCCCGCGTAGCAATTGCCGTGAGGCAGGGGGAGAAAGAATAACCAATGCCCAATGCTCCATGCCCAATGCCCCATTTTGCAATACGTGCTTAAAACAAGGGGTGTAAAAATTTTCGTTTGCAAATACCCGCGCCAATTTAAAATTTAAATTCGGGTCAATTACCCAGAAGTACAAAAGTTATTATGTTATCTAAAAGAATTTTACCGTGCTTAGATGTGAAGGCAGGACGGGTTGTAAAAGGAGTTAACTTTGTCAATATCCAAGATGCAGGCGATCCGGTAGAGCTGGCGAAGGTTTACAATGAAGCTGGTGCAGATGAATTAGTATTTCTGGATATTACAGCTACTCATGAAGACCGAGCTACTATTTTAGATGTGGTCTACCGGACTGCTGAACAGGTCTTTATTCCATTGACTGTGGGTGGTGGCATTCAATCCTTAGAAAATGTTAAAGCTTTATTAAGAGCAGGTGCAGATAAGGTTAGTATTAATTCTGCGGCGGTGCGTGATCCAGACTTGATTAATCGGGCAAGCGATCGCTTTGGTAATCAGTGCATAGTTGTTGCTATTGATGCCAAACGCAGAAATAACCCGGAGAATCCAGGTTGGGACGTGTATGTGCGGGGTGGCAGGGAAAATACAGGCTTAGATGCCCTATTGTGGGCACAAGAAATTGAAAAACGGGGGGCCGGAGAACTCCTAGTCACAGGTATGGATGCCGATGGAACCCTAGCTGGGTATGACATCGAGATCACACGGGCAATTGCCGATGCTGTCGAAATTCCAGTGATTGCTTCTGGTGGTGCAGGTAATTGTGAACATATCTACACTGCCCTAACTGAAGGCAAAGCTGAAGCAGCATTACTGGCATCCTTGTTACATTACGGGCATTTAAGCGTAGCAGAAATCAAAAATTATTTGCGCGATCGCAACGTGCCAGTAAGAACATTCTCTTAAATGAGTATTTAGCATTTAATGACATCTATCTTAGGTTAGACACACTTACGTGAAAGGGTGTTAATATTATTTTACAAGTATTAACAAATATTAAAAAATATGTTGCTTCCTATTTTACTTTTTGATGTCGCCTTGGTGGCGTGGTCACTGCACTTAATGGAAAGAGCCTACGAGAGTAAAGAATTTTCTCTGATGTTGGCTGGTACATTGGTTGCTCTGGCTGCTGCTGCCATGTTAGTAGTTTACTTTTTAATGGGGCACTGTATGACCTATTTGCTGCAAGTGTCGTTGTGAGTGTTGAGTGGTTGAGGAGATATTTAAAATTTAGTTTTCATAAAAAGCTTGACAAAGTACTAATAATTAAGCGATTATGTATAATGGATTTTAAGGGGTTATAGCGCAGTTGGTAGCGCACCTCAATGGCATTGAGGGGGTCAGCGGTTCGAATCCGCTTAGCTCCATTTTTAACACCCTAATCTTCTCTGTTAATAGAGAGGGTTAGGGAAATTTTTTAGAGGGTTTTAAATGCTTGTCTACCTAGCCAGTCTCGAAAATTGGAGTGATAGAGACTGTAATGGGTTTCTGAGGCGATTTGTTGTTGCTGTAAGAACTCTAGCCAATTTTCTAGGACTTCCTCAACTTCATACTCATCAGCATCAATGATTTGCGCGATTGCATCCACTGATATTGCTTTTTGCTGCTGGATTAAGACATTTAACACATCTATGCTATACTCAGTCCCTTGTTCGGGTGGAATCATTTTGTGTAAATGCTGCTGATAATATGCTTCTAAACCAGGCGGGAGTTGATTATACCAGAAAGGTTCCAGGTGGAAATTTTCTGCGTTAGCGAAGCTTACCGTTCGCGTAGCGTCTCGTAGAGAAGGTATCGCACTTATTATCTGACTGAGATACATGAAATTATTTTCGCTTAAAGTGGTGAGGCGATGCCTAACGGCAAGCTGCTTTGCATTTACGCACAATTCTTGCTCACTAATCTGGTGATTACTCAGCCAAGATTTAAGATTTGACCTGTCCCCCAATCCCTCCCCTACAAGGGGAGGGGAGTAATCTTGTTCCCCCCTTCCCTCGTAGGGAAGGGGGGTTAGGTAATTTTGAATATATGCTTGGATATCTTGCCGATTTTGTTCTGGATAATCTGCTAAATCAAGACTTTGCGACGGCGTTTCAATCAATAAACCCGATTTCTCCCGCAAGAAAGGTCTACGAGTGAGGAGAAAATAGACCTTATCTGGGAGATAACGGGGGAGATAAAACAGATTTGTACCAAGTGGTTGGCTGTTGCGGTCAATGCAATTCAACCCATCAATGGCAATTATCAGTTTTTGATTAGGTTCTAACTCATCACTGATTTGCTGGAGAAGACTAGAGAAAAACCAACTTCCCTCTGTGGCGTTATCAGGGAGGGAGGTGTAATTAAGGGAGTATTGATTAATGAGTTGCGTGCAAATATTTATGAGAAATTCGTCAGCACGATTTTTACCCTCAAGTTCGGCATTGTAATAAATAACTTGAGGATTGTTTGTCACATATTTGGCGAGGATGGCACTTTTACCGCTACCGGGTGCGCCAATGATGGTGAAGTAACCCTGGTTATAGCGGTGGAGAAAGTTGTTAATAGCCGTGAAGACAAATTCACGACCGACAAAGTTGTGGCTTTTTTCTTGAATGATTTCCTCAAACTCCGTTGGATGTCCTCTGGAATTGATTGGAGTCGGTGGTTTGGGTGGTGAATTCATGATTTTGGAGAATAATTAAAAAATGAGGCAACAGTGGAGGTGGCGATGTCTGTACAATTGCTAAGACGGAAATTCACAGTTGAGCAATATCATAAGATGGTTGAGTCGGGGATTCTCACAGAAGATGACCGAGTGGAATTGATTCGGGGAGAGATTATTGAGATGTCGCCGATTGGAACAAAACACGCTGCTTGTGTGAAACGGTTAAACAAACTCTTGTCTCAGAAGTTACGGGATAGAGTTCTCATTGCTATTCAAGACCCTGTGGAACTGAACGAGAACTCAGAACCTCAGCCAGATGTGGCATTACTTAAACCCCGTGATGATTTCTACGCCACTGCACACCCCCAACCCCAGGATATTTTTTTACTAATTGAAGTATCTGATTCGACTGTGATGTATGACCGGGAAGAGAAAATTCCTTTATATGCAGAAGCAAACATCATTGAAGTTTGGTTAGTAGATATTAACGAGCAAATTGTCGAAGTTTATCAACAGCCAACAGCCGCAGGTTATCAGCTGATGCAAAAGTTCGCTAGCGGTCAAACTTTATCAATTAAAGCTTTCCCTAATGTAAACATTACCGTCAATGAAATCTTTGGCAGATAAAATTACTTCTCCCCTGATTCCTCTCTCATCTCTTGAAGACGCAAAAAATGCACCCTACCTAATTGTTCGCCTGCCACAATTGTCATGCCGTCTGGTGCAACTGCACAGCAATTAATGGAACTATCCCCTGTAAAAGTGGCAGTGAGTTCTCCTGTTGCGATACTCCAGATTTTGAGGGTACTATCATCAGAAGTGGAAATCGCCTGCTCTCCATTGGGAGTAATGATGACTGCTTTTACTGAGAAGTTATGACCATTGAGGGTCAATAGTTCTTCTCCTGTCGCGAGACTCCAGATTTTGAGGGTTTTGTCATCGGAAGCAGAAATCACCTGTTTACCATTAGGGGCGACTGCTACTGCGCGTATCGATAAATTATGACCATTGAGAGTTAATAGTTCTTCTCCTGTTGCCAGATTCCACACTTTAAGGGTCTTGTCTGTAGAAGCAGAAATCACCTGCTGGCCGTTGGGAGTGACGGCGACGGCATTTACTGAGTCATTATGACCATTGAGAGTAAATATTTCTTCTTTTGTTACTAGATTCCAAACTTTGAGAGTCCTATCTTTGGAAGCAGAAATTACTTGTTGACCATTGGGGGTGACGGCAACTGCACGTACTGAGTCATTATGACCACTGAGAGTAAATATTTCTTCTCCTGTTGCCAGATTCCAAACTTTAAGAGTTTTATCTCTGGAAGCAGAAATCACCTGTTTACCATTAGGGGTGATGGCGACGGCATTTACTAAGTCATTATGTCCATTGAGAGTAAGTATTTCTTCTTTTGTTGCCAAATTCCAAACTTTAAGGGTATTGTCTTTAGAAGCAGAAATCACCTGTTGACTATTAGGGGTGATGGCGATGGCATTTACTGAGTCATTATGTCCATTGAGTGTGAATAGTTTTTCTTCTGCGGACAAATTCCAGATTTTAAGAGTGAAGTCATTAGAAGCGGAAATTACCTGCTGGCCATTGGGAGTGATGGTAACTGCTTTTACTGGGAGATTATGACCATTCAGGGTCAATAGTTCTTCTCCTGTTGCCAAATTCCAGATTTTCAGGGTCTTGTCATCGGAAGCGGAAATTATCTGCTGACCATCGGGGGTGATGGCGATCGCTTTTATTGGATAATTATGTCCTGTAAAAGTAAATAGTTCTTCTCCTGTTGCCAAATTCCAGATTTTGAGGGTCTTGTCATTGGAGGCGGAAATTATCTGCTGGCCATTAGGGGTGATGGCAACTGCTTTTACCGAGTCCTTATGACTATTGAGGGTCAATAGTTGTTTTCCAGATTCCAGGTTCCAGATTTTAAGGGTCTTGTCTCTAGAAGCAGAAATTATCTGCTGACCATCAGGGGTGACAACAACGGCATTTACCCAGCCCTTATGACCATTGAGGGTCAATAATTCTTCTCCTGTTATTAAATTCCAGACTTTGAGGGTCTTATCTCTGGAAGCAGAAATCACCTGCTGACCATCAGGAGTGACAGCAACTGCATTTACCCAGCCTTTATGACCATTGAAGGTCAATAGTTCTTCTCCTGTTATTAGATTCCAGACTTTGAGGGTCTTATCTTTGGAAGCAGAAATCACCTGCTGACCATCAGGGGTGACAACAACTGCATTTACTGAGTTATTGTGACCCTTGAGGGTAAATAATTCTTCTCCTGTTATTAGATTCCAGATTTTGAGGGTGGAGTCAATTGAAGCAGAAATCACCTGCTGACCATCAGAAGTAACAGCAACTGCATTTACCCCGGAAGTATGACCAGTGAGTGTACGTAGCAAACGTCCTCCTGGTGAAATTAAGCTAGGAGTCAATGGACACAACCAGGGGAAACTTGTTACTTGCTTTGCTTGTGCCAATAATGCCTGAATTTCCTCTGGCATTTTCTGGCTTGATAAACGTCCCCACAATTGACTTGCTAATTGTCTTTCATCCGTTGCTAAAATATGTGCTGATAGTTGCAGTGTTCCTTGAATAAATTTTAGTGCCTTTACTTTCTCCAGGTTGTATTTGGAGTTTTCTAATATCTCTAAATCGTCAACCAAATCATAATCTTCAATTAGCGCTTGCACTCCAAACTCAGGATGGTTAATCTTTGCGCTTAGGAAATCAAAATCAGTCAGAGTTTGGTAATACTTCTCTAAATTTCCCGAACTTACCAGATTATAAGGATATCTGCCTAGATAAGCTTTGGAGGAGTAGGATTTTTTTGCTCTTGATTTCTTGTTAGTATTTGTCATCTTCTTCCTTCTCCCGTTCCCAGTAATCAACAATACGTTGATTCACCTCTTTAATTTGCTGACGCTTTGTGTCCAAAACTGGTTTAGATTTGAGAAAGTCTAGAAAACTAGTATGGTAAATGCTGTAACAAGTGTCTCCATCTATCCTCTGCTGCTTTAAATATTCAACCCACTCATTTAAAACTTGTTCTACCTCATATTCATCTTGTTGAGCAATATCAGCAATCATCTCACAAGGAATCGGTGTACCAATTTCTACTAAAATAAACAAGATAATCACCATCATTTGATTAGATGCAGTATCCATATTCATCCGCACCCAATGAGTTTGATAATAATCCTGAAGACCATCAGGTAATTGCTTTAAACTCAGGTCATTATAGTCACCCTTAGCAATTTCTGACAAAACATAGCGCAGGTACATGAAATTATTTTCACTCTTAGTTGCTACTTGCTCCACAAAATCGTTATCAGAAATATTGCGGTTTTGAATCCATTGTCTAAGTGCATTCTTATAGTCTTGATCGCCATTCAAAAAAAACCGAATATATTCTTTAATATCTTCACAACTCAAATTAGCATACTGATTTTTCCTTAAATCTAGCTCCTCTACCGGGACATCTGGTGTAGACAAGCGTTTTTTATCTCTAGTATAGGGTCGTCTAGTTAACACAAAATATACATTTTCAGGAAGCGACGGTGGTAAATCTAAAAGATTTCCCCCTGCTTCTTGTTCTACTTCATCCAAAGCATCAACTACAATTACAAGACGATCGCCAGCAGTCAGTTGTTTGCTAACCTGTTCTAGTAAATCTGCTAAATTAGCCTTCTGGGCATTCTGCAACTGGTAACGCTTAATTAATTGTTTGCGAATACTTTCAAGAAATAGCTCCGGTCGATTGCGACCATCGGAGCGAATATTAAAATAGCATGGTGCTTTATTGTCCCAGACGTATTTAGCAGCAATGGTACTCTTCCCCATCCCTGCATCACCCACCACTGTAAAGTAACCACTGCGATTTTTGTCACAAAATTGTTTAAATGCGTCAAAAACAAACTTACGACCGCAAAACGAGCGAATTTTTTCTCTAATTAATGACTTGAATTCTGCTGGATACTCGTCTAAATTCCATTCAGGCAAAGGCTCAAATTCTTTAGATTTAGTTGTTTGGGCAACCTTAATAAATATTTTTCCAAACTCTTCTAACTGCGTTCGCAGTTCAATTTTCATCAATCGGATATCAAATTCTGAATCCTTCCCCTGCAAAAACTTTTCTACTTCCTTGTAAAAACCCAAGGGATTATTTGAAGTATAAGCACTCCAGAAAGCATTTTTAATTTCTCTTTCTCGAAAAAGATTCAGCAGTGCTTCCTGCTTACCCACACCATACTCAATTAAAGAATAAACATAAACACCATCAACATCTTTAGGTGGTTGTACTGGGTCAAAATTGAATTGTTTTAAGGTTCTAACTACAGTTTCATTGCGTTGAGCTTGATTAATAACTAAAGAAGCCGCAGGTTTAGCAATACTCTTAAGTGCATTAACTACAGGGTCAATATTCATCTTCGCTAACAGTATATATAACTTTTACACCTGTAACTTATCCTAACGAATGATGCCAAAATTAAGCAAATACACAGTTATATAATAGCGATACCTTTCCTTCTCTACGAGAGGCTGCGCCAATGGAACGCTACGCGTAGCTTGCTTAAGAGTAGGAGTATGATAAGCTGCGCTAACGCTCTCTCTTCTCTCTTCCTCAGCGTCCTCTGCGCCTCTGCGGTTCGATTCTCAAACTCATTTAGCGCAGTATGAGCGCTCACTTATACCTAAAATAAAATAAAACATGGTGCGTAGACGTAGCCCGTCGTAGACATTGCATAGACGTTTTCAGTACCAAACCCCAAATTTGAGCTTTCAAACTGCAAGTTTCAGGCTCAAAGGTGCAACTTTCAGCATAAAAGGTGCAACTTTCAAGCTCAAAGGTGCAACATTCACCCTTAGAAGCTCAACATTTACCCTCAGAGGCTCAACATTCACCTTCAGAAGCTCAACGTTCACCTTCAGAGGCTCAACGTTTACCCTCAGAAGCTCAACGTTCACCCTCAGAAGCTCAACATTCACCTTCAGAGGCTCAACATTCACCTTCAGAGGCTCAACTGTAACAATATTAACTTTGCAACTATATCAATAACTAGAAACCCGATATATGCTTGGACACTAAAGATAGCCATCTATGGTATAGAAATGTATAGAATCTTGTAAAGATATAAAATATAGTTTTTAAATGCACACATTTTTAGCATCTTCCTCAATGCAGGTGTCTGTACCACCAAATCACTTTCAGCCAATGAAGATTGTCGCACTGGGGGACAGCTTAATTTATGGATTCGGCGATCCGGAAAAAGGAGGCTGGATAGAGCAACTACGGCGATGGTGGATGTTGCCGGATAGTGCGGGTCATGTCCTTTATAATTTAGGGGTAAGAGGCGATCGCACGCAACAAGTAGCCCAAAGGCTAGAAGTTGAGTTCCGCCACCGGGGTGAACTGCGAAATCGTGTCCCCGACTTGATTATTTTATCAGTAGGCGTGAATGACTCAGCGCGGTTGGCGCGTCCCGATGGCCGAAGTTACACAGATTTTACCTTATTTGAAAAGGAAATTGCGTCTCTGCTAGATTTAGCACAGCAACTTTGCCCTGTGTTATTTGTGGGCATGGTGCCAGTGGATGAAGCCAAGATGCCATTTTTAGATTGTTTTTACTATAATCATGCCGACCAGTACCGCTATAAAGAAGCAACTCGAATTGCTTGCACCAAACGGCAGATTCCCTATTTGGATATTTTTGAGCAATGGATGGAACGTAGTGAAAGTTGGCGACTCAAACGCTTGAGTGAAGATGGTCTTCATCCCAATACACTAGGTTATCAGGCTTTGTTAGAAGATGTGATCAATTGGGATGCGATACATTCAGCGGGCTTTGCCAATGCAGCTTACCATTCTCAATTTGATTATCACTTTAAACCATCCTAATAATATAGATGTGTTGGTGCTTTGAGCAAGCCGATATTCTCATATTTGCTATCCTCGCAAAAAGCACCACAATCTTGCTGAATTTTCAATAACACCCATTTAAAAATCTATCTATAAAAACTTTAACTCCTCTGTTGTTAATTACTTTTAACTCTTAACTCCTAACAGACGCGATTAATCGCGTCTCTATTGCAAACTCCTAACAGACGCGATTAATCGCGTCTCTACTCCTAACTTTTGTACAGACGCGATTAATCGCGTCTCTACTGCAAACTCCTAATTCAGCACTCCTATGACACCAACTTTATTTGGTCGCTGGCAAACTCGATTATTATTACTTGCAACTGTCGGCGGACTTGTATCTTTGCTATTTGCAATGGGTTGGATTGGCCCTGGTGCTAACTCGGTTTATTTTTGGATACTTGGTTATGTCGCCATCTTTGGCTTAGGCTGGGATGTGCTTTATAATTATCTGCAAAAATCTCGCTGGGATAGAGATTGGCCCGCAGCTTATCAACTCTTAGCTGGTATATGGGAATTGGTGTTTGTTTTCTGTGGAGTTAAATTGTTTGGCTTTTTACCAATACCTTTACCCAAGGAAGAACTATCGCCAGGAGCTTTTTTATTACACTATAGCATCGTGTGGCTAGCAGTTTTTATTACTTCCCAAAGCCTAATGCGAATTATCTTTCCCCGTTGGCGTTTCCGGGGTGGAGAATGGTTGTAACACCTCAAATCATCGTAACTAATTTAATCAAAAATTACAGTAATTTTCCGATAATTAAACCGTATGCTGTGGACGCACAAATGTGAGTCACTACAGCAGATTGTGGTTGAAACATATGAAAAAGGTTATAAATCGCAAAATAACAAATCATAAAAAATCATACATAGCAATCCTGTTTGAGTTGTGAAAACTATCGTAGACGCACAGCGGACCGCAGTCTACCGCCTTTGCGTAGCGTCTCGTAGAGAAGAGAAGAAACAAAGAATTTTAGAAATCATTTAGGACTGCTATATGGCGGTTTTAGTTTGGATGCAATATGTTGTATTGACGTACAGTTGTGTGCGTTCCTAAGAACAACATGGCAGTTGATACAACTTTGAAAACCAAAGTAATGCACTGCCTTCTGTATCTCATCAAATTAAAAACAGCTATCTGATGTTTACAAAATTAGCACTTGTGCTGATGTAGTAGTCATATATGAGTAAAAACAGGACAAGCTTTGGAGTCTAGGGAGATTCTTTAATGCAGAGACGCAAATTAAGGAAGTGCAATGTCAAATTTTGATCTAATTATTCGGCTATTTCTACAACTCACAGTTATTTTAGCCACTTGTCGCATTGTCACGATTTTAGGACGCCGCTATCTTGGTCAAACCGATGTTGTTTGCGAAATGATTGCAGGTGTAATGCTAGGCCCATCTCTTTTAGGCTTGATTGCACCAGATTTTCAGCAATGGCTGTTTCCTAAGCTTCCCATTATTACTTCTTTAGGAGACAAGATTCCCAACCCATCGATGTCGATTTTATATGCTATCAGCCAGATTGGGTTGGTAATTTATATGTTTTTAATTGGTTTAGAGTTAAACACCAAACTCTTAAAACATCATATCAAAAGTGCAAGTTTGCTATCTGCTGCCGGGATTATCACTCCCTTTATTTTAGGAGTGATCGCTTCTTTTTGGCTTTATCACAATGGCGATTTTTTCTTACCAAAGGTAACACCTTGGTCAGCCGCTTTGTATCTAGGTGCGTCGATGACAATTACGGCTTTTCCGATGTTAGCCCGTATTCTTTACGAACGCGGTCTTGCACAAACCCGCTTCGGTACTTTGGCTTTAGGTGCAGCATCGGTAGATGATGGAGTTGCTTGGTGTTTGCTGGCGATTGTGCTTGCTAGCGTGAAAAATTCTGTAAGCATCGCCATATTAGCAATTGGTGGAGGCATTTGCTACGTGCTATTTGCGATTTTTCTCGGTCAACCTCTACTGAGAGCGTTCACACGCATGACAAAACGTGATGCAGGTGTGAAGAGACAAACCCTAACTTTAATGTTGATAATTTTGATGTTTTGTGCATGGTTTACCGATGTCACAGGCATCTATGCAATATTCGGTGCTTTTGTGTTAGGAGCAGTGACACCACGCGGAGAATTCGCCCAACAAATTCGCCACCATACAGAATTTTTAACTACTTCTTTTTTGTTACCGATGTTTTTTGTTTTCTCTGGATTGAACACTCAAATTGGATTGGTAAACACACCTACTTTGTGGGGAATTACGCTCTTAATTATTGCGATCGCAATTCTTGGTAAAGGTATTGCTTGTATGTTGGCGGCAAAATTGGCGGGAGAAAATTGGCGGGAATCTGCAATTATCGGCACTCTAATGAATGCTCGTGGTTTAATGGAGTTAATCATCCTCAATATTGGTCTTGAACAAGGTATAATTACCCCAACTTTATTCACTATCATGGTTATTATGGCAGTCATTACTACACTCATGGCATCACCACTGATTGCCTTTTTGTTGCAAGTTAGAAGCTATGATAAATCTTCCGCTTAAGCAAATTTAAATATAAAATTAATCACTTAGCAATTGGGTAAACTTTTCTGCTTTGACTCTGGATCTAACTGCTAGTTTTTTTGTAGTAGCGCTTAAACACTACTACAAACTGACTACCTATCAATACACTTGGATTAAGCATTTCTTTCTTCTCTCTGCACTCTCTGCGCCTTGGTGATTCGTTAAAAAATTGACTTTGATAACACAGTTTTAGCCTTAAACCAAGCATATTAGACTACCTATTACCTCATTTTCTTGATATCGGTAATTCGGAAGTTCTTCTAAATTGAGCTATTAAAATCATTAAAATTTATGTTTCGCAGTTGCAATTGCATCGTAACAATAATTGACATGATGACGAAGCAAAAATTACCCTTGCGTGTATAATACGCTTGGGTTAAGGCTAAAACTATTTGTAAAATTCAATTGTTTTAACGACCTGCATTCAGGTATTAGACGCACCAGAAGAACGCATAGACATGAAGTGGCTTCCCACAGGGTAGGACACAAAAAAAAATAAATACTTAATAGAACTGTATTGGAGTGTATCTAATAAACTTGACATTTTCGAGGCTTTTAAAGAATCATTTTAGAGAAACCAGATAGTTACTTTTGAGGAAACCATGCATATAGTTATTCTTGTTCTGGTTGAGGTGCTGATTGTTATTGGACTTTCACGGTTAGTAGGGCTAGGATTCCGTTTCATTAAGCAACCGCTGGTAATTGGTGAGATTGTCGCCGGAATTATGCTCGGCCCATCTTTATTTGGTTTAATTGCTCCCCATCTAGCAGTTACCTTGTTTCCACCAGAAACTATTCCTTTTCTAAATGTTTTGTCTCAGGTGGGACTAATATTTTTCATGTTTCTGATTGGGCTTGAACTAAATCCAAAATACCTCAGCGGACAATTAGAAGTAGCTGTTTTAACTTCTCATGTCAGCATTTTAGTACCGTTTTCCTTAGGAACATTGCTAGCAGTGATCCTTTATCCCCTAGTTTCCAACGCAAGTGTATCTTTCACTGCCTTTACCTTGTTTTTGGGGGCAGCAATGTCGATTACTGCCTTTCCAGTGTTGGCGCGAATCATTACTGAAAAGAATTTACAAGGAACGCGTTTAGGAACGTTGGCGTTAACTTGTGCTGCGGTGGATGATGTGACAGCTTGGTGTCTCTTGGCAGTAGCGATCGCTGTAGCAAGAACGGGCGACTTTGCTAGTGCTATACCCACAATTATCGCCAGCATAGTTTACATCGGTTTGATGTTGACGGTGGGACGTTGGTTTCTCAAAGGCCTTACCAAACATTACCTCCGTGCAGGACGCCTCAGCCAATTGCTGCTAGCTGGGATTTATATGGGCGTAGTTGCGTCTGCACTGATCACCGAACTAATTGGCATTCACTTAATTTTTGGGGCATTTTTACTGGGAGCAGCAATGCCCAAAAATGAAAATTTAGTGCGGGAATTGGCAGTAAAAACCGAAGATTTTGTATTGATATTCTTGCTGCCAATATTTTTTGCCTACAGTGGCTTAAAGACACAGATTGGCTTGCTCAACCGTCCCGAATTGTGGCTTTTGTGTGCGTTGGTTTTAGGAGTGGCGATCGCAGGCAAATATGTTGGCACTTATGTAGCGGCCCGTGTGAGTGGGATTAGTAAACGGGAAGCCTCGGCACTCGGTTGGTTAATGAATACTCGCGGCTTGACCGAACTGATAGTGCTAAACATTGGTCTAGAGTTAAGGGTAATTTCGCCCTTAATATTTACCATGCTGGTAATTATGGCATTGGTAACTACCTTCATGACCTCACCACTGCTGGAATGGACATATCCGAAGAAGCTGATCAGGTTAGATGTCATCAAGCCAGAGTTGGAAGCAGAAACAGGTATAGACACCTCTGCTGTCAGTGAAGCTTCCCCTCGTCCTTACCGAATTTTAGTGCCAGTGGCTAATCCAAGTACACAAAAAGGTTTAGTACAGTTGGCAGTAGCGTTGGCGCAGCCTGCACTTCGGCATGGTTCGACTCCGCTCACCAGCCGCTCAGTGACCACCGACATCGCTCTCAATCACCGATATCCTGCCATTGTTAACCCCCTGAGCCTGATTGAATTTCAAGAAGACTATGCCTTTGAAAGTACCCCAGTTGAAGCAGACCGATTAATCGCCCAGCGCCGCCATCAATTAGAAGAATTGATTAATACTCTTGAACCGCCAGAAACTCGTTCTTGTGTGCATCCTATCGTTCGCATATCCAGCAATGTTGCCCGCGAAACAGCACAGATTGCCACATTAGAGCAAGCTGATTTAATTCTCGTAGGCTGGCATCGACCAGCTTTTAGTAGTAATCGTTTAGGTGGACGAGTCGGACAAATGCTTACCACTGCACCAGTGGATGTAGCAGTGTTTATAGATAAAGGCAAAGAGCGATTAGAAAGTTTATTGGTACCTTATTCTGCCAATATCCATGATGATTTAGCACTAATACTAGCTCTGAGATTGCTAATCAATCGTGAGACTTGTATGTTGCAGATATTACAAATAGTATCAAATAATACTAGAGAAGAATTGAGTTACGAACTGCACACGATGATGGAGCAATTGCCCACCAGTGTACGCGATCGCATTGAAATCAAAATTATCGAAGCCGCAGAACCAATCCAAGCCGTAATTCAAGCCTCAGAAGGTATTGACCTAACTATTGCTGGCACCAGCCGCGCTTGGGGTATCGAGCGTCAAACCTTGGGAAGATATACAGACCAACTAGCCATCCAATGTCGTTCCTCCCTGCTAATTACCCGCCGCTACAGTCAAGTCACCGCTCACCTTGCCTCTATGCTTCCTGAGGTTAGTAGTCAAGAGCCAACATTGAGGAGTTGAAATTATGAATCATTTCAAGTTCAAATCTTTGGCTTTTTACGGAGTAGCAATAATTTCAGTACTACTGTTGTTTAAAACTGTAACCGTTTATGGAGAAAACAATCTCAAGGCTCCTCCTCCAGTTAACGGGCGCTATCGTCTAACCCTAGCTGAGAATTTGCCGAACTGTGAAAAATCGGATACTCTGACGTTAAACATTGAGCAGTCGGGTATTTACTTAAATGCCTCTGTATTACCGGCAAACGTTAACGCCGATACTGACGAAAAGCACTCTCTGGCAGGCATCTTCAGAAATCAACAATTAAATTTATCTGGAAAAGTTGGCAGATCAATCCTTTGTAATATTTTTCCCCCCCAAAATGATCCTCTGAACTCAGTCACAATTAAAATGCAACTTGTGGATAAAGGTAATATGACAGGTCAATTAACCGTAAATGGTATTCCACAAACCCTGAGATTTACTGCTGTGCCCGAAAAAGCTGAGGAAAAATCTCAGAAATCATGAATTGGGGAGTGGGGATTTAAAGCGCGAAGTAGACAGGAATGTGAGCGCATTGTATGGGTTTTATGGAGCAGATAAAAAGAATGGATCAGGGACTAAAGATTAGGCAATTTTGCCAATGGCGCAAGCAGCTATTTAGCATCAGTCTATTCGGCTTTTGTGCAGCGATCGCCCTCGAAACTTGCACTACTGCTGCTACACCAGTGGTAAAGCTAGATAATTGGCGTTTTTCCCCCAAGACACAGCAACTCGAAATCACTCTCTCAGCAGGCACAACCCCCCGTTATTTCTACTTAGCCCAACCCTCTCGCCTGGTTGTAGATTTACCGAATACTAAGTTGGGCAAAGTTACCACGCAACAAAATTATTCTGGAGCAATCAAAAGTATTCGCGTTTCTCAACTGAACGCTAAGGACACACGCATTGTCTTAGATTTAGCACCAGGGACTGTTTTAAATCCCAAACGGGTACAACTGCAACCCGTTTCCCGAAAAAACTCCACTCGCTGGGTATTACGTCCGGTTATTTCTGGTAAAACTACTGCCGTGAAACCAGCAAATTCCCCACCTTCACCCAAGAAACTACCTCAAACCCCCCAAAAGCCGCCTAGTAACTTACCTGTAACTACTACTAACCAACAACCACCCTTACTCACAGTTCCACCTCCATCCAATCAACTGCCTCCAACAATTACTATTAACTCAGGACAGCCTCTTGTAACCGTACCTCCTCTAAGCCCTAATACATCCTCTCAACAACCTGCTTTGATTCTTCCCCCTCCGTCTTTCCCAAATCAACCCGATAATTTGAATAACATTCCTCCTTCTGGGATGTCGGGATTTCCAGTTCCAACAATCCCCAATGTTCCCAATCCCCAGATCATTGAGTTTGGTCAACCTTTACCCAAAACCCAATTCAAATAGAGCATTAGGCATAGCAGATGAGGCATGGAAAATCGAACCAATGCCCCATCTACATAATTAGCAACTATTATCTTTCTCGAACTAACTCCTTCACCTTGTTGATAATTTTCCTGACGTAACCCTCACCCTTATGCCCCAACATCGACAGCGTTGACACCGCTCCCCTCACCTGTTCTGGCTGAACTGTGTACGGATATTGGTTTTATCGATTCAACGAGCTTAAAAGTCTGCCATAATCGTCGAATTTCCCGCCATCGGGTGTTTAAAGATTTAGCTGCTCGTGGCAAGACTTCTGTGGATTGGTTTTTTGGATTCAAGCAACATAAAAGTCGTCAATGAGTTTGGTCAACTCTTAAATGTGATTTTGACTCCTGGTAATATTGATGACCGTAAACCCATTCCCGATTTACTGAGTGGTCTTTTTGGAAAAATCTTTGGCGTTAGCGAAGCTTACCGAAGGTATCGCGGCTATGTTTCTGAAAAACTTGCTTCTCAACTTTTGCAAGAGTTCAAAATCCAATTTTTTGCCAAACCCCGTCGCAACATGAAAAATAAGCTGATGCTTCTTCATGACAAGCTTTTGTCACGTAAACGTTCAATTATTGAGACAATTAACGACCAACTCAAGAACATTTCTCAGATTGAGCATTTTAGACACCGAAGTCCCGTTAATTTCTGCGTTAATGTTCTGTGCGGATTAATCGCTTATTGCCATCAACCTAAAAAGCCCAGCCTTCAGATGGAGTGGCTTTTTTCTCAAAGAGCTTAACCCGAACTCAGGTTACCTAGTAACTGCACCTACAGTATCTAATAATATCCTGAGTGCCTACAAAGCTTTAGGTTTGACCATTATCCGTGATGAGTATGCATGATCTGATGAAGGCAGATGCGATCGCTGGGGATTGGAGAGAAAAGGAGGACAAGGGAGACAAGGAAAGAATTTCTCCAATACTCAATGTCCTGTTTGTCGTATTCCCAAATCTAAAATCTGTCTGTTTCCTGAGGTGATCCAACCGCTCCTGGTTGAGCCGTGAAGAAGTTTTGAGCAGCTTCATTCTGATATATGCACCTAATATCAGGTTTGTCACTGTCCAAGTTACCTGTGAAGCCAAAGGTATTCAGGCGATTCTTGCACTCATTTACCTGATCAGATGTCACCAGCTTGCGGTTCTCTAATAGCGCCCAGTTATTTTGTCGGATCACACATCCAGGACGCATACTCGGCTGGGAAACATAAACATTAAAGGGGTTGAGAGTGACGAACAGTCTAGCGTCCATCACCATCGCGCTAGCTCCGTACTGCACACAAATTTCAGGGTTTGGTGCTTTGGTATCAATGAATTCACGGGAAGCCACATTTGATGGGGCCAACGTGGTTGTAGAACTAAAAGCAATGCCAATCCCAATTCCCAAAATCAACACCCCTCCCATAATTGCGATGGTGAAGAGGTTAAACATTGGGGATTGGAAAATAGAGGGTTTAGAAGTAGTAGCCGATTTACCAGTGGGTTTACGTCTCATTGTTGCTTAATCACCTTCACGCCGATTTGGCAGGGAGTGGTCTAAAGTTTTCTCCCTCTTTCAGTATGCCTATTCTTGACTGTAATTGCCTGTGGCTTTCTGTACGATATTCTTGTTAAATGAGAAAAATAGGAACTTATCTTAATAAGTAAGTCGGCGTAAATAATTAAAGGTTGATAGTAAGCGGCTCTAGGTTAGATAAATTAAGCTTTTTTGGCGATTTTTGTCTAAGTCCGATTAATTTTAAATTTTTATTATTAGATATTTTTGTTACCCCTACTAATTGTGGGATTGAGTAGGCGATCGCTCTTTCTCTGTGGGGTGGTTAGTGCGATTCGCTCACCAACAGGATTAAAGCTTTCATTACAACCTCTGCTTTAAATGTTGAATTTTCTGTAAAACTTTTTCTCGATGTTGCGTAAGCTTGATCCATCGGGGTAGACGACTGGCAAGACTGCCATTGTGCGAGCCTAAGAGGTCATCTGGCAAGCGTTCTCGCAACCTTGATTGAACATAGCTTTCCAGAAAGTTCAAATGTGCTTCATTATATGCCCAAAGCACCTGACCGCAACAAGAGGTTTGCAGCCACAGGGACAAGCCAAAAAAATGGTCTAATATTCCATAGCTAGAATTTCTTTGAGCCATGTAATTGTTTGGCCACAATAGCAATGCGGCTTTTCCCTTCCCATCCTTTGACTGTTGCTTTGTATAACTACAATGGCGACAGGTAATTCTTTTGATTGAACTAAGACTTAATTGCTCAGAATTTATAGTTAATATCTTGGCAGTGCGTAGGCGCAGCCTGCCGTAGGCATCCCATTGTGGACAACAAACTAAAATTTCTTCCTCAAAATCAGAAAGCCGTTTGCCATAGTCTCTAAATCTTATAACCATTCCAGACATCCACTTATACCGTTTCTGCAACAAATTCCAGAACTTATGCTAATCCGCCCCGCCACAACAGCTGACGTACCCGCAATTTTACCAATGGTTGCCAAAATTTGTGCTTTGCATGAGTCTTGGGATTCTGCCAAATATGGTTTTCTACCAAATCCAGAACAGCGTTATGAACAATGGTTGACACGTTTGGCAAATAACGATCGCAGCGTCTTTCTAGTATCTGAAGATGAAGCGCAACTTGTAGCTTTTCTGGTGGCGACAATTGAGCGAGAAATACCAATTTATCGGTTACAGGAATTTGCTTTTATTCATGATATCTGGGTTGAGCCGGAATATCGTCAAAACGGAATTGCGCGGCAGATGGTGATGCTAAGTATTGAACGCTTTCATCAGATGGGCGTCAAGCAAATTCGTCTAGATACAGCAGTTGTTAACGAGACTGCACGGCGGTTATTTGCATCTTGTGGTTTTCGACTCAGCATTATTGAAATGCTGAGAGAGTTATGAGTAGAGACGCGATTAATCGCGTCTGTTAGGAGTTTTAAATTTTTAACTCCTAACTTTTGTAAGTGTTAGCTAGCTAACAGAGTTTTTTCTAGAGAAGTCCAACGGAAAGCGCGATCGCCACCTCTCTCAATGATTACTCTTACTCGTGGTTCTAGCTGAGGCAAATTCGTTAAATACTCAAGTTCCTCATTGGAAAGAATATGCCCTTCAATAATCCACAACACCAGCCCCTTTGACTTTGGTGGTAGCTGTTCTAAATGAGAATTGAGAATTGGTGGCAAATAGTACACTTGACCTACTGCTGCACCGTTACCAGTGCTTTTTTTACCAAGATGAGGAGGTCTGACTCCATGAATTCTTGTGAGATACGCAGCTACGTCCCCTAGTCCTTTAGCAGTAATGTGGAGGGTGGTATAGCCAGCTGCGCGTAGTCGGCGCTGATATCGACCTTCATAACCCCCTTCCAGAGGTACATACACTCCAAGAGCGCCAAATTTTTCCAGATCGCGGATTAAACCGTTGCCAGTAGTAATTAGTGCCATAGATTTTCGTCTTATCCCACTTAGATATCTCTATTATTTACCCTGAACTGATAGATTAAGTTAAAGCATTTTCTTTGGGCATTGGGCACTTGTACTGAGCGAACGCAAGAGCGTCTCTAAGAGTTGCCGTAAAGCCTGCGGCATAGCTACGCTTAGGGCGCAGCCTCTCCAAGAGTTGTGTTGGGCATTGGGGAAAACTCTTCTCCCCTGCTCCCTACTCTCCAAAAATAACTCTATAAATTACTGGACAAACATAAATAAATAATTTATATTATTAGATTGTGACCAAACACGCAAATTGGATTGCCTTTTTACTGTCATTCTGAGGTAGTGTTAGCATCAAAAGCTGATGATTCAATCCAAACAGGATAAAACTAACTCAGATTGATCAATAGACTGGTAAACTAAGAAAGCTTTCAGGTCAACATTGGAGCTTATGGACGAAGAACCAAAGCCAATCCTAAGCTCCAGGGTAAATTTACTCCTATGCCTGTGAATAAGCAGGCAAAATCTTAAGCAATAGTTTAAGGTGTTTAGGGAAGTAAAACTGAGCAGCGATGTTGGTTTGATGGCATTATGTTAGTCTCAGTTAACGGATACTGGGCGGTAAAAACCGCTTAAGTCCAACTGCAACACGGCAGTAGCCAAACTCCGGGAAGCCGCCCTTTGGGCGTGTATAAATCGGAAAACCCGCCGACAGCGCTGCCTCCAGAAAGTGCCAGAGCAATTGCTTGGACGAAAGCATTGCTGCACACAGCTTAAAGCTGTAGCGCCTTGCATTGATTTCCAGAAGTTACTCCTTCCCAACAGGAAGGGAATTGTGACTGTTCTGGTGATCTATTGAGTGAAGCTAAACAGATTCACCAAGCAGTACGGACACGGTTTGTAGTGTCCCAAAGCATTTGGAGCGGTTTATTTAAGCCATTCTAAATTTCGCAGGCTAACTCAGCCTAAACTGATGCGTACAAAGCGTGTCCTCTAAAGTCCAATTCCAAGGTCAGCAACTAGAAAGGAGAACCAGTTACTGTGTCTGTAGGTATTCTCGGCACCAAGCTGGGCATGACCCAAATATTTGACGAAGCAGGAGTAGCTATTCCTGTGACTATCATTCAAGCAGGGCCATGCACCGTTACACAAGTTAAAACGAAACAAACCGACGGTTACTTTGCCATTCAAGTTGGTTATGGCGAAGTTAAACCAAAGGCACTAAACAGACCACTACTGGGTCATTTGGCTAAATCATCTGCCCCAGCATTGCGTCACCTAAATGAATATCACACTGATAGTTCTAGTGATTATGCTTTAGGTCAACAGATTAAAGCAGATATTTTTAGTGCGGGTCAAATTGTCGATGTAGCCGGCACAAGCATTGGTCGCGGCTTTGCGGGTAACCAGAAGCGCAACAACTTTGGTCGAGGACCCATGTCACACGGTTCCAAAAACCATAGAGCGCCTGGTTCTATTGGTGCTGGTACAACACCAGGTCGTGTCTATCCAGGTAAGCGGATGGCAGGGCGTTTAGGTGGCAAACGCATCACAATCCGCAAGCTGACCATAGTGCGAGTTGATGCAGAACGCAACTTATTGCTAATTAAGGGAGCCATTCCTGGTAAACCGGGCGCTCTAGTAAGTATTGTGCCTGCAAAAATAGTGGGATAGTCAAAAGTCATTAGTCAGTAGTCATTGGCTAAGGACAAATGGCAAATGACAGATGACAGATGACAGATGACAAAGGACAAATAACAAACATGGTTGAAAGCGTAGTTAAAAATTGGCAAGGAGAACAGGTCGGCGAGACGACCTTCGAGTTGCGTACTGCTAAGGAAGAAACAGCGTCTCATATCGTGCACCGCGCTTTAGTACGGCAATTGACCAATGCTCGTCAAGGAAATGCCAGTACAAAAACTCGTTCGGAAGTCAGAGGCGGCGGTCGTAAACCTTGGCGACAAAAAGGTACTGGTCGCGCTCGTGCAGGGTCTATTCGTTCACCACTGTGGCGTGGTGGTGGTGTGATATTTGGACCTAAGCCCAGAGACTTTGACCTCAAGTTGAACCGTAAAGAGCGACGTTTAGCACTACGGACAGCATTTGTAAGTCGCAATGACGACTTGATAGTAGTAGAAGAATTTAGCACCGAGTTCTCTCGCCCCAAAACTAAAGAGTTAGTGGCAGCGCTTGCCCGTTGGGGAGTGTCATTAGAAAACAAGGCCTTGTTAATTTTGTCTGAGATTGCGGATACAGATAACGTTTATTTGTCAGCCCGCAACATTGAAAATTTAAAACTAATTGCAGCCGACCAGCTAAATGTTTTTGATTTACTGCACGCTGACAAGATTGTAGTTACGGCATCAGCCCTAGAAAAAATTCAGGAGGTCTACAGTGCCTAGCTTTGACCCCCGTGACCTTGCCGACTTAGTGCGTCGCCCAATTGTCACCGAGAAAGCGACCATCCTAATGGAGCAGAATAAGTACACCTTTGAAGTAATTCCAAAGGCATCTAAGCCAGAAATCAAAGCTGCGATCGAAGACTTGTTTCAGGTCAAGGTTGTAAAAGTCAACACCATCTTACCACCCCGTAAAAAGCGGCGCGTTGGTAAATTTATTGGTTATAAGCCCCAATATAAGCGAGCCATTGTTACCGTTGCACCTGGGGATGAAGACAAGATTAGACAAGTCCTATTCCCAGAAGTCTAGGAGTTTTAAATTTTAGACTTTAGATTTTAGATTGAGGAGTTTACTCAATAATTACGATGCTCGCAATTAGTTAAACACTCATTAAATCAAAAATCCGAAATCCAAAATTAAGTAAATCTAAAATCCAAAATTCAAAATAGATTATGGGTACTCGTTCTTACCGCCCTTATACCCCCAGCACTCGCCAAGTTACAATCTCTGACTTTGCGGAAATTACAAAAACTGAGCCAGAGAAATCCCTAACTACCTCGAAGCATCGCGCCAAAGGTCGGAATAATCACGGGCGAATTACTAGTCGTCGCCGGGGTGGCGGACACAAACAACTTTACCGGATCATCGATTTTAAAAGGGATAAACATAATATTCCTGCCAAAGTCGCAGCGATTGAATACGATCCTAACCGCAATGCCCGAATTGCCCTTTTGTATTACCAAGACGGCGAAAAACGCTACATCCTTCACCCCAACGGGTTGAAAGTTGGAACAATAATTATTGCTGGACCTGAGGCTCCCTTTGAAGATGGTAATGCTTTACCGCTCTCAAAGATTCCCTTGGGTACTGGTGTTCATAATGTAGAACTGACTCCTGGTAAAGGTGGTCAAATCGTGCGTGCTGCTGGTGCGATCGCTCAAGTTGTGGCAAAAGAAGGTAATTATGTAACTCTCAAGTTGCCTTCAGGAGAAGTCCGCTTGATTCGACGCGAGTGCTATGCCACCATTGGGCAAGTAGGCAACACTGATGCTAGAAACCTGAGTGCAGGTAAAGCAGGGCGAAATCGCTGGAAAGGTCGCCGTCCTAAGGTTAGAGGTAGCGTCATGAACCCCGTAGATCACCCACACGGCGGTGGTGAAGGTAGGGCGCCCATCGGTAGATCGGGACCTGTTACACCTTGGGGTAAACCCACATTGGGCGCGAAGACACGCAATCGCAAGAAACTTAGCAGCAAATTGATTGTGCGCCGTCGCCGTAAGTCTTCCAAACGTGGTCGCGGTGGTCGTGAATCATAGAATTTTAGATTTTGGATTTTAGATTTTAGATTGGGGTCTACTTAATTAAAATTCTCAAATTTTCTACCCCAGTGAGATACCTAATCATCCAAAATCCGAAATTCTAAATCCAAAATCCAAAATCCAAAATCCAAAATTAAATTATGGGTCGTTCTCTAAAAAAAGGTCCTTTCGTTGCGGATCATCTCCTAAAGAAAATTGAAAAGCTCAACGACAACAACAGAAAAGAAGTTATTAAAACTTGGTCACGAGCTTCAACAATTTTGCCCCTAATGGTAGGTCATACCATAGCTGTTCACAACGGACGCCAACACGTTCCAGTTTTTGTAAATGAACAGATGGTGGGACACAAGTTGGGGGAATTTGCCCCGACACGCACCTACAGAGGTCATGGGAAAAGCGACAAAAAAGCAGGTAGGTAGTCATTAGTCATTAGTCATTAGTCATGATCTGAAAGACAAATGACAGATGACAAATGAAAAAAGACAAAATTGGAGAAAATTATGGCTACTAATACTACTGAAGTGAAGGCGATCGCTCGTTTTATCCGCATCTCGGCCTACAAAGTGCGTCGGGTACTCGATCAAATCCGGGGGCGATCGTACCGCGAAGCGTTAATCATCCTGGAATTCATGCCCTATCGCGCCACTGAACCCATATTAAAGGTTCTTAGAAGCGCTGCTGCCAATGCCGAACACAACGCTGGTTTAGATCGGACTCAACTAGTAATTACTCAGGCATACGCTGATCAAGGTCCACCGCTAAAGCGGTTCCAACCAAGGGCGCAAGGTCGAGCTTACCAAATTCGCAAGCCGACGTGTCATATCACTGTGGCTGTTGCAGCCGCCCCAGAAAAATAAGCACGCTTACACGAATAAATTGCGTAAAGTAAGAAATCTTAGAGGAAGCATTCGTGGGACAGAAGATTCATCCAGTTGGTTTTCGCCTGGGTATTACACATGAACATCAATCCCGTTGGTTTGCTGTTCCTGATCGCTATCCAGAACTTTTAGAAGAAGACCACAAACTCCGTCAATACATAGAACAAAAGCTGGGTAGACTTGCTCAAAATAACGCCGGTATTTCTGAGGTACGAATTGAGCGCAAAGCCGACCAAATCGACTTAGAAGTACGCACAGCTAGACCAGGCGTAGTAGTGGGCCGTGGTGGGCAAGGCATCGAATCCTTACGTACCGGACTCCAAGGACTGTTGGGTAGTAATCGCCAAATTCGTATTAACGTAGTTGAAGTCCAACGAGTTGATGCTGATGCCTACCTAATTGCTGAATACATTGCCCAACAATTAGAACGCCGGGTTTCCTTTCGTCGAGTAGTACGGCAATCGATTCAGCGGGCCCAACGCGCTGGCGTGCAAGGGATTAAAATCCAAGTCAGTGGTCGGCTCAACGGTGCGGAAATTGCCCGGACAGAGTGGACTCGTGAAGGTAGAGTCCCTTTACATACCTTACGGGCTGACATTGACTACTCTTATTGCACGGCAAAAACTGTTTACGGCATTTTGGGTATCAAAGTATGGGTGTTTAAGGGAGAAATTATTCCTGGACAGGAAGAAACTCCATTACCACCTGCAAGCCGCGATCGTGAACGCGATCCCCGCGATCGCGAGCGTGAACCCCGTCGTCGTCAACAACAACGTCGTCGTCAGCAATTTGAAGACCGCTCAAATGAAGGATAAAAAGGCAATAGGACATGGCGCATAAGGCATAGAAAACTGACAATGCCCAATGCCCTGTTTGCCCAATGCCCAGTACCTAGTAGCCAATCATGTTAAGCCCTAGAAGAACTAAATTCCGCAAACAACAGCGCGGACGGATGGAGGGACTAGCCACCCGTGGTAGCACCCTCAACTTCGGTGATTTTGCACTCCAAGCGCAAGAGCCTGCTTGGATTACCTCCCGGCAAATCGAGGCTTCTCGTCGAGCAATGACCCGTTATATTCGTCGGGGCGGACAAATCTGGATTCGGATTTTCCCTGATAAACCTGTAACCATGCGTCCTGCTGAAACCCGGATGGGTTCCGGTAAAGGTTCGCCAGAGTTTTGGGTAGCTGTAGTCAAGCCAGGGCGAATTTTGTTTGAAATTGGTGGGGTTTCTGAAGAAATCGCCCGTGAAGCTATGCGTTTGGCTTCATTTAAACTACCCATAAAAACTAAGTTTATTGTGCGCTCTCAACCACAGGAGCAGGAGTAGCTTATGCCTCTTCCCAAGATTTCAGAAGCTAGAGAATTAAGTGACGAGAAACTCTCTGAGGAAATTGTCGCGATCAAAAGACAACTATTTCAGTTGCGCTTGCAAAAAGCTACCAGACAATTAGAAAAACCTCACCAGTTCAGACAGGCTCGACATCGCCTAGCCCAATTGTTGACGCTAGAGACAGAACGCAAACGGGCAGCAAGTCAATCGGCTAGAGAAGAAAAGTAGGAGATTATGGCAGTTAAAGAACGAGTTGGCTTGGTAGTGAGCGATAAAATGCAAAAAACTGTGGTAGTTGCCATAGAAAACCGCGCTCCTCACCCCAAGTACGGCAAGATTGTGGTTAATACCCAACGATATAAAGTTCACGACGAAGAAAATAAGTGTAAAGTAGGCGATCGCGTTCGCATTCAGGAAACTAGACCCCTGAGTAAAACCAAGCGCTGGAAAATCACAGAAGTCCTGAACGTCAAACCTACTTAAACCTCATCGTTGTTAGAAACTAACAACATTACAAGGGAGAATAATTGTGATTCAACCCCAGACTTACCTGAATGTCGCAGATAATAGCGGTGCCCGTAAACTAATGTGCATCCGCATCTTAGGTGGAGGCAACCGCCGTTATGGTTTCATTGGTGATAAAATTATCGCCGTTGTCAAAGATGCTACACCAAACATGGCTGTAAAAAAGTCTGATGTCGTGGAAGCAGTAATTGTCCGTACTCGTAAAGCCGTAAGTCGTGACAGCGGCATGAGTATTCGCTTTGATGATAACGCTGCTGTGATCATCAACAAAGACGGAAACCCAAGAGGCACACGAGTCTTTGGCCCGGTTGCCCGGGAACTACGCGATAAAAACTTTACCAAAATTGTTTCTCTGGCTCCGGAGGTGCTTTAATGGCAACCAAACAAGGTACGCCTAAAGTATTCCACAAAATGCACGTCAAAACTGGCGACACCGTACAAGTGATTGCTGGCAAAGACAAAGGAAAAGTTGGTGAAATTATCCAGGCACTTCCCCAACTGAGTAAAGTTGTCGTCAAAGGTGTCAACATTAAAACCAAGCACGTCAAACCCCAGCAAGAAGGAGAATCAGGGCGGATTGTCACCCAGGAATTCCCGATTCATAGCTCCAACGTAATGCTTTATTCTACTAAGCAAAACGTTGCCAGTCGTGTTTGTTATAGCTTTACCTCAGAAGGCAAAAAAGTCAGAAAACTCAAGAAAACTGGCGAAATTCTGGATAAATAAGAATTAGCCAACTTTAAATTTTAGATTTTAAATTTAATCCAAAATCCAAAATCTAAAATCCAAAATCAAAGGTTCCCTGACCAAGCCCAGGGATATCAGGACAAAAAACTATGGCGACAACAAGACTCAAAAGCTTATATCAAGAGACAATCGTCCCCAAACTGATCAATCAGTTTCAATATACCAACGTTCATCAAGTACCGAAGTTGGTAAAGGTTACTGTTAACCGAGGTTTGGGTGAGGCAGCTCAAAATGCGAAGTCGCTGGAAGCATCCATAAACGAAATTTCAGTGATCACTGGTCAAAAACCAGTGGTGACGCGGGCGAAAAAGGCGATCGCTGGCTTTAAAATTCGTCAAGGAATGCCTGTGGGTATAATGGTAACCCTCAGATCCGAACGGATGTATGCCTTTTTTGACCGACTCGTTAGCCTGTCATTACCCAGAATTCGAGACTTTCGCGGCGTTAGCCCTAAAAGCTTTGACGGACGTGGTAACTACACTCTGGGTGTGAGAGAACAGCTAATTTTTCCAGAAGTCGAATACGACAGCATCGATCAAGTGCGTGGTCTGGATATTTCTATCATCACCACAGCAAAAAACGACGAAGAGGGCCGCGCCTTACTTAAAGAATTAGGAATGCCCTTTCGCGATCAATAAGTTCATCTATAGAGGGAACGATGGCGGCTAACGACACAATTGCAGATATGCTGACGCGCATCCGCAATGCCAACCTGGCGCGGCATCAAACTACACAAGTGCCAGCGACAAAACTGACCCGGAGCATTGCCAAAGTGCTACGGGAGGAAGGCTTTATTGCTGAAATCGAAGAAGCAGAAGAAGGGGTAAAACGCAATCTGGTGATTTCCTTGAAATACAAAGGTAAGAATCGTCAGCCTTTAATCACCGCCTTAAAGCGAGTGAGTAAGCCTGGCTTGCGTGTTTACTCCAATAGAAAAGAATTACCAAGGGTACTAGGTGGCATTGGCATTGCCATTATTTCTACATCCAGTGGCATTATGACTGACCGCGAAGCGCGGCGTCAGAACTTGGGTGGCGAAGTGCTTTGTTACGTTTGGTAATCACCAGAAGTGAGGAGTTAGGAGTGAGAAGTTAGTTATAAAAACTCATAACTCATAACTCATAACAGGATAAAGGACAAAAGTTATGTCTCGTATTGGTAAACGTCCAATTACTATTCCCGCCAAAGTCCAAGTGGCGATTGATGGTACAAATATTGTGGTGAAAGGCCCAAAAGGAGAACTTTCTCGCACTCTCACAGCTAATGTCTCAGTCTCCCAAGAAGGAGAAATATTACAGGTAAATCGTCGGGATGAAACTCGTACCTCAAAGCAGCTGCACGGCTTGAGCCGTACTTTAGTTGCGAATATGGTCGAGGGAGTTTCCCAAGGTTTTCAGCGCCGTTTGGAAATTCAAGGTGTTGGTTACCGAGCACAAGTTCAAGGGCGTAACCTAGTTTTGAATATGGGTTACAGCCATCAAGTGCAAATTGAACCACCAGAAGGAATTCAGTTTGCCGTAGAAGGTACCACTAATGTCATTGTCAGCGGCTATGACAAAGAAATAGTAGGTAACACAGCCGCCAAAATTCGTGCCGTTCGTCCACCAGAACCTTACAAAGGTAAAGGCATTCGCTATGCCGGTGAAGTGGTCAGACGCAAAGCTGGTAAGACTGGTAAGGGTGGTAAGAAGTAGAAATGAAACTCACTCGTAGAGAATCAAAAAACCGTCGTCATCGACGTGTTCGTGGCAAAGTTATTGGCTCCCCAGAACGTCCGCGTTTAGCGGTATTTCGTTCAAATGAGCATATTTATGCCCAGGTAATTGATGATACCCAGCATCAAACCATAGTGGCAGCATCGACTGTAGAACCAGAGTTGAAATCTAGTTTAGCGTCATGTGCAAACCGTGACGCATCGGTGCAGGTTGGAAAGTTGATCGCAGTGCGATCGCTAGAAAAAGGCATCACCAAAGTAGTCTTTGATCGCGGTGGTAACTTATATCATGGTCGTGTCAAAGCATTAGCTGATGCAGCACGCGAAGCTGGTTTAGATTTCTAGAGTCATTAATCATTGGTCATTAGTCATTAGACAAAGGACAAATGACAACTGACTCTTCGGGTGACGCTACGCACAGTCGCTATCGCTTCGCTGCCAGTTAACTCATAGGGGAAACCCCTCTGAGCGAGTGGCTCACAAATGACGTTCACCAAAGCACTAAATTATGGCAACAGAGCGTAAAAGTAGAACAAAGCGTGCCAAAAAAGAAGAAACCACCTGGCAAGAACGGGTGATCCAAATCCGACGCGTGAGTAAGGTGGTCAAAGGTGGTAAAAAACTCAGCTTCCGAGCGATCGTTGTCGTCGGAAACGAACGCGGTCAAGTTGGTGTAGGAGTAGGCAAAGCCTCAGATGTAATTGGTGCCGTCAAAAAAGGCGTAGCCGATGGTAAAAAACACCTCATTGATATCCCAATCACCAAATCTAACTCCATCCCCCATCCCATTGATGGTGTCGGTGGCGGTGCAAAAGTGATTATGCGTCCAGCCGCACCTGGTACTGGGGTAATTGCTGGTGGTGCTGTGCGGACTGTATTGGAATTGGCAGGAGTTCGTAACGTCTTAGCCAAGCAACTTGGCTCCAATAATCCGCTCAATAATGCTAGAGCCGCAGTCAACGCCTTATCTACACTGCGGACTCTTTCTGAAGTCGCCGAAGATCGCGGTATTCCTATTGAAAGTCTCTACATTTAGTAGAGTCGCACTTACAGAGCTTTTGTGTAAACAAGTACTAATTACATCATGAGACTCAACGATGTTAAGCCGCAAAAAGGCTCAAAGAAACGCAAGCGGCGTGTAGCCAGAGGTATTTCTGCTGGTCAAGGTGCCAGTGCTGGTCTAGGTATGCGAGGTCAAAAATCTCGCTCTGGTAGTGGTACTCGACCAGGTTTTGAAGGTGGTCAACAGCCATTGTACCGCCGCTTACCGAAACTGAAGGGCTTTCCGATTGTGAATCGGAAAATTTACACTACGATTAATGTAGAGAAGCTAGCCTCCCTTCCCGCTAATACGGAAGTAACTTTGACCTCCTTGAAAGCAGCAGGTATACTTACTGCTGTCAAGGGACCATTGAAAATTTTAGGTAACGGGGAATTGAGCACTCCGCTCAAGGTACAAGCGGCAGCTTTCACAGGTACAGCTCGTAGCAAAATTGAGGCAGCTGGTGGGAGTTGTGAAGTCTTATGAGTGAGCCGGAACAGCGCACTTAAATGCAAGCCAACTCGCTGTCAGCGCCTGGTTCACTATAAAGGTAGCACTCTATGATCAGTCGAGATAAAGCCCCAACGGCTCAAGAAACTTTTATGCAGATGGCACAAGCAGCTGGCCTCAGAGGTAGGCTGCTTGTCACCGTCGGTATTTTAATTTTAGTTCGCCTGGGCATCTTCTTGCCCGTACCAGGGATTGATAGACCTAGATTTGCTGAAGCCATATCGGGCAATAATTCCATATTCGGTTTATTGGATATATTTTCCGGGCGAGGACTTTCGACTTTGGGCGTCTTTGCTTTAGGGATTTTACCCTTCATTAATGCGTCCATTATCATCCAATTGCTCACCGCTGCAATTCCATCTTTAGAAAATTTACAGAAAAATGAAGGCGAAGCGGGTCGGCGGAAAATATCGCAAATTACCCGCTATGTAACTGTATGTTGGGCGATTCTTCAAAGTGTGGCTTTTTCAGCATTATTCCTCCAGCAATTTGCCTTAAATCCAGGGCCAATCTTTGTAGCTGAAACTGCGATCGCTCTGACGGCTGGTTCCATGTTCGTAATGTGGACATCAGAACTAATTACAGAACGTGGTATTGGAAATGGTGCATCATTGTTGATTTTTGTCAACATTGTCGCGTCATTACCAAAAGCTTTAGGCGATACTATCGATTTGGTGCAAGTCGGCGGTCGGGAAACAGTGGGTCGCGTGATAGTACTGATCTTAGTTTTCCTGGCAACCATTGTTGGTATTGTGGTTGTGCAGGAAGGAATGCGCCGCATCCCAATTATTTCCGCTCGTCGCCAAGTAGGTCGTCGAGTTTTGGCAGAACAACGTAGCTTTTTACCCTTGCGGCTAAATCAAGGCGGCGTAATGCCAATTATTTTTGCCGCGGCCATCCTCAGTTTGCCACTGCTAATTGCTAATTTCGCTAAGAATGCCGAATTGGCAAATATAATTAACACTTATCTCAGTCCAAGCGGTTCTGGCTCTTGGGTCTATGCCTTGGTCTACATGATTTCTATCATTTTCTTCAGCTACTTCTATTCTTCGTTGATTCTCAACCCAGTAGATGTGGCGCAGAACTTGAAAAAAATGGGTTCTAGTATTCCTGGCATTCGTCCAGGTAAGGCAACTAGTGAGTATATCGAGCGCGTGTCAAACCGACTCACTTTTTTAGGGGCGATCTTTTTGGGACTCGTTGCTATTATCCCTACAGGTGTGGAAAGAGCTTTAGGAGTACCCACATTTAAAGGATTGGGTGCTACCTCTTTGTTAATTTTAGTTGGTGTAGCGATTGATACGGCAAGACAAATCCAAACTTACGTGATTTCTCAGCGCTATGAAGGAATGGTGAAACAATAGTGACGCGACTAATCTTCTTGGGACCGCCTGGAGCTGGTAAAGGAACACAAGCTCAAACTTTGGCTGAACACTTGAATATTCCCCATGTTTCTACGGGTGAAATATTAAGACAAGCCATGAAAGAGCAGACTCATTTGGGCATCAAGGCTCAAAACTATGTAAATAGCGGCGAGTTAGTCCCTGACCAGCTAGTGCAGGACTTGGTACAGGAGCGCCTCAGCCAACCAGATGCAAAAAATGGTTGGATTCTTGATGGTTTTCCCCGCAAAGTGACGCAAGCGGCTTTTCTAGAAGAATTGCTGGAAACAATACATCAGAGTGGCGAAAGGGTAGTCAATCTAGATGCACCAGATGAAGTTGTAATTGCACGTTTGCTAGCTAGAGGACGAAAAGATGATACCGAAGAGGTGATTCGTCGTCGGTTAGAAGTGTACCGCACTGAAACTGCACCTTTAATTGATTATTACCGCGATCGCCAAAAACTTTTAACAGTTAATGGCAATCAGTCCCAAGAAGATGTCACTGGTGAACTGCAACAGGTAATAACTTCCTAACTTGAGAAAAAGGAGTAGAGGATTCACCACTCACTACTCCCCACTCCCCCTACTAAGAAGCAGATCCATTTTAGCTAAGATATATTAAGAAACTGTTGATATATTTCTTAAAGTGTGTTCTCTTGCAGATGAAGTACTGCAACTGAACACGAGATTGTTGAGTTGAGGAAAAAACAAATTGTCTAAGCAAGATTTAATTGAAATGGAAGGCACGGTTACAGAGTCCTTGCCCAATGCGATGTTTCGCGTTGACTTGGACAATGGATTTAACGTGCTAGCTCACATTTCCGGCAAGATTCGCCGCAATTATATCAAGATTTTACCCGGCGATCGCGTCAAGGTAGAGTTAACTCCTTACGACTTGACTAAAGGCAGAATTACCTATCGACTACGAAAGAAGTAAGTATATGTAGAAATTTTACCATAAAACCATTTTTTGGACTGTTTACTAGTCTATTAAGTGGATTAATTTCCCTATAAATGCTATAATTTAATATTTGGAGTCAAAGAATAAAAGGCATGAAAGTTAGAGCTTCAGTCAAGAAAATCTGTGAAAAGTGTAACGTGATCAAACGTCGTGGTCGCGTCATGGTGATTTGCGTGACCCCCAAGCACAAGCAACGTCAAGGATAGTCCTCTTACCAATTGAGTGAGTTGTAACACGCATATGATCATTAAAACGAAAAGACGCGATTAATCACGTTTTTCCAACCAACAGTAATTGCGAGAACAATAGGGAGAATTCATTGTGGCACGTATTGCCGGAGTAGACCTTCCACGCGATAAGCGCGTCGAGATCGGTCTGACTTACATCTACGGAATTGGGTTATCACGCTCTCAAAAAATTATAGCGGCTACTAGTGTGAACCCAGACACCCGCGTTAAGGACTTAAGTGATGCCGATGTGACAGCCCTGCGAGGGGAAATAGAAAGCAACTATCAAGTTGAAGGCGACTTGCGGCGCTTGGAGTCTTTGAACATCAAGCGCTTAGTTGACATTGGTACCTACAGAGGGCGTCGTCATCGCATGGGCTTACCAGTCAGAGGACAAAGAACTCGCACAAATGCCAGAACCCGTCGAGGGAGAAGGCAGACAGTGGCTGGTAAGAAGAAGGCTCCAGGGAAATAAATCTGCAACGCTTGCTAATCAGAGCAAGTTTTACCTTAAATCAACTAAACAAGTATGGCGAGACAACCAACTAAAAAATCCGGGAGCAAAAAGCAGAAGCGGAACGTACCTAATGGGATGGCCTACATTCAGTCTACTTTCAACAATAGCATTGTCACCATTACCGATCAAAATGGCGATGTCATCTCTTGGGCTAGTGCTGGTTCTAGCGGTTTTAAGGGAGCAAAAAAGGGAACTCCCTTTGCAGCGCAAACCGCTGCTGAAAGTGCAGCCCGTAGAGCCATTGATCAAGGAATGCGCCAGATTGAGGTCATGGTCAGTGGGCCAGGAGCAGGTAGAGAAACCGCTATCCGGGCACTTCAAGGAGCAGGACTGGAAATTACACTCATTCGGGATATTACCCCCATTCCTCACAATGGTTGTCGTCCACCTAAGCGCCGTCGAGTTTAAACACCAAGACTTGGGCAGTGAAGACGAGAAGTTACAGCCAAACCAAGTAAAGTTACTTGCAGTGACAGCTTGGGCGTCTAACGTGCACACTGTCATTGGGTGAAACCTTGGGCGACCAGAAGCGCGTCAGATTTTCCCACCGGGAAAGCTGTTAAACTTCGGGCTACCCAAAATATTATCAATCAATTTTGGATTTTAGATTTGCGATTTTAGATTGAACCCAACTACAAGGGTACAGGGCCTCGTGGATTTTAAGTTGATGATTTAAGATTTGTTGTGCCTACAAGAGGCGGAGCATGAACCAAAGAAGCACAATCCAAAATCCAAAATCCAAAATCGAAAATTGGCAGTCAATTCGGGAGGCAATTGATTTGTCTGCTAGCAGCACCTTAGAAAAAGGGAGGCTCATCTGTGGCGCAGTTTCAGATTGAATGTGTAGAGTCGAATACTGATGAAAGTCGGAACCATTACAGTAAATTTGTTCTGGAACCTCTAGATCGTGGTCAAGGAACAACGGTTGGCAACGCACTGCGGCGGGTTTTACTGTCCAACCTAGAAGGTACAGCAGTTACAGCAGTGCGGATTGCAGGCGTTTCACACGAGTTTGCTACAGTTTCGGGTGTGCGGGAAGATGTACTGGAAATCCTCATGAAAATGAAGGAAGTAATCCTAAAAAACTATTCCTCGCAACCCCAAATTGGTAGATTACTTGTTAACGGTCCAGCAACTATCACTGCGGCGCATTTTGATTTACCTAGTGAAGTTGAAGTCATCGATCCGACCCAGTATGTAGCCACCCTAGCTGAGGGAGGAAAACTGGAAATGGAATTTCGGATCGAAAAAGGCAAAGGCTATCGCACCGTAGAGCGAGGACGTGAAGAAGCCACATCGTTGGACTTTCTCCAAATCGACTCAATATTTATGCCAGTGCGAAAAGTCAACTATAGTGTTGAAGAATCTCGTGGGGAAGGCTTGAGCCCAAAAGACCGACTACTGTTGGAAGTTTGGACAAATGGCAGTATTTCCCCCCAAGAAGCACTATCCTCGGCCGCTGGAATTTTGGTAGATTTATTCAACCCGTTGAAAGACATCTCCCTGGAACCAACAGACACAGGTTCACATATTCCAGACGACCCAACAGCCCAGATACCGATCGAAGAGTTGCAACTCTCTGTGCGGGCATATAACTGTCTCAAACGGGCACAAGTTAACTCTGTGGCAGATTTGTTGGATTATACCCAAGAAGACCTCTTAGAAATTAAGAACTTTGGTCAGAAGTCAGCAGAAGAGGTCGTGGAAGCTTTGCAGCGACGCTTGGGCATCACCCTGCCAATGGAAAGGGGCTCTAAACATCCTTAAGAAAAACTGTTCATAATTCATAGTGCATAATTATGCGTCACCGTTGTCGCGTCAAAAAACTCAGTAAACCAGCTGATCAGCGCCGTGCTTTAATGCGATCGCTCGCCACCGAGCTGATCCGTCATGGTAAGATCACCACCACTTTAATTAGAGCGAAAGTTCTGCGAGGTGAAGTGGAAAAAATGATTACTCTAGCTAAAAATGGCTCCCTGGCAGCACGCCGCGAAGCCCTTGGCTATATCTTCGACAAACAACTGGTTCACGCTCTATTTGAGCAAGCTCCTACTCGATATGGTGCTCGTCAGGGCGGTTATACCCGCATCCTGCATACCGTACCGCGTCGGGGTGATAATGCAAAAATGGCAATAATTGAATTGGTTTAAGTCATTCGTCATTAGTCATTAGTAACGACAAAAGACAAATGACAAAATCTGTATGTTAGAAAGCCACCAGCCTACACAAACTCATCGAGTAGCCTTGGTAATCCAATACCTGGGCACTCATTTTCATGGCTGGCAACGGCAAAAAAAACAGCGGACAGTTCAAGAAGAGATAGAAAGAGCGATCGCTACTATTCTTGGGCATCATGCAACATTACACGGTGCGGGGCGAACCGATTCTGGAGTCCACGCTGCTGCTCAAGTAGCCCATTTTGAAGCAACAGGTTTAATTCCGGCTCACAAGTGGGCAACAATCCTCAACAGCTATCTGCCGCCAGATATATTAATTAGGGCTTCAGCTAGTGTAGATAACCGTTGGCACGCTCGCTTTAGTGCAGCCTATCGACGGTATCGCTACACAATATACACTGAAGATCGCCTTAACTTGTTTGTAAGACCCTTCAGTTGGCATTATTATTATGCACCCCTGGATGAATCTTTAATTCAAGCTGCCCTAAAACCTCTGTTAGGAAAGCATCACTTAGCTGCTTTTCACCGTGCAGGCTCAAAGCGATCGCATTCCTGGGTAGAGGTGCAAGCAGCAGAGTGTCGTCGCAGTGGGCCATTTATCCATATTGAAATACAGGCAGATGGATTTTTGTATGGCATGATCCGGCTGTTGGTAGGGATGCTGGTACAAGTAGGTTCTGGACAACGGACACTTTCTAGCTTCACCGAACTCTGGAAAGAACAACGTCGGGAAGAAGTAAAACACGCCGCACCGCCCCAAGGCTTGTGCTTGTTGCGAGTCGGTTATCCAGATTTTCCTTTTCCAAAAGAGATTTGGTACGACACCTTGCCAAAGTTCGTCACTAGTCAAGAGTCATTAGTCATTGGTTTTTAGTAACGACAAATGACAAAGGACAAATGACTAATGACAAATTACCCTCCGGGTAACGCTTCTACGTTGCTATCGCCAGTTGCTCATAGGGAGCCACTGCGGTCTTGGGGTCTCCCCAAGTGAAGCAAGAAGTGGCGTGGAAACCCCCTACAGCCCTTCCCTAACGGGACGCCTTGCGGCGAACGGGCATCCTACGGCAGGCGTTAGCCTCTCACGAATGGGAGAAGACCGCACTGGCTCAAAAATGACAAAGGACAAATGACAAATGACAATTAGTAAAACATACCTTCCTTCTCAAGCGTCCCTTGAGCGTGAGTGGTACATAGTAGATGCCACCGATAAACGCCTCGGTCGCCTCGCCAGTGAAATCGCCCAGGTTTTAAGAGGTAAAAATAAACCCGAATATACACCCCACTTAGATACAGGTGACTTCGTAATCGTCATCAATGCCGAGAAAGTAGCAGTCACAGGCAAAAAGCGCACTCAAAAGCTTTACCGTCGCCATTCTGGTCGTCCTGGTGGGATGAAAACGGAAACTTTCGCTAAACTGCAACAGCGCATCCCAGAGCGGATTTTAGAACAGGCTGTTAAAGGTATGCTACCTAAAAATAGCCTGGGTAAGCAGTTGTTCACTAAGCTAAAAGTGTACGCTGGGCCCACGCATCCCCATGATGCTCAAAAACCTAAAGAACTACGAATTAGTACAATTCCTGGAGAAGAAAATTAATGGTAGTAGCAGACGCCAATAGCGGTCGCGCCGTATACTGGGGTACTGGTCGTCGTAAGAACGCAGTAGCAAGAGTCCGCTTGGTTCCAGGCACTGGTCAACTGACTGTGAACGGTAAAGATGGAAACTTGTATTTTCAATTCAATGCCAACTACCTGGGAGTCATCAAAGCACCCCTGGAAACTCTGGGACTAGAAAACGAATATGACATTTTGGTGAAAGCAGAAGGTGGCGGCTTGACCGGACAGGCTGATTCTGTTCGCTTGGGAGTTGCTCGTGCTTTGTGCCAACTAGACCCAGACAACCGCCCACCTTTGAAAACCGAAGGTTACCTGACTCGTGATCCGAGGGCAAAAGAGCGGAAAAAATATGGTTTACATAAAGCCCGGAAAGCACCTCAGTACTCTAAGCGTTAGGGCATTGGGCATAGGGAATTGGGCATTGGTAAAAGTCCGTTGTTTATATCTTTGCCAGTCCCCAATCCCTAGCTCCAATTGAAACCTGAAAGTTATAATTGATATAGATTCATCACAAAAAAAACAATGGCTAAATCTGATATTCACCCTAAGTGGTATCCAGATGCTAAAGTTTACTGCAATGGTCAGGTTGTTATGACCATTGGCTCTACCAAGCCAGAATTGCACGTAGATGTTTGGTCTGGAAATCACCCATTTTACACCGGTACTCAGAAGATTATTGACACTGAGGGTAGAGTAGAGCGCTTCCTCCGCAAGTACGGCATGAGCAGCACTCAAACATCTGGCGACGAACAAAAGAAAAAGTAGCGGGTTGGCTCTGCTGTTAACGACGGCCCTGCATCAGCTGGGTCGATTGTCATTTATATGCTCGAGCCAATTTGTTATTTTTTTAAGGAGCGATCGCACTCGTCATGGCTGAATCATACTTACTGGATAAACTAAAATCCGTTGAACAAACCTTTAATGAATTAACACGTCGTCTTGGCGACCCCGATACCGCAAGCAACCCTGATGAGTATCAACAAATTGCTAAGTCTCGTTCTTCTTTGGAAGAGGTAGTTAATACCTATGAAACTTGGAAAACAGCCCAAGAAGACTTGAGTGGAGCGCGTCAGGTTTACAAAGAATCTGCGAGTGACCCAGAGTTGCAAGAAATGGCAGCATTGGAAGTAAAGGAACTTGAAGAAAAAATAGAATATTTAGAAACTCGCTTGAAAGTCTTACTGCTACCACGTGACCCTAATGATGAAAAGAATATCATGTTGGAAATTCGCGCTGGCACTGGTGGCGATGAAGCAAGTATTTGGGCTGGCGATTTGATGCGGATGTACACCCGCTATGCCCAGACTCAAGGTTGGAAAGTTTCTCTAGTGAGCGAATCTCTGGGAGAAATGGGTGGCTGGAAAGAGGTCATTCTAGAAATTAAAGGTAATGACGTTTATAGCCAGTTAAAGTTTGAAGCTGGAGTGCATCGTGTGCAGCGTGTACCAACAACTGAAGCTGGGGGACGGGTTCACACCTCTACAGCCACAGTAGCGATTATGCCAGAGGTGGATGATGTGGAAATCCACATTGACCCGAAAGATATTGAAATGACTACAGCTCGTTCTGGCGGTGCTGGTGGGCAAAACGTCAACAAGGTGGAAACAGCGGTTGACTTGATGCACAAACCAACGGGAATACGCATTTTCTGTACAGAAGAACGCAGCCAGTTGCAAAACAAAGAACGGGCGATGCAAATTCTGCGGGCGAAGTTGTATGACATCAAGTTAAGCGAACAACAGGAAGCTGTAACTTCTATGCGGCGATCGCAGGTTGGTACAGGATCGCGATCGGAAAAAATTCGCACCTACAATTATAAAGATAACCGCGCTACTGATCATCGGTTAGGTCAGAATTATTCTCTTAACCCTGTTCTGGAAGGTGATTTAGAGACGCTTATTCAATCTTGCATATCTCAAGACCAACAGGAACGTCTCGCGGAGTTAGCGACTTCTGCTGCTAACTAATTTTTGCTGTTAAAAACCCTGTAAAACCACTTGTTGTGCTGTTGCTTTTAACACATCAAGGTGGTTTTCTAAATATTGCATAAAGTGCATCTTCCATTTCACTGGGATAATGGTAATAAGCAAATTCGTACTTCATCACGTAATTTAGCTTCGCCCATTCTTTCAAGATTTGACAGACATAAATTAACTTCTCTGCTTCTTTTTGCCAACGTGCAAAAATCCGGTAGCTGAAGAAGCTGCTGCACACGTTGCCTTTTGCATCCCAGTAGGAAATACACACTTGATACTTCAGACGGTGGATTTTTTTGATTTGCTTTATGTCGTAGCCTTTGGCTTTCAAGGCTTCTCTTGCCTCAGTGTTTGAAATGTCCCACTGTTCTGGTTTAATTTTATTAGTGGCTATGAGGTTTTTACATTTGCGGCGATATTGGTTAATTTTGCCTGGCTTGGCAAACATGATCCACTCCTTATATTGTTAGTATTACTACCGATAACCTTATTAAAATTTTTATATCAATATTGCAAGTTTAATTGCAATGCTGCAACAATCATTTTAAATTGCCATTAGCAATGAAGCTTGTCAAGGTACAACTAAAGTTTTATATTTTTCTCACTAAACTTGTAAATACAGTTGGCTAGCTATATAAGCAGTGAACATCGAAAGTAGAGAAAAACTGATTGAAATCATCAAACTAGCTCGTGGTTCAATGAGCCAGCGAGCGTTTGGCAAGCTTTTGGGAGTTTCTGCTACTGCTGTTCAGTTGTGGGAAAAGGGTGTGAATGTGCCAGATACTGAATATTTAGCAAAAATCGCAGTGAGAGCGGGTTACACACTCCAGGAGTTACTTAGCTGTCTGGATGGAAAGCCAATTCCAGAAACCTCAGATTTGAGTCTGATTCTTAGACAAATCCAGCACATGCCTCTTAGCTAAGTGGCTCAAATTGTGCAAGCTGCGGCAGATAGATTGGCGGCTGTGGCTGAAGCGTCCGGGGATGAAGCAAAGGCCAGTTAAATTAGGAAAACGAATCGCAATGCTTATTGAAATCCTTCTTTGCAGGTTGTTTTACTAAATTATTATTTTTTATAAATAGCCTCAATTTAAGTCTGGGTAAACTTTGTAGCCTGTTGTTCAACAATTTTAGCGACGGCGTGCTTTTTCACATTATCTAAGTTAGAACCTTACTCACCCGCACCTTATAAAAATAGGATTGTTAGCAAAAGTGGCTGTTGTATTTGGTTGGGTAGTTTACCGCCGTAGGCATCGCTTCCAGCGGGGCATAGCCCATTTGGCAAGAGAAGTTGTAACTGTCAGTAGAAAAAACTTATCGTTGTAGTGGCAGCATAGCATTAGAAAATTTTGTTAGTTCAACGTCTACGAACAGCTATTGTATAACTTGGTCAGTGTGTTGCTTCTCGTAGACTCTTAACCAACCGAAAGTTATTATTTATATCTAGACTTGTGCGTAAATTTATAACCCAATCTTTACAAGGGTTACTAAGTTCGACTATATGTCTTGTGTGAATGTAGCAACAAGGCTTGGCATAGTTAATGATAGTTTAGAAACAAAAAATAGGATTTTAAAATTTTGAGCCTCAACATAATTTATTAGGCTGTACAATCCGCAAAAGCTATATAGGGGAAATATTAGGATTTACAAAGAGAAAATTTTATATCTTAATGTTTAGGCGAATTTAATTTTCCGACGGGTCTACTTGATCAAAGAAGACAGATACGGGAACGCAAAGAATAGAACTCTCCGTACCTCCGTATCTCTTCAATGAAAGACTACCACCAAACTCGATTTCCATTTTCATCAACTCGTGCTTCCCGAATCATGTCGGAAATCTCTTCAGCATCTTTAACGTGGTGGAGTGCCTTTTTTTCACCATCGGGTTCATCCACAACGAAATAAGTTGGGACTGTGATCCTTTCGCCTGTAATGTCTGGTACATCATCAACAGCTGCCTGTTGAGCTTTTTCTTCAACTGATTGAGACTCATCAACAATTCTATCTCCCGGATTTGCAGTTAAGTTTCTTTCGTTCACATCCGGTTTTTCACGAGTATGCGAATCTTCGCTCACTGGTTGATTAATTTGATTTTCTTGATTATTCTCAGTCATGGCTTTTTCAGGTATTCATAAAGATATACTCAAATATTATAAAAAATCGAAGGTATAAAGAATTCTTTCTCTAGAGAGATTTTGATATATTTGAGCGAAACACCTCTTAGGTTAGATATTCGCTCAGATGAATTTACTTCTTTAGCTGAAATAAAGAATATTTTCCCCAATGCTTTTATAATGCTGAGGGTATTCACCTCTACTATTTTGAGCTAGGAATTTTTTTCACTTACCTTTGTACCAATTGAATCAGAGTAAAGTTGATTTGGTACTAATTTCACTCCCTGCTTTTTGAGCAAAAGTTTTAATTAAAGCTGGGTTAATTGTAGTTTCAGCAAAAATTGCGGGAACACCTTTCTTTTTAATTAACTCAAACAATCTCTGAACTGTTTGAGCACTCAGTTGTTCGTAATTCTCACAAATCAAATAGAATTGCTGTATTTAGTCCTAGATGCGGTATTTTTACCATTAAATAACTTAAAACCAAAAAATAATTCTAACGCGATCGTGCCGTAGTATATTAGTAGACCTTTCTTGGGAAATCGGGTCATGGAAGAAAATTCTTCTACTAATGGTAAAATTCCAGCCAGGATAAAAACGCGCCGGAATTTTTTAACTTAGATGCTAGGTAGTACAGTCGCATCAGTAGCGATGGGATATCTATTTCCCAAAGTCAGCTAAGGTCGTGAGATAAATCTAGAAACCCTTTGCTCTCTTTATCCAAAGAATTCGCGCTGTCAAAATTATCTACCAGGATCTGTGGCACTGGACAAAGACAGCAAGGAAATTGAGGCTAATGCACTATTGACAACTGCAAAGCCCAGAATTCCGATTTTTGTAAAAGGCTTGTCAGACCATAGCGTTGATTATCTCATCATTTAAGACAGACCAAATATTGCTGAGTACGCTATCAATCCAATTTGTACTCATTTAGGATGTACAGTTGAGTGGGAGCTTGAGAAGAATCACTTTATTTGTCCTTGTCATGGATCTCAATAAGATTCTCAGGGTCGAGTCGTTCATGGACCTGCTAAACGTTCTTTACCACTGATCACTGTAGTAGTCAAGCAAAACCAAGTTCAGTTTAGTTGATCACAAACCTGCTGTAGATCCTCGTTAACCTACTAGTATCAAATCAGATTGGACAATGCCACCATACTTTTTGAGCAAGTCATAAATTATAAAAGACTAACAAAAATTACTGCATAATTTAAATTTGTCAGGTAAGCTGACAACAGCAGTTTCATCCTCAAAACAATGACCGCAAGTAGTCCTACAATTTTAGCCTTGGACTTTGATGGAGTGATTTGTGACGGACTAATTGAATATTTCGAGGTAGCGTGGCGCACCTACTGTCAAATTTGGTCGCCTGCTAACGACACACCACCAGATGATTTAGCTTTGAGATTCTATCGCCTGCGACCTGTAATTGAAACGGGTTGGGAATTGCCCGTTTTAATCAAAGCGTTGGTAGATAGAATTCCTGATGAGAAAATTCTTCATGAATGGGTAATCATCGCCCCGAAACTTTTGTTAAATGACAAGCTACAAGCAAGAGAAATTGGTGCAAAACTAGATAACCAACGGGATGAATGGATTACCACTGATTTAGACGGTTGGCTAAGTCTGCATAGATTTTACCCAGGTGTAGTAGAAAAACTAAAATTAACTCTTGACAGTGGAGTTAAACTATACATTGTGACAACTAAAGAAGGGCGTTTTGTACAGCAGTTGTTGCAACAAGAAGGAGTAAATTTACCAGCACCAGCAATTTTTGGGAAAGAAGTCAAGCGTCCCAAATACGAAATTATACAAGAATTAAAGCAGGCAGAAAAAGACAAGCTAGTTAGTCTGTGGTTTGTAGAAGATAGACTCAAGACATTGCAGTTAGTTCAACAGCAAATAGACCTTGAAGATGTGAAACTGTTTCTTGCAGACTGGGGCTATAATACCCAAGCAGATAGGGAAGCTGCCCAAAATGATCCGCGAATTCAGTTGTTATCATTGTCTCAATTTGCCAAAGATTTCTCTGCTTGGCTTTAATATATTAAATATGTTGTAATAATCTCTTGATGCTTTCACCCTAAAAGGGCTTGTCATTGCCCAGATGTTTGTAATACCATTTCACGAAAATCCTGATACAAATAATGCCTCCAAAATAAAATTCCAGCCAGCAATAGATTTAAGAGCAGTTAATTTATCTAACTGTTTCCAAACAGCTTATCTAACTCATCTAATGTCTGAAAATATTCCCATTTCAAAATTTTTTTAATTTCTTTCCATACCCAAAAGATGCAATATTGCATCTTGGAATGATTATCATTCTTTTAAACTGTATATTTTAATTTCTGGAAGTCCCTTAGAACGCAACAGGTGTGACCCTTAGCCGAGAAACTCCCGAATGCGATCCGCAATGAACTCGCTGGAGTCTTCGAGCGCGAAGTGACCGGTGTCCAAGAGGTGCAACTCTGCTGCCGGGATATCCCTTTTGTACGCTTGGGCTCCTTCGACAGTAAAGATAGGATCATTTTTTCCCCAAACTATCAGCATTCGCGGTTGTCGGTTGCGGAAGTACTCGTGCCAGCTGTCATAGAGCGCAACGTTCGATTGGTAGTTATGAAGCAGGTTGAGCTGGATGGCGTCATTACCGGAACGATCTAGAAAAACTTGATCGACCGTATAGGAATCAGGATTGATTCGTTTGGGATCTGTGACCCCGTGCGTGTATTGGAAAATAGTGGTTTCCTTGGTGAGCAATCCCCGGACTGGCTTTTCTGTCTCAGAATTACGATTGGCCCAGAACGGCTTCATCGGGTCAAAGGTTGCGCTGAGACCCTCTACATATGCATTGCCGTTCTGAACGACAATGCCCTCGATCGCTTCCTGGTGTCTTGAAGCGATTCGGTAGCCTACCGGTGCCCCGTAGTCCTGCACATAGATGCTGAATGTCTTCAGACCTAGAACGCCGAAGAGCAGTTCCTCTACGTGAGCCGCGAGATTGTCGAACGTGTATTCAAAGTCATTCGTACTCGGCGCATCACTGTAGCCGAAACCCACATAGTCTGGTGCAATCACATGGAACCGATCTGCTAGTTGCGGAATCAGATCCCGGAACATATGCGAAGAGCTGGGGAAGCCATGCAGGAGCACGATGGTTGACGCGTTCTTAGAACCCGCCTCGCGATAGAAAAGCTTTTGGCCCCGTATGGTGGCGTGATTATAAGTCGTCATGACAGTGTGTGTCCACTCTTGATTGAGTTCATCTGGAGCCTGGATAGCGATCATGGAGCACATCCTGGCTTCACAATTGTAGAATAGTAAGACATTGGCTACAATACGGTTTGGTTAAGGTCTAAGCAGTATTGAGGATAGAAAAAGTAAGTGTTTCTAGTTTGACTCGTTGGTTTTTATGTATTGGTTTTTTGGAGGGAAATTTAGCTCTAGTTTTTTAACTACACGGAGGTTACTTCTACCTTCAGGTTCTGGGATCTGCTCATCCAAAATTTCTCTTACAAGCCAGGTGAAAAAGAAGGAAATTCTTCCAGTTGGAGCCGCTGAAATTTGGGAACAGCGCGACGGATGATATTCAGTGTGCCAGTAAAACTTAAACATCTTTGATATGGCTGACCCAGAATGCCTAATGGACATTAATTTGTTAAAAATGACATTAATCTGTTAACAGTGACAAATAATTAGTTAATCTACAATTTTTACACCTCTTGTAATCTGTCACCAAAAATATTAAATTCCATGACTTTTACCAATTACCCAATTACGCCTGAAAAACCGGGCTAAAGCTGATTCTTCTAAGGATAGATAAATTGGGCGTCCGTGGGGACAGGTGCGAGGGTTGCGAGTGCGTTGCCAATTATCTAAAAGTGTTTGCATTTCTTGTTGATTCATAGGTGTACCGTTACGAATGGCACTGCGACAGGCGACAGCTACTTGGGCTGTTTGTAAGTCGCCTCCCCAACTAAGTTCTAAAATTGCTTCTGCACAGTCGTCTCGCTGCTGTAAAGGTGCGGGTATGTTACGGACTGCCCAAAGTTGTTCGCCAAAGGGTTCTATTTCTAAACCGATGCGTTGCAGTTGCGATACTTGCGCTGGCGACAATTGATAAAGAATGATTGCCGGTTCGACGGAAACTAGTAGCCAATTATCACACAATTGCTCATACAAAACTCGTTCATGGGCAATGTGCTGTTCTACTAACCACATACCACCTGGATGTTCTGCCACAATATAAGTGTTGCTAACTTGAGCGACAGCCTTCAAGGAGTTAGGATTTTTGTAATCTTTGTTGGGATTTTGAGGATTGAAATTGTAGCCGCCTTTGGCTTCTGCGGCTTTGAGTAATTTACTAACTCGTGTTGTGTGAACAGCTTCTTTGAGATTGGTAGAAGAGATGCTGAGTGCTTGGTTAATTGCTTGGGTAATTTGCTCTTGCCAATAAATGATTTCGTTAAGATAAATTTCTGTTTTTGCTGGATTGCGATTCCAGTTAATTTGATCGGGAGAAATGGCAAGATGTAAGAAACAAATTGGATAGCGATCGCGTGGTAATGTTCTGTGAAATGCAGATAATATCGTTTGCTCTAGTTCCGGTGTCTTAATCATCCGTCCGTTAATGGCTACACGTACCCAATCTGGACGATGACGATGACAGCGATCAGGTAATCCTACCACTAAGTTTAGTGAGTAGCGAGGAGAGACGCGATTAATCGCGTCTGTACAGGAGTGAAGAGTTAGGAGTGAGGAGTTTGGCGGGTTGGGGAGTTCTAATTTCACTTCTTGCAAATCACCTTGGCGCACCTGCGGTAAAATCTGCGGTAGCAGTTGCCCAGTTGTAGCAGCCGGACAGATGGTGAACCATTGACGGTCATTTTGCCAAATCTGCCAGGTAACGTGGGGATGACATAGGGCGATTTGGTGAATTGTCGCTTGCACAGCTTTCATTTGCTGTGCTGCTGTTGGCAATCCCTGACGACGAGATGAGCAATTAGCGAAAAGATGAGAAACTGTAACCACTGTACCAGGTGCGATCGCAGTTACTTCAACTTGCACAACTTCCCCGCCATTGCCATAGCTAATCCGCCATCCTAATTTTCCACCCACAGTCCGACTTAAAATTTCCAAATTTGCCAGAGTCGTTAAACTGTGTAACGCCTCACCACGAAACCCTAAACTGTTAATTTTCCATAAATCGGCACTAGAGCGAATTTTACTGGTGCTATGGGCTGTGGCTGCTTGTTGCAAATCATCTAGGTTCATTCCACAACCATTATCTGCCACACGAATTCGCCATTGCTGCGGCCAGAGAGAAACCACAATTCGGGTTGCACCTGCGTCTAGGGAATTTTCTATTAATTCCCGCACCACAGAAGCTAAAGAGTCGATTACCTCACCAGCTGTAATGAGATATACGACTTCTGTTGGTAGAGCTTGAATAGTAGATGCCATAAATTATAGTTTATAGCTTCTGGGTGCAGGGGAAGTGGGGGAGATGAAGAAGTTGAGGGAGATGAAGAGGCGAATTTACAAGAAATTTTGATGAATTGCCAATAAAACTCAATTAAAAGGCGATTTTTGGTAAATTGCTTTTGGCATTCTCAGCGAGAAAAGCTTATGAGTAATAATTTAGTTGCTGATGTCATGATTTCAAGGCCCGTTTGCAATGGCGTCAACCAGGTTTTACAACTATCGTCATATCAAACATACTGAAAAATGTACAAAGTTAAATGCTTGACCCTTCCTGAATTTGGATTGGGGTGATTTGTAAAAATATTTGCAAAAAGCGATCCCAAGATAAAACCTAAAGATTTTACTGTACAATAACAAAAGTTTCCGGTATTTAATGGTCTATTTTTCTTTGAAATAAAAAACTGATAAATACATTTAAGAAGATGTTTTAAAAGTGCTATTGTCGGTATAAAAACGTTCTGTATCCTCCTAAATACTCCTTAAAAATGGGGACTTTGATTCAGGTTACCCCCTTTTTTGGGGGGTTAGGGAGGATAAGGAAGTGCTTAAAATCACAGCCAAATATTTTTAAAACATCCTCTAATAAGAATTTACTTATATGATCAAGTCTTAGTTGATTTAGCAGCAGATTTAGAAAAATTTTCATCCTTAACCGGAAGCCTATTTCGAGAATTACAAACAGAAGGTATTCCCACAGCGTTCACTCCTTGAAAAAATTTCCAACCGCATCGGTAAGTTCGTGAGATATCTCTATTTTTTAGTCTGGTTGCGAGTTCCGATATTAAAGGATTTTGCTTTTTACTATAGGTAAAAAATTAAGTTTTTACAGAAAGCGTCTTTGCTTGCCAATTAGAAAGGAGTGTCTCATTAAAATGAAAACTAAGTTAAAGATATCGCTACTTGTATGGAACTTATCTACTAATGATGGTTTTATTCGGGCATATTTGTTAAAATCAGCATTCCAAAAGCTGGGTTATGAAGTAGAAATATTAGGATTTTTATTTAACAAAGATATATATGCTGCTATTCCATCTGATACTAAAATTTTCGCTATAAAAGGTGAAAATTACCCGAAGTTTTTTCAGGCAGTCAACAAACTTTTAAAACATATTGATGGAGATATAATTTATGCAATTAAACCACAGATAGCTAGTTTTGGAGTAGCACTGTTAAAGAGCTTATGCAGCAGAAAACCAGTGATTTTAGACATAGATGATTGGGAACTTAGCTGGCATGGTGGTGATAACTGGCGTTATTGTCCAACACTAAAACAATTAGCTAGGGATTTATTGAAATCAAACGGCGCACTCAGGAGTCCATATCATCCTTTGTACGTTAAATGGATGGAAAGTTTCATAAATCATGCAGATGCTGTGACGGTGCATACTAAATTTTTGCAGCAGCGTTTTGGTGGTATATTAATTCCTAATGGCAAGGATACCTCCTTATTTGACCCGGCTCGATATAATCCTGATTCCAGTAGAAGTCGCTATGGTTTATCTGAATACCGAATTTTAATGTTTCCTGGCGCACCTAGACCTTATAAAGGTTTAGAAGATGTTCTCATAGCGCTAGATAAAATTAATCAGCCAGACTTAAGATTAGTGATTGTAGGTGGCAGTCCTTACGATAATTATGATCAACAACTTCAACAACGTTGGGGGCGCTGGATTATCAAACTACCAAACTATCCAGCTGATGCCATGCCAGATATTGTTGCTGCTGCTCACATTATTGTCGTTCCCCAGCGAGATACTCCAGAAACTCGCGCTCAATTTCCTTTGAAGTTGACTGATGGAATGGCAATGGCTAAACCTGTATTATCAACGCGCGTTGGAGATATTCCCGAAATTTTAGGTGATACTGGTTATTTAGTTGAGCCTTCTTGTCCTGAACAAATTGTTAAACAAATTCGATTGATATTTGAGAATTTCGAGTCAGCAAACCAGCGAGGTATTGAAGCCAGACAAAGATGTGTAGAACAATATAGTATAGAGGTTATGGCTTCTAGACTCGCGCCGCTAATTACTAATACCATGCGGCGTAAATATACATACCATTTTTAAGCCTTACGATTAACCAAATTTTAGTAGCTTTTAATGGTCTGCTTACTTCCACTAAGCTGTACTAGTATCGAGGCTCCAAGCTTCAGTCGCGAGCAACGCTCCAAAGTGAAGTACTAAAAATTCGGGGTATAAATCACCTATTTAATAGTGCGAACGCGGCTAAATAGTTTTTTCGCGACAACATCAGCGAAAAATTAACCACAAATAAACACCGATAAATTATCTGTGTGTACCTGTGGTTTAATCTTTAAAACATTGACTTTTGCAAGATATCTCTTGTGCATTACAGCTTTTTTTATGGGATCACAAAAAGGCACTGATTGCAACATTAATTAACATTAAATTACCTTACTTTCTGTTTATCTCTAGGTAGTGGTTAATTAGTATCTCTCATTGCCAAAACTTTAGGTGCTTCAGGTTTCAGCAATCCATTCAAAAGGGATGCAGGACGTTGACTATAAGGCCAAGCAAAAGCATGACAGAAAGCTGCATCTTGACAAGCTTGTAGTTGTTCAAAACTAATAATGTCGTAAGTCAAGAGATTTTCATATTCAAATGGCAAACGCATATTGTGCAACCCAGCATTATCAGTACAGATAGCGATATCGACCCCAGCATCAAAACAACGGTCAAAAACTAATTTGAGTTGACGTATATCTTGCAAAGTACCAGTTTTCAGGTAAGTTGTGGGACAAACCTCTAAACACTGTCCGCGTCTAGCTACATCATTAAGTAACTCTGGATACAGTAGGGGAATTTGGATGCCGTGACCGATTCGCATCAGATAAGGTAACAGTTCTGGGTAACAACCAGCAGTGGTTTCATATAGATGTCCCGTGGTGTTAACGCCCAGCGATCGCGCATAATTATATAAGCTAATCCATTCTTCTAAGCGATCAGCATAATAGCTATCACCCCCCGCTACATCTACTGCACAGACATACTGTTTATTTTGCGCTGCCAAATCAATAATCGCCTTGTTCACCTCATAGGGTAGGCGCGTGTGCATACAGAGAATTTGGCTAGTAACAATCGGATATTCTGGCTGGTGGCTGGCAAGTCTTACTACTTGCACAATTTCTGCCATCTTGTCAATTCTCTGTGATTGATTCAGATGCTCAGGTGTCCGCAAATAAGGAGTATAGCGCAGTTCCAGATAAGCCAAATTTTCAAAAATGTAAGCACCCCGCACCAAGCGATAGATAAAGTAAGGCAAAGTCTCCACAGTTTGCACGCTTTCTACCAGGGTGTGTAATTCTAGATACTCATCTAGGGTGTTGCGTGGGCGAGTGTAAAAATCTTCAAATTCTGAATAGTCAGTAAAGCGGGACATCAACTCCGAAGAATGTCGCTCGAAATATCCCCATAAAACTCGGGGTACGACTGAACCGCCCAAGTGCCTATGTAATTCAGCATATAAAGCCATAGTGGTATTTTTAGGAATAAATTTCACTAATTGTAACAAAAACATTGAGATATTTTAAAAATATAAGTAAATAATAAGAAATTAGAAAAACTCTTAACTCTGCAAATTTGAGATTTTAGATTTTAGATTTCTCCTTTAATCTAAAATCCCAAATTAAAAATCTAAAATTGAATGACTCCTAATTCAGCACTTACCTTTATGCTTGATCTGACAAAACTGGCGCGACAAATGCAGGGTTTAAGTCAGCATCTTACCTTAGAAGCTACTGCCAGTCGCCAGCGTTTAGAATTGGCGCAACAACATCTCAAAAATGCTTACGAGTTTCAACAAGATTTAATTGATCGCCAGGAAAAATGGCGCGATCGCATTCTCTTTGCTAATGCTACCCCAATTGAGCCGCTAGAAACTTACATTGATATCCCAGTTCCTCCAAAAATTCATACTGTCGTCGCTACTGATGGTTCGCAAATTGCCCCTAATCATCACGAAATTGCTTACTGTTATCTCCTGAATATCGGCAGAGTAGTCTTACACTACGGACAAAACCGCCATCCATTACTCGATAGTTTGCCAGAGGTATTTTATCGTCCGGAAGATTTATACACTTCTCGGCAATGGGGAATTAGAACTGAGGAATGGATGAGTTTTCGCCGCACTGCTTCAGAAACAACGGTGTTGGCAGAACTTGCATGTGCAGCAAAGGGGGAAGCACCAGCATTGGCAATGGTGGATGGTTCGTTAATTTACTGGTTTTTGGAACAATTGCCAATTGATGCACGCGATCGCATTTTACCCCCCATCTTGGAAGCTTGGCAGCAGATGCGTGATGCTCAAATTCCATTGATGGGCTATCTTAGTGCCTCTCGCAGCATTGAAACAATGAACTTTTTACGGTTGTTGGCTTGTCCCCATCCAGTACCAGACTGTAAAAGTTATTGCCCAAATCAGCTAGAAAAAGTAGCTTGTAAAGTTTTTGAACAGTTGCGGGATACTTCTATTTGGGCAACCCGACTCGAACCAGGACAACGCAGTACCCTATGGCGCAGTAATTCCCCCATTCTCGAACTCTACGGTGATCAAACCATTTACTTTTGCTATGTCCATGTTGGCACCGAAATCGCCCGGATCGAAGTTCCGGCATGGGTAGCGGAAAATGTAACCATGCTAGACCAAGCTTTGGGATTAATGCTGGCACAAGTACAAAAAGGATATGGCTACCCTGTAGCGATCGCAGAGGCCCATAATCAAGCAGTAGTAAAAGGTGGCGATAAAGCGCGTTTCTTTGCCCTCCTTGAACAACAAATGATTAAAGCTGGTCTAAAAAATGTCGGAACTTCTTACAAAGAAGCTAGAAAGCGGGGCAGTATTGCTTAGAGGATGTTTGCAAAGTATTATTGCTAACATCAAAACCTCAGAAACCTGACCCTCTGAGCAAGCCTTCTTTATCAGGGAATGGGGGTTTCAAAGCCTCTCCTACTTCGAGGAGAGGAATGGAAATAGGTTTTTTGGTATAATTTACGACTCTTAAAACATCCTCTAAGCTCGACTTTATCCAAAATGAGTACCTAAGTTTTCTTTATCTGGCAAAAACCCTAGCTTTTTAGCATAAACTTTTCCATGTCACTAGTTATTGTTGAACTTTATAAAGTAAAACTACTGTCCCACAAAGGTTTCACCTTCAGCGTAGGTGTTTCCAAAAAATGGATAAAGTCAAGCTTAGGGACTTCAAAGCAGAATGCGATCGCAACATTCCCTAAACACCAAAAAAACTAGAGAAATTGCTCATACAAAATTTAAGTATGTCAATGCTATAGGGCTGAGTTTAGAGCTTTTTCATGTCCAAACAACACTACTTTTGAGTTATAGTAGCCGCCATTACGGTTAGGACATAGAATAGAAAAGCCCTTCCACTTTTGCGTCCTATTTCTGTCATGCCCAAACCCTACAGCTACGACCTGCGCCAAAAAGTCATTGAGGCGATCAAACTCAATGGCATGAAGCGTTGTGAAGCCAGGGAACATTTTAACATTAGCCGCAACACCATTAATTTATGGTTGCGACGTAAGGCTAAGACAGGGGACTTCCAAGCTAAAGTAAGTGAATCGGGGCAAGAATAACAAGATCGTTGACTGGCAGAAGTTTCGAGCCTTTGCCGAAACCTATGGCGACAAAACCCAGGTGGGGATGGCTGAGTTGTGGGATGGAGAGATCAGCGCTGGCACAATATCACCTGCCTTGAAGAAGATTGGGTTTAGGCGAAAAAAAAGACCTACGGCTACCGTGAAAGAGATGAACAATTACGCCAAGCCTTTGTCGAACAGCTAGCCACCCTTAAGAATGAACAGATTGTTCACGCGGATGAGTCAGGTATTGGATCATCGAGACGACTATGGTTATGGTTACAGTCCTCAAAAAGAGCGCTTTCATGACCTGAAGTCGGGTCGCACAACAGGTCGAGTCAACATGATTTCTGCATGTATACAACAGCTGCCTTTCTTTGCCCGTTCACGATTGAAGGAGCTTGCAATCGAGAGGTATTTGAAACGAGGGAAAGAAACGTGCTTGATTCCCACCCTCAGACCAGGGCAGAAACTGGTGATTGACAATGCCACCTTTGATAAAGGCGGACGCATTGAGCAACTGGTTAGGGCTGTAGGCTGTGAGGTGTGGTACTTACCACCCTATTCACCAGACTTAAACCGGATTGAAAAATGCTGGTCGTGAAAAGCCGTATTCCCAAACAACTAGAGCATTTTGAAACACTGCCACAAGCCATGGAGCATATCCGAAATTTAGCGTCCTAACCAACCTGGCGGTTACTATACCACTAAATATTACAGTGTTTCATATCGAAAAGCCCAATGACTAAATTCCGCCAGATATTGATCTTTCTACCTTGCCAGGTACAGATGTGGTTTTTCGCATTCATGCACAGATTCAGATTGTCATTGCAAACTAATTGGTTGAACTCTGTGTCTCCAAGGAAGACATCGTTTTAGGCTTCGATCTTTCAAAAATGCGAAATTATAACGACTTTACAGTGAGATGATTCGCCTTATTTATTTAAAGTAGAATCTTCATACTCAAATCCAACCACTTCGACTGAGTAATCGGCGCACTGGTAGAAATATAGTCAACACCCGCCTCTGCTACACCGCGAATAGTTTCCAAAGTCACATTCCCCGAAGCTTCAATTTTCACCAAGCTATCCTGTTGGCGAATCAACTGCACCGCCTGACTCATCATATCCACAGGCATATTGTCCAACATAATAATGTCAGCGTTGTGCTGCAAAGCTTCTTTCACCTGTTCTAAACTTTCAGTCTCTACCTCTATTGTCAAGGGATAAGGTATCTGAGAACGAATACGGGTAACTGCTTCTCCAATTCCACCAGCCACCGCAATGTGATTATCCTTAATCATCACCGCATCATCCAACCCCATGCGGTGATTAATCGCCCCGCCCACAGCAGTCGCGTACTTTTCCAACAGTCTGAGTCCTGGTGTAGTTTTACGCGTATCCACCAACTGAGCAGGTAAATCGGCAATTTTCTCTACATATATATTAGTCAGCGTGGCAATCCCACTCAGGCGCATAGCTAAATTCAGAGCAACTCGTTCCCCCATCAGTAGCGCATCCAGCGAACCATGAATTTCAGCTACTACCTGTCCTTGCTCACACCATGCACCTTCAGCTGCAACCGCCACAAAGCTGATTTTTTCATTCAAAATCTGAAACACCCTAGCTGCAACTGTTAAGCCAGTAATTATCCCTGAAGCTTTAGCTATCCATTTAGCTGAGCCTAGCGTCACATCTTCTACTAGTAGCGTATTTGTTGTGCGATCGCCTCTACCAATATCCTCCAACAACCAGCCACGCAAAAGTGGATCTAAAACTAGCCAGGGCGGTAAAACAGCAGAATTCATCACAACTTTATTGCTTCCTTAGTGACTTCCAGGAATACTATAGCCTAAAGTCCTTACTCTCTAAGGCTTTGATATTGACTCAAAAGTAGTCCAAAATATTTTTGGAAAAATAGTTGACAAGCTTAAGGAGGTTCGCTATATTGAATAAGTGCCTGAAGCAAAGAGCTAAAT
>NZ_JBALDG010000017.1:0-497 GCF_036917195.1 Nostoc sp.
ATGGCACAGCCAAAAACAAAACGACTACAACCCATTCAGGCAAAACTGACAATTGGGGAGCCTGGAGATAAGTACGAGCAAGAAGCTGACGCAGTTGCAAGTCAAGTTATGTCTATATCAACCCTGCAACCAGAGATGGTCACTTCAGAGACACAAAAACAAGTACGCTCTCAACCTCTGGCTGCTGGGATAACTCCTTTAGTGCAACATAAAGCAATGCCACAGAGCGATCATCGCACACAGGAGACTGGTGATTTGGAGAGTCGGTTAAACAAAGCTAAAGGTGGGGGAAGCCCTTTGCCTGAGAAAGTAAAAACCTTCATGGAACCTCGTTTTAATGCTAATTTATCAGACGTGCGAGTGCATACAGGTTCCGAAGCAGTACAAATGAACAGGGAGATAGGTGCAGAGGCATTCACTTCTGGTAATGATATTTTCTACGGAAAGGGGAATTCACCAGACAACGATCATTTGACAGCTCATGAATTGGCTCATAA